>NC_009483.1:3820000-5136364 GCF_000016745.1 Geotalea uraniireducens Rf4 | reverse complement strand
CACTTGTTGATAAAATAAAACTATGTAATTTCATATGGTTATAATCTGTTTAGGCGAGATTTTACGATTTATTTTGATGGTCGACGCAGACTATCAAAGCTACTGCTAATTTGCAAGGTAATTTTTTTCAATGAGATAAAAAAAGCATTGACAAAACATTGGGTTTATGTTTAGTTTTACTGCTTATTTAAATACAGTTTCAGGACCATCAAAAATTGATCAAGGAGTCCATAGAAGATGAAAAGAACATATCAGCCCAGCAATGTTTCAAGAAAAAGAACCCACGGATTTTTGGTCCGCATGTCCACAAAAAATGGAAGGCTCGTTATTAAAAGAAGGCGTGCTAAAGGCCGCAAGAACCTTGCAGTTTCGATAGCATCAAAATAATAGCTTTTGAAGCAATTTGCATTTCCAAAGTATGAAAGGTTGTTGAAACGATCGGAGTTTGTGCAATTCACCAATGCACGACAAAGGATTCATACTGCGCATTTCATTTTGCTCTGGACACATACTGAAGATAGTACGCTAAAGATTGGCATAACTGTCAGCCGTAAGGTTGGTAATTCTGTTATACGAAACCGCGTAAAAAGATTGGTGCGAGAGTTCTATAGATTAAACAAGTCACGTTTTGTCATGGCGCATTATAATATCATAGCCAAGAAGGGGGCGGAGCAGCTTGATTTTCAGCGGCTTTCCCGTGAATTGGCTAATGTTCTGGAGCGTCTGCATAAATAACATGTTGAATATAATAGCCACTCGCTCCATTCTTTTTTATCAAAGATATATTTCCCCCTTCAAGGGGTCTTCCTGCCGTTTTTATCCCTCCTGTTCCCATTATTCTTTACAATCTCTTGAAAAGTACGGATTTCTTAAAGGCTTGCTGTATTCCGTGCGACGTATTATGAAATGTCACCCCTTTCATCCGGGTGGCTACGATCCTGTAAAATAACCGGTTTATTAGGAGCATTTATGGAAAAGAGAGTTGTTATTGCCGTTATTCTATCGATAGCGGTTTTGTATGCTTACTCGATGATTTTCCCACCGCCGCAGAAAAAAGATGTGGTTAAGCCCGGGCCTGTTCCTCAGTCGCAAACGGCTCCTGTCCAGGCTGTTTCTTCCACATCCGTTCTTCCTGCAATAATGCAGCAGGGAAACGTATCTGTCCGCGACCTAGTTGTTGAAACCGATTTATTTACGGCTGTTTTTTCCACCAGGGGGGCAGGGCTTAAAAAACTGGTTCTGAAGCGTTACAAGGAAACCTCCGGCCCCGGTGGTCGTGAAGTTGTGCTCGTCAACGAAGAGGCGGCAGAAAAATTCTCGCTCCTTACTGAAGGAAAGAGTTTCGGTATTGAGCCGACGGTTGTATATAATAGTATTTCCAATGGCCTCAAATTAGCCGGAAATGAAAAAGGCACACTGGAGTTTACATCTACTTCTCCGACAGGGATTGTCTTTAAAAAATCCTATATCTTTACTGGTAATGATTATCGTATCGATTTGCATCAGGAACTGCTCAATAACAGTCCCACCAAGTTTGACGGTTCTTTGCACCTGATAGGCAATAACCGCATCGAGGCAAAGCCTGGTGACGGCAGATTTGAGGTGTACGGACCTGTCACCTTGGCAGACGATAAGATCAATACTGAAAAGGTGGCAGATTTTAGTAAAGGGCCAAAGCAGTACGATAAAAACATTTTATGGACCGCCTTTGCCGACAAGTATTTCATGAATGCGATCTTGTCGGATAATAACAGTATTGCTGCTGTTCGTCTTGCCAAGGTAAATACCAATTATCTGCAAGACGACGTTTCCTCACCCCCTTTGGCCCTGAATCCCGGGCAGAGTGCGGCAGTTAATTACAGAATATTTTACGGTCCCAAGGATCTGGAGATCCTGAAGGGGCAGGGTAGCAGGCTTGAAGAGGCCATCGATTTTGGCTGGTTTTCCGCTCTGGCCAAGCCGCTCCTCCGTACACTCAAATTCTTTTATTCATATACCCATAACTACGGCATTGCGATTATTATAATCACCGTTATCCTCAAGCTCTTGTTTTTCCCCCTTACCCACAAGAGCTACAAATCGATGAAGGAGATGCAAAAGCTTCAGCCAAAAATGGCGGAGTTAAAGGAGAAGTTCAAGAATGACAGGGATGCCATGAACCGTGCCGTCATGGATCTCTACAAGACGCATAAGGTTAATCCCATGGGAGGGTGTCTGCCGATGATCGTCCAGATTCCCGTGTTCTTTGCACTCTATAAGGCGCTGATGTTTTCCATCGAGTTGCGTCATGCTCCTTTCATGCTCTGGATTATGGATCTGTCGGCAAAGGACCCATACTATGTAACACCCGTTATTATGGGCGTTACCATGTTCGTTCAACAAAAAATGACCCCGAGCAACATGGATCCGGTGCAGGCGAAAATGATGCTTGCACTCCCCGTGGTTTTCACCTTTATGTTTTTGAATTTTCCATCCGGCCTTGTGCTTTACTGGCTGGTAAACAATATTCTTACCATTGCGCAACAGACTTACATCAACAAGTCTTTGCCGTCATAAGCTGCTGTTGCGGGGATAGTACCCATGTATGTTCAAGATACGATTGCTGCCATAAGTACCCCCACCGGTGAAGGTGGGGTCGGCATTATCAGGGTTAGCGGTAGGCATGTACTGTCTATAGCTGATGCAATTTTCAAGAGGAACCGGGACGGTGGCTTACAAAGCCACCGTTTTTATTATGGTGCTATTATAGATCCGGTCAGTGCCGATTGTCTTGATGAAGTCATGGTCGTTTTCATGAAGGGACCACATTCCTATACCCGTGAAGATGTCCTGGAAATACAATGTCATGGTGGTTATCTGGTTGTGCAGCGGATTCTCGACCTTGTTTTGCAACAAGGGACGCGTCTGGCTGGGCCGGGCGAGTTCACCAAGCGAGCTTTTCTTAACGGCCGCATTGATCTTGTCCAGGCTGAGGCGATTATTGATGTGATACGCAGCAAGACCGAAAAGTCACTTGCACTTGCCCAGCATCAGCGAGAAGGATTGCTCTCTCAGCGTATTGCCCGGGTTAAAGACGGGATAGTTTCGTCACTTGCTTTAATCGAGGCTTTTATAGACTTTCCCGAAGAAGACATTGATGTATTGGGCATTCAGCAGGTTGGGGCTCATGTGGATTGCTCTTTGACTGAATTGGAAACCTTGCTGGCCGGGTTTAACGAGGGCAAGGTGTTGCGTGACGGTGTGTCTGTGGTTATTGCCGGTAAACCGAATGTCGGTAAATCGAGCCTGTTAAATACTCTTTTACGGGAGAAACGGGCAATTGTCACGTCGGTTCCCGGAACGACCCGCGATCTTATAGAAGAAGTGGTGACGATCAAAGGACTGCCCGTTAAGCTACTCGATACTGCCGGCATTCGTGAATCCGATGACCGGGTAGAGAGGGAGGGAATAAAGCTTTCCCTCGATAAGATACCTTCGGCCGATCTGGTGCTCTTTATTATTGATTCATCGCTACCGTTTTCCTCGGAAGATCAGGCGATTCTCGATGTTTTGGCACCCTGTAATTTCATCGTTGTGATGAATAAATCGGATATCTGCCGATCTTTTGATATGCCACAGTTACCCGATGTTCCGATCATTGCCGTTTCCACTTTGACGGGTGATGGTATCGACGCTCTCCAGGATGCCATTTTTGAGGCGTTCATTCATAATCATGCAGTTGACAGCCGCGAATATGTTGCCGTTTCTCAAGCAAGACATCGCGACGCGCTCCAAAAGAGCAGGGATGCTTTGCTTCGTTTTAGAGGCAACTTGGTTGCCGGCATGGAACTGGATTTATTGGCCATCGATCTTCGTGATGCACTTTCCGCAATCGGAGAAGTTACCGGTGAAACAACCGCGGATGACGTGCTTGATCTTATTTTCCAACGCTTTTGCATTGGTAAATAGAAAATGTTTCACGTGAAACAATGACGGTAAAGCCTTGCAAATAGAAGCGCTACAGCTGGGATACAGTATTCTTGAAGCAAAATTGTGAAACCGAAAATTAACTAAACATGTGTGGAGTCGGTAGTTGATAGCATACGATAAGAGTTACGATGTTGTAGTTGTGGGGGGAGGTCATGCTGGTTGTGAAGCAGCGTTGGCCGCTGCCAGGATGGGGTGCTGCACGCTGTTGCTGAGCATCAATCTGGATGCCATTGCCTTGATGTCTTGTAATCCGGCAATAGGTGGCCTGGCCAAGGGGCATCTGGTCAAGGAAATCGATGCCCTGGGCGGAGAGATGGCGAAGAATATCGATGCCACCGGTATCCAGTTTCGCATTCTCAACACCAAAAAGGGGCCGGCGGTACGCGCCTCACGTGCGCAAGCAGACAAGCAGCAGTATCGATTGCGGATGAAGCGGATACTGGAGCACCAGGATAAGCTTGATCTCAAGCAGGCCGAGGTGACCAGCCTTCTTGTTGAAGACGGGAATGTAGTCGGTGTCGATACCAAGGCCGGGGTGCGCTACCTGGGGAAAACCATTATCCTCACCACTGGAACATTCATGCGCGGCCTGATCCATATCGGTTTAACCCATTATCCGGGGGGGAGGGCGGGGGACCTGCCGTCAGTCGGTCTTTCCGTCAGCCTGGAGGAATGTGGCTTTAAGGTGGGAAGGCTCAAGACCGGGACGCCGGCAAGGCTTGATGGCCGCACCATCGATTTCAGCAGGCTGGAGCCGCAGTATGGAGATAATCCGCCGATTCCGTTTTCGTTCTCTACCGATAAGATTACCCAATCCCAGGTACCCTGCCACATTGCCTATACCAACGAGCGAAGCCATGACATCATCCGGTCGGGTCTGGACCGTTCACCACTCTATTCCGGCATCATAGAGGGGGTGGGGCCTCGTTACTGCCCGTCAATAGAGGACAAGGTCGTCCGCTTTCCCGAGAAGGACCGTCATCAGACATTCATTGAGCCGGAGGGGGTGGATACGGTCGAAGTCTACCCGAGTGGCCTCTCCACATCGCTTCCGATTGACGTGCAATGGGCGTTTTATCGCTCCATTTATGGATTGGAGCGGGTCGAAATCATGCGTCCCGCCTACGCCATTGAGTACGACTACGTGGACCCGATCCAACTTCATGCATCGCTGGAAACAAAGGTGGTCGGCAATCTCTACCATGCCGGACAGATCAATGGTACTTCCGGCTACGAAGAAGCGGCTGCACAGGGGCTGATTGCCGGGATCAACGCCGCCCTTCGGGTGCAGGGCAAGGAGCCGTTGATTCTGGGGCGCAATGATGCCTATATCGGCGTGATGATTGATGATCTGGTGACGCTGGGGAGTAAAGAACCATACCGAATGTTCACATCCAGGGCAGAGTATCGGCTTCTGCTGCGCGAGGACAATGCCGATCTGCGACTGTGCGAGAAGGGTTATGCCATAGGCCTCGTGCGGGAGGAAGAGTATCGGCGATTTCATGCAAAGAAAAACATGATTGAAGAGGAGTTGCAGCGTCTGCGGCAAGAAAAACTGCTGCCTTCTGAGGCGGACGATGTCTTTATGGAAGAATTCGGGCTGACCGGAATGCAGAATGCAATGACATATGAACAGCTCCTGAGGCGCCCCGATATCGATAGCCGGGAATTGGCGCGTATCGATAAGCATATTATGGAAATACCGGCAGCAGTGCGGGAGCAAGTAGAGATACAAATAAAATATCAAGGGTATATCGACAGGCAGTTAGAGCAGGTCGAGCGCGCGCGCAAGCTGGAGAGTGCCAAAATACCGGGCGATTTGGAATATGCCGGTCTACCGGGTTTATCCGCGGAAGTCCGGGAAAAACTGCAGCAATTCAGACCCGATACCCTTGGTCAGGCATCGCGCATACCGGGTGTAACTCCCGCGGCCATTACCATACTGTCAATTGCATTGAAGGCGAGGAACGGACGGTGAACGAAACAGCAAAAAAACTTCTTGTCACAGGGGCGACAGAGCTTGGACTGCATCTGACCAGCGCACAACTGGGAAATTTTTATACCTATGCGAGCGAGCTCACGAAATGGAGTAAAAAAATCAATCTCACCGCCATCAAAACGGATGAAGAGATCGCGTTGAAGCACTTTGTTGACTCGCTGACCCTGGCAAAGGTGGTCAAGAACAAAGGGCGGCTCCTTGATATCGGTTCTGGTGGAGGCTTTCCGGCTATTCCGCTTAAGATAGTTTTGCATGATCTGCACGTGATGTCGGTTGACGCGGTAGAGAAAAAGGTGATCTTTCAGCGTCATGTCGCGCGCCTTCTGCACCTGCACGATTTTGAAGCCGTCCACGTCCGTGGGGAGGAATTGGCGAAAAGCCATGCCGGACAGTTCGACTGGATCGTCTCCCGGGCGTTTTCGGACATTCCTACCTTTGCCGCGATGACGTTGCCATTGTTGAAGTCTGACGGAAGGTTAATTGCAATGAAAGGACGAGGCGGCCGTGATGAGGCGGAAGCGGCAAAAGGTGCGTTGGACGACCTGGGGGCACGCATTGCTGAACTGCTCGAGTTCAGACTGCCGGTGAGCGGAGATTCCCGTTATCTTGTGGTAATGGAGAAGGTGGCGGATTGAAAAAAGAGCACCCTTGGTTTATTGGCGTAAATTTCAGGTTTATGCTGTTGTGAGCCGCCAGGTATATCAATACTTGGGTCAACCGTAAAAAGTCGGCTACAATGGAAATTCGGAAGCCTTGAATTTCCCCCAGCCGAGAAAATTTCCGCAAGAAAATTCATCGAAACGTTGTCGTATCTCTCAAATGACGGACATGTTGCGCAATGGCACGCAGGTGCTAAAGTATTATAACAGCAACAAGCCATGGGGGGATGATATGAAAATTAAAATTTGTTCGATGATTGTGCTGCCGATATTGATGCTATCGGGATGCACCACGTACAAGACCCAATACGCCTCGTTCAGACCGCCGGCGGCCTACCCGAATTTACAGGTCGTTGACGGCGCCAGCTTGGGAGGTGAGGCATATGCGGACACGGATGCGGCGGAAAAAGCATTTGGTTTTGACATCAAGGGGGCGGGACTCTTGCCCGTCCAAATAGTGCTGGAGAACAAAAGCGGTAAAAATCTCGAAATCGTCAACAACCAGACCTTCCTGGTTGATGACGATAACCGCTACTGGAACATTATTCCGACCAATACTGCTATCGATCGTCTGGAAAAATCCACTCAGCTGGCTGCGTTCTTCGGCAAAGGCGCAGGAACAGGAGCGGTGCTCGGTGCAGCAGCGGGTACCATCCTCGGGGCTGCGCTTGGGATTGTCTCCGGGGGGAGCGTCGGCGAGGCAACACTGCGGGGCGCAGCGGTCGGGGCTGCAGGAGGGGCTGTTATCGGCGGTGTGAAGGAGGGGACCTCCAGTGAACGGGAATATCGGATAACGGATGACATACGGGCCAAGGGACTGGAAGGGAAAGTGATCCCACCGGAATCGCTTGCCAACGGTTTCGTATTTTTTCCGGGTGAAGCGCAGACTGCCAAGGAATTGCGGCTCCAATACCGGGAGAAAGAAAGCGGAAAAGTCCGCAACGTGGTGCTGAATCTAAAGTAACAACGGCTTACATAAGCTGCGTCGTGGTCAGGCTGGAATATATTGAGAATAGTGATATTGAACGCATTGAAACGTTTTTGCATTACACTCCAAACAATCATACGGGCGTTATTTCCGCTCCGTGGGGGGCTCTACGCTGCGAAAGGGAATGTGGTGAAACCTGCGGTACTTTTCCCTGAAGGTTACACGCAGGTACTACCTGAACACGTGCCATCGTACCTGGCAAACCTCGATGCAGCAGTTAATCAACGACATGAGCTGGCGCTGTTTTTCAAGGGATGCCTCATGCCGGCTGCACCGTTTCTCCTCTTTCGCCTCAAACGCGAGGGATTTTCACGCTGCCGCATAGCGGTGCTGCCGGATGGGATCGCCCTGGATGCTCAGCGCTGACCATTAACCGGCGATTCTCGCAATTTCAAAACCGATCTGATCGAGCGGCAAAACCTCATCCGCCACCCCACCTTCTACACAGGCCCGTGGCATTCCGTATATGGTGGAGCTCGCCTCATTCTGTACCAATGTGATCCCACCCCTGCTTTTCAAATGCTGCATACCCTTAAAGCCGTCGCTTCCCATGCCGGTAAGAATTACTCCAAGCATCGAACCGTTGCTCGCATCTGCGAGCGATTGCATCATCAGGTCTACCGAAGGGACATAAATGTACTGGGGATAGGTACTGGTCGGCATTGTTTTGACGGAAAAACCTGTTCCGTGACGGACCAGAGCCGTATGCATGCCGCCGGGAGCAATGAGGACCTGTCCGGGCTTTAACATATCGCCATCTGACGCTTCGCGGATGTCGAGCGAGCATTTGGCATTGAGCCTTTCGGCGTAAGGACCGGTAAACGCTTTGGGCATGTGGATGGCAACGATGATGCCGAAGGGGAAATTTACGGGAATGCGCGAGAGTACTTCCTGAAGCGCAACCGGACCTCCGGTGGAGGCACCGATGCCGACACAGCTGACTTTATGGTGAGAAAAACGTGATTTCAGGACAGGAGCTGGAGGCGCAACCGATATTCTTTTGGAGCTGAATCGGTCAGTTTGAATGATGGAACCGGCGGCTTCCTTGACCTTAAAGAGCAGATCTGCCCGGAATGTTTTTTGTGCATCTACAGAGTCGCTGATGTTTTTCGGGATAAAGTCAATGGCGCCCGCTTCCAGCGCTTCAAAGGTTGCTTTTGCACCTTCGCAGGTGAGGGTTGATACCATGAGCACACGCGTCGGAGCCTTAGCCATTATCTGTTTCAGCGCGGCGATGCCGTCCATCCGCGGCATTTCCACATCCATGGTTATAAGGTCAGGCTTGAGTTCCAGTGCTTTTTCAACCCCTTCAACACCGTCGGAAGCAACACCGACAATCTCTATCTGCGGGTCTTTTGCCAGAATGCCACGGATGGCCATACGCATGAAACATGAGTCATCAACTACCAAAACTCTCAATTTGGTGGGTTGCGGTGGAAGCATAAGGATTACTCCGCGGCGATGCCTTGAAAAATTGATTTAACCAGATCCTGTACTTCCGGTACGCGATCATCCAGTTCATAACAAAAACGTTCCACATCAAATCCAGCGAGATGAGGGGCAAAGTTTTTCAGAATTCCCCAGGACTTTTCCTCTGCGAGTTTGAATGATACCCATGACTGACCGCCATAGTCCAACTGTCGAACAGAGCAGAAAAGATCGGCAAGGTTAACAATTGCTGCCAGTGTCGGGTCAATTGTAGCAGTCTCGGGGGCGTGGTGGCAGGCAATCACTTCGCAGTAATCCGGGGGAAAATTCCATTTTCGGCTAATGCAAAGCCCGATCTCGCAATGGGTGGTACCGAAAAACTGCTGCTCTGCTTCAACCATGCGGTACGCCTGGCCGTTCATTGCTTCAAGAAGTTTTTCAAACTTGTCTCGCATGTAATAGCTTAAAAAAACCTCGCCTATATCGTGGACTATACCTACCAGGTAAGCTTTTTCCGTGTCTGGATAGCGAAATCTTTGGGCGATGATTTTTGCGACAATACCAACACCGAAAGAGTGTTCCCAGAAGGTCCTGATATTAAAAGCACCGTCTTTGCCCTGGAAAACATCGACGAAGGAACAGGTGAAGGCCAGTTCTCTTATGTGACGAAAGCCAAGATAGATAAGTGCCCGCTTAACGGATTTAATTTCATGGGCAGGCTTGTAAAAGGGAGAGTTGACAATCTTGATGACACGGGCGGCCAGTACCTGGTCAGTCAGGATCATATCGGCCACTTCATCCAACTCCACATCCGGTTTGTCCAACAAGTCAATTACCCGGGTAGCTACATGAGGGATGGTTGGGAGCTCAATAATGGTGTCGATCATGGATTGAGCATTTTGCATGAGCGAATTGTCATTCATATTGCTTTTCCTTACTTATTATAGGCAAAGCCGCCGGGAAAATGGATTGTTTTGAATTTATCGCTTACACCGTGCAATGATTCGGATTGTCCGACAAAGAAATAACCGTATGGTTGCAAGTTGTTGTAAAAATGCTGAACAACTTTGGATTTTGAGGCAAGATCGAAGTATATGAGTACATTAGCGCAAAAGATGAAATCGAAGCTTTTCATAAAAAGCATCTTGTTCTCATCGTACAAATTCAACTGGGAAAAACTGACCATCCGCTTGATTTCAGGTGCCAGGGTAAAGCGTTCTCCCGGCTCTTCCTTAAAATACTTGCGGCGGTAAAACTCAGGGGTGTTTCTCACCGAATAGGTGTTGTATATGCCTTCCTTTGCCTGAGCGATCACCGTTTCATTGATGTCTGTACCGACGATTTCTATAATCCAGTCCTTCAAGAGCGCATTCCGCTTTTCCAGTAAGATCATGGCCAGGGTATAGGCTTCTTCCCCTGAAGACGATCCGGCACTCCAAATCCTCAATTTGCGAAAGCCGATTTTTGACTTGATGGCGACAATATCCGGGATGAACTTGTTTTCCATGGCCGTTAGCTGGGGCACGTTACGAAAAAAACAGGTTTCGTTCGTGGTGATCTCGTCCAACAGCCGTCTCAGTTCCACGGCGCCGGTTGCCCCGTTTCTCACCAGCTGATAGTATTCCGCATGGTTCTTGCTGCCGGTCGCTTCCATGCGCCGTGCCAGGCGGCTTTCCAGAAAATACTTTTTGCTGGTGTGAAAATAAATGCCGCACAGGTTATATATATAGTCCCTGAGAATCTCGAAATCTTTGTCAGAGATTTTCACGGCATACCTCATCTGTTTTTGAAGACATACTTCGTTCCCCATTATATTTATTCGGGCTGGAACCATCTGGCGCTTCAGTTTTCTCCACCTTCGACAAAAGCAAGAGGATCAACTATAAGCGCTACTCGCCCGTCACCAAGGATAGTAGACCCGGCAATGCCGGGCAGGTTGGCCAGAAACTTTCCCAAAGATTTAATAGCTACTTCCTGCTGACCCAAGAGCCTTGTGACTACCAGCCCTACACGTTTCTCGGCAACACCGACTACCACTACATAACAGGAGTTCTTACCCTGTGACTCGTCTACACAGCCAAAGAGTTTTTGTAATCGAATCAATGGCAGTACCGACTCCCTCAGCTTTAGAACTTCTCGTCCACCGATGAGATGAAACGTGCTTTTTTCAACCTTGAGTGTTTCAATGACCGCTGAAAGGGGGATGGAGTAAATTTCACTCTCAACTTCCACCAGAAGTGATTGTATGATTGCCAGGGTGAGTGGGAGCTTGAGTATAAATTCCGACCCTTGACCGATTTCATTTTTGATCTCAATAATCCCATTGAGTTTTTTGATATTGGTTCGCACCACATCCATGCCGACGCCACGGCCTGACAGGTCGGTAGCTTTCTCTTTTGTGGAAAAGCCGGGCAGAAAGATCAGATCAAGAATGTCGCGCCCACCCATAGCGGCAAGCTGCTCTTCGGTTATTAAGCCTTTTTCGATTGCCTTTGCGGCCACCTTGTCGGGGTTTATTCCCCGGCCGTTATCTTTGATGCTAATGACGATGTGATTTCCTTCATGGGTAGCGGAAAGTATTACCGTTCCCTTTTTAGGTTTGCCGGCGGCCAGTCGCTCTTCGGGAATTTCCAGACCATGGTCCAATGCGTTGCGAATCAAGTGAATAAGAGGATCACCGATTTCGTCGACCACTGAGCGGTCCAACTCGGTTTCTTCGCCGAAAATCTGCAAGTCGACCTCTTTACCCAACTCACGGGCCAAGTTACGAACAATGCGGGGGAATTTCTTAAAAACCTTCTCTACGGGAATCATCCTCATTTTAAGGACTTGCATCTGTAATTCAGAGGTAACAAAATTCAGGCGTTTTGAGAGCTTGCCGAATTCATCTGTGAAGCCGGCAGGGTCGAGGCCGTCCTGGAAATCACTATGCAGCTGGACCATCCTGTTGCGCTCAAGGACCAGTTCACCGACCTGGTTCATGAGGTCGTCGAGTCGTTTAACGTCAACCCTGACGGTAGAGTTGTCGGCAAGTTCATCCCCCTTGGCGGCAGTTGCCTTTGGGGGTATGGGGGCTTTAGCCTTAATCAGGGCAACAGCGGAAGTTTCCTCAGCAAGATCTTCAGGCTGTGGTTCATTGCATGAAGCTGCTTCCTTGGATGCAGTCTTGGCTATTTCATCATTCTTGGCGGGGGGAGGGGATGCCGCTTTAACAGATTCCCCAGAAAGGGTCGTTGGGGCAGTGATATTTTCTGAAAGGTATGGCAGGAGCTTTTCAATAGTAGCATCGGTTTCCCGTTCTTGAATTTCCCCACCCTTGATATCATTGACCAAAAGCTTTACGAGATCAACGGCCTCAAGAATTACATCCATTATTTCCGGGTTTACAAACAACTCGCCCTTGCGCAACCGGTTCAAGACATCCTCGGTTTTGTGGGTAACCTTTACCAGAAGATCAAAGCCAAGGAAACTGGATGCGCCTTTAACCGTATGAATAGAGCGAAATATGCCGTTTAACAGGTCCGCGTCGGAGGGAGACTTCTCCAGGGTAACCAGATCGTCATCGAGTTTTTCAAGCAATTCCGTGCTTTCGGTAAGAAAACCTTCCAAAAGCTCCTGGTCTTCACATTCTATAGCCATATTCTACTCCGGAACAAAATTCACGGGGATATTCCCGTTGAGCAAAAAGGTAAAGTTACATGGTCACGCTGCTGAACAACATTTTTTCATCGAGGGAGAACATTTTTTCAAGATTCAGAAGGACAAGCAGCCGATCAGCCTGGTTAATCACACCTGACATGCATTCCTGGTCGATGTTGCTGGAGACGACGGGGGGAGGGGGTTGAATTTCCTTCTCCGAGATCCGCAGAACTTCCGACACTTCGTCGACAATAAATCCCATTAACTCACCACCTACTTCCATGACCATTATCCGGGTACGTTTGTCATGGTCTGCTTCTGCCAGGTTGAACTTTTTGCGCAAGGAAATAATGGGAATCACTTTGCCCCTTAAATTAATTACTCCTTCAACGTAATAGGGGGTGTTGGGAACGCGCGTAACGTTTAACATGCGAATAATTTCCCGGACTTTCAATACATTGATCCCGTACTCTTCATGGTCCAGATTGAAACTGACCAGCTGAATCAGTTCACCGGTCATATCTTCGCCTTTAACCTGCAATAATGCTTCCATCCCAAGATCCTCCTTTTTCAACAGCAACCATATAATCGGGTTTCGTTTGCTTTAACAATTCATTCTCTTACCTAATCGGTTTCAGGTTGATAAATATTAGGCATTTTTTCAGAGCATTTGCGCAGCAATAATCTCTCGAGGATTAAAATATTTGAAGCGTCAATGTAACCGGCTGAAAAGGCGCGCTAAATAATGCCGAAGAAAAAATATCAGGAAAAACGTATACAAGTAATATACAAGTCATTTTATTGACTTTGTCGGTTTTTATGACTATACTGTCGTCAAATTTCATGTTTTATCGGCTCATCGCTACTTCACTTATAAAGTTGAGGAATTAATGGACAGCGCCAGGATACTGATAGCGGATGATGATAAAAAAACCAGGGATTTTGTCGCGGCTTTTTTAAGCTACAAGGGGTACCAGGTTTTTCAGGCCTCAGATGGCCAGGATGCTCTGGAAAAAATTGAACTGAACGACGTGCATATGGTTATAACGGATATCATGATGCCACGGGTCAATGGTCTTGAGTTTATTAAGAAATTGAAAGCCATGCGCCCGGAAATTGTAACCATTGCCTACAGTGCTTTTGCCAACTTTGAAATGACGGCTAACCTGCTTAAGGCGGGTGCTTTCTTTTATCTGGAAAAGCCGTTTAATCTGGAAGAACTTGAAACACATGTCAAACGCGGTTTGGAGCACCAGGCCCTCCAGCGTCAGAGCTTCAAATCCAAGCCCTGCATTAAGAACCGTTCCCTCTTGAACAACATCATCGGAGAAAGCGACAGGATGCTTTCTCTCTTCGAGATGATAGAAAAGGTGGCAGGCTCCGACTCAACGGTTCTCATTCAGGGTGAGTCGGGTACCGGCAAGGAACTGGTAGCGAGAGCCATACATGACCTTAGTAATCGCGCTACGAAAAATTTCGTGCCGGTGAATTGTGCGGCAATACCGGACGATTTGCTGGAAAGCGAACTTTTTGGTCATGTAAAGGGCTCGTTTACCGGTGCGGTGGCGACACGTATCGGCCGATTTGAAATGGCCGACAGGGGAACCCTTTTCCTCGATGAAATCGGTGACATGAAACCGAATTTGCAAGTCAAACTTTTGAGAGTGTTGCAGAACAAGGAGTTGGAACCGGTTGGGGCAGCCAGGACAAAAAAAGTGGATGTACGGATAATTGCCGCTACTAATCAAAATCTGGAGCATCTGGTCGCTTCCAAGATATTCAGGGAAGACCTTTATTATCGGCTATCGGTGATTCCCATAACCCTACCGCCCCTCAGGGAGCGAAAGACCGATATTCCCTTGCTCCTCAACAATTTCCTGGAGAAATTCAACAGGAACAAGCAACGCAAGGTTCAATCTTTTGACAAAAACACGATGGACATATTGTGCAATTTTGATTGGCCCGGAAACGTTCGTGAACTGGAAAATCTTGTTGAACGACTGGTAATCCTCAAGGGGAGCGGCACAATAACGTTTCAAGATCTTCCTGAAAAATATCGTGGCATAAAATCTGCACCGAAGTCAGAACGTCTGACTCTCCCGGATACCGGCTTCTGTCTCAATAGTGCTGTGGAAGATTTTGAAAATCAGCTGATTTTGCAGGCACTGGAAAAGACGGGGGGAAATAAGAAAGAGGCAGCAACTCTCCTTAACCTTAAACGCACCACACTTATCGAAAAGCTGAAAAAAAAGAAGCTTGTGTTCAATGATGTATCGTTATCCGGTTCATAGGAAACAAAATGGTGATAAACCAAGTAGAAACAAGGGTGCAGAATGATGTCAGCCGGCTGAAGGCTCAGATTGAAGCGGCTGGAAACAGCAGCGGGGCGCTGTTTGAAGAGGCCCTTTCAGCCGCAGGCAATATGAAAAGCGGCAGCGGAAATCCACCGGTTACAGTGGCAACGGCGGCGGAAATTCTTCATCTGCGGATGTTAAGGAGTGCAGTTTCTCTGGGAGACGACACCTCGAATAACGATCCTCCCCCCAGTAGCCAATCCATAAATAAGGCGTTGTCGAGTTTTTTGGAACAGGAGCGGAATGGCGCCGCTGTCTCAGCTACTTTGCCGGAGGATGACGGCAGCAAGTCCGAAAACAGGACGCAAAACGCAGACCGTGCCTCACTGGATGCCATCATCAGTAAAGCTTCTAACCGCTATGGCGTTGATGCGGGCCTTATCAAGGCCGTCATAAAAGCAGAAAGCAATTTTAATTCCCATGCGGTTTCACATGCAGGCGCGCAAGGGCTTATGCAGCTTATGCCGGCGACTGCCAAAGACTTGGGTGTCAGCGACTCTTTTGATCCCGAACAGAATGTTATGGCAGGAACGCGGTTTTTAAAGGATATGCTGAACCGTTATGGCGGGAATGTGGAGTCTGCTCTGGCTGCCTATAACTGGGGGCCGGGCAATGTTGACAGAAAGGGGACATCGCTTCCCCGTGAAACCAGGGATTACCTGGTCAAGGTTAAAGGGTATTATACCCAGTATGCCGGCTGAATATACACATAACTAATCGTTACAAAAAAGAGCGACCGGGCATATAATGTCCGGTCGCTCTTTGGTATTCAAGGGAAAGCTATTATTTAGTTTCCATCCGGAAACGGTTCTTTTCCGCCCTGGCGGTGTCAATCTTCAGGCTTGCTTGTGCGGCGTACCGATGTACGCCTCCGCGCAACCCCTCGATTTCCTTGCCAGGACTAAAAATCCCTCGTTTCCACATTGGAAACCAATAGTGTCTCATCCGGAGTTTCCGGATGAGACACTATTTAATCTTCTTCAGAGGATTTTGCTGCCAGAAATGACCGAGCACCTGACGGTCCCTGTCGCTTAGCACGACACCCTTCTTCTCCATTCGTTGCGTGATCTTTTCCATATTTTTCCGCTCTTTCAGGGCGGCTTCTATTTTCTGCCGATTATGACAAGCCAGACATTTCTCGTCAATCATCTTGTTCCCTTGTTGGCGTAAACTTATTCCTCTCACATCTTCCCGGGCGGCAGCAAGTAGAGAAATAGGGGAAAGAGATACTACCAGAAACATCATAATAAATGTATGAAGCCGCATCATTCCCTCACATAAATGTCTTGATCTGATTTGTCGACCATGGTCATGATATGCATGTACTCGTCTTCTATCATGTCATAGTGGTTTTGTGTCTCTTTTACCACACGTTCAAAAATCCCTCTGACCAGCGGGTCAATGATGTCCTTACCAATAATGGTGTACTGGTCAATGCAGGATTTTTCTTCCTTGAGGGCGATCTCCAAAGCCAGTTGCTCGTGGGTTTCCTCGTCGATGGCTTTCTCCAGGGCCAGGTAGGTGGCATTCTTCTTGTTGGGCGGCGACTCAATGAACGACATGAGATCTCCGAAATTTCCTCCCTTGTAGTGATCAAAAAAGGATTTAAGGTGTCCCACTTCTTCATTGGCCAGCAACTCGAAAACCTTTTTTGCCCGCTCATTCCTGGTAACCGATGCAGCCCGCCGATAAAAGTCCATACTGTCTTTCTCAGCCTGAATGGCCAGCTTCAGTGCTTCCTGTACCGTATACTCTTTTCCCATACGCGCCTCCAGTTCTGCATCAGATAGAGAGTGTATTTTTGTAAAGAGTATATCGACAAAAAATGTCCGGTCAACCAGGGTGGTAATTATTAATGCGCTGACAGGAGGTCGTTTACCACCACCCCGGCCATGGTAAGTCCGAAAATCGACGGTATGAAGGAAATGCTGCCGAGAATAACCCGTCGGTGCTCGCAGGAGAATCGCTGGTCGTCCTTGTTTGGGCAGATGCAATTCCCCTTGCAGCCGCCGTCTTTTACATCCTGCTGACGGTACTCCTCGGTGGAAAACACCACCTTGACCCCGCAGGATATTCCCTGTTTTTTTAATAGCTTGCGCACGGAACGGGCCATGCGGCATTTCTGGGTTTCGGCGATGTCAGCTACCTTTATCAGTGTCGGGTCGAGCTTGGCCGCTGCTCCCATGCTGGAAATAATAGGGATCTCTTTTTCCTTGCAGCTTCGGATCAGGTGGAGTTTGCTGGTGATATGGTCAATGGCGTCCACCACGTAGTCGTAACCGTGAGACAAGAAGAAATCGCTGTTGTCGGCGGCGTAGAAGTCCTTGTAGGGGACGATGTCGGCCTGCGGGTTGATCAGCCTCAGCCGTTCGGCCATTACCAGGGCCTTGGCTTTACCGACTGTGCCGTCCAGTGCGTGGAGCTGGCGGTTGACGTTGGTCAGGCAGATGTCGTCGAAGTCGACGATCACCAGCCGACCGATTCCGGCTCGGCAGAGAGCCTCGGCGGCAAAACTGCCGACGCCGCCCAGGCCAAAGACTGCCACGGTCGAGTTTTTCAGCTTATCCAGACCTTGAGGGCCGATGAGTAATTCAGTGCGGGAAAAACGGTGCAGATTGGACATTAATTAACCTCTGAGTTGTATTTGCAAGGGGACTCTGATTATCCCCGGCGCTCTTGGCAAGCAGACGATTTGCCACTTAGATCAAACGAAACAATTTATTTGCATTCAAAGTAGTCGCAGTCGCGACTTCTTCTACTGTGACCCCTTTGATCTGGGCCACCTTCCGCGCAGTTTCAACAATAAATGCCGGTTCGTTGGCTTGACCCCGATACGGTTCAGGTGTCAAGTCCGGTGCGTCCGTTTCCAGGAGCAGGCGCTGGAGAGGGATTCTTTTCACCACTTCCAGAGGTCTTACTGCATTGGAATAGGTCACGGTTCCGGCTACAGAAATGTAAAGCCCCAGCTTTATGCATTCCTGTGCAGTTTCCGGGCTGCCGGAAAAGGCGTGCATTACTCCGCCGACCTTCCGTATATCTACATCCTTGAGGATGGTGAGCAGATCCTGGAAAGCTTTGCGGCAGTGGATGAGTATCGGCAAATTGTACTTTAACGCCAGTGCAAGCTGGCTGCGAAATGCGGATATTTGTATTTGCCTTGGAACGTCGGTTAACGTGTAGTCAAGGCCGATTTCACCGATTGCCACTGCAGACCGGGAGAGGAATTCCAGCCGTACCAGAACTTCGCTGCAAATAAGATCGGCTCGCATGGGATGCAGGCCAAAGGCTGGATAGATCTCCTGCCAGTTCATTTGCAGCTCGTTGATTAGCTCCCAGTCTTCCGGGCCGACCCCGGGAACGATGAACTTTTCCACGCCGGCCATCTTGCCGGCATCTATAACCTCAGGCAGTCTGGAGGCAAGGGAGGGGGCCGCCAGATGGCAGTGGGTGTCAATCAACATGGTATCTCAATGTTCCGATTGCTTTACTCATGATGTAAATTTACCATTTTGGCGGCAATAAAAGGAAGAGCTTTCTGCTGGTGAAAAAGGGTAGTTTTTTATTGCCCTTTTGCTGTCAACATGGCATTATTTAACGGTACTTCGAAAGGCGAAGATAACCTCTTCGCCTTTCTTGTGTCTATAGGAGCCTATCGGACTTAGGAATGAATCTACTGCGAGAACGGAAAATCGGTCCATATTTCCGGAAATTTTCGACAAATAGGTCCACTATTCGCTCTCAAATTTCCGAAAATCTGTCCTCGATTGCCATTCTCTCGCTACGATTCCCTAAGTCCGACAGACTCCTAGACCCGGCCATTGGCAAAAGCATAGTTATCCGTTAATCACTTGCCGGCTTTTTGTTTCGGCGGATGAGAATCGAGGAGTAGTTCCCATGAAAAAGCATAATGAGAAAGAAATAAGCCGCAGGCGTACTTTCGCCATCATCAGTCACCCTGATGCAGGGAAGACAACCATTACGGAAAAGCTTCTCCTCTTTGGCGGCGCCATCCAGCAGGCCGGTGAGGTCCGGGCCCGCAAGGCTGCCCGCCATGCCACCTCCGACTGGATGGAGATGGAAAAGCAGCGCGGCATCTCCGTTACCTCCTCGGTTATGAAGTTCACCTACAGGGATTTCGAGATCAACCTCCTCGACACGCCGGGCCACAACGATTTTTCCGAGGATACCTACCGTACCCTCACCGCCGTCGACTCGGTCCTCATGGTGATCGATTCGGTCAAAGGGGTGGAGAGCCAGACCAAGAAGCTTCTCGAAGTCTGTCGCCTGCGCCATACCCCGATCATGACTTTTATCAACAAACTGGACCGTGAAGGGCGCGAGCCCCTTGACCTCCTCGACGACATCGAGAGCACCCTGAATATCCAGTGCGCTCCCATGACCTGGCCGGTCGGGATGGGCAAACGGTTCCGCGGCACCTATCACCTTTACAGCAAAGAGCTGACCTTCTTCGATCCGGAGGCCGATAAGGGTACCGGTCAGACCATAACCGTCAAGGGGCTGGAGGACCCACTCCTCGACGAGTTGCTGGGTTCCCAGGTCGAGGAACTCCGAAATGACGTGGAACTCCTTGAAGGTGCAGCACACCCCTTTGAGCAGGAGGCATATCTCGCCGGTCTGCAGACGCCGGTCTTTTTCGGCAGTGCCATCAACACCTTCGGCATCCAGCAGCTCCTTGACACCTTCGTTGAACATGCCCCGGCGCCTTTGCCGCGAGAGACCGAGAGCCGTGCCGTTTCCCCTTACGAGGAGCCGTTCACCGGCTTCACCTTTAAAATTCAGGCCAACATGGACCCGGCTCACCGGGACCGCATCGCCTTCTTCCGCATCTGTTCAGGGAAGTTTATCCGCGGCATGAAGGTGCGGCACATCCGTCTCGGCCGCGAGGTGCAGATCGCCAACGCCACCATCTTCATGGCACAGGATCGCACCAACGTGGACGAGGCCTACCCCGGCGACATCATCGGCATCCATAACCACGGCACCATCAAGATCGGCGACACCTTTACCCAGGGGGAAGAGCTCAAATATACCGGTATCCCCAACTTTGCGCCGGAGCATTTCCGCAAGGTGCGCCTTCTTGATCCGATGAAATCCAAAGCCCTGGAGAAAGGGCTCGTCCAGCTTGCCGAAGAGGGGACGACCCAGGTCTTCCGCCCCCTGATGGGGAGCGACTGGATCGTCGGCGCCGTCGGTCTTCTCCAATTCGACGTGGTCATGCACCGGCTGGAGCATGAGTACAAGGTCAAGGCAGCCTATGAGCCGGTTTCCTACGTTACCGCCCGCTGGGTAACCGGTGAGAAGAAAAAACTGGAAGAGTTTGAGAAGAAGGAAGCGATGCACCTCTATCGGGACGGCGAGGGAAATCTTGCTTACCTTGCTGCGAGCCAGTGGCGGCTTGACAACACCATGGAAAACTGGCGGGAAATACAGTTCCACGCCACCAGGGAACATAGCTGATACGAAAAAAGCCCTTCAATGACGAGGGCTTTTTTTTTACACCCCTTGTAAAAGCCACCACCATGCCGGCAGGGTAAGAAACGAAAGAGGGATGCCGATGCCGATCATGAGGGTTACCAGCGGCGGATTGAGATCGTGGTCGACCGCGATGATACCGGCGGTGATCATGGGTGCCATGGCCGCTTCGAAAAGGGTAACCTGCATGACTTTGCCGCTTCCCCCCATGATGCCGGCAAAGAGGAGGGTGAGGAGGGCCGGGCCGATAACCAGCTTATAAAGGAGCCCGAGGCCAAGCGGCTTCAACTCGCCCCGGATGTGGCCCAGTCGGAGCTGGAAGCCGACCGAGGCCAGTGCCAGCGGGGTCAGGGTGTCGCCGAGTTTTTGCAGGATTATGGCCAGCCAGTCCGGGAAGGGGACCGGGATGAGAAGAAAGGCGATCACCAGGGCCTGGAATGGCGGGAAAAGGAGGACCTTCCGCACCATCTGGCGTGGCGACACGTCGCCGGAAGAGTAAATCGTCGCAATGGCTATTCCGAGGGTGGATAGAACGAGGAAGGATCCGAGCTGGTCGGCGATGATTCCCACGCCGAGAAATTCCTTGCCGTAGTAGGCTTCGATCATCGGCAGCCCGACGAAGGAGGTATTACCCAGCCCGCCGACGAGCATGAGAGCGCCAGTGGTGCCGGATGTCAGGCCTGCCAGCCTCCCGACAACACGAAACAACAGGAATCCGGCGCCGAACAGGCACCAGGCCATGGCGGCGGTAAAGATGATCGTGCTGTCCAAGTGAAGTCGGTGAATGTGGAGAAGCGTCAGAGCCGGCAGTGATATGTGGATGATGAAGCCGTTCAGTGCCGCCGGGGTGGCGACCGGAAAGCGACCGGTCCTTTGGAGAAAGATCCCTGCGCCAAAGCAGACTGCCAGCAGGATGATATTCGACATTGCAGCAACCCTCACATAGGCTGATCACATTACATTAATAAGACGGCATGGCCCCTTACAGCGAGACTCTTTTGCTTTCCTGCTCGATCCTGTCCACCACGCAGTAAATTCCACCACTCTTAAGCCCCGGTTTAAAGCAACCGTTGCAGGAGATGCAACGGGCATGGGACTCGTCTCCGCCTGCCCATCGCTTTGCCAGCGCGGGCTCACGGATGAATGGCCGTGCCATGGCCACATAATCCGCCTCTTCCCGGCGAATGATGCCCTCGACAATTTCAAACGAGCGAAGTCCGCCGACCACCATAACCGGACAGGATACCGCCTGCTTGATCCGATAGGCAAGGGGGAGGTTATACGCTTCCTGCTCACGGCTGTCGATCCCCTGCCGAACGGGTGTCCGGTCGCCGGAGGCAGGGGTGCCGCCGCTCACCTCGATTGCATCGATTCCCTCCTCGTCTAGGGCACGGGCGGCCGTTATCGCGTCATCCAGACTCAGTCCGCCGGCCAGGTTGTCGTCGCCGTTCAGTTTCACGAGCACGGGGAATTCGCTACCCACGGCTTTCCGCACGCGCCAGTAGGCTTCGAGGAGGAAGCGGCAACGGTTTTCGATGCTCCCGCCGTATGCGTCACTCCTCCGGTTGGTCAGCGGTGAGAGAAACTGGTTGATGAGGTAACCATGGGATGCATGGAGCTGGACGGCGTTGAAGCCGTACTCCTTGGCTCTGCGTGCCCCCTCGCCGAACTGGGCCGCAATCTCCCCTATCTCTTTAACCGACAGTTCCGCCGCTTCTTCGGGAAACTGTTCGACCTTGATTGCGGAGGGGGCTACCGGTTGGCGGCCGATGGTCTTGGAGCTGGTCTGGCCTCCCACGTGTACGAGCTGGAGGCAGACCTTTCCCCCTTCCCGGTGGACCGTTTCGGTTAGTGCACGCATCTCTGCAGCAAAGCTGTCGGTATGGATACCCATCTGGCCGGGAAGCTGTCTTCCGTCGGGACGGATGAAGGCGTAGCCGGTGATGATCAGGCCGACTCCGCCTCTGGCCAGGTTGGCGTAACAGGCGGCCAGTTTTTTGGTCGGGCGACCATCTGCTTCGCACATCCCTTCCCAGGTGGCGGAGCGTACCAAGCGGTTCGGCAGCAGCAGATGATTGATTTTTGTCTCATCAAACAGCTTTCTCATGGCGCCTCCTTTCAGAAAAGCGGATAAAATCCTTCCGTTCCCAGTATATGGATCTTCATCAGGTTGGTAGATCCCTTGGCTTCGATCGGCACCCCCATGGTGATGACGATCACATCCCCTTTTTTGAAGCCGGCGGCAAGGAGCGCCATTTCTCCAACTTTGATCTGCTGGTTCGTTCCCCCCATGGAGCCGATCGGACAGCTGTTTACCCCCCAAAAGAGAGAAAGACGGCGCTGAATGTCTGGAAATGGAGTAAAAGCGATGATGGGTAGTTGTGGCCGGAACTTGGAGATCAGGGCAGCCGTGCCGCCCGATTGGGTGAATACCACCAGGGCTTTTGCCTTGAGGGTGGACGCCGCGTGACATGCGGCTTCCGCCACAGCCTCGGGGATATTGTTGCTGTGCAGTGATCTGATCGGCGGTAGTCGCCATAGTTCCGAACGCTCAATGTCCAACGCAATCTTGGCCATGGTCCGCACCGCTTCAACCGGATAACCGCCGGAAGCGGTTTCTCCGGAAAGCATGACGGCGTCCGTACCATCGAGAATGGCGTTGGCAACGTCGGAAGTTTCCGCCCTGGTCGGCCTGGCGTGGAGAATCATCGATTCCAGCATCTGCGTGGCGGTGATGACCGGTTTGCCGGCTTCATTGCATGCCCGGATGATTTTTTTCTGCACAAGTGGAACCCGCTCGGCGCTCAATTCGACTCCCAGATCCCCTCTTGCCACCATTACAGCATCGGCGGCTGCAAGAATACTTTTAAAATTGCGCAGCGCTTCAGGCTTTTCAATCTTGGCAATTACCGGGATGTTCTCCCCCCGCTTGTAGATGATCTCCTTAAGGCTTTCCACGTCAGAAGCTCTGCGCACAAAGGAAAGGGCGATATAATCCACCCCCATCCCGAGGCAAAAATCCAGGTCTGCCTTATCCTTTTCCGACAGGGAAGGGGCGGAAACGTCGACACCGGGAAGATTCATCCCTTTAAGATCCTTCAGCACGCCACCTTCGACAACCGTGCAGTGAACCGTGTTGCCGGAGACTGAAAGGACCTTCAACTCGATCATGCCGTCATCGAGCAGAATCCTCGATCCCTGTTTCACGTCCTTGGGCAATGCCTGGTAGATGGTGGATATCAGGCCGGGGCGGCCGAGAATGTCGTCAGTGGTTATGTCGAGCAGTTCACCCCTAACGAGCGGGATCGCTCCCTCCGTCATCCGACCGGTCCTGATTTTCGGCCCTTGCAGATCTGCGAGAATGCCGATGGTCTTTTCCTTCTGTTCAGACAGGGCGCGGATCGTTTCGATAAGGCGGGTTTTTTCTTCGTGGGAGCCGTGGGAAAAATTGAGGCGAAAAACGTCCACCCCGCTATCCATGAGTCGCCCGACCATTTCCGGCGATCCGCTGGCCGGCCCGAGAGTGGCGATAATCTTTGTTTTGCGCAATGGTCTATTCATAAATTAATGGTGGAAACGTCCCATTCTCTCTTTGTGGGCCATGTTGGGTGATTTGTGGCACTCAAAGCACCTGAGCTCTTCCACCTTGCGCAAATCAAGCACAGATGATGGTTTGGAGGTTTTCGGCATGGTATACCCCTCGGTCTGAAAGTATTCGCGATTACGTTCATCGCTGAGAACCGGAGCCTTGTAGGCCACCTGCCAGTTGTTGCTGATGGAAACGGTATGGCACTGGTCACATCCTCCCGGTGGCGGAATGGTTTTCCACGCGCTAAACATGGTGCAGCCGTAATTTAAGAAGAGAGAGGAGATAATCACGATAACGAGGGATTTCGACATGAAGGAACTCCTTGATGTGGCGGTGGAGATAGAAAAACTGCTATTCATCAATGGAGACATAATAACACAAAGCGTTGCTAAAACAACATCTCTGGAGCTTTAATTCTCCTATGTCTCCAGTCGCAGACGCCGTCAACCGGAGGGGGCGGGTAGTGGTGCAGAAATAAAAAAACCCCGCAGGGGCGGGGTTCTTGTGTGGTTTAGCTGAAAAAGTACAAACACCAGACAAGCATTATAGGAAAGGTGAATCTATCACAATCCGGGATTACTTCTTCTTGGAGGCTACGGCATCCTTAAGAGCTTTGCCAGGACGGAACTTGGGAACCTTGGCAGCAGCTATTTTGATTTCTTTTCCGGTCTGGGGATTTCTGCCGGTACGGGCTTTTCTGCTGGCAACTTCAAAGCTGCCGAAGCCGACCAAGGTAACCCTGTCGCCTTTTTTCAGTGCGCCGCTCACAGTCGAAATGAAAGCGCCTACAGCTTTTTCCGCTGCGCCTTTGGTCAGACTGGCGGATTTTGCAACTGCTTCTACGAGTTCTGCTTTAGTCATGATAAACCCTCCTTTAGAGTGATAATTGCAAATACTATAGTCATAAATTTGCAGTTTGCAAGGGTTTATTTGAAAAAAAACTTTTTTTTTACAGCTGGGAGCAGATTTAGCCCGATTGGTCTCCCTATTACAAGGTCCAGCAAAGGATTACACCTACCGCTTTTTGCGGACGCACGGTTTATGGGGCTTCGCAAAAATCTAGAAATATCAATATGTTGCGCGGTTAAGCGGGGCTAATATTACTCGTCGCTGCCGGTTTTGACGGCATCTCCGTCATAGGTCGTCGGTTCAGTACCGGTTATGAAACATTCGGTCACGCTTCCTTCGCTCCCCTCCTTTGCCAAGCGGCCGGTTCGCGGATTAATAAGGGCAAAGGTCACGTTGGCCGGCACGGGGAAATTCTGAACCGGCATGCCCCCCAGGGAGCGCTGCATGAATTCGGTCCAGATCGGGGCTGCGGCTTGCCCGCCCGAACCGCCGGCTCCAAGCGAGCGTTCCTGGTCATAACCGACCCATACGCCCGCAACCAGTTGCGGCACGTAGCCGATAAACCAGGCGTCCTTCATATCGTTGGTAGTGCCGGTTTTTCCTGCCACGGGACGGCCCAAAGCCCTGGCCCGCTGCCCGGTACCGCTCGATACGACGCTTTCCATCAGGTTGGTCATGATATAGGAGGTCTCGGGCGAGATGGCCGGTACAGCCGTCAGAGTGGTGCCGGCAGCCGGAGCATTCCTTTCTTCGTCCATGGACAATGTCACCGCCGAGGTCGCCGCAGAGAAGACCGGCAGCGCGGGGGGAGCGATCTCTTCCAGAACCTTTCCTTTACTGTCGACCACCTTGGTTATGAAATAAGGCGTGACCTTGTAGCCGCCGGAGGCAAATACCGCATAGGCGCTGGTCAGTTCCATGGGGGTGAGGCTGGAGGAGCCGAGGGCCAGGGTCAGGTTGTTGGCAAGGGGAGAGGTTATCCCAAGTTTCTTGGCATATTCAATGGCGGTGTTCACTCCGGTGCTTTCAAGGATCTTGATGCTGACCACGTTTATGGAGTTGGTCAGGGCTTCGCGCATGGTAACTGCGCCGCGGTAGATGTTGTCGTAGTTTTTCGGCTTCCAGGACTTTTCCCTTCCGCTGTCGTACTCCACCGGCGCATCGTCGATTATGGTAGCCGGTGTCATCCCTTTGTCTACGGCCGCCGCATAAATAATCGGTTTGAACGCTGAACCGGGGTTACGCTTGGCCTGCATGGCACGGTTGAACTGGCTTTTCTTGAAATCGTAACCACCTACCATTGCGCGTACTCCGCCGGTTTTAGGGTCCATGGCAAACAGGGCCGCCTGGGCTTCCGGTTCCTGGTCAAGGGCAAAGAGCGCGCCGGACTTGTTCACGTCAGGAGTGACCACCGAAACCTCGATCACGCTTCCCAACGGCAGGGCCTTACCTTTGGCTCCCTCTGGTTTTCCGTATGTGTCCAGCAGGGTTACTTTTCCCGCCCAGGCCATGTTTTTCCGGTTTAGAATCCCGGTTCTGTCGCCGACTCTAACCGTCACGTCACCTTTGGCAGAATTTACCGCCGTCACCACCCCCTGGAACGTTGCGCCCTGCTTCAGGGCCGCCGAATCGATGCTGTCCTCAACATGTTTGCAGAATTCACCCACCTCGCTCTCTGCCAGATACTTGACGGGGCCACGGAACCCCTGCCGCTTGTCCAAGGCCTTGAGGCCGTTGACAACCCCTTCATAGGCAGCCTTCTGCATCTCGGCGTTCATGGTGGTGTAGATCCTCAGCCCTTCCTTGTAGAGGCGGTCCTCTCCGTATTTTTCCTCCAGCTGGATGCGTACCTGTTCGAGGAAATAGGCAGACTGTTCGCTGTTGACCTTTTTCAGGGAACGGACGACGATCGGCGTGTTTTTGGCGTGGTCCGCCTCGGCCTGGGTGATATACCCTTCCTTGACCATCCTCTCCAACACGTAACTCTGCCGTTCTTTGGCCTTTTCCAGGTGCTTGATCGGCGAATAGGTGTTCGGCGCCTTGGGAAGCCCGGCAAGCATGGCCATTTCCGCAAGATTCAGGCTTTCCACATTCTTGGCGAAATAGGTCTCGGCAGCGAGCTGGACGCCGTAAGACCCGGCGCCTAGATAGATCTGGTTGAGGTAGATGTAGAGGATTTCATCCTTCGACAGCCGTTCCTCCATCCGTTTGGCGAGAATGGCTTCCTTCAGTTTGCGGGAAAATTTCTTTTCCGGGGTAAGGAGCATGGATTTTGCCACCTGCTGGGTGATGGTGGAGGCCCCTTCCTTCTTGCGCATGGAGATGAGGTTTTTAAACGCGGCCCTGATGATTCCCAGATAGTCGATCCCCTTGTGCTGGTAGAAGTTCGAGTCCTCGGCAGCAACGAAGGCCTCGATCAGCTTCTTCGGCACTTTGTCCACCGGGACGACGGTGCGGCGCTCCAGATAAAACTCGCCGACCAGGTTACCGTCTTCGCCGAAAACCTGGGAAACGATCGGCGGCCTGTAATCGGCCAGCCGGTCCACCTTCGGCAGGGTGCCGAGAAGATAGAAAAAATAGCCGATGAAGGCGAGGAGGGCGAGGACTCCGGTCACTCCTCCCGCAACAAGCAGGGTCCTGCCTAGCTTATTGCCGGTATTATTTTTAATTCTGCGATCGGGGTTTGATCGCCCCTTGTAAATTTCCATGAAAATGCATCTCCACGACCGGCTGTATTTATAGTGTGCAACGGGAAGGATATCGCAGATTAACGGGCGAATTCAAGTTTATTATCGTATGCGCCGATTATAGAATGAACGTCGCTCATAATGGGCAAGATTAAAATTGCGGTTGTTTTTTTGTGGCAAGAATGGCTCTCATTAAGATAGGATGGAGACGATTTCCTTGGCATGAAGTAACCAAAAGGATCAATTGGGAGGGTGTAATGAAGCGCAATATCTGTATGTTTTTGTCTCTTTTCATGGTTGCCGCGACCGGCACGGCGATGGGGGCGGAATTTCAGCCCATGGGCACGCTGGGGATCGGCGGGGCGGGGGTGGCGCGGACCTATGACGCCTACGCTCCATACTGGAACCCGGCCGGGCTCGCCTTCAGCGACAAGTCCTTTACCAGCAGAATCGACGTCAGCGTCGGCCTGAAGGTCAATGACGGTCTTGCCGACAACGTCGACCTGCTCGGCAATATGAATTTCGACAAATTCAGCAAAATCTCCGGGACTTCCTCGCCGCAGGACGTGACCGACACGGTCAAGGCGATCACGATTCTCAACGACATCAAGGAGAAAAAAGGTACCCTGGCTGTCAACGGCAACGCGGTGTTCGGTTTTCAGATCAACCACGTTGCGTTCGGCGCATTCGGGACGATTGAAGGGTTTGCCCAGCCGGAGCCGGACACGGTCAACATCTTGCCGCAACAGGATAATACCAACGTCCAGGTTACCCCTGCCGAATTCGCCGCGCCGACCATAGGGGCGGCCCCTTCGACGCAATTTTTCGGGGCCGATACGGGGCCGACATCGCTCCGTGGACAAATCAACTCTGCTTTGACAAGTAACGGCTTTACCGCAACTGAGGCAAATGGTCTCGTCAACGCCACCGATGCCCAGATGACAGGCTCCGGTATGTCCCCCCAGCAGGTTGCCAGCACCTTAATCAGCATGGCGACAACGTTCACGGCCCCACCTCCTTCTGATCCCACAAAAGCACCTACTTTGGACAACAACACCACCTCGGTCCTGACCCGTAGCCTGGCATATATCGAGTTCCCCCTCTCCTACGGACATGCGTTCAACCTCGGCTCCTTCGGTACCCTGGGACTCGGCGCCACGGCCAAGGTGATCGCCGGCCGTGTCTACCAGTCGCAGACCTACCTCATGAAAAGCGGATCGACAGTCACGTCGAGCGACATCACCAAAGAGCTGACCAAGAATTTCAAGGACTCCACCAACTTCGGCTTTGACCTGGGTGCTCTCTGGCGCTACAGCGACTGGTTCAATGTGGGCATCGTCGCCAAGAACCTGAATACTCCCGAATTCGATGCCCCTGATATCAAAAACAAAAAAGGCGATGTCCTGGTCGGTTCCGGCGGCAAGGTGAGACTGAAACCGCAGGTACGGATGGGGGTGTCGTTTGACCCCTACAAGTGGCTCACCCTGGCCGCGGACCTCGACCTGACGGAGAACGAGACCGTGGTGGCGGCGGAAGGGTTCAAGAACCGCACCGTCGGCGGCGGCTTCGAATGGCACGGGCTATCCTGGTTCAAGCTGCGCGGCGGCATGTACAGCAACATTGCGGACGGCGGGATCGGCCCCACCGCCACGGCAGGCCTGACCTTCGGCACCAAGTGGTTCAACATGGACATCGATGGCGCCTATTCACTGGATACGGCGCTATACGAGGGAAAGACATATCCCCAGGAGGCGCGGGTACAGGCCCAGTTTAATTTCTTGTTTTAAAGACAATTTTTTGGCATGCTTGGAACTATGCTCCTCTCATCAAGAGCCCTGTTGGAAACTTCAGGGCTCTTGATTTACAGCCAACGACCAGCACGGAACCTTGCCATGAAAATCAACAAGATCATCTTCCCGTTTCTCGCCATGCTCGGCATACTGCCCCTTTCTGAGCGACCGCTATCTGCCGCAGAAATAACCCCCTTCTACACCCAGAACCAGAGCCCGCTGGTGCAGATTTTCGGTCTTCCCGCCGCAGGCAGCGCCATTGTCCTGCCTCCCGGACATGGAGCAGGGGTGCTGGTCCTTGATGTGGCGAATAATTTCGCCCAAGGCAGCAACGGCCTGACAGGGGAAGCCATCCTGCTGGACGGCGAGAGCTACCGTACCACCCTTGCCTTTCGTTACGGCATCGGGAAAGGGATTGAGGGTGGGATCGATCTCCCGTTGGTGGGCCAGGGAGGTGGTTTCCTGGACGGATTCATCGAAGGGTGGCATGACTTTTTTGCCCTGCCGCAGGGGGGGAGGAAAGAGGCGCCGCGTAACCGGCTTCTTTATGATTACAGCAAAAACGGACAGGAGCGGTTGCGGATAGACGATTCCAGCTTCGGGGTAGGGGACCTGCGCCTTTCCGGAGGTTTTCAGCTGTATGACGATGGGAAGAAGAACCCGCGGGCGCTCGCGTTGCGCGCCAGCCTGAAATTCCCCACCGGCGAGAGCGCCAGGCTTCACGGCAGCGGCAGCACCGATTTTGCCCTCTGGCTGACGGGGAGCGACGACTATGGCTTGCCGTCGGGCGGCCATCTGGGCCTGTTCGGCGCGGTCGGCGGGATGGGCATGAGCGACGGCGACGTGCTGAAGGGGCAACAGAGGAACGTCGTTGGGTTCGGCACCCTCGGCATCGGCTGGAGTCCGGCGGAGGTCATTGCCTTTAAGACGCAGCTCTCCGGCCATACCCCCTTCTACCGCGACAGCGACCTGAGGGAGTTGACCGGCAGCGCGCTGCAGCTTTTGATCGGCGGCACCATCGCCTTTTCGGAGCGGACCGCGCTGGACATCGGCGTTTCCGAGGACGTCGCCGTCGATACATCGCCGGATATTGCGTTCCATCTGGCGCTGAGCAGGCGCTTCTGATACTTCTGACCCAAATCCGAGCGCCATATTGCGACACTTATTTCTTGAGAGGCCCTTATTCCGAGGTCTGCGATCGATAGTGGCCGACGGCCCGCCGCTCGATGGACAGTTTCACCAGCAGCGGCACGGCGACAGCGCCGAAGATCAGCCCGCAGCCGAGCCATTCCCTGGTGTTCAGCCGTTCTCCCAAAAGGACAAATCCCCCCAGCATGCTCCAGACCGGATCGAGGGTATAGATGAGGCCGGCGCGGGTCGGCGTGGTGTAACGCTGAAAGGTGTTTTGCAGGGTGAAGCAGATGACAGTCGGGAAGATGGCGCAGTAGAGGAGCGCGCCGGCGGAAACCGGGCCGATGTGAAACGGCTGCTCCGGCAGGATGACGGTGAGGATGCCGCCGATGGCGGTTACGGTGGCAAATTGGGACAGCGTGACCAGATAGACATCTCCGCTGCGCAAAAGCCTGGAGACGGCGATGATGTGGATAGCGATAAAAAGGGCGCAGATGGTGGAATACAGGTCGCCGTGGCTGAATCCGCCGCCGCTGGCCAGCCCTCCGATGCCGAACGCTGCCAGAAAAATTCCGGCAAAGGTCAGCCTGTCTACCTTGTCCCGCCAAATAATGAAACAGAGCAGCGGCACGATGAGGACGAAGAGGTTGTTGAGAAAACCGGCCCTGGTGACAGTCGTGCCGTTTACGCCGATGACAAAGGAGAGATTGGCGGCGGCCAGCGCCATTCCCAGCAGCCCCCCTTTTTTAATGATCTCCAGGTTCACCTGCCGAAGCCTGGGGATACAGATCAGGCCCATGACGATGGTCGCGAGAAGAAAACGCAGGAAGAGAAACATGACCGGTGGAATCTCTCGAAAGCCGATCTTGTTGAAGACGAAGCTCCCCCCCCAGAGGACGGTGGTGACGACCAGCCAGAAGAGAGCCTTGCCGTTTGAAACAGGAGAATTGTCGATTTTGTCGTTCATCGTCGTATTAAAACCCGCCGGGTCTCGCCGGGTCAACCATTATTTTGATTGACCTACTCCCATACCCTTTTTATTATGGACGGATTTTCTCACCCTCATGACGGATAGTACGAGACCATGACCTCCAATTCTTCTCCACCCGAGCTGCCGCCCGTCCTTGCCTTGTTGCGCAACACCCCGCCGGGGGCGCTTTATAGCCTGGTCGACAAGAGTAACCTGCTCGAAGGCGCCCTCGAATGCCTGCGCTCCCCCATCACGGGAGCTGAATGGAGCGCCGACGGGACATCTCTGACCATAGACCTGTACGCGCGCCACCGGCTTACCCTTGCCGTTGCCGGGGAACGACTGGAAACCGAGTGCAGCTGCCGTGGCTGGGCTCCAGTGCGGCAATGCCCGCATGTGGCGGCTGCATGGGCGATCCTCAAGCGTCTCGTCTCGCCCGGCGCCCTTTCCCAGATCCGCTTCAACGAGGGGCATCTGCAGGACGTCGCACGCCTGGTCGGGCTTGACCAGGCCTCGACCGACTCCCCACAGCGCCCTGCGCCGCGACCCGTTGTGCGAACCCGTTACCCCCATGTAACGCTTACGGCCACGGCATCCGAAATGAAAAAGACGGTGTCGCGACCGTATCGGCTGGTGCTGGAAGAGGGGAATGGACAGCTATGGGGTAGCGTACGTTGCGGCGACCTGCCGCTATATAACTGGACATCCGCCCCGGCCGACCTGCAGAAATTTCAGTCCAGACACTACTTCTTCGAGCCGACGATAAGTTATTTGCACGATTTCTCAACCCTGAGCGGCAATTATTCCATTGTCTTGCGCCGCAAGAACGGGGAGGAGGTTGCCCTGACCTACCAGGATACCTCCCCTCTCTCTGCGTGCGTCACCTTCGCCATCGATGGGGGAGCCGTCACCGTAACCCGCGGCTTTGCCGATGACACGGCTCTTGGCGAAGGAGCGCGCATCATGGGAGAGTGCCTCTTCGACCCCGCTGCGGGGACGATTCGTCCCGTAATCGGCATCGGAGCATGGGGATTGTGGGAATCGGTGCAGGACGAAATCCTGGCCGCCGGGGAACTGAGCGACGAAAAGGTTCGACGTTTTCGGGGCGGAGTCACGGTGAGCGCGTCCCTGTTCAACCATGCCGCACTCAGGATACACCCGGAGCGGATACCGGAGTTTGCCGCCTGCTGCCGCTTTCTTGCCGACGGCGTTCCCGCCGAGCCGTCAGCGACGGCCGGCGCGGCCTATTTCCTGGAGATCTTGAGCGACCTGGAAAGCGAAACGATCCGGCTCGCTCCCATGGGCGACGCGGGAGGTTTCAGCTTCCCGTTTTCCGGGGAAATGTTCTGGCTGCTTGATCCTGCGCGCAGAAGCGTGTTGAGCCAGCCACTCAAGACGAAAAAACGGCTCACGGCGATCATCGAAGGGTGCTTTCCCGCCCTGGAGGCCTCCAGCGCCTCGGCTCGCGCCGCGACGATCCGGCGCGCCTTGGCGTCACCGGATTTCATCAAGCGGAAGGTGAAATCCGAGGCCAGCCGGCTGATCGCCGCCTTTGTCAAGAATTGCGCGGAACCGGTGCTGCTGCTTCATGCCGCCGGGGATGGCTGGCGTTTTACGGCCGACGAGCGGAAGGCCCAGGTGCGGCTCATAGAAACCATCTACCGGCTGTTCGGCATCGACCCCTTCGTCAGCAGCGACCTGCCCGGCGGGATGGAGCTTCCCCGCAGCGGGTTCCTGCCGCGGCTCGGCGAGCTTGCCGCCACCCTTCAGACTGCGGGCTTCGGCCTCCGTTTCCGCGGGGAACCGCTGACGACAGGAAGCTGGAATTTTTTCGTGGAAGCTTCGCGGCACGCCATCGACTGGTTCGAGCTCAATCCGGAAATCCGCTGCAATGGCGAGCTGCTCGCGGAAGAGGATATCCTGGCGGTCCTGGAGGGAGGTGTTTTGCGGCAGGGGAACGCCTGCTATCTCCTTGACGACGAGCAGCGCCGCATCCTGCAGCTTCTGTTCGGCGGGACGGCGGGGAAGGGGAAGGGGAAGGGGAAGAAACGGCGGAAATCCGAGCCGGTCCGCATCCCGCGGTTGCAAATCCTCGACTGGCTGGAACTGCGGGCCCACGGGGTCACTTTGCGCCTGCCCGTGGAGGATGAAAGGCTTCTTGCCAATCTCACCCGACTGGAGCGGATTCCGGAGCGCCGCCTCCCGGCCGGGCTCAAGACAATGCTGCGGCCCTATCAGCACGAGGGGTACGAATGGCTCTCCTTCCTCTACGAGCACCGCTTCGGCGCCTGCCTCGCCGACGACATGGGGCTCGGTAAAACCGTCCAGACCATCGCCTTCCTCGGCGGCATCGCCGAGGGGCAGATCGACTCCGCCGCTGTCGCAGGCACGCCGCACCTGATCGTCGTGCCTCCTTCGCTCCTCTTCAACTGGGAGAGCGAACTCGCCCGCTTCTATCCTGCCCTGCGGATAGTCTCCTACACCGGCCCGCGGCGCACCCTCGACTTCTCCGCTGCCGACATCGTCCTGACCAGCTACGGCATCCTCCAGCGGGACATCGAGACGCTGGAAACGCTTCCTTTCAACGTCGTCATCTTTGACGAGGCACAGCAGGTGAAGAATATCCAGACGGCCACGACCGGCGCGGCGCGGCGGATCAACGGACGCTTCAAGCTCGCCCTCACCGGCACGCCGATGGAGAACCACCTGGGAGAATACTTCGCCATCATGGACCTCTGCGTGCCGGGGCTCCTCGGCCCCTATCAGGAGTTCAGGCGCCGCATCGACATCCGGGGAACGGGGGGGATCGACACCCTGATCCGCCGCACCCGCCCCTTCGTCCTGCGCCGCTCGAAACAGATGATTGCCGATGAATTGCCGCCGCGCATTGAAATGGACCTCTATCTGGAGCTGACGCCGAAACAGCGGGCGCTGTACCAGCGGACTGTCGAAGAGGTGCGCGGTGCAGTGGACGAGGCATTTCGTGCCAAGGCGGCCGGGCAGGCGCGGATGATCGCGCTTACCGCCATCCTGCGGCTGCGGCAGATCTGCCTGTCCGCCGCCCTTGTCACCGCCGGCGTCAAGGGGGAGTCCCCCAAACAGGAATGCCTCGCCGATAATCTCCTGGAACTGCGGGACGAAGGACACAGCGCCCTGGTCTTCTCCCAGTTCACCAGCTATCTGGACCTGGTGGAGGAAGGGCTCAAGCAGCGGGGGCTCGCTACCTTAAGGCTTGACGGCTCCACCCCGGTTCCACGCCGTAAGGAGCTGGTGCGGCAGTTCCAGCAGAGCGAGGAGCCGCTCGTCTTTCTCATCAGCCTCAAAGCGGGAGGGAAGGGGCTCAACCTGACCCGCGCCACCTACGTCTACCATCTCGACCCGTGGTGGAACCCTGCCGTCGAGAACCAGGCCTCGGATCGCGCCCACCGCATAGGCCAGACGGCCCAGGTCACCGTCAACCGGCTCCTGATGCGCCATACCGTCGAGGAGAAGATGATGGCGCTCAAGGAGCGCAAGCTCAAGCTCTACCGGGCGCTTCTCGACGACACGGCCGGCGCCGGCGGAGTATCCCTCTCGAAAGAGGATTTTGATTTTCTTCTCGCTCCGTGAAGCTCTGCGGAGAAGCGCCTCACCGTACCCGCTCCCATCCATTTTTTCTCTCCAGATTAGCACTAATCTTCCGCAGAAGTTCCCCCCCTTTGAGAAAGGGGGACTTGGTCTTTCGGAAGATTGGTACTAATCGGTTTTTCTCTTAATCCTTTTATTTTCCGTTTCAGCCATACCCATCGCTTGGGCGGTATTCAGCGTGTGACGGCATTATCCCCGGGTGAAAAATCTCCCGGCATAGCTAAAGGATTATTTCTTTATGCCGATAACTACTTATAACCGTTAAATGCATCAAAATTTGAGGGGTATGCACATGTTCAAAAACAAACTGATTCATAAAATACTGGGAATAATCGGCATCACCCTTTGTCTGGGCTTCGCTGCCATGGGAAGCATGGCTCTGTGGCTTGAATACAATGCGACAATGGATTTACAGGTAAAAAACAGTCGCAACATTGCGGCCATTATCAGTAATGACATTGCCGAATACATGATGAAAGGTGATTCAAAAGCGGTTGAAAAATTTATCAAGGAGGCAAAGGAAAAACGATTTGCCATTGACCTGAAAATTTACGATGCGGAAGGGAAGGAACCCGCCACGGCAAGTGCCGCAGTGAACCCCGATGTCATAAAATCAATCAACAGCGGTAAGCCGTTGGAAATCAAACTGAAAGAAAATGGTCTTCATACACTCAACTCCGCTGTTCCTCTTGTTAACGAAGAGCGGTGCAAGCAATGCCACGACGCAGCGCCCAAATTTCTGGGCGCCATTCTTCTGACCACGTCCCTGGAAGACGGCTATAAGAGCGCAATAAATCTGACAATTCTGCTTACCGCTGCGGGCGTATTTTTCTTCCTCGTCATGTTATGCGCAATGTACTTTTTCTTCAAAAAGACGATCGTCAAGGACCTCCTGGATTTCTCGGAAAAATTAAAACTCATTGCCCGGGGCGAGGGAGACCTTACCAAGGAAATTCCGGTGCGCTCCAAAGACGAGATCGGCCAGCTTGCCGTTGAAATCAACCATCTGATCTCCAAGCTCCGTGAAATAATTTCATCACTTTACCAGCAGGCGGGAAATATTTCCGTATCGGTATGCACCGTAGCCTTGGGAGCCAACAAGACCGTATCGGCAACAACCGACCAGAAAGAGCAGGCCATGTCGGTTGCCGTGGCAACGGAAGAAATGGCGGCAACACTTAACGTCGTCGCAAGCAATACACACCGTGCGGCAGAATTTTCAGCCCAAGTCGATTCGGCTGCCAGCGAGGGCATGACGGTTGTAGATGAAGCGTGCAACTGCATAAAAATCGTCAACGACAACGTTGCCACGACCCTTGGCACGGTCGAAAGGCTTGAAACTTCTTCCAACAAGATCGGCGAGATCGTAGTTCTGATCGAAGATATCGCAGACCAGACGAACCTCCTGGCACTTAACGCTGCAATCGAAGCGGCGCGTGCCGGAGAACACGGCAGGGGTTTTGCGGTTGTCGCGGATGAGGTGAAAAACCTTTCGGCAAAAACAGCCACATCCACCAAGGAAATCGCCAAAATCATCACCGACATTCAGAACGAAAGCCGCGAAGCTGCGAGCTCCATAATTGAAGAGAAGAAACGGGTCGAAGAGGGGGTCGAAAAATCCCTGGCTGCAAGAGATTGCCTGGAAAAAATTCTGCAAATCGCCGGCGAGTCTGCCGACATGATCAATCAGATTGCCTCTGCCACCGAGGAGCAGAGCGCTACCGTAAATGAAATCTCTTCAAAGATTCACCATGTTTCGGAAACGTCGACGACCGTGCATACGCAGATGCAAACCAGCGGCAAGGCCTTCGAAGAACTTTCCGAAGTTGCCGAGCAGATTTTCTCCACCGTGGGCAAATTCAGCGTTGGTAATCATCACGACACCATGAAGAATTATGCTTGTGAATTGCGGGATAGAGCTGTTGCAGCGATAGAAAAGGCCATTTCTGAAAAGAGGATAAGGATGGAAGATCTGTTCGACAGGAACTATCAGGCGATTCCCAAGACATCCCCGCAAAAATACTCCACTTCCTTCGACAAGTTTTTTGATCAGTTCATCTCGCCGCTTCAGGAAGAAATCGCTGCCAAGAGCGGCGAGATCTTCTTTGCCATTTGCGTCGACGATCACGGTTACGTTCCCTGCCACAATCTCCGCTATACCAAGCCGCTGACAGGGGATTTGGAGACCGATAAGGTCAACAACAGGACCAAGAGGATATTTGACGACCGAACCGGCATAAGGGCGGCAAAAAGCAGCGACACATCCCTCCTCCAGACCTATATGAGGGATACGGGGGAAATCATGAACGACATGTCCACGCCGATCTACATCAACAACAGGCATTGGGGAGCGATCAGGATAGGGTACAAGGCAAAGTAATGCCTTGATTTCATCCTTGATTTGAAATTGGGGTTAGCCGTATGAGACGGAGAACATGAATTGACAAGGCCGCGCCCCAACAGGGTGCGGCCCTGTTATTATCGTCAGAGGATTATCTGGTGCAGGTCGCGCTGCTTGTAGCGCCAGGCAAAGGCTGCGGCGCGGAACAGCCAGTCGAGGAGGAACACCCCCCAGACCATGTAGAGCGAGAGATGGAGCGGTACGGCGGCAATATAGGAGATAAGCACCCTGATCCCCCACATGGCGGCAAGGGTGACGAGAAATACGTAGTGGGTGTCGCCTGTCCCGCGCAGGCTCCCGGCGTAGACGAAGGAAATGGCCAGCGGCACCTGGGCAAAGGCCACCAGCCGCAAGAATACACACCCCTTTTCGATGACGGCCGGATCATGGGTGAACAGGCCGATCAGCAGGTGCGGGATAAAGAAGAAGAGGAGCGCCATGACCGCCATGACCATGATCGCCAGCCTCAACGCCTCCATGTGGCTGATCCGGGCGCGGCTGATCTTTTTTGCCCCGAGCGCCTGTCCCATGAGCGTAGAGGCGGCAATCCCCATCCCGGCACCCGGCATGAACGAGAGGGATTCGATGGATAGCCCGATCTGGTGCGCGGCATAGGCGGCGGTGCCGTAGCTGATGATGAACTTGGAATAAAAAAGCTGGCCCGACTGTTGGGCGATACGTTCCAGCGCCACCGGGTAGCCGACCCGCCACACCTTGCGGAACAGGTGCAGGTCCGGCTTGCCGATCTTGATATAGTTCTTTCGCAAAGCCTGGAACAAAAGGTAGAGAAAGCCGCACATCTCCGAAAGATTGATGGCATAGGCGGCGCCGGTAACTCCCAGCTGCGGCAGGCCTAACTTTCCGTAAATGAGCGGATAGGCGATCAGTATATGGAGGACGTTGACGAGGATGATCCCCTCCATGGGGGTCCGCGTGTTGCCGATGCCGTGCATGATGGCGGAGAGGATGTTGAGGCCGGCAGTAAAGGCGAACCAGAGGAACACCAGCCGGATATAGCCGGCGGCATAGGCCAGTACATCGCTCTTTGCCCCGAGGAAGCGGGCCAGTTCGTCGCCGAAAGCCCAGCCGAGAAAGCTTGCAGCGACCGCCATGCCGGCACAGGCAAGACAGGCGGCAAAGGCTGCCCGGCGCGCCTCGGCACGGCCGCCGGCTCCCCATAGATGGGCAACTACGACGGTCGTGCCGGTGGCCAACCCCCAGAACACCGTCATCACCACGAATATGAGGAGTTGGCCGAGGCCGGTGGCAGCAATGGCCGCCGCGCCGAGCCCGCCGACCATGAAGATGTCGACAATGGAAACGAGCCGCTGAAACAGCGATGAGAGCAGCACCGGCAGCGATAGGTTGATGACGTTACGGCGGATGGATACACGCTTCGTCGGTCGGCCGGTAAAAAATGTAGTCGAAAACGGCATCTTCAGCAAGGCTTACAGCTCCAGATCAAGTTCCTCAGCCATCCCCACGGCAAAGTTCTTCGCCCGGCCGGACGGGGCAATGATGCCGTAGGCAATGGCCTCTTTCAATTCGGCCCGGGTTGCCCCCGCTTCCTTCGCGACCGCGAAGTGCTTTTTCAGTCAGGTGGGGCAGCCGACGGCTACCGCGCAACCGACCCGGATCAGCTCGCGGGTCTTCACGTCCAGCACCTCTTGATACTCGTAATCGAGAATTTTTTTGCGGATATGCATTTGTTCTACCCCTCGCATTTACTCAGGTCAAAAAAATAACTATGTTTATATATTTTTATTTTTGCAAGAAATTTTTAGCATGAGTTAAATTGTATGGCAAGGCGTCAATCCGTATCCCGGATAGCAAAAAGGCAACCGGAGGGTTGCCTTTTTGAAATGTCATTAACCTGACACGCCGCATATGAGCGGTTAGAACGGAATATCATCATCGGGATTGAACACCGGCTCTTCGTAGCTCGGGCCACCGCCGCCGTGCTCATCGCTGCTGGGTCTGCCGCCACCCTGGCGGCCACCGCCGCCCCCTTCACCCTTGCCGGAAAGCATCTGCATCTTCTCCCCGACGATCTCGGTGGTGTAGCGGTCTTTGCCGTCACGGTCCTGCCACTTGCGGGTCTGAAGGCGTCCTTCGATATATACGGTCTTCCCTTTGGACAGGTATTCGCCGGCAATCTCCGCCAGGCGGGCCCAGAGGGTGACGTTGTGCCACTCGGTTTTCTCTTCCCACTCACCGGACTTGTTCTTGAACTTCTCGCTGGTTGCCAGGGAAAAACTAGCAACCGCCGTTCCTGAGGCGGTGTAACGCACTTCAGGGTCCTTGCCGAGGTTTCCTATCAGCATAACTTTATTGAGACTGGCCATAGGGCAACTCCTTATCACCTTTTTTCACACACCACTGAATGCAGGCAGTCTATAGAAAATGCGCCTTTTAGGCAAGCGATATTTGGTTTGACTCTGCCGATAAAAAACAGTACTTTAACTCGGATAATTTTCGGAGTTATGTTGATTTATGCTACGTGCGCGTATTTATCTGCTGTTTTTTGTCCCGTTCACCTTAATGTGCAGTGCAATGGCTGTTTGCGGCACTTTCTTCGATGCTACCGGCGCCTTTGCCCATAAATGCGCCAGGTTCTGGAGCCGGTGGGGACTTTTCTTTGCCGGGATAAAAGTCCGGGTGGATGGCGTGGAAAAGATACCCACCGACGGACCGGTCATCTACATGGGAAACCACCAGGGGAATTTCGACATCCTGGCATTGTCCCTGGCAATCCCACGGCGATTTTCATGGATTGCGAAAGAGGAGCTGTTCCGGGTCCCCTTGTTCGGCAGCGCCATGCACCGCGCCGGCTATATCCCCCTCGACCGGAGTGACGGCCGTCGCGCCCTGAAAAGCATGAATGCAGCGGCGGCGCGAATCAGGAGCGGCAGCAGCGTGGTTGTTTTCCCGGAGGGGACCCGCACCGCGGACGGCAACCTGCTCCCTTTCAAGCGAGGGGGATTCCTCCTGGCGGTGAAGGCCGGCGTGCCGATCGTCCCGTTCACCATCAACGGCAGCATGCGGATAAACCCGCGTAACCGCCTGGAACTCTATCCGGGAATACTCAGTATCACTTTTGCCGAACCGGTCACCACCGCCACATACAATGGCAAAGAGCATCCGGAATTGCTTGAGCAGGTCAGAAATGCTATCGCCGCAGGGCTGGAGTGATATGATGCTGATTCTATATTGTGCCATGGTTGTCGTCGGCATTGCCGCCATTGCCTGGGGCCTGCCGGCTGCCCATCGGCTGCGGAGCCCCTTTGACATCCTGGCCGCCCTCCTCGCACTGGCAGGATTGATCGCTGCCCTCGTGGGCGCGCTGCTCATTGCCGTACCCGGATTTTTTCTGGCATAGGAAACTTATGGAAAAAGCAAAGACCATCGCCGTCAACATCGCGCTTATCGCCGTCATCGCAATAGTCCTCATCTGGGGGAACACCCTCTATCGTCAGCATACCCAGTTCGACAAGGGTGAAAAAGCGCTGGCTGCCGGCGATTACATTGCCGGCATCGCCGGTTATGAATCGTCGATTCACATGTATACCCCCGGCAGCGACCTGGTGGAACGCGCTGCCGAAAAACTGTGGAGCATCGGCGAACACTATGAACAGGCAGGCGACATGGATAAGGCCCTGATAGCCTACCGCTCTCTGCGCAGCTCTTTTTACGCTGTACGCGGTCTTACTTCCCCCGGCAAGGAATGGATTGCCCGCTGCGAAGGAAAGATCGCCCAGCTGGTGAAGCAAACGGCGAAACAGTGAGCTAACCGACACGACACCAAAAACGCAGACAAACAAACCAGTCTCTGGACCGCAAAGACGCGAAGAACGCAAAGTAAAGCCGTAACCAAGCTCAAAACCCAAAGATTGAATTTGAAACATATTATCTTTCTTTGCGCCCTTTGCTTTTTAGGCCCTTTGGGTCCTTTGCGGTTCAAAGGTTTTCTATTTTGGTTTTTGCTGCGTTACAGGCAAAAGGTTAAGAAATGGAAACTGCAACTGCCGACACAATCGGCCTGAAGATCATCCCCCTCGGCGGACTGGGCGAAATCGGCCTGAACATGGCCGTCTTCGAATACGGCGATGACATTATCATCATCGACTGCGGCCTGATGTTTCCCGAGCCCTACATGCTCGGGATCGACATCGTCATACCCGATATTAGCTATCTCCTCGATCGAGCCGACAAGGTGCGCGGCATCTGCCTCACCCACGGCCACGAGGATCACATCGGCGCCCTCCCCTTCGTGCTGCGGGAGATCAATCCCCCCATCTACGGTACGGCCCTGACGCTCGGTTTCGTCAAGGAAAAACTGAAGGAATACGACCTGGACAGCAAGGTAGACCTGCGGGTGGTGAAGCCCCGCGACATAGTCAGCCTCGGCGTCTTCAGCGTGGAGTTCATCCGGGTCGCCCATTCCATCGTCGATGGCTGCGGCCTGGCCATCCGCTCCCCGGAAGGGGTGGTGATCCATACCGGCGATTTCAAGCTTGACCAGACGCCGGTAGACGGCGAACTGACCGACCTGGCCACCTTCTCCCGCTACGGCGAGGCAGGAGTCCTGGCGCTGATGGCCGACTCCACCAACGTGGAACGTGAAGGGTACACCCTCTCGGAAAAACTGGTGGGGGATGCCTTCGACGAGATCTTTCCCCGCTGCGCCAGGCGCGTCATCGTTGCCGCCTTTTCCAGCAATATCCACCGGGTGCAGCAGGTGGTGGAGGCTGCTGCCCGATCCGGCCGCAAGGTGCTTTTGAACGGCCGCTCCATGATCGCCAACGTCCAGATCGCCCGGGAACTCGGTTACCTGCGCATTCCCGACGAGCTCCTCATCGACCTGAAGGAATTGCCGCGGCTGCCCAAGGAAGAGATCTGCATGATCACCACCGGCAGCCAGGGCGAGCCGATGTCGGCGCTCACCCGGATCGCCATGGATGACCACAAGCAGATCAAGCTGGAGGAAGGAGACACGGTCATCCTCTCCTCTCGCTTTATTCCCGGCAACGAAAAGACCATCTCCGACCTGATCAACCACCTTTACCGCCGCGGGGCAGAGGTCTACCACGAAAAGGTTTCCGAGGTGCACGTCTCCGGCCACGCCAGCCAGGAGGAGCTGAAGCTGCTCCACAACCTGGTGCGCCCCCGTTATTTTATCCCTGTCCACGGCGAATACCGCCACCTGGTCAAGCACGCACAGCTGGCGCAGAAGGTAGGCCTTGCCAAGGAGCGCTGCATCCTGGCGGTGAACGGCGATGTGATCGCCTTCAGCGACGGAGAAGGATGCATCATCGACCGGGTCGAGACCGGCAGGGTCTTCGTTGACGGCAAGGGGGTCGGCGACGTGGGGAACGTGGTGCTCAAGGACCGCAAACACCTCTCCGAAGACGGCATGGTGGTGGTCATCATCGGTATCAACCAGGGGACCGGCGAGATCATCTATGGACCGGACATCGTCTCCCGCGGCTTCGTCTTCGAGGACGAGAGTCAGCAATACCTGGACGAGGCGAAAAAAGTGGTCGTCGACACCCTGGCGCTGGTAAACACGGAAGTGCTGGCCGACTGGAGCGAGGTGAAGCTTGAGGTGCGCCGCGTGCTGCGGCGGTTCTTCAACAAAACCATTGAGCGGCGGCCGGTGATCCTGCCGCTCATCCTGGAGATGTAGGGTTTTTTACGTGCTGCGTGCTGCGTTCAGCGTGCTGCGTAAAACCGTCTAAAATCTCCTGGCACGCAGCACGAGGATAACAAATGGAACAGCTGGCTAAAAAAGAAAAGCTGACCAAGGAGATCAAGGGGATCGCGATGGGGGCAGTGGGTATATTCCTCCTCATCGCCCTTGCTTCCTTTGACGGCAACGATCTCTCCTTCAACAGCTACTCGGCCGCGGCAGAAACCCACAACCTGGGTGGCCGGTTCGGCGCACAGCTGGCCGATGCATTCCTCCAGCTGTTCGGCCTGGCTGCCTATGCCATGCCCGTTGCGCTCCTCTACCTGACCTACCGGACTCTCCGTTACAACGAAGTGCGCTGGCGATACTACAAGGTGATCGCCTTCTTTGCCCTTCTCTTGGCGCTCTCCGCCATGTTCGCCTTCAACCTGGAATTCACCGAATTCCTCGGACAGCGGGTGCAGACTGGCGGCTGGGTCGGGTTCAAGACCGCCGACCTCCTGAAGCGGGCCTTCGGCAAGGCGGGTGCGCTCCTCATCATCCTTCCGCTCCTGGCTGCGGCGATCATGGTGCTTTCCCGTTTCTCCTTTCTCCTCTTTGCCGACTGGTGGCTTAATGCGCTGAAGGAGAGATGGGCGCGTTTTCAGCAGCGCCGGGCATTGAACCGCGAGCTCCTGGGCAAGGAAAATAAATCGACCGCCTCCAGCGCCCCGGTGATCAAGCCGGCGGCAGCTCCCATTACTGTCCCTGCGCCGGTGGCGAAAAAAGAAAAGAAGCAGGAAGAAAAGAAGACTGCGGCCATCCAGGAGGCCTTCGAATTCATCAAGTCCGACGGCAACTACCAGACGCCCCCCCTGTCGCTGCTCGATGCCCCGCAGGTGACGGGAAAGCGACTGGACAAGGAATCTCTGACCATGAACGCCAGGCTGCTTGAGAAAAAGCTCAAGGACTTCGGCGTCGATGGCGAGGTGGTGGAGATCTGTCCCGGCCCGGTCATCACCATGTACGAATTTGCACCCGGCCCGGGCATCAAGGTAAGCCGCATCGCCGGCCTTGCCGACGACCTTTCCATGGCCCTCCAGGCCCTTTCCATCCGTATCGTTGCCCCCATACCCGGCAAAGGGGTGGTGGGTATCGAACTCCCCAACCGTGACCGGGAGATGGTATCGCTCCGGGAAATCTTCAACAGCGAAGAGTTCCACCAGCGCAAGATGAAGCTGCCTCTGGCGCTGGGCAAGGACATTGCCGGCGCGCCGCTAGTCACCGACCTGGCCCGCATGCCGCACCTCCTTGTCGCCGGCGCCACCGGCTCCGGCAAGTCGGTTGCCATCAACACCATGATCCTGTCGCTTCTCTACACCTCCACGCCGAACGACGTGCGCATCATCATGGTCGACCCGAAGATGCTGGAACTTTCCGTCTACGAGGGCATTCCTCACCTGCTGCTGCCGGTTGTGACCAACCCGAAGAAGGCCTCGCTGGCCCTGAAATGGGCGGTGGAAGAGATGGGGCGGCGCTACCGGCTCATGTCCGACAAGGGGGTGCGCAACATCGACTCCTACAACAAGCAGCTGGAACGGGAAGAAAAGGAGCTGGCCGAAAACCAGGTTAAAGAGGTCGTGGTGGTGGAAGAGGTGGAGGATCTGCCGGCTGAAGACGAAGCAGCCATCCAGGCCTTTCTCAATAAGGACGAAAAACTGGATCACGGCCACCTCCCCTATATCGTTGTCATCGTCGACGAGCTGGCCGACCTGATGATGGTTGCCGGACGGGAGATCGAGGAATCCATAGCCCGCCTGGCGCAGATGGCCCGGGCCGCCGGCATCCACCTGATTCTCGCCACCCAGCGGCCGTCGGTGGACGTCATCACCGGCCTGATCAAGGCCAACTTCCCGGCCCGCATCTCGTTTCAGGTGTCGTCCAAGATCGACTCCCGCACCATCCTCGACTGCAACGGCGCCGAATCGCTCCTGGGTGCGGGCGACATGCTCTTCCTCCCCCCCGGCACCTCCCGGATGCAGCGCAGCCACGGCGCCTTCGTCTCCGATACCGAAGTGCAGCGGGTGGTGGAGTTCCTCAAGAAACAGGGAAAACCGGTCTACGAAAAGTCGATCCTGGAGATGAAATCGAGCGAAGAGAAGGGTGGCGATGACGAAGAGGTGGACGATCGTTATGACGATGCGGTAGCCCTCGTTGCCGAGGCCCGCCAGGCATCCATCTCCATGGTCCAGCGCCGGCTGCGCATCGGCTACAACCGCGCCGCCCGCATCATCGAGAAGATGGAGCAGGAAGGGATCGTCGGCCCCAGTGACGGGACGAGCAAGCCGCGGGAAGTGTTCATCAATAAGATTTAAAACAAGGATATGATAACCGCCTGGAAAATTGTTCGCCAGGCGTTTTTTTATTGAAATTTCGATAAGAGAGGGCGATTCATCGCCGGGACGGAAGAAGCCCTCCTACAATCGTCGCGTGGCGACGAGTGAACAAGGCAACCAGAATGGCCAATACATACACCGCATTGCATTACCATATCGTATTCAGTACGAAAAACCGCGAACCGTGGCTTACCCCGCAGAAGGAAGCTCGTATCTGGGAATACCTTGCGGCATAGCTCGTACGAACGCAATGAAAGCCTTGCAGGTTGGAGGATACGACGACCATATCCACATACTTCTGGCGATGCCGCCAAGCATGCCGATCAGCAAGGCAGTGCAATTGCTCAAGGGTGCGTCGTCGCGATGGATTCATGAGACAGACAACGATATGGCTGCTTTTGCCTGGCAGGATGGTTATGGAGCATTCACTGTCGGGGTTTCGCAGATTGCCGATACCGTGCGCTATATCGAAGGACAGCGTGAACATCACCGTACAAAGTCGTTTCAGGAGGAGTATGTGCATTTTCTCCGCAAACACGGCGTTGAATATGATGAACGGTATGTATGGGGATAATGATATTCAAAGCCCCGTCAGGGGCGTGCGACGGTAGCCGTGGGATTTATCCCACGGATTTGAGAGGCATCATCCATTCATCCGTCACGTACGTGACGGGGGGAAACATTGCGATGTTGTCCGGGGAATGAATTCCCCGTCTACCGTCAATCTGTCCCTACGGGACGAAAATGGGTAAAGCCCCGTCAGGGGCGTTTGAGGGTAGCCGTGGGATTTATCCCACGGATTGAGGATGTATCCCCCATTCATCCGTCGCGTACGCGACGGTGGGAAACGTTATGGTCCCATGAACCGGGGAATGAATTCCCCGGCTACCGTCAATCTGTCCCTACGGGACGTAAGCGAAAAGCAGCAATGGAAGGTAAATAACCGTTATGCCCAGACTCGACTGGATCGGCAAGAAAGCCGTCGTCAACCATCATCGCGAAGTGCCGTTTCACCTGCTGCGGGAAAATCCTGAACTTTCCGTGGGCGATCCCGGCAGCGGCAACCTGCTGGTGCAGGGGGACAACCTGCTGGCGCTCAAGGCGCTGTTGCCCTACTACGCCGGACAGGTGAAGTGCATCTACATCGATCCGCCGTACAACACCGGCAACGAGGGGTGGGTCTACAACGACAACGTCAACAGCCCTGAGATGCGGGAGTGGTTGGGCAGGGCCGTGGGGAAGGAGGCGGAAGACCTTTCGCGGCATGACAAGTGGTTGTGTATGATGTACCCGCGTCTGGCGCTACTGCGGGAGTTTCTGCGGGATGACGGGGCTATTTTCATCAGTATTGATGATAACGAAGTGCATTTCCTGCGGATGATGATGGATGAGATTTTCGGGGCAAATAACTTCTTGTGCTCCTTTGCGTGGGAAAAACGATATTCACCGCCACCTGACACTAAAGACATCGGATACTTACATGAAACATTGCTAGCGTATCGCAAGTCATCAAAGTTTCAAAGGAATTTGCTGCCGTTGACTTTTGACCAGACGGGAAGATACAAGAACCCAGACAATGACCCACGTGGCCCTTGGCAATCAATGGATTATTCTTGTCGCTATACTGCTAGTGAAAGACCAAATCTTTTTTATCCCATCATCAATCGAAATACTGAAGAAGAAATTTGGCCGAAAGAAACTCGCGTTTGGGCAATGTCAAAAGAAGTGCATGAAAAGAATGAGAAAGAAAATCGTATTTGGTGGGGTAAGGACGGCAAAAGCTCTACACCGAGATTGAAAAATTTCTTATCTGAAATACAGCAGGGAATGATACCGGTGTCTCTACTTAAACATGAGGTCGCCGGGCATACGGATGAAGCGGCAAAAGAGCTACGGGCGCTTGTGCCGGAGGTAAAGTTTACACCGAAACCTACCCGTCTCATTCGCCATCTCATGCAAATCTCATCAGACAAAGACGCTCTCATTCTTGACTCCTTCGCTGGCTCCGGCACCACAGGCCATGCCGTGCTGGCGCAGAACGCCTCAGACGGCGGTAACCGCCGCTTTATCCTGGTGGAGATGGACGAACATATCTGCCGCAAGATCACTGCACAACGACTCTCGCGGGTTTCGCAAGGTTACGAGAAAGTTCCCGCTCTCGGTGGCGGTTTCCGCTTCTGCGAACTGAGCGAACCGCTCTTTGACGAGCGGGGCAATATCCGCTCCTCGGTGCGCTTTTCCGATCTTGCCCGGCATGTCTATTTCACCGAAACCGGCGAGCCGCTGCCCGCCACGGCCACCCTGGACAACCCGCTATTGGGCGTCCATAACGGCACGGCGGTCTATCTCCTCTATAACGGCATCCTCAAGGACAAGACGCAACGGGGCGGCAATGTGTTGACAATCGCCATCCTGGCCGCGCTGCCCGGCCACGACGGGCCGAAAGTCATATACGGCACGGCCTGCCGCATCGACCACGAACGGCAGCGGCGCGAGGAGATCGTCTTCAAGCAATTACCGTACAAGCTTAAAACTGGTGTATAAAGCCCCAGAGGGGCGTTTGACGGTAGCCGTGGGATTCATCCCACGGATTTGAACGCCCCACGGATTTGAGACGCCCCACCAATTCCCCACGTCACGTACGTGACGTGATGATTGTTTTATTCCATGAACCGGGGAATGAATTCCCCGGCTATCTTCATACCGTCCCCACGGGACGTGGAGTTTGCATGATCCTCAAGAGTTATCAGTTCGACGCGCTGGATTGGTTCGAAAAGTTCCTCAATCGCTGCCAGGAGAGCGGAGTTCCCCGCGAAAGCTATGCCACAACCACCCAAGAGTGGTGCAACACGGCGCTGTTTTATCGCCCCTTGCGCAACCTGGAGATGACACCCTACGTCTGTCTGCGGATCCCCACCGGCGGCGGCAAGACCATGGTGGCCGGCATGGCCATTGAACGGGTGAACCGAAGTCTGCTGCATGTGCCGTTCAGCCTGACTCTCTGGCTGGTGCCGTCGGAGCCGATCCGTGAGCAGACCTTGAAGGCGCTGCGCGCCCCGCAGTCGATTCTCTTCCAGGCGGTGTCGTCGAAGCTGGGAGAAGTGACCGTGCTGGACATCGAGGAAGCCCTGCGGGTGACGCCCCATGTGCTGAACGGTTCGAACGTAATCATCGTCGCCACCATGCAGGCCTTCAAGCAGGAGGAAACCGGCCGCCTGAGCGTCTACAAGCAAAACGGCAGCCTGATGGAGCACTTCGAGGGGATCACCGACCCGGCCGTGCGCGGCAATGGCTCGCTGGTGGATGTGCTGCGGCTGCGCAAACCCTTTGTCGTTGTGGATGAGGCCCACAATCAAGGCACCCCCCTGGCCTTTGACACCCTGTCCCGTTTCGAACCGTGCGCCATCCTGGAACTGACGGCGACCCCGGACCGCACCTGGCAGCCGAGCAACGTGCTTTACAGCGTCTCCGCATCGGTACTGCATACTGAATTCATGATCAAGATGCCGCTGACCCTGGTCCAGCGCCCCAACTGGCTCGATGCCCTGCGCGACGCAATTGCCTGTCTGGGCCGGTTGCAGCAGGCCGCTGAAGCGGAACGGGCGGCGGGCAAGAGATATCTGCGGCCGATCATGCTTATCCAGGCGGAGCGCAAAGACGCCGACCATGAAACGCTGATACCGGAAAAGGTCAGGCAGGCGCTGCTGGATGATTTCGGCATTCCTGTCGATGAAATCGCCATTGCCACCGGCACGGTTGACGAGATCGCAGGCAAGGATATTCTGGCCGAGGATTGCCGTTTCCGCTACATCATTACCGTGGATAAGTTGCGAGAAGGGTGGGACTGCCCATTTGCTTACGTGCTCTGCTCGTTGCGCAACACCAGCTCGGCCACGGCGGCGGAACAGGTGTTGGGACGGGTTTTGCGCCTGCCGTACGCCGAAAAAAAGGATCACCCGGAACTGAACATGGCTTATGCCTACCTGACGTCGAGCAACTTCGCGGCTACGGTCGAAAGCCTCAAGGACGGTCTGGTACGCAACGGCTTCGAACGGCAGGAGGCCAGGGAGCTGATCAATATCCCGGATGACCAGCAGACGGAAGACCTGTTTACTCACCAGCACAGCCTGACCTATAGTACGCCGGAACTGCCCGAGCCAGAGGCCATCCCGGAAAATCTGGCAAAGAAGATCGAGATCACCCCCGAGAACGGCTCCATTACCCTGAAGGGCACCTTTACCGAAACCCAGGTAAAGGCCTTGCAGGATGTCTTTCAGACCCCGGCGGGCAAGGAGGCGGTTCGTGAGGCCATTGTCCGCCTGCGCTCACCACGCAAAGTGCCACCCAAGTCACCGGCAGAACAGGGTGAACGCTTCAAGGTCCCACAACTCCAGTACCGCCAAGGTGACTTGTGGGAGCCGTTCGAAGCCACCCATCTGTTGCAGGGAGACTGGAGCCTGTTGGATTATCCCTGCGACCTGACGACATTCAGCAAGGCAAGCATGCAGCCCCAAGGCGGCACGATGTACCTGGACAAGGAAAAGGTCAAGTTCACCCCTTTCCAGCCCGGCGTGGCGGAGCCGCTCCTTTTCGAGTATCACTCGGGGTGGGATCAGGTGCATCTTGTCTCCTGGCTGGAGCGGAACATCTATGACGAGACCCTGCTCCCGGACGAAAAGGCGGCCTTCCTGAACAAAGCAGTGGATTGGCTGCGAACCAACGGTTTTACGCTGGAAGAACTTGCGTACGCCAAATTTCGGCTGCGCAACACATTGGAGACAAAGATCGGCGAAGCCAGGAAACAGGCGATGCAGAAGGTGCATCAGACCCTCTTGCTCGCGCCGGAAGACTTTACCGTCAATGACCGAAGCCAGGTCGTATTTGAACAGGGGCGCTACGCCCATGACTCGATCTATTGCGGCTTTACCGACCTGCCCAAGCATTTCTTTCCGCAAATCGGCAATCTGAAAGGGAACGGGGACGAATTCGAGTGTGCACTGTTTTTGGCAACGCAACTCGAAGGGGTGAAGTTCTGGGTCCGCAACGTGGAGTGCAAGAGGACGTCATTTTCGCTGCAAACCGGCAGCGACCGTTTTTATCCCGACTTCCTCTGTCAGTTGGAGGATGGCCGGATTTTGGCGGTGGAATACAAGAACAGCCGTGACTGGGTGTTGCCGGAGAACGTGGAAAAACGTCAACTGGGCAAACTCTGGGAGAAGCGGAGTAACGGAAAGTGCCTTTTCATTATGCCCAAAGATAAAGATTGGGAGGCAATAAGGGCGACAGTGAGGGGACGCAATTCGTGATATCTGGCGCCTGAACACATTGAACGTTGTTTCAAGAAGGGGCAATCCGCCTGCACGGCTTGCCCCTTCGTATTTGTTATCTTCTGCCAGCTCTATTCTTCGTTCGATCAGCAATGACATATCCCTGACCGGCCTGCGGAGTTGGCGGTAGCGGCTCCCCTCTGGTCACAGTCCGTTCTTGTCCTGTACGACCGCCTCTTGGTCCGACGATTTCATATTGTGCCGATGCCGGTGCCGTATTGCCCGGTTTAAGATGTTTTCCCATGGTATTTCTCCCATTTTGAAATTGGTGAACTGAACTGAGAGGGGTGTTGCCACCCCTCACGGTGAAGTGCTCAAACCCATAAGGGCCAAGCCTTGAGCCCGTACTCTGAAGCATGTACGAGCTTGTCGTTGATTGTCCGCCATTCGCGGAAAATCAGTCGCTTGCCGTTTCGTTGCGGTGCTGACTTTTTCATGACCAGGGTCTCCTTTCAAGGGGCGCGTTATCCTGGCTTGCCAAAAGTCATCATCTATGATATTGAAAAACACCATAGAGAGCCTCCAAAGCACTCTGACAAGCAGCCCGGTCCCCGCCGGGCTTGCGGATGGCCACAGGATATCCCCATATCTTGTGGCTTTTTTCTATTGGACCACAACATACATAATATAACATTTGATGGTTGTCAAACATATTATTTATTGATATCATGTTACACATATAGAACATAAATAATTTGCACAATGATTGATCGACAGGAAGAGGAAGGGAGGTATCCCATGATTTTACGGGAGCTTAGAGAGCTTGCCGGTATGAAGCAAGAGGCCTTGGGCGAACTTGCCGGTGTTACCCGACAAACCATAGCCGCCTGGGAACGTGGGGAACGACAGCCTTCAATGCAGCAGGTGGTAAAACTCTGTCAGATTTTGCATGTACCCATCGACGTAATGCTCGGCACGGGCAATGTGACTGAACCGGTGTTGCTGTTCCGCGCTGATGCCACCGAAACCCTGTCACCAGCCCTGAAAAGCTTGCTGACCCGCAAGGCTTACGATTACGCCGAGATCGAGAAGTTGGCAGGAGTTCTGCCAAATCTCCCCGTATCCCGGCCCCTTGATGCGTTCGATCAACATATTGTCGAACAGGTTGCTAATGAGGTGAGGGATTGGCTGGGTGTTGAGGACGCTCCATTGGGAGATGTCCTTTCTCTCCTGGAAACCAAGGGGCTCAAGATTTTTCTGCACCAGCTCCCCGACACGGTCTCCGGGTTTTCCGCCTACACGGAAGAAGTCGGCGGGGTTATTTTCGTCAACTCGAATCACCGTACGGAGAGACAATACTTTACCGCGCTTCACGAACTCTCCCATCTTATTTTTCATCGGCGGGAGTACCAAACTCCCACTTCAATGCATCCGAAAACCGGTAGGACGGACCCCCGTGAGCAGGCCGCCAATCATCTGGCCGGGGCGGTCATTCTGCCGCGCAATATCGTCGAGGCCGAGCTGCACCCCTACCGTAACCGTTGGCTTCCGTACTCCCTGCTTGCAGACATCAAGATTCGCTACTCCGTGAGCATGAGGACGATTCTGGTCCGTGCTGCCCAACTGGACATAATTTCTTCCAGGCAGTCATTCCAGCAAATCGCCAAGCTCAATGACAAGTATGGCAAGGTAAACGAGGCAGTGGACCTTAAACCACCGGGATCGCTTCGCCGTCTCGACAGGCTGGTGTATCAAGCCCTGATCCAGGAAAAAATCACCACTTCAAAAGCCGCCGAGGTGCTTGGAGAGCCGGTCCGCACAGTCAGAAACGAACTTACCAAGTGGCTTTCGGAAGACCCTTCTTGATTCTCCTGGCCGATACCAGCATATTGATTGACCTTGAGTATGTCGGGGGAATCGAAGTACTGCCGCAGCTGGCCCCGTGCGAGGTCCTGGACGTCGTGCTGGTTGAATGCGAGCACGGAGATCAACCTGACTTGGTGCAGAAGATCATTCGCTCAGGAATTACCGTTATCGAGACCTCGTTCGAACTGGCAGAAAGGGCAACCGCCATGCGCAGGCGCGGGGTTAGCACCAATGATATGATGACGGTTTGCTATGCTCAGGAACATGATCGCGTGGTGCTTGCGGGAGACCGTTCGTTACGAGAGAGATGCGAGGAAGAGGGGGTTGACTTCCGGGGAAGTATCTGGATAGTACAAGAAGCCCATAGATTAGGACTGGTGAATGCAGTAGAACTGTTGCGCTGGCTTTCAGTTTGGCCGACTGTCGGAAGGAGACTTCCGCCTGAGGAGATTGAAAAGTTAAGACAAAAGTTATCAGTTTCTTGACCAAAATGTCCGCTTTCTTGCTTCTGGTTACTCCAGGTGATGAATCGCATGCGGCATAGGGGCTCCATTCTAAAGTCATTCATTGTCCAACCGGAGTTAGGTTAATGCAGAGAGTTGACATTGACAGGAATAACGGATAGAACGGTTTGAAGCAAAGGAGCGAACCGATGAGTGAATGTCGTAAAGAAAACCTGGCCCATTTCGCCGTTACCGTCATCAGCAAGGACCGTCCCGGCATCGTAGCGGATATATCGGAAGTCCTTTTCCGCCTCGGCTGCAACCTGGAGGATTCCAGCTGCACCATGCTCGGCGGTGACTTCGCCATGATCCTCATCATCTCCCACGAAAAACCGTTTACCAAGGCGCGGCTCGGTGACGAGTTCAAGCTCCTTCACGAGCGGACGGGGCTCACCGTTTCCGTGAGGGCTCTTTCGGAAGCGGAGATCTGTCCGGTCAAGGAGGAGGGGGAACTCTGCCTGATTTCGGTTTACGGTTCCGACCAGCCGGGTATCGTCTACCGGGTCACAAAGGAGCTGGCCGAGCGCAAGATCAACATCGCCGACCTGAACACGAAGCTGATCGGCACCAAGGAGGAGCCGGTCTATGTCCTGATGCTGGAAGCGGCCCTCCCCGATGGAATGAGCGTCGACGATACGGCGGCCGTGCTGGAAAAACTGAAGAAGGAGTTGAGCGTGGAGATCTCCGTTCGCGTCATCACGCCGGTCTCCCTTTAATCCGATGCCTGTCCAGAAAATACTCTTATATCCCCATCCCATTCTCAAGAAAATGTGCCACCCTGTAGCCGCCATCGACCGGTCGATAACGGGGCTGCTACAGGACCTCCTTGATACCATGCATGCCGGTCCCGGCTCGGTCGGCGTGGCCGCACCGCAGATCGGAGTTACGCTCCGGGTCTGCGTGGTGGACGTCTCCGCCAGCAGAAACGGTAAGGAGAACAACCACGGCCTGTTGCAGATGATAAACCCGGAGATCACCAAGAGGCAAGGTGCCGCCATCATGCGCGAGGGGTGCATGAGCGTCCCCGATTATACCGGCGATGTTGAGCGGGCAACGGAGATCACCATCCGCTTCATGGACGGTGACGGCATCCATCACGAAATCGAGGCGAGCGGCTTCGAGGCGGTGGCCATCCAGCACGAGATGGATCATCTGGACGGGATGCTCTTCCTCGACCGGATCGCCTCCCTGAAGACCGGCCTTTTCCGGCGCAAGAGCTATAAATAAATAACTTTACCTGTGATTCCCGGAGCGACACCATGATATGGCTCCTTTTGACCTCCATCGTCCTGTATCTGTTCGGCTCATACAAAAGGCCGGTTTTCGTTGCCGCTCTCTTGGCGGAGCTCGTCTACCTTGGCTTGAGGGGCGCGGAACTGGGGAGATTGCCGCTCATCGGCCCCCAGGACACCCTGGCCTTTTTTTCCGCCTCCATCGGCCTGATGGCCCTCCCATTCATTTTCTCGAAAACACCCCGCACATCGGCCTCGTTTTCCTGGGGAACGGGTTGCATGGCCGCACTCTTTGCCCTGCTGGCGCTCCCCTTTCCCACCTTGAACATGCCGTTGCCGCCGGTGCTGAAAACCTATTGGTTCGAACTGCACGTGGCGCTGGCTTTCTTCGCTTACGCCCTGTTCGGCGTTGGGGCGCTGTTGGGGGGGATGTTCCTTTTCAATAAGGAGAAGGCGCTCCTCGACCTCCAGTACAAGAGCGCCCTGGTCGGCTACAGCTTTTTCTCCGCCTCCATGGTTTCCGGCGGCATCTGGGGTTACTACGCCTGGGGAACCTACTGGCTCTGGACGCCCAAGGAGCTCTGGACCTCCATTCTCTGGCTCTTCTACAGCCTTTACCTGCACCTGCGCCTCAAAGGTCCCCAGTGGGAAAGGGGCGTTGCCTGGGCGGGGATCATCGGCTTTGCAGCGGCGCTCTTCACCTACCTGGGGGTAAGCATGCTGATGAAGAGCTCCCACAGTTTTTGACCGGGGAAAAGGGCTAATGGGCAGATGGGGTAACGGGTCACACTACACAAGGATCTGAAGCATGCTCAACAATTTTTATAACCGTCTCGCTTCGCTCTCTCTCGGCATCTGGCTCATGTTCGGCGTGGTCGTGCTTCTCGGCGTCGGCTCTTTTTCCGGCGGCGGCGCGGAATCGAGCTCCATCAACGACATGCCGCTCTTTTACTGGCTGAAAGAAACACCCATTGTATTCTCCTGGTGGCTCTGGCTCACCATCGGCCTGCTGGGCGTCCTCGCCCTCAACACGGTGCTGTGCAGCATCGAATCGCTCCGCAGCAAATATGGCCGGGCAAAGTTCCTTACCCTGATTGCCCCGCAGGTCATGCACGCGGGCTTTCTCTTCATCGTCCTCGCCCATCTCTTCAGCGCCTATGGCGGCTTGAAAGGGGTGATGCAGGTTAACGAAGGGGAGTCCATCGGCTTTCCCGACGGGACCCGAATTGAACTGGGTAATATAACCGCAGAGACCGGGCCGATGGGGATGATGACCGGCTACAGCGCCGATGTCCGCTATGGAACATCCGGCGGGACGGTGAAGCAGACCATCAGCCCCAACCATCCGTTCTTTTATAAGGGTTTCGGAGTCTACCTCAAGGATGTGCAGGCTGTTCCCTACAGGATAGCCCTGGTGGAGATCCACCGGGAGCCGGGAGCGGCCCTGGCCCTGGCAGGCGCGCTCCTCTTCACCATCGGCAACGTGGTGCTCCTGGCGGTACGGCGGGGGAGGTAATGCTCGCCGCCTTGATTTCATTCTTGATTAGAAATTGGTATAAAATAACAAATGAAAGCAAAGAAAAAGGGGCACCAAAAATAGAATGGTTGCCCCTTTTCGATTAAATGGATTACCGGTAGCGCCTTACTTTACGACCTTCATCGACTTGATCACCACCGCCGTTTCCGGTACATCCTGGAAACCTTTCTGCATTCCGGTTTTCACCGCAGCTATCTTGTCCACCACGTCCATCCCCTCGATCACCTTGCCGAACACGGCGTAGCCGAATCCCTGCGGCGAGTTGTCGCGGTGGTTGAGGTAGTCGTTGTTGACCGCGTTGATGAAGAACTGGGATGAGGCGGAATCCACCATCATGGAACGGGCCATGGCCAGGGTGCCGCGGTCGTTTTTCAGGCCGTTGCCCGCTTCGTTCTTGATCGGGGCCTTGGCCGGCTTCGTCTTCATCTCGGCAGTGAATCCCCCACCCTGGATCATGAAGTTGGGAATGACCCGGTGGAAAATGGTGCCGTTATAGTAGCCGCCATTAGTATAATCGAGAAAATTTTTGACGCTGAGCGGCGCTTCTTTTTGAAAAAGTTCCATCTTTACCGTTCCCAGGCTTGTTTCCATGACCACTACCGGATTATGCCCGGTTTTAACGGATTTGGACTCCTTCGCATCCTCCGCGCCGGCTGTCCCCGCCAGACAGAGTCCAATGGAAAGTGCGACTACCAGTTTTCTCAGCATGGTACTACCTCCTTGATTTGAGTTTATTCCAATTCCAAATCAAGGCGCTATCTTCGTTGGCTCGTCTTCGGCTCCTCAACGTACTATCTGTACGCCTTCGTCGCCTCACTCCTCGCCGCCTCGATTTCATCCTTGATTTGAAATTGGAATTATACGCCATTTATAAGCCAATCCATGCCTCCGGTCAACCCTTGTTCGGCAGCTGGATCACAACAAATGGTTGACATATTCGGTTCAGATGGAGAAAATGACCCGCTGCTAATATCTTGATACATTCTATCCACAGGAGGATTCTGGTTTGCAGATAAAATTCGGTACCGATGGCTGGCGCGGGGTGATTGCCAGGGAATTTACCTTCGACAACCTTTCTCTGGTGGCTCAGGCCACCATGGACTATCTCCACAAGGAGGGTCTGGCCGGCAAGGGGCTGGTAGTCGGCTACGACCGGCGTTTTCTTTCCCGCGAATTTGCCGAGAGAGTGGCAGAGATCGCTGCCGGCAACGACATCCATGTCTGGCTGACTGACAACTATGCCCCTACTCCCGCTGTTTCCTGGGCTGTGCACGAACGGGGCGCCGGCGCCGGGGTCATGATTACCGCCAGCCACAATCCCCCGAAATATAACGGTTTCAAGGTGAAGGAGGCTTTTGGCGGTTCTGCCAGACCTTCCACCACCAAGGTGCTGGAGGAAATGGTTGCACGGAACATGGCCGGCAACCGCAGTGTGCAGGCCATGCCTCTGGCCGATGGGATAAAGGGTGGCAAGGTGAGCCTGATCAACGCCAGAGAGCCGTACTTCAGGCAACTGGCGCGTTATGTGGATCTGGATCTGATCCGCAAGGCACAAATCCCTGCGGTGGTCGATCCCATGTACGGCGCCGGGACCGGCTTCATACCGGAACTCCTGCCGGGTACCGCAGAGATCCATACCATCGACAACCCCGCCTTCGGCGGTCAGGCGCCGGAACCGATCGAGGAGCACCTCGCCGAACTCTCCATGCTGGTGAAGAGCGGCGCCTACAAGGTGGGACTCGCCTTGGACGGGGATGCAGACCGGATCGGCGCAGTGGATGAGACGGGTGAGTTTTTCTCGTCCCACCGTATCTTCACGGTGCTGCTGCGCCATCTCTATGAGCGCAAGGGTTTGCGCGGCGACGTGGTGAAAACCGTTTCCACGACGCGGATGATCGATCTCCTCGCGGAAAAATACGGTCTCGCGCTGTTCGAAACACCCATCGGCTTCAAGCACATCTGCGAACTGATGCTTGAGCACGACATCCTCATGGGGGGGGAGGAATCGGGTGGCCTGGGGGTCAAGGGGCATATACCGGAACGGGACGGGATACTGATGGGGCTGTTGCTTCTTGAGGCCATGGCAATGAGCGGCAAGGGGCTGCGGCAGCTGCTCGATGAAACCATGGACGAGATCGGTCATTTCTACTACCGCCGCATCGATGCCCCCATCGAAAATGCGGCCAAGGAGCGACTGATCGCAAAGCTTAAACACGAAGGGTTAAAAACCATTGCCTCCCGCCCCGTGGCCGAGGAGAACTTCAAGGATGGTTTCAAATATATCTTCGCCGACGGCTCCTGGCTGCTTATTCGCCCCTCCGGCACCGAGCCGGTGCTGCGGCTTTACAGCGAGGCAAATGATCCGGGCGTTGTCGCGGAACTGCTCCAGGCCGGGCGGGAAATTGCAGGCATCTGAACGGAAAATAAATGCTTGACATGATTGGCCGAAACCCGTAAGCTCACCAAGATGTCCAGGGATTACGTCTGGGTAAAATTAACAAGGCAGTAGTAGGAGAAAGTTAGAATGGCAAACGGTACGGTAAAATGGTTCAATGACAGCAAGGGTTTTGGCTTTATCGAGCAGGATAATGGCGATGATGTGTTCGTGCACTTCTCCGCAATCATGGGCGATGGTTTCAAATCTCTGGCCGAAGGCGAGGCAGTAACATTCGAAGTGCAGAAAGGCCCAAAAGGTCTTCAGGCAGCCAACGTCAACAGAGTTTAAAGATATCTTTAAACACAACCAAAAGGCCCCGGAGCGATCCGGGGCTTTTTTTTATTCTGCAACCCCCAGGAGCCTGTCGGACTTAGGGAATCGTAACGAGAATGGCAAATCTCGCAGTAGATTCATTCCTAAGTCCGACAAACTCCTAGTTGGCGTAATGCGCCGATAAGACTTTAATATGTGACTGGATTGACTCCCCTCAATACGGTATTATTGATGGGCGGTTTCCTTTCCCTGCTGTCGTACTCAGGCTCTTGAATGCAAAATATAACCGAATGTGGAGCACCAATTCATGGCAACCGACAAGATAATTATCAAGGGTGCATGCGAACATAACCTGAAGTGCATCGACGTGGAGATACCCCGTGACCAGCTTGTGGTGATCACCGGCATCTCCGGTTCCGGCAAGTCGACCCTCGCCTTTGACACCATCTATGCCGAAGGCCAGCGGCGCTACGTGGAATCCCTCTCTGCCTACGCCCGCCAGTTCCTGGAGCAGATGGAAAAGCCGGATGTGGAATCCATAGAGGGTTTGAGCCCGGCTATTTCCATCGAGCAGAAGACCACGAGCAAGAACCCCCGTTCCACGGTCGGCACCGTTACCGAAATCTACGACTATCTGCGCCTCCTCTTTGCCCGGGTAGGCAAACCCCACTGCTACAGCTGCGGCAAGGAGATCACCGCCCAGACCGTCTCCCAGATGGTGGACCAGATCATGGCCATGCCAGAGGGGACGCGGATCAACCTCCTCTCCCCCATGATCCGCGGCCGCAAGGGCGAATACCGGAAGGAGCTGAACCAACTGAGGAAGGACGGCTTTGTCCGCGTCATCATCGATAATGTTCCCCATGACCTCGCAGAGGAGATCACCCTCGACAAAAACAAGAAACACGACATCGATATCGTCGTCGACCGGCTCATCGTCAAGGAAGGCATTCAGCGCAGGCTGGCAGATTCACTGGCAACGGCATTGAACCACGCCGAAGGGATCGTCAAGGTCGCCATACAGGAAAATCCTCAGGCTGATTCCGCGGCAGAGCCTGCCAACGGCAAGGGCAAAAAAGCTGCGGGCAAGAAGTCGCTCTGGGCGGATACCATGCTCTTTTCCGAGAGCTTCGCCTGCATCGACTGCGGCATCTCTTACCCGGAAATGACGCCGCGCATGTTCTCCTTCAACAACCCCTATGGCGCCTGCCCTGACTGCACGGGCCTCGGGACGCGCATGTACTTCGATGCCGAGCTGGTGATTCCCAACCCGGATCTCTCCATCCGCGAGGGGGCCATCGCCCCGTGGGAAAAGCGGCTCTCCGGCTGGTATCACCAGACACTGGAAGCCCTGGCCAAGGCGTACGACTTCGACATCCGCACCCCGTTCAAAAAGCTTCCGACAAAGGCCCGGGATATCATCCTTCACGGCTCCGGGGGGGATAAGGTCGAGTTCTGGTGGGAGGAGGATGGCGGGCGAAAACATATCTACCAGAAGGAGTTCGAGGGGGTGCTCAACAACCTGGAGCGCCGTTACCGGGAGAGCGAGTCCGACCAGGTGCGGGAAGAGCTGGAAAAATACATGAACATCATGCCCTGCCCCACCTGCAAGGGTGCCCGGCTGAAGAGGGAAGCGCTTTTCGTCCGGATCGACGGCCACAATATCTGCGACGTCACCGCCCTCTCCATCAAGGACTGCCTGGAGTTTTTCGCTAATCTGCACCTGACTGAAAAGGAGGAGGAGATCGCCCGCCGCATCCTCAAGGAGATCCGGGAGAGGCTCCATTTTCTCGTCAATGTGGGGCTCGACTACCTGTCGCTCGACCGTTCGTCCGGCACCCTTTCCGGCGGGGAAGGGCAGCGGATCAGGCTGGCGACCCAGATCGGCTCCAGCCTCGTCGGCGTTCTCTACATCCTCGACGAGCCGTCCATCGGCCTCCATCAGCGGGACAATGCCCGCCTCCTCCAGACCCTCAAGCATATGCGCGACCTGGGGAACACGGTGCTCGTGGTGGAGCACGACGAAGAGACGATCCTTGAAGCGGATCACGTGATAGACATGGGGCCGGGTGCGGGAGTCCTCGGCGGGCGTGTGGTGGCCCAGGGAACGCCGGCGGAAATCATGGAAAACCCCGATTCCCTTACCGGCAAGTACCTGTCCGGCAAACTTGCCATCGCGGTGCCGAAACTGCGGAGAAGGCCGGCTAAGTTCCTGCGCATAACCGGCGCCACGGAGAACAACCTCAATGACGTCGAGGTGGATATCCCGCTCGGCGTGTTGACCTGCGTGACCGGCGTGTCCGGCTCAGGCAAATCGACGCTGGTCATCGACACCCTCTACAAGGTACTCTGCCAGCGGCTTTACCGGAGCAGGGAGAAAGCAGGGGCGGTGAAACAGATCACCGGGCTTGAGGCGCTCGACAAGGTGATCAACATCGATCAGTCACCGATCGGCCGAACTCCGCGCTCCAACCCCGCCACCTACACCGGCGTCTTTGCCGATATCCGCGACATCTTCGCCCAGCTCCCCGAATCGAAGATGCGTGGCTACAAGCCGGGGCGCTACTCGTTCAATGTCAAGGGGGGGCGTTGCGAGGCCTGTTCCGGGGACGGCATCATCAAGATCGAAATGCACTTCCTCCCCGACGTCTATGTGCAGTGCGAGGTCTGCAAGGGGGCCCGCTACAACCGGGAAACACTGGAGGTGCGCTACAAGGGGAAATCCATCGCCGAGGTCCTGGACATGACCGTCTCCCAGGCGCTGCAGTTCATGGAAAACATCCCGCGGATCAAGAACAAGCTGAAAACCCTGGAGGAGGTCGGGCTCGGTTACATCAAGCTCGGCCAGTCCGCCACCACCCTTTCGGGAGGGGAGGCCCAGCGCGTCAAGCTGGCCAAGGAGCTCTCCAAGCGGGCCACTGGCCGGACCATCTACATCCTCGATGAACCGACCACCGGCCTCCATTTCGCCGACATCCAGAAGCTCCTGGAAGTGCTGGAAAAGCTCGTCGAGGGGGGCAACACCATCGTCATCATCGAACACAACCTGGACGTGATCAAGACAGCCGACTACCTCATCGATCTGGGACCCGAGGGGGGTGACCGGGGCGGCGAGGTGATTGCAACCGGCACACCGGAGGAGGTGGCACGGGTGACGCGATCCTATACGGGGATGTTCCTGCGGAAATTGCTGTAAAGCCTTGCTGCATTGAAAATACAAAGACAACCTGGTTTCCGCTCTAACCATTTTATTTAAAGTAACTATTCAGGTTGTCCGCGCTCCTGAAAAACCAGTCCGTTACTTAGGCGTGCTGAATTAGTTACAATCTTTCTCCCTTCTTGGAAGCCTGCAAAACTTAAGTGATTGACGATTATAATCACCTTTCCTGACAACAAAATCTGAGTTTAATAAAATAAACCTTCGCTAATTTGTAATGATTTTGTATTATTGTGCGATTGCGTTAAGCTTAGTCGTGCCTTCTCGTTTTCCATGAGTGAGGTAGCGGTGTAAATGTTTGCCGAAATTGCTCAGCTTGTTGCTTCTAACTCCCCGAAGAGGAAGGAAGAGAGCCATGTTTGAAAAGGAATTAATCAACAAAAAAACGAACGGTGAACTTTATTATGAACTTGCCTCCCTTTCATCGTTCAAGGATGCCAGCGGCAGCATCAGCAATTTTGTCGCGGTTAAGGAAGATATTACTGAACGGAAACGGATGGAGGAGCGTCTGCAGTTTTTGGCATCAATTGTTGAGAGTTCGGATGATGCAATCATAGGGGAAACCTTGGATGGCTTTATTACGAGCTGGAATTGGGGCGCGGAGAAAATATACGGCTATACCTCCGAGGAAATCAATGGAAGGCATTTCTCCACGCTAATTCCCCCTGATCATCTTGGGGAGGTTATGCAGATTATCACCAAGATCAAGAGTGGCGGTCACGTAAATAGCCTTGAAACAGTGCGGATGACGAAGGCTGGCAGGCAAATCCATGTCTCCCTGACCTTTTCTCCGATCATTGATTCAACAGGAAAAGTTACAGGCGTTTCAGTGATCGCCCATGACATTACCGAACGAAAGAAGGCAGAAAAGGCGTTACAAGAGAGCGAAGAGCGGCTTCGGCGGGCTCATGATGAGTTGGAAATGCGGGTTGCGGAGCGGACGGCGCAACTTGAAAAAAAACAGAAGGAACTGGAGATGCAGAACCGGAAGTTGCGGGAAATGCATCAAGAACTGGAAACTTCCCTTGACCGGTACTGGGACTTATACAACTTTGCTCCGCTCAGTTATGTTACCCTTGACGATAAGGGGGTAATTCAGGATGTAAATCTGACCGGTGCGAGATTATTGGGGATTGACCGGAATCACCTGATCGGCATGCCGTTTATATGCTGTGTGAATAGTGGAGACACGCAGACATTTCTGAATCACATTCAGCGGCACAATCATATCGAAGAGGAAGTTGTGTCGGAGTTAGGCATTACGATACAGGGGGGTAAAACGCTTCAGGCGCAGTTGTACAGCGTTCCGGTTCAATATGCCACAGGGCAGACCGTCTATCGAACTGCGATTACCGACATTACCAAGCGTAAGCTTACCGAAGAAAAGTTGCTGCGCCTGAACAGGCTCTACGCAGTGTTGTGCGAGACCAACCAGGCAATCGTGCGATCCGTCGACCGTGAATCCTTATTTCATGAAATCTGCCGGGTCACCGTAGAGCATGGAGGTTTCCAGTTGGCTTGGATAGGACTTCTTGACGAAGAATCCGATGTGATAAAACCGGTTACGTGGAGCGGCACCAATGAAGGCTTCATTGACGACATACGGATTCCCGCCAAGGAAGAGCCAAAATCAACGAGACCGGTCGGTTCAGCCGTTCGAGAAGGGACTATCGTTATCAGCAACGACTTGATAAACGATACACGCGCTATTCCTTGGCAGAAAGAAGCAATGAAGCGCGGCTTCAACTCTTCGGCATCAATCTCTTTTAAATTAAACGGAAAGGCTGTCGGGGTCTTAAACATATATTCCGACGAGAAAGACTTTTTTAGCTGGCAATTCGTTGAACTGCTGCAACAGATGGCAACGGACATCTCCTTCGCCCTCGACAATATTGATCGAGAGGCCCGTCGCCGGAAGGCGGAACACTCTTTGCGGGAGGAAACGGCCGAGCGTTTGCGGGCCATGGAGGCTCTGCGCAAAAAAGACCAGTTGCTCATGCAGCAGAACCGCCAGGCGGCCATGGGGGAGATGATCGGCAATATCGCCCACCAGTGGCGACAGCCGTTAAATACACTGGGACTCATGCTCCAGCAAATGCAGGTTTTTTATGATGTCGGCAAGTTCAGCAAGGATTATTTCGACGACAGTGTCAAAAAGTCCATGGAGATAATCAGGCATATGTCCCAGACAATTGACGACTTCAGGAATTTCTTCAAACCAGACAAGGAATACGTTGAGTTCGAAGTGCTGGAGGTAGTTACAAAAACACTGTCTCTCATCGAAGGGAGTTTTAACGACCAACGGATCAAGATCGAAGTTAATCTGTCAGATGATCCGATCATCAATGGCCATCCGAACGAGTACGCCCAGGTTCTCCTTAACATACTGGTCAATGCCAGAGATGCACTTTCCGAGGCGAAAGTCGCCGACCCGAGGGTTACGATCACCATCTGCCGGGAAAACGACAAGGCTGTCGTGACCATTAACGACAACGCCGGCGGGGTTTCCGAGGACATAATGGACAAGATTTTCGATCCCTACTTTACCACCAAAGGGCCGGACAAGGGGACGGGAGTCGGGCTGTTCATGTCGAAAACCATAATTGAGAAAAACATGAAAGGACGGCTTACCGCACGCAATTTCGACGGCGGAGCCGAATTTCGGATAGAGGTCTGATATGGAACCATATACCCTTGGTACATCAGAGGTTTCGATCCTCTATGTGGAAGACGATCCGATTACCAGGGATCTCATATGCACGATGATCCCCGTTAAATTTCCGGGGTTGAACCTTTTAGCTGCTGAAAATGGTCAGATCGGCCTGGCGTTGTACAAAGAGCACCGGCCGGATATCGTCCTTACCGATATAAGCATGCCGGTCATGGACGGGATCCGCTTGGCGAGTGAAATTCGGGTGCTGAACCCCGATGCCAGCATTATCGTCATTACCGCTCACAGCGATACGCGCTACCTGCTGAATGCCATAGATATAGGCATCAACCGGTATGTGCTGAAGCCGATTGACCAAGAAAAGCTTTTTGAGGCCATAGAAGATTGTGTTGCCCGGATCACTCTGGAAAGACATGTCCGGAAACAGAGTGAATACATCTGCAAGCTTACCCGCGCAGTCGAACAGAGTCCCTGCATGGTCATTATAACCGATGCGAAAGGCGTGGTAGAGTATGTTAATCCCAAATTTACGGAGATTACCGGTTACCTCCCTGAAGAAGTTATCGGAAAAACCCCCAGAATTCCGAAATTGAACGCAAGAGAATCGGATACTTATGAAAAGCTCTGGAGCACGATAACCGCCGGCTACGAGTGGCAAGGCGAATTTCAGAGCCGGAAAAAGAGCGGAGAACTTTACTGGGAGTCGGCATCCATCTCTCCCCTATTCGATGCGGAAGGGGTCATTACCAACTACGTGGCGGTGAAGGAAGACATTTCCGAACGAAAAAGAGCAGATAACGCTCTCAAGGAAAGCGAAGAACGTTACCGGCATCTTTATGAAGATACGCCGGTCATGCTGCATTCCATAGACGGAGTCGGGCGCATAGTGAATGTCAGTAATTATTGGTTGTTCCACCTGGGCTACGAACGAAACGAGGTGATCGGACGAAAATCGACGGAATTCTTGACCGAGGAGTCAAGCCGCTATGCCGAAGAGATTGTTATTCCAGCATTTTTCAGGTCCGGCCATTGCCAGGATATCCCGTATCAGATGATGAAAAAGAACGGAGAGATAGTTGACGTGCTTCTCACCGCCGTGGCCGAATGGAACGCCACCGGCGAGGTGATCCGTTCCCAGGCGGTCATGGTTGATGTGACCGAGCAGAAGAGGGCAGAGGAGCAAATTCGCATACTCAATGCAGACCTGGAAAAGCGAGTCCTGGAGCGGACTGCGGAGTTGGAAAACTCAAACAAAGAGCTGGAAGCGTTCTGTTATGCAATATCCCATGAGCTGCGAGCGCCAATTGCCAGATTGGAGGGCTTCAGGGAGGTTATTTTCGAATGCTTCAAGAGCGGGGATTATGGCGATTTGCAATATTACGTAGGACGCCTTGGTTGCTCGGTCCAGCAGTTGAAGTCAGCAGTCGATGCGCTTCTCATGATGAATCGGCTGTCCAAGACCGAAATCACATCGGAGCCGATAAACCTTAGCGAACTTTCCCGACAGGTGATGGCTGAATTGATTGAGGTCCATGGCGAGCGAACCATGCAATTCCGCGTTGCCCCGGACGTATTCGCGCGTGGCGACCGTAAGCTTCTCAACATCTGCATGCATAACCTGCTTGGAAACGCCTACAAATACACCTTAAAAAAGCCGCTGGCATCGATAGAGTTCGGTGCGGAAAGCCGCGCGGATCAAAAAGTGTATTTTGTGAGGGACAATGGGGCAGGTTTTGATATGGCGTATGTCAGCAAGTTGTTTCAGCCGTTTTCCCGTCTGCACAGCGAAAAAGAATTCAAAGGCACTGGAATCGGCCTGGCAACGGTGCATCGTATAATTGAAAAGCACGAAGGAAAAATCTGGGCGGAATCCAAGGTTGACGAAGGTGCTACGATCTTTTTTACCTTGGGCCAATAATCACGGGCGGTTTGCGACGATAAACATCTCCACGCTGATCAGATCATTCACCAGGTGCATGCCGAGCCGTTCATAAAGCTTGCCAGAACCATAGCAGACATTCCAGAGAGTACGATCGAGGTCGAGTGCAGCCTGGGCCTTGAGACTGCCGTCCTCCTGCGCTGCTATAATCGCCGGGAAGCAGATCGAACGGGACGTCTCCTTGATGGTCAGCAAACCGGCAATTTCCACGCTTGGTGCTCCGGGTGTGGCCCCGGCAATCGCGGCTGCACCACGCAACTCGAAGGTTGCCTTGGGATAGCGTTCCACGTCGAAGAAGTCCTCGGATTTAAGGTGCCGGAGCAGCATACCCCGCCAGCCTTCATCCTGAAGATCCAGATTAGTTATCGTGTTCATGTCGAGCACGAAACTGCCCGACACCGGGCGGCCATTCGCCAGAACGACTTCGCCACCGGAGATTGCGATCCGGCCATGGTGGCAGTTATTGATATTGCGACCGGTCCATTCAAGAACACTCTTTTCCACATCGATATGATAGACACCGTCACGAACCGTGGGCGGTGGCGGGAGCGGAGCGCTCGACTCGACCGCAAACCCGGTCGCCTGCCAGGCCTGCAAACCTCCCTCCAGAATCGCCACATTGCGGTACCCTGCGTGTTCCAGTTTTTCCTTGGCGGTACGGGCAGCCAGGGTCGTACCGCTGTAATCATAGACAACGACAGCCCTGTCCCGGTCCGGCACACACTCCGCGATCCGTTCCAGAAAGACCATCTCGTAGACGCAGGCATTTCCGGCGCCGGCAATATGTCGACAGGCAAAATCTTCAGGCAGAAGAACATCTATCAGGCTGACAGAATTGCTAGCGATCAGCTGCTGCAGTTCATGCGCAGTTACGGTTGCGTTCATGATGCTCAACTCCTTTCTGCGGGCCGGGTTTGTGAACCGGTCTGAGCGGGGATACCCACCGATACGAAGTGAACGAAATCATCTGCCGCGGTTCTTTTATTTATTTTATCAGGTTCTTTACAAAACTCACTATTAGCGAATCATTGCATCAGGAATCCTTATTACCGGAATTTCACCCTTAACGAAAACATGATTGGCGCCTGGGAGGTGTCGAGGATCTTCTGGAGGGCAGAGCTCAATTCATCGAAAATGGAAGTTTGGCCGAATCGCCGGATTTTGCTACCGGCTATGCAGAGGTTACCTGAAATAAAAGAGGGGTTAGACGTGTCGTCTAACCCCTCGAATTTTATGGCTCCCCAACGAAGACGGTGCTGGGCACTGGGAGGACACTTTGACTGGGCTACAGAATGAAGACATCGCTATCTACGCTCCCATAGCAGCAAGGACAATATATCCATACTACTCCTGACAATAATTTATTGAGCGGTAGACATCTGACGTAGTGTCGTAATGTCTCGTAACGGTGGTGCACCAAACAACCGGTTGTATTCACGGCTGAACTGCGAAGGGCTCTCGTAGCCTACTTGAAACGCTGCGGTTGCGGCATCCATATGTTCTGCCAGCATTAAACGCCTTGCTTCTTGCAAGCGCAGTTGCTTCTGGAATTGTAACGGACTTAAAGCGGTCATCGATCGGAAATGGTGATGAAACGTTGAACTACTCATGCGGGCCTGCGCAGCGAGGTCATCGATACGCAACGGCTGTGTAAAGTTAGTCTTCAACCAATCGATTGCCCGCGCGATCTGATGACTCTGACTCCCCGCTGAGGCAATCTGGCGCAGACGCGCACCTTGATCCCCCACAAGTAAACGGTAAATGATTTCCCGCTGGATGACCGGCGCAAGGATCGGAATGTCCTTCTCTTCTGAGAGCAAGTCGATCATCCGTTGAATGGCGTTGAGCAGTGGCAGTGTTACCTCGCCGGTCGCCATGCCGCGACTTGATTGTTGTGCACGCGGCTGGGGAAGATTGCTGTCCATCATTAGTTGCGATATCTCTTTCAGATCAAATTTCAGCCTGAGCCCCAGGTAAGGTTTCTCCGGGCTCGCTTCGATAATCTGCACAATCGTCGGTAGTTGAACGGACGTGATCAAATAATGGTGCGCATCATAAACATACGAGTCGTCTCCCAACAACACCCGCTTGGCCCCTTGTACGGCCATGCAAATACTCGGTTCATACATGCCGCTGATCGGTCCGGTCGGTTCGTCCCGCCTAAAAAGTGACAAGCCAGGTACGGCAGTTGTATATAGCTCGCCCTTTTCAGTGCATCGGGCAATACTCTTCACCAAATCTGCAACTGCAATTCCCAGGCTTTTATCTCCAATATCCTTTATAGGTAGCTCGTTTATCATACATTCCTCCTGCTTGAATACTATCCGACCCCATTACGCGTTACAATAAATTTTCAGCATAAAGTAGTATTAGGCAATAAATCGACAGGATTGGTCTATCTGCCTTTGCTTTGGCTGGAGTAAGTTATAATCATCAACAAGGTAGACTTGAACAAGTGCAAGGAGAAAATAATGCAAAAACGTACGCTAGGAAATAGTGGCCTTGAGGTTTCGGCACTCGGTCTCGGCTGCATGGGAATGAGCTTTTCGTACGGTCCGCCCAAAGACAGGCAGGAGATGATTTCGTTAATCCGGACAGCCGTGGAACGGGGCGTCACTTTTTTCGATACAGCAGAAGTCTATGGCCCGTTCACCAACGAGGACCTAGTCGGTGAGGCGCTTGCGCCGCTGCGGGATCAGGTGGTGATTGCCACCAAGTTCGGTTTCGATACCACTGTCGATCCCCGGGCGATGAAGGGGAGCGGGCCGGTCCTGAACAGCCGGCCGGAGAATATCAGGCAGGTGGCCGAGGCTTCGCTCAAGCGGCTCCGGACCGATGTCATCGATCTGTTCTATCAGCACCGGGTTGATCCGGACGTGCCGATCGAAGAGGTGGCAGGAGCGGTGAAAGAGCTGATCCAGGCAGGCAAGGTCAGGCACTTCGGACTGTCCGAGGCTGGAGTACAGACGATCCGCCGTGCCCACGCCGTCCAGCCGGTGACGGCACTGCAGAGCGAATACTCGCTCTGGTGGCGACGCCCTGAAGCGGAAATCCTGCCGACCCTCGAAGAACTCGGCATCGGCCTGGTTGCCTACAGCCCGCTAGGCAAAGGGTTCCTCACCGGCAAGATGGATGAAAACACCATCTTCGACAGTACCGACTTCCGTAGCACTCTGCCACGTTTTACCCCCGAGGCATTGAAAGCGAATCAGGCTTTGGTTGATCTGCTCGGCAGCATCGCGGCTGAGAATAACGCAACTCCGGCCCAAATTGCCTTGGCCTGGCTCCTGGAGCAGAAACCGTGGATAGTGCCGATCCCGGGAACCACAAAGTTGGATCGTCTGGACGAGAACATCGGTGCTGTTTCCATCAAACTTACGGTTGCCGATCTCGCCACTATCGAGCAGACCGCAGCAAAGATCAATGTACACGGAAACCGTTACCCCGAAAAACTTGAAGAGATGACCGGACGCTGAGTAAACTATAGATATTCATAAAGGAAATAAAAGTATGAAGAAAATAACTTTGAATAATGGCATAGAGATGCCCATTCTCGGATTCGGCGTCTTTCAGGTCAGTGATCCCAAGGAATGTGAACGCAGCGTCAGTGGTGCCCTGCAGGCGGGTTATCGATTGATTGATACGGCGGCGTCTTACATGAATGAAGAAGCTGTCGGCAATGCGATCAGGAGTAGTGGTGTGGACCGCCATGAGATCTTTGTTACCACCAAGCTCTGGGTTCAGGATGCGGGCTACGATAACACCCGGAAGGCGTTCGATAAATCGCTGGCCAAACTGCAACTGGATTATCTGGATCTGTATCTGATCCATCAGCCGTATGGCGATGTCTTCGGGTCCTGGCGGGCCATGGAAGATCTGTATCGGGAAGGCAAAGTCCGGGCAATCGGCGTCAGCAATTTCCATCCGGACCGGATTATGGATCTAATCATTCACAATGAAGTGATACCGGCGGTCAATCAGATAGAAACACATCCTTTCTGCCAGCAGGTCGAGACTCAGCGGTTCCTTCAAGAAAACGGTGTTCAGATCGAATCCTGGGGCCCCTTTGCCGAGGGCAAAAACGATCTATTCAGCAACGAACTGCTCACTGCCATAGGAAGCAAATATGGCAAATCCGTTGCTCAGGTGGTGCTGCGCTGGCTGACCCAAAGAAGCGTCGTGGTCATACCGAAATCAGTGAACAAAGAGCGGATTGTTCAGAACTTCAACATTTTCGACTTCAAACTGTCTCCCGAGGACATGGTGGCCATTTCGACGCTGGACAGGCGGGAAAGCAGCTTCTTTGATCATCGCGATCCGGAAATGGTGAAGTGGATTGGTACCCATAAACTGGATATCTAACCGAGCACGCCGGCAAGGAGAAAACAATGTCTATCGTAAAAACTGTGTCGTTGTTGTTGGCAGCAGTTATCAGTATTTCATCAGGAGCAGCCATGGCCGCAGACTATAAACTAAATCCGTTTACTCTGGCCTATGACGGAGCGATTACCGAAAACGTCAGAGGCAAAGTCAATATTCATTCAGTCACGTACAAACTAAATGGTATCGATATTTCTGCGAACGTCTATACCCCTGCGAACTATAACCCGAACAATAAATATCCGGCGGCGGTGGTGGCCCACCCCAATGGTGGCGTGAAAGAGCAAGTCGCCGGCTTGTATGCTCAGCGTCTGGCTGAACAAGGATACATCACCATTGCTGCGGATGCAGCGTATCAAGGCGCCAGCGGTGGACTGCCCCGCAATGTGGATAAGCCGGCAAACCGGATTGAAGATATTCGAGGCATGGCTGATTTTATCACTCAGTATGCTGGCGTAGATGCTGACCGTTTAGGCTTGCTTGGCATTTGTGGAGGTGGCGGCTATTCCCTGAAAGCGGCCCAAACTGACAAGCGTTTTAAGTCTGTTGCCACTTTGAGCATGTTTAATTCCGGCCTGGTACGACGCAACGGCTTTATGGACTCGCAAGTAGCCACCATACAGGAACGCTTGCAGCAAGCTTCTGCCGCCCGCGCGCAAGAAGCGGCCGGAGGCAAGATTATCTATGCAGCCGATACCAAGCTGACGGATGAACAAATCGCCAAGCTCCCTTTTGATCTTTATCGTCAGGGCTTTGAATACTACGGCAAGACTCACGCCCACCCCAACTCCACGTTCAGATACACTATGAGTAGCCTGCTCGATTTAATGAATTTCGATGCCGCCAGCAATATGGACTTGATCAACCAACCCTTACTGATGATGGCAGGGAGCAAGGCCGATTCCCTGTATATGACCCAGAGTGCCTTCAAAGGAGCGACCAGCGCGAAAAACAAAGAATTATTCCTGATTGACGGTGCAACCCACATCGAAACCTACTGGAAACCGCAGTATGTGAATCAAGCCATGGGTAAATTGATCCGGTTCTTCGGTGAGACGTTGAAGCAAGGAGCCAACTTATGAATATCAAGTTTGGGAAGATAGTCGTTGCTCTCACGCTGACGTTTTGCGGCCTGAGCCTCTCCGCCTGCGCAGTCACCCAGCGTAGCGGCATATCCGCGCCACTGGTCATCCAGGAGCAGGGAAGTTTTTCAGTCGGGGGAACGGTCATAAGTGAACCGGGCACTTTTGACCCCATAACGCAAGGCGCTTACAACCCCGCAGGAGTCAGCCCCGCTGGACAAACGCTTCACGGTGATCATGCCTCTGTTTTCTATCAGATACCGGAAAACGCCCGAAAGTTTCCGCTCGTATTCTGGCATGGGCACGGACAGACGGCGAAAACATGGGAAACCACTCCCGATGGGCGTGAAGGGTTCCAGAATATATTTCTGCGCGAGCGATACGGTGTGTATTTGATTGATCAGCCTCGACGTGGTCGCGCGGCACGCAGCACTGAAGCGACGACGATTACCGCTACCCCGGACGAACAATTGTGGTTTGGTATTTTCCGGCTCGGCGCCTGGCCGAATTTTTATGAAGGCGTTCAGTTTTCAAAAGCCCCGGAGACCTTGAACCAGTTTTTCAGACAAATGGCTCCCAATACAGGCCCTTATAACGCAGAAGTAAATGTCGCTGCGGTTTCGGAACTATTCAATAAGATCGGCAAAGGCATTCTCGTCACCCACTCACAAAGTGGGGGACCTGGATGGCGTACCGCAATCAAAAACGACAACATCCGCGCCATTGTTTCCTTTGAACCGGGCGGAGATTTTCTTTTTCCAGAAGGAGAAGCGCCTGAGTCAATAAAACTCGCAGGTCGTACCGTCACTCCGCCCACTGTGCTCATGGCGGATTTTATGCGGCTCACCAAAATCCCTATCATTGTTTTTTATGGAGATAACATTCCCAAACAGCCTTCGCAAAACCCGGGACAGGAACAATGGCGCGTATTCCTTGAGGTGGCGAAGACGTGGAGAGATGTAGTGAACCGTCACGGAGGTGATGTCACTATTGTCCATCTGCCCGAGATAGGCATTCACGGAAACACGCATTTTCTCATGTCGGATCTAAACAATCTCGAAATCGCCGACCAGATGTCCAGATTTCTGGAGAAAAAGGGGTTGAACTGAATCGAGGGGGAGCCGCATGAACAAAAAATTCACCATACTTCTGGCAAGTACACTTGCCGCAATATTCAGCATCGTAACCTTTTCGGAGGCTCAGACCGTGACAACAGGAGGTTTGAACGCCAAGCAGGAAAACATTGTCACCATTGCGGCCTTTACTGCCAGCGGCGACTTGCAAAAACTGAAAACGGCCTTAAACGATGGGCTGGATGCCGGTTTGACCATCAACGAAATCAAGGAAATCCTTGTGCAGATGTACGCCTATGCCGGGTTCCCCCGCAGTCTGAACGGGATCAATACCTTCATCGGCGTCCTGGAAGAACGGGACAAGAAAGGGATCAAGGATGTTCCCGGTAAGGAACCAAGCTCCATACCTGCCAACAGGAGCAGCATCGAACTTGGGACCGAAATCCAGACACACCTGATAGGAGCGCCGGCCACCGGGAAGTATATTACCTTTGCCCCGGCCATTGATGCGTTCTTGAAGGGACACCTATTCGGGGACATCTTCGGGCGTGACAACCTGGATTACCAGAGCAGGGAGCTGGCAACCATTTCAGCCTTGGCGAGTATCGAGGGGGTCAATCCTCAGTTGCAGTCACATTTTAACGTCGGACTGAATACCGGACTGACCGAGGCGCAACTGCGGAGCCTGATAACCGTTCTCGAAGCAAACGTTGGTAAAAAGGAAGCCGCAAATGCTAGTGAAACATTGGGTAAAGTTCTGAGTAACAGGCAGGCGGAGCAGAGAATCACTATCGCTCGGAGCGGCTCCCTGCCTTCAAGCCAAGGTTCAGCCGAATACTTTTCAGGTTCCGTAAAAATCGACACGCTATTCAAAGCGCACGAACCGGCACGTACGACAGGCGGACTTGTCACGTTCCAACCGGGTGCCCGGACGGCGTGGCACTCCCATCCGCTCGGCCAGACTTTAATCGTGACAGCGGGCACCGGCCGAATACAACAGTGGGGTGGCCCGATTGAGGAGATCAGGCAGGGTGATGTCGTACGGATTCCGCCCGGCGTAAAACATTGGCACGGAGCCGCGCCAAACACAGCCATGACTCATATCGCCATAGCAGAACAGCTTAATGGCAATGCCGTCGAATGGCTGGAAAAGGTTAGTGACGAGCAGTACAACCAACTGTCGTCTACACGAAAAAGGAGAAACACATATGAGTAAAGCACCTGTCAATAAAAGCGGAGAAAGCGGAATGTTCATGCTTGATCGCCGCGATTTTTTGGTGGGAAGCCTGGTTTTGGCGGCTACGGCGATGCTCCCGCGCGTCGGCTTCAGCGCTCCGGCACCACGCCCCATGGTGACCGCTCGCCGCAAGCTTGGCCCCCTGGAGGTCTCGGCGATCGGGCTGGGGTGCATGAGCATGAACAGCGGCAACTACAATCCGCCCAAGGACAAGCGTGAAATGATCCGGCTCATCCATGCCGCCGTGGATCGAGGCGTAACCTACTTCGATACGGCCGAGGCCTATGGTCCCTTCGTCAACGAAGAACTGGTCGGCGAAGCGCTCGTCCCGTTCAGGGGGAAGGTCGTGATCGGCACCAAGTTCGGCTTTGACATTGATTACGCGACCGGGCGGCGCACGGGTGGGCTGAATAGCCGCCCGGAGCATATCAGAAAGGTTGCCGAGGCTTCCCTCAAGCGTCTCAGGACTGACGCAATCGACTTGCTTTACCAGCACCGGGTCGATCCAAAGGTGCCAATCGAAGATGTTGCCGGTACGGTGAAAGAGCTCATCACTGAAGGCAAGGTCAAGCATTTCGGTCTTTCCGAACCTGGAATGCAGACACTTCGTCGTGCCCATGCTGTTCAGCCTGTCGCGGCGGTGCAAAACGAATACTCCCTGTTGTGGCGCGGCCCGGAAAAGGAAGAGCTTGCCATATTCGAGGAACTGGGGATCGGCTTGGTTGCCTGGAGCCCGCTGGGTGTGGGCTTCCTCACTGGTACGATCAACGAAAACACCAGGTTTGATAAACCCGGCTACACCGACTACCGTCTTACTAACCCGCGCTTCACCCCCGAATCGCTCAAGGCGAACATGGTACTGGTCGATCTGTTGCGCGACTGGGCGCGGCGCAAGGAAGCCACTCCAGCACAGATTGCCCTTGCCTGGTTGCTGGCCCGGAAGCCGTGGATTCCATCCCGGGAACTACGAACCCTCAACATCTGGATGAGAACCTCGGAGCAATGGCGGTCAAATTCAGTGCAGAGGAGCTCCGCGAGCTCAATGCGGCCGCCTCACGAATCGTGGTGCACGGGGAACGACTACGCAAAGAATTGTTGGTAATGTCGGGACGCGAAGCGCCACTTTGAAATGACCTCTTATCAAAAGGAGAGAAAACATGGAAAAGCAAATTTCGCGTCGCAGTTTTCTGAAGACAAGTGCCATTGCGCTGGGTACTGTTGCCGTATGCGATTTTAAAGGTATAGGTAGTGCTGTTGCCGCAGGACAGAGCAAATCCCAAGTATTTTTTACGAAGGATATCAGTGCTAACGGATTGCTGAAAATCTATTCAAAAATCAATCAGGGTATGACCGGCAAAATAGGCATCAAGTTGCACAGCGGTGAGCCGCATGGGCCGAACATGCTGCCTATCGAGCTCATCAAGGGCTTGCAGCCGCATGTTCCGAACAGCACCATCGTGGAATGCAACGTTCTCTGGCCAATCAAAGCCACGTCCTTCGGGCGTGAATTCAACCGATTTTACATCTGAAGCTAAACCATGAGTTGATATATAATACAATTTCTTAAACGAGTGTGTGGAAAAGAATAACGGCCATCTAACGTTTGCGTACTACCAGAACTGTCAAGTCGTCTGGCAGGGTAGTCCCAGGCGGTATCATCGCTGCTATTCGATCCACCATTTCTTTAGCATTTGCTGCTCCTTCCAGTTGGGCAGCCAAGGCCACATTGTCGAGAGCAAGCTCTGTTTGGGCATCAATCAATCCATCGCTGTACAGAACCGGCGGGTGTCAAGGTAGTTGTCGCCTCTGTTGAATTTTTATGCGGCGTCAAGAAGTTCGACTTCCGCCGTTGGTTCAGGGTTAAGATAAACTGTTTCCACTGGCTCCCAGTTTCGGATGTTTTTTGACCAGCGGTTTGGGTTTTGTTGCCGGGCCTTCTCGTATATCTCCCGGCGGTTTAACAGGATGGCTTTCTCCCGGCCGAAGTGGCGATCGTCCGGGGTGACGAAGCGAATGCCGCTGTGCAGATGCTCCGTGTTATACCAAGCGACGAAACCATCAACCCAAGTCTGGGCCGCTGCCAGACTTGAAAAAGGCCGACTCGGATAACCAGGTCTATATTTCATGGTTCGGAACAGCGCTTCTGAGAAAGGGTTGTCGTCACTGACCTGTGGCCTGCTGAAGGAAGGAATTACGCCCAGGCGCTGGAGAGTAGCCAGCATGGTCGCCCCTTTCATCGGGCCGCCGTTGTCGGAGTGAAGAATCAGGCCTTCCGGATTGATGCCGAGCCTGATACAGGCTTTCAGAAACAGCCTGGCGCTATAGTCATTGGATTCTTTTAAAAACACCGTGGACGCTACGATCTTGCGGCTCCAGACATCCATGATCATGTAGAGATAAAAGAACTGCCCAAGAATCGGGCTCTTCAAGTAGGTGATGTCCCATGACCAGACCTGGCAAGGACCGGTAGCCACATGTTCTTTTGGCTTGCGGCTGGTGGCGGGCCGGGAGGGTTCCCGGTGAGTCATCAGCCCATCGTCTTTGAGCACCCGGTAGAAACTCGATTCCGACGCCACGTATATTCCCTGATCGGCCAATTGCGGCACGATCTGTTTCGGCGAAATATCCCGAAACGCCGGGGAGTTTGCAATATCGATGATGTTCTGCCGCTCCGACGGAGCCAGCTTGTTCGCCGGTTCTGCGACTGGCCCATGTCGCCGATCTGCTCCGTCATCCTGGAGATTCCAACGCTGGAACGTGCGAATGCTCAGCCCGATGGCGACAACGGCCGATTCAAGTCTCGCTCCGGAATGGGTTGCCTCTTCAATAAGTTGCCCGATCATCTGCCGTTCCTCTTGTCCGTGGGCTCGTCCTCGCCCCCCCAGATCGATTGGACTTTTTTTTTGAGGATCAAAATCGCGGCGGCCTCGGCCAATGCTTTATCTTTGCGCAGTAATTCTTTTTCCAGTGCATGAATTTTGCGAGTTTCCTCTGATGTTTTTGAGGAAGGCCGAGACGGTTTTTGCAGCCCCGAAAGCATCATGGCGCGCCACTCGCGTAACTGTGCTTCATGAATTCCATTGCGACGCAGGAAGGCGCCAAGTTGATCTTCGGCAACCGTCTCGGCTTCGATGACGATTTTGAGCTTTTCTTCGGCAGACTTGTCTTGTGGGCGCTTTGGGGACATTGTTCTCCATGGTGCTTCAGAAATTGGGGAGTTACCAGATTCATTCACGACATTTGCGTCTCGAAGCCAGCGAGAGAGTGATTGTTGGGGAATTCCCACTTCTCGGGATAGAGCTGAGGCCGAGACGCCATTAGGGCAGGCCATCTTGCGAACCAGGCTGGATTTGAATCCTTGTGTGTATGTCATTATAGATCCTTGCTGCCCCCAGATGTTGAAAAAATACGGGTCGCCGGCTTTTGCCGGTCCCGGTCTTTCGAGCTGAATCGCAAGCTCGCTACGCTCGTTGCAATTCAGCTCGAAAGACCGTGGCTAAACAACCCATCTGAGGCGACAACTATTCTGACACAGGGGGGAACGAAGGCATCCCCTTCTTCAAAGACACATCCCCCCTCTTGATATTTCTCTACAGACGAGACCCCTAAAGGAAGGCCCCGTGGAAGAAGCTCTTCAACCATTCCATCACGGCGCCGCAGGAATGCAAAACCGTGGCCGCAGTCCACATACGTCATTAGAGAGGCATCAACATTGAGTCGTGCCAAAAAAAGAGTCACAAAGCTTTCTGAACTGTTCAGGTCGTGACGGAGGGACTGTTCGGCAAGTTGAACTGCTATCGATGGTTGAACTCGGAGGGTTACGGCACGCAGAGTGGCCCGTACCGTTGTCATGAGCATGGCAGCTGCCATTCCTTTGCCCATGACATCACCAAAGGTCAGGGTCACGATCCCCGGAATCGTCTCATACCAGTCGTAGAAATCACCCCCAACCTGACGGGCAGGCGTACAAAACGCGGCGATTTCAAAGCCGGCTAAAGTAAGGGGATCCCGGGGAAGCAGCATTTTTTGCATTTCGGCCGCACAGTTCAATTCCGCCTGAAGCTGGAGGCGGCGCATCTCGCTTTGGCGCAAAGCCTCTTCAGCCTCTCTTCGGGCATGACGGTCCGCCGCGTCCCGCAGTTCGCGCTCGATGGCCGGCACCAGGCGGGCCAGGTTGTCTTTCTTGACAAAATCGTGGGCTCCCGCTTTTAAAAGCGCTACTGCTTCCTCTTCGCCTATGGCTCCTGAAACCACGATGAAGGGTTGATCCTTTCCCTCTCTTTGCCATATAGCCAGTGCCCCTTCGACAGTGAAGTCCGGCATGTGGCAATCGGAAATCGCAACATCCCACTGTCCAGCCATCAGCGCTCTCTCCATGGCTTCTGCGGTGTCGACCCGCTCTGAATACAGTTCAAGCCCTTCCTTGCACAGGGCACGGACCAACAGCAGGGCATCTCGCTCGGAATCATCGATGATCAGTATACGAAGATGCCCACTCATTGCGTCTTTCCCCCCTCCTTGCGCGGCGGCTCATTGATGATCAGCCAGTAACGTCCCAATTCAGCCAGATGGCACTTGTTAAGCGCTCGCAACGTGAGGAGCTCATCCTTGGGATTGTCCTCCACCAAGAGAATAGTTCGATTTCTCATCATCGTTCCTTTCCAATCCCAGAGTGAAATAAAACGTGGCACCTTCTCCCACAGCCGCCTGCGCCCAGATACGCCCGTCGTGGCGGTGGATGATCCGCTCGACCGTCGCCAGGCCGATGCCGATGCCCGGAAACTCGCTGGTTTTATGCAACCTCTGGAAGGGAAGGAAGAGTTTGTCGGCATAGGCCATGTCGAAGCCTGCCCCGTTGTCTCGGACGAAGTAGACGTCCTTGCCTTGCTGTTCTGCGACGCCTAACTCAATGCGGCCGTCGGCACGCTGGCTCGTGTATTTCCAGGCATTGCCAAGGAGGTTCTCCATGACGACCCAGAGCAGCCGGTGATCGGCAAAGGCCTCCACACCCGGCGCGATGTGAATGGTCACCCGACGGTCAGGCTCCGCCTTACGTAGTTCCTCTGCCACCATCACCGCCATTGCGGAAAGGTCAACACGCTCCGGAGCTATCCCGCCACGCGTGGACCGGGAGAGCTTCAAAAGCCCGTCGATGAGATCACTCATCTCGTGACTTCCCTCCTGGACGTAGCGAAGGTATTTTCTTCCCTCATCATCCAGTTTGTCCCTGTAATCCTCCAGCAGAGCAGCGCTGAATCCGTCAATGGCGCGCAACGGAGCCCGCAGGTCGTGGGAGACGGAGTAAGCAAAGGCATCGAGCTCCTTGTTCGTGGCTTCCAGCTGTGCCGTTCGTTCCTTCACTCGCTGCTCAAGCTCTTTGTTTAATTTCCTGACTTCCTCCTCTCTCTCCCTGCGAGCGATTTCCACGCGTGTGAAAGAGTAAACATGGATGGTAGAAATTAACAAAAAGATCGCGCCTACTATCAAGAACTTTCCTTTCAACCCCCCTAATCTTCTTTCATATATGATCTCTTCTCTTCCGCCACATCCCACAATCCAATCCCAAGGCTCGAAATACTCCTGATAAGCGATAAATGTGTAAACGGGTTCTCCCGGGTTTTTCCACAGCTGGCGGAAAACACGGCCGGTATTATTAATATTTGACCAGGATTCTCGAATCGTATAGCGGCCTTTCACTTGATAATTCCACTCGTTGACCCCTTCCACATTGAACGGATGCATCGTTAGCGTGCCTCTATCATGCTTATAGGAAGAAGCCCATACATACATGTAATCGTCCACTGACATCTTCGATTTTGATATATCCCTGTTGCCATCCGGTTTCTTTGGTCCATTAACATACGTACGGACGAGATCTTGCGCCTCCGCAAGCGTTATTTCGCCGGCTTTTACCCTCGCGTCCATCATCTCCATAAAACCGATTACGTCCTTTACTACCTTGGTGAACATTTCACCGCCTACATCCAATATCTGTTCCTTGGCTGACTGATAAGTCGTGAAATAGGTGAAAATCAATATGATTGTAAGGGAAAAGAGCAGGGTCAGAACAAGACCTAAATGCGTTATTGAACTTTTGAGGATGGTTAGAATAAGACTGAGCTTGGAAGGTGCATTTTTCTTTGGGATATCTTTCATGACTTATGGCCTTCCCGCGGGAAAGGGGGAAATATCCGGCAGCTTTCTGTGTTCAGCGCGAGCTTCTTATTGGCAATACTAACACCCATAAACGCCTTGTCAAAACCTGACCTCTGCAAGCAAAAATAAGAAATCCCACCGAGTTTTTCGGTGGGATTGGGAATTTTTTCAATAGATCAAGTAATGCCCGGTTGGTGAACCTGGGCAACCTGGACTTTTGACTAAATATAGTCACTCGGCGTAATCCCATGGGCTTTGCACTTACGGTAAAAAGTCGCTCTGGAAACGCCGAGCGCCTCACAGGCGAGGGCTATGTCCTTGTACTTTTCCAGGGTTGTTATGATCAGGTGCACCTCGCGTTGCGAGATATTGGCATTTATCCGGTAGCCGGTAGAGTCGGGACTCCTGCCCTGTGCTGCAGTCAGGTGCGCACCACTCACAGAGATCGCCTCTTGCGGCAGCTTCTGTGAATATTTGATATTCATGGGCAGATCCTGGACGGAAATGGAAGAACCGCCGCAAATCATGGCCGATTCGATGACATTTCTGACCTCGCGCCCATTTCCCGGCCAGCTGTATCCGGTCAGGAGTTCCATGGCCTCTTCGGAAATGTTTGATGGGGGCAGGTCGTGCTTCCGGCATAATGACACCATGGTGCGTTGGATAAGAACAGGGATGTCTTCAGGTCGTTCTCTCAGGGGAGGTATGTCGAACGTGGCAACACCAAGCCTGTAGTAAAGGTCAGCCCGGAAGGTACCCCGCGTGATCTCATGGGACAGGGAGCGGTTTGTTGCGGCGACAATTCTGCAGTTTGTGGCAATTTCTTTTTCTGAGCCGACGCGGTTGAATCGTCCCGTCTCCAGTACCCGCAAGAGAGCTGCCTGGATTTCCAATGGCATCTCTCCGACCTCATCGAGGAAGAGGGTCCCACCGTCGGCGCATTCAAAAACCCCTTTCCTACCCCGAGGGTCGGCACCGGTAAAGGCGCCACGCTCATAGCCGAAAAACTTGCTTTCAAAGAGTTCCTTGCTGATTGCTCCACAGTTGACCGCTACAAAAGGGCCTGCGTGACGTTTGCTGTGCGCATGAATGTAGTTGGCGACAATCTCCTTGCCGGTTCCAGTCTCGCCGATGAGCAGCACGTTGATATCAGAAGGGATGACTTTGCTGATCCGTTCCATAATCAGTTTGAGATTCTCGCTAGCCGTGACGAACTCGCCAAACGTGGCAACACAACGTATCAGTGCCGATTCTATCGGTACTGAAATGGTAACGGGTTTCTTGCGATGGATCACCAGGAGCGAACCGATTTCCCGCTCTGTACCAGGCAAATAGACCTGTTGCACCATTTTTGGTTGTTCTTTTTCGCACCTGCATCTCTGGAACAGATCGCATTCGTCCGGGTCAATCCCCGGACTACTTCTGACGACACGGCCCATTCGATCCAGAACGACGATGCCATCAGCTGGATACCGGGATGAGTGGTCCGAGTAGCTATGGATCAGTTGCATCCTTTCCAATTCCAGCTGGAGTCTCAGTTCTGCCTTGATATGGCCAGAAAGGGAATAGGTCAGCCCTACTGCGTCTTCCCGGTAGTCCTTATCAAAGGTGGTAAAGTCGACGACGCCGAGAACCTCCTCCGTGAAGGGGTCAAGGATCGGCGTTGCTGCGCATGACCACTGGTGCCACCCTTCGCAAAAATGTTCGTTGGAAAACACATGGACGGCCTCTTTTTGAGCGATAGCCGTACCGATGCCGTTCGTTCCCGCCAACGACTCGAGCCAGCGAGATCCTTCAATAAGCGAAGATTCATCGGCTGCCCGCATACGCACGGACGAATCACCAACGATGTGCAGAATGGTACCTTGATTATCGGTAAGAATGAGAATGCCAGGGACACCCACCAGCAGATTTGAAACCTTTTGCAGAATCGGCTCTGCTTTCTCGATTATGAAACTGCTATGGGCAACGGCGATTCTGAACTCATCTTCGGGAATAACGATCCCATCACGCATACCCGGATCGACACCGATTGTTTTGCAGCGAGACCAGTCTGTGATCAGCTTTTTTTCATAGACATTCAGCTGTTCATTGGCGAACCGTCCAACTTCAAATCTATCCCGGAGTTTATGGATGTTGCGTCGATCTTTAGGATACGTGACGTATGGGTTCACAAGAGCCATCGGATGCCTCCTTCTAAAGCTCCAGTTTAGATCTTTTGAGTCGCAGCCTGTTTTTTTGTAGCGGCTAAAACAATGTTTATATTTATTCATTTAAGTGTAGCACATCGATTCCAAAAAATACAAGGGTATAGAAAATTCTAAAACAAACATCGTACCAATTGCAACAGTGGCCACGCCAACCACTCTTACGATTTCACCCGATCGATTCGTTTTTCTCGCCTTTGTTGCCTTTCTTGCGCTCTTAATCCCTTGGCGGGGAGGGGCGTTGTCTTTCCGGACGAGAAGTTCGTTTTAAATATTTATCCGGTGTCTATCATCCTTCAGAGATCAGTTTGATGTGTGAAATCAGTCAGTTAGCATGCCTGAAAAGCTCACCTGCAAATTCCAGAACACTCTTGCATGGGGTCGATATATCTGCTGCCCAGTCATTGGCTTGTCTCGGATATGAGACTGTCTCAGTCTCATATCCGAGACAAAACGACGTTGTATCAATAGAATAAAATGCACGACGGTATGCCAATAAAATAAACACAACTAAATTAGATACTTAATCACGAATGCATTCACCGGTAACATATGAAATTGATTGGCATGGAGATCGCAATAGGGAGCATCATAAAACATTGTTTTTGATTATTGCTTGGTCTGCCATAACCAAATCCATCAGAGGGAGGTGAATTGCAACTGCCACAGAATGCATAAATAAACAGGCGCTAAAAGGCAATCATCAGCAACGCAAACCGAAGGTAGGAGGTAACGCAGCATGGGATTACAAATCAACATCGATAACGGGGGGACACTCACCGATATCTGCATTCTGAATGACGGGTTGGTCAACAAAACCAAGGTACTAACAACTCCTTATGATCTCAGTAAGTGCTTCTTTGAGGGGCTGCAGAAGGCCTCCGGTGTCATCTACGGCGAGCCGAATGTTGCTCGTCTACTGGAAGAGGTCGATCTCATTCGCTATTCAACGACCCAGGGGACGAACGCGATCTGTGAGCGGAAGGGGCCACGTCTCGGACTGATTATTCATGGTGCCACAAAAGACATCATGGTCAGTCTGGCCGAACATGATCCCGAACTGTACGCTGCATTGGTGGGGAACCGGGTGGCAATCCTGGCTGACGATCTGATGCAGCGTGACGACCGTGACAACCTGATCGTCAAGGCCATCAACGAGCTCACCGCTGCCGGGGCGAACAGGCTGGTCGTCAGTTTCGGCGGAAAGGATTTCATCGAGTCCGAGGCGGCTTTCAAGAAGGTCGCCCTGCGCAAGTACCCCCGCCACCTCCTCGGCGCCGTGCCGATTCTGTACGGCAGCGATCTGAGTGCCGACACCCATCTGGCGCGGCGTACCTGGACGGCGTTGATCAACTCCTTCCTCCATCCGGCAATGGAAAACTTCCTCTATAACGCCGAGAACCGGTTGCGCAGCTATCGCACCAAGAATCCCCTTCAGATCTTCCGCAACGATGGCGACTCATCCCGGGTGGCCAAATCTATCGCGATCAAAACTTACAGCTCCGGCCCGCGCGGCGGCATGGAGGGGATGAAGACCTTCGCCAAGCTGTACGGATTTTCCGATGTGGTTGCCATCGACATCGGCGGCACCACCACCGATATCGGTCAGTTTCTGAACGACACGGTGGCGGAGAAGCGGCGTGGCAATGTGGAAGGTATTACCGTTTCATTCCCCCTCTGCGAGATCATCAGCGCCGGTGTCGGCGGCAGCTCGATTTTCCGTGCCCATGAAGGGCGCATCGTGATCGGACCCGAGAGCGTCGGCGCCGTTCCAGGTCCGGCCTGCTTCGGTCGCGGCGGCAAGGAAGCGACCATCACCGATGCCAGTCTTCTGAGCGGCATCCTTGATCCAACATCCTATTTTGGCGGTGATCTGGCCCTGGACGCCGAACGCGCAGCGGCGGCGGTCGAGCAGAATATTGCCAAACCTCTTGGCCTGGATCTCGAGGATGCCTTGCAGCAGATGCAGTATGCCTACGAGGAAAAGGTTGCCGTTGAGCTGCATCGTACCACCAGCATCTCGGACCAGACCATCCTGCTTGCATTCGGCGGAGCCGGCCCCCTGAATGCCTGCGGCGTCGCCGAGAAGGCAGGAATAGATACTGTCGCAGTTCCGAAAATGGCCGCGGTCTTCAGTGCCTACGGTATCGGCGAGTGCGACATATCCCAGCATTACGCCGCCACGGTCCACGGCATCGATGAAAGCAGGCTGAAGGAGACCATCGCCGCGCTGAAGACGAAGGCCGCCCGCGACATGTATGCGGAAGGATTTGCCGAAGGGCGCTATGAACTGCGCGCTCGCCTCGTGGCGACAGTTGACGGCAGGGAGATCAGCCACTTCCTGACGGATGCGGCGGTACCGGCTCCGTTCAAGAAGGCCGAGCACGTCGAAGTCGAGTTGAAAGCGGTCAAGGTTTTGCGCTCTGAAAAAGATAAACAAGCCAGCTTCAAAAAGGGCAACAAGGCGTCATTGCACAGTAATCGTACCCTGCTGACCAAACGCAAGGGACGCATTGAAGTGCCCGTGTACAACCTTAACGAGATGAAAACAGGCGACTACGGCGTTGGTCCAGCCATTATCGAAGAAGACTTCTTTACCTGCCGGGTCCTTGACGGATGGAGTTTTGTCATCAGCGACGCGGGCGACATTCTACTGAACAAGAGAGGTTGAAAACATGAAAGTACTGATGACCGAATATCTCCGCATCGACCTGGACAAAGAGACCTGGGAATGCCGCGTCTGTAACCATGAAGTGGGTTCCGCAAAAAAGAGCTACAAGGAAGGGCTGCTGGTTTACAACCGCGACCCGAGGGAAATTCATCCGCCGATCATCGATCCGGATAAGTACCGCTTCACCTTCAGTCCGGATCCTGAGTGGGTACGCATTCTCGAGTATTACTGCCCCAAGTGCGGCACCCAGGTGGAAACCGAATACGCCATTCCCGGACATCCCCCCCTCTACGACATGGAGGTGGATCTGGCGGCGCTGAAGGCCCAATGGTCGACTCGCGAAGAGGTCCTTGAGCCGGTGAGAGGCCCTGAAGTAGTCCTTGGCGCCGGACACGGCCATTAATAAACCAGAAATCCCGCCGTTCCCCTCCGGTCAAGAGCCGGAGAGAACCGGAACTGCGGAGCGAAGAATAAAGGAGGTAGTATGAGGCGCGTGTCTGTCGATATCGGTGGCACCTTCACCGATTGTTTCGTGGTTTGGGATGGTAAGTACATTGAGGAAAAGGCTCTCACCACTCACCACAATCTGGCGCTCGGGTTCAACGAAGCGCTGAGCAAGGCCTACAACGTCCTTGGACTGGAGTTGGAAGATATTCTGGCCGGAGTGGATTCTGTGCGGTATGCCACAACTCTGGGTACCAATGCATTGATCGAACACAAGGGGCCGCGGATCGGCATGCTTGTGACCGCGGGTTTCGAGGCGACGGTCCCGCTTAGCCGCGCCCGTGGTTATGGCGAGGGGCTGGATGACCTGGGCAAGCAGGATCTCCCCAATGCATCCCGGCCTGCCCCCCTGGTCCTGCCCCACATGATTCGTGGCGTGCGCGAGCGTCTTGATTTCGAGGGGAGGCTGGTGATGCGACTGGACGAAGACGATGTTCGCGTCCAGATCCGTTCCCTGGTGGACAAGGGGGCCGAGATCATCGTCGTGGCCCTGGTCAACAGCGTGGTCAATCCCATGCATGAAGAGCGGATCGAGGAGATCCTGCTGGAGGAATATCCGTCCCATCTGCTGGGTGCCATACCGGTCATCCTCTCCCACCAGGTGGCGGGACGGAAGGGGGAGTATGTGCGTGCGACCTCGGCCATTGTCGACGGTTATCTCCACTCGACCATGTATCACGCCCTCTCGGCCCTGGAGCAGAACCTGCGTGCCCACCGCTATGAAAAGCCGATGCTGGTAATCCACAACTCGGGCGGCATGGCGCAGCTGAACTCCACCGATGCCCTGCAGACCATCCACTCCGGCCCGGTATCCGGTATTGCCGCCTCCGAACATCTGGCCATGCAGGCGGCACTGGGGAATGTGGTGGCAACCGACATGGGTGGTACCAGTTACGACATCGGCATCGTCGTCGAGGGGGGCATCAAACACTATGACTTCAACCCGGTTGTCGATCGCTGGCTGGTTTCCGTGCCGATGGTGCACCTGGTGACGCTGGGTGCAGGTGGCGGCTCGATCGCCTCCTACGACCGGATGTACGAGACGGTCAAGTGCGGCCCCGAGAGTGCCGGTTCAGATCCCGGTCCGGCCTGTTACGACCGGGGTGGCATGCGGCCGACGGTGACCGATGCGGACCTGGTGCTCGGCTATCTGGATCCCAAGAACTACGCGGGTGGTTCGATCTCCCTGAATCCCCGTCGGGCCGCCGCCGCCATTGAAGACGCGCTCTGCGACGACCTGGATTGCTCGACCATCGATGCGGCCATGCTGATTCGCCAGAAGGTTGACGACAATATGGCCAACGGCCTGTTCACCGAAATGCGGGCAAGGGGGTACGACCCGAAGGACTTCACCATGCTCGCCTACGGCGGCAACGGCCCGCTGCACTGCTGCGGCATCGCCCAGAACCTGGGGATTAACAAGATCCTGGCACCCCCCTTCAGCTCGGTATTCTCGGCCGTCGGCGCCGGCAACATGCATCAGCTGCACATCCATGAGCGGTCCCTCTACATGGTGCTGTACGACTCCAACAGCCGCCACATCTACGATGACTATGATCGCTTCAACGGCATCGTCGAGGAGCTGAAGGAGGCCGGGACCCAGGATCTGATCCGCCAGGGGATTCCGCGGGAGCAGATCCTTCACAGCCTTGAACTGGACATGCGCTATGGCAACCAGCTGGTGCAGACGACCGCGGTCATCCCGGTGCACGAGTTGCACGGCCCCGCCGACGTCATGGCGATGATTTCCCAGTTCTCACTGGACTACGGCAAACGTTTCGGTGAAGGGAGCCAGGCCCCCGAGGCGGGGATCCGGATCAATACCATCCGGGTGGCGGCTTACGTGCGCCATGAAACGGTCCAGTTCGAAGATATAAAACCCGCTGCACCGGCCAGGCGCAAGGCGCCACCCGCACCCAAGAGTACCCGCAAATGCTACTTCGTCGGTCACGATGGTCCGCTTGATACCCCCGTCTGGGATCGGGCTGCGATTGAACCGGGTGTCCAGGTTGCCGGGCCGGCGGTGATCGCCTCCGAGGTGACCACCTATCTGGTGAATCCGGGCTGGAACTTTGTTTCCGCCAAGCAGGGTGCCTCCTGGTTCCTGCGGGCCTGACCGGGTTGAAAACCAATTTGACCTTAACAATTTGAGAGGATTTAAAAATGAGCGAAACTATTATGCCAAGTGCGGCGAAGACGCCCAGTGCCGAGGAAATCGCACTGATCAAGAAATTCCTTAGTGATACGACACTATTCCTTGGCCCGGATCCGGAGATCATGCGTCGGCACGACCTCATGCCGCGCAGTGAGGATGAAGAGGAAGCCATCAGGCAAGACAATGACGTGCATACTACCGCCAAGATTCGTGACCGTGTCCAGGCCGGCTGCGATGAAGGCTTCGAAATGGTGGAAGCGATGGGGGCAGCGCCGGGTGCCAAGTGGGGCGACGTCATCACCGGCGTCTACACCGCATCGGGAGACTTGGCCATCGCTAGTGCGGGAGGCGTGCTGATTTTCTCGACGCTGGTTCACCACCCGATCAAATTTATCATCAAGAACTGGATGAATGACCCGACGGTGGGGGTGCGCGAAGGTGACGGCTTCATACATAACGACTCCCGTTATGGCAATGTCCATAATACCGATCAGAGTATGATCCTCCCCATATTTTGGGAGGGAAAGCTGGTCTGCTGGGTTGCCTCCACGGTGCACGAAGGGGAGAACGGCGCCATCGAGCCGGGCGGCATGCCCTCCATGGCCGAGACCTCCTTCGACGAGGGGCTGAAGATGAGTCCGTTCCGGGTCGTGGAGAACTACGAGATCAAGCGCGATGTCCTGACCTTCCTGCAGAACTCGGTGCGCGAGCCCAAGCTCCAGTACGAGGACATGAAGGTCAAGCTCTTCGCCTGCCTGCGGATCAAGCAGCGGGTCGAGGAGACCCTGCGGACCGACGGGCCACAGGCCCTTATTGCCACGCTCCGTCTGACCATGGAGAACGTGCGCGCCGAGGTAATCCGCCGCATCCGTGAATGGCCGGACATGACTTCGCGTACCTACATTATCCAGGATTCGACCCTGCGTGAGAACTGCGTGGTGAAGATCAACTGCAAGCTGACCAAGACCGGCGACCGGCTCATATTCGACTTCCGCGGATCGAGTCCGGAATTCACCAACCGCGCCACCAATACGGTTCTGGCGGGCTTAAAGGGGATGATCGCCCAGATGTTCCTCTGCTACGTCTGGCCGGACCTGCCGCGGGGGCAGGCGGCGTTCGCCCCCATCGAGGTGATCACCGATCCCCATTCCATTGTCGACTGCTCCTACGACGCACCAAACTCCCAGAGCCTGATGTCGATCTTCACCGGATTTACCGCCGCCCAGCACGCCGTGGCCAAGTTCCTCTACAGCTGCCCGGAGAAGTACACCAAGGTTCATGCGCCGACTTTCAATATGATCAACACCTTCATCTGGGGTGGTGTGAGCCAGCACGGCGAAACCCTGGGCAACCTCTGTGCCGACCTGAACGGCATGGGGCATGGCGCCCGCTCCGACTGTGATGGCGAACCAGCTCTGGCGCCGATCTTCGCCACCATGGCGGACATCGGTGAACAGGAACTGAACGAGGAGGAGGTCCCTTTCCTTCAGTTGGTTTCCAAGAAGATGACCAAGGATGCAATCGCTCCCGGCAAGTACCGCGGCGGCCAGGGATACACCATGATGGTCGCCACCAAGGACAGCGAACAGTGGGGCTTCATGACCGTTTGCCAGGGGGCCAAGATTCCGCCGATGCAGGGGCTCTTCGGCGGGTACTCCTGCGGCGCCTATCCCCTGTGCAAGGTGAAGGGGGTGGACGTCTATGACGTGCTCCTGAACGAACCGGATAAGTTCAAGCATTCCATTGCCGAAATCATGAACGAGCAACCGTTCGAAGGCGCCAGCTACACCACCCACCACATGGGGATGGGGTTCGAGATCTCCAAGCGCGGTGAGATGTTCATGATTTCCCAAGGTGCCGGTGCCGGCTATGGTGATCTGTTGGAGCGCGACCCCCGGGCGGTGATCAAGGATATCGAAGAAGGGCTGATTTCCGAGGGGGTAGCAGAAAGTCTCTACAAGGTGAAGTTCGATCCGCTTACCCTGGCGATCAATCACGAGGCAACCAGGGCACTTCGTGATAAAGAGCGCCAGGATCGTGTTGCCCGTGGGGTTCCGTTCGCCGAGTTCGTCAAGAGTTGGAACACGCCAAAGCCCCCGGCACATCTGCAGTACTTTGGCTGCTGGGGTGATAATGTCGGCACCCTGTATGCCGGTAGCCCGGACATCACCCGCGACGCCAACAAGCCCAAGCCCAACTATATGCGCCATCCCAAGGATGTCCGGATTGATGAACTGGAAGCCCGTCTTGTCGAGTTGGGTGCGATGGGGGACGAAAAGAAATGAGCCAGAATCTCGCCGATCTCATGCCCGTAGATGGTGCCAGCGTCAACATCAGGACGTGGCTTAAATCCTTCTCTTATACGAAACGACTGCTCGTGGGGGAGTCTGGCGATCCCTGGGAGAGCGCGAGCAGATACCTCGCTTATTTCTCCCAGGCCCAAGGGTTGCTGAAGCCGGATGTGGCGGTGATTGAGGTCGGCGAGCTCTTTGACGCATGGTTGCAGCGTAATCCAGCCGTCAAAGCGGAGTTGGCAGGAAAGCGCAAGCTGTCCTATCCGCTGCGCAAGCTGCTGGAACAGTCGCAACCGCGGGAGCTCCTGGCTGAAATCATCGAAGCCGTATTGGCGCAACTCCGCGGTCAGCTGCCGCTGGTCCTGTCCATGCCGTCACCCGGCTCCTGGTTGCAAAAGGCCAGCCGGGCGGCGGGACGCGGGGAGGTGGAGCTGGACGGAGACAGTATCGAGGACTCCGCCATGTATGTGGCCGATCTTGCCCGTTCGGTATCCGGTGCGGCCGTTGGTGGCCTGCTGCTGGAGGAGTCGCTGGCCGGGGTGCAACCGGGGGGTGTTGATCCGGAGCTGTATCGGCCCCTGATCAACCTGGCCAGGCATTACCGGTGGCCGCTGGCCCTGCGCATGGGGGAGGGGAAAGTTGTCGACAGCCCGGCGCTCGCGGAGATCGATGTGTTCATCGGCGCCGGCGACTTCCCGGCTGCCGGCAGGGCCCAGGGCCTTGATGTGTCCGGCATGGTCTGGGGGGGAGAGCCGTTGCCCCCATTAACCCCCACACAGTTCTACTTCGTCGACATTCCGCGGGATGCCCTGCCGGAGCAGGTACTGGACAGTCTTGCCAGATTGAAGGCAGACAGGGCTTGACGGGTAATTGAGGCGATTAAACCCAACCCGGACAAGCCGGAACCATGGGAAATCAAAGGCAAGAGAACGCGGATCAAATCTGATTTAAGCGGATTTACACGGATCAACCAAGGCAGAAAAAAGGTTTTAAGATCTGCGTAAATCCGCTCAATCCCCGTCATCCGCGTTCGATTGCAGTTCAGGTTTGCTCACTTTTTATGAAGACTCAAGTCGTAAGAGACAAAAAACGCGGCTCCTCACGCAATGACGCAACGCCGCACCAAAAGTAGGCGCTTTTAAGCGACGAAAGGCTTTTAAACAAATCTTTGGATCATGGTTTTAAACGTTGCGTCGTCGCGTCGTTGCGTGAAACCGCTTTCTCTGGATTAAAGGAAACACCATGAACAACGAAACGCAGCCGTACCATGACCTGATGGCGCAAACCGACAGGCGGATTCCCGTGACCCTGCTCACCGGCTTTCTGGGTGCGGGGAAAACCACCCTGCTCAACAATCTGCTGCAGCATCCCGAGATGGCCGGGGCAGCGGTCCTGATCAACGAATTCGGCGAGGTCGGTATAGATCACCACCTGGTCGACAGGGTCGACGAGACGATGATGATCCTCGACTCCGGCTGCATCTGCTGCAGCGTGCAGGGGGATCTGGTCAAGGCCTTGCGGAATCTGGCCCAGCGCAGCTCAATGCGTGAGATTCCGCAGGTGTCGCGGGTGGTCATCGAAACCACCGGTCTTGCCGATCCCCTCCCGGTGATTTCCACGCTCACCCAGGAATGGTTCGTTGCGGCCCGCTACCAGTGTGACGGTGTCATCACCGTGGTCGACGCCACCCACGCCCTACAGCAACTGGACCAGCACCGGGAGGCGGTCCGCCAGGTGGCCATGGCCGACCGGCTGCTGATCACCAAATGCGATCTGGCTAATACCACCGGTCGCGCCGCGCTGGACGGGCGGCTGGATGCACTCAATCCCGGTGCGCCCCGGATCGATGTGTGCCGGGGCCGAATCAGTCCGGACGCGCTGTTCGGCTGTGGCATTTACTCCACCGGGGGCCGGTCGACCAATGTGGCGGCATGGCTCGGTGCCGAGCAGATGCGCGCCCAGAAGCCGCCCGGGGCCGGTACAGCTGCAGACCACGCAGCCGACCATTCCCACGGGCATCATGGCGACTCGGTCAGCAGTTTTGTCATCAGCTTCCCCGATCCCGTGGCCTGGTACAGCTTCGCCGTGGCAATGGGACGGATCCTGCAAACCCACGGCCCCAAAATCCTGCGGGTCAAGGGGCTGATGAATATCATGGGCGATCCCCTGCCGCGGGTAATCCACTGCGTCCAGGATGTGGCCTATCCGCCGGTCAGCCTCTGCACATGGCCGGCACAGAGCCCATTTGCGGATCATCACGGCCGGCTGGTCTTTATCGTCCGCGACCTGAACCGTGAGGAGGTCGAAGCCATCCGCTGTGGGTTCTCTGCCGTGCAAAACAGTGCCCCTGGCGGTCGACCGACCATTGCCGGCTGTCCATTCCCCACCAGGTGCTGGCTGGCCCACAACGTAAGCAGAGTCGGCTCGTCCGCCTTCAAGCTGGACGGCTGGGAAGTGCAGGGAATACGGCTGCGCTCGAACAGAGCAGTCCCAATAACGTAAACACGTCATTCTGAGCAAGGAGAGAACGCATGAAAGTCCAGAGTTCAATTGAAGAAGCCATTAATGATATCCAGGATGGGGCAACCATCATGGCTGGCGGCTTTGGCATCGTCGGCATCCCTGAGAAGCTGATCGAGGGATTGCTAAGGAAGGGGACCAGGGATCTGACGATTATATCCAATAACTGCGGCATTGATGACTATGCCCTGGGCACCCTTTTGACCACCAGGCAGATTCGGAAGATGGTCGCCTCGTACGTGGGTGAAAACAGGGAGTTTGAACGGCAATTCCTGGCCGGCGAGCTGGAGCTGGAGTTTGTCCCGCAAGGTACCCTGGCGGAGAGGATCAGGGCCGGCGGTGCCGGTATTCCGGCTTTTTACACCCCGGCGGGGGTGGGAACCCAGTTGACCTCGGGGAAGGAGGTGCGGAGCTTCAACGGCAAGGATTACGTGCTCGAAACCGCCCTGACCGCGGACTTTGCCTTCGTCAAGGCCTGCTCGGGGGACAGGGCCGGCAATCTCATCTACAACAAGACCTCCTGTAACTTCAACCCGATGATGGCCGCCGCCGGCAAGGTGACGATTGCCGAAGTAGAGGAACTGTTGGATGTGGGAGAACTTAACCCCAACTTTATCCATACTCCGGGTATTTACGTGCAACGAGTCATCAAATGCTCCGGTTATGAAAAACGTATTGAGCGAAGAACGGTTCGCTCTTAAGGAGGAAAAACAATGTCTTTAACCAGAGAGCAGATTGCGCAACGCGCCGCCCAGGAAATAGAAAACGGCTTTTATGTGAACTTGGGTATCGGCATTCCGACGCTGGTTGCCAACTTTATCCCCAAGTACAAACATGTGGTCTTGCAGTCGGAAAACGGCTTGCTCGGGATCGGGCCGTATCCGACGGAAGCAGAAGTGGATCCGGAACTGATCAATGCCGGCAAAGAGACGATTACGATGATTCCGGGCGCCAGTGTTTTTTCCAGTGCCGAATCATTTGCCATGATTCGCGGTGGCCACATAAATCTCTCCATCTTGGGTGGCATGGAGGTGTCGGTGGGCGGAGACCTGGCCAACTGGGTGGTGCCGGGCAAGATGGTGAAAGGGCCGGGGGGCGCCATGGATCTGGTCAATGGGGCGCAACGGGTCGTGGTGATCATGGAGCATTGCAGTAAGAACGGTCAGCCCAAGATAGTCAACAGTTGTTCCCTGCCGCTGACCGGCAAAGGGGTGGTGCACCGCATCATCACCGACATGGCAGTCATCGATGTCACCAAGGCCGGTCTGCTGCTGAGGGAAATCGCACCCGGCTATACGGTGGAAGAGGTGCAACGGGTGACCGGCCCCCAATTGAGTATCGATCCGCAGCTAAAGGCCATTGCAGTGTAATAAACCGGAGAGAGGTGAGAAATGCGTAGTGTATCCGTTATCGGCATCGGCGAAACCAAATTCGGCAGATTCCCGGAAAGGTCACTGAAAGATTTGATCCTGGAGGCAGGCGCAAAGGCTATCGATGATTCCGGAATCGGCAGGGAGGACATTGGCGCTCTCTTCATGAGCAACTACAACGCGCAAGGATTTTCCGGCCAGGGGCACCTGGGGCCGCTGGCTGCCGAAGTTCTGGGCCTGGGGAATGTGCCGACGCTCCGGGTTGAAGGGGCGTGCGCTTCGGGGAGTCTGGCATTCAGGCAGGCTTTAAGCGCCGTTGCGTCAGGCATGTACGACGTTGTGTTGGTCGGCGGCGTGGAAAAGATGACCCACCAGTCAACCGAGGCGGTAACCGCGGGGCTTGCCGGCGCCTCGGACATGGAGCTGGAGGCTGGTCTTGGCGCCACATTCCCTTCCATCTTTGCCATGATCGCCAATCGGTATTTCCACGAATACGGCAATGTGCGGGATGAGATGGCACTGTGTGCGGTGCAGAACCACGATCACGCCCTGCTCAATCCCGATGCGCAGTTGCAGAAGAGGATTACCGTGGAGCAGGTGAAGAACGGCCTGCCGATCGCCCATCCTTTCACGATTTTCGATTGTTCCCTGGTCTCGGATGGGGCCGCGTTTGTGGTGCTGGCGGCGACCGACGTGGCAAAGGCGGTCTGTCGGAAGCGCCTGGTGGAGGTGGTCGGCTGTGGCCAGGCTGGTGATACGGTGACCCTGGCGGCCAAAAAGAGCATGACAACCTTTGCTGCTACCGTGCATGCCGCCAAGCAGGCCTATGGGATGGCGGGCATCAAACCCGCGCAGATCGATCTGGCAGAGGTGCATGACTGTTTCACCATCACGCAGATAATCAACAGCGAGGACCTGGGATTCTTTGCCAAGGGGAAAGGGGCGGCAGCCGTGGCCGAAGGAAAGACGGCTGCCCATGGTCTGATGCCGATCAATGTGAGCGGCGGCTTGAAGGCCAAGGGGCATCCGATCGGGGCAACGGGCTTAAGCCAGATTTACGAAATAGTTACCCAACTGCGTGGGGAAGGTGATGCACGGCAGTTAAAGAAGGCGGACATTGGCTTGACTCACAACATCGGGGGCACTGCAGCTACCTGCGTTGTCAGTATCTTCCGGGGGAGGTAGAGAAATGGAGAGGCGCGGCACCATATATACCTATTCCGTCGTGCATAGCGGTATAGGGGCTTTTCAGGAGATAACCCCGTACGTATTGGCGGTGGTGGAAGAAAACATGAAAAAAAGGATGGCTCGTGTCGTAGGGTACTCGGACAAAACGGCTATCACGATCGGCATGGAGGTGACATTTCTGACAGACGATGAAAGGGGTAATCCCGTCTACACGTTTGGCTAGTATCTTATCCAGAGTTTCCTTGCCAAGGCCGGTTGTCTACAGCCTGCAGCATTGCCTGCAGCATAAGGGTGTAAAAGGAGAGCAAAGATGAAAAAGTCGATGAAGGCATTTGTCATGAAAGGCATCAATGATGTGGGAATTGTCGAGCGGCCCATTCCGGAGCCAGGTCCGAACGATGCCATCATCAAGACCACACTGGCCATGGTCTGCACTTCCGACGTGCACACCGTTGCCGGTGGGCTCGGAGAAATCAGGGACCGGGTCTTGGGGCATGAGGCGGTCGGGATCGTCTATAAGCTGGGGAGTGCGGTCAAGGGGCTCAAGGAAGGTGACCGGGTCGCGGTCAACGCCATCACTCCCTGCTACAAATGCGAAAACTGCCAGCGGGGCTTCCCTTCCCAGTGCACCGTGATGCTCGGCGGCTACAAGTTCACGACCCAAAAGGACGGCAACCTGGCCGAGTACTTCCACGTCAACGATGCCGAGGCAAATGTGGCTCCGATACCGGCGGGAGTTTCCGACGAAGCTGCATGTTACGCCACCGACATGATGTCTACCGGCTTCAAGGGGGCGGAGAATGCGAATATCCCGTTAGGCGGTTCCGGGGTCATCTTCGGCCTGGGGCCGGTTGGTCTCATGGCGGTTGCCGGGACCCGGTTGCTGGGGGCCGGCTTGGTAATTGCGGTGGACTGCGTGCCATCGCGGCTAAAACTTGCAAAAGAGTATGGCGCAGACGTCACCATCAACTTCAAGGAACAGGATGTGGTTGCCGAGGTCTTGAGGCTGACCGGCGGGCAGGGCGCCGATGCGGCCATGGAAGCACTCGGTGCCCAGGCTACGTTTGAGAACTGCTTCAAGGTAACGCGGCCCGGCGGCACCATCTCCAACATCGGCTATTGGGGGCACGGTGACTACGTGAATATTCCGAGACTGGAATGGGGGGTCGGGATGGGGGAGAAGACCATCAAGACTCTCCTCTGCCCCGGTGGGAGTGAACGGATGGGGAGGCTGATGCGCATCATCGAGAACGGCCGGGTGGACCCGACGCGGTTGACCACCCATCACTTCTCCTTTGCCGATGTGGAGAAGGCGCTGGAGATGATGACGACCAAGACCGACGGCATCCTGAAGCCGGTCATCCACTTCGACTGATCCGGCGGTACGACGAACGCTGGCAAGGGACAGGTTTACTCACCGCTGTCCACTCTTATGAAATTGCATTCCAGCAAGGGGACCATTAATGAAAAAGTTCAGCCAATCAGCACTTGCGTGCCTGGCCATTGTCGCCACCTCACTCGTTTATGCATCGACCGTTGTCGCTTCCGGCATACCCTTGAACGTCATAGGGCCGCATGAGTACGCCCTGCCGGTGAATTACGAATCCTTCAATGCGGTCGCCCAGTATTCCTATGTTCAGACCGACAATATGGCCTTTGATAATACGGGCAAAAGGGTCGGTGGCCCCGGCACCTTTACCGCGGTCGGTTTTACCAAGTATGTCCGCTTCTTTACCTTTAAAGCAGTGCCCGATGTCGGTTTTGCCTGGGAGTTCCTGCAGCCGGAGATCAGCGTCCAGAAAGCCGGTGTCTCGGCAACCGGCTTTGGCGATCCGTTGACCGGTCTGGCTGCCTGGATAAAGCCGAGCAAGAACAGCACCCTGGGGCTGCAAAGTTTTTTGTCGATCCCTGTGGGCTCTGACGCGGTGTCGGACAAGACCTGGGGGAGCCTGACAACCATCTTCGGCGATCTGCAGCTGGGCGACGTCGATATCGACGGCCAGATCGGCTATATCCACAAATCGACCAGGCACCAGACCGGGGCGAATGATGTAAATCCGGGAGACACATTTCATACGAACCTGCGGCTTGGGTACCGCGCCCATCAATATCTGGAGCCGTTCCTCGCCGTCGACTACCAGACAACCGGGAGCACCACGGACCAAGTGACCGGCACGGCAGTTGCCAATTCCGTCAGTAATGAACTCTCTTGTGGCGGCGGGCTGATGGTCCATTTCAGCGATCCGCTTAGCCTTACCATTAGATACGACTATGGCGTTGACGGGAAAAACACCCCCGTAACTAACGCCTTTCACTTCAAGTTTGTCTACATCTGGTAACTGGCAACATACTTGCCAGTTACCAGATCCGGCGGCACATCAACAAACTTTAAAGGAGATGTGGATATGAAAAGAGCTGTAAAGTTTTTCCTGGTTCTGGCAGTCACCATACTGGTCTGTTCACCGGTGGCCGCTCAAGTCACTAAACAGCAGCAGGAGTTACGGGGGGAAGTGGAGACGAAAACGGGGAAAAAAGTTCGCCTGTTCCACAGTGGTACGCAGGATGTGAAAAAGACAATCTGTATCGGTGATTTGATCCCCGTTTACCGGGAAGTGTACGCCTACGGTGCCATCAAGAAAACCGAGGTCGGCAAGATAAGGGTCCTCTCTTACGTCGGGGAGCACTACTTCGAAGCGGAGGTTGTTGCCGGCAAGATCAAGACCGGCGATGTGGCCCAGAAGGAATCGGCTGCCTGTCTGGTGCATCCGGCGCCGGATGAAGATTAACAGGCTGCTGAAAAACTACTGCGGGGCCGGTCTGCGGTGTTGCCGCTCGCTCAAAACCTCAACGTACAGGGGTACGCCTCGGCTTTTCGCTCGCTTGCGCCTTGCAGCCCGGCCTCCTCATGACGCTTTTCAACAGCCTGTAAGAAGTTCTGTCCGGTCCGAGCATTACTCCTTTCATTTGTGGTTCGGGGCAGGTCGACGGGCCTGCCTCGCTTTTTCTTCATCGGGAGTTTTCAGGGACCTTTAAATCAAATATCGGCTTAATGCCGCACACAAATGGCAGTACTTAATTCAGTTTAGGGAGTAAGCAAATGAACATCCACGAGTATCAGGCAAAAGGGATATTAAGGAGCTTCGGCGTGCCCGTACCCGATGGGCATGTCTGTTACAACGGGGCCAGTGCCCGCGAGTGGGCCAAGCGCCTCGGCGAAGGCCCATGGGTCGTCAAGGCCCAGATCCACGCCGGCGGCCGCGGCAAGGGTGGCGGGGTCAAACTGGCCCGCACCCCCGACGAAGTAGGCAACATCGCCCGCGACATGCTCGGTATGATCCTCTCTACCCACCAGACCGGCCCCGAAGGGAAAGTCGTTACCCGCGTCCTCGTCGAGAACGGCTGCATCATTGCTCGTGAACTCTACGTCAGCCTCCTCGTCGACCGGAGCAGTTCAAAGGTAACTGTCATGGCATCTACCGAAGGTGGGATGGATATCGAAGAGGTTGCAGCAAAGACCCCAGAAAAGATCTACATGGAGGCGGTAGATCCCCTCGTCGGTCTCACCCAGTTCCAGTGCCGCAAACTCGCCTTCAGCCTTGGCCTGGAAGGTAAGCTTGTGGTGAAGGCCGTCAAAATGTTCGAAGGGCTCTACACCACCTTCATCGCCTGTGATTGCTCTCTGTTGGAAATCAACCCCCTTGTTGTCACCGCTGATAGCGAACTCCTCGCTCTCGACGCCAAATTCGGCTTCGACGACAACGCCGTCTTCCGCCATCCCAAGATCGCCGACTTAAGGGACTACGACGAAGAAGACCCCAACGAAGTCGAAGCCTCCCAGCACGACCTCTCCTACATCTCCCTTAGCGGCAACATCGGCTGTCTCGTGAACGGCGCCGGCCTCGCCATGGCCACCATGGACATCATCAAGCACTACGGCGGCGACCCCGCTAACTTTCTCGATGTCGGCGGCGGTGCCACCATTGAAAGGGTTACCGAAGCCTTCAAGATCATCCTCTCCGACCGAAACGTCAAGGGGATCCTCGTCAACATCTTCGGCGGCATCATGAAATGCGACGTGATCGCCACCGGGGTCATCGAGGCGGCAAAACAGGTCGGCATCAAGGTGCCGCTGGTGGTGCGCCTGGAAGGAACCAACGTGAAGAAGGGGACGCAGCTCCTTGCCGAAAGCGGACTCGACATCGTCGCCGCCGACGGCATGGCCGATGCCGCCCGGAAAATCGTCAAGGCCGTAGCTGCCTGATAAGGAGAGTTCAGAGATGGCAATTCTTGTACATAAAGCGACAAAAGTAATCACCCAGGGGATCACCGGCGCCACCGGCCTCTTTCACGCCCAGGGGGCTAGGGAGTATGGCACCCAGATGGTCGGCGGCGTAACCCCAGGCAAAGGAGGCACCAACATCGACGGTTTCCCGGTTTTCAACACCGTAGCCGAGGCTGTAGCAAAGACCGGCGCCACTGCCTCCGTCATCTACGTCCCGCCGCCTTTTGCCGCTGACTCCATCATGGAGGCCGTTGATGCCGGCATCGAAATGGTCTGCTGCATCACTGAAGGTATCCCCGTCCTCGACATGGTCAAGGTCAAGCAGTACATGCAGGGGAAAAAGACCCGTCTCATCGGCCCCAACTGTCCCGGCGTCATCACCCCTGGTCAGTGCAAGATCGGCATCATGCCCGGCTACATCCACAAACCAGGCAAAGTAGGTGTTGTTTCAAGAAGCGGTACCCTCACCTACGAAGCCGTCTGGCAGCTCACCGGCTATGGCCTTGGCCAGTCCACCTGTGTCGGCATTGGCGGCGACCCGGTCAACGGCACCAGCCACCTCGACTGCCTGAAGATGTTCGAAGAGGACCCCGAAACCGAAGCCGTCATCATGATCGGCGAGATCGGCGGTAACGCCGAAGAAGAGGCCGCCTACTTCGTCAGGGATCACATGACCAAGCCGGTCGCAGCCTACATCGCCGGCCGCACCGCTCCTCCCGGCAAGCGGATGGGGCATGCCGGAGCCATCATCTCCGGCGGCAAGGGAACAGCCGCCGAGAAGGTCGCCGTCCTTGAGGAGTGCGGCATCAGTGTGGCGGCAAGCCCGGCCGAGATGGCGCAGGCGCTGCTGAAGATTTATAAGCCGAAGTAGCGAGTTGGACTTGGTGTGAATCAGAGGAACCAACTATCTTGAAAGCTGATTCGAAAGCTCATGTTATGAAACAGCGACCATTCTACGAAGAGAAGAAGTGAGGTCTGTCTTAAGTATGGAGAATACTGATGAATTGTCCTATATGTTCTTGTAGCAGTCGAGTCGAAGTCAATATGAACGCAGACGGTTTTGCGCAGAGCATGTTTGAATGCGGACATTGTGGTGCACTCTGGGCCGTGGCAGGCAATGTCGATATCCTTCTGCATAAAGGCGCGGAAGACATGAAATTTTGTGTTGATCGGCATTGATATCGAGAGGACGTTTCATGGTCTTCATGGCTCCAGCCGACTATTGTTTTGTCGATGAAAGATGCTTTATCGCGGATGTGACAATGAAGCGCACTATGAAAATGAACAGGAAAACAAACTATATAATTCGGTCGGTCTGTCATGCCCTTGATGTTCTGGAGCAATTCCACGGAGATGATGCCGAACTCGGGGTAAGCGACTTGAGTCGACGTTTGCAGCTCCCCAAGAATAATGTTTTCAGGCTCCTGGCCACACTCGAACATCGAAACTACGTCGAGCAAAACCGGAACACTGAAAACTACCGTCTCGGCCTGAAAACCATGGAGATGGGGCAAATGGTGATCCGACAGATGGGGCATCTTGGTAACGTACGACCGATTATGGAGGCTCTGGTCAAGGAATGCAACGAGACCCTGTGCCTGTCAATCCTGAAAGATTTCCAGAACGTCAACCTGGACGTGATCGAGGGGGACAATCCATTGCGGTTTGTCCCCCGCATCGGCGAACCGCTCCCCGCCTACTGCACATCGGCAGGCAAGGTGCAAATTGCCCATCTCGCCGAGGAGAAGCTGAAACTCTACATCGCTGACTGCCAGTTCCAACGGTACACCCTGGCAACCATTACCGACCCGAAACTGCTGCTGCGGCACCTGCGACAGATTTCCCAGCAGGGATACGCCATCGAGTCGGAAGAGCTGGAAGATGGGGCCAGGTCTGTAGCGGCCCCGGTTCGGGATTATACGTCAAACATTATTGGTGCGATTGCCTTCTATGGCCCATCAACGCGGTTTATAGAGGAGCGAATGGAAAAAGAGCTGATTCCGCTCGTCCTCAAGGGCGCCCGGGAAATTTCCGCCATGCTGGGACACTCGCGAAACGGATTCTGAAATCTGCATATTTCATGGCAGTGTCCGGATGCGTTTGACAGAAACAACGTCGAGCGAACGATGAAGTTTACTCCCGAGAGGATATAAAGATGGGAAGAATGAAGGAATCTCCCCGTTACAATGTGATAGCCGTCCGGATCACTGATGAGGAGATGATGTTACTGAAATATCTTAGCAAAAAGCGAAAGACTACCTATTCTCAACTTATACGGGAGGCCCTTGCGACTGCAGACTTCCCCTCAAGCATGATCACAGACGACGACAAAATGCTGATGATCTGCTTCGGTTAACAAAGAGGTGGAGCCACTTGCGGCGGGTGTCAAGGTAGTTGTCGCCTCTGTTGAATTTTTATGCGGCGTCAAGAAGTTCGACTTCCGCCGTTGGTTCAGGGTTAAGATAAACTGTTTCCACTGGCTCCCAGTTTCGGATGTTTTTTGACCAGCGGTTTGGGTTTTGTTGCCGGGCCTTCTCGTATATCTCCCGGCGGTTTAACAGGATGGCTTTCTCCCGGCCGAAGTGGCGATCGTCCGGGGTGACGAAGCGAATGCCGCTGTGCAGATGCTCCGTGTTATACCAAGCGACGAAACCATCAACCCAAGTCTGGGCCGCTGCCAGACTTGAAAAAGGCCGACTCGGATAACCAGGTCTATATTTCATGGTTCGGAACAGCGCTTCTGAGAAAGGGTTGTCGTCACTGACCTGTGGCCTGCTGAAGGAAGGAATTACGCCCAGGCGCTGGAGAGTAGCCAGCATGGTCGCCCCTTTCATCGGGCCGCCGTTGTCGGAGTGAAGAATCAGGCCTTCCGGATTGATGCCGAGCCTGATACAGGCTTTCAGAAACAGCCTGGCGCTATAGTCATTGGATTCTTTTAAAAACACCGTGGACGCTACGATCTTGCGGCTCCAGACATCCATGATCATGTAGAGATAAAAGAACTGCCCAAGAATCGGGCTCTTCAAGTAGGTGATGTCCCATGACCAGACCTGGCAAGGACCGGTAGCCACATGTTCTTTTGGCTTGCGGCTGGTGGCGGGCCGGGAGGGTTCCCGGTGAGTCATCAGCCCATCGTCTTTGAGCACCCGGTAGAAACTCGATTCCGACGCCACGTATATTCCCTGATCGGCCAATTGCGGCACGATCTGTTTCGGCGAAATATCCCGAAACGCCGGGGAGTTTGCAATATCGATGATGTTCTGCCGCTCCGACGGAGCCAGCTTGTTCGCCGGTTCTGCGACTGGCCCATGTCGCCGATCTGCTCCGTCATCCTGGAGATTCCAACGCTGGAACGTGCGAATGCTCAGCCCGATGGCGACAACGGCCGATTCAAGTCTCGCTCCGGAATGGGTTGCCTCTTCAATAAGTTGCCCGATCATCTGCCGTTCCTCTTGTCCGTGGGCTCGTCCTCGCCCCCCCAGATCGATTGGACTTTTTTTTTGAGGATCAAAATCGCGGCGGCCTCGGCCAATGCTTTATCTTTGCGCAGTAATTCTTTTTCCAGTGCATGAATTTTGCGAGTTTCCTCTGATGTTTTTGAGGAAGGCCGAGACGGTTTTTGCAGCCCCGAAAGCATCATGGCGCGCCACTCGCGTAACTGTGCTTCATGAATTCCATTGCGACGCAGGAAGGCGCCAAGTTGATCTTCGGCAACCGTCTCGGCTTCGATGACGATTTTGAGCTTTTCTTCGGCAGACTTGTCTTGTGGGCGCTTTGGGGACATTGTTCTCCATGGTGCTTCAGAAATTGGGGAGTTACCAGATTCATTCACGACATTTGCGTCTCGAAGCCAGCGAGAGAGTGATTGTTGGGGAATTCCCACTTCTCGGGATAGAGCTGAGGCCGAGACGCCATTAGGGCAGGCCATCTTGCGAACCAGGCTGGATTTGAATCCTTGTGTGTATGTCATTATAGATCCTTGCTGCCCCCAGATGTTGAAAAAATACGGGTCGCCGGCTTTTGCCGGTCCCGGTCTTTCGAGCTGAATCGCAAGCTCGCTACGCTCGTTGCAATTCAGCTCGAAAGACCGTGGCTAAACAACCCATCTGAGGCGACAACTATTCTGACACAGGGGGCTTGGACCTAGTAGAACATGAAGAAACATGTGGCGAAACTTGTTGTCGGACACGTTGCCCCGCCCGGGAAATGAATGTGGCATGTCGGGGAAATGTTGGGACAGGAGCTACGTTCTATTTTTGTCTTGAATAGTTTGGAAGTAAGAAGAAGGAGAACATTGTGTTGACACAATATTATCAAGAAACTGATGTAACAGTATGTTGGGACTCCCTTAATAATTGGGTGTCTGTTTATTGGCGGAATAGCCCCTCTAAAGAAGCTGTTAAGAAAGGATGTGACGCGATACTGAAATTGCTGACATCAAAAAAGGCTTCATTGGTGTTTAATGATAATAGCAAAATAACTGGTGCTTGGGGTGCTTCTAGTTGGGTAGCCGAAGAGTGGTTCCCTCGAATGATAGCCGCAGGATTAAGAAAATTTGCGTGGATTGAATCTACTACAAGCGCTTTGAGTATAATATCTGCTAAAAGATCTGCGACAAGAAACGAGGGTGGCGTTATCAGATTGTTTAACGATGGATCTGAAGCTGAAAAATGGTTAAGAGGCTAAAATATGATTATATTCATCAGATTCACACATTGAGGGAGAAACAGGCTGTCGGTGTTACCACTGCACAGGCTGACATCCGGTTTCTCTGGCAATTGGGGAAAAGGCGTCCCACTACCATATCTTTCTGGGACAGGGATAGAATTGATACTATTGGCAGATTTTGGCCGCCCAAGGTCATCACCGGGAAAACTGTAGCCAGGGCCTGTAAGGCATTAATAAGGAAGGGAAAATGGAAGTTTGGCCGAATCGCCGGATTTTGCTACCGGCTATGCAGAGGTTGCCTGGGAGGTTACCTGAAATAAAAGAGGGGTTAGACGTATCGTCTAACCCCTCGAATTTTATGGCTCCCCAGCGCGGACTCGAACCACGGACATGGTGGTTAACAGCCACCCGCTCTACCGACTGAGCTACTGGGGAATAAATTGTCAAAATCATTGAGGTTATTTAAGTTTTGACAGATACTCAATGAATTCAAAGCGAATGACTATATAACATGTTCAATTTCTTGCGTCAATAAAATTCTTAACTTAAGGTTGGACTGTCTTCCTCTTTGAACTTGAACAATTTTTAGGGGTAAGATCAGCAACTAAAAAAAGCCTGCGGCCGCAGGCTTTTACCTTAAACAAGGAATCATTGCCACGCTTTTCGAAGCATGTGGAAACTATCCAAATCCTTTGTCAGAAGAAGTCCGGACGGGTCTGAAAACTTCAAATTTGCAACCGGCCTCAGCCGATCATCTGTGCCAACCGGTGCTTCTGCTTTTCAAGCTTTACCTGCCCCTTTTCAATGGCTGTCAGTAGTTCTTTTTTTGCCTCCCGGGTCATTTCCTGCCCATTGCGCAGGATGAGGGCGGCCTTTTCTCCTACCGTATCGGCAAAATCGGCGATGTTGTCGGCGAACTCGTGGACGGTTTTGTCGGTCTTGCTCCCCATCGTTTTTGCATAGCGGACGATATCCTTGCGTGTTTCCTTGCCGGCTCGAGGTGCGAGCAACAGGGCCAGCCCGGCCCCGACGATGCCGCCGCCAACGAATTTGAGGGCATCTGCCATGGTATTGGTGTCTTTGTGTGCCATTTCCGTGCCTCCTGTTAGTATGGTTTATTTCAAGTCAGCGTTGTCCGGTTTGGTTTTTGCTTACGTCCCGTAGGGACAGAATACTGGTAGCCGGGGAATTCATTCCCCGGTCATCCAGGCGAAATATCATCACGTCACGTACGTGACGTGGGGAAATATAGCATCTCATCCGGGGGATGAATCCCCCGGCTACATTCAAACGCCCCTAATGGGGCTTAACAACCTTGATGCACAAACCAAACCGGACAACGCTGATTTCAAGTAAAGTATAGCGCAAAAATAAGAGAAGGAAATGGGGGCAAGCCGAGGATGGTAATATGATGAAAAATATATGATCAGTCCGCACCTTGATATATTTATCGCCGAATTAATTAACTATCTATTAACCTGATAACGGCGTAAGGTGAGAAGTTGACCTATCTCCTTAAATTATATTCTCTAAGGCTTTCCGGACTTTCCTTTAATTAGGTTTTATCCGGTTACCGATCATTTGCCTCCACCTCTCTGCTAAATCCTCTGGAACAGCCTATACAGTTCCTTTCTGAGTGAAATCCCATCACGTGAAATCCTTCGCAATGGCTTGAAAGCTCAGACTATGTGGTACGTAAAGGACAAAAAGTGGGTGTAGGTATTCTCATTGGCTACTTCGCAAAAAATAATGATGCTCGTGAAGCCCTCCGGGCGCTGGCGCGGATGGGCTTCCGCCGCGCCGTACTGGTGCACAAGGCCGCGAACGGAGATGTTCGCATAACTGATCCCTTCCTCTGGCGCCGTGCTTACGGCGTGACCCTGGCTGTTATCCTGTCCGGCGGGCTCGCCGAAGTCGCTTCCCTCGTCCTGCACCGGTTGGGCTTGCTTCCGAGCGGGAACCTTTTTACGCTGACTTTATTCCCGGCAGTGGCCTCAATCGGCGCCCTGGCAGCTCTACTATGGCTACGACGCTCCAGGTACGGTGTTGAACCGTGGGTCATGCGTGATCATGCCCGCTGGCTCGTGTCCGGGGAATCCGTCTTGATTCTCCAGGCACCGGTCGAGTCGTTACAGCGTCCGGTGGCAATGATGCGGGAAAGCAGCGATATCCCTCCGGCGCTGTTCGTCCTGCATCCCAAGGCTGAGCGACGGCTAGAGGCTCGGGGGCCCGCGATAAAGCTCTCCCCGACACAGATTCAGGAGCATGCCCGGCGCCATGCCGGCGAACAGCAAGTGGACACAAGGCCCCAGCATACTACCGAGCTGCTCAAGCGTCTCAAGCAGTCACGGAAATGGGCCCATCAAGTCTGTGTGGATCTCACCGCGGCGAGCCGCCTGGAACAGAAAGCCACGCCGGCCGCCGACTGGATCCTTGATAACGAGTACATCCTGGAGGGTAACGCCCGCGATGTCCTGCTTAACCTTCCCCGGCGCTTTTATCAGCAGCTGCCCGCACTGGCCTCTGATCCCCACCGGGGGTTGCCGTGCATCTACGGTCTGGCCAAGAATCTCGTCTCCCATAACGAACTGCGCCTGGACCGGGAAAATATCCTGGCGTTCATCGAGGCCCACCAATCCATACGCACGCTGACGATAGGCGAACTCTGGGCAATTCCCCAGATGCTGCGCGTTGCACTTATCGAAAGCATCCAGAGTCTGGCCGTTACTGCCCTGGCGGACCTGCGCGAACGTCAGTTGGCCGACTTCTGGGCGAACCGGCTGATCGCTGCCAATCGCCGCGGTTCCAACCAACTCTTCGCGATCCTGGCGGAACTTGCGCAAGCGGAGCCGTCTCCCACCCCGTATTTCGGTAGCCAGCTGGTCGGCCTGCTCTATGACGAGGCGGCAGCATTGGCGCCGGTCCAGAGCTGGCTTGAGCGCACGCTCAAAACACCCCTGCACGACCTCAACCTGCGTGAGCAGAACCGGCAGACCAGGGCGCAGTTGTCTTGCGGCAACGCCTTCACCAGCCTGCGCCAGCTGGCCCTGCTGGACTGGCGGGAGATCTTCGAGAAGCTCAGCCGGGTGGAACAGATGCTGCGCCGCGATCCGTCCGGGGTCTATGCCGGGATGGATTTCGCAACCCGTGACCGCTGTCGTCGGGCGATTGAAGAGGTCGCCCGCGCTGCTGCTCAAAGCGAGGAGCAGGTCGCGGGGCGTGTCATCGAGCTGGCAACGCAGGCCCACCGTGGATCAGCAACCGATAAACGGGCTAGCCACGTCGGCACCTGGCTGGTCGGGGAGGGGCGCGCGGAACTGACCCGGCTGCTCGCCTGCCGTGAAACGCACCGTTACCGCGCCCTGGAATGGGTCTATTGCCACCATGCCGCTGTTTATGCCTTTGGCATCGGCGGCTTCTCTGCTTTGCTCTTATCTTTGGTCGGATCAGCCGGATCGGTCCGACTGGCAGGACTTTTTCTGCTCCTGCTGATCCCGGTCAGCCAGCTGGCGATCGAGGTGGTCAATTACCTGATCACGCGATTTCTGCCGCCCCGGCCCTTGCCCAAGATGGATTTCGAGGATGCGGGGATTCCCGATGCATTCCGCACCCTGGTGGTCGTGCCGATGATGCTGGTGAACGCTGAGACGGTACGAGCCGAGGTGGAGAAACTGGAGATCCGCTACCTGGCCAACAAGGAAGCAAATCTGCTCTTCAGCCTGTTCACTGACTACACCGATTCTGTTACGCTTTCGCGTGAAGACGACAGTCGGCTGCTCAAGACCGCGAGCGGATGTCTGGCAGAGCTAAATCTTCGCCATGGTGCTGAGCGATTTTTCCTCTTCCATCGGGAACGCACCTGGAGCGAATCCGAGCAGAAATTTATCGGCTGGGAGCGTAAACGGGGGAAGCTGGAGGAACTGAACCGCCTGATCGACGGCACGCGGCCGGAAACCTCAGCACGCCTGGTCCATGTGGGCGACCCGGATCATCTTACGGACGTTCGCTTCATCATCACCCTGGACAGTGACACCCAGTTGCCGCACGCTACGGCCCGCAGGATGGTCGAGACCCTGGCGCATCCCCTCAATCAGCCGCGCTTCGATGGGTTGGGTAACATCTTGGCCGGCTCCTACACCATCATCCAGCCAAGGGTGAGCCCGACCCTGCCGAGCACGAGCGTCTCGATCTTCAGCCGGCTCTTCGCCGATGCGGTCGGCATCGACCCCTATACCCAGGCGGTCTCCGATGTCTATCAGGACTTAAGCGGAGAAGGATCGTACCATGGCAAGGGGATCTATGACGTGCGTGCCTTCAGTCGCGTGCTGTCGGGACGGTTCCCGGATGAGTGGGTGCTGAGCCACGACCTGATCGAAGGGGCTCATGTCCGGGTGGGACTGGCCAGCGATATTGAGCTCTACGATGAATTCCCCCAGGGTTACCAGAGTTACAGCAGCCGTTCCCATCGCTGGATTCGCGGCGATTGGCAGATTGCGGGGTGGGTTTTCCCGCGCGTTCCACAAATTTCAGGCGGTCACGGGGTCAACCCGCTTTCCCTGCTCAACCGCTGGAAGATCTTCGACAACCTGCGCCGCAGCCTGTTGCCTGCCACGAGCCTGGGCCTGCTGATGGCCTCCTGGCTCATTTCTCCGAGAACCGGCGGGATCGCCGCGCTGGTGGTTGGCATGCAGCTCCTCTTTCACCCCTTGGCGCAGCCCTTCACCATGGCTACCACCCGCAAGGGGTGGAAATACTTCTCCCCATCCAAGCTTCTGCACGACCTGCTGCGGGCAACCGCAGATGCTGCGCTGTTGCCGCACCAGGCAGCGGTGGCCCTGGATGCCATCGCCCGGGTCTGCTACCGTCGCTTGATCTCCCGACGCGGGCTTTTGGAGTGGACGGCCCAGGCAACCCATTGGAGCGCCTCCCGCCGGCAACCGCTCTTCGTCGCCAGCCTGGCCATGGGGAGCATCTTCAGCGCCATCGTGGGCGGGGCGATCTGGCGCGTTATGCCGGCCAGCCTCCCACAGGCCGCCCCATGGCTCGTTTTGTGGTTTCTTTCCCCGCTGCTCGGCTGGCTCCTGAACCTGCGACCCGTTGAACAGCAGCAGGCACAACCGCTGCCGGAAACGGACCGCCGCTTCCTCAGACAGGTCGCCCGGCGGACCTGGCGCTATTTTTCGTCCTTTATCAGCGCCGACACCTCCTGGTTGCCGCCCGATAACTATCAGGTCTCCCATCAGAACCGCCTGGCCATGCGAACCAGTCCGACCAACATCGGCCTCTGGATGACCAGCGCCTTGGGAGCCCATGACTCCGGCTACCTGACCATTAACCAGGTCGTCGAAAAGCTGACCAACACCATGGCAACCATCGGCCGTATGGAGCGCTATGAAGGGCATCTCCTGAACTGGTACGATATCCAGACCCTGGTTCCGCTCGAACCTCGCTACGTCTCCACCGTTGACAGCGGAAACCTGCTGGGTGCGCTGTGGGCACTGGAGCAGGGGCTTGACGAACTGCTGCACGTCCCCCTCCTGGATGGCAAGGCCTTCGCCGGCCTGGCCGACACCGGCGAAATTATGAAACAGGACGCCGTCTTAGAAGGGATAACCGGCATTTATCGCCAGACACTCGACCAACTACTGATTGAGTGGCATGCTCCGCCTTCCGGCATCGACGAACTGCTATGCCTGCAACGTCGGATGCAGATCAATGTCAGGTCTGTTGTCGCCGCCGCTGGGGCTGTCCCATGGGCCGCTGAGCTTGAACAACAGGTTTCGGCCTGGGTTCAGAACACAGACCGCTATCTCACCTGGATCGAAATCCTGGCTGAAAAAACAGAGCAGGAACTCACGCAGTTTGGGCCTGCGGCCATGCTTGCCATCCGTCAGGACCTGATGCAGGCGCCATCGCTCTTCGCACTTGCCCATGGCCGGCTCGGCTCGATCCAGATCCTCAAAGCGATCCGGGAGGACTCTCTCCAGGCCGGTGCACCTATCTGCCCGTGGCTCGACCGGGTTATCGAGGCCTTCGCCACTGCGCAGTGGCTGGCCGGGGAAACCCTGGGGATGGCTGAGCGGTTGATAGTCAACGTCCGCGAGCTGTCAGCCGGGATGAGCATGCGATTTCTCTATGACATCAAGAGCAAGCTGTTCGCCATCGGCTACAACGTCTCTTTGAATCGTCCGGACGTTTCCAGTTATGATCTCCTGGCCAGTGAGGCGCGGCTCGGCAGTTTCGTCGCCATTGCCCGGGGCGACGTCCCCCTGGAACACTGGTTCTCCCTGGGTCGCCCCTACGGCGCTATCGGCCGGCAGCGGGTGTTGCTCAGCTGGACCGGGACCATGTTCGAATATCTGATGCCGCTCTTGTTCCAGTGCTCCTACGGCAACTCGCTCCTGGACAAGGCCGCCCGGGAAGCAGTGACGGTTCAGATCGCCTACGGCCGCACGCGGCGTGTGCCGTGGGGTATTTCCGAATCCGCTTTTGCCGATCTTGACCTGGACAAGACTTATCAGTACAAGGCCTTCGGCGTGCCAGCGCTCGGTTTGAAACGCGGCCTGGAGGAAAAGCTGGTCGTCGCTCCCTACGCCACCCTGCTCGCACTGAACGTGGCGCCGAAAGAAACCGTGCAGAATCTGAAACAACTGGCCGGGCTGGGGCTGCTCGGTGATTACGGTTATTACGAGGCCATGGATTTCAGCCGGCAACCGCAGCGTGAGGGGAGACGCGGTGTTGTAATCGAGGCGTATATGGTTCATCACCAGGGGATGGCGTTCCTGGCGTTGACCAACTTCCTCCATGGCAACCCGTTTCCGCGCCGTTTTCATAGCGATTCGCGGGTGCGTGCCTTTGAGGCCCTGCTTCAGGAGCGCATCCCGACCCTGCCGCCGTTACACCTGATCTCGACGCGGCAGAGTGAACCTCTGCTTCCGGGCGGAGACTTGGTCGCGCCGGCAGGAAGCACCTTTACCACTCCCCATACCACCACGCCCAAGAGTCTCTTGCTCAGCAACGGCCGCTATGGCTTGATGATCACCAACAGCGGCGGCGGCTACAGTCAGTGGGAGAGCCAGGAACTTACCCGCTGGCGGTCGGATCAGACCTGCGATAGCCAGGGAACCTTCTGCTACATCCATGAGGCCGATCCGGATCGTGTCTGGTCCAGCACCTGGCACCCGGTTGGCGGGAAGGTTGAAGGGTATTCCGTAGACTTTGCTCTCGACCGGGCCGTATTCCGCCGTGCCGATAACGGTGTCCACACCGAAACAGAGGTGATCGTCTCGCCGGAAGACGATTTGGAGGTGCGCCGGATCACCCTGGTCAATCGCACCAATCGCGTCCGCCGCCTCAACCTTACCAGTTATGTTGAACTCTCCATGGCGCCTCACAATGCGGACCGTCAGCACCCGGCCTTCAACAAGCTGTTCATCCAGACCGAAGCACTCCCCGAGCAGCAAATACTCCTCGCCTACCGGCGACCGCGCAGCGCGAACGAACTGCCGCTGTATGTGGCCCATTGCTTGACGCTTGAGCACACGGGGGATGACAGCCCGCACGAAAATGTGTGGCAGTTTGAAACCGACCGGGGGCGGTTCATCGGCCGCGGCCGGACCCTGGCCAATCCCATGGGAGCCGTGCAAGAGCTCGGCAACAGTCAGGGTTTTGTCCTTGATCCTAGCTTAAGCCTGCGACGGAGTCTCACCCTTGAGCCGGGCCAGCGCGCCCGACTTTCCCTGGTACTCGCTGCCGGGGCAACCCGCGAGCAGGTCCTGCTGCTGATGGATAAGTACAGCGACCCCCATGCGACCGAGCGGGCCATGGATTTCGCCTGGCGCTCGGCCCAGCAGCAGTTGCAGGTGCTGCACATCCAGCCTGACGAAGCGCGTCGCTTCCAGCAACTGGCAAGTCACCTGCTGTTTCCCAATCACCTCTTGCGGCCACCAGCCGAACGCCTGGAAGAGAACCGCAAGGGCCAGGCAGGATTGTGGCCCTATGCCATCTCGGGCGACCTGCCGATAGCGCTGATCACCATTAGCGAGGCGCGGGATATCAGCCTGGTCCGCCAGATGCTCCAGGCCCACACCTATTGGGGTTCGCATGGCTTGGCGACCGACCTGGTGATCCTCAACGAGGAGGCCGGGGGTTATGAGCGGCCGCTCCAGGAACGGCTGGAGCAGTTGATCCAAGCCCATACCCTTTCTGCTGCGGCTGATCGGGCGGGGGGGATCTTCCTGAAGAGTGCGGCGCAGATCCAGGAGGCGGATTTGAATCTCCTCAAGGCCGCAGCCAGCGTCGTGCTGGTGGCGGCACGCGGCACGCTACCCCAGCAATTGGGGATGCCGGTGGAGGCTCCCGAACTGCTGGAAACGCTGGCCCGGAAGCGTGCTCCCCGGGAGCCCTCGGCCCCTCTCCCCTTCATGGAGCTGAACTACTTCAACAGCCTGGGCGGTTTTACCCCGGACGGGCGTGAATACGCGATCTATCTCGGCCCGAACACCAACACCCCGGCACCTTGGGTGAACGTCATCGCCAACCCGACCTTCGGCACCCTGGTCAGCGAAACCGGGTCCGGTTTCACCTGGTATGGCAACAGCCAGCGCAATCGCCTGACCGGCTGGTCGAATGACCCGGTGCTGGACCCGGCAACAGAGGCGCTCTATATCCGTGACGAGGAGAGTGGCGTCTTCTGGTCGCCGACCGCGGCGCCGATCCGTGAGGAGACTGCCTATCGGGCTCGACACGGGGCGGGCTATACGGTCTTCGAACATAACAGTAACGGCATCGAGCAGGAACTGACCGTCTTCGTACCGGTAGATGAGAGCGGGGGGAAGCCGATCAAACTGCAGCGCCTGCGGCTCACCAATGCCTCCTCCAGAAGGCGCCGACTCTCGGTAACCTATTATGTGGAATTGACCCTCGGCGAAAACCGCGAAACCTCCCAGATGCACGTCATGACTAACTGGGATGACGAAGCCCATGCCTTGCTGGCGCAAAACCGCTACCACCCCGAGTATGGAGAGCGGGTCGCCTTCGCGGCCATCACTCCCCACGCCGACTCATACGGCGGCGACCGCACCTCTTTCATCGGCCGCAATCGCTCGCTGGCTAACCCGGCGGCCCTGGAGTTGACCCGGCTGTCACAACGGACCGGGGCGGGGCTCGACCCGTGCTCGGCACTCAGGGTTTGCCTGGAATTGGCTCCCGGCGAGCGACGTGATATCACCTGCATGCTGGGCCAGGCCGGGTCGGTAGTGCAGGCCAGGGAGCTGGTGTTCAGCTACCGGGAGGATCAGGCATTTGAGGACGCATTCGATCAGACCAGGGCCTGGTGGGATGCACTGCTCGGCACGATTGAAGTGCACACCCCCGAACTGGCCGCCGACCTTCTGATCAACCGCTGGCTTCAGTACCAGTCCTTGAGCTGCCGTATCTGGGGACGTTCAGCCTTTTACCAGTCAGGCGGCGCCTTCGGTTTTCGCGATCAGTTGCAGGATGTCATGGCGTTCCTTTACGCCAGCCCCGACCTTGCGCGCGACCAGATCCTGATGGCCGCCAGCCGGCAGTTCAAGGAGGGGGATGTCCAGCATTGGTGGCATGAACCTGCCGGCGCCGGGATTCGTTCGCGTATTTCCGACGACCTGCTTTGGCTTCCGTACGTGGTCGCACAGTACGTCCGAACGACCGGCGATTCCGACATTCTACAGGTGGAGGTTCCCTTCCTCAACGCCCCCCAACTGGCAGACGATCAGCACGAGGAATTCTCCACCCCGGAGGTCACCTTTGAACGCGCCACGCTCTTTGAACACTGCCGGCGCGCGGTCAGCCGCGGCCTGACGATTGGGCCCCATGGCTTGCCCCTGATGGGGACGGGGGACTGGAACGACGGGATGAATCTGGTGGGCGCGGCAGGGAAGGGGGAGAGCGTATGGCTCGCCTGGTTCCTGTGTGATTCTCTGCAGGGGATGGCGGAACTGTCGAGCCTCCTGCAACAACCTGAGCTGAGCCGGACCTATCAAGAAGAACGGATAGCTTTGATTAAGCGGGTCGAGCAGGCCGGTTGGGACGGGGAATGGTATCTGCGGGGGACTTTCGATGATGGCACCCCGCTTGGCTCCGCCCTGAACAGGGAGGCGAGGATCGATTCCCTGCCCCAATCGTGGGCGTGGCTTTCCGGCGCAGCCGACCCGGAGCGCGCGGATCAGGCACTGGAGTCGGCCTGGAACCATCTCGTCCGCGAGGATGAAGACCTGGTGCTGCTCTTCGAGCCCCCCTTCGACATTGCAGAGCCATCACCAGGATACATCAAGGGGTATCCCCCCGGGGTACGGGAGAACGGGGGTCAGTACACCCACGCTGCCCTCTGGATGGCCATGGCCATGGCCCGCAAGGGGGATGGGGGGCGGGCGGTGCAGCTGCTGCGCATGCTCAATCCGATCGAGCACGCCCGCGATGCGGCAGCGGTCTGGCACTACGGGGTTGAGCCCTACGTGGTCGCGGCCGACGTCTACCGGTTGCCCGGCCGGGTTGGTCAGGGGGGGTGGTCCTGGTATACCGGTTCGGCAGCATGGATGTACCGGGCCTGGGTAGAAGAGGTGCTGGGCTTACAGGTGCGGAGTGGGCAGCTGCGGGTGAACCCGGTCATCCCCGCAGCGTGGCCGGGATTCAGCATCAGTTATTGTCACGGTGAAACGATCTACGCGATCCAGGTGGAGAATCCCCACGGCTGCGAGCGCGGTGTCGCCTGGGTGGAGATGGACGGCCAGCGCGTGTCCGGTGGAGTGATCCCCTTGGAGCGGGGACTGGTAAAGCATCAGGTTGTCGTCCGGATGGGGAATCGGGAGTAGACGATGCAAGGTGTAATAAACTATTCAAAAGAAGGAAAAGGGAAAAATGGATAGAGTAAGAATTGGCTGCAACTATGAAAAGCAACCCCTTTGGAAAGTGATCCTTGGTGTCCCACTCATTTATCTACCGATTATTACGACCGTACCGTTCGTGGTTATCGGGGTTTTTCTGATTAAAACGCATCTGAAATATGTCGGCGGCATGGACATTAAATCGTATTGGGATTTTGTCCCCACCTGGATTTCTCATCGATATGGAAATAAAGAACATCCAGTCATCAACATTTCCCGGCTTCATGTGGCGCGCTACAGGTTCTTCTGGATCTTCAACTGCAAGCTCTACTGTCCATTGAGTGTCGCTCTCTTCAGGTACGCTGTGTATTTGGTGAAAATAGTGGAAAACTGGTGGTGTCCGTTTGCCCATGACCAAAAACGGGAATACGCGGAAGGCGCTGTCGACAAGTCCTTTTGGCATGTAGATCCAGCGGAGCTCGAAAAGCTGCATCCCGACGACAAACAAAACCCGATCTGGAATGAGAAGGGAGAACCGTAGCTCGTTTCTGTCCTGAAAATAGCAATTGTCGGGTATGAGCATGATTAAGCTGGGGATCAAGGCTTGATGTGTCGGATATTGTATCCACATGGTCAAGTTACGACCCATAGGCCCTTTAAATGAGGTAATAAACAATGACGATCAAACGCGGTAACGTTGTAAGCCACACAGTAGCGCATGAATGGGGTGTCGGTAAGGTGGTGGAGGTAACTCCCCTCAGGGCAACGATCCAGTTCAGTGATGGAATAATCAGGAAAATTTCCTCCTCCTATTACGCAACCCTTCAACCAGCCGACCCTGCTTCGTTTTTGCCACCTGCCGACAGCGTGCCGGTGCCAAAGGCTCGTGCGACCACCAAAAGAGAAAAAAAGGTGAAACAACCGGTTGTTTGAGTAAACACCGCTAAAACGGCACGATGTAGCCCGTGGACGGGGCTGATTTATTCATGGTCGCTGGAGCGAACAATAAATTTGCCATCTTTTCCTCAATGATATACCTTCCCCTTACTAAATTCTGCAGGAGGTGACAACATGGCAAAACCAAATTTTCAATTTCAGAAGCGTCAGAAAGAATTGGAAAAGAAAAAAAAGAACGAAGAAAAAATGCAGCGCAAACTGGAAAAAAACAGTATCCAGCCAGCAGAGGACCCAGATCAGATTCCTGAAGAGGGCGGGACTCTATAGGAGACCGTCTGACTTAAGTAACTCGGCTGCAAATCCGTCTGGACGGTCCATATTACGCCGCTTTCTTGGTCAATAGAACGACTATTGACCTGCCGACGAAATCTGGCCTCGCCCAGCCGAATTTTCGCTACGATTTATTAAGTCAGACAGGCTCCTAGCCTCCCCCACGCGTTCCCAGGCAGAGCGCCGCATAGATGCGGGCGGCTGCTGACAGTTCGTCAAGGATGACCTGTTCGTTGGGCGTATGGGCGGTTTCCAGGGAGCCGGGGCCGAGAATGAGAGGTTTTGCCCCTGCAGCAAAAAAGAGATTACCGTCGGAATGGGAGCGGAAGGCATCCAGGCGGAGTTCCAATCCCATTTGTGGATAGATTTCCCGCAAAATCTGGTTCAGACGGTTGTCGGTCTCAAGGTTGTAGCCGGATGATGCGAAATCAAAGGTGACCTGCAGATCCAGGCCGGGTATGAACCGGTCGGCGCCTGCGACTATCCGGCGGATCGCCTCCTGTAGGTCGGCCGGGTCTTTGTTGGGCGGAAGATGCAGATCGATCCAGGCCTCACAACGATCGGGAACGACAAAGCCCGCACGCGACGAACTCATCTCCCGAATTGAATAGACGATCTCCGATGTCTCCCGGTTGAACAGAGAGTCGTTCCCCAGATGCAGCAGAACCCTGAGCATGGATTCCACGGCGTTGTGCCCCAGCTCGGGTAGGGAGGAGTGGATCCGGTGGCCGCGGGTGACGAAACCTGCTTCCAGGTAGCCGTAATGGGCGAAGCAGGCTGCCAACCCTGTCGGCTCGCCGATGACGACCCAGGGGGGACGACAGGACTCAAGGAAGGCTGCGCTGCCGTCGCCGTCTTCTTCCTCACCGACTACCAACAAAAGTCCTACCGGTGGAAGCTCCGACTGATTGAGGGCCTCGGACAGGGCCAGCCAGGCTTCGACCATGGCGGCGCATCCCCCCTTCATATCGGCGCTTCCCAGCCCGCGGATGACTCCATTTTCCTCCTGCGGACCGAGTGCCTCCAGATCCCAGGCCGGGACCGTATCCACATGGCCGACCAGGTAGAGCTGCGGTTCCGCTTTGCCCATTGTAGCGCGCAGGTTGTAGCGGTCTTCTTCCACTGCCAGGCGTTCCACGGCAAAACCGGCCCGGCTGAGGTATTCTTCCAGGTAGAGCTGGATGTCCTCTTCCTTGCCGGACGGCGAGTAGATGTCGAGCAGCTCAAGAAACGTTTTCCGCAACCGCTCGGGACGGATCGCCCGCCAGACTTTTTCCAAATGGCTGTTCATGGCTTCTTCCCAGGCTTATTCTTCGCCTTGCGCGTCAGGTTGAGGGACATGTACACGTGCTCTTGGATGTTGCCGAAACCCTGTTTCTGGAAGAAGCGGATGGCCGGCTGATTGTCGGCGGAGGTGTCGATGATGATCATCCGTACCCCCTGTTCCTTCATGCGGCGCTTGATTTCCTTGAACAACCCACTTCCTACGCCCCCTTGCTGAATATTCCTGCGGACCCCCAGCCAGACCAGGTAGCCGTATTTCCACGGCGAATTGTGCTTGTCCACCGTTGTCCCCAGGGCAAACCCGAGAATCTTGTCCCCGGCTTCCGCCACCAGGCACAGTTCGCTGTCCGAATTGAAGAGGGTGATGATCTCGTATTCGTCCCAGGTGCGGTAAAGGCTCTGGGAATACTCGGCGGTAAAGATCTCCTCGCCGATATGGAAGACCTCCGGAAAATCGTCGATGGTTATCCCCCGGATGCGGAGCGTTTCTTCACCGACTGATGTTTTTTCTGACATGATATAACCTCATGGCGATCAAAATGGCTTCACTACAACTATAACAAATTTCAACCGCTGCACAGGTTATATGTCCGGAAATTCGAGCGATCTCCCAGACGCTTTCCTTCCTCTCTCCAAACTCTGTCTCCCTATCCCATGATGATCTTTGCAGCGGTAATCAGCTGAAGTCAGAGCTCGCCCACCTTTTACAAAAAAATTACATCGGTAAAAACCAAACCACATAAATAGCTATACAATTGTATCAGACATTTTCTTGCATATATTCCAATTCCAAATCAAGGCGCTATCTTCGCTGGCTCGTCTTCGGCTCCTCAACGTACTATCTGTACGCCTTCGTCGCCTCACTCCTCGCCGCCTTGATTTCATCCTTGATTTGAAATTGGAACTACAGGATGACTCACATGAAAATTCTCCTCGTGTATCCCCACTATCCGGACACTTTCTGGAGCTTCAGGCATGCCTTGAAATTCATCGACAGGAAGGCGAGCTTTCCCCCCTTGGGGCTTCTCACCGTGGCTGCCATGCTTCCGGTCGAGTGGGAAAAGAGGCTTGTCGACATGAACGTCCGTCCCCTCGCCGATGAGGACCTGGCGTGGGCAGATTACGTTTTCATCAGCGCCATGACCATCCAGAGGAAATCGGCGCAGGAGGTGATCGCCCGTTGCCGGCAACTGGGGGTTAAGACCGTTGCCGGCGGGCCGCTCTTTACCACCTGCCATGAGGATTTTCCCGACGTGGACCACCTTGTGCTGAATGAGGCGGAACTAACCCTCCCTCCGTTTCTGGAGGATCTGCGCAAAGGGGAGGCCCGGCATCTCTATGCCGACGAGCGCCGGGCGAACCTGGTGGAGACTCCCATACCGCTCTGGGGCTTGATTGATGTCAGGAAATACGCGGCCATGAACATCCAGTATTCCCGCGGGTGCCCCTTCGATTGCGAGTTCTGCGACATCACCGGTTTGTTCGGACGAAAGCCGCGCACCAAGCGGCTTTCGCAGCTGATCACCGAGCTGGATAGTCTCCATGCGCTGGGGTGGCACGGGGCGATCTTCATCGTCGACGATAACTTCATCGGTGACCGGGTGAAACTGAAAGAGGAGGTTCTCCCTGCTTTGATCGACTGGATGGAGGAAAAAGGGCGTCCGTTCTACTTTTACACCGAGGCGTCCATCGACCTTGCCGACGACGGTTGTCTCATGGAGTTGATGGTCAGGGCGGGGTTCGAGGAGGTCTTTATCGGCATCGAGACCCCCCACGAGGATGGCCTTGCCGAGAGCGGCAAGGTGCAGAACAGGAACCGTGACATGCTGGCCTCGGTAAAGCGGATGCAGCAAGCCGGCTTGCAGGTGCACGGGGGGTTCATCGTCGGCTTCGACAGCGATCCGCCTGCGATCTTCGACAGGCAGATCTGTTTCATCCAGGAGAGCGGCATCGTCACCGCCATGGTCGGGATGCTTATCGCCTTGCGCGGCACAAGGCTATATCAGCGACTGCACCGGGAGGGGAGACTTCTGGGGGACACCTCCGGCAACAACATGGCCATCGCCCTCAACTTTGTTCCACGAATGGAGCCAACGGTACTGATCGACGGCTATCGGACCATCCTCGACACCATCTACTCTCCCAAAAACTACTACCAGCGGGTGATCAGGCTCCTTCGGGAGTATCGGCCGCTGCATCTGGGGAAATTTCACATCCAGCCGGGGTATGTCGGGGCACTCTGCAAATCGATACTGTTTCTCGGGGTGATCGGCAGGGAGAGGCTTCACTTCTGGAAGCTCTTCTTCTGGGCTCTCGCGAGGCGGCCGCGGCTATTTCCGCTTGCCATAACCTATGCCATATACGGGTTCCATTTCAGGAAGGTTGCCGAGAAGATCAGGGGGAGCGGGACTTTCTGAGGAGATGGGGATGGGAAATAGGGAGAGACTATGAAACGCTGGCAGAAAGCTGCGCTCCTGACGGTCGGTATCGTGCTTCTTCTGGTGTGTTTCGTCGCGTTTGCGCTACCCGGCATCGTCAAAAGCCAGGCGGTGAAGAGGGTGGAGGCGGCGACCGGCAGGAAGCTCGCCATTGGCGGGATTTCCATCAACCCATTTGTCTGGACGGTGGTTGTTCGAGACTTCCGCCTTTCCGAGCGAAGGGGAGGGGAGACCTTTGCCGCATTCAGTAGCGTCCGGATCGCCATAAGTCCCTCATCCATATTCCGGGAGGCGCCGATTATCTCAGAAGCCCGCATAACCTCACCCTATCTCCGCATCGTCAGGACGGGGGCGAACACCTACAGTTTCTCGGACCTCTTGGGAGGTAAAAAGAAGAAAGGGCCGGAAGAGGGGTTGCCCCGCTTTTCCCTCAACAATATCGCGGTAACCAATGGTTCCATCGACTTCATCGACCGTGGGCTTCCCGTCGAGAAACTGCATGCGTTGCGCAAGGTCGAGCTGACCATCCCATTTGTCACTACCATTCCGTATCTTGCCGACCGTTACATCACCCCTCGCTTCAGCGCCGTGGTGAACGGCGCGCCGCTCCATGTGGAGGGAAAGCTCAGGCCATTTCCCAAGGCTGTCGAAGCATCCGCAACCGTCGACCTGAAAGATATCGCCCTTCCCTTTTATCTTGCCTATGTCCCGGGAGAACTTCCGATCCGGGTCGAATCGGGGCGGATGTCGACGAAGCTGTCGGTGAACTACCGGGCGGCGCAGAAGGAAAACCCGGAGTTGGCGTTTAACGGCAACGTGACGCTTGCCGGCATTAAGGTCGCTGACCGGACCGGCGCCCCTTTCCTGTCCCTGGCCAGGCTCGACGCGGGGATAACCCGTGCCCGGCTCCTGACGGGGGAGTACGACATCTCCTCCGTCTCCGCCGACGGATTGGAGGTTTTTCTATCGCGTGACAAAAAGGGGGTCTGGAGCCACAGCCGACTCGTCGGCAAGGCTTCACCTGCCGCTGCCAAGCGCCAGAGGGTGCTCGTCACCGTGGCGGATACGCGGCTCAAAAACGGACGGGTCCACTTTCGCGACAGCCTCCCTTCCGGCGGGTTCACAGCCGACCTGGAGCGAATCGTCTTCGACATGCAGGGGTACTCCACCGCTCCGGGGAAGCGGGCGGACTATTCCCTCTCCTTTGCAACGCCGCGAGGGGAGAGGGGGCGCATGAAGGGGAAGTTCTCCCCCGAGCCGCCGGCAACCTCTTCGTCGGTCGAGTTTACCGGAATGGCGCTTGAGACCTACTACCCATACATCGCCCCGATTCTGCGCGCACCGGTGGAGGGGAGGCTCCAGGTCGCCGCCGACGTGGACTTCGGCGGGCCGGAGGGGTTGAAGCTGGAGAAGGTAGCCCTCCAGGCACAGAAGCTTTCAGCGCCGTTCGGGAAGGGGGAGGGGATGACCCTGGCGTCGCTCTCCCTTGCCGGGGGGAGGTTCAGTCAGCAGGATAACCTGTTGGAAGTGGCAGACGTTACTCTCCGGGATGGCGATCTCCGGTTCTCCCGTGACCAGAAGGGGACGTTCTCACCGAAAACTTTTCTGCGCGACGATGGGGAGGGGACGTCGAGAGGAGAAAAGGGGGCGAAACCGCCACTCTCCTACAGGATCGGACGCGTCTCCGGGGCGGGGATGAACATCGTCTTTACGGATGGGCTTCTGGAGGAGCGTCCGAGTTTCGTCCTCAAAAAGATGGCCTTTACCTTGGATAAGCTCACCGGCCCGACCTTTGGCCCGATCCCCTTCAGGATGTCGGCTGCATATGCGCAGGGAGGCTCGCTCAGGGCTTCCGGCAGCGTCACCCCGATCCCGCTGAAGCTGAGGGGGGAGGTGGCTGTGCAACGGATTCCGCTCACCGACTTCGCCCCCTATCTCCCGGAGAACCTCAACGTGGTCGTGGCGGACGGCAAGGTCGATGCCCGTCTTGCCGTTACTCTTGCTGCCAGGGAAAATAGCCTGACCGGCACGTTCGACGGATCGGTAGGCGTCCGCTCCTTCTACTGCCTCGATGCCGAGGGGGAGGACCTCCTGAAATGGGAGAGTCTCCAACTGGACATGGTGAAGGGAAACCTTGCCCCCTTTGTGCTTGAAATCAGAGATGTGGCCCTCACCAGGTTTTATTCCCGGATCGTCGTTGAAAAGGACGGGACCCTCAACATCCAGCAGCTCTACACGCCGGAACCGGAAGGGAAATCGCAATCTACGCCGGCCTCGTCACTCCATGCAGAAGCGCCGACCGGAGGGAAGGGGCGACTGGTCCGAATCGACACAGTCACCATGCAGGATGGCACCCTTGCCTTTACCGACCGGTACGTGCCGCGCGAGTATTCCACGATCCTCTACAACCTGGGGGGGCGGATAAGCGGACTCTCCTCCGAAGAGAACCGCTTTGCCGACGTGGACCTGCGCGGCAACCTGGAGAACCAGTCCCCACTCAGGATCACCGGGCAAATCAACCCCCTGCGGGACGACCTCTACGCCGACCTCAAGGCGAGCTTCACCGACATCGAACTCTCTCCCATGACCCCCTACTCGGGAACATACCTCGGCTACGCGGTGGACAAGGGTAAACTGTACCTCGACCTCAAATACCGGATCGAGAACAGGAAGCTCGATTCGGAGAACAAGGTCGTCATCGACCAGCTTAACTTCGGCAAGCGCATCGAAAGCGACAAGGCGACCAACCTTCCGGTTCGCCTCGCTGTCGCCCTTCTCAAGGACCGGAAGGGGGAGATCCGCCTCGACCTCCCGGTGTCGGGGCGGACCGACGACCCGCAGTTCAGTGTCTGGCGTGTGGTGCTCCGGATACTGAAGAATCTCCTCGTTAAGGCGGCGACCTCCCCCTTTGCCCTGCTCCAGTCGTTGTTTGGCTGGAAAGAGGACTTGGGCAGCGTCGACTTCGCCCATGGCTCAGCAGAGCTTTCCGCCGGTGAGCAGGAAAAGCTGCTTAAATTGGCTACGGCGCTCAAAGACAGGCCGACGTTGAAGCTCGAAGTTGTTGGATTCGTGGACAGGGACCGTGACGCCGAAGGGTATCGGAATGAGCTTCTCCTGAAAAAGATGCGCGCCGAGAAGTTCATGGACATGGTAAAGGGGAAGAGGAACCAGCCGGGTGATTCCCAGGAGACGATGCAGATCGCCCCCGAGGAGTATGCACAATATCTGAAGGCTGTCTACGCCAAGGAGAAATTTCCCAAGCCGCGGAACATCCTCGGGCTGGTCAAGGAGCTTCCCGACGCCGAGATGAAGAAGCTGATCCTGGCGAACACTGCCGTGGGCGAGCAGCAGCTGCAAAGCCTGGCTGAAGCCAGGGCTGCAGGGGTCAGGGCGTTTCTCGTCGAGAAGGGTGGAGCGGATTCTGTGCGGGTCTTCCAGAAGAGAGGGGACATTTACAAGACGCCGGCGAAGGAGACGGAACGCGGGAGCCGGGTCGAGTTCGGGTTTGCGGCAGACTAGTCATGGACGGTTGTGCAATGAGTCCAACCAGCGGCTCGGGCTGCGGTTAACGATACGTACCCATTGTGCAATCATAATTTAAATATTTGACATCGGTCGTTAGTGGATTAATATTTTTAAATAAAGAAGACGGTAAGTGCATCTGGCATGTTGAAAAAAATGTTTTCATCAGTGTGGTCCGAGTCCGATCTCCGAAGATTGCCGAAACGCGTCTCACGGTTGCCGACAACGCCGAAAGCTGCTCACATTGCATGTGTCAGCCTGAATCTACCCAGGGTGAGGTTTCACGCCCGGGACACTTTATCACTAAGGAGGAGCTCCATGAAAAAGATTTCCTGCTACCTGATGGTTCTGCTGTTCCTTTTCGTTATTGCATCAACAGCCGCTGCTGCCGGTATCCAGCCCGATTCCTTTACCCTTTCCGGCATTGTCGGCGGGTACAGCTTCGACGGCAAACAACACCTGGAGACGAGGCCTGTCGTCGGCATCCGCGGCGGCTACAATTTCACCAAGTATGTCGGTGTCGAGGCGCTGTTCGACTACGTACGAACGGAGGGGACCCGGGCCGGTCTTGGCGATGCCAATGTGTACCGCTATGGCGGTGATGTCCTGCTGCATATCTTGCCCGACAGCGACCTGGTCCCCTATCTGGCGGCAGGTTACGGCGGACTCACCCTTGACCGGGAGAACCAGAAAACAAATAACCATGGTGTCTTCGACTACGGGGTGGGGCTCAAGTACTTCCTGACCGACAACCTGGCACTGCGCGGTGATTTCCGGCACTTGGTCTTCAGGGACAGTGGCGAGACCCTCTACAATTATGAATACACCGCCGGCGTCGCCTATCAGTTCGGAGGGGAAAAGCCGGCTCCCGCGCCCGTGCCGCCGCCCGTCGTAGAACCGGCCCCGGAAGCCCCGCTCGAACCGGTTCCGGCCGCTGAACCTACTCCCGGCCGCTACAAATACTGCATCACGCTCCATATCGAGTTCGACATCGACAAGGCCGACATCCGGCCGGAATACCATGACGAGGTGGCAAAGGTCGGTGATTTCATGAAGAAATACCCGACAACCACCACCGTCATCGAAGGGCACACCGACAACGTCGGCACCGCCGAGTACAACATGGGACTCTCCCAGCGCCGCGCCGAGAGCGTTGTGAACTACCTGGTGGAAAAATTCGGCATTGAGAACTCCCGCCTCTCCGCCAAAGGATATGGCCTCACACGTCCCGTCGCCGACAACTCCACCAACGAGGGTAAGCAGTTGAACCGCCGCATCGAGGCCATTATCGACTGCGCCTTCGACGTCAAGGAGATCCAGCCTCCCGAACGGCTCTGCATGTTGCTGCAGGTGGAATTCGACACCGGTAAGGCCGATATCAAGCCCCAGTACCGTGAGGAAATCGCCAAGGTCGGCGATTACATGAAGAAATACCCGACGACCACCGCCGCTATCGAGGGGCACACCGACAACGTCGGCGGCTCTGAGTACAACATGAAACTCTCCCAGGAGCGCGCTGAAAACGTGGTGAACTACCTGGTGGAAAACTTCGGAATCGAACGCTCCCGTCTCTCTGCCAAGGGGTACGGCTTCACCCGCCGCATCGCCTATAACAACACAGCGGAGGGGAGGCAGAAAAACAGAAGGATTAATGCGGTCATCGACTGCGTTATCAAGAAGTAAATAGAACGGATCAGACACAAAAGCCCATGAGAAGCAATCTCATGGGCTTTTGTCGTTAATTTGTGAGTCAGCAGCTCTGGCGGCTGAACTGGAGAGGTTTTACTTTCCTTTTTTCAGATCGATCAGTATCAGTTTGGCGACCGCCTTTAAAGTTTCAAATACGCCTTCGCCGGTGGTGGCGCAGGCCTCAAAATCAGGAATGTTGGCAGGATTCAGCTCTTTGCGCAATTCATCAACGCTGACAACGTTAGGGAGGTCACGTTTGTTGTACTGGATCACGTAGGGGATTTTATCCAGATCGTATCCCTGCTCGGTAAGATTTATGCGGAGGTTTTCAATTGACTCCATATTGGCGTCCATCCGCTCTTCCTGTGAATCGGCAACGAAAACCACGCCATCAACCCCTTTAAGGATGAGCTTTCTGGAGGCGTCATAAAATACCTGGCCCGGCACGGTGTAAAGATGGAAGCGGGTTTTGAATCCCCTGATCTCACCGAGAGCCAGCGGCAGAAAATCGAAAAAAAGAGTTCGTTCCGTTTCCGTGGCAAGACTGATCATTTTGCCTTTTGCTTCGGGAGCGGTCTTCTGGTAGACGAACTGGAGATTAGTTGTTTTGCCGCAGAGGCCGGGACCGTAATAAACGATTTTGCAGTTTATCTCACGGGAGGCGTAGTTGATGAAGGACATCTGACTTTACCCCAAATTAATTAACTGAACAGGTTATCGATATCATCGTCGGTTATTTCGGCAAAGGGAAAATCCGTGTCACCGCTTTTTTCCTTTTCCTCTGCTTTCTGCATGAGTCTTGAGAAGATGGTGGTTAACTCTTCGGATGCTTTCTTGACGCGAAGCCGTACCAGCCCGAGCGAGGAACGACTGTCGAACAGGACGACAAGGATGACTCTGCCGCCGACGATGGATATATGCAGATTATCTTTTTCACCTTCATGAAAAAGGATCGAAAACTCTTTTTCGCCGATGAGTTTTGCCAGGCCGCCTGTAGCTGCAATATTACCGGCAGTCAGCGATGCCAACGAGGTGGTGTCGAAGCGTTCGGTTTCACCCACGCCGGTAATCAACTGGCCGTTTTTATCTACCAGGAAAATTACCTTGCTGTTGGCTTCCCTTAAAAGCTTTTCAATAACAGCATTAATCTGTTTGAATTCCTCATCGTACATAACCATCTGAGGATTCGACATGTAGCACCCCTTGTGCTGTACAAAAATTTTATTACAGCGCATTGTATATAACAGAATTGACTGATACTTTCAAGGCTTTTAAAGGAGAGGGAGAGGGCCGCCTTGATTTCATCCATGATTTGAAATTGGGATTACAGGTGCAAAAAAAGCCCCGGCATGGTTGCCGGGGCTTTTTTTGCTTGCGAACGAATCGCTATTTTTTCTCCGGGCTGCTATCGTAGGACATGGCGGCCATTTTCTCATAAAGTTCAAACCTGCGGCTGGTCCAGCTGGTTGCCTGCTCCATCAGGGCAGCAGCAGCTTCAGGGTTGTTTTTCTTCAGAACGCGGTAACGGTTTTCACCGTAGGCGTACTCCTCGAATGACATGGTCGGCGCTTTACTGTCGAGCTGGAGCGGGTTCTTGCCCTGGGCGGCCAGTTCGGGATTGTAGCGCATAAGCGGCCAGTGACCGCAGGCAACGGCTCTCTTGTTTTCATCAACCGCTGTGGCCATGTTGATGCCGTGGGCGATGCAGTGGGCATAGGCGATGATGAGGGACGGGCCGTTGAATGCCTCGGCTTCGGTGAAGGCCTTGACTACCTGGGCAGGGTTGCTCAGGGCAACCTTTGCCACGTACACATTGCCGTAAGCCATGGCGATCATCCCCAGGTCTTTCTTCGGCATTGCCTTGCCTCCGGCGGCGAACTGGGCAACGGCGCCGAGCGGTGTGGATTTGGATGCCTGGCCGCCGGTGTTGGAATAAACTTCCGTATCGAGCACCAGCAGGTTGACGTTCTTGCCGGAAGCAATAACGTGGTCGAGACCGCCGTAGCCGATGTCATAAGCCCAACCGTCACCACCGACGATCCAGACCGATTTTTTGACCAGGTAATCCGCTAGGGAGATAAGTCGTTTTGCGGCGGGTTCAGTGCATGCGGCCAGCCCCTTTTTCAGGCTCTCGATGCGGGTACGCTGGGCTTCGATCCCTTCCTGGGTCGACTGGTCTGCACTTTTTATTTCGCCCATCAGTCCGGCCATGGATGTGCAGGCCGTGCAGCCGCAATCCATGAGTTCCACCAGCAGTTCACCGGCAGCTTCTGTAAATTTGTCGACCGTCAGCCTCATGCCGAAGCCGAATTCCGCGTTATCCTCGAACAGCGAGTTGGACCAGGCCGGACCGCGGCCATCGGCACGCTTTGCCCAGGGGGTGGTCGGCAGGTTGCCGCCGTAGATGGAGGTACAGCCGGTGGCATTGGCGATCAGCGCCCTGTCGCCGAAGAGCTGGGACAGAAGCTTGAGATAAGGAGTTTCACCGCATCCCGCACAGGCTCCCGAGTATTCGAACAATGGTCTGATCAGCTGGCTACCCTTGAGGGTTTCCTTCTTGACCAGCTTCGGATCGGTTTCAGGCAAGGAAAGGAAGAAGTCGTAGTTCGCCGCCTCAGTTTCGCGCAGCGGTGGCTGGAACTGCATGTTGATTGCCTTGTGTTTCGGGTCATCCTTGCTCTTGGCCGGGCAGTTATGGACGCAGGCAGCGCAGCCGGTGCAGTCTTCAGGGGCAACCTGAAGGGTGAATTTATTGCCGCTGAAGTCCGCACCCTTTGCATCGACCGATTTAAAGGTCTTCGGTGCCTTGGCGAGCAGGGATGGGTCGTAAGCTTTCATCCGGATGGTTGCATGGGGGCAGACGAAGGAGCAGATGCCGCATTGGATGCAAAGCGCTTCGTCCCATACCGGAATTTCCACGGCAATATTTCGCTTTTCATACTGGGAAGTGGCGGTGGGGAAGGTGCCGTCTGCAGGCATGGCCGAAACGGGCACGTCGTCGCCGCGGCCGGCAATGATTTCGGCCGTCACATCCTGAACGAATGCAGGCGCGTGACTTCCGACGACCGGCGGCATTTTGAGTTTGCTGTCGGCTTTCGCAGGAACCGCAACTTCGAAAATATTTTCCAGGGCCGCGTCAACGGCCTTGTTGTTCATCTCGACAACCTTTTCACCGGCTTTGCCGTAGCTCTTCTTGATGGCGTCCTTGATGGCGCCGAGGGCGATTTCAAGCGGGATGATGGAAGATATCCTGAAAAAGGCGGTTTGCATGATTACGTTGATGCGCGCGCCGAGGCCCAGCTCTTCACCCAGCTTGATGGCGTTGATGACATAGAACTTAAGTTTTTTAGCGATTATCTGCTGCTGCACTTCAATCGGCATCCGGTCCCAAACCTCGTCTTTGTCGAACGGGGAGCAGAGGAGGAATGTCGCGCCTTCCTTGGCCTTTGACAGCATGTCGTATTTTTCCAGGAAGGTGAAGTTGTGACAGGCGATAAAGTCGGCACGGTCAATGAGGTACGGCGAGCGGATGATGTTTTTGCCGAACCGGAGATGGGAAGTCGTGACGCTGCCGGCTTTTTTGGAGTCGTAAACGAAGTAAGCCTGAACATTGTTATCCGTTTTCTCACCGATGATCTTGATGGAGTTTTTATTGGCGCCGACTGTGCCGTCAGAGCCAAGGCCGTAGAACATGGCGGAATAGGTGCCGGCAGCCGTGTTGGCGAAAGCGGCATCGAAATCAAGGCTCGTGTTGCAGACATCTTCCTTGATGCCGACCACGAAATGGTTTTTCGGCTGGTCGTCTTTCAGGTTGTCAAATACGGACTTCGCCATTGCCGGGGTGAATTCCTTGGAGCCAAGGCCGTAGCGGCCGCCGACTATGGCCGGATAGTGGCTGAAGGCGGTCTTCTTTTCTGCCATTGCTTCGCCGATGGCGGTCCGTACATCGAGATAGAGGGGCTCGCCAAGCGAACCGGGTTCCTTGGTGCGATCGAGAACGGCGATTTTTTTCACGGTTGCCGGCAGGGCAGCAACAAGGGCGTCAACCGGGAACGGCCGATAGAGGCGAATCTTGATCAGACCGACCTTTTCGCCTTTTGCGCTCAGGGTTTCGACGGTTTCATGGATTGTGTCCGCAGCGGAACCCATGACGACGATTACCCGCTCCGCATCGGCAGCGCCGACATAGTCAACCAGCTTGTACTGCCGGCCGGTCAGTTTCGAAAATTTGTCCATTTCTTCCTGAACGATGCCGACAGTTGGCGGATAGTATTTGTTGACCGACTCGCGACCCTGGAAGTAGACGTCGGGGTTCTGCGCAGTGCCGCGCATGACCGGGTTGTCAGGGGACAATGCCCGCTTGCGGTGAGCCAGCACCAGGTCATCGTTGATCATTGCCCGCATGTCGTCGAAGGTAAGTTCTTCAACCTTCTGTACTTCATGGGAGGTTCTGAAGCCGTCGAAGAAATGGATGAACGGTATCCGTGCGCGAAGCGTTGCGGCCTGGGAGATCAGGGCGAAGTCCATTACTTCCTGAACGTTGTTTGAACAGAGCATGGCCCAGCCCGTCGAGCGGCAGGCCATTACGTCTGAATGGTCGCCGAAGATGGAAAGCGCCTGGGCAGCGATGGCGCGGGCGGAAACATGAAAAACAGTGGAAGTCAGCTCGCCGGCGATCTTGAACATGTTGGGGATCATCAGCAGCAGACCCTGGCTGGCGGTGAAGGTGGTGGTCATAGCCCCTGCCTGCAGGGCGCCGTGAACAGCACCGGATGCACCCCCTTCCGACTGCATTTCAGCAACAAGCGGCACAGTTCCCCAGATGTTCTTCTCCCCCTTGGCGCTCTTCTCGTCGGAGATCTCGCCCATAACCGAAGACGGCGTAATGGGATAAATGGCGATTACCTCGTTGGTTGCGTGCGCTACGTGGGCTGCTGCGGTGTTGCCGTCGATCGTAACCATTCTGCGACTCATACATTTCCTCCTGTAGGTTATTTTGCTTATACTAATGTGATGCTTAATAGTACCTGAGAGCCCTTAATCTAGTATTGCTACAATTCAGAGCGCCCTTCGACAGCCCGCTGCACTGTGGCGGCGTCGACGTATTCCAGGTCGCTGCCTATGGGAATGCCATGGGCAAGTCTAGTGACTTTGATGGACAATGGTTTTATGAGCCTGGTCAGGTAGAGTGCCGTTGCCTCACCTTCGACGGTAAAATTGGTGGCAAGGAGCACTTCCTTGACGGAACCATTTTCCAGGCGCTGAAGCAGTTCGGCTATTCTCAGCTGTCCGGGCGTTACGCCGTTAAGGGGTGACAACGCTCCGTGCAGCACGTGATAACGGCCCTTGAATGCCTGGCTGCGTTCCATGGCCAGAATGTCCTGCGGTTCTTCCACCACACAGATCGAAGCATCATCCCTGGGTGTAGTGCAGAGATGACAGGGATCGCTTTCAGTAATGCCGAAGCAGGTGGAACAAAAGCGTACCCCGTCTCTGACTTCCAAGAGACTTTTGGCCAGAGCGGATAAGTTTTCCGGTGACTTGAGGAGATGAAAGGCGAGCCTTAAGGCGGTTTTGTCTCCAACACTGGGCAGTTTCTTCAGTTCCCCGAGCAGCTTCGTCAATGACCTTGAAATATGTAGCATATTTTCGCCTAATGTAAAACAACTTTTTATTGTAGTATAAGTAAAAATATTTAGTATAAATAAAACAAGTACCAACTGGTTGATATGCCGGGGGTTTGTGGGGAGGGAGGCCCGTTTTCAATAATCGTATAAATGAATATATGCGCTGGAAAACGGGCCTGATTCGGGAAAAAACAACTAAAAGAGGCCGGGGATGTTGATGCCGCCGGTTATCTTGTTCATCTGTTCGGCCATTTCAGTTTGAACCTTGGCCAGTGCCTCGTTAACCGCTGCCACGACAAGGTCTTGCAGCATTTCAACATCTTCCGGATCAACCGCCTCTTTCTTGATGGTGAGGGAAATAAGCTGATTCTTGCCGTTTACCACGGCGGTAACCGCACCACCGCCGGATGTGGCTTCCACGGTTTTCTGTGCGGCTTCCTCCTGCAATTTACCCATTTTCTGCTGCATCATCTGAGCTTGCTTCATGATCGACGCTAAACCTTTTGACATCTTTTCCTCCGGAGACCTTCGTAGTTTTATTTACAATAAACAGCTTTTGCTGAAACTAAAACACGGTTATGCTACCGCTTGTCGTCTATCTTCACGACTTCGCCCATCACGCCGCCGAAGACCTCCAGGGCCGCGTTGACCAGCGGGTGTTCCATGGCTTTTTGTCTCAGCTGTTGCTTGCGATTGGTTTCTTCAAGACTTTTTTTTTCCAGGAGACTCTGTGGAACGTCGCCGCCCCCCTCCGTCAGGGATTTGAAACGTATACCGGGTTCGCGTCGAAAAAACTGCTGCGCCAAACCTTTTAACTCTGCCAGGGAGTCCGGGTCCTGCATTTTGCTGAGCTGGAAAGAGCCCGCCGGATACCCGATTTCCAGGAGTTCCGCTGAAACGGCGAGCGGCCGGCCGTACTCGAGAAAAGAAGCGAGAAAGGGCTTTTTCCCTCTGACAAAAGCGACAAAACCGGACCACGCATCTCCCGTTGCGGGAGGGGGGGCATTGTCACGGTGAGTATCGCCTGCCGCAGCGGCTTGCTGGGGCGGTGATGGTTGGCGGCTCTCGTTCTGTGCCGGTGGAGATACGGTACTTTTATCCGTTTGGTGGGCTGTGCTTTCCGGGCGGGGAGCAGACTTTTCCCATGTCGGCGTCGGAGATGCAACCGTCGACGCAGAGGTCCTTCCTTCGAGGGCTTTGAGTCGATCCAGCAGCTCATTGATCGGGATGAGGGGGCTCAATGAGGCCATCTTCAAGAGCGCCATTTCCAGAACAAGGCGGGGAAAGGTGGAGTGGGCCATTTCGCCTTCCGCCTTGAGCAGTATCGACAGATGCCGTTGCAGGTCGGCAGGGGGGGTGGCCGAGGCCTGGGTTTTCAATTCGGCGATTTCCCCCTCGGACAGGTCAAGGATGTCGGCGGCATCGACAACAGTGCGCAGGATGGTGATGTTCCTGAAATGATCGATCAACTCCTGACAGAATTGACGCATGTTGTAGCCGAAGGAATCGACCCGCTTGACGATCTCCAGCGCTGCACGGCTGTCCCTGGCGAAGATCGACTGCGATGCTTCCAGCAGGAGTCGCCGGTCGACTACACCCAGAAGCCCGGCAACATCCTCATCCGTAACTGTCTGCCCGCAAAAGGCCAGCACCTGGTCCAGTGTGGAAAGCGAGTCGCGCATGCTCCCGTCACCCTTGCGGGCGACGACGGCGAGGGCCTTGTCGCTGACGGACACCTGCTCCTGATCGACGATGTAACGCAGCCGGTCAACGATCTTTTGCAGGGCGATCCGCTTGAAATCAAAGCGCTGGCAGCGGGAGAGGATGGTGATCGGAACCTTGTGCGGCTCGGTAGTGGCGAAGATGAACTTTACGTGCGCAGGGGGTTCTTCCAGGGTCTTCAGCAGCGCGTTGAACGCGTTGTTGGTAAGCATGTGGACTTCGTCGATGATGAATATCTTGTAGCGGCTGCGGGAAGGAAGGTATTTGACGTTGTCGCGCAGTTCCCGGATGTCGTCCACACCGGTGTTGGAGGCGCCATCGATTTCAAAGACATCCACCGAATTGCCGTCGGTGATCTCCGTGCAGGAGGGACAGGTGTTGCACGGTTCGGTGGTGAGCCCCTGCTCGCAGTTCAGCGCCTTTGCCAGGATGCGGGCCGAACTGGTCTTCCCCACGCCACGGGCGCCGGTGAAGAGGAAGGCGTGAGCAACCCTGCCGGTATCGATGGCATTTTGCAGGGTGCGGCTGACGTGCTCCTGGCCGATCAGGTCGCTGAAGGTCTGAGGCCGCCATTTTCTAGCCAACACGAGATATGACAAAGGATTATAACCTCATAACGGCGTACACTGTTAACAGGTTTGAAGGGGGGCAAAAAAAATCGGGGAAATTGCGGACACAACTGATAGCTGGGCGATCCCGCGGCACACGGTGTGAGTTACTGCCGCTGCTTCCTTCCGGACCTGACGGAGTTCGTAACCTTCCGTTGCGTGGGGCCCAGCTATCAGTTGTGCCCGCAAAGGGCAATTAGTGGATACGCCATACAGTCTTTAAGTATGGCGGAGAGAGAGGGATTCGAACCCTCGGTACGCTATTAACGTACACACGCTTTCCAGGCGTGCTCCTTCAACCGCTCGGACATCTCTCCGCAGGAAAGGGAAATAATAGTATAGCGACCGGAATTTGTAAAGGGTTTTTCTCATGCAGGCGGGACACCGCGTACCGCCAACAGCAGGGGAGTTGCCGCGAAAGCATCAGGACAATCAAGAAATGGAGCCCATGGAGAGTCGGTGGCGGAAGATTTGCGCTTGATTTAAGCCGGTAAAAAATTTAGGATTCCCAAGGATTATAACTGATGTCGGTCAAGAGGGAGATACATGAAGCTGCTCCACAATCTCAATCCGCCCCAGAAGGAAGCGGTCCTCCATGGGGAAGGGCCGCTGCTGATACTGGCCGGTGCCGGTTCAGGCAAGACGCGGGTGATTGTCCACCGCATTGCATATCTGATCAAGGAGCGGAGCGTGCCCCCCTGGCAGATACTGGCCGTCACCTTCACCAACAAGGCGGCGGGGGAAATGCGCGAGCGGGTGGAGAAGCTCCTTGGCGGCGGAGAGCTGCCTCTCATCTCCACCTTCCATTCCGCCTGTGCCCGCATTCTGCGCCGCGAGATCCATCACCTGGGCTATGATGCCAATTTTGCCATTTACGATGACAAGGATGCGGAAAAGCTCCTCAAGGAGATCGTTGCCGAGCTCAACCTGGATGAGAAGCGTTATCCCGTCAAGTCATTCATTGCCGCCATCGACGAGTGCAAGAACGCCGGCAAGACCCCGGAGGATGTGCCGGTTGGCGATTTCATGGCGGAAAAGGTGGCACAGGTCTATGCCGCCTACCAGGAGCGGTTGAGAAAGTGCAATGCCCTTGACTTTGGCGATCTGGTCCTGCTCACGGTCCGGTTGTTCGAACAGTTCCCGGAGGTGCTGGTCCGTTACCAGGAGCGCTACCGCTGGATACAGGTGGACGAATACCAGGATACCAACCCGGTGCAGTACCGGCTGGTAAAGCTTTTGGCCGGCAAGAGGCAGAACCTCTGCGTGGTCGGGGATGATGACCAGTCCATTTACCGTTGGCGCGGCGCAGATATCCGCAACATACTCGATTTCGAAGAGGATTTTCCCGGGGTGAAGGTGGTGAAACTGGAGCAGAACTACCGCTCCACCCAGAACATCCTCGCTGCTGCCGGGGCCGTGGTCGCGAAGAACCGCGGGCGGAAGGGGAAAACGCTCTGGACCGAGAACCCGCCGGGGGAGAGAATAGTCTACCGGCGGCTGGCGGACGAGCGGGAGGAGGCGCGCTACGTCTGCCGGCAGATAGAGCAGCATGTGCGCAAAGGGGGCGACCTTGCCGGCGTGGCCGTTTTCTACCGGGCCAACGCCCAGTCGCGGGTGGTGGAAGACGCCATGGTTGCGGACGGGATTCCCTATCACATGGTCGGCGGCATGCGCTTCTATGCGCGGCAGGAGATCAAGGATATCCTCGCCTACCTGAAGGTGCTGATCAATCCGGCCGATGAGATCGCCCTGAAGCGGATCATCAACACCCCGGCGCGAGGCATCGGCCATGCCACGGTGGATAAGATTTCCGAGCTGGCGCAGCGGCGGGGGATTCTCTTCTACGACGCCTTGCGCGAGGCGGCGGAGAGCGGTCTTCTGGGATCGGGGCCGCGGGGAAAGATCGCCGGGTTCGTCGCACTACTGGAAGGCTTTGAAAGCATGGTGGAGACGTCGTCGTTGAAGGATCTCGCTTCCCGGGTCATCCTGGAAACCGGCTATGCGGTAAAGCTTCAGGAGGAACGGAGCGAGGAGGCGCAGGACCGGTTGGCCAACCTCCAGGAATTGCTCTCCGCATTGGAAGAATTCGAGCGGGTCAGCGCGGAGCGAACCCTGGCGGCGTTTCTCGAACAGGTGGCGCTCATCTCCGACCTGGAGCAGGAGGGAAAGGGGCGGGAATCTGCAACCCTGATGACCCTCCATGCGGCCAAGGGGCTGGAATTTCCACTTGTGTTCATGATCGGCATGGAAGAGCGGCTCTTTCCCCATGCCCGCTCCCTGGAAGACCCGGAGCAGATGGAGGAGGAGCGCCGCCTCTGCTACGTGGGGATGACCCGGGCGCAGGAGCGACTCTACCTGACCAATGCCCGCCGTCGCCGCATCTTCGGCCAGGAGCAGTATAACCCTCCCTGCCGCTTCCTGGCTGACATCCCCCATGCGCTGCTGGATATGGAGGATGAAGGATATCAGAGCGGATTCGGTTTTGACAAAGGCAGGGGCGAGGAACCAGGAGCGAGGGCTGAGGAAAAACCTGCAAGGCACAACCTGGCCGCGGTGTTCGAGATGGAACTGGAGCCGGAGTTTGCCGACGAGGTGCGGGTGGTGCCGGATGAAGCGGAGGGTGAAATCTACCCGGGGATGAAGGTGCGCCACGGCAAGTTCGGCGTCGGCACCATCCGCAAGATCGAGGGGAGCGGCAACGAGCAGAAGGTCATCGTCTGGTTCAACACGGTCGGACCGAAGAAACTCCTGGTGCGGTTCGCCGGCCTTGAGAGGGTATAACCGCCGTTCTACGTTTAATGTTCCAAGTTCTACGTAAAAGCACGGATAACATCCTGGAACGTATGGCCTTGAACCGGCTTGTCTTTTTCCCCGGTTCATGTTAAAAATACCTGCTTTTTAAGACATTACCCCGCTTTTGGAGAATTCATGAAGATAACGAAAGCCGAAGTCGAACATGTGGCGCTCCTGGCCCGCCTGGAGCTGACAGAGCAGGAAGCGGAGACCTTCACCGGCCAGATGGATGCGATCCTCGCCTATGTGGACAAACTTAACGAGTTGGATACCGACGGCATCGTTCCCACCGCCCATGCCGTTCCTATGGAAAACGCCTTCCGTGCCGATGAGGTTACTCCCTCCATTGGCATCGAAAATGCCCTCGGCAACGCGCCGAAACGGGCGGAAAGCTTTTTCCGCGTACCGAAGGTAATCGAATAACAGAAAATCTTTGAACCGCAAAGGACCCAAAGGGCCTAAAGACCCAAAGGAAGGGCCTAAAACGCGAAGGGCGCAAAGAATTCAAAAAACTTGTTTTTCTTCCTTTTCCTTCTTTGCTTGATCTTGGCGTACTTTGCGGTTCAGGTATTTATTTCTTGGAATCAATTCTGGAGTATATATGGAACTGTTTGAACTGACCATCCACGAGCTGCATGACAAACTGAAGAAGAAGGAAGTCTCCTCCGTTGAGGCGACCAGGGCGCTGCTTGCACGTATCGATGCGGTGGAGCCCCGGGTTAACGCCTTCATTACCGTCACCCCTGAGGAGGCGCTGAAAAATGCCGAGGCGGCGGACCGGCGGATCGCCGCAGGCGACATGCAGCTCCTGACCGGCATCCCCATCGCCCTCAAGGACATCTTCCTCACCAAAGGGGTGCGCACCACCTGTGCTTCGCGCATCCTCGACAATTTCATCCCGCCATACGACGCAACCAGCGTCGCCAGGCTGAAGGCGCAGGGGATGGTGCTGGTGGGCAAGCTGAACCAGGACGAGTTTGCCATGGGCTCCTCCACCGAGTCGAGCTATTACGGCAAGACCCACAACCCCTGGAACCTGGAGTGCATTCCCGGCGGCTCCTCGGGCGGATCGGCCGCGGCGATCGCCGCCCGGCAGGCCATTGCAACGCTGGGCACCGACACCGGCGGCTCCATCCGCCAGCCCGCATCCCACTGCGGCTGCGTCGGGCTGAAGCCGACCTACGGCAGGGTCTCCCGCTACGGCGTCATCGCCTATGCATCTTCCCTCGACCAGGTGGGGCCGGTGACCCGCGATGTGACCGACTGCGCCATCATGCTCGGGGCCGTGGCCGGTTTTGATCCCAAGGACTCCACCAGCGTCGACCTGCCGGTGCCGGACTACTCAAAGGCGCTCTCCAACGACGTGAAGGGGCTGAAAATCGGCCTCCCCAAGGAGTATTTCATCGCCGGGCTCGATCCGGACGTGCAAAAGACCATGGATGCAGCCATCGAAACCTACAAGGGGCTGGGCGCGCAGTTTGTGGAAATCTCCCTACCCCATACCGACTATGCCGTCGCCACCTACTACCTGATCGCCACCGCCGAGGCCAGCTCCAACCTGGCCCGCTACGACGGGGTCCGCTTCGGCCACCGCAGCAGCGAGGCGCAGGGACTTATCGACATGTACAGGAAGAGCCGCTCCGAGGGGTTCGGCGAGGAGGTGAAGCGAAGGATCATGCTCGGCACCTACGCCCTCTCGTCCGGCTACTACGACGCCTATTACCTGAAGGCGCAGAAGGTGCGCACCCTGATCATGCAGGATTTCAGCAGGGCCTTCGAAGAGGTGGACGTGATCCTCACGCCGGTCGCGCCGACCCCGGCCTTCAGGATCGGCGAAAAGAGCGCGGACCCCTTGCAGATGTACCTCTCCGACATCTTCACCATCCCGGTCAACCTGGCTGGGACTTGCGGCATGTCCATACCGGCCGGCTTCAGCAAGGACGGCCTTCCCGTCGGCCTACAGCTCGTAGGGAGGCCCTTCGGCGAGGAGTGCATCCTCCGTGCAGCCTATGCCTTTGAGCAGAACACGGATTGGCACGAGCGGAAGGCATCGCTGTAAGACATGGAGGGGGGTGCAGCCGCGCCCTTACAAACGTTATCGGAGAATCTATGAAATATCAGGTTGTCATCGGGCTGGAGGTCCACGTCCAGCTCCTCACCAACAGCAAGATTTTTTGCGGCTGCTCGACCCGCTTCGGCGCAGAGCCTAACTCCCAGACCTGCCCGGTCTGCCTGGGGATGCCGGGGGCGCTGCCGGTCCTCAACAAGAAGGTGGTGGAGTATGCCATCAGGGCGGGTCTTGCCACCAACTGCCGGATAGCGCCGCGGAGCGTCTTCGCCCGGAAGAACTACTTCTACCCCGACCTCCCCAAGGGATACCAGATCAGCCAGTTCGAGCTTCCCATCTGCATTGACGGCCATCTGGATATCGAGGTGGAAGGGGGGATGAAAAGGATCGGCATCACCCGCATCCACATGGAGGAAGACGCGGGGAAGCTGGTGCACGCCGACGTCCCCGGCGTCGGCGACGATTCCTGCGTCGACCTGAACCGGGCCTGCACGCCGCTTCTGGAGATCGTCTCCGAGCCTGACATGCGCTCCGCTGACGAAGCGGTGGCCTACCTGAAGAAGCTGCACCAGATCGTCGTTTATCTCGGGATCAGCGACGGCAACATGGAGGAGGGGAGCTTCCGCTGCGATGCCAACGTTTCGGTGATGCCGGCAGGCTCCGACAAGTTCGGCACCCGCACTGAAACCAAGAACGTCAACTCCTTCAAGTTCGTCAAGCAGGCGATCGAATACGAGATCGAGCGGCAGATCGAGGTGATCGAGGAGGGGGGAAAGATCGTCCAGGAGACCCGCCTCTTCGATCCGAACACAGGGTCTACCCGCTCCATGCGGGGCAAGGAAGAAGCCCACGACTACCGCTACTTCCCCGATCCGGACCTGGTGCCGCTGGTCATCGGCAACGACTGGGTGGAGGATGCGCGGCTCTCCCTCCCCGAGCTCCCCGATGCCAAGCGGCAGCGCTACACGGACGAACTGGGACTTCCTGTCTACGATGCCGAGGTGCTGACCGCGACCCGTGAGCTGGCCGGCTACTTCGAGGCCTGCCTGGCCCTCTCTCCCCAGCCGAAGCCCGTTGCCAACTGGGTGATGGGGGAGGTGACCCGGGCGCTCAACGAAGAGAACAGATCCATAGCCGACTGTCCGGTGACGCCGCCGCTTTTGGCCGATCTTCTCCGGCTGATCGAGAAGGGGACCATCTCCGGCAAGATCGCCAAGACCGTCTTCGACGAGATGTGGCGAAGCGGCAAGGCTCCGGAAAAGATTGTAGAAGAAAAGGGGCTGGTGCAGGTCTCCGACACGGGCGCGATAGAGGCGATCATCGACGAGGTGTTGGCAAAGGAGGCGGGGCAGGTGGAGGAATACCGGAGCGGCAAGGACAAGCTCTTCGGCTTCTTCGTCGGCCAGGTGATGCGGGCCTCCAAGGGGAAGGCGAACCCGGCGCTGGTGAACGAGATATTGCTGAAGAAACTCAACGGCTAAACAGGAAAACCTGCCACAGAGACACGGAGAAAAAGCGAAAAGCGGTTCAATAATTTCAAAGGTTTTCTCTGTGTCTCTGTGGCAGATTTATAAGAGGTTATTATGTCCTTTAGAACAATTGAATGGCGCGACAACAAGGTGGTTATGATCGACCAGACCCGGCTTCCCGGCGAAGAGGTCTACAACGAATACACGGACTTCCAGAGCGTGGCCGAGGCGATCCGCGGCATGATCATCCGCGGCGCGCCGGCCATCGGTGTGGCTGCGGCCATGGGGATCGCCCTCGGCGCCCGGGAGATCATCGCCGACACCCATGAATCGTTCTTCCGCCAGCTGGACAACGTCTGCAACGTCATGGCCCGCACCCGCCCCACGGCGGTCAACCTGTTCTGGGCCATCGAGCGGATGAAACGGGTGGCCGAGTCCCATCGGGACAAGGACCTCAACTCCATCCGGGAAATCCTCAAGGCGGAGGCGATCCGCATCGAGGAGGAGGATCTGGAGATCTGCCGGGCCATCGGCCGCAACGGCGCGCCCCTCATCAAGGAGGGGGCGACCATCCTCACCCACTGCAACGCCGGCGGTTTGGCCACGGCCGGCTATGGCACCGCCCTCGGCGTCATCCGTGCCGCCCATGAGGCGGGGAAGCGGATCCAGGTCTTTGCCGACGAGACTCGTCCCTGGCTCCAGGGGGCCCGTCTCACCTCGTGGGAACTGATGAAGGACGGCATTCCCGTCACCCTTATTTCAGACAACATGGCCGGCTACTTCATGAGAAAAGGGGAGATCGACGTCTGCGTCGTCGGCGCCGACCGTATCGCCGCCAACGGCGATACGGCCAACAAGATCGGCACCTATTCCGTCGCGGTGCTGGCGAAGGAGAACAAGATCCCCTTCTACGTGGCCGCCCCCGTCTCGACCCTCGACCTGTCCCTTAAGAGCGGTGAAGATATCCCCATCGAGGAGCGCCATTCACGGGAAGTCACCCATCTCCAGGGATTGCCCGTCGCCCCCGAAGGGGTGAAAGTGCGCAATCCGGCCTTCGACGTCACTCCTGCCCGTTACATTGCCGGCATCATCACCGAAAAAGGGGTGGTGCGGGGCGATTACGAGAAGGAACTCAGGGCTCTGGTGGGCCGATGAACCGCAATGCGGAGTTTGCCGAGGAACTCCAGGCTGCCCTTGCCTTAGACCCGGAAAACGGGGACCGCCAGCTCATATCATGCCTCGAATCGAGAGGGTTCGGCTACGGTCCTCGCTCCGCCGCCAATCTGCGCCTGCTCGCCTACATATTCCCCCCCGAAAGCCTCCGCGCCATCGCCCTGGCCGCCCTGGCAACCCCCCTGCCGGACATGGCCCTCAACAACCTGGAGAGGATCGGATCCGTCGTTCCGCGCGAAGAATTGCTCGCCGCATGCGGCAAGAAGGCGATGCTCGCCAGGCTGATCAACATCTGCGGTTCTTCGCCGTTTCTCACTAACATCATTTGCCGTGACCCCCTGTATTTCCGGGAGCTCTTCACCCGCCGACAGATCGACGTCGGACGGAGCGAGGCGGAAACCCTTGCCCTCCTCCGTAGCCAGCTCGCCCCGGATGCCGATTACCAGGCGATCCTGCCGTTTCTCCGCCGCTTCAAATTTGTGGAAATCCTGCGCATTGCGGCCCGCGACCTGAATGGCTTAGCCGCGCTGGAAGAGGTGACGGCCGAACTCTCGGGACTTGCGGCGGCAACGCTCCAGGTTGCTTACGAGGTGGCGCGCCGGCAACTGGTGGGGGAGCATGGCATTCCCCTGATGCAAACCCCTTCCGGAGAGCGGGAAGCCGATCTGGTCGTTATCGGCATGGGGAAACTGGGCGGACGGGAGCTCAATTTTTCCTCGGACATCGACATCATCTACTTCTATTCCTCCGACCAGGGAGAAACGAGCGGTATCGATGACGGCCAGGGATGGGTACGGGGCAAGATCTCGCTCCACGCCTTCTTCGTCAAATTGGCGGAGATGATCGGTAAGGCGATCTCCCAAGTGACCGACGACGGCTTCGTCTTCCGTGTCGATCTGGGATTGCGGCCGGAGGGGAAGAGCGGTGACGTGGCTACTTCCATCCGTTCCGCCGAGATCTATTACGAATCGTGGGGGCAGTCGTGGGAGCGGTCGGCCATGCTGAAGGCGCGTCCGGTGGCAGGCTCGCTGGAGCTCGGCGAGCAGTTCCTCCGTGTCATCGAGCCGTTTGTCTATCGCAAGTATCTGGATTACAACCTGATCGAAGACATCATGGGGATGAAGAAGAAGATAGATGCTTCTCTGGCCAGGTCGCAGGAAGGGGAATACAACATCAAGCTCGGGCGGGGGGGGATTCGCGAAATCGAGTTCTTCATCCAGGCGTTACAGCTCGTCTATGCCGGGAAGAACCCGGCCTTACGGGTGAAAAATTCGTTGCTCGCGCTGATCGCGTTGCGCGACGCCCGCATTATCCCGGCAGATGACTGCGCGGCCCTCAGCGATGCATACCGCTTCCTCCGCTTTGTCGAGCATCGGATCCAGGTGGTCCAGGAGCGGCAGAGCCACAGCCTGCCGCGCAAGGAAGACGAACTGCGGGCATTGGCCCGCCGTTGCGGCTATCTCCGCCCCAATGGCCCGGCGAAATTTACGGAGACGCTGGAAGCCCACCGTCAAAGGGTTTCCTCCATCTACGGCGCGCTGTTCCTCTCCCGCGACGAACGACTTAAGGAAGAGCTCCAGCCGGAGGTTTACTACTTTTTCGACCGCAAGGCAGCCCCCGATCTGATCAAAGACATGCTCGCCGAGCGCCGCTTTGAAAATGTCGATGCTGCGTACGAAAACCTGCTGCTGCTGCGCGATGGTCCGCCGCGAGCCCATCTCACCGAACGAGCCCGGCGCATCCTGGAAAACATCGCCCCCCTCCTCTTGCAGGAGATATTCGCCTCCCCTGACCCGGACATGGCCCTCACCAACCTGGAGCGCTTTCTCTGCGCGGTCGGTTCCCGCTCCACGTTCTACGCCCTGCTCGCAGAAAACCGCGAGATACTCAAACTCATGGTTTCCCTGTTCGGCATGTCGGAGTTCCTGTCGAAAATCTTCGTCAGCCATCCCGAGCTTCTCGACAGCATGGTCTCCCGCGCCTATGCTTCATTCCTCAAGGAACGAGATGTGATGGAAAGAGAACTGGCTGTTTTGCTGGAGCAGGCGGATGATTTCGAGGAGAAGCTTGACGCCCTGCGCCGCTTCCGCCATGAGGAGTTCCTCCGTATCGGCATGAACGACATCTACGGCAAGGTAGGGCAGACCGAGATAGCCATGCAGCTCACCCACTTGGCCGAGGTTTGCCTGGCGGCAGCCTGCCGGATGGGCAAGTCGGAACTCAGCCGTTTCGGCAGGCCGACGTACCGCGATGAAGAAGGCGCGGTGAAAGAGGCCCGTTTCGCCATCCTTGCCATGGGCAAGCTGGGGGGAAACGAGCTCAATTACCATTCCGACCTGGACATCATCTACATCTACGACTACCAGGGGTACACGGACGGCGAAAAGCAGATCACAAACCACGAATATTTTGCCAAGCTGGCGCAGAAGATCATTCTGATACTCACAACCCAGACCCGCGAGGGGTATGTGTACAAGATCGATACCCGCCTCCGCCCGTCGGGCAATGCCGGGCCGCTTGTCACCTCCCTGGAGTCGTTCAGGAACTATCACCGGGAAGAGGCCCAGATCTGGGAGCGCCAGGCCTTGACCCGCGCCCGGGTGGCTTTGGGAGACGAACCGCTCAAGGGGGGGATCGAGGAGATCGTCCGCCATACGGTTTACGGCAGAAGCGCCGATGATGCGGTGCGAAAAGAGATCCACCGGCTGCGGATGCGGATGGAGACCGAACTGGCAAAAGAGTCGGAGGGGAACTACAACATCAAGACCGGCCGCGGCGGGATCGTTGACATAGAATTCATTGTCCAGTTCCTCCAGCTCAAGCAAGGCAAGGAATTCCCGGAAATCCGCAGCACCAACACCCTGATGGCGCTTAAGGCGATGAAGGCGAGCCGCCTCCTGGCAGACGCCGATTTCTCCGCCCTCCAGAACGGCTACAAATTCCTCCGCCGCCTGGAAAACCGGCTGCGCATCATCCACGATTATTCCATAAACGACCTTGGCGGGCCGATGAAATACCTGAACAAGCTGGCCCGCCGCCTGGGCTACGACCCGAAGCTGAAAAATCCCGGGGAGGCCCTGATGCGGGATTACGAACAGGTAACCTTTGCCGTGCGCCAGGTGTACGACCGGATTTTCGTCGCCGGTGAAAACTGACGGAAAGCTCGTTGCCGCAGAGCCGGCAACCGGAGGAGCCCTTGGAAATACGAATCTACTATGAGGATACCGATGCGGGAGGGGTGGTCTACCATGCCAACTACCTCCGTTACTTTGAGCGGGCGCGGACCGAGTTTATGCGCGAACGGGGCCTGTCGGTACTGGAACTCCATGAGCGCGGCTGCATCTTCCCGGTGGTCAGGGTAGAAGTCGACTTTCGTGCCCCGGCCAGACATGACGACCTGCTACGGATCGAAACCGAAGTGCTGGAAGTGGGGAAGACCTCTTTTATTCTCGGTCAGCAGGTGGTCCGGGCGGTTGACGGAAAGCTTCTCGTTGCCGGCAAGGTGACGTTGGTCTGTGTCGGCCCCGAGATGAAGGCAAAACGGTTGCCGGACGAACTTGTTCAGGTCCTCACCGGTGTTTAAAGGAAAAATCATAATATTCGGCGGTATTATTGGATAACAGCGCCTTTCCTCTCATCATAAGCCTTTCTCTCCTTTTCGGCTTGGCGACGGGCTTCATCATGCACCGTTCCGATTTCTGCATGGCGGGAATGTTTCGCGACCTTTTCCTTTTCAGACAAAACTCCATGTTACGCATCCTGGCGTTGGCGGTCATCGCCAGCATGGCGCTTTTCGAAGCGGCACGGCAAACGGGGCTTTTGCTCTACCCATTCCCGCTTTTTGGCTCCCCGTCTCTGGCCAATCTTGTCGGCGGGCTGATCTTTGGTATCGGCATGGTGCTGGCCGGTGGCTGCGTGGCCGGGATCCTCTACAAAATGGGGGCCGGCAGCCTGCTGAGCGCCATCGCCTTTGCCGGTCTCATAGCCGGCAGTACCGTCTACGCGGAAATTCATCCCTGGTGGGGGGAGTTTGCCCGGGCGACCACCATCTTCAAGGGCAAAGTCACAATACCTCAGATAATGGGTATTGATCCGGCGTCGGTTATAGTGGCAGTCCTGGCCGTGGCCCTTTTTCTTTTCCATAGATGGTTCAGGGAGGGTAAATGGGCGCGTCGCTCCCGCGCCGAGGGATATCTGCAGCCGTGGAAAGCCGCCCTGCTTCTTGCCCTGATCGGTCTCTGTTCTGCGCTCATCATCGGCATGCCGTTAGGGATAACCACGGCGTATGCAAAGATGGGCGCGTATCTTGAAAACGCCTTCTTCCCGGCGCATACGGCCGGATTAGCCTATTTTCAGGCGATCCCCCTTGACTATATCAGCCCCGTAGGCAATACTCATCTGGTCGGTGGCCCTGGTTGGCGCTTTGACGCTATTGCGGCAGTCCAATTCCCGCTGGTATCAGGCATCGTAGCCGGAGGGACGTTATCCGCTCTCCTGCTCGGAGAATTCAAGATCTATTTCAGGATTCCGGTCAGGCAATGCCTTTCCGCTTTTGCCGGAGGGACAATCATGGGAATGGCGTCCCGCATGGCGCCTGCCTGTAATATATGGCACCTCTTGGGGGGGCTGCCGATTCTCGCGGGACAGAGCGTGTTGTTTTTGTCGGGACTCTTCGCCGGAGCATGGCTGGGGAGCCGGATACTGGTGAAATGGGTTGTCAGGTGCTGATCGGTTTGCGGGTATCCTTGGCGGGAAATTGCGTAAAACGTACATAAGGAAATGATGACCATGAGTGATGACAATCAAAGGGTGATCGAGCTCGACCTGCGTGGACAGATATGCCCGTCAACATTACTGCGTGCCCTGAAAGAGATGAACGGCCACCGGCAAGAACTGAAAAGCAGGAGCGTAAAGCTGGTATTCAAGACCGACAACAGGGATTCGACCATCACCATACCCGACTCTGCCGTCAATATGGGATATGAGGCAAGCGTTACTAAAGAAGCGGATTATTACCGGATCGTCGTGGAGAGCGACAAGTGACGCTACTGGGCGTGGTGCATGAAACTAATTGAAAAAGTTAAACATCTGCTCAACGACTTTACCGGTCTCAGTGAACTCAGCCGGCTATCCGCGGAAAATGAATCATTGCGCCAAAGGGAAAGGACTGCAATCAACTACGTGCGGAGCAAGGTCAACCAGCTGTTGCTGGTGATGGGAACATTGCCGCTCCGGCACGAAGAGCTGGATGAGAAGACGCTCCTGGAACTCGACCCTATCGGCATTATCGCGGATTCCTTTACCCAGGTGCTGGAGCATCTCAACGAGACCAATGAAAAGCTGCAGGTGACCCGCGACGAAATCCAGGCGATTCTGACCATTGCCGGGGTCGGCATACTGGTCGTCGATGACAGGATGCGCATCCAGGCCTACAACCTGAAACTGAAAGAGTTGTTTCTCAAGGATCAAAGCGATGTGATCGGGCAGACCTGTTGTTCTATCCTCTGCGGCGTGGCCTGTCCTCCTTCCGACTGCACCTTCGAGAAGATCATGGCAACGCGGATCGGAACTCATCGGCCCGACTGGGTGTACAGGGACCGCCACTTCGATGTGTCCGGAACCCCGATCAAGAACAGGTACGGCGAAATCAATCGCGTGGTCCTCGTCTATACGGATATTACGGACAGAAAACGCATGGAAGAGGCTTTGCGCGAAAGCGGAAAGATGTACGGCGATATGTTCGAGAACGCCGGCGATCTTATCGTGAGCATCGACCCTGATGGATTTTTCCTCTACGCCAATCGTGCCTGTTGCGAGGCCCTCGGCTATAGCCGGGAAGAGTTAGCCGGTCTTAGCCTGTCCGAAGTCATTCATCCAGACCATCGTTCCCACTGTATCGCTCAGTTCAGGCAATTGCAGACCGGGCAGAAGATCGGTCGCGTCGATGCAGCGTTTATCGCCAAAGACGGCACAGCCGTGAGCGTTGACGGCAGTATGAGTTGCGGCTTCAAGGGTGGAGAGCCGACCGTTACCTGCGGAATTTTCCGCAAGCATGACAGCTCGGTCTGATCCTCACTTTTCCCATCCGGCCAAGGCGAATTTTCCTCTTTTTATCGGGCGTGATCTCGTCAAATCAATACCTACTATCATCGTCATGTCAGGAGAAAATATGGGCATTACAATCAAGCCGTCAGATCTTCAGTTCAAATATCCGAAAGATACGGCCAACCGCGACAAACCGAAATTCAGCGGCAAGCCGGACGCGGAAGCGTTCAACCGGGACGACCTCTACGAGGTCATTCCTATGCTGGAGGCGGTCATGGACGCTCTCGGCAGCGACGACGGCAGGGTTCTCCACATTCTGGAAGAAATCCTCAACGAGATGCCCCGCTTCATCAATAAACGCGAAGAAGTGTTCGACTGCCTGGTTGACGCCATGCGTGACAGGCTCGCCTTGATTTGAAATTGGGATTACCCCCCCGCTGACCCTCCATCACAATTTGCTTGCCCCGTGCCCGGAAAAGGTGTATCACTCTTTGCTTTCAATTTTCAGCGAAGGAGAATCACCATGGGTATTTTGTCAAACACCGTCAGTATTTGCCAGTTCCGGGTCGCCGGGGATCTCCCCGTCTCGGATCTGTTTCAATGGGCGTCAGAACGCCTGTCCAGGAACGGCTTTCAGCCTATCGACCAGGGGGCGGCCGAGCTTTCCACCGGCTGGGTCCACCTGGATGACCATCGTGAAAGCGGCTTTGCCGTGCCGGCTGCATTCTGGAGAGATCACTACCTGGCTTTCACCCTGCGCCGCGACCAGCGCCGTTTGCCGGCAGCTCTGCTCAAGGCCTATCTGCAGGTGGCGGAACATGAGCATCTTGCCGCTAATCCGGGTCTTTCCCGAGTGCCGAAGCAGAAACGGGAAGAGCTTAAGGACGCGGTGCGTGTAGCGCTCTTGGCCAGGACCCTGCCTGTGCCGTCTACCTGGGACGCCGTCTGGGATACGAGGAGCGGCCTGGTAACCTTTACTTCCCTGTCCCCTGCCATCGTCGAGCAGTTCGAGGCCCAGTTCAAGAAGACCTTCGAAGGATTGCGCCTTGTGGCCGTTCATCCCTTTGCCCGGGCTGAACAGGTGGTTGACGAAGGGCTGAAGCCGGCGCTCGACCAGGCCAACCAGGCAGGGAGCGAGGCGGTCATTGACCTCATCAGGAGTAACCAGTGGCTTGGGTGGGATTTTTTTCTCTGGCTCATGTTCCGCACCATGCAAGATACATCCGAATACCGGGTCAGCCGTCCGGGACCGGCCCAGGAGAACGAGCCGTTCGTGGCCTACATCAATGACCGCCTGGTATTGCTCTGCGCAGGAGAGAACGGCCTGCAGAAGATCACCGTTGCCGGCCCGCAGGATCATTTCAGCGAGGTGCGCACCGCCCTTAAGACCGGCAAGCGGATCACCGAGGCGACCCTCTACCTAGAGAAGGATGAGCATACCTGGCGGGTGACGCTGAAGGGTGAGATGTTCCACTTTGCTTCGTTAAAAGCGCCGGCGGTAAGGATAGAGAAGGATGACAGCGTTGACGAGGTAAGCGAACGGGAGGCGGTTTTTTTTGAACGGATGTTTGTCCTTGAACAGGGGATGCAGTTATTCGACAGTCTTTATGCAGCCTTCCTGGCCCTGCGCCTCGGCGCCGGTTGGGGCGAAGAGGAACGGCGGATCGGCGAATGGCTGGCAGCCGGCGAGGCTGCCTAGGATGATAAGGTCTTGGGGGGGGCTAGGGACAGACTAAACTACGATGGTTTCAGTGTTGGCCAATATATCCTTTGGAATAAACACAGTTGTCAGTGTGTCGCCATTGACGATCTTTACCACACCGAAGCCCTCCTCCATCTGTTGGCGCGCCGATACTCTCAACCAGTTTTCGCCTTCCAGCCGATAGCCGTATTCCCTTAGTTTGACAATCTGGGTTCTTGGCAAATGTCTCATCTGATCGGTCTCCTTTTTCACGATGGGACGTTTTCCAATTCCAAATCAAGGCGCTATCTTCGTTGGCTCGTCTTCGGCTCCTTAACGTACTATCTGTACGCCTTCGTCGCCTCAATCCTCGCCGCCTTGATTTCATCCTTGATTTGAAATTGGAATTAGATTTGATATATACGTCCACCGTTGCTTCGACACATGAGACATATAATCGGCTGAATTTGCTGGAACTTTAATTATTTCGGGAATCGCCTTTTGCGTGCAGGCGCATGTTAGATGAAAAAAGCCCCTGGAGAACTGATCTCCAGGGGCTTTGCTGCGCCTAATCCTTCTGTTTCTTTTGCCGCTGTTCCTCCAGGAACATGTCGATGGCCAGGAGGAAGACGCCGACGCAGATGGCCGAGTCGGCCACGTTGAAGGCGGGCCAATGGTGTTCGTACCAATGGGCGTCGAGGAAGTCGATCACCTCGCCGAGCCGGACCCGGTCGATGAGATTGCCGAGAGCCCCGGACAGGATGAGGGAGAGGGAGAGGGCGGCGAATTTCTGGTCGGGGCGCAGTTTATAGATAACGCTGATGATGACGACGACGGCGACCAGCGACACGAGGATGAAGAAGGGTATGCGGTAGTTGAAGTTGGAGAGGAAGCTGAATGCAGCCCCCTTGTTGCGCATGTAGGTGATGTTGAAGAAGTTCTGCACCACGGTTATGGAGCTGTGGAGGTCCATGACCTTATTGACGAAGAGCTTCGTCGCCTGGTCGATGCCGATCACCAGGATCGATACGGTAAGGAGGATGAGATATTTCAGTTTCATATAAGAGTCCGTAGTGTTAAATGTGATCTATTTCACTGCGGCCAGGCATTTCGGGCAGATGGTCGGATGTTCGCTGTCCCGGCCGAGCTCCTCGTCGTAGCACCAGCAGCGCTCGCATTTTTCTCCCGGCGCGGCCGTCACCCGGATCTGCAGGCCGGCAATTCCTTCTGCCATGTAGCTTTCACCGGGGATATCGTCCACCAGTTCTGCCTTGGAAACGATGAAGATGCTCTTCAGTTCCGCAGCATACGGCTGCAACTGTTGGCGAAGTTCCGCAGGGGCTTTGAGCGCGACGGCGGCATCCAGGGAGTGGCCGATGACCTTCTGTACGCGGGACTGCTCCAGTGCCTTGGAAACCTCGGCGCGCACCCGCATGATGGTTTCCCATCGTTCCACCAGCCCGTCGTCTTTCTGCTCCGGTCGCAGCTCCGGGAACTGGGCCAGGTGCACGTTCTCTTCTGCAGGGGTTGGCATGTAGCGCCAGACTTCATCGGCTGTGAAGGAGAGGACCGGGGCGACAAGCTTCACCAGGGTGTCGAGAATCTGATACATGGCGGTCTGGGCGCTTCTCCTCTCCAGGGAGTCCTTCTTGCTCGTGTAGACCCGGTCCTTGAGGATATCCAGGTAAAAGGCGCTCATCTCCACGGTGCAAAATCCGTTGACCGCGTGGTAGAGCACATGGAACTCGCAGGCGTCATAGGCCTTGAGCACCTTTTCCTTCAAAAGCTCCAGTTGGTGCAGCGCCCAGCGGTCGATCTCCGGCATGTCTCCGTAGGGAACGCTGTCGGCTTTGGGGTCGAAGTCCCCGATGTTGCCGAGGATGTAGCGGCAGGTGTTGCGGATGCGGCGATAGGCCTCGGAAAGCCGGGTAAGGATCTCCTGGGAGATGCGCAGGTCGTCGCGGTAGTCCTGGGCTGCAACCCAGAGACGCAGCACTTCGGCGCCGTATTTCTTGATCACGTCTTCCGGTGCGACCACGTTCCCCACCGATTTGCTCATCTTGCGACCGCTGCCGTCAACGACGAAGCCGTGGGTCAGGACGGATTTGTAGGGGGCAACTCCCCGTGTGCCGACACTGGCCAAAAGAGACGAGTGGAACCAGCCGCGGTGCTGGTCGCTCCCCTCCAGGTACATGTCAGCAGGTGAGGAGAGGTTTGGTCGGTGCTCTAAGACGGCGGCGTGGGAAACGCCTGAATCAAACCAGACGTCGAGGATGTCCATCTCCTTGTCGAACTCTTCCTTGCCGCAGGACGGGCACTTTGTCCCCGGCGGGAGCAGTTCGCCCGCTTCACGGTCATACCAGATATCCGAGCCGTCTTTTTCGAAGAGGTCGGCCACATGGTGCATGATCCGGCCATCGGCCAAGGCCTCACCGCATGCCTTGCAGTAAAAGACGGTGATCGGCACCCCCCAGTTGCGCTGACGCGAAACGCACCAGTCCGGACGGTTTTCGATCATCCCGTAGATCCGCTCTTTGCCCCACTTGGGGATCCAGTTGACGGTGTTTATCTCATTGAGCGCCTTTTTGCGCAGATCGTTACTCTCCATGCCGATGAACCACTGCTCGGTGGCACGGAAGATGATCGGCTTTTTGCAGCGCCAGCAGTGGGGATATGAGTGGGTGATTTCCGCCTTGCCGACCAGCGCCCCTACCTCCTGAAGCTTTTCAATGACCTGCTGGTTTGCGTCAAAGACAAACTGGCCGGCGAAAAACTCGACGTTTTCCAGGAAGCGTCCCCGGTTGTCCACCGGATTGTAGATGTCGAGGCCGAACCTGAGCCCCAGCTCGTAGTCTTCCTGCCCGTGACCGGGGGCGGTATGAACGCAGCCGGTGCCCGCTTCCAGGGTAACGTGCTCGCCGAGGAGAACCACGGAATCCCGATCGTAGAACGGGTGCCGGCAAAGTTTTTTCTCCAGGAGGTCGGCCCTGAAGGTGGCGATGACCTCGCCTTGCAGGCCGGTGGCCTTGAGAAAGCTCTCCTTGAGCCCGTCAGCTACGATCAGCACTTCGCTCCCCGTGTCAAGCGCCACGTAGTCGAACTCGGGATGCATGGCTATGGCCAGGTTGGCCGGGAGGGTCCAGGGGGTGGTGGTCCAGATCACCAGCGAAACCTTTTTTCCTGCCAGGGCCGGGATCTGTCCGGAAAGGTCTTCTTTCAGGAGGAACTTGACAAAGACCGACGGCGATTTGTGGTCCGCATACTCCACCTCGGCCTCTGCCAGGGCGGTGCCGCACGACGAACACCAGTGGACCGGTTTCTTCCCCTTGTAGAGGCCGCCGTTTTCGGCGAATCTGGCCAGCTCGTGGGCGGTTATTCCCTCGTAGCTGTAGTGCATGGTCAGGTAGGGGTTGTCCCACTCTCCCAGGACGCCGAGGCGTTCGAACTCTTTCTTTTGGATATCCACGAACTTTGCGGCATATTCCCGGCAGAGTTTGCGCATCTCCAGCTTGGAGATCTCGTGTTTCTTCGAACCGAGGTTCTTCTCCACCTGGAGTTCGATAGGGAGTCCGTGGCAGTCCCAGCCGGGAATGTAGGGGGCGTCAAAACCGCTCATCCTCTTGCTTTTCAGGACGATGTCCTTGAGGATCTTGTTGAGGGCGTGGCCGATGTGGATATGGCCGTTGGCGTACGGGGGGCCGTCATGGAGGATGTAGTGCGGTTTACCTTTGCCGGCTTCTTCCAGCTTCTGGTAAAGACCGCTCTTTTCCCAGTTGTCCAGGATCTCCAGCTCTTTCTGTGCCAGATTTGCTTTCATGGGAAATGCGGTAACAGGGAGATTAAGGGTGTCTTTGTATTCCATTGCCAGTTCCTCCGGAAATCCATCCGCAAATGATGCAAAAAACGACTCAACCTACTAGGAAACCATTGAAAAGTCAAGGGTAAAGGGGGATTTGTATTGTATTCCATCGGGCTAAATGGTATAAATCCCGCTGTTTTGTCGGAGGACGGATTCTTATGAAAAAGCATACTGAATCGTACTGGGAGGGAGTCGTCAAGTCCATGGGGCTTGTTTTCGGCGACATCGGCACCAGCCCCATCTATACCCTGACCGTAATCTTTGCCCTGACCAAGCCGACAGAGGCCAATGTTTTCGGAATTCTTTCCATGGTCGTCTGGACCCTTATCATCCTGGTTACCGTTGAATATGCCTGGCTTGCCATGAGTCTGGGGCGCAAGGGGGAAGGGGGGACCATCGTTCTCAAGGAGATTCTGATCAGGCTCTTGAAGCCGGGTCGGCAGATCGCCTTTGTCGGCTTCCTCTCTTTCGTCGGGGTTTCGCTACTCTTGGGGGATGGGGTCATCACCCCCGCCATCAGTATCCTGTCGGCTGTGGAAGGTCTGGTGCTGATTCCCGGCCTGGAAAGCATGCGCCTGGGAACCCTGATCCTGATCGCCGCGCTGATCGCGGTGGTGCTCTTTATCTTCCAGTTCAAGGGTACCGACAAGGTGGCGGCTGCGTTCGGACCGCTGATGGTGCTCTGGTTCGGGGCGCTGACCGTGTCCGGGCTGGTCTCCATCGCCACTTTCCCGAAAATCCTGGGAGCAGTGAGTCCCCACTATGCAATCAACTTTTTCAGGGATAACGGCATATCGGCTTTCTTCGTCCTTTCCGAGGTAATCCTCTGCGCCACCGGCGGCGAGGCTTTATACGCCGACATGGGACATCTGGGGCGGCGCCCAATCATCAGGGCGTGGTACTTTGTCTTTGTCGCCCTGATCATCAACTATCTCGGGCAGGGGGCCTTTGCCTTACAGCATGGGGATGCAAAAAACTTCCTCTTCAACATGGTTCAGGGGCAATCGCAACTCCTCTACATTCCGTTCCTGATCCTCACCATTCTTGCCACGGTCATCGCCTCCCAGGCCCTGATCAGCGGGGTCTTCTCCATTGTCTACCAGGGAATTACCACCCGTATCATGCCGCTGATGAAGGTCGACTACACCTCCAGCCACCTCAAATCCCAGATATATATCGGCTCGGTCAACTGGTTCCTGATGCTGCTGGTCATCTTCATCATGCTCATCTTCCAGAAATCGGAAAACCTGGCAGCAGCATACGGCCTTGCGGTCACCGGCACCATGACCATCACCGGCATCATGATGACCATCATCTTTGCCCACACCACCAAGAAATGGAAGGTTCCCGTTGCCGTGGCGGTGACCATTGTCGATGTCGTATTTCTTATCTCCAACCTGAACAAGCTCCCCCATGGCGGCTACTGGTCGATCATCCTCGCCTCCGTTCCGTTTGCCACCATCCTTATCTGGACCAAGGGGCAACAGGCACTGTATCGGGCACTGAAGCCGCTGGACATGGAGACTTTTCTGCTCAGTTATGAACAGATCTACGCCAAGGGAAAGAATATCACCGGCACAGGTCTGTTCTTTACCAGGGAATGGAACGTCATTCCTCCCTACGTGGTGCACTGCATCATTCGCAGCAACATCATCTACGAGAGGAACATCTTCATCTCCATCGTCAGAACCGACGAGCCTTTCGGCCTGAAATCCGAGCTGAAGACGGGCTTTGGACCCGGTCTGGATGCTTTTGAGATAAAGGCTGGTTACATGGAAGTGATTGATATTGAGAAACTGCTGAAAAAGCACGATATTCAGGAAAAGGTCATTTTTTACGGCATCGAGGATATCGCAACCATGAACCCGGTCTGGCGGGTCTTTTCGGTGATCAAGAAGCTCACGCCCAATTTCGTCCAGTTCAACAAGCTGCCGGCGAGCAAGTTGCAAGGGGTGGTGACCAGAGTGGAAATGTAGGGTTATCTTCCCGCTTATTGGGCGAAAGGGTCTTGCGTATGCCTGGCGAATCTCTTCGCCAGGTCGGTGTCGATCACATAGACGCAGACTTCTCTGGCGCCATGCTTGTTGTAGCGGTATTTCTTGCCCAGATTGTTCATCAGGAAGGTAACATCGTCCCGGATCTTCTTGTCGTAGGTCTTGAATTCCTCCTTGCCGTAGTCCTTTATCGCCCGCCGGAAGTTGGCGTTTTCCAGGAACGGGTCTAGCACTTTTTCCTTCAGATTGAAGATGTACCGCTCACGCAACGCTTGAAAGAGCGTTGATTCGTTGATCTGTTTTCCCTCCGTCATCATTTCCTGGGTCAATGTCCTTGCCGCATACTCTTTCTGCGTTTCCCGGCGGAAGGCCAGGCGCTTTTCCGGTTCCGTCCCCATCCCCAGCAGCCGGTTCTCTATCCCTTCGAAAAAACTCTCGCTTATCTGAAGTTTATCGCCGGTGAATTTACAGGTCTCGACCCTTCCCGGTTCAAAGTTTATGGCAAAGAGGTAATTCATGATCTCCCGGGAAATCTGCTCCTCGTTGTAATAGTAGAGGGATTCCTTCACTTCCTGCAAAACCGTGAAGTTGTAGAGGCGCTGCAGGGAATCCGTGAACCCTTCGGGGATCGAGTTGCCCAGTTCCGGGCGGACTTTAGTGAAGTAATTGCACAGGATCGACATGTTGATCAGCTTGTCCTTCCGCGCATAGGTGGAATAGAAATCATTGAAGATATTGATGGCGTCCCGGCCGGAAAAGCCGTGTTCACCTTCGTTTTCCGATTCGGCGATGATTTTCCGCCGCCGTTTGGCCGTCAACTTCTTCCGGTCTTCATCCGAAAGCCAGGGGGGGATGTGGCCGGTGTAAATCTCCATCTTGAGGAGTTGCAGGTTCTCGTCACAAAACATCCCGTATCTGTCCGGCTCGTAGATCCATTCCTGCATGGCTTCCGATGTAATCTTCAAGCGGGTGGAGATGATGATCCGGGCGAAGTTGTGCAGGACCCTGGGGAGAAAACTCTCATCGATATGCTTGCCGAAAATGTTCCGGTAAATCTCCACCTCGGTGTTCAGGTCGAGCACGTAGGGGATCTTTATGTACTGGATGCGGTCTGAGAATGAAGCAAACTGTTCGATGTTTTTTTTGTCCTCCGGGTTCATGAGGGCGATAAAGAGCGAGTCTACGTTTTCTTCCAGGTCTTCGACCTTGTGAACCCCTTCGCTGATGATATTGTGGAGCTCCATCAGACGTTCCGTGTTATGGGACTTGATGTCCATGAGTGCGTAAATGCCGTTGTTGGTCTTGGTATACTGGGAAAAGATGTATTTAACCTGGTTACTGTCCCTGAGCAGGGCATTTACACGGTTTTGCAGCATCTCGTTGGAGAATACGGTCTGCTTTGTCGGTTTGTCGCCGGGGTTGAAAACGCTGATCCCTTCGCCGAGGCGCCTGTTGAAGCGGTAGGGGTGCGCATATACCATCTTGAGCACCTGCGCCGGGTCCTTCAATTTTCTCAGGAGCGCCTGGTAGAGGGAACTGCAGATGGTGCAGGGATTGCTTTTAAAGACCCATTCATATTCCTTTTCAGTGAACAGCCGCCATTTCACCTCGTCGTTTTTGAACAGGTCGTCGAAAAATTGCCGCCTGAAATCCTTGGGGATCATGAGGATCGGGTTGTCGTGGCTGGGGCAGGGTATTTCGACGAAGTCGTCCATGCCGTGCAATGCGCTTTTAGCCTCGATGATCTCGTTCTGGTCGAATTCGTATTCGTCGATGAGCTTGGACAACTTGTCGAGAAAATGGGCTGTCTCGTGTCTGACGAAATTGCCCAGCAGTTGCCGGTCGAGCCTCCAGACCGTTTCAAAGCGCAAACCCTCCTCCGTGTTGGCGTATTTTTCGAATTTCAAGAGCAGGTTGTTGAGGAAGGTGCTCTTGCCGCTGCCGGGTGGGCCCTCGAAAATATAGATCTTGTTCTGCTGCGTTCCCCGTTTCCAGGAAGTGACCAGGTTGACCAACCGATTGGCGAAGAGACGGTCGGCGAAGAAGGGGTGGTCGGTATACTCGACGAAGAGCCGGTAGCAGTCGTATGAAGCGAAATGAATGGACTCCGGGTCGTCCGGATATTCGTCAGCCCTTTCGCCGATGTGACTCATGATCATGTCATGGAACACCTGGAAAACATTGCGAATAACCTTGGTCGGATTGGCGCTGAGCAGTTCGAGGAACTCTTCGAACGGCATGGGTTCGCGCTGGTTCCAGCCGGTGATGCTCCGGTTTATGTGCTGCATTGCCTTGGAAATATCATCCATTTAGCTGTCCGCCTGAACAAAGGTTTTCGAGAGCTTGCGATTCTTCATCGTGTAGAGGACCCGCTGCCAGACCACCTGCGGTTCCTTGGCGCCGGCTGCGGAATACGTTTCCATGTCCTGGGCCGGGGGCTCGATTTCACTCGTCTCCAATTGGACCGTCCCCCCCCACAGGTATTCTATCCCCATCATGGTGTTGGCGATGAATTCCTTCACCAGGGGCTTTTCCTCGAAGCGGTGGACGAGATAGAGGGAATCGTCTTCCCCCTTTGCCGGGTCAATTTCGATGCGGGGCGGATGGTAGAGGGTATCAATGAGCATCTTGCGGTAATCCTTGGCTTTGCGGCTCTTCACGTAATATTCCCAGACCATTTTCCCCTGGTTCAGCCTCTTGTCGACGACAAACAGCTTGTGGCCGGTGACGAAATCCTGATCGACAAAGGTATCGATAAACGTGAAATCGCAGAAGTTTTCCCTGACCCTGAAGATATAATCCAACCCCGCCGCGGTCCCTGCATCGAATTTTTCCCGTGCGTGGCTGTCCTTCAGCATCTGGAACTTTATGGATATTTTCCCCTTGTCCGCCATTTCTTCGATGGTTGAAAAGAGCCGCATCCCGAGTGCATAAGGATTGAGCCCCACCCGCGGCAGAGATGTAACTCCGGCGTGGACCCGGGCGAAATCCACCTCATGTCCCTTGATCCGGTCATCCTGGAGGAAGAGCTTTTCATGCCAGTAGCTGGCCCACCCTTCGTTCATTATTTTCGTCCTGATCTGCGGCTGGAAATATATGGAGGTTTTGCGCACTACTTCAAGAACGGTTTTCATCCACTTATTTTCGTCCTTGTTGAGAAATGGCGAGTACTCCATCAGGTGCTGCATCAGGTCGAGTTTCGGCGTCACCTTTGTCCGTAGGCTTTTGATGTAGACCGTTTCCAGTTCCGGGTACTTTTTCTGAGCGTCGGCAAAAAAGGATTTTTCCCCCATCTCGCCGTATCTGTTTTTGCAGTCGTTGTAGCGCTCTATCTCATGTACGTATTCGTGAATCTTCACCTTTTTGACCGACTGGAGAAAAACGTCGAAGTAGTAATCAAGTCGTTTCGAAAGCGATGGAATGGTGGCGCGGTTCAGGCGGGAGAGTTCGTCGTAATAACCGACCAGATTGTCGACGCTGCGGCCGAATTCAATGACGTAATCCACCCAACGCCCTTTTTCCGATCTCAACCTGGCAATCAGCCGCTTGTCGGCGAGGGCCTGGCCGGTGAGGTCGTAGTCCCAGGTGTGGCGAAAGAAGAGGTTGTTCTGAAAAAAATCGATGTGCGCCAGCACATGGTAGAAGATCATCACGTTCAGCCAGTCGGGGTTGTTGTCGTTATAAAAGGATATGGGGGGGTGGGTGTTGATGACCGTTTCGTAGGGATTATGCGGGTAGAGTTCGTATTTCCCTTTTCCTTTCAGGACCTCAACATCATTGACCCAGTAATCATAGAGCGTCGGGATCATAACCTTGGGGGAGAGCTCCAGCATGTCCCGGTTGGTGACGATATACTCGAGGGTTTCATCCTGAAAGCGCAGCCCGGCTTCCCTGGCCCTTTCCTTGCACCCTTCCATGATCTTTTTTGTATGCTGATTAATTAGTTCCATAGCCCACATCCAGGTTCGAGGTTCGAGGTTCGAGGTTCGAGGTTCGAGGTTAAAGGTTTTTTCCTCGTTCCTAAGAAATAAGTTTCTTGATCCCCTCGATCAGGCGCGGCTCTTCAGCGTCCTCGCCCATGACGTCGAGCCTTAACAGCTCCGGTTTTTCCTTGAGCAGCCCCGATTGATTCAGGTATCGCTCCACTTCCGTGTTGCCTGCAGCCGAGTAACCGTGTTCTGCGATGGTTATTCCCACCCTGTTGGAATAGGTAAGCATTTTCTTCAATTCCGGGATGGCCTCGCTCCCCTCGGTGTCCCAATCGTCACCGTCGGTGCCGTGAAATACATAGATGTTGTAATCTTTTGCCAGGCTTTCCCGTTCAACGATTTCGTTCACCAAGCGGTAAGCGGTGGCAACTTTAGTGCCACCGGCGACCTGCAGGTTGTAGTAGGTGTGGAAATCAGGCACTTCCTTTGCCTGGTTGTCGTGGAGGATGAAGCGCGACTCGACCTGTCGGGCGAATTGATAGAGGAGCCAGCTGTAGATCATTACATGCTGGGAAACCACCAGTTCCGAGGCCTTTCCTGCCATGGAGCCCGAATAGTCACGGAGGAAGAAAACAAGGGCCTGCGATTCGTAATCGATTTCCCTGGAGAGGATACGATAGATCTTATCCTTGGGCGAGATCAGAAAACGGGTCGTGTCGATATCGGTGATATCAGGTACATTGCCCAGGTTGATATTGGTTTCCAGAATTTTCCGCAGCGTGGCTTTTTTGTCGAGAAGCTGGCCGAAACCGCGATTCTTATCGGTTAGATGATAGGTATAGCGGGTGAGAGAGCTCTTTTTCCCCTTATCCTTGAGGTTTGGAAGCTCGAATTTTTCCGTGAGAATTTTTCCCAGGTCGTAGGCGCTCGATTCCATTTCATGGGATTCGCCTTCTCCTCCGCCTGCCGCTCCTTCACCCTCTCCACCTTCAGGACGGACCGGCTGTTCGCCGACCACCTCACCTTCTTCCCCTTCGCCGGTTCCGCCGGTCGGCTCTCCTTCACCCGTAGGCGTAGTGACCCGGTCATGGAGAAATTTTTCTTCGACCGTAGTCGGAACCACCACGAACTTTTCCTTCCCGCCACGAGCCGGTTTGACCAGCTTTCCCACCCGGATTTTGCGCGGGAAACCGTCCTTTTCCCTCATCTTGTCACGCTCCAGCAATTCGTCGATGGAGCGAATCCTCATGGTATAGGTGCCTTGCAGCGTCGGTGACGCTTCAATGGCTGAGAAATTGTCATAACCGTCAAGACGCTCCTCACCGCTGATGTCCTCTGAAGCGTGGTCGACGGGGTCTTGGCTGCCCTCGTCATGCAACTCGCTTAGAAGACGCTCCTTGCGGTCGGGGGGGAGGCCTTGTCCTTTTATATTGGTTAAATGTGCCTTCGGATCACTCATAAAAAACGGACCTTTGACGGATCTATATTTCATCCTCTTGGGTGCAGAAATATTCGATGGTTTTCTGCGCGCAGGTTCTGCAGTAATTGAGTTTTTTCAGCATGGTATTGATCATCCGGTCATACAGTTTCTGATTTTCCTCATTGGTACGGTTGGCCAGGGCGCCGATCAGGCTGCCTGCTCCGGCAATGTCCGATTTGAGCCGCACGTCGGTGACCGCCTTGACCAGTTCCAGGTTATCCATGAAGTCGTAATTGGGCTCAACTGAAATCTTTTGGCCGTAAATCTTGCGTATCGACGTCCTGAACGCCTCGCGCTGCTCTTCCGTTTTCAGCCCCAGCCGGTCTTCGATATTCCTTACGTAACGTTCGTCGATCTTGAGCGCCTTCAGTTCCCCGGTCTGTGGGTCCTTGTATTTCCACATCTTGTCCGGCCCCAGGTTTTCAGCGTCTATGCCGATAATCATGTTCACGTAGTTCATGACGTCCTTGCGGATGGCATAGGGTTCGTCCATGTAGGCGTTGAACATCTCGGTCATGATCCGCTCCCGGTACAGTCCTTTGGCAGTTTTAAGGTCTTCCAGGTACTTGGCCCGGTCACCGGCGTCTGAAACATAGTCGAGAACCACTCGTTCCAAAGCCTTGAAAACGTCATAGGCTATCATGCAGCGCCCCTCATTGGTTTCCGAGCTTTCCACCATGAGCTGCACGGCCCTTCCCAGGTTCCTCTGGCCGAGTCCTTTCTGACCGAACCGCTTGGTGATGTCCGGTTCCTGGCTGAGAAGATCGACAACCTCGGCGAGGGTCTTCAGGCTCTTCTCACCGGCAATCTCACCGGCTGCCAGTTTCAGCGTCTCAATCGCAGTAAGCTTTTCGGAGCGGGGGAGCCGGGTCATTACCGTGGCCACCGAGGCCGCGTAATTGAGGTTCGGGTCCTGGTGCAACTCTTCCTTGGTCAAGGTGGTCTTTGTTTCGCTGCCGATGGCGTAGTTTGTCAGTTCCTCCTGCATGCGGTAGTTGGTGTTGTGGGAAACGTAGCAGACCCGGCACCGGTCTATAATCGGCGCCTCTTCTTTTTCCGCCAGAAAGTGGTTGAATTCGGAGTTGTTGCTGGTGGCGATGATCAGGGTGTCGATGGGCCAGCGGTAGCCGTCGATCTCGATCATCCGGTTCTGGATGACCCCGAGATAGACCTGGACCAGGTCTTTCTTGTTCTTGTAGATCTCGTCGCTGAAGTGGATGCCGCCGCCGGCGACCCTTGCCAGGGCCCCCCGGCGCAGGTCAAACCGGTAGGGGTTGTTGATGTCGGTGATATGGAGCAGCCGTTGGATCGACTCTTCGCCGAGCAGGTCAACGGCAGACGAGGTGATCTTGTCCTTTGCCGCGTATTTCCCGGTAATCGTGCCGAGGGTTTCGCTCAGCGGCACCGGCACCACCTCGACGAAGGCGAGCATGTCATCGATATTTCCGCCGGTGTACTTTCTGATGTCGTTCCACATATAGCCGCTGCATGCCCCGAGGGGGCGGTAGTCCTGATAGAGGTCCTCGATCTCCCGGTCCGTGAAGCCGAACGACTTGGCGAGGTACTCCTTATTATCATCGCTGTTTTCAAAGAGGTTCATGGCCAGGATCATCGGGTCTTCGTAGGTCTGGGACTCGATGACCGAGATCCGTCCGTAGCTGCCGAGCTTGTCCATGTTGACGAGTTGGTAGGTGTAACGGCGGTTTTCAGCTCTGCTCAGGAACTGTCGATACTTGGTGCAGAGGTATTCGACGAAGAAAGTCTTGCCGTTGCCGGGCTCCCCGACGAGGACAAAGGCCATTTCCTTGGAAGAACCGCCCTCGGCCGCATCCTTGACAAAGGAGACGAAGCTGTTGATTTCATCGTACATGCCGACCGGATGCTTCCTGCCGCTGCGAAATATCTGGAAATCGTAAGTGGTTTTGCCGTTGACGACGATCTTCTCGATCTTGCCTTCGAGGATCATCCTCGCCACCGCTTGGAAGGCGTTTTCGAAACTTCGCTTTCCTTCCTTGACGGCGGCAAGGTGCTGGTTAAGAGTACCGGTATCGTTGCTGTTCATAGCTGCCCCCCATGATCGATTTTATGGGATATGTTCGCATGTTGTATTCACGGTATTAATTATTACATAAAATTTCGCTTCTCCAAGTACTAAACCCAGAAAAAGCAGCAGGAAGCAGAAACGTCGGATTTGTCGTGATAGTAATACTGGGGAGTGGCAGCCATAAAAAAACGGGAGCAGACAATGTCCGCTCCCGTTTTTATTGCTTCGACTAAAGACCGCAATTACATCATGCCGCCCATTCCGCCCATGCCACCCATGCCGCCCATGCCACCCGGCATAGCAGGCATTGAGCCTTCTTCTTTCGGCTTGTCGGCGATCATCGCCTCGGTGGTCAGCATCAGACCGGCTATGGAAGAGGCGTTTTGCAGCGCGCTGCGGGAAACCTTGGTCGGATCGATGATGCCGGCCTGGATCATGTCGACGTACTCGTCGTCGGCAGCGTTGTAACCGAATGCGTCTTTACCGTTCTTCACCTTGTCGACAACAATGGAACCGTCGACACCGGCATTCTGGGCGATTTGACGGATCGGCTCTTCCAGTGCGCGCTTGATGACATTAACGCCGAACTGCTGCTCGGTGGAGAGATCCAGGCTGTCAAGGGCTGACATGGCGCGCAGGTAAGCAACGCCGCCTCCGGGGACGATCCCTTCGTCAACGGCAGCGCGGGTTGCATGGAGGGCGTCCTCAACGCGGGCTTTCTTCTCTTTCATTTCCACTTCGGTAGCCGCGCCGACTTTGATCACGGCAACGCCGCCGACCAGTTTGGCAAGCCGCTCCTGGAGTTTCTCGCGGTCGTAGTCGCTGGTGGTTTCTTCGATCTGGGCGCGGATCATTTTCACCCGGCCCTGGATTTCAGCTTCGGAGCCGGCGCCGTCGATGATGGTGGTATTGTCCTTGTCAACGGTGATTTTCTTTGCCTGGCCGAGCATATCCATGGTGGTGTTTTCGAGTTTGAAGCCGATTTCCTCGGAGATCACCTTGCCGCCGGTGAGAACCGCGATGTCTTCCAGCATGGCCTTGCGGCGATCGCCGAAGCCGGGAGCTTTTACGGCGCATATGTTCAGTACGCCGCGCAGTTTGTTGACGACGAGAGTGGCGAGGGCTTCGCCTTCGATGTCTTCGGCAATGATGATTAGAGGGCGGCCGGATTTGGCGGTCTGCTCAAGAACCGGGAGAAGGTCTTTCATGTTGGAGATTTTCTTGTCGTGGATCAGGATGTTGGCGTTTTCCAGGGTTGCTTCCATACGCTCCGGATCGGTAACGAAGTAGGGGGAGAGGTAGCCGCGGTCGAACTGCATCCCTTCGACGGTTTCCAGGGTCGTTTCCATCGCCTTTGCTTCCTCGACGGTGATGACCCCTTCTTTGCCGACCTTTTCCATTGCCTCGGCGATGATGTCGCCGATGGTCTTGTCGTTGTTGGCGGAAATGGTGCCTACCTGGGCGATTTCCTTGTGGTCCTTGATCGGTTTGGAAATGTTTTTCAGCTCTGCGACGAGGGTTTCAACAGCCTTGTCGATGCCGCGCTTGATTTCCATCGGGTTGTGGCCTGCTGCAACCAGCTTGGCACCCTGGCGATAGATCGCCTGTGCGAGAACGGTAGCGGTAGTGGTGCCGTCGCCGGCAACGTCGGAAGTCTTGGAGGCAACTTCTTTGACGAGCTGTGCGCCCATGTTCTCGAACTTGTCATCCAGTTCGATTTCCTTTGCCACGGTAACGCCGTCCTTGGTGATGAGCGGGGCGCCGAAAGATTTCTCGATTACAACGTTGCGTCCTTTGGGGCCGAGGGTTACTTTTACTGCGTCAGCCAGTGTATTTACGCCTTTCAAGAAAGCGTTTCTGCCTTCCTGGTCAAATTTGATGATTTTTGCCATTGTTTAATATCCTCCTTGGATTGATTCAGTCTATGTATTGGAATTATTTCTCGATGACGCCGAGGATGTCGTCTTCTCTCATGATGAGGAAATCCTGGCCTTCGACCTTGATCTCTGTGCCGGAGTATTTGCCGAAGAGCACCTTGTCGCCTACCTTGACGTCCAGCGGCAGAACTTTGCCGTCTTCGGTCCTTTTCCCATTGCCTACAGCCACGACTTCACCCTCCATCGGCTTTTCCTTGGCTGTTTCGGGGATGAAAATCCCGCCGGCGGTTTTTGTCTCCTCTTCGACTCTTTTCACGATAATACGGTCCTGCATCGGTCTCAGCTTCATGCGATACTTCTCCTTTCTTTCTTTGGGATAAATGGTTCTCTTGTTGGTTGAAAAAATATTAGCACTCCAAGCTGCCGAGTGCTAATGATGGGCTAAATATAAACAGGGTATGGGTAAAAATCAAGGCATTAATCAAAAAAAATATGAAGGGGGGTAAATTTCTTCGGGGATGTTTTGCTGTGCCTGCCGAGATACTGGTCAGTTGCGCTTGGCCAGGGCTTTGGTTATCGCATTGGACATCTCGTTTGCCAGGCGTTTTGCAAGGCGCTGTCGCTCTATGTCCAGGGTCGAACGGTCATGTTCGAAGAAGCTGTCCACGGGAATGAAGATTTCCAGGGTAGGGTCCTTTTCCTCCGCCTCGAAGAGGCGAAGACGGGCTTTCGCCCTCAGTTCGGTTGAGCAGCAGCCGGCATTTTCAATATAGCTCCAGATCTCGCCGGTAACGTAGACCTGTCTTTCCAGCCAGGCCGGGTCAACGTCTTTGGGGTCTTCCTTGATGATGTAGTACCATTTCACATCGGTCTGGAGACGGCTGTTGTTCAGGTCGTCGACGAAGTCGTTGAAGACGGTTTCGCTGAATGCTTCAGGAACGAGGCTGTTGGTGAAGGGCTGCACATAGACGATGCTCTGTTCCGGTGCGGGATTGAAAGCCGGTGCCATGGTGACCTTTGCCCCCGGTGCGCAACCGTTTAAAAACAGCAAGCAGTGAGTAGCAAGCAGTAAACAGCAAAAAACTTTGATTACCGATGGAACTTTACGCATTACCATTTCCTCTTCGCCATCTCTTCGGCGTAAAATTTCTGGTAAAGAATCTCCCATTCCCTGCTCCCTGGCACCTTGGCCTGGGAGTAGGAGGCCAGTTTTTTCCTGACCGCTTGGTCAATGTCCTCAGCCACGGAAAAAAAGTCGCTGATGGCATCCTTTATGGCATTAAGCGATCTTACCTCGTCGGGGAAATCGGCCAGGTCGTCTTTCCAGAGTTTGTCGTATATTTTGTGAGCTATGTGGGAGATGCGGTCTTCGGAAATGTGCATGACTGCTCCTTGAAGGATCGAGGTCCGAGGAGCGAGGTTTAAAATCCTCGAACCTCGGACCTCGCTCCCCGTTCCTGCTTTTATTAGAGAACTATCTTCCGTTCCTTGGCCAGTTTTTCCTTGATCATCCGCAGCATCTTGTGGTGATCAATCCCTGCATTTCCCCCCATGGCGCGCAGAGTCTGTTCGAGAAGCTTTTCCGCATCCCTTTCCAGTGCCTCCTCGGCCTTGATGTCGTCTGATATGGCGATTTTTATGGCGTTGAGCGCTGCACCACGTTCCTGTTTCAAGGCGATGAGGCCGGCTGCGGAGAGATCCCCCAGCACCTTTTCGGCCAGTTTGCCGATTTGATCTTCCTTTAGTCGCATGGGCCATCCCCTTGTCGTTTAAGCTTGCGGTTAAAACATGATGTCCAGTGGCGTATTCTACGATATCCCGACAAAATTGCAACACTTTCCCGTGGCAAAATTCATCAGGCAGTTCACCGTTGACATTTTCCCTTACGCTGCTATGTTAAACGTGCTTCAGAAATCCGCTACGGGGAGGACGCTATGCTTATCGTCATGAGCTACAATGCCGGAGAGGAAGAGATCGATGCCGTCGTCAAGGCGGTTGAGGAGATGGGCTATAAGGCCAAGCCGATTCCCGGCGGTGAACGGACCGCTATCGGCGTTCTGGGGAATACCGGCTATGTGGACGATGTGATCATCAGGGACCTGCCCGGTGTGCAGGAGGTTATCCATGTCTCCAAACCCTACAAGCTTGTTTCCCGGGCTTTTCACCCGCAGAGCAGCATCATAAATGTTTGCGGGGTGGAAATCGGCGAGGGGTGCCGACCGGTTGTCGCCGCTGGTCCATGCGCGGTGGAAAGTGAAGAGCAGATCGTCAAAACCGCCCTGGCGGTCAAGGCGGCCGGCGCCGATCTGTTACGCGGCGGCGCTTTCAAGCCGAGAACCGGCCCCCATACGTTTCAGGGGTTAAGAGAAGAAGGTTTGCGACTGTTGGCCCTGGCCGGCAAAGAGAGTGGCCTCCCCATCGTCACTGAGGTGATGAGCCCGGAAAGTGTCGGGATTGTGGCGGAATACGCCGACCTCCTCCAGGTAGGTGCGCGTAATATGCAGAACTTTGACCTGTTGCGGGAGGTGGGCCGTATCGAGAAACCGGTCCTCCTCAAGCGGGGGATGAGCGCTACCATCGAAGAGTTTCTTGCTGCCGCGGAATACATCCTGGCGGAGGGGAATCCCAACGTCATCCTTTGCGAGCGCGGCATTCGCACCTTCGAAACCGCTACCCGCAATACCCTCGACCTTTCGGTGGTGCCGCTCATCAAGGAATTGTCCCATCTGCCCATCATGGTTGATCCCTCCCATGCCACCGGCAAACGAAGCCTTGTCCCTCCCATGTCGAAAGCCGCCCTGGTAGCGGGAGCCCACGGCATTCTCGTTGAGGTTCATCCGGAACCGGAGAAAGCGCTTTCCGATGGTCCGCAATCTTTGACTTTCCAGGGCTTTGACAAGCTGATGGAGGAGGTAAGAAAGCTTAACCAGTTCCTTGGCTACGGCGCTGAAAAAGACGCTTGATTTATCCCCAAGGCAGGAATAAAATGAAAACACAAATATGGTTTCTCTCTGCCCTGTTCGTGAGGTTAGTACGCCCCTGCGGAATAATCGAAGAACGGGAGCCTTTTTAAACTGTGGTGTGCTGCCCCTTGCGGGATTTGCCTGAAGCAGTGTAAAGGAGCCCACCTATTAGGGAACTCGCTGTGAGGCCCCGAACCAACGGCATGGTGGAGAGAATGTAGACGGGAAGTTTCGGATAACGGAGCTTCCCGTTTTTTTTGTCACTCATTGGTGAAATGCCATCGTTCCCGCGCATGTCTGATAGAGATGAGCAAACACCAGGTCTGCCCGTGCGGAAATTTCGTGCTCTGCATAACCTGTTTCAGGCAGGTTGACGAAGAGATGCTTGATGATTTCTGCTTTGACCTGGGCCTGGGCCGTGGCTTTTTCCCGCCAATGGTCGATCTGGAGCTTGTCGGATAGCAGCTTGTCCAGCAGTTCCTTTGCCACCTCCTTGATCCGTTCCCGTTCGGGCCGGGTCTGGGTGTCCTTCTGCAGCAGGTCGAACACCTTCTGCACTTCCACGGCATCCTTGTCCTTGTTATACTCCTTGTTATACTCCGCCACGATCTCCTGGTAGCGCTCGTACAGATCCACGCGGGTCGGATTCCGTGCGATCATCGCCTCAAGCCGCTTTTCGATCTTTTCCCGCAGGTTGAGCATCTTGATGTTGGGGCACGTGCGCTCGAATTCAGCCTGCAAGCGGCTGATATCGATTTTGGTCAGCTCGTAGCGTACAGGGGGCTCATTTACGGTCAAGGTATCGGTGGTCACCGCCGTATCTATCACAGCATAAAGCGCCTGGAGCATTTCGCTGACATCCGGGCTTTCCTTGCTCTCCTGCAACCGGTTATAGATGGCCGCGATTGCATTCTCCTGCTCGTCGTAAGCGTACAGTCCTGGATTGGGAAAGATGCCCCGGAACCTGGCTGCGATGTCATCGGCCATGACCTCGAAGGTCTTGCGCCGTTCGTCAGTCTCGCAGACAGTGTTTACCCCCCGCAGGATCATCGCTTGCTTGTCGAACCCGTTGGCTGCGATCAGCTCGTCCAGATTGAATCCGCAGCCGGTCAGGAAATCCTGTGCTGCCCGGATCGACTGGCCGTACTCAGCCACTGCCTCGGTATCGTCACGAAGGATGTCCTGGTCAGAGCCCTTGCGGTCACCTTGAGCGAATGTAGCCAGCGCCTTTCGCAAACTCTTCAGCATGCCGTTGTAGTCGATGATGAGACCGTTCTTCTTGCCGCCGCCGACCCGGTTCACGCGGGCGATGGCCTGCATCAGGGTGTGGCCCTTCATCGGTTTGTCCAGGTAGAGGGTGGCAAGGCACTTCACGTCGTAACCGGTCAGCCACATGGCACAGACGATGACCACCCGGAACGGGTGTTCCGGCTTCTTGAACTCCAAGTTCAGATCCCGATGGACCATCTTTTCCCGGTGCGGAACGATATCCAGCTCCCACTTGCGGAACTCGGCCACTTCTCCCTGCTCCGGCGAAACGACGACGCAAATCTCCGTCTCCTTCATCCACTCCACCTGGGCACGGCGAATCAGCGTGAATCTGTCCGGTGCCTTGCCGTCCATGGCTTTCGCCTTCTTGTTGGTGGCCGCGCCGCAGCCGGTATAGGTGCCGAAAATCTGTTCGTCCAGTTCGTTCCGGTCGGTCATCACCACAAAGGTATACTTGGCCGAGATCTTGCGGTGGGTCTTCTCGGTCAGGAAGATCATCGAGTATGACTTCCCCGAACCCTGGGTATGCCAGAATACCCCCAGCCGTCCCGCCTCTACCTCGGCCTGCATGCCCGGCTCTTTCGACAGCAGCTTGCCGATCACTTGGTTTACGCCAAGATACTGGTGGTTACGCGCCACTATCTTCTGGAGTTCCCCCTCGGTCCGGTCAAAGAGAATGAAGTTCTCAACCAGATCGAGGAGGGCTTCCTTGTTCAGCATGCCGCGCAGTAACAACGGCAGGAGTGGCTGATCGGCGGTCGGTTCCGGGTCTTCTTCTTTTTGCCGTTTCCAGCGAGAGAAATGCTCCATGATAGAAGTGATGGAGCCGTACTTGGCATCGACGCCATTGGACAGCAGGATCAGCGCGTTCCAGTGGAACAGGTGGGGGATGGTGTCCTTGTAATCGCTGTAGTTCTGCTTAAATGCCTTATCGATGTGCTGGTCATAGCGTTTCAGCTCGATGAACACCAATGGCAATCCGTTGACATAGCCGAGAACGTCAGGCCTTCGCCTGTACGTATCTCCCTTTACCCAAAGTTCCCTTACCACCAGAAACCGGTTCTTCTTCGGGTTGGCCGGGTCGTCAAAATCGACCAGTTTCAGCCGCCGGTCAGTCATCCTCCCCGCTTCGTCGCGATATTTGACCGGCACTCCGTCCCGCAGTAGCCGGTACTTTTCCTTGTTCACCTGTAGCAGAGTCTTGGTGCGGTCGTCCGCCGTTACCTGAGCCAGCGCATCGTGGTAGGCATCATCCGGCAGGCCCGGATTCAGGCGGCGCAGTGCGGCCTCCACGTCTCTCCGGAGTACTACCTCCCGGTCGGAGGTTCGCCCCAGGAGGCTCTCAGGGCCGAAACCTTCGGTGTCGTAGGCGAACACGGAATCCCACTTCAGCTCCTGCTCCAGCAGCTCCGCCGTGGGTTGTTGGATCAGTATGTCTTCGGAGTAGTCCTTGCGGGGTATATCCCCTCCACTATTGGTTCATCTTTAGCTCATACTGCTTAGATATAGACCGTTTTGAGCCAATAAGAAATGCTGCAATTTCAGGTGGTTTGTTAAATCTATCGCCCATTCTATTGACCGATCTTGGGAGATATGGAGCATTTTGTCCTATAGATTTCTGGGTTGTTTTCGCAGTTATCCAGTTGTCTGCTTCGGTAACGCGTCCTGATCCGTAACGGTTACCCGGTCGATCTGATCGCCATGCCAGACTATCAGGGAAGTACCGGTTTGTGCTGCTACTTGCCGGGCACGTTTTGCGGCACGGCGGAGGGCATTGAAGGAACCAGCCAGATCGCTGTCTTTAGAGTTTTCAATCGAATTCTGGTTAATGATTATTTGCTCCAGTCTATTCACTATCGTCCAAGAAATCACCCATAAGCATAAATATGGGCGATAATTAAATCGTTACTATTCAAACAGTTATCGCTGCATTATCGCCCAGATATCGCCCAATAGGGCAAGATACGGTGCGTTTTGTCCGATAACTTCACTTTGCCAGCCAGTATCGCCGACCACGTTTGTCACCCTCAAACAGCACCTGTCGTGCGGCAATGAGAGCATCAATGGCACGTTTAACTTGCTTGTAAGGGATCTCTGCCCCAATTCGTCTATTGATCTCACCACCAGCCGAACGGGGGTAACGGCTAAGGTCTTCTACAATAAGAGCCTGCAAGCGATGCGGCTCAATACGTTGGAGTGTCGTACTGGCAGGGAACTCCAGTCGCCGCAGCACGTCAGGATCGACGAAATAGCGTGTCGCCTGGGTTCTGCCGCTGCTCAGGACAAGCCCCCAGCTCAGCAGGCGATTGATCCAGGGAGACAGCACATCGACCGACGAGAGCTCCAGCGCCTTGGCCAGTTCCCGTGCCGTCAGGGCTTCATGCTGGGCCAGCAGGCCAAGGGCTATCCGCTCCCGCTGTGTCAGCTGGAAGGTTTGGTCCGCCTTGGCCATGAAGTCGATAATCTGCGGTTTGAGAATACGCCGCCGCACTGTTACTTCGAAACGGTCCGGCCCCTCCTTCGGCTCAGGCACCGGCTTTCCCTGGGAGAGGAGGACTTCGTACATCTTGTCATAGCCGCTCCCTTCGCGCTCCATAAGCTTCAGGTCGTGAAATATCCTGGCCAGATGCTCGTTACGCCGCACTGTGGTATGCAGCAGGTTCTGCGGGGTTACACCCAGTGGCAGCAGACCCGGATTCACGACCTCCAGCCGGTCCGGGTGGAGGTTCAGGAAAATGTCACCCCTCTGGGTATAGGGGCGGTGCGCCAGAGCGTTTACCAATAGCTCGCGGACGACGATTTCGTCGTACAGCGGCACATGCTGGCGAAAGAGACCATCGGGCAGCTCGTAGCGCTCGCGGAAGTCCGGTACTTCCCGCCAAACCGCCTCGATCAGCTCCATCGGCGTCAGGTTGAAGTCATCCCAGGCGATCTTGTTGACCTTCTTCCTCTGCTCGTCATACTTTATGAACTGGATCACCGGCGCGGTGCCAAGCCGTGCCCGATCCTGGTGACGACCGACACAGAGAATCCCCAGGTTGGTCAGCCATTTGCCATAAGCCAGCAGATAGTGGTCCAGCAGTTCATCCTCGCTCTTTTCCTTTACCGACTCCTTTACCCGATCCGAGGCCCTTATTCCGGCCACGAAGGTCGCCAGCTTCTGCGGGTCCGTCTCGCCACGGGAGACATGCAGGGTCGTCTGGGTCTCCCACGGAAGGGCCGACCGCTCGGCAGCCAGCCGCATCACTTCGTCACCCACAACCGGCTTGCTCTCGTCAGCTACACGCAGAAAGTAGTGGCCATCTGGCGTCGAGGCCACGGCCATCGACCGGGGAATCTGCAGATCGATGTATTCAGATCCATTGTCGGTTTGGCGGATTTCAGGCAGCACGGTTACGTTCACCGTCCGCTCTCCTAACTTTCTGCGGATCAGGTCGGGGAGGCCTGGATCGATGCGTTGCTCCACCGGCGGCACGTCATCATTATTCTCAATGCCAATTAGCAACCGCCCGCCCTGGGCATTGGCAAAGGCGATGCAGTCCTTGGCAAGTTCCTTCCAGTTGGCTGTGTTACCAGTGACGGTACGCAGTGACTTCTTGTCGAGGAGTTGACCTTCCTGGCTCATGTTTCGACCTCCTTGGGTGCTTACATCCAGCGCTCCGGACATCAGCTTGGGGAGGAGCATGTCGCGGGCTCCCTTGAGGATTTCGTATTCGTTCTTGATCCGCCCCATCGCGTCGTCGATGGACTGGCCGACATCCTTCCCTTGGAGTTGGCCAGCAGCTGGTCGGCGGCTTCCCAGAGTTCTTTTTCGATCCGATGCGTATTCATTATGTTCTCTTTGGTTTGTTAGTAATGGAGCAAACTTGCTTTACCATGTACTTATCAGAATCAGGGGTGCTTTTCCATTAAAAACAGTTACCCTTGAGCCTCTTACGGAATTCAACCTGAATGACAGGTAATTTCGGAGGAGCAGCGCACCTGCAACTTCTTGCAAGAGGCGCCGCTGTGAAGAACGTCCGAGTTTTCAATAGCAAACACGCCGGTTTTCTGGTAGAAATTTCGGTAGCCATTTCATTCCGAGGTAAAAGCGCAGATGAACGATGCTTCAGAAAACCGCCGCTACTCCCGCTACGCCCTGGCCCTTCTATTGGCGGTCAACCTCCTCAATTACATCGACCGGCAGGTGCTCTACGCCGTATTCCCGCTGATAAAGGCGGACCTGCTCCTCTCCGATACGGCCCTCGGCTTTCTGGGAAGCGCCTTCATGCTCTGCTACATGGTTTCCGCCCCGTTCTTCGGCTGGCTGGGGGACCGCGGCAGCAGGACGCGCCTCGCCGCCTTCGGTCTGGTTACCTGGAGTCTGGCCACTTCTCTTGCCGGTTTCGCCCCGGGCTACCGGACACTTCTGGCTGCCCGCACCGTGGTCGGGGTTGGTGAAGCCAGCTTCGGCACGGTCTCACCCGGACTCATCGCCGATTATTTCCCCAAGGAGCGGCGCGGGCGGATTCTCGCCTATTTCTACCTGGCGATACCGGTCGGCAGCGCACTCGGTTATCTCCTGGGGGGAGTAATCGGCCAGGGTCTCGGCTGGCACGCCGCCTTTCTCATAGTCGGGGCACCGGGACTCCTGCTGGCCCTTCCCGTCTACTTCCTCCGCGAGCCGGGGCTGGGCCGTGTGCATATCCCGACTACGGGCAGTAACCCGCCCGTCGACAACGCCTTCGCTCTTTTGCTCAGAAACCGTTCGTTCGTTACCACCACCCTGGCCATGGCCGCCATGACCTTTGCCCTCGGGGGGCTGGCCCAGTGGGTTCCCTCTTTCTTTAACCGGGTACATGGGCTGGATGTGGCGCGGGGCAATACCCTGTTCGGCGCCATCACGGTGGCGGCCGGCATCGGCGGCACACTGGCCGGCGGCTGGCTCGGCGACCGGTTTCAGCTGAAAAGCTCCAAGGGCTATCTGCTTGTGTCAGGCTGGGGTTTTGTCATTGGGGCTCCCGTTGCCGCCCTCGCCATTATCGCCCCGTCCCTTCCCGCCTCGCTTGCGGCCATCTTCGTCGCCGAGTTTTTCCTGTTTTTCAACACCGGTCCGCTCAATACCGTGATCGTCAACGTCACCATGCCTTCCCTGCGGGCCACTGCTTTTGCCGTCAATATCTTTTTCATCCATGCCTTGGGGGATGCGGTTTCTCCGACCATTCTCGGCTTCTGCTCCGACATGTGGGGGATAAGGGCGGCACTCCTTATCGCCCCGGTTGCCGTCGTGGCGGCCGCTTTTTTCTGCTTCTACTCGACAAGATTTATTGAGGCTGACATGGGAAGGGTCGTGGAATAGATGCCGGTGTATCGCCTGTTGCGCATAATCTTTGCCCTCTATTTGCGCATGTTCCATCTTCTGCGGTTAAAAGGGGTGGAGCATATTCCTGCGGCCGGACCGGTGATTCTCTGCGCAAACCATTCCAGCTATTTCGACTCCATGCTGCTGGCACTCTGTACCAGGCGCCAGGTCCATTTCCTCATCCATCACGCCTTCTATCACCACCCCCTGCTCGGGTGGTTTGTCAGGAAATGCGGGGCGATTCCCGTTGCCCAGAGCGGAAACGACAAGGAAGCCATCAGTAAGGCTCTATCTATCCTTAAGGAGGGAGGGGTGCTCGGCATCTTTCCGGAAGGGAGGCTGACCCGGACCGGCTTGCCGAATGAGGGGAAGCCGGGTGCAGCCCTGCTGGCTGCGGCAAGCGGTGCGATCATGATTCCGGTCACCATATCGGGTGCTTACGCAGTCTATCCGAAAGGGAAGAAGAGGCCGGGAGCCGGAACCATCCTGGTGGAGGTACATCCCCCGATTAAAACGGATCGGGCGAGGAGGAAGGATAAGGTGTACCTCCGGGACGTGACAGAACGTATCATGGGCAGGATCGCCAGGAGATTGGCGGCCCATGCGAGAAAGAGATCATAAGCAGTTACATCGCCGTTAACGGAGGGAGAACGCCCATGCGGAAGTTTTTTGGCATACTGCCCAAATGGTTGGTGCTTGTGGTGTGCTTCCTGCTGGTCGCCCTGGTTGGTTACGCGGATTATATTACCGGCGATTATTCGATGCTCATTTTTTACCTGGTTCCGATTGCCCTGGCGGCATGGTATGTCGGCAGGTTCGGGGGAATTGCAATGGCCGTGGCATCGGGGGGTGTGCGGATTGGTTCCGATTATTCCAGCTTTACCAGCACCTCCCGCATGTACTGGAACTGTGTTGAAGACATGATTTTTCTCCTGGTTGTGGCACTCTTGATTTCGACCATTAAAAAACAGCTTAAGGATGAATACTGACGGTTACTTGGGTCAGACAGACGAAACTGCACCAATTTCCCCCGCTTTATACGGAGTACGCAGTATGTATGAGAATCCACAGGCGACCCTGCTTAAGGTCTTTGGCTACAACACTTTCCGCCAGCCCCAGCAGGAGATCGTTGAAGGACTGATCCGCGGCGACGATGCCTTCGTCATCATGCCGACCGGTGGCGGCAAGTCGCTCTGTTACCAGATCCCGGCGCTCCATCGGCCGGGAGTCGGGATCGTGGTCTCGCCGCTCATTTCTCTGATGAAGGATCAGGTGGATGCCCTCCGTGCCAACGGCGTGCGCGCAGCCTTTTACAATTCGTCACTAGGCGAAGTGGAGGCGCGGCGAGTGCTGGCTGAACTGCACAACCAGGCGCTGGACCTCATCTACGTGGCGCCTGAGCGATTGATGTCGGAGCCGTTTCTGGAACGGCTCAAGGAGATGGAGATTGCTCTGTTCGCCATCGACGAGGCCCATTGCGTTTCCCAATGGGGGCATGATTTCCGTCCGGAATACGTGCAGCTCGGGCGTCTCCGCCGGCTTTTCCCACAGGTGCCGATGATCGCCCTGACCGCCACCGCCGACGCCCAGACCAGGGGGGACATCATCGAGCGTCTTGGCCTGCAAGGGGCCGCCTGCCACGTGGCGGGCTTCGACCGCCCCAATATCCGCTATACGGTCATGGAAAAGCAAAAGCCATTCGTTCAATTGACGACGTTTCTGGCTGGACGTGGGCGGGATGAAGCCGGCATCGTCTATGCCTTGAGCCGCAAGCGGGTGGAGGAGGTGGCGGAACGCTTGTCTGCTGCCGGCATTGCAGCCGCCCCCTATCATGCCGGGCTCCCTGACCGGGAGCGCTCGCGGGTTCAGGAAGCGTTTCAGCGTGATGAACTGCAGGTGGTGGTGGCGACCGTGGCCTTCGGCATGGGGATCGACAAGCCCAATGTCCGGTTTGTGGTCCATTACGACCTGCCGAAGAACATCGAGAGCTATTATCAGGAAACAGGCCGCTCCGGCCGCGATGGCCTCCCGGCCGAGGCGTTGCTCCTCTTCGGTTACGGCGACATTGCCGTTGCCCGCAGCCTCATCGAAAACGGCGGCAATGCGGAGCAGAACCGGATCGAGCTGCACAAGCTGAACGCCATGGTCGGTTTTGCCGAGGCGGTAACCTGCCGCCGCCGGGTGCTGCTCGGCTATTTCGGCGCGACACTGGCTGAAGACTGCGGCAACTGCGACATCTGCATCAAGCCACCCGAACGGTACGATGCCACGGAAGAGGCACAGAAGGCGCTCTCCTGCGTCTACCGGGTCGGACAGCGCTTCGGCATGGGGCACGTGATCGATGTGCTGCGCGGTTCACACAACCAGCGCATCCAGACGCTTGGCCATGATAAGCTCTCGACCTACGGCATCGGCCGGGGACTCTCTTCCGATATCTGGGGGAGCATTTTTCGCCAGCTCGTGCATCTCGGTTACCTGGAGCAGGACCTTGCCGCGTATTCGGTGCTCAAGCTTACTGCGAAGGCCAGGCCGCTGTTACGCGGCGAAGAGAGGCTGACTCTTGCCAGGCCGAGGGCCAAGGCGATACCGGTGAAAAATGCGCCGCGTACCACCGCAACGGGCGGAGCATACGACGAAGGGTTGTTCCAGTCACTGCGCGCCCTGCGCAAGCAACTGGCGGACGATGCCGGCGTTCCTCCTTTCGTCGTCTTCGGTGACGCCACCCTGGCGGAAATGGCCCTGGCGCGCCCTCATGATGCCGAGGCCCTGCTCCGCATCAGCGGAGTGGGGGTACACAAGCTGGGGCGCTACGGAGCGGATTTTCTTGCGGTAATTCGCGAGCATTGCGGTCTTGCACCGGCGCCGCTTGCCGGCGTGCCGCAGGCGCCGTCTGTCAAGGAAGGGCTGAGTGATACCCACCTGGAAACCTGGCGTCTCCATCAGGAGGGGCTGAATCAGGATGAGATTGCCGCCCGCCGCGGCCTGACCGCAGTTACTGTAGTCGGCCACCTGGAAGCGCTCATTCAGGCCGGTAAACCCGTCGATATCGACCGGCTGGTCGCAGCCGGGCATAGGGTGATGATCGAGGCAAAAATAAGGGAGGTCGGGAGCAACAGTCCGCTGAAAGCGATCAAAGACGGCCTCCCCGATGTCATAAGTTATGAAGAGATCCGGTTGGTGCGGGCCTGCCATCGGCAGTGATTTGCCGATGTCGGAGATGGCGATCAACGGGTAAACCGCAGAAGAAACAAAAACCCCCGTCCTTTACCGGCCGGGGTTTTTTTTATGTGTGGTTGGTGGAAGGTTTTGCTACTCGACCTTGAAGGCCACGAAGAGGGAACTTTCTCCCCTGCGCAACAAGAGACGTATTACCCCGCCCTTCTTGTGTGCGGTAACTGCCTTTTCATAATCGCCGATACTGTCGATCCTGGCGCCGTTGATTTCCCTGATGATGTCCCCAATGGAGATCCCGGCCTGTTCAGCACTGCCGCCGGCCTTGATCTCCGTCACGACAACACCGCTTTGCTCTTTGATCCCCATCCTGGCAGCCAGATCCTTGTTCAGCGCCCTGACGGTCATTCCCAGTCTGTCCTGTCCTATTCCCGGCTGCCCGCCCGCTTCTCCATCCTTGAGTCGTTCAACGGTCACGGGAACATCTTCGGATTTTCCTTCACGCAATATTTTGACCGTAACCTTTTTCCCGACCGGTGTTGCCGCTACCAGCCGAGGCAGTTCGTTCATCTCATGGATCATCTTGCCATTGAACTCCAGGATGATGTCGCCGGTCTTTATGCCGGCTTTTTCGGCCGGGCTATCCTTGACAATCTCGGCAACCAGCGCGCCTTTTTCCCCCTCCAAGTCGAATGACTGGGCAAGTTCAGGGGTTATCGGCTGTATGGAAACCCCGATCCATCCCCTCGTTACTTTTCCTGTTTCCTTCAACTGGGTAATGATGTTCTTTGCCATGTTGACCGGAATGGCGAAACCGATTCCCTGTCCGCCGGCGATGATGGCGGTATTGATGCCGATTACTTCTCCGTGAGCATTGAAAAGGGGGCCGCCCGAGTTGCCGGGGTTGATGGATGCGTCGGTCTGGATAAAGTCGTCATAGGGGCCGCTGCCGATTACCCTTCCCTGGGCGCTGACGATCCCGGCAGTTACCGTCTGTGCCAAACCGAACGGATTACCGATCGCCATTACCCATTCGCCCACTTCAATGGTGTCGCTGTCCCCCAGGGTTGCGACCGGCAGATGGTCTTTGGCGGAAATCTTGACCAGGGCGAGATCGAGCTTTTCATCGGAGCCCTTGATCTCACCTTTAAATTCGCGACCGTCGGAAAGCTTCACCTTGATTTCATCAGCACCGGACACAACGTGGTTGTTGGTAATGATGTACCCCTCGTCGCTTATTATGAAACCCGAGCCGAGGCTCTTCTGCTTATAGGGGTGTTGCTGAGATTCATCGAAAAACCGATCAAAAAAATCCTGGAATGGGTCGTTACCGAAAGGGGTGCCGAAGGGGCGCTGAAAACGTCGTTGCGGCTTTATGGTCTTAGCCGTGCTGATATTCACTACGGTCGGTTTAAGTTTCTTTGCCAGTTCGACGAAATCCGGGGTGACGGCCTTCGCCGGAGCGCTTTCGCTAAAAAGGCCTGACAACGTTACGCAACAGATGACGAGTGCCAAAATCTTTGTAGATTGTTTACGCATGAATGCCTCCTTAAGAAAATTGCCGTATAAAGATAATAATCGGAATTCTCTTTGTCAACCGCATGAAGCATATTTCCGATGCCGGATCAGGGGGGTGTTGTCGGGAGATAAACGGTGAAGGCGCAGCCACCGCCGGGGTTGCACTGCAGTTCAACCCTGCCGCCGTGCGCTTCGCTGAGCGACCTGACAAGGGAGAGCCCAAGTCCGCTGCCGCCGTCCTTACGGTTCCTGGCCTTGTCTACTCGGTAAAACTGGTCGAAAATATAAGGGAGGTCTTTTTCGGGGATTCCCGGACCGGAGTCTATTACCGAAACCTTTGCCCAGCCAGGTTCATGTTCAAGGAGCACACGGATTTCACCACCGTACGGAGTGAATTTCAAGGCGTTATCCAATAGGTTGAGGAATATCTGTTTAAGCCGCAGTATGTCCCCTGATACATAAACCGGCCCGCTGCCGGTCATGGCAATAGCTATCTTCTGTTCCTCTGCAGGCAACCTGGTCTGCTGGACAAGATTCTGAAGCAGCTCTTGCAGGTCCACCCGTTTCAGATCAAGGGTAAGTTTCCCCTCTTCTGCCCTGGACAATTCGAGGAGATGAGCGATGATATCCGACATCCTGTTTATTTCTTCCAGGTTGCTCCGCAGGATTTTCTTAAACTCATCGGGATTGCCGCACCAGCGGAGGCCAACTTCAGTCTCTCCGCGAAGTATGGTCAGCGGGGTGCGCAATTCATGGGAAACATCGGTGGAAAACCGTCTCGTGCGATTAAAGGAGCTCTCCAGCCGGTCAAGGGTGTGATTGAAGGTCTCGGCCAGTCGTCCGATCTCGTCGTTGGGGTTGACCACTTCCAGGCGGTGGCTCAGGTTTTCTGCGCTGATTTTCTGTGCGCTCCGTGTGATGAGATCGACAGGTTTCAATGCCCTGCCGGCAAGAAACCACCCTCCACACCAGAGCAGAAGAAGGGACGACGGTATGGAAACGGTTAAAACAAGAAGTATCTTGTCGAGGGTTTCTGTAACGCCAGTGAGTGGTGCTCCCACCTGGACGATCTGTTCAAGCCGGCCATCTGCCATGACCGGCAAGACAATGGTGCGGATGCGGTGAGCATGTGGTCCCTTCCGGGTCTGAGAGGAGCTTTTGCCGAGGCCGGCAATCAGCAGGGTCGGTTTGTCCAGAGGAAGGCGGAACTGTTGAAGGTTTTTCGAACGGGAAAAGACCCGCCCACTGGCGTCGGATATCTGCACGAATTTATCGGCGAACTTGGGACCGATGAAATCCTCCAGTACCTGGTCCAGCACTGACGGCGCCGAGTTGCGGAATGGCTCCAGGGTGGGACTGGCCACTGCTTCTGCAATGGCCAGTAGTTCCCGGTCTACTTCTGCAAAGAGCCGACTACTGATGGTCAGATAGAGAAACGTGCTGAACAGCAGCAAAATGACGGCCGATGTTACCAAGTACCAGAGCGTCAGAGTGAAACGGATTGATCTGAAAAACAACTAATCAATCCTCCTCTTTCAGGATGTAACCAACCCCTCGGACAGTGTGGATCAGCTTTTTGTCGGCATCACGGTCGATCTTCTTACGCAGGTAATTGACATAAACATCAATGATGTTGGTAAAGCTGTCGAAGGTGTAATCCCAGACGTGTTCGGCAATCATGGTTCGGGTCAAAACTTCGTGCGGGTTGCGCATGAAGTATTCAAGCAGCCCATATTCCTTGGCGGTGAGATCAATCTCCTTGTCTTTGCGCCATACCTTGTGGGTTACCGGGTCAAGACGCAGGTCGCTGAAACGTATTTCGGCGCCCCGGTCCTGTTCGCTCCTGCGCAGCAGTGCCCTGACCCTGGCGAGAAGTTCGGCAAAGGCGAAAGGCTTGGTCAGATAATCGTCCGAACCGGAATCGAGGCCGGCCACGATGTCTTCAACCGAATCCTTGGCGGTCAGCATCAAAACCGGGGTTGCGTTTTTTTGGTTCCTCAGCTCCTTGAGCACACTAAGGCCATCCTGCTTGGGAAGCATCCAGTCGAGTATGATCAGATCATATGGCATATCAAGCGCCATTTTTAATCCTTCCTCGCCGTCACTTGCCGTAAGGACTTCATATTGTTCTTCTTCCAAACCGCGCTTGATGAAACTCAATACTTTTTTCTCATCTTCCACTACCAGAATTCTCATGATGACTCCCTCTCTTTGTGTTGATATTTTATTTTGCTCTGCATGTCCTGAAAATGGGGCGACATAAATTCAAGTCAGTCAGGAAAACCCTCGTCGTATCTCTTTAAAATCTCCGCAGCAGACTCTTCCACTGACTTGTTCGTCACGTCGATCACCTGCCAGTCCGGGTGTTTTCGGTACAGTTTGCGGCAGTAATCCAGCTCTTCCTCGACCCGCTGGTAATCGGCATAGCTGCCGCGCGGGCTTTGCCGCATGTTGCGCAGGCGCGCGCTCCGGATATCGACGAGCCTCTTTGCATCGATGATGAGTCCCACCACCCGGATCTTTTCAACCTGATAGAGTTCCTTGGGCGGCTCTATGCCGAGGACGATGGGGACATTGGCAACTTTGTACCCCTTGTGGGCCAGATACATGGAAAGCGGGGTTTTCGAGGTCCTTGAAACCCCGACAAGAACGATATCCGCCTTGTAGAGATTTCTCGGTTCCTGGCCGTCGTCCTGCTTGACGGTGAAGTCGACCGCCTCCATTCGCTTGTAATATTCGGTGTTGAGCTGGTAGAGCAGCCCCGGCTCCTTTTGCGGCGGTATTCCGAGCAGGCTCGCCAGTTTGAAAAGGAGGGGAGTTATCAGGTCAATCGCTTCCAGCTCACGCAGATTTGCTTCATTGTGCAAGTATTGTGCAAGTACGTTGTCAACGAGGGTGTAGAAAATAACGCCGGGTTGTTTTGCTGCTTCATCAAGGGCCAGGCTGATATCTTCACGCGTCCGCAGGCGGCTCATCCGGTGGAGTTTCACATCCACATTCTTGAACTGGGTCAAGGCGGCGCGTACCACCCTTTCGACTGTTTCTCCCGTTGCGTCGGAGAGAAGATATATCCGCTGCATAGTAATCATCCTGCTCAAAGCATGTATTTATATATAGCGTATCGGCGTGTCCTGGAAATTCATTAAATATATACCATGATTTTAACGTTACGCAAAAAAATAAATCATCCCGACTTGAATTCTTTGATAATTTTTTGCTGCCATTCGGTGGAGGCGATCAGTTCCGTCGCTGTCAGGGCCATTGCCCTGGCCCCCTCCAAGACAGCTTCCTTCCCCTTCTCGGAGACCGTTGCCCTGGCAAAATCCTCACTGTGAATATGAAGTCCGTCACCAATGGGGACATGGGGATGGATGGTTGGCACGACCTGCGAGACGTTGCCTATATCGGAGGAGCCTTTATTTTTATCGGCTGGCGCGGTCGATTCCTGAAGATCCAAATAGCTGAGCTGTGAGGAGTAGAGTGCGGAAAAGGCCCGGTTGATCCTGAGCGGCGCCAATACCCTCTCATCCTCGTCCACCAGGAGGCGGCAGCCGCTGGCAAGGGCTGCCCCTTGGGCACAGGCGATGACCCGCTTTTTTACCTCTTCTACCTCTTCCAGATCGTCAGCCCTGACGTAAAAGTAGCATCCCCCCCTTTCCGGGATGATGTTGGGCGCGACCCCTCCCTCGGTAATGATGCCGTGAACCCGTACGTTCTGGCGCAATTGCTGACGCAATGCATTGATTCCGTTAAAAGTCTGGATGACGGCATCCAGGGCGTTTATTCCTTCGTCAGGATAGGCCGCCGCATGGGCAGGCCTGCCGAGGAAGGTGAAACGCACTCTGGCAAGGCCCAGATACATTTTGACGACCTGCCGTTTTGATGAAGGATGAACCATCATGGCAAAATCCACGTCGTCAAGCGCCCCTTTTCTGACCAGCTCAACCTTGCCTATGCCCAACTCCTCTGCAGGCGTGCCGAGAACGATGATACGCGCGGCATCCTGCGGCAGGACATGGCGGAGGGCGAGGGCGGCGCCTACTGCGGCAGCAGCGATAATGTTATGGCCGCAGGCATGGCCCATTTCCGGGAGCGCGTCCATTTCGGCCAGTATGGCTATGCTTGGTCCGGCAGTGCCGATGCTGGCACGGAAAGCCGTTTCCAGTCCGGCAATGCCGCGTTCCACAACAAACCCATTTTTACCCAGTATTTCGGCCAGTAGCGCCGACGCCTTGAATTCCATGAGACCGGTTTCCGGGTGTCGGTACAGCTCTTCGGCTATTGCTGTCAGCTCTTCCCGCTTGCTCTCAACAAAGGCAAGAATGGATCTTTTTGCTGCGGACATGGTGGCATGTACTCCGAAATAATTTTAATGAAAATTACACCTCAGATTTCCTGTTTTGTCAAGGTTTTTATTGCTATTGCCTTATATATTCTGGTAGTTTAGCCTTGCATTTATATTTGTTGCCAGGAGAAGAATTTATGAAAACACTTTGGGCTGAGATTTCCTGCGAGGTTCCTGTGGCTATGGTGGACCTCTTGTCGGATTTTCTCGTTGAACTTTCCGGGAACGGCGTCAGCATCGAAAATCTTGCCCTCGATACCTTTTCCCTGGAAACGGTAGAAGATTCACCTGTAAAAACGGTAAAGGCCTATTTTAACGGTGACTCTCCACTTGGCAGCCAGCTTGACGCTATTGAGACCTTTTTGCATGCCCATGGCTCTGCTTTTGCCGGGTTTGTTTTCAAGCATCCTGTGGTGGCTACGATCAAGGAGGAGGACTGGGCAAACAACTGGAAAGAGTACTTCAAGCCCGTCCGCATCGGCTCACGACTGGTGATAAAGCCGACTTGGGAGGAATATGCTGCCGGCGAGGGTGATATTGTCCTGAAGCTGGACCCAGGCATGGCGTTCGGTACCGGCGCCCATCCAACGACAAAGATGTGTCTGGAAGTGCTGGAGATGATTTTCTACGGCGAGGGGCCGTACAATGGGGATGGGAAGCACCTCGACCCGGTCACGGTTCTTGACGTGGGCACCGGTTCCGGCGTGCTCAGCATCGCGGCTGCCAAGCTGGGCGCCGAGCGGATAACGGCCATCGACATAGACGCCGATGCCGTCTCGGTGGCGGAGGAAAATCTGGCGCTCAACGATGCGCTGCCTCTCGTTGCCGTATCGACCACCGCTCTTCAGGATGTGCCGGGGAGGTACGACATCGTCCTGGCAAACATACTCGCCGAAGAGTTGGTGCGACTGGCGCCGGAACTTGTCGACAGGACTGCGCCAGGTGGTTATCTGGTATTGTCGGGCATCCTGACGGAGAAGGAAGAGTTCGTCATCAACGGTTTTGGCGGTTTTGGTCTTTCCCTGATTGAACGCCGTCGCGAAGCGGAATGGAGCTGTCTCGGTTTCCGCCTGGAGAGCAAATAGGTGCGACGCTTCATCCTCGCTGACAGTATCATCAACGACGGCAAGGTTACGGTCAGCGGAGATCTGTTCCGGCACATGGCGAAGGTGTTGCGCCTGAAAGCGGGGACCAGCGTAATCCTGGCCGATGGGGCGGGGAGGGAATGCACCGGCGTTATTACCGCAGTCGGAGCCAAAAGCCTCGAAATCAGGGTGGAGGAGGGGCCGGCGGCGCCAACGGGAGATAATGGGCCGCGTATCACTCTCTACCAGGGGATGCCGAAAGGGGATAAACTGGAATTTATCGTCCAGAAATGCACGGAGTTGGGTGTCGCAGAGATAGTGCCCTTTACGGCCGCAAGATCCATTGCCAAAGTCACGCATCAGCGTGGCATGGAACGTATCGAGCGTTGGCGACGCATAGCAACGGAGGCTGCGCGGCAGTCAAAACGGCGGACAGTCCCGCAGGTGACGCTGGCTGAAAACCTGTCGGAAGTATTGCAGGCAGCGCAACATTCTGTTAAGCTGTTGCTCTGGGAGGAAGAGCAGGGGAACCGGCTCAAGGAAACCCTGTCCGGACTTCCCATTCCGGAAAGCATCGCCGTGCTTGTCGGCCCCGAGGGGGGGCTTACTGCTGAAGAGGCGGCCGCCGCATCTGCATGCGGTTTTATTCCCCTCTCACTTGGTAAACGGATCGTCAGAACTGAAACTGCAGGTATCATTATACTGTCAATTCTGCAGTTTTACTGGGGCGATATCGGCTGAATAAAGTTAATCACTCTCAGGGGCGGCAGGGAATGTTTTACTGCTTGCTACCGGACGGACGGCCAAGCGGCCGGACAAAATCAGCAGGCGAAGCGGACAAGGGGAGCGGAACTCATGAAATGCCCGAAATGCGGTTACAACAGTTTTGAATTTCTGGACAATTGCAAAAAATGCAGCATTGATCTCGTTGCATTCAAGGAATCCCTCGGCATCCGTCCGGTAATTCTTCCTTTTATGGCGAAAGCGGCTGAAGCTCCCGCAATGGGTTTTACAATTGCTAGCTCGATACTGGAGCAACCAGTTCCTGAAAACATCGCAGAGCCGCTAGTCGAAGATAACTCGTTCAGCTGGGATGAGTCCTTGGCGGAAGAGTCTCCGAAGCAGGAGGAATCGATTCCGGGCCTTGACATGGGTTCAGTTCAGGGTGAAAAAGATGATGCAGGGTTATTTTCTTTCGGAGAAGAATCCCCGACAGATTCATTTGGAGAATTTTCCTTCGAAGAAGTGGCAAAAGAGTCAAGCCAGCAGGCCGCTGCGCTTTCAGCCGTCCAGCCATCTGTTGAGGAGAGCTTTGCCGATCTCCTTGAATCAAACTCATCACTTGAAACCCCGTTTGCGACAGCTATCGGTGGAGGAGCAACCCTGGAGTTCGAGGGTTTTGTGGAAAAGGCGGCAGTTGCTGATACGAAGGAGAGTACCCCCGTTTCATTTGACGCTGCCCAGGATGAGTTTGAAATGGAAGACTTTTTTGCTCAGGAAGAAAACCTCGCCCCTGCCAAGACGGCAAAAAGTGTAATTCCGGAGCAGGGGGGGGTATCAATGGATGAATTTGATTTCCTGTTCGGCAGTGATGAAAGCGAGAAGGAAAAAACTTCTCCGTAAATTATGAAACGTTTTTGAGCAAATCCAGTAGTTCGGCGCCGAATTCCTGCTTTTGCCAGCGCTTTAAGCCTGGAATGCCCGCCAGCTTCTCCAGGCTATCGGGAGCGGCTTCCGACAAAGCTTCGAGCAGGCTGTTATTTGCAATAATCCCCACGCTTAGCCCCAACGCCGCCCCCTTGCCTTCTCTCCACTCCTTGAGCCGTTTCAGGCGTTCTTCCTGATAACGATCCTTTATCACCCGTTGCACAGTAGGATAATGCGGCAGTTTCTCGGCAGGAATCGACAATCCTTGTGCAACGACGTTAAGTATCTCCCGGCCGTACGTATCGATGAGTTTCTGCGATATGCCGGGTATGCCGGTCAGATCTGCGGCTGTGCGCGGTAGAAGTTCCGCCAGTTCGCGAAGAGGCTCGTTGCCAAGAATCCTGAACGGGGGGACATCTCTTTTTCTGGCCCGCTCGTCCCTGAAAAGCAGCAGTTTCTCCAGCACGGCAAGCGATCTGGGCTTCAGCTTCGCCGCTCCCTTAAAGCGGAGGAAGAGCGGTTCATTGTCCCGTGACGCAGCCCTGACGCAGGAAACGATTTCCGATTCCTCTTCTACCCAGGCAAGTCTCCCCTTTGCGCGCAGTTCATCCTCCAGTTGCAGGTAAAGCTTGATGAGGAGCGAGGTGTCCTTCATGGCGTACTCGATCATCTGCGGAGAAAAAGGGCGCTTGCTCCAGTCCGCCTTCTGATATTTCTTGTCCAGCTCTACACCGAATCTTTTTTTCAATGCTGCGGCAAGCCCGACTTCCTTTTCGCCGAGGAATTGGCTGGCAATCATGGTGTCAAAGAGATTGCGTACTTCGAAGCCGAAATCACGGTAGAGTGAACGCATATCATAATCCGCACCGTGAAAAACCTTGCGGACGGCAGGATTTGCCAGAATAGGCGCGAGCGGGGAGAGATCCAGGGGGGCAAGCGGATCGATGAGGGCTGTTTCCGAATTTGTCGAGACCTGGATCAGGCAGACCTTTTCCGTGTAGTGATGGAGCGAATCCGCTTCCAGGTCAAAGGCAAGGGTTGTTTCGGTGTTGAGTCGTTCCACGAGGCGGTTCAACGCTTGCTGGTCTTCAATTATGTCAGTTGACTCTTGTTGGTATTTATTCGTTTGCTTTTGCAAAAAATCCGCCGTTCCGCATCTGAAAATGCTTGCTGATGGTGAAAATAAATCAACTGCGCGCAAGGTCAACCGATTTCGCGCAGGGCTTCCATTGTTTTTTCCATTTCTTCACGGGTTCCGATGGAGATGCGCAGGCCGTGCGCAAGATTAGGGTCGGAAAAGTGGCGCACCAGTATTTTCCGGTCGAACAAACCTTGGTAAACCCTTGCGCCATCCCGATCCGGAGGCGTGGTGAAGACGTAGTTGCCACTCGAAGGAATGACGGAATACCTCAATTTGCGCAACTCTGCGCTGAACCAGTCGCGGGTTTCACAGATTTTTCGCACAGCTTCGCGAAAATAATCCTGATCGCCTAACGCAGCCACTGCCGCTGCCTGTGCGAGGCGATCAAGGTTGTAATGATCACGGATCTTGTCGAGGGCGGCGATCACTTCCGGTCGTGCCACTGCCAAGCCGAGGCGCATTCCCGCCAGGGAATAACTTTTGGAAAGGGTGCGCGTCACGACGACGTTTTCATATTTGCGCACCAGATCGAGGGCGGTGTCGCCGGCAAAATCAGCGTACGTTTCATCCACTACCAACATCCCTGCAACCCGTCCAGCCAGCTCTTCGATGAATTCCCGGCTGAAGGTGAAACCATAGGGAGCGTTAGGATTGGTGAGGAAAAAGATCTTGCCGTCGTAGCGCTCAGGGAAATTGGCCAGTTTCCAGTCATCGGTCAGGCCGTAAGTCTTGACCCGTGCTCCCTGTATTTCCGCCAGCGTTGCATAGTAGGAGTAAGACGGATAAACATAGGCGATCTCATCCCCTTCGTCGGCGAATGCCCTGATCAGATTGTTCAGTACCTCATCTGAGCCGTTGGCCATGACGATCCATTCAGGGAGAAATCCGTAGAGTCGCGCTGCCGCCTCGCGACCGGCCCGGCTGGCGGCATCGGGATAACGCCTCAGCCCCTCACCGACCTCTGCCATGATAGCCTCCAGCACCTTTGGCGACGGAGGGTAGGCATTTTCATTGGTATTGAGTTTGATATATGCTGCCGGGTCCTCCGGCTGGTAGCCCGGAACGTAGCCGGCCATCCTGGCAATGTTCTTCCGTAAGGGAATCATGGCAACTCCGTTTATTGATTAGTACTCTTCCAATATCTCGTAGGTGGTGGTGCGCCGCGCCGGGCTGAAGCCGGCGCCGCGGATCAGATCGATCATCTCGTCTCGGGACATGCGAAAGGTGCAGCCCGCCGCAGCCACGACGTTTTCTTCCAGCATGGTTCCTCCCAGGTCGTTGGCGCCGAAAAAGAGGGCCACCTGGGCCATCTTTGCCCCTTGGGTCACCCAACTGGCCTGGACATTGGCGATGTTGTCCAGAACGATGCGGGACAGGGCGAGCACCTTGAGATATTCCACGCCGCTGGCTGTGGTCCCCCCCAGTTCGGTATTTCCCGGCTGGTAGGTCCAGGGGATGAAGGCGGTAAAGGTTCCCCCTTCGGCTTGAAGTGCTCTGACCCGGAACAGGTGCTCGATGATGTCCTCCGGTCGTTCGCAGCTGCCGAACATCATGGTCGCCGTGGTCGGCATTCCCAATTTTGCCGCTTCCCGCATTACCGTCGCCCATCCCTGCCAGCCTATCTTCTTTGGCGAAATTTCCCGGCGCACGCTGTCAACGAGGATTTCCGCACCACCGCCGGGGATGGAGTCGAGACCGGAGTTTTTCAGCCGCCGCAGGGTCTCGGGAATCGTCAGGCCGGAGATCCTGGCAACCTGGGTCACCTCTGCCGGCGACAGGGAGTGATTCTGCACCTGGGGGAAGCGCGCTTTGATGCCGCGGAAGAGCTCTTCGAAAAACTCGATGCCGAGATGGGGGTGAAGCCCCCCCTGCATGAGGAGTTGAGTCCCTCCCTGCGCCACGAGCTCGGCAATCTTGGCGAATATGGCGTCGTTGTCGAGCAGATAAGCGTCTGTGGCGCCCTCATCACGGTAAAAAGCGCAGAATCGGCACTTTGACTCGCAGACATTGGTATAGTTGACGTTTCTGTCCACCACGAAGGTCACCCGGCCATCGGGGTGCAAGCGACGGCGGATGCCGTCGGCGAGCTTGCCGACCGCCAGAAGGTTGGCCCCGGTCAGGAGCCAGAGAGCTTCATCGCTGGTAATCGGGAGTCCGGCGTTTATATTATCCATTATCGTTCGCAGCATAATTCCAGTACCGGCTGAATTGAGATTCATTTAACCACTAATGCGCCAAGAGACAAAGGAAAATCGAGTTATGCCTCCCGGCGGTAACCAGAGGGATCAGTAAGTGTGCAGCTCATTGTAAAGCGTATCCCGCTCCACCGGCGTTCTCCCAGCCTTTCGTATCAAGGCGACGATATCGTCCCTGCTCATGGTTTGCGGCGATGCCGCTCCCGCGTCGTGGCCGATCTTTTCCTCCACCACCGTGCCGTCCAGGTCGTTGACGCCGAACGCCAGGGAAACCTGGGCGATCTTTTCGCCGAGCATCACCCAGTAGGCCTTGATGTTGGCGAAGTTATCCAGATAGATCCGGGCTACGGCCAGGGTCTTCAGGTCGTCGACGCCGCTGGTGCCGGCCTTTTTATCCAGCTTGAGCGGCGTATTCTCCGGCTGGAAGGCGAGGGGGATGAATACCTGAAAGCCGCCGGTCCGATCCTGTAATTCCCGCAGCTGCCGCATGTGGTCCACCCGGTCTGCAAAGCTCTCCAGATGGCCGTAGAGCATGGTGGCGTTGGACTTGAGCCCGGCCTCGTGGACCTCCTCCATGATAGCGAGCCACTTCCGGCCGGAAATCTTTTCCGGGCAGAGTTCGTCGCGGATCTTTTCACTGAATATCTCCGCTCCCCCTCCCGGCAGCGAGCCAAGCCCCGCACCCTTCAACTCGGCGAGTGTTTCGGCAATGGAAAGAGCGGAAATCTGCGACAGATAATCGATCTCCACGGCGGTAAATGCCTTGATATGGAGGGTCGGCGAGACCGCCTTGATCGTTCGCAGCATCTCCAGGTAGAACTCGAAGGGGAGATCGGGATGGAGACCGCCGACGATGTGGATCTCGGTCGCTCCCTGGTGCAGGGCCTCGGTTGCCCGGTTGCCGATCTCCTGCAGGTCGAGGAGGTAGGCGCCCGGCTCGTCCGCAGTGCGTGAAAATGCGCAGAACTTGCAGCGGTTGACGCAGATGTTTGTATGGTTGATGTGGCGGTTGACATTGAAGAAGACCCGACTGCCGTTTTTCGCTTCATTGGCAAGGGCCGCCAGTTCGCCGATGGCGAGAAGATCGTTCGAGTTGAACAGGAACAGGGCTTCGTCGTCGCTGATGCGCTCACCGGCGCGGACTTTTTCTGTTATCGATGCAAGGGAAATCATTACGCCTCATTCTCAAAAGATCCAGGTCTTAACCGCTCACTATTCACTATTCACCGTTGTTACCCCATCGTTTGAAAAGCTGGTGCTCCATGCCCAACAGGTCCAACACCTTGCCGACGATAAAGTTTACCATATCGTCAACCGATCCCGGCTTGTGGTAAAAGGCCGGCATGGCCGGGACCATGAATACTCCCAGGCGGGACAGCCTGAGCATGTTCTCCATGTGCACTTCGTGCAGTGGCGTCTCGCGCGGGATGACAATAAGTGTCCGCCGCTCCTTGAGCATGACGTCGGCGCAGCGCTCGATCAGATTCCCTGAATTGCCGCAGGCAATGCGGGAGAGGGTTCCCATGCTGCAGGGGGCGACAATCATGGCATGAGCCGTTGCAGAGCCGCTCGCTATGGGTGCAGACAGGTCATCCCCGGCATAATAACGGAGCCCTGTTTCGCTTGCCTGGAAATAGCCGCACAGTCGGCGCTGAACCTCTTCCGCGCTTCCTTGCCAATCCAGGCCGCATTCTTCTTTAAGCACGGCAAAACCTGCCTTGCTGATGAGCAGGTTGAGTCGTACCCTGCTGCGAAGTAGCTCTTGAGCGAGGCGCAGGCCGTAGACCGCCCCTGACGCGCCGGTAATGGCGAGAGTAAAATGACGGCTGTTCATGCCCCCCCCCGGTAAAACAGGATGTCGAGCAGGGTAAAGACCAGAACGGTGACGCTGATATAGCCGTTCATGTTGAAGAACGCGGCGTCGAGCCTGGTCAGGTCGCCGTCACGGAGCAGCCAGTGTTCGTAGGCAGTCAAGATGACGGTAATGGTCAGGCCGACAAAGAAGTACGGACCGAGGTGCAGTAGAAAGAAGAGGCCGGTCAAAAGAGCGATCATCAGCAGGTGGAAGATGCGCGCGGTCCAGAGTGAGCCGGAGATGCCGAGCCGTACCGGGATGGAGTGGAGTCCGCTGGTCCGGTCGAATTCCAGATCCTGTAGTGCGTAAAGGATGTCGAATCCGGCCACCCAGAGAAGAACCGCCAACGCCAGGAGCACGGCAGGGAGTTCAATCGTACCGGTAATGGCGATCCAGGCGCCGAGCGGCGCGGCAGCCAGGCAAAGCCCGAGCACCACATGGGCCAGAGCGGTAAAGCGCTTGCAATAGGAATAGAGCACGAGAAAAAAGAGCGCCACCGGCGAAAGATAGAGGCACAAAGGGTTGAGCATCCGGGCGGCAAAGAGCATGAGAGTGAGGGATAGGGCAATGAAAACGGCCACCATCCCCTTGCTGAGCAAGCCGGCCGGCAGGGCACGCCCGCTGGTTCGCGGATTCTGCCCGTCGATCTCCGCGTCTATCATTCGGTTCAGACTCATGGCTGCGGTGCGGGCACCGACCATGGCCATAAGTATCCAGAGCGTCTGGTAGGCAGTCGGCAGGCCGCGCGCGGCCAGCAATGCGCCGGTAAAAGCAAAGGGGAGAGCGAAGATGGTATGGGAGAACTTGATCATCTCCAGGAATACCTTGATTTTGTCGAACAGGTTCATCTGCGGCTCTCTGACCCGTCCCAATTCATGCGCACCCATATTCCCGCCATTTCCTCTCAACCAGCTTGCTGATAACTTCATCCTTGCGGATTTCCTGGCGCCGGATACCGTCCGTTTCCTCCGCCAGTTTGCCCGTGGCGTCCAGTCCCATCCTGCCGTCGGCAATGATCAGATCCCGGGGCCACTCCGCGTTGTTTACTACCTTCCATCCCACCAGGGAGAGGTCGTTCACCGGCACATCCGCATCCACAACAACGAGCAGTTTGGCCTTGCGCAGCCAGCCCGTGCGCCACAACTCCTGAACGACCTGACGGGCCTGTCCGGCGTGCTCCTTCTGTATGGCAACAACGGCACAACCGTGAAAGATTCCCTCCATGGGGAGGTTGATGTCGACAATGGCGGGAACTTGCCGCCTGCTGAGAGGGAGCAGCAGCCGTTCGGTTGCCTTGGCCAGATAGCAGTCCTCCATGGGGGGAGGACCGACAACGGTTGCCGGATAGATCATCCCGTTGCGGTGTGTTATGCACGTAACATGGACGACCGGCACGTTTCCCGCCGTCGTGTAATAACCGGTGTGATTGCCGAATTCACCTTCATCCCGCACCTCGCCCGGGTCCAGGTAGCCTTCGATCACCATCTCCGTATTGGCGGGTACCATGATCCTGCTGGTCAGGCAGCGAACCATGCTGACCGGCTCGTTGCGGATGTAACCGGCAAACGCCATTTCGTCAACTGCCCCCGGCAGCGGCAGGGAAGCGGACCAAATCAGCGCCGGGTCGCCACCCACTGCGATGGCGATCGGCATTCGCTCCCCGCGCGACTGGTATTTCCCGTAATGCCCTGCACCCCCGCTCCCTGGATTCCAGTGCATGCCGGCACTGTTTTCGTCGAAAACCCTGACGCGGTACATGCCGCAGTTCTGCGTGCCTGTTTCCGGATCGCGGGTGAAAACGAGGGGGAGAGTGATAAAACGCCCCGCATCCCCGGGCCAGCTCTTCAACAAAGGGTATTTACGAAGATCAGGGCTATAATCTGCTACTGCCTGACAGTCTCCGTTATTTGCGAGCAGTGGGGTGAAACGGGACAACGCCGGACTGTGGAGGTCATCAATCGTTTGCCCGGATGATGCAGGCTGAAGGGGAAGCAGTTCCTCCATGAGCCGGCTGAGCTGGCCGAGTTCACTGATGTCCAAGGCTTCACAGACACGGCGGTAAGAGCCGAACAGGTTGGTTGCCACCGGGAAGGCGCTTCCCTTGACCCGCTCAAACAAAAGCGCCTTGCCGCCATGCGCAGACTTGCACATGCGATCGGTGATTTCCGCTATCTCCAGGACCGGGTCCACCTCCACCGTTACCCGGTGCAGCTCTCCCATCTCTTCCAACCTTGCCAGGAATTCGTGCAGACAGCGGTAGGCCATGAAATCTCGCCAACAGTATTAATAACAGGATTAACTGCTAATTTTTAGCACTTCGGAAACATTATGACAATGTTTTTCTTGATTTTTACCAGCCGAAACTGTTGACAAAAGAACGGCAAACAGCTATAAAACCCAATGTCGGGATGTAGCGCAGCCTGGTAGCGCACCTGCTTCGGGAGCAGGGGGCCGCTGGTTCGAATCCAGTCATCCCGACCAGAATTCAAGGGGTTACGGCTTATGCCGTAACCCCTTTTTCTTCGCCGCCTACATTTAACTTCGAATCGCTCCAGCCTTAAGGATTGATACTATCCCTTTTGGGAGTGCATTAAATGAACGTAATTTGTTGCTGAGGTGTCCTGTCAACTGACGAATCGACCGCATTATGTCTCAAGCGGCCTAAACTATTTTTGAGAGGGCATCAACAATTATGTCGCTGGGTGCAATGACCCGTATGGACGCATTTCGTGTCTGACATTGCCGATTTGGAGAAATGGCTTTGGATTGAATGAGACCTTTGTCGGCGGCGTTCCACAGACCTTGTGTAAAGTGTTGTGGATAATGTGTTGAAGACAGTGAAAAGGTGCAATAAATCAGATGCATATAGCAGGCTGCCAAATAAAGCGGCAGATTTATTTGACACGGCTCTGATGAAAAAGACCATTAAATGATAACTGTTGTTAAGTAATGGAAATGGAAAGAGATTGTTGCGCCGCAAGGATGACGCCCGGCTTATTCCCGGTTGTCGATGTTAGGCCAATCTAAGGACCGCTGCCGCACGGATAAAACCTTGCGTCAATTGTTGGAATTCTGTATAAACTATAATGTAGGCTTCATTTTCACATAAACTCCTTATGGTGTTCTGTTGCATAACTCTTTTGTCCGAAAAATGTATGTTTCATTGATCCTGGTGTTTCTCACCTTAGGACTTGTCACGTTAGGAATGAGGCTGCCAAGTCTTATGGGGCTTTCTTCCTCCTCGTCAAAACCCAAGCCCCGCCCCCGCGCCATCGTCAAGAACCAGATCAAGCCCTGCTATGAATCCAACAAGAAGGTAGGTACAGCAGCATCCGCCGTTGTTTTGCATGTGGACGTGCAGTTATTGAACACGGATGGGACTTCTATCTTCACAAAAACCTCGATCCTTCCTTCATTTCATTTCACTCCGACCAGATTTTCGCGAGCGCCTCCTTCCATTTCCTGATCAATTCCCGCTTATTAGATTAACCCATATTCGAAGAATCGGTTTTGTTTCGTCCCGACTTGCATGTCCGGATGCAGGCCTGATGCCTGTCGGGCCCTCTCCGAAACGTACAATCAAATATGTGCGGCTGCCGGCCTGCAAGGATGCAGGATTGTTCCGGTGCGGTAACAGGATATTCTTTTGAAGGAGCTGTCATGACCAGACTCTCAATTGTCATCCCTGTTTACAATGCGGAAAAAACCATTGAGTCGCTGTGCAACACCCTGATCAATCTCTATGGCAAGAGATTCATATTTGAAATAGTTCTCGTCAACGACAACAGCCAGGACAGCACCCACCTGATCTGTCGGAGACTCCACGAAACGCATCGCGGCAGCATCAGCTATATCAGGCTGGCCCGCAACTTCGGTGAACACAGTGCGGTCATGGCTGGTCTCAACCATGCCACCGGCGACCTTTGCGTCATCATGGACGACGACTTCCAGAACCCGCCCGAGGAGGTCGGCCGCCTCGTGGATGAAATCGAAAAGGGGTTCGACGTGGTCTATACCCACTATTACGCCAAACGGGACAGCTTTTTCCGCAATCTCGGCAGCCGGTTCAACGACAAGATGGCGAACATCGTTCTTCAGAAACCGGCAAACCTATACCTGTCGAGCTTCAAGGTCATGAACCGGTTTCTTGTGAACGAGGTCATCAAATACACCGGTCCCGACCCTTACATCGACGCCATAATTTTGCGCTCCACGGCCAACATCGGCAGGGTTGGGGTGCGACACGAAAAAAGAAAACACGGCAACTCCGGCTACACGCTGGGGAAGCTCATTTCGCTCTGGGGAAACATGGTGGTCAGCTACTCCCTTATTCCCCTCAGGATACTGGGGGTCATCGGGCTCGCCATGACCATTGTGGGGTGCTATGTGGGCATTTCCACCTACATCTCTTATCTTCTCCCCCAATTGCAGGACCCGAGCGAATACGAGACGCTGACGGCGATTACCACCTTTTTCCGCGGCTTTCAATTTCTCGCCGTCAGCGTTGTCGGAGAATACGTGGGGAGGATATACCTGTCACTGAACAGCGACCCGCAGTTCGTGGTCAGGGAAAAGTTCTCCTCCCAGAGGAAACTACAGTTCGCCTGCATACATAAGGAACCTGACAACAATGGCCATGAAAAGAGCTCGCCAGGCGCCTAGTGCCCCAAAACGAAAATCGCCCGAACCAGAGCGGCGGATCGACATTCTGGGGTTCGATCAGCAAACAACCAGGGAAATCCGCCTTTCCCGCACCACGGAGTACGCCCTTTACTCTGACCGATACGTTGACGATTGGATCGCCGGGTGGCTGGCAACTCCCCGATTGAGCATTGAATCTATTCCCCTGGGGGAGATGAGGCGATGGCGCATAGAGCCCGGCACCGGCAACATCCGCCATGATTCCGGGATGTTCTTCACCGTGACCGGGGTAAAGGCGAGACATCGCACTGCCGCCGGCGAACTGAAGTGGGACCAGCCGATCATAGACCAACCGGAAATAGGGATCCTCGGCATCCTCGTGAAGAGGATCAACGGCGTGCTCCATTTTTGTCTCCAGGCAAAGGAGGAGCCCGGCAACATAAATTCGGTGCAGCTCTCGCCAACGGTCCAGGCAACGTACAGCAACTACACCAAAGCCCATGGCGGAAGCCTTCCGCCGTTGGTGGAATTCTTCCTCAACCCCCCCAGGGATCGCGTGCTGTTCGCCAAACTCCAGACCGAAGACGGGGGCCGTTTCCTCTTCAAATCGAACCGCAACATGATCATCCAGCTGGCCGACCATGAGCTGCGGGAACTCCCTGGGGAATTCATCTGGCTCACGTTGCGCCAGATATCAAACCTGATACGTCGCGACAATCTGATCCACGCCTGCACCCGAAGCATATTGGCCTCTTTAGTCCTTTCCCGGGGCGTTTCCGGCAGGCGGACAAACCCGTCTTGCCGTGATACCGCTGCCGGCTTGGCCGAAACCATCCAGTGGCTCGATGATCAGAGGTCGGCCAACCATATCCTGGCCAAAAGGGTGGGGCTGAACACCCTGAAGGAGTGGAACCTGGACGGGAACGGCTATTTTTCTCACAGGGAAGGGCGCTTTTTCCGGGTCATCGGCATCAATGTCAGCTCTGCCGGACGGGAAGTCCCCGTCTGGAGCCAGCCGATCCTCGCCAATCCGGAATGCGGCATCATTGGCCTGCTCACAAAAGTCCACAGGGGCGAAAGGCATTTCCTCATGCAGGCCAAGGCTGAGGTGGGGAACCGTAGCATCGTCCAATTGGCCCCCACGGTGCAATTCACTCCCGGCAACTATGTCGGTAACGAAAAGCTGCCGAAACCGTTCCTCTTCGACGAGTTCTCCGGCGACGGCCGGTTCCCGGTGCTCCGGCAAAATTATCAGGCCGAGGAGGGGGCACGTTTCTTTCAGGAAACCCACCTGCACCGGATTCTGCAACTCCCTGAGGGGGTAGATCTCGGTCTTCCTCCGGAATTTAACTGGATATCGGAAACCCAGGTCCGCTTCTTTCTCCATCTTGGAGAGACCATCAATTCATGTGCACGGAGTATCATCTCCTGCCTGTTGTAGTGGGTAGAAAGATGGAAGTGCAGGATATGTCGAGCATGGGGATAGCCATTTACGATGTCGTCGGCTGACGTTGTGTACATATAAAGGAATCGGTTATGGCGCTAACTGCTGACAAGAGAGTGCGCGTGGGGATTCTTGGCTGCTCGGACATTGCTTGCCGGAAGTTCATTCCTGCGCTTCGTGGCTGTGGAGGAGCTGTTCTCAAGGGGGTAGCGAGCCGGGCCGCCGCTTCCCTTGCCGGGGAAACGTATGCAGTACTCGGCTATGAGGAGCTTTTAGCCCACGAAGAGATAGAGCTGGTCTATCTCTCGCTGCCGAACCATCTCCACGAAGAGTGGACGGTGCGTGCCCTGCAAAGCGGGAAACATGTCATCTGCGAAAAGCCGCTCGGCCTTTCTGCCGCCTCGGTCGAAAGGATGCTCCGCTGCGCCGGGGAACGGGGAGTTCTCCTCTACGAGAACCTCATGTATCTCCATCACCCCCAGCATGCCGCAGTGAAGGGTCTTATCGATGCGGGGCGAATCGGCCGGATCAGATCCCTGAGGAGCGTCTTTGCTTTCCCTTTCCCCGCGGCCGGCAATTTCCGCCTCGACCCGGAGAGGGGGGGAGGCGCTTTCCACGACCTCGCCCGTTATCCTTTGAGCACGGCGCTGCATTGTTTGCAGGGCGATTCCTACCGGTTCAGAGGGTTCGCCCTCGACCGCAGCGGGCTCAATGTGGCGATGCATGGTACGGCTCTTACCTCTGCCGGAGAGGTATTTACCTTCTCCATCGCCTTTGGCCAGCAGTACGAGTCGTATTATGAAATCATCGGCGAGCTGGGGAAGATAAGGGTGGATCGGGCCTACACGACCCCCGCCGATCTGGCGAATCTGATACGGGTGACCTGCGGCGAGCGTGACACTTCATTCACAGTTCCCGCCTGCGATCACTTCCGGCTCATGATCGAGCACGTCTGCGCCGTCGTGCGAAACGGTGGGGATTTCGGGGAAATGCACCAGCGAACAAGGAGGCTTGCCCGCCTCGCTGACCAAATGGAGAAAGGATGCCGCCATGAAGAAGATCGGCAATAGGGGAGAGTGTAGCGATCAGGCGCCGGTGCGTTACTGGGACTATCTGGATGATTACCGGCGGAACCGCGAGGAGATACTTGCTTTAGTCGACGAAGTCTTTGCCTCGGGGCGCCTCATCCTCGGCAGCCGGGTGGCGGCATTCGAGGAACACTTCGCCGCTTTCTGCGGCAGCCGGTTCGGGGTCGGGGTCAATTCGGGCACAGACGCCATCTTCCTGGCGCTCAAGGCGCTCGATATCGGGCCGGGAGCAGAGGTGATCACCGTTGCCAATACCGCAGTGCCGACCGTCGCGGCGATCCGGGCCACCGGTGCCATGCCCGTCTTCGTCGATGTGGAGGCGGATACCTTCCTCATGGATGTAACCCGGGTCGAGGAGACCGTCACATCCCGCACCAGGTGCGTCCTGCCGGTGCACCTCTATGGCCAGCCGGTCGATATGGAGCCGCTTCTCGACGTGGCTCGCAGGAGGGGGGTAGAGGTGGTGGAAGACTGCGCCCAGGCCGCAGGTGCCGTCTACCGGGGGGGGCGGGTCGGGAGTTTCGGCGCCGTGGGGGCCTTCTCCTTCTATCCCACCAAGGTCCTCGGCGGGTTCGGCGACGGCGGCATGGCCGTGACGAAGCGGGAAGATCTTCACCACCGTCTCCGGCGGCTCCGCTTCTACGGCATGGATGGGGGGTACTATTCGGAAGAGGAGGGATACAACTCGCGGCTCGACGAACTTCAGGCGGCGCTCCTCGATTTCCGTCTCCCTGCCCTCGATGAAGAGATAACGCGGCGGAAAAATATAGCGGCAATCTATACGGGCGGTCTGGAAGGGGTGGGGGATATCGCGCTGCCTCTTGTGCAAAGCGACAGGAACCACCAGTATTACCTTTACACCATCAGAACCGGCCGGAGGGATGAACTCAAGAACTACCTGGAAGGGTGCGGCATCGAGACCCGCATCAATTACCCGACGCCGATCCATCACATGCGGGGCTACAGGTTCCTCGGTTACCGGCAGGGTTCCCTGCCGGTGACCGAGCGTCTGGCGGAAGAAATCCTGTCATTGCCCATGTACCCCGATCTTTTGGCAGAAGAGGCGGGACGGGTCGTCGAGGCAATCAGATCATTTTTCCGAAACCAGCCGTTATCGGGGAAAAAGGACCATGGATGAACGAACGGGAATATGAACAGATGTTCAAGGTCGAGGACCGTCACTGGTGGTATGCCTCGCTCCATGAGCTCATCCTGGAGTTCGTGGCGAAAGAGCAGCAGAGCGGGCGCACTCTCCGGATACTCGATGCCGGTTGCGGCACCGGCCGTCTCTGCCAGCTTCTTGAGAAATTCGCTGAGGTGGAAGGATGCGATCTGTCGCAACAAGCCATCGCCTTCAGTCGGGCTCGGGGACTCACTGCCGTTTCCTGTGCCGATCTCAACCATGCCGATCTGGGAGAGGAGCGCTATGACGTGGTCACCTCCATCGACGTGCTTTACCACCGTGCCGTAGCAAATGATGCGGAGATACTCGCAAAATTTTACCGGGCACTCAAGCCGGGGGGGCTCCTCATCCTCAACCTGCCGGCCTACGAGTTTCTGCGGAGCACCCACGACATTGCCGTCCATACCCGCAAGCGTTACACGCGTAAAGAACTCCTTCCCCTGCTGGCAGAGGAGGGGTTTTGCGTCGAAAGATCAACCTACCGTCTCGGTTTCCTTTTCATTCCCATCGCCTTCTGCCGCCTGGCAAAGCGATTCCTTCCCCGCTCGCCCGAAGCGGAAGAAGTCGCGTCGGACGTCGGTCTGTCGACGGCGTCGGTGAACAGCCTTCTTCTGAGTCTCGTTCGAGCGGAGAACCTCCTCCTCAAGCGTTATTCCATGCCGATCGGCACATCGCTCTTCGTCACCGCGCGTCGCCCTTTTTCCTGAAAATCATCTGACATAGATTGCCTACTGCTGCGGCCGGTCAGGGAGGTACTGCTCGAACTGCTTCTTGTCGGCGGAGCAGCGGTATGCCTCTTCCGGGGCTACTTTCTTCGTCTTCAGCAGGTCGAGCAGGTGCTGGTCCATGAGCTGCATGCCGTCTTTCCGGGCGGTCTGCATGATGGAGGGGATCTGGAACGTTTTCCCCTCGCGGATCAGGTTGCCGATGGCCGGGGTGCCCATCATGATCTCCAGGGCAGCCGTCCTTCCCTTGCCGTCTGCGTTTTTCAGCAACTGCTGGCTGATGACCCCCTTGAGTGATTCGGAGAGCATGGCGCGCACCTGCTCCTGGGCATCCTTGGGAAAAACATCGATGATCCTGTCCACGGTCTTGGCCGCGGAACTGGTGTGGAGGGTGCCGAAGACGAGGTGGCCGGTCTCTGCGGCGCTCATGGCCAGGCTGATGGTCTCCAGGTCGCGCATCTCGCCGACGAGGATCACGTCCGGGTCCTCACGCAGGGCGGCGCGGAGCGCAGCGGCGAAACTCTCTGAATGCTCGCCAATCTGGCGCTGGTTGAAGAGGGACATCTTGTTTTCGTGGATGAATTCAAGCGGGTCTTCCAGGGTGAGGATATGTTCGCGGCGGGTGGAGTTTATCAGGTCGATCATTGCCGCCAGGGTGGTGGATTTACCGGAACCGGTCGGGCCGGTGACGAGGACCAGCCCCTTCCTCAGCATGGTCAGCTTGCGCACCCCTTCCGGGAGATTCAGCTCGTCGGCCGTGAGGATTTTACTGGGGATGATGCGGAAAACTGCCGCAATCCCGCGATGCTGCATGAGGATGTTGCCGCGGAAGCGGGCGAGGCCCGGCACGGAATAGGCGAAATCCAGGTCCTTTCGCGCTTCGAAATCGGCTATCTGTTTCTCGCTGAGGATCTCGTAAAGGATGGACTTCAGGTCCTCGTGGGCCAGCGCCTTGAAGTTCAGGCGCTCCATTTCTCCATGCAGGCGGAAGATGGGGGGGGCACCGGTGGAGAGGTGCAGGTCCGAGGCTCCCTGTTCGTGCATCATTTTAAATAGTGCGTCAATGCGTGCCATGTGTCGGTGCTCCGTTAATAGATGATTGCAGCGGCAAATTCTTCCGGCGATATCTCGCCGGCATTCAACAGATCCAGACCCTCTTCCCGTATGCCGCGGTATCCCTTGCCGTTGAGGTAGTCGAGGATTTCAGCGCTGTCCCTGGCGGCTTCAAACGCTTCCAGCATGGGGCTGTCGAAGGGGATCAGCCCCATCAGGTATTTGCGGCCCGCATAGCCCGTATGGTCGCAGGCCTGGCATCCCTTGGCCCGGTAGCTTGTGGTGGCCGGAACCGCAATGCGCAGGGCGGCACTCTCCTCGGGCGTCGGCTGATAGCTCAACTTGCAGTGCGGGCAGAGGATGAGGAGCCCCTTGAAGGAGATCACCCCCTTGACGAAGGTCGGGATGAAATAGCTTTTGTGCCAGTAGAAAAGGAGGTTCTTGAAGGTTGCCGTGATGCCTCCGAAGGAAATGCCCGCCAATACCAGCTTGCCGCGCATAGCCGCCTTGCCTGCGGCGATGAATGCCTGGCTGTCGGTGGCGTCCTCGATGACGATGATGTCCGGATCATGGTCGAGAGTCGCCATTATCAACGCGCCCAGTTCGGTCTGGGGTCCCTTCCGGACAGGGATGCGCGGGAATTTTTTCCTCCCGTTGCCCACGCTGTCGCCGAGGACCAGCACGGTTTTGCCGGCTGTTGCGCGCTCATCCAGGTATAGGTCGATGAAACGGCAGCGCTCGTCGGCATCCCGTTGCGAGAAGAGTACCATGCCGGTTTCAACGGCGGCCAGTTCGCGGAATTGGCGAATCTTTTCTTCCGAAAGCCCTAAATCGGCGACGGATGCAGGGAAAGCGGTCGAGATGTGAAGCTTGAGGGTCACGTAATCCCCTCCCTGGCCGCGTAGCAGGGAAGCATGGTAAAGTATCTTCCTCCCCTTGAGAAGGAACGCCAGCACACCACGTGCTGACGGCTCGTCTGTGCCATTGATCCTGGCGAGTTTTCTGATGCGCAGCAGCAGCTCGGGATAATGGGCGGCTTCGAGCTTTCCCATTTCCCTGGCTATTCCGCCGCTCCTCCCCACGATCAGGATGCCGTCTCCCATCGGCTGCAACGACAGTGAGGCCAGCTTTTTCTGGACGATGGAAAGGAGGAGGTAGTCGAGGAGTCTGGCGCCGGACAGGTCGGAGTTGATTGCATCGAGAGCACGGGACGGGAAATAGCCGGAGGAGAAACCGAGTGTCGCGGCTGTTTCCTCCGTGCCGTAGAAAAGATCCTGCATCTCGCGAATTTCGCGGATGAGCGCCACGGAAACAGTGATCTGGCAGCCGGTCGCGCTTTCCACGGCCCTGACAGCCTCGCTGTTTAATGGATCGGCGATGGCTATGCTTAAATCATCGCCGGTGAGGAATAAAGGGATGAGGTTGTAACGCCGGGCAAGAGAAGCCGGAACGCGTTCGACGGCCATCCTGCCGATATTTTCCTTCTTCAGCCTCACATAGGGGATATTGAGCTGGTTGGAGAGGGCCCAGTCGATGTCCTCCTGGGTGACAACCCCAAGCTTGATCAGTGCCTCGCCGATACGGCTGACGGAATTTTTCTGTTCCTCAAGCGCCGCTTTAAGTTCATCTTCGGTGATGATCTGAGATTGGAGAAGGATCGATCCGAGTGATCCCTCTTTGACGACTTTATCCATAGCCACCTCCCTGACTCAATGCTTATCGACAATCGGCGCCCGTTAAATTGGTGAAATGCGCCCATGGGCTTTACTTTTTTCCGCTGCATGTGGTAGCCTCGGAAAAAATACATCCGGCTCCGTGTCGCAGTGCAGCGTCACTTTTCTGCTTCGACATGGGACCACAGGAGAAATCATGCAAAAAAAAGCACTTGCCCTTCTTTCCGGCGGCCTCGATTCAACGCTTGCCGTCAAGGTAATGCTGGAGCAGGGAATAGCCGTAGAAGCCCTCAACTTCACTTCCCCCTTCTGCACCTGCACCGGGAAAAATTCCGGCTGCAAGTCAGAGGCGGTCAGGGTTGCCGAAGAATTCAACATCCCCATCAAGGTCATGCACAAGGGGGTCGAATACCTGGAAATAGTCGGGAAACCCAAACATGGCTACGGCAAGGGGATGAACCCGTGCATTGATTGCCGCATTTTCCTGCTCCGAAAGGCCAAGGAATACATGGCTGAAAGCGGCGCTGATTTTGTCATTACCGGCGAGGTTCTCGGACAGCGCCCCATGAGCCAGCGCCGCGACACCCTCCGCCTGATCGAGCGGGAGAGCGGACTGGAGGGGCTTCTGCTTCGCCCCCTTTCAGCCAAGCACTTTAATCCCACCATCCCGGAGACGGAAGGGTGGGTGGATCGGGAGAGGCTCCTCGCCATCCAGGGACGTTCACGCAAGGAGCAGATGCAGCTGGCCGATGATCTGGATGTGAAGAACTACCCCTGCCCGGCCGGTGGCTGCCTGTTGACGGAGCTTTCGTTCGTTTCCAAGGTGAAAGACGTCTTTGACCACTCCGACACCCTCAATCTGCGCGATTTCCGTTTACTGAAGCTCGGCCGGCATTTCCGTATCGGCTCCCGCACCAAGGCCATCGTCGGCCGCAACGAGGCGGAAAACAATGTGCTGGAAACCGCCGTGCAGGCCGGCGAGGCGATTCTCCGCTGGGACGAAGGGAGCAGCCCGTTAACGGTTGTCATGGGCAAGCTCGATGATACGAAGCTGGAAAACGCCGCAAAGATCCTCCTCCGTTATACCAGGGCCGAGCCAGGACAGGAATGTACCATAAAATTCGTGATCGACAGTAGAGAAAAACAGATGACCGTTAAAAACGAATTTTCCGAAACGAGGATCGAGGAATTCAGGGTCTAGGCTGCTCCAGCATCTCCCTGATCTTTGCCAGAAGGGCACTCGGGGCGAGCGGCTTTGAGATAAAATCCAGCCCCTCTTCCATAATACCGTTCTTGCTGATTATGTCGGTGCTGTAACCGCTCGTGAACAGTGCCCTGATGTCATGTCGTATCTGTTTCAACTCGTTGTATACTTCCCTACCGTTTTTCTTCGGTATGATAACATCGAGCACCAGCAGCTGAATGTCGTCCTGGTGCTCGATGAATCTTTCTATTGCGTCTTCTCCGTCCGCCGCTTCTATAACCTTGTAACCGTATTGCTCCAGGAGCGCTTTGAGAAGCTGTCTTACCTCTAAGTTGTCTTCTATGAGGAGGATGGTTTCCGTCCCCCCGATCTGGACGTTTTGGGGTTTGACGTGCATTTCCGTAGCATTATTGCTGGTCAGGGGGAGATAGACTTTGAATACAGAGCCGTTATCCGGTTCACTGTCAACCTGAATAAAGCCGTTATGCTTTTTAATTATCCCATAGACGATGGAAAGACCGAGGCCCGTGCCTCTACCTACCTCCTTGGTTGTGAAAAACGGTTCGAAAATCCTCTCCATCATTACTTTATCCATGCCTACGCCGGAATCCGATACGGAGATGAGGGCATACATTCCCGCATGCCCGTAATCCTGGTTTCTGATGAAAGTGTCGTCCAATTCCGCCACGTCGGTGTTGATGATGATGGTTCCCCCTTCGGGCATGGCATCCCTGGCGTTTGTGACGAGGTTCATGATGACCTGCTCTATCTGCCCGCTGTCGGCCGTAACGCACAATTTCCGCTCTGTCAGGATGGACGAAAAATCGATATTTTCGCTGATAAGTCTTGATAAAAGCTTGGTAACCCTTTTGACGATATCATTGAGATCAGCATGACATGGATTAAGGGGCTGCTTTCTGCTGTAGGTCAGCAAACCTTTAGTGAGGCAGGTTGCCTTGTCTGTAGCGGCAAGCAACTGTACCAGGTAGTGGAGCAGGGGGTCTGATTTGTCCATCTGCATCTGGATAAGGTTGCCGTAACCGATGATGGCAGTAAGTATGTTGTTGAAGTCATGGGCAATGCCGCCGGTCAATGTGCCGATGGCTTCCATTTTCTGCGAGTGCCTGAGCTGGCATTCAAGTTTTCTTTGTTCGGTGATGTCGCGAAAACTCCACACCCTCCCGACTATTTTATCTTCGATGGTCTGCGGTTTGGAAACCCGCTCGAAAAATCTGCCGTCCGCAAATTCCAGGACGTCATAACTTTCGCATGCTGGGTAGCTGTGTATCTCGTTGATCCTTGCGATGAAGTCTGCGGGGGATTTCATCTGGTGGAGAACAACCGACTGCAGGTGGTCATCATCCGTTGTGGCGAGGAGAGTGCCTGGAATGTGCCACATGTCGGCAAATTTCTTGTTGTAACTGATGATTCTCCTCTCCCGGTCTATAACCAGAATGCCGTCGGCAGTCGATTCAAGGGTTGCCTTGAGCAATGACAGGGTATGTTTTATCTCCTTTTCCGTCCGCTTCTGTTTGATCTTGGTCTTTAAACTGAATGGTGGCATACGGTTCTCGATCAATGGCGTACATCTCGGACGGAACCGGGAGAAGCGACCATCAGGAAGCGGTTATATCCTTGTTGGTAGTGAATATCTCATCGAACAGCGGTGCAGTTTCAATAAACGCGGACAGAATCCGGGGGTTGAAGTGTTCCGGTCTGGTGCGCCCATCACCTTCGATAATAATCCTGCACGCCGTGTCATGGTCGAAGGCGGGCTTGTAGACACGTTTGCTGCGTAGCGCGTCGTATTGATCGGCGAGCATTACAATGCATCCTTCGATGGGGATTTCATCACCGCGGAGACGGTTCGGGTAGCCCGTGCCATCCCACCTCTCGTGGTGATTCAAGGCGATGGACGTGGCCATTTGCAGCATGGAATGGGAAGAGCCTCGAAGTATCTTTTCACCTATTGTTGTGTGAGTCATGATGATGTTGAATTCTTCCGGGGTAAGCGGTGACGGCTTTAAGAGAATTGCGTCAGGGATACCGATCTTGCCGACATCGTGCATTGCTGCGGCGACAGTAATGGTTTCCACGAAATTATCCGAAAGTTGGAGCGTACGGGCGACCCTGTTCGCATACATGCCGATGCGTGCTATGTGCATGCCGGTGTCTTCGTCCCGTAGTTCGGCCGCTGCTGTTAGTCGCTCGATTGTTTCCCTGCTCATGCTTTTCAGCATCGTCAGCGCATCGGCCAGTTCGCGGGTTCTCTGGGCAATGGTCCGTTCCAGTTCGGACTTGTAGTACTTCTCGAGCTGGAGCAATCTTTTGTAATCGACTGCTTTTTCTATGGCATGGATGAGCTGGAGGGGGTTGTACGGTTTGATGATAAAATCGAACGCCCCTTTTTTTATGGCGGAGACTGCCAAATCGAGCTCGGCATAGGCAGTCATGAGCATGACAGGCGTTTCCCGGTCGTGTTCCCGGATATTTTCCAGAACGTTGATCCCGGTTGTCACCGGCATGTTGACATCGGTCAGCACCACATCCACTGACTCTTTCCTGAAAGATTCCAGTGCCATGGTGCCGTCCTGAAAGGTACGGACCATGAATCCGTAGACTTTGAGAAGGGATGCTATGCTTTCGAGCACATAAGGGTCATCGTCTACTACAATGACCACGCCTTTTGCGGTCGTATTCATCATTGCCACCTCGGGTTCTGCTCAATAACGTTTTATGACTTGCGAAAAGTCGGTTCCATGTGCGCACTTTTCTTTGTGCGCCAGCGCGATCTCTCGACTTTGCCTATTAACAGGTATCGGCAAGGGGGGTGAAAACTGAAGTGAAATTAGATGGGTTTAGAATGAAGTGCTATAGGCTGGGACGATTGACAGACGCTCTTAGTAAAAATGGGCCCATTGGAGGACCCATTATGAAATACAACAACATTGTCAAGAGCTTTGCTTCAGGGCTTCTCGCTTCCGCTCTCAGGCGGGTTGCTGTTGCCCTGCGGCGGCTTGATCTCCGGTGACCCACTAGTCGCATCAGGCGCCGGGGAACCGTCAGTCGGCTTTTCCTCCTCGTTGTCGGTGGCCGGGGGCGGTCCAGGCAGTTTTGCGCTGCTGATATTTGTAAGGACCTCTTCCTTCTTGATGCTTTCGTCAACCTTTCTCTGCAGACGACCGACATTTGGCGATTCTGCCATGGCCTGCGCAAACTCCGCCTCGGCGAGCACTCCTTTGCTGTACAACAGGCGCAGGATCATATTGGAGCGCTTCAGTACCTTCCCCAGGTTTTTGTACGGGTTGTATGCCACGCGCGGGCCGGGGAGCATGGCGGCTATGAAGGCGCATTCTCTCGGGGTGAGCGCCGAAGCCGGTTTGCCGAAATAATAGCGCGCTCCATGGCCGATACCGTAGACCATCGGCCCGAGCTCGATGACGTTCAGGTAGAGCTCGATGATCCGGCCCTTGGGAAGTTCCTGCTCCATCCGCTTGGCGAGGATGATCTCCTTGATCTTGCGGTTGATGGTCTTTTCCCGCGAAAGGAATAGATTCTTAGCCACCTGCTGGGTTATGGTAGACGCACCACGGGCAAAGCTCTTTTTCTCCAGGTCATATTTGATGGCGTTCTTTATCGCCTTGACGTCGATTCCTTCATGCTTGTAGAAGTTGGCGTCTTCAGCCAGAATGACCGCCCACTTCATTTCCAGGGGAATGCTCCCGGCAGGTGTCCAGTAACGATTTTTCGGTCCGACGATATATGGGTGGTAGTTGCCGTGCCAATCTTTCACCTGGATGGACAGGTTAATCTTGCGGTTTTGCAGGTCAGCCATCGGCGGCATGAGCATCAGGGAAATCCCGATGTAGGCCGCGTAGATAATCAGCAGTCCAAGCACAATCAACAGCATTTTTTTCATGTAGCGTTCCCGTATGTTTCTATCCGTTGTTTCGCCATCTCAGCTGCCATCAGGATCGCTGCAACCATGCTTCGCTCCGAAGCGGTGCCTTTGCCGGCCAGGTTGTAAGCCGTGCCGTGATCTACCGAAGTACGGATTATGGGGAGTCCCAGAGTAACATTCACGCCGTCATCGAAGTGGAGCAGCTTTAAAGGGATCAGTCCCTGGTCGTGGTACATGCAGACCACTGCATCGTAATCCCCTTGAACGGCGAAGTGGAAGAGAGTATCTGCCGACAGCGGGCCTGAGGCGTCGATTCCGTCTGCCCGTGCCGCTTCGACGGCTGGTTTGATGATACGGTCGTCCTCGGTACCGAACATTCCACCTTCGCCGCAATGAGGATTAAGCGCCAGCACGGCGATACGGGGATTGGCGCGGAAATACCGGTGCAGGTCGCGGTGGGTGATGCGGATGGTCGACAGTACCTTGTCATGCGTGACAAGCCGAGGTACATCGGCCAATGCTTCATGGATAGTGACCAACGTTACCCGTAGCCTGTCACCGGCCAGCATCATGACGAAATCCCTGGTTCCCGTCAACTCCGCCAACAGTTCCGTATGCCCCGGATACTTGTGGCCGGCACGATTCATGGCTTCCTTGTTTATGGGCGCGGTGGCCATGCCGGCTACATCGCCGGAGAGGCAAAGGTGCGCCGCCTCGGTGATGTAACGGAACATGGCTTCGCCCCCGGCCGCAGTCGGCTTGGCGAATTCCCGGTCAGCCGGAGAAAGATCGGAAAGGGAACGGAGATAAAGAACTCCGGGCGTTGTCGCTTCGGGCGGCACACCTGTGCCCATGGTTTCGATTCGCAGTTGCGCGCCGACAATTTTAATGCCTCTTTCCAACGTTTCCATGTCCCCAAGCACCAGTGGTCTGCAAACGGCATTGACCTCCGGCCTTATCAGGGCCTTGGCAATGATTTCCGGGCCGACACCGGTCGGGTCTCCCATGGTCACGGCTATCACCGGTTTTGTTGAGCTTGTTTCCATTGTGGCGTCCGTTCCTTACCTCGTAGATTCAGGTAAATGTAGGCTGATTTATCTCAAGAGGCAACAGTTTTCACGTTTTGTGAATGGTGGCAACATGCTGGAGGGATCGCTCGCTTACCGAGCTTGTCCAAGTTGAAAAAGATGGCGGGATGTTTCATTGTTCCAGAAAATCTGCGATCATCTTGATCACCCGTCCCTTATCGCTTCTGCCGAGGGAGGCAGCTGCGTCTGCAGCGCAGACCTCAAGCAGCAAACGGAAGAGGGGATGCTCCATGAACCTGAGTTGATTGCGGGTCAGCTTGACATTGTGTCCCAGGTGCCAGGCGAAGTGAAACAGGTGGTTTTTTACCAACCACGCCACATCGTCTGCAAGATCGGGAAGCCCGAGGCGAACCAGTATTCCAGGGACCAGTTTTGCCCCGGCTTCTGCATGGCCGAAGGCGCGCCAGCGGCCACGGATGAGTCTGGTCGTCTCTGCCTTGCCGATGTCGTGCAGGAGCGCTCCCCAGAATACCCGCTGGTCCGAGTCATCGTCCACTGCTCTTGCCGCCAGCATGGTATGGGTAAAGGCGTCTCCTTCTGCATGAAATTCCTCGGGCTGCGGCACCCCGCGTAACGCCGCTACCTCCGGCAGCCTTTCATCAAAGCTTCCATCACCCAGCCATCCTTCGACGAGTTTTCTGTAATCGGCAGCTTTCATATCCGTAGCGCCAGATTAATGGGTAAGCCCGGATTTCTCTCCAATATGTGCGGCGCTCATGACCTCTTTGGCATGCTGAACAGCTTCCATTTCTTTGATTTTTTCCCCGAGCCAATAATGAATGTCCTTTGCTGTCTGATGGCTTAGGACCACTCCGGAGGTGACAACGCGGACCAGACTGCTGCTAAGATCTGCAGGGTCGGCATTGATTTCCGGGCCGATGGTGCCGTTGGCTGTTATCTCATGGGTGATGGAGTTCGGCAAGGGCTGACGTTCAAGGTAAAAGTTGACGATCAACTCACCGCGTGGTGTTACGCCGCCATGGGCACCGTTTACATAGACAGGATTATAGTCGTTGTCGTATATGTATTTGAACTTCAATTCACGTTTTTTCTCGGGCATTAGTCATTCTCCTGTGATGCTTGCAGTGATACGTCCCAGTGGGATAGAAGGGCGTTGTTATCTCGTAATATAACGGTTCATAAACTCATCTTTTATCAAAATATCTGCACTTTTACCAATAAAAACATATTTCGTGCCCTGATCAACTCTTGACCATATCAACTGGAAAGCGGTATGCTCTTGCAGTAAATGAAGAAGGAGATCGGATGGAGAATCTCAGCAACTATCGGGCATTGCTCGCCAAGGTGGACGAGCTGGTTGCCGCTATATCAGCAAAATACGACGAACATTTGGCTTGTCATGCCGGCTGCGACAGTTGTTGCCGACATTTGACCCTTTCACTGGTGGAAGGTGTTGCCCTTGCGGTTGCCTTCCATGAACTTCCCCGGGATCAGATGAATGATGTTCGGGAACGAGCCTGCAATGTCGCAGTTGATGACCCATGCCCACTTCTGGAGAACGGTCTTTGTGTTCTCTATGCTGCACGTCCCGTTATCTGCCGCACGCATGGGCTTCCGATTCTGATTGTTGAAGGCGACTCGAAGCGGGTTGATTTCTGTCCGCACAATTTTCGTGGAATCGAATCTTTACCCGGCGATGCGATGATCGACCTTGAGCGCCTGAATACGACCCTTGCCGCAATAAATGCACTATTCATCACGGCATCAGGGTTAGAAGCCGTGCAAGGTGCCGAGCGGATCTCTATCGCCGATGCGCTCCTTCTGGAAGTATAAATTTCAAAGCCCGACCAAGAACGTATAATGAAGAAAAGGCACGGTTGTCCGTGCCTTTTCAAAAAGAGGATTCAGACAAAAAAAGAGCGGCCAAGCCGCTCTTTTTTTGTCTGAATTTGGTCAATCTATTTTCTGGCAGCTTTTGCGGCAACCTGCATCCTGATCGCTGCCCGCTCAAGCGCTGCTTCGTAAATACGAAAGCTCTTATCCTCCGGCGACAATTTCTTCAGAGCTTCTTCAGCCCTGCCGAGTGCAGCCTTGGCACGTTCCAGGTCGATTTCGTCGGCTCTTTCAGCAGTTTCGACGAGCACAGTGACCTTGTCGCCCTCTACCTCGAAATAACCCCAGTTGAGGGCCATATGCTGCTGTACGCCGTCTTTTTTATAGGCGAGTTCACCGATTTTGAGGGAAGTAAGGAACGGTGCATGACCGGGGAGCACGCCGAATTCGCCGAGTGCGCCAGTAGCCGTAATTTCGTCCACTTCTTCAGAGAGAACTCTTTTATAGGGTGTTACCAGTTCAACTTTCAGTTTTTCAGCCATCTATTAAGATCCTTTGTAGGGGTACAGCCTTAGGTGTACCCTGATATGGGCGGACGTAAGGATCCGCCCCTACATTTAATTGAAAATTAAACAGCCAGTGTCTTGGCTTTTTCGATCGCTTCCTCGATAGTACCGACCAAGTAGAAGGCCTGTTCGGGGACGTCGTCATGCTTGCCCGCCACAATCTCCTGGAAACCCTTGATGGTATCCTTGAGTTCCACGTATTTGCCGGGTGCGCCTGTAAAAGCCTCAGCAACGTGGAAGGGCTGGGAGAGAAACCTTTGGATCTTTCTGGCGCGTGCAACAACAAGCTTGTCTTCCTCGGAAAGTTCATCCATACCAAGAATGGCTATGATGTCCTGGAGATCCTTGTATTTCTGCAGAACATACTGCACCTGACGTGCAATTGCGTAATGCTCTTCACCGATAACCTGCGGATCGAGAATCCTGGAGGTGGAGTCGAGAGGGTCAACTGCCGGGTAGATGCCGAGCTCGGCAATCTGACGGGAAAGAACCGTCGTTGCATCCAAGTGAGCGAAGGCCGTAGCCGGAGCAGGGTCGGTCAAGTCGTCGGCAGGGACGTAAATAGCCTGAACGGAGGTAATGGAGCCTTTGTTGGTTGAGGTAATCCGCTCCTGCAACTCGCCCATTTCCGTGGCCAAGGTCGGCTGGTAACCAACGGCGGAAGGGATGCGGCCAAGAAGCGCGGACACCTCTGAACCGGCCTGTGTGAAACGGAAAATGTTGTCAATAAAAAGGAGAACGTTCTGACCTTCTTCGTCACGGAAGTATTCTGCGATCGAAAGTGCGGAAAGGGCAACGCGGGCACGGGCTCCCGGAGGCTCGTTCATCTGACCGTAGACAAGGGCAGTTTTTTCAAGAACGCCGGATTCTTTCATTTCCATCCAGAGGTCGTTTCCTTCACGCGTACGCTCGCCAACACCGGCGAAAACGGAAAAACCACCATGCTGCATGGCGATGTTATTGATAAGTTCCATGATGAGAACGGTCTTGCCAACACCGGCGCCGCCGAAGAGGCCGATTTTACCACCCCTTGCATAAGGAGCGAGGAGGTCAACGACCTTGATGCCGGTGGTGAACGCTTCTACTTTGGTAGACTGATCGACGAAAGCAGGAGCTTCACGATGAATGCCATACTCTTTTTCCGCGCCAACCGGACCCATCTCGTCGACGGGATCGCCGATAACGTTGAGAATGCGGCCAAGGGTCTTTCTACCAACAGGAACAGAGATCTGCTTGCCGGTATCGATTGCTGCCTGTCCACGTACCAAGCCATCGGTGGAATCCATAGCGATGGTTCTGACTGAATTTTCACCGAGATGCTGAGCTACTTCCAGCACCAGATTATTCTCTTTGTCGTCGATTGACGGATTGGTGACCCGGAGAGCATTGTAGATTGGCGGCAATTTGCCCGGTTCGAATTCGACGTCGATAACCGCGCCGATGACTTGCGATATTTTCCCGATGTTCTGACTCATGTAACCATTTCCTCCTGCGGCCTGTGCCAGGCCTCTATTTTTTAAACGTGAAGTAATTATCCTTTGATCGATTCAGAGCCGGAAATGATTTCCATCAACTCGGTGGTGATGGCGGCCTGACGTGCTCGGTTGTACTGAAGAGTCAACTTGCCGATCATCTCGCTGGCATTCTTGGAAGCGCTGTCCATGGCGGTCATCCTTGCGCCGTGTTCCGACGCGACAGATTCGAGCATCGCCTTGAACATCTGTACTTCAATATGCTTCGGCAGCAGTTCGTCAAGCAGTGCAGCCTTTGAGGGCTCATAAATATATTCCGGAGCATACTCTTCTTCGGCAGCAACTTCCGGCGTCACCGGCAGCAGCTGCTCAAGGGTTATGTCCTGGGTCATGACACTCTTGAAAGCGTTAAAGAGGAGATAAACTTCATCATACTCTTCGGCAAGATAGCCGTCGATCAATTCACGGGCAATCAGGGCTGCTGTCTGATAATTGAGCGTTCCAAAAATATTTGCATAATTCTTGTAAATTTTATGACGGTTCTTGAGGAACTCATAACCTTTGCGGCCGATAGTCATCATGGACAGCTCGGTAAACTCCGAGCCGCGTTCCTTGGCGAAACGCTCCGCTGCCTTACATATATTGGCATTGAATCCGCCGCAGAGGCCACGATCAGAGCTTACTATTATCAGCAAAGCTTTACCGCCCTGCCGTTTCTCCATGAGCGGGCTGCCATCGACATCCTGACTCTTCGACAAGCGCTCCAAAACTTCTCCGAGCTTCTTGGCGTAGGGGCGTGCTGCGACAACGTTTTCCTGGGCCCGACGCAATTTGGCAGCTGAGACCATTTTCATGGCTTTGGTTATCTGCCGGGTATTTTTCACCGAAACAATACGTTTCTTTATACTCTTAAGGCTTGCCATACGTTAACCGTCCTTGGATTAAGCAGTAAATTCCTTTTTGAATTCATTGAGGGCGGCAACTATTTTGCCTTTTATGTCGTCATCAATCGCTTTCTTGTCGCGCAGATCAGCGAGAACGTCTGCTTTTCTGGTGTCAAAGAAGGTGTATAGTTCCGTTTCGTAACGACGGAGAGCTGAAACAGGATAATCATCAATGAAGCCGTTGTTGGCAGCAAAGATAATAAGAACCTGCTTCTCGTTGGGAACGGGCTTGTACTGGGGCTGCTTCAGGATCTCGACGAGACGCTCGCCACGGGCAAGCTGCATCTGGGTAGCTTTGTCCAGGTCGGAACCGAACTGGGCAAAAGCGGCCATCTCGCGATACTGGGCCAAGCTCAGACGTAGAGTACCGGCAACCTGTTTCATGGCCTTCACCTGAGCGGAACCACCGACACGGGAAACCGACAGACCGACGTTGATCGCCGGACGGACACCCGAGTAGAACAGGTCGGACTCAAGGTAGATCTGGCCGTCAGTAATGGAAATAACGTTGGTCGGAATGTAAGCAGAAACGTCACCAGCCTGTGTTTCGATGATCGGCAAGGCAGTCAGCGAACCGGCGCCGCATGCATCGGAAACCTTGCAGGCACGCTCCAGCAGACGACTGTGGAGATAGAATACGTCACCGGGATATGCTTCACGTCCGGGAGGACGACGGAGCAACAAGGAAAGTTGACGGTAGGCTACGGCTTGCTTGGAAAGGTCATCATAAATGATCAGGGCATGTTTGCCGCTGTCGCGGAAGTACTCGCCCATGGTAACACCCGTATAGGGGGAGATGAACTGGAGCGGTGCAGGTTCGGAAGCGGTTGCCGCTACAATGATGGTGTAATCCATTGCTCCGTGCTCCTGCAGCTTGCTTACAACCTGGGCAACAGTCGAACGCTTCTGACCGATCGCAACATAGATACAGACGACGTCGCCACCCTTCTGGTTGATGATCGTGTCGATGGCAACGGCGGTTTTACCCGTCTGACGGTCGCCGATGATCAATTCCCGCTGACCTCGCCCGATCGGAACCATGGAGTCGATTGCCTTGAGCCCGGTCTGCATCGGCTGATGAACAGACTTACGCTGGACGATGCCGGGTGCCTTTACTTCCACCTTACCGAACTTATCGGTATTGATGGGGCCTTTGCCGTCGATAGGCTGGCCGAGTGCGTTGACAACGCGACCGATTAGCGCCTCGCCGACAGGAACCTCTACAATTTTGCCGGTCCGCTTGACCGTGTCGCCTTCTTTAATCTCGCTGAATTCGCCGAGAATGGCGGCACCGACGTTATCTTCCTCGAGGTTGAGAACCATGCCGGAAATCCCGCCGGGGAATTCGAGCAGCTCACCCGCCATGGCCTTATCAAGGCCGTGAATACGGGCAATACCATCGCCGATGGAGATAATGGTGCCGGTTTCTGCTACAGCAACCTCAGTACCATACTCCTTGATCTGTTTTCTGATAATCTCGCTGATTTCTTCCGCTCTGATTTCCATAGAAACGTCTCACCCCTTCTGTAATATATCTTGAATTTTCGCTAACTGCGTTTTTACGCTACCGTCAAAAACCTTGTCCCCGATCTTGGTAACTACACCGCCGATCAGTGAAGGATCCACTTGTACCTTGAGCATGACTTTCTTGCCGGTGGTTTTTGTCAGAGAGGTCTTAATCTCCTCGATCTGGCTTTCTTCCAGCGGCAGACCCGACGTCAGTGTCGGACGGACAACCCCGGAAAGGTCATCGGCGAAGTTGCCGTAGCTTTCTGTTATCTGCGGCAGAAAGGCAAGTCTGCTTCTGTCAAGCAGCAGTTGTAGGAATTTGGCAACACTTTCCGATAGCGCAAGCTTGCCAATTATTTCCTTGAGAATTTCCCTTTTAGCTTCGATCCCGTAAGCTGGATTGCTGAAAACGGAGGTAAGGCCGGCATTTGCAGCAAGCACGGTGTTGAATTGAGTCAACTCGCTGTTAAACTTGTCGACCTGACCCTCTTCTGCACCTATCTGTACAAGGGCCTTGGCATAACGTCTGGCAATTGCATTAGTACTCAATGTAGCGTCACCACCTTGGAGATATAGTCGCCAACCAGTTTATCCTGATCATTCTTTGTAATGTTTTCTTTGATCTTTTTCTCGGCAATTTCAACGGCGAGACGGGCAGCTTCATCGCGCAATTCAATCCGTGCCTTGAGAATTTCCTGATGCGCTGCTTGTTGTGCCTGTTCCTTAACCTTTTCTGCTGCTGCTTTTGCTTCAGCGATGATGCGGACTTTTTCCAGCTCCCCTTCCTGCTTCATTGCTGCAGACATCGCTTCAATTTCCTTGTTTGCCTGTTCAAGCTTCTCATTATATTCAAGGAATTTCTTTTCAGCCTGTTCTTTTGCCTCTACAGCTTCTTTGAGCATCTTCTCAATGTTGGACTGCCGCTCTGCCAGCGACCCCTTGACATTTGCTTTTTTCAGCGCCCAGACAACAATGGCGAGAAGGACAGCAAAATCGAGACAGCGCCAGGCAAAATCTTTCATCTGCTTGGCTGTGTCCACATGGTGCGCGCCTTCGCCACCTTCGGATGCGTAACCGGCGGCAGCAAGGCCGACCAGTAACAGGCAGGTAGTAACCGTTATCGTGCTGGATGATGTTAATACGGATTTACGAGTGCTTGTCATTCTAGAAACTCCTCCCAAGAACTTTCTCACAGATTTCAGAAGAAAGGGACAGTGCCTGCTCTTTAAGGAGTTGTCTGGCGTCGGCTGCCTCTTTAGCTACTTTGTTCTTGATGGCGGACAGGGTGTCGGCGGCCTCTTTTCTCGCTTTATCCAGGATCGCGGCTTCTTCCGTCTGAGCCTCTTTTTTCAGAACAGAACGCTCGTCAGTGGCGCGGGCTTTGATTTCACGCATCCGTGCCTCGTAGAGAGCAAGTTTCTCCTGCACTTCTTTGTCAACGGTTGCTGACTTCTCTTTGGCGCCACTGACTTCCGCTTTTCTGTCGGCGAGAACTTTTCTGATCGGTTTGAACAAAAAGAGATTGAGGACCAGCATCAGCAGCAGAAAATTAACTAACTGGAAAAGAAAGGACATGTCTAAATTAATCACCCAACCACCTCTTGCCGTTTAATAGTTTTTGTGCAATTGCTAATTATTTGGAAGATACGATTTGTTCAGGAGGTAAAACACGTGATAGCTACCATACGCTAATATATATGTCAAGTGATTTGTATTGAAAGCAGGGTCAAATAATTTAAAAAACGGGTGCGGATGGCAGCTCACAAATTTATCAGATCAATGAGGCGTGTCAGCTCCTTCTGGTCGCTATAACTGATTTCAATTTTTCCACCCTTGCCTATCTGGCGAACTTTAATCTTGGTTTTGAAATGACGCTGCATCTGCTCGATAAGGTCAACCATTTGCAGGTCGGGCTGTTTTTTCGGTTTAGCGACCTTGTTTGCCTTCATATCTTTTACAAGAGATTCGGTCGCCCTGACTGTTAGTTTGCGCTTGATGATCGTTTCCCGTGCATCTTTCATCTGCTCAAGAGTATCAAGGGTTAACAGTGCCCGTGCGTGACCCATGCTGAGCCGATCTTCGATTACGTCCAGTTTTATCTCTGACGGCAACTTGAGGAGGCGCAGTGAATTGGCGACGGTGGAGCGGTCTTTCCCGACTCTCTTGGCCAACTCTTCCTGGGAAAGATCGAACCTTTCGAGAAGGGCGTGGTAGGCTTCGGCTTCTTCCACCGCATTTAGATCTTCCCTCTGGATATTTTCGATCAGCGCCATTTCCAGTGCAGTATCTTCAGATACGTCCTGGATGACCACCGGCACTTCGCGGAGCCCTGCTTTCTGTGCTGCCCGCCAGCGTCTTTCGCCGGCAATCAGCTCGTAATGGTCGCTTTTGCGCAGCACGACGAGCGGCTGGATGATGCCCTTTTCGCGGATAGAGGCTGCCAGCTCCTCCAACTTGTCATGGGTAAAGGTTTTGCGTGGCTGGTTTTTGTTGGGACGTATCTCTTCAATGGGGCAGGAAAAAAATTTTCTGCCTTCTTCCTCGACAACAGGGAGGAGTGCTGCCATCCCCTTGCCGAGGCCGGTTTTCTTAACCATGATGCACCTCCCGGCCGATTATTTCTTTGGCAAGATCCATGTAACTTGTGGCACCGCGAGACGTTATATCGTAGAGGATTATGGGTTTGCCGTGGCTTGGTGCCTCGGAGAGCCGGACATTCCTGGGAACTACGGTGGTGAAGGTTTCCTTTTTAAAGTGAGACCGTATCTCCTCGCTCACTTGATGGGAGAGGTTGTTCCTGGCATCGAACATGGTGAGAAGAATACCTTCAATCTTGAGGGAAGGGTTCAGCCCTTTCTGAACCAGGCCAATGGTTTTGAGTATCTGGGACAGCCCTTCCATTGCGTAGAACTCGCATTGCAGGGGGATCAGTACCGATTCGGCGGCAGTCATGGCGTTGACGGTCAGGAGCCCTAACGAGGGGGGACAGTCGATGAGAATGTAGTCGTAGGAATCGACCAGCGCTGCCAGTGCATGTTTGAGTTTGAGTTCCCGGCCGATGATGGAGACCAATTCCAGCTCTGCGCCTGCAAGATCTGAATTTGCCGGGAGAATATCCAGGTAGGGGAATGATGTCTTTAAGACGATTCCGGCGGCGTCGGCATCATCGATCAAGGCATCATAAACCGTTTCCGCAAGGTTGCGTTTATCGATTCCTACGCCGCTTCCGGCATTGCCCTGCGGGTCCATATCTACAAGGAGGGTCCGTCTCTCAGCCACTGCCAGAGATGCTGCAAGATTGACCGATGTGGTAGTTTTACCCACACCGCCCTTCTGATTGGCTATGCAGATGATTTTTGCCATATGCTGTTATTTCCGATTTTGGTGATTGTGAAGTGATCGTTCGGTAATCAGGGATATACAAGGATTTCAAAGTCAAGGAAAACTAACACATTACAATCCTTATTGAAAGTTTTTTTTCGGAAGCGGGGGTGCTTACGCGGGTCGACAAGGAGGAAGCTGGTGCTCTTTATGGCGATATTTGACTTTAGTCAAGGTACAACGAGCTCCGGTTGTTAAACTCCGCTAAAGTCAACTTTAGAAAGGAGTATCTGATGGGGAAAAAGGTTATGTTTGCAGTGGTTGTATTTGGCTGGTTCGGTATTATTAACAATGCTGCAGCATTTCAATGTAACGAATGCCACAGCAAAAACCCGGCGATGGTTCGCATGCACAAGGCATTACAGGGACGAGGCTGCTTTGATTGTCATAAAATCGGAGAAAAACTGATGGGGAAAAGCCAACCGAAGGACCGTGATTCGCTCTTGAAACGGCGGGTCGCAGATCCCCTATGTGCAGGATGCCACACAAGCAATACCTCATCAGCGCCGACAAGGTAACCTGCGACAAACGCAAAAACTTCCGTCTGCTTGCTTCTGATAAGGCGCCGGGTATACTTTCTTGAGAAACCACCCTCGCGGAGGCCCGTATGTCCTGGTTTGCCACCATGAAATTGAGCGCCAAGTTCAACCTGATCATGTCCAGCCTGTTAATCGTCTTGTTTCTTGCCGCCGCGTTCTTTACCTATAAGCGCGAGCAGTTGCTAATTATGAAGGTGGCGGTCGATAACGCGCGTCACATTGCCAAGCAGATAATTGAAACCCGGGACTACATCTCCAGCGTGGTGCGGGGCGAGCCGGAAGGGAATTATGCCCTTGTCCCGCAGGTGGTGGCTACACAGGTAGCAAAAAGAATGACCACCGGCAGTAAATATTACGTGCGCCAGGTTTCATTGCGCTATCGCAATCCTGAAAACCGCCCCGATGATTACGAAACGGAACAGTTAAAGAAATTTGCCGGTAAAGCCATCAGAGAGTCGTATTCGGTAGTCGAGGTTAAGGGCGAGCAGTCTTTTCGTTATATGCAGTCAATGGTGGCGGAAAAATCATGCCTTGAGTGCCACGGAACCTACGATCAGGCCCCCTTGTTCATACGCAACCGTTTCCCGCGCGGCCATTATTCTTACAACTATAAACTAGGTGAGGTCATCGGGGCCGTTTCGGTGACCATTCCAATGGCCGAGCTGTATCGTGAAATAGGTACAAACCTGAAGGTTGACCTGATATACCGCGGAGGTATATTTTTTGTCATTATTGTGATAATGGGGGCCTTGATTAGGCGGAACATCATCAATCCGATCAAGATGCTGTCGGAGAGCATCACCCAGGTAACGAGAACCGGCAGCTTTGCCGATCGACTGCCGAAGAAGTCGGATGACGAAATCGGCCAGCTCATTAATTCATTTAACGAAATGATGGCGGAGCTGGAGCGCAAAATAGAGCAAAGCAGGGAATCCGAAGAACGTTACCGTAAATTCATTGAGATTGCCAAGTCTGCGGTTGTCACCTTCATGCATGACGGGAAAATTGTCATTGCGAATCAGAAGGCCGAGGAACTATTCGGTCTTCCCCGCCAGGAACTGTTGGGGGAAATCGTCTATAATTTCTTCGAGAACAGCGAAATGCTGAGGGAAGAAGTTTCCGATTATCTGCGAACCGGCGAGGAGAGGAAAGGCGCTGCTCGGACAACCATGCAAAAGGTGCGTGATGTCAAAGGCGTTTCAAGGGAGGTAGAAGTGGCCCTTTCAGCGACCCAGACGGAGCATAGGCCGATGATAACGGCGATCTTGAGGGAACTCACCAGCAATAAATGATCTTTGATTCAGAACCAGGCAGATATGTTTGCTTGTGAAGCATCGCTACCGGTTCATGCATCCAGTTCCAGAAATGCCAGAAGTCGAGCCATGGACGAATTTACTACCTGGCTCTCGTTAATACCGGTCTTTGCAAGAAGGGCGAGTGCATCGTCGAAGACGCCAACTCCCTGGGCAATATGGGCGTCGCTGCCGATAACCAGGGGCGAGCCGTAACGGGCAATGAGTGCCGCAAGTTTTTCACAGTTTGGCCTGCTTCCTTCGCGACTGATGCCGAGGGAGGAATTGTTTATCTCCAATGCGGTCCCGGTTTCCAGCGAGGCTTTTACAACCGTTTCATAATCGAGCGGGAAAACCGGATTACCCGGGTGTGATATCGCCTTGATCCGCGGATTTGCCATGGCGTTGATAACGGCTTCGCTGTTTCTTTCAATTCCCTGATTATCAAAACCGCAACCTTCGTGCAGTCCGGCCATGACAAAATCGAGACGTTCCTGATAGCGATCCGTTAGATCGATACTGCCATCTATATCGAGGATGTTTGCCTCGACGCCGAGGAAAATGCGTACTCCAAAAAGTTCTCTGGGGATGAAACGCATTGCTCCGAAATGATATAGGTGGGGACCGCCGGGAAGGGCGGGACCGTGATCGGTCAAGGCTATGGCTTTAAGTCCAATACTGGCGGCGGCATCAGCCAGCTCGTTGACAGTAGAGTAGGCATGTCCAGAAGCGATTGTGTGGGTATGCATGTCGGCGATTAGTTCCATGTGCAGACTATTTCACAGCGCCCAATAAATGTCAAGGAAGGCCTTGGTGGGGCTTTGCCGATTCAATCGCCATAATTCATTGCAGTGATGTAGTATATATTTCAGGAGGTTACCGGATGGAATTTGCACAGTTGGTTGACGACCCGTTGAAACATGTATGTCGGGTTCTTGTGGTGGGCTGTTATGTGGATGGTTTCAGGGGCCGGTTTTTTGACGATCTTGATGAGGCTCTGGGAGGAGGCCTCAGCTCTATCTATGAGCAGCGGGAATTTACCGGAGAGCTCAACAAAGTAAAGCTGCTTAATACCTTCGGCAAGCTCCCGGCTGAGCGACTTTTATTGGTCGGACTCGGCAATAATGAAGAATTGAACAGCGACAGGCTAAGGCAAGCAGCCGGTGCTGCGGCAACAGCCCTCCGTCCGGTTGGTGTCCGTAAGCTCTCTTCTATTCTTCATCTGGCTCGGGACAGAGGCGCCGAGACATTGACGGCAACAGTGGAGGGGTTCGCCCTGGGTTCTTATTCCTTTGACGAGTACAAAACGGGAAAAGAACCTAAAACCGATCTGGAAGAGGCCACATTGCTTTTTGCCGAGGCGGGAGACCTTGATTACAATGTAAACAAGGTCCTGGCTGAAACCGCAACGATATGCGACGCTGTCCGTTTCGCCCGCGATCTCGTGTCTCAGCCGGGGAATGTTCTTGTCCCCTCTTATCTGGCTGAAAAGGGGCGCGAAATTGCCGCAAGATATGGACTCAGCTGCACGGTTTTGGAGCGGGAGGAGATGGCGCAAAACTCCATGAACGCCCTCCTTGCCGTGGCAAAGGGATCTCATGAGCCGCCCAAGTTTATAATTCTCGAATACCGGGGCGGGGGTGAAGATGATGCTGTGACGGTTCTGGTAGGGAAGGGGGTCACGTTTGATTCCGGCGGCATTTCGCTCAAACCGCGGGAAGGCATGGAGAAGATGAAAGACGACATGGCCGGGGCAGCGGCGGTCATGGGGACCATGATGGCTGTTGCTGCGCTGAAGCTTAGCCAGAACGTCGTCGGACTGATTCCGGCGGCGGAGAACCTGCCGGGTGGCGGAGCCTACAAGCCGGGTGATATCGTCAGGTCCATGTCCGGTCAGACCATAGAGATCGTCAATACCGATGCCGAGGGTCGCCTCCTTTTGTGCGATGCGCTTTATTTTGCCCAAAGGTACAAACCAGCAGCGCTCATAGATATTGCTACCTTGACCGGCGCCTGTGTCATTGCCTTGGGAAATTTTGCCACGGGGTTAATGGGAAATGACGAAGGGTTGACGCGCTCACTGAAACGGGCGGGTGAGGTAAGTGGTGAGCGGGTCTGGGAACTACCTCTATGGGATGAATACGGTGAACTGATGGAAAGTGATATTGCCGACATGAAAAACGCCGGCGGGCCAAGCGGGGCTTCCATCTCTGCGGGGTGGTTTTTACATAAATTTGTCGGTAAGACTGCGTGGGCGCACCTGGACATAGCCGGAACATCCTGGGAAGAGAAGGGGCGTCCCTATCGGCCGAAGGGTGCGACTGGGGTCGGGGTGAGGCTGCTGGTGGAGTACCTGCGGGGATTGAAATGACGCCTCACTGCGCCTGCGATCACTTAAAACGTAGTGATCATTGGTGTCTGCGGTGTCAAAAAACAGAAAGGCCCGCGTGGAGCGGGCCTTTCTCGTTTGTGCGCCAGGCATGGCGCGTGGCGCGTAAGCGCCATCCAATTGGGTATGGTGCCTGATTGGTGACTTGGAGGTGAAAGTCCTCTTCGGACCCTGATGGTGGGAACCGATAGCTGAACAGCAAGGGTGTCCGGGGCGACCCGGAATCTGAAGGAAGCTGTAGGCAAAGTCCTGGCCCGACGAACAGGAATCGCATATGAGGCAGCCACATCTGGGCGAGAAGGCAAACAGATTCAAAGCCCGATAACCATCCAGAAAGATGTGGAAGTAGATGCGGCGGGTATATGGGATGAAGGTCACGCGCATTACCCTGGGAGGTCTGTCAACCTGCCTTGTGCTACCGGCATCGAGAGGTGCCGGGATGGGTTGGCAGAAGTCAGCAGAGGCCATACGAGTCGGAATAACCGACCGACAAAGGGCCGAACTTGAAGTAAGCGGACAGGAGCCTTGAGTTTCGATGACGACAGGAGCAGCAGAAGGCCGGGTTGGGATACCCGGCGCCAGCCCGGAGGGTAGCGGTTGGAAACCGCGAGAGAAAGGGAGAGGTGCGGCAAACGTCACGGGAAGGAAAGCAGCTCACTGGCCGGAAGCGGCAACGGGACTGATGGAGAAGATCGTCAGTCGCGGCAACATGATGGCGGCATACTCACGGGTAATGCGCAACAAGGGAGCGCCCGGCGTCGATAACATGCCGGTAACGGCCCTGAAGGGCTACCTACAGGAGGAATGGCCGCGCATCAGAGAAGAACTGCTGACGGGAACGTATCACCCGCAACCGGTGCGGAAAGTAGAAATTCCCAAACCGGGAGGCGGCACACGGATGCTGGGAATTCCCACCGTCCTTGACCGACTCATTCAGCAGGCGGTGCATCAAGTTTTGAGCCCGCTGTTCGACCCTGGTTTCTCCATAAGTTCCCACGGGTTTCGCCCTGGACGGAGCGCCCATCAAGCGATCAAGGCAGCTCGGAAGTATGTAGAGAGCGGCCTTAGGTGGGTGGTTGACATTGACCTTGAGAAATTTTTCGACCGAGTCCACCACGACACCCTTATGTCGCTGGTGAAACGCAAGGTTGGAGACCGTCTGGTGCTGTCCCTTATCGACAGCTACCTTAAGGCAGGGATACTTGAAGGAGGAGTGACGTCACCCCGGTTGGAAGGCACGCCGCAAGGCGGGCCTCTCTCGCCGCTGCTGTCCAACATCCTCCTCGACGAACTGGACAAGAAACTGGAAAGAAGGGGCCATAAGTTCTGCCGCTATGCCGACGACGCAAATATCTATGTTGCAACGAGGAGAAGCGGCGAGCGTGTCATGGCCTCAATTACCGGCTACCTGTCCGAGCGGCTCAAGCTCACGGTCAACCAGGGCAAAAGCGCGGTTGACCGTCCGTGGAAAAGGTCGTTTCTGAGTTACAGCATGACCCGGCACCGCAAACCGCGGCTTACCGTGGCCAAGAAAGCGGCTGCCAGGCTCAAGGCCAACCTCAAGACGATCTTTAGGCGGGGAAGGGGTCAGAACATCCAAACCACCGTTGAAGAGACAACCCCGAAACTTAGGGGTTGGTTAAACTACTTTCGGTACGCGGAAGTAAAAGGCATCTTCGAGGAACTGGACGGATGGCTGAGACGTAAACTGCGTCGCATTCTCTGGAAGCAGTGGAAGCGCCCCAAGACGCGAGCAAAGAAACTGATGCGGCGGGGATTATCGGAGGCAACTGCATGGCGGTCGGCCACAAACGGCCGCGGCCCCTGGTGGAATGCAGGGGCCGCGCATATGAACAAAGCTGTTCCGAAATTCTACTTCGACAAACTGGGGCTGGTATCACTCATAGACCAGCTTCACCGACTTCAACGTACTTCATGAACCGCCGTGTACGGAACCGTACGCACGGTGGTGTGGGAGGACGGCGGGAGCAATCCCGCCTCCTACCCGATCGGGGCGGGATTGCGAATGGTCTCGGAATTAATTGGGTATGGTCGGGAAATCCAGTCCGGCCATCTGCTGGACCATGCGCACGACCTGACAGCTGTAGCCGAATTCGTTGTCGTACCAGACGTAGAGGACGCAGCGATTTCCCTGCACGATGGTCGCCAGCGAGTCGATCACCCCGGCATGGCGGGAGCCGACAAAATCGCTGGAAACGACCTCTGGGGAATTGGTGAAGTCGATCTGGTTTTGCAGCGGCGAGTCCAGTGAAATGTTGCGCAGGTAGCCGTTCAGCTCCTTGACATCGGTAGCCCGGGTCAGCTCCAAGTTGAGGATCGCCAGCGAGACGTTAGGGGTTGGTACGCGGATGGCGTTTCCGGTCAGTTTGCCGGTCAGTTCAGGAATGACCTTCGCAACAGCCTTGGCGGCGCCAGTTTCGGTGATGACCATGTTGAGGGGAGCGCTGCGGCCGCGGCGTGAATTTTTGTGGTAGTTGTCGATAAGGTTTTGATCGTTGGTGTAGGAATGGCAGGTTTCTACATGGCCGTTGACAATGCCGAAGCGGTCGTTGACAGTCTTGAGCACAGGCACTATTGCATTCGTGGTGCAGCTGGCGGCGGAGAAAAGCTGCTCTTCCTGCGTGATCAGCTCGTTGTTCACCCCGGCAACGATATTTGGGATATCCCCTTTGCCGGGGGCTGTGAGGATCACTTTAGAGATTCCTTCTGCCTTCAGGTGCCGGCCGAGGCCGTCGCGGTCGCGCCATTTGCCGGTGTTGTCGATCAAAATCGCATTGTGAATGCCGAAGCGGGTGTAATCGACGCTTTCGGGGGCGTCGGCATAAATGATGCGGATCATGTTGCCATTGGCGATTATGGCGTTTTCCTCCTCGTCGATGGTGATGATGCCTTGGAAGTGGCCGTGTACCGAGTCGCGCCGCAAAAGGCTCGCGCGTTTGACCAGGTCGTCGGTGCTTCCCTTTCGCACCACGGCGGCCCGTAGCCGAAGTTTTTCACCGCTGCCGGACTTTTCGATCAGGACGCGGGCGAGCAGACGGCCGATCCGGCCAAAACCGTAGAGTACTATGTCCCGCGGCTCATCCAGAATTGGGCTGCGTCCCGTGTTGACGTCCGCCAGTTCCCGGCGGACAAAATCGTCTACACTCTCGCAGTTGCCCTGTGCCTGGTAGCGGACGGTCAGCTTCCCCAAGTCGATCCGCGCCGGAGCAAGGTCGAGTTTGGACATTGCCTCGAGGACGGGGAAGGTTTCCCGCACCGTGAGTTCGTTGTCCAGAATGAGCCGGGCGAAGCGGTGCGCCTTCAGGATGTCGATTGTCGCGCTGTGTACCAGCGAGCGCCCATAGACGGTGGTGACGACGTTGTGGTCACGATAGAGGCGGCCGATCATTGGAAGCATCAATTCCGCATGCTCCTCGTGACTTTGCCAATCTTTCAAATAGACTTCCTGTTTCTGGTTGTTCATGTTCTAATCCCCTTGTTCTAAAATATTGTTCCATATCGGCAGGTTGGGCGAGATCTGCAAAGGATGTTGACTCTTTTGCTATTTTTATCATTATTTAAATTGATTTACCATAACTAAAAGTAGCGATGTGTTTTTTAGCGTCAACTTAAAAGGGCGGCCGTTGCCGGTCTGCCCTTTTAAGTGCTGCGTTTTTTTGCCGGGATATTACCGATCCTCGTCAGAATGCATTTCTGCAAGTCAAAAAAAAAGGGTGCGCCGAAACGGCACACCCTTTTTTACGACTTTAAAAAGTCAATTACTTTGCAACGGTTTTTGCCAGTTCAAGGGCGATTTCTTTGTAAGGGTTGGCGAAGAGGATGATCAGACACACAACCAGGGCATAGATTGCCAGAGACTCGATCATGGCCAGACCGATCATCATGGTTGTGAGGATTTTGCCGGAAGCGCCCGGATTCCTTGATACGCCCTCAACTGCACTCTTAACGGCGAGACCCTGACCGATGCCGGTTCCGAGGGTGCCGAGTGCCATACCGATGCCAGCTGCGAGAACACACATTGTAAAAAAACTCATTTTCTTTCTCCTTTGTTTTGAAATATCTCCTAAATAGTATAGGAAAATCGGTTATGGTTGATGGTAAATAGTTATAGATTATCCATCATTTACTAAATGCTTTTAGTGCCCTTCTTCAAGGGATCCCTGAATGTAGATCATGGCCAGGAGCATGAAGACGAAAGCCTGGATGAAGGAAACCAGCACACCCATGAGCATCATCGGCAGCGGTACCAGAAATGGTGCCAGGCCGAAGAAAATCATCAGCACGAGTTCATGACCGTTCATATTGCCGAAAAGACGGAGGGTAAGTGAAATCACCCTGCTGAAATGGCCGATCACTTCAATAAAAAACATCATCGGCGCCAGCCAGAGAATGGGGCCGAGAAAGTGTTTGATGTACTTGAAGCCGTGTTCCTTGATGCCGACGACGTGGGTGGTGACAAAGACGATTACAGCACAGGCTGCGGTGGTGTTGATGTTGGCTGTCGGTGGGAAAAAGCCGGGTACCAGGCCGATAAGGTTGGAGACGAGAATAAAAATTGCCAGGGTCGCGATCAGCGGGAAAAAGGGCTTGCCGTGATGCCCCATCGTTTCTACGACCATGTTTTCAACGCCGCCGATGATAACTTCCATGAAATTCTGCAGACCGCCAGGAACGGTTTTCAACCCCTTGGTGGCAAGCATGGAAAGAATGAGCAGAAGGGCGATTATCAGCCATGTGTAGGCGATTGCGTCTGCACCGGCCTCAGAAATGTGCAGTGGCTCCAGAAGCTTACGAAAAAACTGCAGGAAAAGATAGGGATGAACCATTGAAACTAGCCTCCTTTGAGGGTGTACATGTAGATAGACAGTACAATTATATTAATAACTAAAACGGATAATCCGAGAATAAGTCCAAATATGTCTACGCCAACGTAAGTGAGCAGGAAAAATATGGCAATTCCCAGCAGTGCAAGCCGAACAATATAGCGCAAAACTGCAAAACGGGGAGCCCTGTCCGGCTGAAGCTGAAGGGTCCTTTGAAGAATGCTGCGAAGCCAGTAAAAATTCGCAATTGCTAGCAGGCCACCGACCAGCACACTGTATGAAAACTTCAAAGAACCGAGGAACAAACTACCGACCGTCAGAACAATCGTTAATACAAAGCTGCCACGTGTGAGCAGGGTAAAGATATTACTTTCATTTATCTTTACCACTTTCATTTTTCTTTATTTCTCTTCCTGCAATGATGTATATGTTGCGGAATCCGGCTACAATTCCAAAAAAAAGAAATATGAAGAAAAACCACGGCTTTGTGCCGAGCCATTCATCTACTTTTAGCCCGATGAGAACGCCGATGGCGATTGCAACTGCTACGGAAATCCCCATAGTGGAGATCATTCCGAGTGCCTTGATCAGTCTTTTTTTATCTTCATCCATGAGGCTGCATGTCGCCTTGTCAACGAACCATTCAAAAAACATGGCTAAATAGCATATTAATCATTGGGTTGTCAACCCAATTAAAATAAATAAACAGCAGAGACGCAGGCTGTGCGCCTCTGCGATTGTGCTGCTGATTAGAGAGATTTGAAAGCCTTCGCAGCGGCGGCAATGGTCTTGTCAAGATCATCGGTGGAATGGGCTATTGAAACGAAGGCGGTTTCAAACTGGGATGGCGCAAGGTAAATCCCCTCATCGAGCATCAGACGGAAATATTTGGCGAAAGCTTTGGTGTCGCAAGCTGCGGCCGAAGTCCAGTCATAGACCGGCTTCTTGGAAAAAAATGCGCAAAACATACTGCCTACCCTGGTCGAATATATGGGGAAACCGGCATCTTTTGCTGCCTTGGCGATGCCGGAAGCGACATAGTCGCTTTTCCTGTCCAGATCCTGGTAGAAGCCTTCTGTCTGGAGCAGTTTGAGCGTTTCTATGCCTGCAGTCATGGCCAGGGGGTTGCCGGAAAGTGTCCCGGCCTGGTAAACTCCGCCAGATGGAGAAAGGAGGGACATGATCTCCTTTTTGCCGCCGAAAGCGCCGACTGGGAGTCCGCCGCCGATGATCTTGCCGAGGGTGGTCATGTCCGGGGTAACGTTATAAAGTTCCTGCGCTCCGCCATAGGCTACCCTGAAACCAGACATCACCTCGTCGAAAATCAGTACGATGCCTTCTTCTGTGCAGAGAGAGCGGAGGCCCTCGAGAAAGCCTTCTCTGGGGGGAACTGTGCCCATGTTGCCGGCAACAGGTTCGACTATAATGCAGGAAATCTGGTTTTTGTTCTCGGCGACGAGCTTGTTAACTGACTCCAGATCATTATAGGTGGCAGTTAAGGTATGCTTGGCAAAATCCTGCGGCACGCCGGGCGAGTCGGGTACGCCGAAAGTGGCGGCACCGGAGCCGGCTTTAACAAGAAGCGAGTCAGAGTGACCGTGGTAGCATCCTGAAAACTTCAGTATCTTGTCTCTGCCGGTATAGCCTCTGGCAAGGCGGATGGCGCTCATGGTCGCTTCAGTGCCGGAACTAACCATCCTTACCATCTCAATGGATGGAACTGCTTCGATGACCATTTCGGCCAGGGTGATTTCCAGTTCTGTGGGCGCGCCGAAACTGCAACCATTGTCGACGGCTGACTTCACGGCGGCGACAACCTGTGGATGGCAGTGCCCGAGAATCATGGGGCCCCATGATCCGACATAATCAATAAACTCATTGCCATCAACGTCGTAAATTCTGGATCCGGACGCTTTCTCGATGAATAAAGGGTCTGTGCCGACGGATTTGAAGGCACGGACAGGGCTGTTTACGCCGCCGGGAATGGCTTTTTGCGCTTCCTGGAATAAGAGTTCAGAACGGCTGTAGTTCATGGATTAATACCCCTAACATATTAATTTTAATGCCTTTATTAGGGGGTGGTAGCATACATGAGCTCGTCGTGTCAAGTGAATTAAGCAGAGTGCATGGGAAGACTAAGTTTAAATTATAAAAGCGGTTAATCATGGGTTTTTTTTCCTTGACAAAGTAGGGTAAATGAAATAAATTTCGCGATGTTGTATACAGTATACGAGCTAAGAAACGTATACAGACAGACAGCAAGCCAATTTACATGCAATAGAAAACGCTGATAGTTAGTGAATATTTCAAGGGTTTAGGAGGATAGAGAAGATGCTTGGTGCCTATCTGCCAATTATTGTTCTAGTCGTTGTTGCGGTGCTCTTCGGGTGCGGCTCGCTTATTTTTTCATCGCTTATCGGCCAGAAAAAGCCTTCAGTGGTAAAGATGGCGCCTTACGAGTGTGGATGTGAGCCGGTTGGCAGTGCTCGGGAGCGCTTCTCGATAAAATTCTATATCATCGCCATGTTGTTTATATTGTTCGATATTGAGGCTGTTTTTCTCTACCCATGGGCAGTGCTGTTTAAGAGGTTGGGAATGTTCGGCCTCATGGAGATGGGCGTATTCATAGTAATTCTTTTTGTCGGTTATATTTATGTCTGGAAAAAAGGAGCGTTGGAATGGGAGTAGAGCAACCATTGGGCGATAACATTGTTACGGCTTCCCTGGACGGCCTGGTTAACTGGGCGAGAAAGTCCTCCATTTGGCCGATGACCTTTGGTCTTGCTTGTTGCGCTATCGAAATGATGGCGACCGGCGCAGCCAAGCACGACCTTGACCGTTTCGGCATAATCTTTCGCGCCTCACCGAGGCAGTCAGACTGTATTATCATAGCAGGTACCGTCACCAAAAAAATGCTGCCAGTCATCAAGACGGTCTATGAGCAGATGCCCGAGCCTAAGTGGGTAATTGCGATGGGCGCGTGTGCCTGTTCCGGCGGTGTTTTCGATACTTATAGTGTAGTGCAGGGAGTCGATGAGGCATTGCCCGTCGATGTCTATATTCCTGGGTGCCCCCCGAGACCGGAAGCGCTGCTTTATGGCCTTATGAAATTACAGGATAAGATTGGTAAGGAGCGGAATTCGTTTGGCTCTGCGATAGGCCTCGGTGACAGGCTGGAACCGGCCGCCTAATTTAATTATCAAAATACCAAAGGAAAAGGTATGGCTGATATGGCTGAAAATAATAGAGCAGTAATCAAACTTCGTGAAAAATTTGCTTCCTCAATCCTTGAAGTGAAGGAATTTCGCGGTGAGGTAACTGTTATCGTAAGAAAGGAAGACATAGTTGCATTATGCAAATTCCTTAAGGAAGAGCTGCGCTATAACCTCCTGACTGACGTAACAGCAGTTGACTATCTGGGAAAAGATCCCAGATTCATGGTGGTCTACAATATTTACTCTATTCCTAATAAGGATCGACTCCGTATCAAGGCGCCGGTAACGGAAGGTGAGTGTACTATCGATACTGTTTGCGGGGTCTGGACAACGGCTAACTGGTTGGAGAGGGAAGCCTATGACCTTATGGGGATAATTTTCAAGAATCATCCCGATCTCCGTAGAATCATGATGACCGATGACTGGGTAGGACATCCACTCCGCAAAGATTACCCGTTGCAGGGGCCGGATCGCGAACCATATAAGGGGCGGTTGTCCTAATCAATTAATGATCAGTATCTATCTTACTATAGAGGCGAACAATGGCTAGTACAGAGATAATGACAATAAACATGGGGCCGCAACATCCAAGTACACATGGCGTGTTGCGTCTGATTGTCGAGCTCGACGGCGAAATAATTCAAAAAGTTACGCCCCATATCGGTTATCTGCACCGGGGCATAGAAAAGCTTTCCGAGCATCGGACTTATCATCAGACCATTCCGCTTACGGACCGTCTTGATTACTTGGCTCCCATGAGCAACAATCTTGGCTATGTTCTGGCAGTGGAAAAACTGCTTGGTATTGATGTGCCTGAGAGGGCTCAGGTCATTCGTGTAATTATGGCGGAGCTCACAAGGCTCAAGTCACATCTTGTCTGGATTGCCTGTCACGCCCTCGATATAGGCGCCATGACGGTTTTCCTCTATGCTTTCCGCGAGCGCGAAAATATCATGGATATTTATGAAATGGTTTCAGGCGCCCGGATGACCAGCAATTTCTTCCGGGTTGGCGGCCTTTCCAAGGATATCCCCGAAGGTTTCACTGCTGCGGTTCGAGAAGTACTGGATACCTTTCCGGGACATTTTGATACCTATGAAGGGCTGTTGACCAAAAACACCATATGGTTGCAAAGAACCATAGGTAATGGCGTGATATCGGCTGAGGATGCAATAGACTATGGCATTACCGGTCCTGCATTGCGTGGCTCTGGTGTGGACTGGGACCTCAGGCGGGACAATCCCTACAGCGGTTATGAAAAATATGATTTCAAGGTGCCGGTTGGAGAGAACTGCGATACATTCGATCGTTACAAGGTACGTCTTGTGGAAATGCGTGAATCGGTCAAGATAATCAGGCAGGCCCTTGATTCACTGAAACCGGGTCCGGTGCTCGCTGACGAGCCGCAGATATGCTATCCGCCGAAGGAAAACGTATATAACTCCATCGAGGGTCTCATACATCACTTCAAAATTGCCAGTGAAGGTTTCTCTACTCCGGAAGGAGAAGTATACCAGTCGGTTGAGGCTCCCAAGGGTGAGCTTGGCTACTATCTGGTCAGCGATGGCAGCACAAAACCGTATAGGATGAGGATTCGTCCGCCATCATTCGTTAATTTGCAGGCTATTGAGAAAATGGCTAAGGGCGCCATGATTGCCGATCTGGTCGCGGTCATTGGAACGCTTGATATCGTCCTTGGTGAAATTGACAGGTAACTCCAACGTACAAAAGGAGATGGAGTACATGAGTGACGCTCCAGCCGAAGTGCTTCCAACAGAAGAAATAGATTTAGCTGCAGCCAACCAGATTATAGATAAATTTCTGACGCTGCCAGGGAACCTTATGCCTGTTCTGCAGGGGATACAGGACGAGTACGGTTATATACCAAGACCTACTATTGACCTTGTAGCTGAAAGACTCAATGTCTATCCCAGTCAGATATATGGTGTCCTTACGTTTTATGCACAGTTTCACCTCAAGCCTCGTGGGAAGTTCATCATCAGGGTTTGCGTGGGAACGGCGTGCCACGTTCAGGGTGCCGAGCGCATTGTCGATACGTTCTTCGATAAACTGCATATCGGTCATGCGGAAACATCACCGGATCTGCGCTTCACCTTTGAGAAGGTTGCCTGCCTTGGTGCCTGTGGTATGGCGCCGCTGGCAATGGTTAATGATGATACGTTCGGTAAGATGACGGTTCAGAAAGTTGAAGGAATCATTGCCGACTACAGTCAGCGGCCGATGAAATAGAACAGCTCTATACTTTCCAGTAGGGGACCATTTGTTATGAGCGAAAATGCAGCGATCAAAATATTAATCTGTCAAGGTACCGGCGGCATATCGGCTGGTGCAAAAAAGGTAGAGCTGGAATTTACCAGACTGATTGAGGAAAAAGGCATCAATGCCGTAGTCGGAAAGCGGTGCGATGTTATCAAGACCGGCTGCCGCGGTCTGTGTGCAAACGACGTCCTTGTCGATGTCATTACGCCTGAACTAGGCAGGGTTACTTATGACTTCGTTGTTCCCGAGGATGTTGCCAATATCATCGATGAGCATATTGTTAATAATACCCCTATAGAAAAGAAAAAAGCCAAGCCTTATTACAATACCTTTGTCGATCAACAGATGCGGGTAGTTATGACCGGCTGCGGTCAGATTGATCCTGACAGCCTGGAAGCTTACCTAGAGGAAGACGGCTTCAAAGCAATAGAAAAATGTATCAAGACGATGAAGCCTGCAGAAGTAATTGATGAAGTCAAAAAGTCCGGCCTTCGCGGCAGGGGGGGGGGCGGCTTCCCCACCGGCATGAAGTGGTCTTTTTGTGCGGCCTCGCCTGGCGACAAGAAGTATTTAATCTGCAATGCCGATGAGGGGGACCCCGGTGCCTTCATGGACCGTTCCGTCCTCGAAGGTGATCCCTTCTGTATTATTGAGGGGATGATGATTTCCGCCTATGCCATTGGTTGTTATTATGGCTATGTATATGTTCGTGCCGAGTACCCACTGGCCATTCAGCGCCTTCAGCACGCCATTGACATCTGCTACGAGAAGGGCTGGCTAGGCAAAAACATCCAGGGATGGGGTTTTGACTTCGATATGCGCATCAAGATGGGGGCTGGAGCGTTTGTCTGCGGTGAAGAGACTGCGCTTATGGCATCCATCGAGGGTGAGCGTGGCATGCCTCGACCACGTCCGCCGTTTCCTGCGGTTAAAGGACTTTGGGGCAAACCGACGAACATCAACAACGTTGAAACCTTTGCCAACGTTCGCCACATAATCAACAAGGGTGCAGATTGGTATGCTTCCCTCGGCACTGACACCACCAAAGGCACGAAGATCTTCGCCGTTACCGGCAAGGTTAAGCACACGGGGTTGGTGGAGGTTGCTGCAGGCATGTCTGTGCGCCAGGTTATTTATGACGTCTGCGGAGGAATCGCCAACAACCGCAAATTCAAGGCGGTTCAGGCAGGTGGTCCTTCCGGTGGTTGTATCCCGGCGGAGGTCCTTGACACCCCGGTAGACTACGATTCCCTGATCAAGGCAGGCGCCATGATGGGTTCCGGAGGCCTGGTCGTCATGGATGAAACGACCTGCATGGTGGATGTGGCCAGGTTCTTCCTGACCTTTACCAGGATGGAGTCATGCGGCAAATGTGTTCCCTGTCGTATTGGTCTTAAAGCAATGCTTGATATTCTGGAGCGCATCACCGAAGGACGTGGCCAGGCAAGCGATATTGATACTCTGCTGGAGATGGGTGCTACCATTAAAAAAGCCTCTCTTTGCGGTCTTGGACAGACGGCGCCAAACCCGATCCTGTCTACAGTTAAATATTTCCGTCATGAGTATGAGGCACACATCAATGACAAGCGCTGCCCGTCAAACTGCTGTAAGGAACTTCTTTTATGGCAAGTTGTCGAGGACAAGTGCGTTAAATGCGGTGCGTGTCTCAAAGCCTGCCCTTCCAATGCTATTATCTGGGAAAAGGGCAAGGTCGCTTATCTGGATAAAGAAAAATGTACCAAATGCAAGTCCTGCTATGACGCATGCCGTTTCATGGCCATTGAGTAGCTGATCATCAAGTATACATCCGAGGGAGAACAGAGGGTCGAGATGGTTAATCTTACAATCGATGATAAAAAGGTGACGGTACCTAAAGACGCTACCATTTTTGATGCGGCCAAGTCAGCCGGTATAAAAATTCCCATTCTGTGTCACGATAAGAAATTGCATCCGTTTGGCGGTTGCCGTATGTGTCTTGTCGAGGTAGAGCAGATGAAGGGGCGTTTAATCCCTGCCTGCACCACGCCGGTAACGGAAGGAATGACTGTTACAACAACGACACCTGAGATTATCAAGGCCAGGAAAATGGTGTTGGAACTGCTGCTGCTCAAGCACCCCATTGACTGTCCGGTGTGTGATGCAGCTGGCGACTGTGATTTGCAGAACTTGACCTATGAATACAAGGTAAACACCAACAAGTTCCATGATGAGAAGTTTCATCATAAGATAGACTACGAAAACCCGCTTATTGAGCGCGATATGAATCGCTGTATTCACTGCGGCAAATGCGCACGGATATGTGACGAGATTGTTTCGTATGGTGCATACACCTTCATCAGCCGTGGTATTGAAGCAAAAATGGGTACGGAGTTCGATGGCCCTCTAAATTGCGAATTCTGTGGCTCATGCGTTTCTGTTTGTCCGGTTGGCGCACTTATTTCACGCCCATTCAAGTTCAAGGCGCGCTGGTGGTCGTTGAACAAGGTAAAAACTGTCTGTTCATACTGTGGCACCGGCTGTCAACTGACCTTAGGTGTCAAAGACAATAAAGTCCTGACGACCATTTATGATGAAAACCAGGGTTTTCACAATGGCCAGCTTTGCACACGAGGGCGATTCGGTTATCAGTTTGTAAATAGCGATAATCGACTGACAACACCGCTTATTCGCAAAAACGGGAAACTGGTAGAAGCCTCGTGGGAAGAGGCGCTGTCACTTGTTGCTGACCGCTTGCGTGAAGCAAAAGCGTCAGGTGCTGATAGTGTGGCGGGACTGGTGACGCCAAGGCTAACCAACGAGGAACTGTTCCTGTACGGTAAGTTATTCAGAGAGACACTAGGTTCTGAAAACATTGATCATTCCGCCGGGTTTGCACACAGTGCTCTCACTTCAGGTGCTCTGGAGAGTCTCGGATACGCTGCTTCTCCTTCAACAATCGCTGATATTCAGAAAACCGATCTGCTTCTTGTAGTAAAGACCGATGCCTATGAAACTCATCCGGTATTGGGTTTTGAAATAAATCTTGGCGTGAAACGCAAGGATGTCGACCTAAGGATAGTCTCTGACAAGCGCGGTAAACTGTCAAAACTTCCCAAGGCAAAAACATATGTCCATAAACCGGGCAATGAGGTCGTTCTGCTAAACGCCCTGGCAAAAGCAATTATCGATGAGAATCTGGTCGATGCAGCTGCGACTACCGTCGCAGGGTTGGATGAATTAAAGCAGACATTGGAATCTTACGCACCAAGTAAGGTGGCTGAAGCCTGCGGCATGTCTGCTGATGAAATTAAGGCTCTGGCGAGTGATTACGCCAAGGCAGAAAAGGCACTGATTCTGCTGCCGATCGGTTTGGGTTATTCCGGCCACGGTAAGGAACTGGCTCAGGCGGTAATCAACCTGGCGCTGCTTACCGGAAGGATCGGTAAAGAAGGTTGCGGTGTCCTGATCATGGGCGAGAAGAACAATAGCCAGGGTGCTCTTGATATGGGTATCTACCCGACTTCGAAGGGTAAGAACGCCGCGACCATAATCGACAGCTGTGCTGCCGGCACTGTCAAGGCTCTTTATGTAGCGGGTGAAAACCCGGTGATTTCCTACCCCAACAGGAAAAAGATTGAGGCAGCCCTGGACAAGGTTGAATTCCTGGTTGTACAGGACCTCTTCCTCACTGAGACGGCAGAAAAGGCCCATGTGGTTCTTCCAGCGTGCTCATTTGCAGAAAAAGACGGTACATTTACCAGCGTCGGCAGGACGGTACAACGCGTCAACAAAGCAATCAAGCCAATCGGCCTTTCTCGGAGCGATCTTGACATCCTGAGCAGCCTCAATGGAATTCTCGGTGGCACGACATACGCAAATGCCTCTGAGGTTTTTGCTGAGATCGCGGAGAATGTGCCGGGATATAAAGATCTTTCTTACGACGGTCTGGGTGAAAATGGCCAGATAATACCTGTTACGACGAAAGCCAAATTCGTGCCGGTAGCAGCAGCACCTGTGAAAGCAGAAACGGGTAAATTTGCAATGGTAACAGGTAGTGCTCTCTATCATTGTGGAACCATGTCCCGATACGGTGAAGGACCAATGCACGTGTGTCCTGAAGGTTATGCAGAACTGAGTCGACAAGATGCCGCTGAATTGAAAATAAGCGAAAACGATATGCTTACCATCAAGTCGACTACAGGTGAAATCAAACTGAAGGCCAAGGTTAATGTCAGGATGCCGCAAGGGGTTGTTTTTGCTCCCTACCATTTTGCAGAACAGTCTGTAAATACCGTCACTGACGGCACTCCGGTAATCTGGGTAAGCATAAGCAAATAACAACTGAAGTTATAGCTAAATTCACTAAAGAGGGGAAGACAATCAGATGGATACGCTAATCTTAGGACTGCCAGTTGCGTACTACATAGCAATGATTGCCAAAGTGCTCGTAGCCTTTGTCTTTGTACTATTGACGGTCGCTTATGCAACCTATGCAGAGAGGAAGATAATTGGGCACATGCAGGTACGTCTCGGCCCGATGAGAACTGGCTGGCACGGTTTGCTACAACCGATTGCCGATGGGATCAAGCTTTTTTTCAAAGAAGAGATCATCCCTGCGCAATCGAGTAAATTTGCATTCCTTATTGCACCACTTGTTGCGCTGGTCCCCGCCTTTATTGCGTTTGCGGTAATTCCATTTGGCGATACGATCGAGGTTGCCGGTTACAAGATCCCCTTGCAGATTGCCGCAGTAATTAACGATCAGGCTACCGGGGCTGTGCTTGATGTTAATGTCGGGGTTCTTTATATCCTTGGTATGGCTTCACTTGGCGTCTATGGCATAGTCCTGGCCGGTTGGTCTTCAAACAGTAAATATTCGTTGCTCGGCGGGCTTCGCGCCTCCGCGCAGATGGTCTCATATGAGTTGGCAGCAGGGCTTGCCATAGTCGCCGTTTTTATGCTGTCAGAATCTCTCTCGCTACATAAGATCGTCGCCGACCAGGCTGGCTTCATAACAAATTGGTACGCCTTCAAGCAGCCGCTGGCATTCATAATCTTCTTTATCTGCTCTCTGGCAGAAATAAACCGCACACCATTCGACCTCCCAGAGGCTGAGACTGAACTTGTATCAGGCTTTTGTACAGAGTATTCAAGTATGAAATACGCCATGTTCTTTATGGCTGAATATGCGAATATGATTACGGTTTGCGCCGTTACTACCACACTTTTTCTTGGCGGCTGGCATGGTCCTTTCTTCCCGGTAATAAATTTCGTTGCCAAGGTGTATTTCCTTATATTCTGCTGCATGTGGATCAGGGCTACATATCCCCGATATCGTTATGATCAGCTGATGGGCCTTGGCTGGAAAGTATTCCTGCCACTGACGCTTTTGAATGTCGTGGTTACGGGAATAGTCGTTACGCTTTTTAAATAATATTTAATTTACAGGCGAGGTATCACCATGATAATGCCGTTGCTTAAAGGTTTACAGATCACATTAAAACATCTTTTTCAGAAACCGGTCACTCTTCAGTATCCTGACGAGAGACCTAAAATAGAACCGGGTTTCAGGGGTCTCCACGCGCTCAATGTTTCACATGACCGGGCGAAATGTGTTGCCTGCTATCTCTGTCCGACAGTCTGCCCTGCTAAATGCATTACGGTTGAGGCGGGTGAGGATGAGAACCATGACAAGTTCGCCGCAAAATATGAGATAGATATGCTGCGTTGCATCTTTTGCGGCTACTGTGTAGAAGCATGTCCCGTAGATGCCATACGAATGACGGACACGTTTGAGCTTGCCAGTTATAAACGACAGGATTTCATCTTTACCAAGGAAAGACTTTTAGAAAAGAAATAAAGGAGCAGTCAATGCTAGAATCGTTATTCTTCATCATCGTGGCAGCGGTGGCTGTCATATCCAGCATTCTGGTTATAACCTGCAAAAATCCGATCAACAGTGCCCTTTCGCTGGTCATGACCTTCTTTTGCCTTGCGACCTTTTACGTTATGCTGGATGCCCCATTTATGGCAGCCATACAGGTGATTGTCTATGCCGGCGCGATTATGGTTCTGATTGTTTTTGTAATCATGCTGCTCAACATAAGAACTGAAACCGGCAGAAAAACCACACATGCGATACTGGCAGGCAGCATAATCGGTCTTTTGGTTCTGTTCCAGACATGTTATTTCCTGTTCAGAAGCTCACTGACCGGCAACAAGGGCGTCATGGATACCGCATTGGTTGAACGGGTTGGTCATGTCGAACTCATAGGTAAGGCTTTGTACACAGAATTCTTGCTCCCCTTTGAAATAACATCGTTGCTGCTGCTTGTAGCAATCATCGGCGCCGTGATTCTCACTAAAAGAAAAATTTAAAGAACTCAGGAGTAAAGACATGTTAGCCTTAAACAACTATCTAATACTCAGCGCAATATTATTCTCAATAGGTACTATCGGCGTACTTGTCAGAAGAAATGCCATTGTGATCTTCATGTGTGTCGAGATGATGCTGAACGCAGTAAACCTGACCTTTATTGCTTTTTCCAAATATCTTGGCAACATTGACGGCCAGATCTTTGTATTCTTCGTTATGACGGTCGCAGCTGCTGAAGCAGCGGTCGGCCTTGCTCTTATGATTGCCTTCTATAAAAATAGAGAGTCGATTGACGTTGAAGATGTCAATCTCATGAAATGGTAGTTACAGCGTTAAATTTAAGGAAACTATCAGATAAAGGAGTCAGGAATGTTTGAATACGTATGGTTGATCCCACTTTTCCCACTCATAGGTGTGGTAATCAACGGCCTATTCGGCAAATCAATAAAGAATGAGAAGATTATAGGCGGGATCGGATCGTTAATGGTCTTTGGTTCTTTCCTGGTTTCTTGCAGCATACTGTTCAAGTTACTGTCGCTTCCCAGTGAAGAGCGTTTATTCGAACTGAACCTCTTTACCTGGATTCAGTCCGGTAACTTTAAAGCAGATATCGGTTTTCTCATAGATCCGCTTTCAGCTTTAATGATAATGGTTGTTACCGGTGTCGGTTTCCTTATCCATCTCTATTCGATTGGTTATATGCACGGAGAAGAAGGATTCTACCGCTACTTCACCTACTTGAACCTGTTTACATTTTCCATGCTGCTTCTGGTTCTCGGCAATAACCTGTTGCTCATGTTTGTCGGCTGGGAAGGTGTCGGTCTCTGTTCCTATCTGCTCATCGGGTATTATTTCCATAAGAAATCTGCCGGCGATGCAGGCAAAAAAGCATTCGTCATGAACAGGGTCGGTGACTTTGGTTTTCTTCTCGGCTTATTTACACTCTTCTGGTACCTCGGCCATAACCATAATGTCTGGACGATAAATTTTGTCCAGCTTGGCCAGGCTTCACATCTGCTTCCCATTGGCGGAGTTGTAACTATCATTACATTATGCTTCTTCCTTGGTGCGACCGGCAAGTCAGCTCAGATTCCGCTTTACACCTGGCTCCCGGACGCGATGGAAGGTCCGACCCCTGTTTCTGCGCTCATCCATGCTGCGACAATGGTTACCGCCGGTGTTTACATGATCGGTCGCATGAACTTCATATTCATCAAAGCTCCTGAGACGATGCTTGTTATTGCTTGCGTCGGTGCGGCAACAGCTATCTTTGCCGCAACCATCGGCACAGCCCAGAACGACATCAAGCGAGTTCTTGCCTATTCCACGGTATCCCAGCTCGGTTTCATGTTCTTGGCCATGGGGGTCGGTGCATTTGCCGCCGGCGTATTCCACCTGATGACCCACGCATTCTTCAAGGCATGTCTGTTTCTTGGTTCAGGATCGGTTATTCACTCCATGCACCATGCATTGCACCACGCACATTCCCACGATGATGCCCAGGATATGCGCAACATGGGTGGATTGAAATCCAAGATGCCGATCACCTTCCTGACTTTTCTGGTATCTACCATAGCCATAGCAGGTATCCCCGGCTTCTCCGGATTCTTTTCAAAGGACGAGATCCTCTGGCAAGCGTTTGCCAATCCGTACCATGGTAACCTCAACTATATACTCTGGGGAACAGGCGCCGTTGCAGCCGGTTTCACAGCGTTCTATATGTTCCGTCTTGTGTTCATGACGTTCTTTGGCGAATGCCGCATTAATCCAAAGGCTAAAGACCATCTCCACGAATCGCCGTTTGTCATCACCTTGCCGCTCATGGTTCTGGGTACCCTGGCCGTTGTAGGCGGCTACGTTGGCATACCTAAGTTGATCGGTGAAATGTTCGGCGGGATACCCAATTACTTTGAACACTATCTTGAGCCGGTTTTCAGGATCTCCGAAGAGTTCGCCAAGGAGCACGGTCATGCTGCTGCGCATCACAGCGCCTCCCTTGAGTGGGGTTTGATGGGTACTTCTGTAATCATCGCAGTAATTGGCATCAGCATAGCTTATGCACTCTATATAGTTTCACCATCAATACCGGCAAAGTTTACCGCTGCATTCCCGGGTCTGCATAAGGCTGTCTACAATAAGTGGTATATCGACGAACTCTACGACTTCCTCTTTGTCAATCCCTGCAAAGCAATCGGCAGATTTCTCTGGAAGGGTTTTGATGTGCTCGTGGTTGACGGCATAGTCAACGGTGTAGCCAAGACAGTAATCGGTTTCAGTGCAGTACTGAGAAACATTCAATCGGGTTATGTCCATAACTATGCCTTTTCGATGGCTCTGGGCATGGTTGTGATTGTCGGTTATTACATTTTTCGCTAGGAATTAGATAATTTTTGTCAGAAGTAAAAGGAGCAGAGTAAATGAACCAGATGCCTGCGTTACTGAGCATAATAACTTTCCTGCCGCTGTTAGGGGTATTTCTCCTATTCTTTGTAAATAAGAACAGCCACGCGGTCTCGAGGGGAATTGCCCTTGGAATTTCTCTGATAGCATTTATAGTGTCGCTACCTCTGGTTACGGGATTTCAGAATAATGCCGAGTTTCAGTTTGTCGAAATGATACCCTGGATCGCAGCAGGCCCGTTTCAGATGAACTACCATATCGGCATCGATGGGATAAGCCTCTGGCTTGTAATCCTGACAACCTTCATCATGCCTATCGCCATACTTTCGACCTGGACAGCGGTTGAAGAAAAGGTGAAGGAATACATGATCTGCCTGCTTCTGCTCGAAGTCGGCATGCTCGGTGCGTTTATTTCTCTCGACCTGTTCCTTTTCTACATTTTCTGGGAAGTAATGCTTATTCCGATGTATTTCATCATCGGTATCTGGGGTGGCAAGAATAAGATTTATGCAGCGGTTAAGTTTTTTATCTACACCATGGTTGGCTCACTCCTCATGCTTGTTGCGCTCATTACCCTCTATTTCAAAGCAGGGGGGGGCGATTTTAATCTGTTGAAATTCTATCAGTTGTCACTTGACCCAGCTACTCAGACATGGATGTTCCTTGCATTTGCCCTGGCCTTCGCAATTAAGGTTCCCATGTTCCCCTTACACACATGGTTGCCGGATGCCCACACCGAAGCACCTACAGCCGGTTCTGTAATACTTGCAGCAGTGCTCCTGAAGATGGGTACCTACGGCTTTGTCCGTTTTGCCATCCCGCTTTTCCCGATTGCAACGGCGCAGTTTACGCCACTTATTGCTACTCTTTCTGTAATCGGCATTATTTACGCTGCACTGGTTGCCATGGTCCAGGAAGATGTGAAGAAGTTGGTTGCGTACTCATCAGTAGCGCATCTTGGTTTTGTCATGCTTGGTGTTTTTGCCCTTAACCAGCAAGGGATTGCCGGTGGCATGTTGCAGATGCTTAATCATGGTGTTTCAACCGGGGCACTGTTCCTTATCGTCGGCTTCATTTATGAACGTCGTCACACGCGGCTTATTACCGATTTCGGCGGCCTTTCCAAGCAGATGCCCGTATTTGCAACTATCTTCATGATTGTTACCCTTTCTTCCATCGGTTTGCCTGGAACAAACGGCTTTGTCGGTGAGTTCCTCGTCTTGATCGGCTCTTTTGAAAGCAGCATCAGATGGTATTCAATAATCGCATCAAGCGGCGTCATCCTCTCTGCTGTCTATATGTTATGGATGTTCCAGCGTGTAATGTTCGGAGAACTCAATAATCCGAAAAATCAGGTACTCAAGGATCTGAACGCAAGAGAAATCGTTATAATGTTGCCTCTGCTTGTACTGATATTCTTCATGGGTGTTTATCCCAAGCCGTTTCTCGACAAGATGACACCGTCCATCGACAACTTGATCCAACATGTCAAGACGAAGCAGGTTGCCGCCAATCAGCCTGCGCCAGTAGTGCAGCAGATGCAGATTATGCCACAGGCTGCACCCCAGGCAGCTACCGCAGCTGAAGTGAAATAGAACCGTTTAGAATAGCTACCGGAGGAAATTAGATGGAAACAATCGCTATGCCAGCCATAAACTTTACCGCGGTGATGCCTGAGACAATCCTTTCAGTCTTCGCCATGGTGCTCCTGCTGGTCAATGTCTTTGTCCCTGGCAAACAGAAGGCCTACCTGGGATATTTAAGCTTGATAGGCATTATCGTTTCTGCTGTAAGTGTCTTTAACGGTTGGGATGCTCCGCAGGCAATCAGGGAAGGTTTCAATGGTTCGGTGATCCAAGATAATTTCGCACTTTTCTTTAAAGCGATATTTTTGCTGTCAGCGGCCCTGACAATCCTGATAAGTGACCAGTACATGGAGCGTGAAGAGTGTAATCACGGTGAACTATATCCATTGATACTGCTCGCCACTGCCGGCATGATGCTGATGGCATCCGGCACCGATTTGATGACCATCTTCCTCGGACTCGAGGTGCTGTCTGTTTCCCTTTACGTGCTTGCTGGTTTCAATAGGAATAATATTAAGTCGAATGAAGCCGGCCTCAAGTACTTCCTGCTTGGAGCCTTTTCCACCGGGTTTCTCCTCTATGGTATGGCGCTTACGTATGGTTCGACGGGCACGACCAAGATAGCCAACATTGCAGCATATGTTGCTCAAAACGGATCGGTTACAGCCAACCCGATGTTCCTTGTCGGTATGCTACTTATAGCGATTGGCTTTTCGTTCAAAATTGCCGCCGCTCCCTTCCATATGTGGACGCCTGATGTGTACGAAGGTGCGCCGACACCGATGACGGCTTTCATGTCTGCCGGTCCGAAGGCTGCCGGATTTGCCGCCTTCATCAGGGTACTCGTGTTTGCTTTCCCAACCCTTAAGGCGGATTGGACTGATCTGCTTTGGATACTTGCCGTATTGACCATGACGGTTGGTAACATCATCGCTTTAAGCCAGGACAACATCAAACGCATGCTTGCGTATTCTTCGATCGCACATGCCGGCTATGCACTGGTTGGTTTTACGGCCGGGAATGCCGAGGGTGCAGCAGGTATCCTGTTCTACATGCTCTCCTACGCCTTTATGAATATCGGTGCTTTTGCCATCATCATACTGATTGGCAAAAAGGGCGAGGCGAACAACAATGTCTCCGATTATGCAGGTTTAGGTTTCAGGCGTCCTGTGCTTGCACTGATTATGGCTATTTTTCTCTTTTCACTTGCGGGTATTCCGCCAATGGTCGGTTTTGTCGGAAAGTTCTACCTCTTCTCTGCGGCTATTAAATCCGGTTATATCGGACTGGCTATCATAGGCGTTTTAAACAGCGCGGCATCTGTTTATTATTATTTGCGCGTTATGGTTTTCATGTACATGAAAGATCCTGTCGAAGAGTTTGATTGGGTAAAGGTAACACCCGCCATTGCACTTTGCCTGTTCATTTCTGTGGCCGGCGTTATGATTCCCGGAGTGATTCCCGGGTATCTCCTGCAGCTTGCCCAGAAGGCCGTCTTGTTCTAAGTTATATTTTCATACATTGAATATAAAAGTCCCCCTGTGAATTCAGGGGGACTTTTTTTTATTGTCCAGCACTCCAATTACAGACAAATGTATATCGTTCCGTGAACAGGATGATGAAGGACCTGCATATTTGACTATTACCTGATGATGCAAGTCGTCAGATTATGATGATTGTGCATCGTTTTATTGCAATTAATATTCAATATTAAAGAAAATGAATTAGTGGCCAAGTGAGCTATAATTAGCTTGACAATATGATGAAGAATATATATAAAAATCCATATATAAGAAATGGCTGTGTTTGAAAGCGATCAATGGAGTGAATCAGTGAGAAAAATAATAATTAGCATGGCTGTGATTCTTGCATTACCGGTTTCCGCCTATGCCGGAAACGCTAATGTTACTCTGCGGGAGGCAATAAGCCTAGCCCTGGAGAGACATCATCTGATAAAAGCTGCCGGATTTGAAAGAACGGCTGCCACAAGCGAGGAATCGATTAAGAAGAGCCGCTATCTGCCGCGCATCCTCATGGAGGAAGGTGTGGTTGCATCAAACGCTCCGACCAGGGTATTCATGATGAAACTTGATCAGGGACGGTTTGGTGCAAGCGATTTTGAGATCTCAAACCTCAATCATCCCAAGGCATCTAACGATTTCAGCACAAAGCTCATACTCGAACAACCTCTGTTTGATCTTTCCATTGGCCAGGGTGTTGAAATGGTGAAAAACGAGGAAAAAAAGCGTGACCTTTTGTTGGAAGGCCGTCGCCAGGAGGTTGCCGCAAAAGTATATTCAGCATATCTTGAAATACGTCGGGCCAGGGCTTACCTGAAAGCAACAGAACAAGCATTGATCGATGCGAGGGAGCATCAGAGGCTAGCCGTTGTCAGAAGCGAAGCTGGTGCGGGGTTGAAATCTGACGAATTGAGAGCCCGGACCTTTGTTTCTGAGGTCGAACAACAGAATATAACCGCAAATAACAACCTTCTTCTGGCTAAAATGAAGCTTACAAGGGCCACAGCCGGCAATGCCGGGGAGCTGCTCGATATAAGCGATGGCATTGACGTAATGCATCCGGTAATGGGTATTGACGATCTCAAAAAACTTGCACTGCAAAATCGCATAGACATGAAGACGATGGAAAAGGATGTGGACAAAGCGGCATTGGGGGTGAAAATGGCGCGTAGCGCATATCTGCCGACGATTTATGCAGACGCTTCATATCAGCTCAATGATCGGGACGTCCCGTTTGGTAATGATAATGATTCCTGGTTTGTCGGTGCAACACTTCGTTGGGAATTGTTTGACGGGATGAGGAGACGCAATGAAGTAAAGAAAAACGTGGCGCTGGAAAAGGCTGCAGCAGAGTATGTAGATGATTATAGGCAGGAAGTTGATTTGCAGGTCATGGAAAGCTTTCTCCGCTATCAGGAGGCTCTGAAAAAATTGGAAGTAGCCCGTAACTCGTCTGTGGATGCTGATGAAAGCGTACGCCTGTTGGAGAAGCGTTTTCAGAACTCTCTGGCAACAATGTCCGAGCTGCTGGATGCGCAGACAGCCCTGAACAGGGCGAGGGCAAATGTAATCGATACGGAAAACCAGCTCGCACTCTCTGCTGCAGATATATATCTGGCCGCAGGGACATTTTTGCAGGAGGTCATGAAATGAAAAGGATTGGGGCGGTCGTAGCCTGCCTGATGTTTATCGCAACACTCTCCGTCCTTCCCGGATGCAGTGAAAAGATGAAGGAGGGGGCAATCCCACAGGACGTGCCCCATGTAAAGGGACTTTCCACGGAGAAAGTCACAGAGAGCGATATACCCGAACTCCTTGAAGCGGTGGGTACTGTCAAGTCGAAAAATACCGCACTTATTGCCGCCCGCATCTCCGGCATCGTTAGAACCATTTCGGCAAAGGAAGGGGACCGGGTTGCCAGAGGGAAGCATCTGATAACACTTGAAGCCAATGAAAGCTCGGCCGCGGCAGAAGCGGCATCCGCTGCTGTGGAAGAAGCAAGGCGTGGTATTGATGAGGCTCTCGCGCGCAAAAAACTTGCAGATACAACATTTGACAGATTCCATAAGCTCTATGACGAGCAGGCAGTGACCAGGCAGGAATTCGACGGCAGGCAAACGGAGAAGGAGCTGGCCGCACAAGGGCTGGCCCGCGCAGAGGCGCGGCTGGCACAGGCACGTGGAAATGCCAAAGCGGCAGATGCCGTGGCCGGATATGCCAAGATCGCGGCGCCGATAGCCGGCATAGTCACTGCAAAGGCCGTAGACGTCGGCATGACCGTACTGCCCGGCATGCCGCTGATAACCGTAGAAGAAGAGGGCAATTACAGGCTGGATGTCGCCGTGCCTGAAACAATGCTGGGAAGGGTGAAAATAGGCGATGCGGTCCGTGTTGCAATAGAGGGGAGCGATGCAGAAACAAGCGGGAGAGTGGTCGAGGTGGTTCCGACCGTTGACCCGATGAGCAGGACCTTTATCGCAAAGATTGACCTTGCTGCGAAAGGTTTACGTTCCGGTGTTTACGGCCGGGCACTGTTCGCTACCGGCAAAAGGAAAGGGGTGCTGATACCTAAAAGCGCCGTCGTCGAAAGGGGTGCGCTTACGCTTGTCTGGGTGGTGGACAAGGAGCACAGAGTGGGAATGCGTTTGGTAAAAACCGGCAAAGGCGTTGCTGACAAGGTGGAAATCCTCTCCGGTCTGTCAGCAGGTGAACTGGTCGTAACCGCCGGAGTGGAGAAGGCTGTCGATGGCGCAAAGGCCGAATAGCATCGGCAGATGCGCTGCTTGCCCGTTGAGCACGATAACCGCTCCTTTATGATTTATTGTTTGTTGAATCAAGAGTTGAAATTCCACGGAGATTGACATGAATAAGTTGGGTTTTGCCGGTGGGATCGCCCGAGCCTTCATCAACTCGAAGCTTACCCCATTGATTGTCGCGGCCTCGCTCCTGCTCGGCGTTTATGCAGTTTTGGTGACGCCGCGTGAGGAAGAACCGCAAATAGTCGTGCCGATGATCGACATCTATCTGCCGCTGCCGGGTTCAACCCCGAAGGAAGTGGAGGAGCGGATCGTCAAACCCTTTGAGAAAAAGATGTGGGAGATCAAGGGGGTTGAGTACATATATTCCGCCAGCCGACCTGGCATGGGGATTGTTACCGTGCGCTTCCTGGTCGGTCAGAACATGGAAGAATCGCTGGTCAAGCTCTACAACAAGGTGATGAGCAACCGCGGCATTCTTCCTCCCGGGAGCGGCGAGCCGCTCGTGGTCCCCAAGTCGATAGATGATGTGCCGATTCTTACCCTGACCCTCTGGTCGGAACATTACGACCATTACGCCTTGCGACGTGTGGCTAGCGAACTGTGTGACGAGCTGAAGAAAAGCGACGATGTGGCAGAAAGCGAGATAAAGGGTGGTCTCACCCGACAGGTAAAGGTTCGGCTCGATGCGGGCAAGATGGCGGCCTACAGCCTGTCACCGCTGCAGATCATGGGCGCCCTGCAAAAGGGAAATGTCGCGCTCGCGTCAGGTGCTTTTGCCAGCAGCAACAGGGAGTACCTGGTGCAAACGGGAACGTTTCTCGATGATGCAGAGGCGGTAAAACGGATCGTGGTCGCTGTCCATGACGGCCGGCCGGTTTATCTGGAGGAAGTGGCAATAGTGCAGGACGGCCCTGAGGAGGCGAAGGATTACGTCTTCTTCGGCATGGGCCCTGCGGCAGCGAAAAAAGGGATAAAGGGCAATAACGCGGCCAGCTTTCCAGCGGTGACCATTTCCGTGGCCAAGCGCAAGGGGGCAAACGCTACTTGGGTGGCCGAAGACATGTTGAAGCGCGCGGAGTTTCTCAAGGGGAAGCTGATCCCTTCCGATGTTCAGGTTACCGTAACCCGCAATTACGGAGAAACGGCCAAGGAGAAAAACAATGAGCTCCTCTTTCACATGTTCCTTGCGGCGATCTCGGTAACCATCCTGATTGCCGTATTCATGGGGTGGCGGGCCGGCGCGGTGGCGGCAATCGCCATACCCGTGACATTGGCTCTGACCATGCTGATCTTTAATCAGATCGGTTATACCCTCAATCGCATCACTCTCTTTGCCCTGATTTTCTCCATCGGCATCCTGGTGGACGATGCCATCGTCGTTGTCGAAAATATTCACCGCTACTTTACCACTACCAGGCTTGCCCCCCTGGAAGCCGCTATCAGGGCAGTGGATGAGATCGGCAATCCGACGGTGCTGGCCACCTTTGCCGTCATAGCCTCGATCCTGCCGATGGGTTTCGTCGGCGGTCTGATGGGGCCCTACATGCGGCCGATTCCGGTCGGTGCAAGCTTGGCCATGATTTTTTCGCTCCTGATCGCCTTTATCGTCACCCCCTATTTCGCATACCGTTTCATGAAGGGTGAATCACACTTCGGCTCCGAAAGGGAGGCGGAAGAGTCGCGGCTTACGGCCTTTTACCGCAAGATTATGGGGGCGTTGCTGCACAGGAAGCCGATCCGCTACGGTTTCCTCGCCGGGGTAGTCGCCCTGCTCCTCATCTCCTGCTCGCTCATCTACTTCAAGCTGGTGACGGTCAAGATGCTCCCCTTCGACAACAAGAACGAGCTCCAGGTGATCGTCGATGCGCCGGATGGCACGACACTGGAGGAAACCGCCCGAATGACCGCAGAAATGGGGGATGCGCTACGCAAGGTGCCGGAGGTGACAGATTTCCAGACCTATGTGGGGGTGAGTTCCCCCTTTAATTTCAACGGGCTGGTGCGCCACTACTACTTGCGCAAAGGCCCCAACGTGGCCGATATCCAGGTGAATTTCGTGAACAAGACGGAGCGGAGCGATCAGTCGCACGATATTGCCAAAAGGATCAGGCCGGTGCTAAAATCAGTTGCCGACCGTTATGCCGCGCGGATCAAGGTGGCGGAGATCCCGCCGGGGCCACCGGTACTTTCCACGCTCGTGGCGGAGATCTACGGACCTGACCAGGAGACGAGGCTTAAGATCGCGGCCCAGGTGAAGGAGATCTTCAAAAAGACCGCCGGCGTGGTCGACACGGACTGGTATGTCGAGGACAACCAGGCGAAATACACCTTTGAAGTGGATAAGGAAAAGGCGGCGCTTTCCGGAATTGCCGGCGAGGATGTGGTGAAAACCTTGCAGATGGCCTTGGGGGGCATGGATGCGGGTATGCTCCATCTGCCGAAGGAGAAGGAGCCGGTCGCCATCAACCTGCGGCTCCCCATCGACCAGCGAAGCTCCGTAAGCTCGCTTTCATCCATCTACGTGCCGGGACCCAGGGGGAATGTGCCGTTGTCCCAGCTCGTCCGGGTGAGCCGGGCTGATGAAGAGAAAACCCTCTACCGGAAGAACCTGAAGAGCGTGGTGTACGTCACCGGCGACGTGGCCGGGGTGGTGGAGGCGCCTGTCTACGCTATCCTCAAGATGCAGAAGGAGATCGACAAGATACCGCTTGCCGGCGGCTACAAGATCGAGCAACGGGCTGCCAGCCAGCCCTGGAGCGAGGAGCGGCCGGGGCTCAAGTGGGACGGCGAATGGCACATCACCTACGAGGTATTTCGCGACCTGGGGCTCGCCTTCGGCGCTGTCATGATCATCATTTACGTGCTCGTGGTGGCCTGGTTCCGGGATTTCACGACACCACTCGTGATCATGGCCCCCATTCCGCTCACCCTGATCGGCATCCTGCCGGGACATGCGCTGATGGGTGCGTTCTTTACCGCCACCAGCATGATCGGCTTCATTGCCCTGGCAGGGATCATCGTCAGGAACTCCATCATCCTCATCGATTTCGCCGAACTGAGGAGGCGGGAGGGGATGCCTCTCGACGAAGCGATCATCGACGCGGGGGCGGTCCGCTTCCGTCCCATGCTCCTGACCGCAGCAGCGGTAGTGGTGGGGAGTTTCGTCATCGTCTTCGATCCCATATTCCAGGGGCTGGCGCTGGCCATGATGTGCGGAGAAATAGCATCGACGACCCTCTCCAGGATCACCATACCGATCCTCTACTATATGGTGCAGTCGTGGAAGGAGAGGAGACAGACGGTGAGTAACGAGGGGTGACGCGGGGTTGTCCCGGAGAAATACAAAGCAAAATAAACAATATTCGCAAGTTTCTGGAGGTTTGATGTTCTGGTCAAAGTCGAAAACAGATGAGGTGGCGGTCGAGGGGATGGTTGGAAAGGTGGCTGCCGAGGCAGAAGGTCTGTATCGTTCCGGCAAAATGCACTGTGCCGAGGCGGTCCTGGCCGCAGTAAAGAACAATTTCGCACCGACGGTCGCCGATGAGGTGGTCCGGCTGGCCGCCGGTTTCGGCGGCGGGTCAGGCTCCGGCTGCCTCTGCGGTGCGGTTGCCGGCGGAACCATCGCCATTGGGCTCGTCCTGCAAGACGACAAAAAGCGAGTGATGGCCCTCACCCGCGAACTGCACAAGTGGTTCAAGGAGCAGTACGGCGCCACCTGCTGCAAGATCATCACGCAAAACGGCAAAGGGGGATGCGCAATCCTCACCGGCAATGTGGCGGGGAAGGTGGCGGAGTTGCTGTCTTAGGAGCCGCCTTGATAGGGTGAACAGCCGTTTTCGCCGGAAGAGGTGTCGTCAACAACAAACAAAGGAGAAATAAGATGTACATTGACAGAATGCTGAGGATCATCGCCGGGTTTTTTATTTTGTTGTCGGTTACCCTGGCCCATTTCCACAACATCAACTGGCTCTGGTTTACCGCTTTCGTCGGGCTGAACCTGTTTCAGTCGGGCTTCACCAACTGGTGCCCGATGATGACCATTCTGGAGAAGGCGGGTGTGCCGAAGTTTCCGAAAGGGTGCGATTGCAAATGAAATTCCGCATTACCGTCCTTTGCGATAACAGCGTAGGGCCGATCTCCGGAACCCTCGGCGAGCATGGGTTTGCCGCGCTGGTGGAGCATGAAGGCGACGCCGTGCTCTTTGATACAGGTCAGGGTAATACGCTTCTGCACAACGCCCAGCGCATGAACCGGGACCTGCGTAAAGTCGGCAAAGTCGTTCTTTCCCACGGCCATTACGACCATACCGGCGGCTTGTGGCCTTTGCTGCAGAGCTGCGGCGGCAAGGAGGTTTATGCCCATCCGGGTGTTTTTGCCCGTCGCTATGCGGTACGGGACCGGGAGAAGAGCCAGTCGATCGGCATCCCGTATGGGGAGGAGTTTCTGCGTGGCCAGGGGGCTGCGTTCAATCTCAGCGAGGTTTTCCGCGAAATAGAGCCGGATATCTTTCTGACCGGCGAAGTGCCGAGAACGACACCCTACGAGCAGGGAGACACCGGCCTTTTTTGTGACGATGCGGGCTGTTCACCGGATCACCTGCCCGACGATCAATCACTGATACTGCGGACAGCGAGGGGGCTGGTGCTGCTCCTCGGCTGCTGTCATGCCGGGATCATCAACACCATTGAACTGGCAAGGGAAAAAACGGGAATAACCGAACTCTATGCCGTGATCGGCGGAAGCCATCTCGGTTTTTGTTCGCAGGCGCAACTGGCTGAAACGATCAAGGCCCTGCGCGTTTCCGGTGTTCAGAAAATCTGCGGCAGCCATTGCACCGGTTTTGCCGCGTCGGCCAGGCTGGCGAAGGAGTTCCCGGGACATTATCACCCGGCTCAGGTGGGATACACACTGGAAGTATGAGGGTGTGGCAAAAGTATTACGAGGGGAGAAAGCCACATGAAGAAAACGGGTTTAATTAGTGCAATCATTCTGACCGCTGCATCATTGGCAATTGCCGCAGGGCAGAGGAACATAAGTTCCTTGCAGGCGCGCGCACTGCTGGCGAAGAACAAAAACGCCTTCCTGCTCGATGTACGTACACCGGACGAGTACCGGCAGGCGCATTTGAAAGGGGCGGTGCTGATCCCTCTCAACGAAATAGAGCGCCGTCTGGGCGAAGTTCCCAAAAACAGGACGATTGTGGTTTACTGCGCTGTCGGTTCCCGTTCCAATCTCGTGGCCGGTTTTTTGGCAGGCAAGGGTTACGGCGAGGTTTACAACGTGAGCGACGGTATTGTCGGCTGGTATAGAAACCACTTGCCGATCGATCGATGAGTAACGACCATGCGGATTTCAAACTACACGGTGAGTTTTCGATGACGGCTAACGGCATAGGGCGACCGGAAATGGATCTGGAGGAAAAGGCGCTGCTGCTCAGGACGCTCGGCCATCCGGTGCGGCTGAAGATCGTGGCCGGACTCGCCGGGAAATGTGCCTGCGTAAAGGAGATCTGGGAGTGTCTCCGGTTGCCGCAGGCTATAGTTTCGCAACATCTGAAGGTAATGAAGAAAAACGGCATACTGGATGCCAAACGGGATGGGGTAAGGGTCTGCTATTCGTTGAAGAATGAGATGATGGCCGAACTGGTCACTGTATTGCTGGCCGGGAAGTGAACGGCGCCAGTTCCTTGCATAGATCTTCGGTCATTGTGGTGATCTTGTCGATCTGATCCATCATCTGCCTGGCTTCTCCGGCGTTTGCTTCAATGAGAGATCCCGCTTCCCTGACGTAGTTCACGAGAACGTCTCCCATCATTATCTGCTGAATGGCCGTATCCTTCAGTTCCTTCACCTTGTCATTATCCTCCATTATGCTCTTCAGGTAGAGACGGTTGCCGCGCGCCTGTTCCTGAGTCGAGTTGGTAATAAGCTGGGAAAGGGAACGCATATGTTCCAAGGCCTTTACAATATGGCTTATTCCTCGCTCCTGCTCCTGAATGGCCTTGGTGACCTGCTTTACCCGGTGGAAATTCTTTTCCGCCTCATCGGTGATGAGCCTGCTTGAGGACGCCTGCTCAACCGTTGCGGCAGCGATTTTTTGCACCATTTGCGATGCCTCCGCAGCGCTTTCCTCGATCTTCTCCAGCGCATTGCTGGCCAATGCCGAAATTTTTACCCCTTCCTTGATCCGGTCTTTCCCTTGTGCAACCGTTCGCTGCACGTCCGCCGTTTCTTTCTGTATGTTCTTGACCAGATCTTCGATCTCCTTGGCGGATAAGGCTGTCCTGTGGGCGAGGGAGCGCACCTCTTCGGCAACAACGGTAAATGCCTTGCCTCGCTCCCCAGCCTGGGCTGCGATTATGGAGGCGTTCAGGGAGAGGAGGTTCGTCTGTTCAACCACATCCTTGATTACGTTCAGAAACTCTCCGACCCGGGCTGAATGGACGGCCAGCCGGTTTATGGCGGCAAAGGACTCGGCGTTGCTCTTTTCGATTTCCTGCATGGACTTGAGCGTGGCCGTCATTGAACGCATCCCTTCCTGGGCCTTCTTCCGCACATTTTCGGAGCATTCACTGGTCTTTTGGGCATTGTCGCGCATATCCGTCGTGACGGTATTTATCTGATTGATTGAACCGGACGTCTGTTCCGTGGAAACCGCCAACGCCTCGATGTTGCTGGTGGTCTCCTTGATGCTGAGGGCCATTTCTTCTATGGATGCAGACGTTTCAAGCACTGATGAGGAATAGTCCTTTATATTTTCAGCGATGGTGTCGGTGGTGGCGCTCATTTCCGCAGTTATGGACGCCCGTTCATCGGTCCTGTGCGAAATATCCTCAATCTCCTTCAAAAGATCGTTGAAGAAACCGTTCATCTCCTGGACGGCCTGCAACGTCTCCTTTTCCTTGTCGGACTGCTTTTCGCTCCCCTGGACGATCTCTTTCGACTGTTCCCCGATCTGCCGATGGAACGCGCCTATATCCCGGATAAGGGCGGTAACGTTGCCGACCATTGCCAGGACCTTCCCCATCAGGAGGTCGTAGCATTCAAGAAGAAGCTTGAGTTCGTCTTCACCCTTGGCAAGGGCCCGCGTCTCTTCTTCGCCTGCAATACGGCTCAGCACCAGCCATTGGCGTTCCAGATAGATCTTCATCACCTGTTTGATGATGTAATGGCAGAATGTGCCTACCAGCACCCCGGCGGTGAGGCAGCCGATGACGTAAAGGAAGGTAAATGCCTTGCTGCCGAAAAAAATGTAGGAATAAAAGGGGAACAATCCACCCATCAAAAGGCCGAAACAGAGCATGAAAAAATAGGTGCTCCGTAATGAGGAAAGGTATTTTCTGAAGAACATAAAACCTCTGGGGTTGCGCTATCTAGCTGTTTCTCCATACCTATCACGGCCCAGAAAGGGTGTCAATCAAATATGCCGAAGCAAGGGTCGCCCATCTTTCGGGCCTGAAACCAATAGAAATGAAAGGCTTTCATAGTCATGTCGGTGGAATTAGTGATCGAACACATGCCCGGGCGCTCCAAGATAAGCTACAGACTGGCTTTATGGAGGGGAAAGGAGCTGCTCGGGGATAAATTAATTCTAAAGATCTTCTGGCAATAACCGATAAGAGTCATTATGGAAAAAAGCGGATTGACACATACGGGATCTCCAAAAGAGGACGCTCTTTCTCTTTCCAATAGGTCTGCTATTGTCGGCATGCTTATGGACAGCGTAGGCATAGGCGTGATCTTTGTCGAGACCAGCGGACGACTTACACTCATCAACCGCAAGGCCGAGGCAATACTGCAAGCCTCCGGCAGTTCCGTACTGGGCAAAAGGGTTGATATGCTGCCGCTGCGCACCGCTATTTACAAGGTTCTGAGTGAAGATTGCAGCGAGACTCCTGTTGAGATGAGCATTGACGGTGCGGTAATCACCGTCAAATCATCCGAATTATATGCTCCTGACGGCGAAATACTGGGAGAGATGTTCGAGTTGCGCGATGTTACCGAAGATAAGAAAGAAAAGAGGCAGCGCGAAGAGATAGTTGCCATGATGACCCACGATCTCAAGTCTCCATTGACGGTTTTGATGGGATACGTCCAGACGCTGAAGGGGGAAATGCCGCAAAAGATCGACATTTCGCTTCAGCCTTGTCTGAAGGAGATGGACAGGAGCGCTCTAAAGCTTCTTGCCATGATAGAGGACGTCTTGGACGCTTACCGGCTGGAGGTGGGTCTCCTGCAGATTAATTGTGCCGTCTGTGATATCGGCGCACTGCTTGATGGGTGCTGCTGTGACGGATTACGTGAAGCCCAGGCGCGCGGTTCGAATCTTACCTGTAACATCAGTGAGGGGATTCCTCCTCTCAAGGTCGATGGCAAGCAGCTTTCACGGGTCTTTGCCAACCTTATCGGCAATGCGTTGAAGTTTACCCCTCGCCGCGGCTCAGTCACGGTGACTGCTGAAGTGCGGGAGGATAAGGTTTTTGTTTCCGTTAAAGATACCGGGATCGGGATCCCGCAGAAAGATGTGCCGCGGATCTTTAACAAGTATTTTCGATCCTCTGCCGCTACCGGCTTCAAAGGGACCGGCCTTGGCCTGACCATCAGTAAAGCTATTGTGGAAGCTCACAGCGGTACGATCGAAGTTGAAAGTGTGGAGGGCGAAGGCAGCTGCTTTTCGGTCATCATTCCTCTGGGAGCCTGTCATTGACAGAATCCTCCACTTTTTTTCAAGGTTTCTTCTGACGTGCCATGCACCCTAAAGTTTTCTCTTGGCCGACCGATTAAATATACATCTGATGAATAAGCCGATCAGGGGATATCTATGGCAGATTGAACCGGGGTAAATGGGGAAGAGAGCCTGGAGCATGAAGGCCGGGTTGATGGCGGCTTTCAAAAAAATGACACTCATTGTGCGAAAGAAAAATAAGGAGGGTGCAAAATGGCAAACGTGTTAATTGTCGATGATTCATCTACCATGAGAAAAATTATTTCCCGATCATTGCGGCAGGCGGGACTGGTCCTGGATGATATCTATGAGGCTGGTGACGGGATCGAAGGACTCAGTGTTCTCGGGGAAAAAACAGTGGGCCTCATCCTTTCCGACATCAATATGCCGAACATGGACGGACTGGAATTCATCAAACAGGTGCGGGCCAGTGGCAAGACGATGCCGATCGTGATGATAACCACCGAAGGGGGCGAGGATGTTCTGAAAGAGGCCATGACCAATGGGGCCAGCGACAGCATTAAAAAGCCGTTCACTCCTGAGCAGCTTAATGAAAAATTGGGAGGGATGCTGTGATGACTTTGAATTTAGCTGTTTCTGAATCCGTCCATATGCAGGAAGAAGATCTGGCAGGTTATGTAATCCATGCCACAAAGGAAGTATTCAATACGATGGTGATGCTTGACCTGGAAGACTCCTATCCGTTACGTGAACCGGTCACCACGTTTCATTGCAGCGTTACCGGCATGGTCGGACTCGCAGGGACCTATACCGGCATCCTCTCCATTCATTGTCCCAGGTCATTCGCCTTACGAATTACCTCCAACATGCTCGGCATGGAGGTGGATGAGGTCGGTGAAGACGTCAACGACGCTTTGGGTGAGATTGCCAATATGTTAGGCGGATACGTCAAGCAGATTCTCTCAAAGGGAGGGCTTGATATAAACCTTTCCATACCGACAGTCATCTCGGGCGAAGAATACACGGTCAACTCCATGTCCGACAGTAATTGCGTGATAATTCCTTTTACCAATGAAGGTGAAAGGTTTCTCGTAGGACTTAAATTAAGAAAAGAGATGTAGTAACGGAGCTGGATATGGCAGAGTTCAAAGAACTGAAAAAGATGCTCGATGCTGCACTGAAACAGGCCGGCGAAGAGAGCAGCATGCTATTGGGGCAGACGCTTGCGGTAAATGGCTCAGAGCTTCTGAACACCAATCGCCAGAGCTACTTTACCGATATGGACGATGCGATTTTTGTGGTCGGCGTCGAATCCAGAGAGGAGTATCCGGGGCGGTTTTATCTCCTCTTTTCCCTCGGTGACACCATAGTTATGAGCAGTATTCTTCTCGGTATCCCACCTGCCAGGATTGCCGAAAAGAGACGGTTGTGCATTATGGGCGATGACGATATAGATGCCTTCGGAGAAATTGCCAACCAGATCATCGGCTCGTTCAATTCGGTGTTTCAGCCAAACTTGCCTAATAAGGTCCACCTGAAACTCCTCCCCCCGCAAAAGTTTATCCCTGAAATTGATCAGCTCACCAATGAAGAGCCCTTGCCCGAAGGTGATTACCTGATGTTTCGCGCGCCTCTGGAGACAGAGGGGCAGGAGATGCATTCTGTCGACATCATGGTCCCGCTGGCCCTGGCCAATCTCTTTGATCCCCAGCAAGAGCAGCAGGTTGAGTCTGCGCCCACGACCGAAACGGCCGATGACGGGGGGGAAAATCCCGCCAACGCGGCCAAAGCCGGCTCCCGACCGGAGACAATCCTCATCCTCAGCGAGGATTCGCACGAGAGGCAGATGGTCAAAGATTGCCTCGCCTCCATAGGCTTGCAACTTGTTGATGCGCCTATAGGCGCGGATATTAATGACCTGCTTAACGATGCCGAGGTTAAGGTCGCGGTAATCGAAGTTGCTGAAACGGGAGAACGGGACCTTGCTGTCTGTAACAGAATAAACGCACAAAGTAAAAAGGCGCCCCTTCCCATTATCATGTGTGCCGGTGAATGGACCCGCACGAGCGTACTCAAGGCCCTTAAATACGGGGCAAGTGATATAATCATGAAACCCATTGACGCCGAAGAATTAATGGCAAAGGTAAAAAGATTCCTCCATGCTGCTTAACCGGCGTCAATAAATCCTTGCCCGTCACCATTTTTTTGACCTCCCCAAATCCCCCTGTTTCTCTTAATCCTTGACAGAGTGCGTTCTAACGCACTGCGTTCAACGGCACGTCTTTTGCCTTACAAAGCTGTGAAACGGATGCCGGCCAATAATCTGTCAACATTCATCGATCCAATAACTTTTCTTTGACGGGAAGAATTACTCGAATTTGCATCAAGACCACTAAATATGGAATCTCCAGACTTATTAATTACAGCCGCAGCAACCCGGTTTGATCGTATGTCGAAACGCACCAGACTACGCGTAGTTTGGGCGGGTTGGTTTGTTTTGTGCCTGATGGTCGCTCCTGAAGCGATGGCGCAGGGCCTCACCCGTTTGCAGGGGGTGGAAATCAATCGGCATGGGAGCTACACCCGCATTATCTTCAAGCTTGATAACCTTTTCACGTATTCACTGACGCAACTGCCGAATCAAATCCGACTCACCTTAAAGAGTGCCGACTCGCCACGCTTCAGGAGGTTCAACTCCTATTCGGACACCCATATCGGGGGGGTTGCTTTTTCCCAGCGCGGCAATGATGTACACGTGGCCATCGCGGCGAAAAACACGATAACGGGGGTGCGAATCCTCGACCAGGCGGAAAATGTCCTGACTGTCGATGTCGGCTCCTTTCCCGGGCAACAGGATGCCCCTGCTATCGTCCCTGGCCGGGAGCGGATATTGAGCGGGACTGAGAAACTGATCAGGGAGTTTGATCCGCCGTTGCGCGCCGAAATTCCATTTATCCCGACTGATAGCCGTCAGCTTCAGAAGGTGATTGCCGGAGAAGACGTACTCCTCTTTCAAAAAGGGGAAGGCTTTCTCTACACTGAAAAGGCTGCCGAGGCCGTAGAGGTTTTTAGCTATTTCCTCAACAAGGATACGCCGATGCGGGCGCTTGCTTCCTATCGCCAGGGTGAGGCCCTCTATCTATTGGAAAGGTATGAGCCGGCATTAAAGGCTTTTCGCGAAGGAGAGCGGCTCTGGCCTGAGTATCTGTCGTTGAATCCCGCAGCAACCTTTTACTACGCGGACAGCATTGCACGCATGGGAAATCTGGCAGATGGCAGACGGCTGCTGGTTCGCTTGATTGCACAGTTGGCAGATAAAACCTATGCACCGATGCTACTGGATCGCCTTGCCGACATCCTGGCCCGTAACGGCAGGGAAAAGGAAGCCGTTACCATATACAAGACCGTGGCGGAAAATTTTGCCGGAAGCAAGGCGGCCAACCACGCCGCATTGAAACTGGCCGACAGGCGGGTATTTTTCGTTGGCTTTGAAGATTATCAATCCTTGATGAGGATATATCAGGATATCTACAAATCCTCGGGTGACGTCTTTCTCAGGGATGATGCCCATTTCAAGGCAGCGTTCCTCGAATCGCTGTATGGTCAGAGTGAAACGGCTTTAGCCGCCATATGTCAATATGAAAAGCTATATCCACAGGGAATATTTGTCGCTATTGCCCGGGGCATTCGCGAAGATCTGCTCTTGCAGGTCTACCGCGAACGGTATGCGGCAAAGGATTATGAGGGGGTTGTCAAGCTGGCGCAACAAAACCGCGATTATCTGTCCCGATGTTTTACCGACGATCAATTTATCCGCCGGCTGTCAGAGGGATTTGCAGATATTCACAAGCCTGTCGCGGAGCTGGAGTTGTTACACTATCTTGCCGAGCGGGAATGGGCGGCGTCCGCTGCCCCGTTCATGTATGGGCGGATTATCGACAACGCCGTGACGCTGGACGATATTCCCCAGGCCGAAGCGACTGCCCGGAGTTTCCTGATCAGGTTCCCCCGTCATCCAGATACTCACCATGTGCTTGAGCATCTGGGAGAAATCAGTTTTTTTAAAAAGGATATGTCCGGTGTTGTTGCCGAACTTTCCTGGCTTTTCAAGCCGGGAGTGAAGGCAGAATTTCTGAATAGCTATTATTACCTGGGGAAAGCGCTTGCAACCTCGCGGGATTATAAAAGGGCTGACATGACCCTGACCAGGTATGTTGATGGGTTACGGCAGGCCGGGATGTCATCGCCACTGGCCGGTGACGCATATTTTACCGTCGGCTCAGGCAGAAAAAAAGTCGGGGACTACCGGGGAGCCATGGTTGCCTATCGCACCGGGCTTGAAACTGCCGGTAATGAGATGCGGGATCAGTTTCTTTATACGATGGGTGAACTGAATCTGCACCAGAAGAATTACAAAGAAGCCAAGGTCCTGTGGGATCGAATTGTAAAGGAAGGTAGCGATCCTGTCTGGCGCAAAATGGCTCAACAGGCCATCAGTGACCAGGAGTGGCAGGAGAATAACGGAGGGCGTGCTTCAGGGTTGTCAAAATAATGACTTTGTTCGGAAACGAAGGGCCAAATTAATGCGACAAACTGCCTTGCGGGGTATAACTATCTGTAATGACGGATGAAATTTACTGGTATGGGTTTTGCTAGTATACGAGATGGGTAAGGAGGTGTATATGCCGGTTGATGGAATTTTTGGAGTAACAGTTAATGTCTTGAGCAAGAGTCTTGACCTGAGGGCCAGAAACCATAGCCATATTTCGGCGAACCTTGCCAATGCTGAAACTCCCGGCTATACGCCCACCGAGCTTTCCTTTGAGGGTGAGCTGAAAGAAGCGCTCAAAGGGAAAGGGAAAAATAAAGGATCGATTACCAATCCGCGACATATCCCTCTTCGCGGAGGGAGCACGACAATTGACGGTGTCAGGGGAAGTGTGATCGAAACACCGGCGAGTTCGCCCGGCGTTGACGGCAATAAGGTCGAATTGGAGAATGAAATGGGGCGAATGGTGGAAAACCAGATCATGTATAACGCAACAGTGCAGCTTTTGGGGAAAAAGTTCGACGGGATAAAAACTGCCATAAGGGGAGGAAACTAAATGGACTTCTTTACGTCAATGGATATCAGTTCCTCTGCGTTGACTGCCGAGAGGACCAGGATGAACCTGATTTCCAGCAACCTGGCCAATGCCAATTCGACGAGGACTGCTGAAGGCGGGCCGTACCGGCGCAAGGATGCGGTATTTTCTGCGCGGCCCGTGGCCGAATCCTTCAGTTCCGTCTTCAGCAAAACCGGTAACAGGGGGGTGCCGCAACAGGTCGGCGTAGTGCAGATCAATGAAGACCAGAACCCGCCGCGATTGCAGTATGACCCGACCCATCCCGATGCAAACCAGCAAGGGTATGTGGCGCTGCCTAATGTAAATGTCGTTGAGGAAATGGCGGATATGATTGCTGCCACACGAACCTATGAGGCTAATGTTACGGCGGCTCAGGCGGCAAAGAGCATGGCGATGAAAACCCTTGAACTTGGACGATAAATCACGCTGAAAGCGCTCGGAAGCGTTAAATGTACAGCAAGTTTTTCAGGAGGAGCAGATGGTAATAAAGGGGATTGAAAGTGGGGTTGGGGTCGAACGTGCATTTCCCTCACCCATTGCCAAAGAGACCAAGGTTGCTGCACCGGCCGAAGATTTCAGCAAATATCTGGGTGAAATGGTCGGCAAGGTAAACGAAATGCAGGTAACGGCGGACAAGTCGATTCAGAGTCTTGCCGTCGGGGAATCCAAGGGGCTCCATGAGGTTATGCTCGCCGTGGAAAAGGCGAGCATTTCCTTCCAGTTTCTCAGCCAGGTGCGCAACAAGGCGGTTGAGGCGTATCAAGAGGTTATGCGGATGCCGGTATAAGCGGTTCCCATGGGAAATACATTCCACCAACAGAACGGATTTGTAGATTGATACGGAGTTTGCATGCAGGAAGGTTTTAAAAAACTGCTTGAACCGTTTCTTACGCTCCCCCCAGCCAAACGCCTGATTGTGGCAGGGGTTGCTGTAGCTTCTCTCGTGGCCTTTGCGGCTCTGATCGTAGTCGCCAACAAGACCGATTATCGTCCTTTGTTCGCCAACCTGACTACCGAAGATGCCGGTGAGATCGTCAAAAAACTCAAGGACCAGAAAGTCCCATATCAGATCGCCGCTGATGGCAAAGCAATTCTTGTCCCATCCGACAAGGTTTATGATTTGCGGCTCTCGCTGGCGAGCGAAGGGCTTCCCCAAGGGGGCGGGGTAGGATTTGAGATATTCGACCGGAAAAATTTCGGCATGACGGAGTTCGTCCAGAAGCTTAACTATCAACGCGCTTTGCAGGGAGAGTTGTCACGCACCATCGCTCAGCTTGCCGGTGTGGAACAGGCCCGGGTTCACCTGGCGATAGCAGAAAAATCCCTGTTCAAGGACAATGAAAAGCCAACGACCGCTTCTGTTGTGCTGAAGATGAAGTCGAACCACACGCTTCGCGAAAACGAAGTGCAGGGTGTTGTGCACCTGGTGGCTTCTTCCATCGAGGGGATGGACCCTGAAAACGTGACAGTTCTTGACAGTCGCGGGAAAATGCTGAGTAAAGTAGGCGCTTCGGACCTTACGAGCAAGATGACCAGCACCATGCAGGAAACCCAGAGAACTTATGAAAAGAACCTTGAAGATCGGCTGCAGACACTCTTGGACAAGGTTGTGGGGACAGGCAAGTCGGTGGCGCGCGTTTCAGCAACGTTCGATTTTAAGCAGGTAGAAAAATATGAAGAGAGATACGACCCCGAATCCGCCGCTGTACGCAGCGAGCAGCGCAGCGAGGAAAAGGGGGGGGCGTCCACCGTTGCCGCAGGTGTTCCCGGCGTGCAGTCTAACATGGCGAAGGCCGCTCCTGCAGGAGTCACTTCCGGCGGGGGGTCAAAGAGCGATGAAACCCTCAATTACGAGGTGAGCCGCTCGACTGCCCGGATTATCGAACCGGTCGGGAGCATGAACAAGGTATCCGTAGCAATTCTTGTTGACGGCAAGTATGTGGCGCCGGCAAGCGCCAAAGAAGGCGCAACGGCCAAGGCCAAATATCAGCCGCGCACTCCCGATGAGCTGCAGAAAATCGAAGCCCTCGTCAAAAGCGCAGTCGGGTTTAATGCAGAGCGTGGCGATCAGGTAACGGTTGCCAATATCCCCTTCCAGGAAACCGACGACGGCGGGGCAAGCGATCAGGATAAATGGTGGAATGCGCCGATAATGCAGGCGCTCTTGAAAAACCTGTTGATTGCCTTAGGCTTTTTCGCCCTTCTTTTCCTCGTAATCCGGCCGCTGTTGAAAACGTTGAAACCGCACAAGGCCGCTTCTACTTTCCAGCCGCTGCCCGAAGATGATGCGGCGATGCAGCTGGCCGAAGTGCATAAACAGCAACTGGAGATGCAGAGTCTCAACCAATTGGAATTGATTGAAAAGGTCAAGCAGGACCCTTATCAGGTAGCGCAAATCCTGCAAAACTGGTTGTCTCACAAAGATTAAACAGTTGTTAGAGGTGTTACATGACCGGAGCCGATAAGGCGGCGATACTGCTCATATACCTTGGGCCTGAAGCGACGAGCAAGGTATTTGAACATATGGACGATGTCGATATAAAAAAAATCAGCCAGAGCATGGCGCGGCTGGGTCATGTTTCGCGTGAAGAGATCCAAGCCGTGGTTAGCGAGTTTACCGACATTACCAACCCGGAATCCGGGTTTTTTTCCCAGGGAGAAGAGTTTGTCAAGAAGATCCTGGAAAAGGCTCTCGGCGTGCAAAAAGCGCAAAGCCTTCTCCAGGAACTGCGTACCTCCAGCATCGGGGATATGGTGGATGTCCTTGCCAGCATGGATTCAAAAACCATCGCCAACTTTTTTTCCCAAGAACACCCCCAGACCATTGCAGTCATACTTGCCAAGCTGAAGCCGAAACAGACCAGTGAAATAATCGGGCTTCTCCCCCAAGAGCTTCAGGCCGACGTAGTGATACGTATTGCCGAGGTTGACCAGGTTTCACCGGAAATTATTGCCGAAATCGACGAGGTCATACGCAAGGAATTGACGTCCCTTGGCGGAATCCAGAGGTTCAAGGTGGGGGGCGTGGAAAAGGTGGTGGATATGTTTGGCTACCTTGACCGGAGCAGAGAGAAGAAGATCCTCGATCGACTCGATGTCCTCAATCAGCCTCTGGCGGAGGTAATCCGCAAACATCTCTTTACCTTTGAAGATATCTTCAAGCTGGATGATCGGGCTATTCAGTCGATCATGCGCGAGGTGAGCAACGATACCCTGACCCTGGCCATGAAGACTTCACCGGACGATGTGAAGGATAAGATCTTCCGCAATATCTCCTCCCGTGCAGCGGATATGATCCGGGAGGACCTGGAGGTATTGGGGCCGGTACGGCTTTCGGACGTGGAAAAGGCCCAGTCCGAGATCATAAAAGTCGTGAGGAAAATGGAAGAGGAAGGAAAGGTGGTTATTGCAGGCCGCGGGGGTGACGATGTCCTCGTCTAATATTATCAAGTTGAATCGCTCTGAAGAGGAAGGCTTTGTTTGCTTCAACTTCCAGGAGTTGACGGAGAAAGAGGACTTTGAAGCTGTGAGTTGCGAGGCCGGCGACAACTTTGTCCCGATCCTCCTCGGCAGATGCAGAGAGCAGGATGCAATACGCGTCGGGGAAGATGACTCCGAGGCGGATGCAGCGCCGGTAGAGGCGGCAGAGGAAGAAATTATTCCCGGGATTTCCGAGGAAGAGGCAGCGAGGAAAGTGCAGGCGGCTTTTAATGAAGGGGTTCGCGAAGGAAGTCGCCAGGCCGAAGAGTCTCTGTCCAAGGTGAGCGAGGCCCTGGCAAAAGCCCTGCTCAGCACGGGCGGCCTACGGCAGAAAGTCATGCAGGAAAGTGAAGAAGATCTGCTCACTCTTGCCGTTATGATAGCAAGAAAGATCATTCTTCAGGAGATATCCATTGACCGGAGGATACTGGTAAGCATCGTAAAAGAGGCGGTGAGCAACGTTTCCGACGGTGATGAAGTCGTCGTCAGGCTGAATCCGGCCGATTACGAGATAGTCGCCGACAACAAGCAGTTTTCTCCCGGCGCAAACGAGAAACGACGGATGACGCTCAAAGCGGATGAAAACATTCCCAGCGGCGGTTGTCTGGTCGATACGTCAATGGGGGCGATAGACGCAAGGATTGATGCTCAGATTGACGAGATTTTCCGGCGCTTCACGGAGGAACGCAGCTTTCTCATCGATTCCCCGGAGAAAACGGTGATTGAGGATTACAGAGATGTCTCTCAGCAAGATTGATTTAAGCCGTTTTATGCACGCCGTCGAAGCGGTGAAGCCGATAAGGCTTCACGGCAAGGTGACGCAGGTGGTGGGGCTCGTTATCGAAGGATTTTGCCCGGAAACCGCTGTCGGGACGCTCTGTGAGATTAATTCCCATGGGAGCGATCCGATCCCTGCCGAGGTGGTTGGTTTCCGCGACAACAAGACCCTTCTGATGCCATTGGGAGAGTTGCGTGGTGTGGGGTTGGGCAGCCTGATATCGGTGCGACGGGAAAAAGCCTCGCTAGGCGTAGGACCGGCTCTCCTGGGGCGTGTCATAGACGGGCTCGGGTCGCCGATTGATGACCGGGGGGCGATTATTACCGGCGAAGAATATCCCATCTACGCCATGCCGGTAAACCCCATGAAGCGTCGTCCGATCCGCGAACCGCTCGATCTCGGCATCAGGGCCATAAACGGCCTTCTGACCTGTGGCGAGGGACAGCGTGTGGGGATAATGGCCGGATCGGGGGTCGGCAAATCGACCCTGCTCGGCATGATTGCCCGCTATACCGAGGCGGATGTCAATGTGATCGCACTCATCGGTGAGCGCGGGAGGGAACTCCGGGAGTTTATCGAAAAGGATTTGCAGGAGGAAGGTCTGAAGAAGTCGGTGGTGGTGGTGGCTACCTCGGACCAGCCGCCGCTGGTACGGATGCGCGGAGCGTATATCGCCACTACCATTGCCGAGTATTTTCAGGCACAGGGGAAAAAGGTGCTGCTGATGATGGATTCCGCCACCCGCTTTGCCATGGCCATGCGGGAGGTGGGGCTGGCAATAGGTGAGCCGCCGACCACGAAGGGGTATACGCCGTCGGTCTTCGCCGCTCTTCCCAAATTGCTGGAGCGGGCGGGAAATTTTCACGGCGGGAGTATTACCGGGCTCTACACGGTACTTGTTGAAGGGGATGATTTTAACGAACCGGTTTCCGATGCCATGCGCAGCATTCTCGACGGGCACATCATACTGTCCCGGGAGTTGGCAGCCAGAAACATCTATCCTCCCATAGATGTTCTCAATAGCGCCAGCCGGGTTATGATGGATGTCACTTCCAGGGAGCACCAGAAACTGGCAGGCGGGTTCAAAGGGGTGCTTGCAACCTATCGCCAGGCCGAAGACCTGATAAATATCGGTGCCTATAAGCCGGGGAGCAATCCGAAGATCGATTACGCCATTGCCAAGATAGAGCATATGAATTCCTATCTGAAGCAGGATGTCAACGACGGCGTGGAGGTGGACGCCGCCGTGGCCTCATTGGCAGAGATTTTCGATGCTTCCATGGCGTTGTGAGGGGCTGGCGGCAGTTCAGGAGAAGGTCGTTTCAATCCGCGACGTTGTGAAACAGATTGAGTAGCTATTGAGGTGCGTCATGGCAAAAAAGGGGTTTGAACTTGATCAGGTCCTCAACTTCCGCATGGAAGTGGAGAAGATGCGGAAGATTGATTTCGCCACTGCAAAACAGGAATTCGAGGGTGCCAACGAGCAGCTGATGAAGGAAGAAGAGGCCATGAGCCATCTTATTCACGAATTCGCCGACAAGCAGAAAGACGGCATATCCGCGGCTGAATTACTGCTTTATGCCGATTTCAGCCGGAAAAAAACAGTGGACATTCGGGAGCATCGTCAGGCGGTAATTTCCCTTGAAAGAAAAATGACAGAAAAGAGAGAAACCCTTCTCGATGCAGCCAAGGACAAGAAAGTGCTGGAAGCTTTCAAGGATCGTAAAATCCGGGCGTATAACCAGGGTATTGCGGAAAAGGAGAGGCATTTTCTTGACGAGATATCCATTCAGAAGACCGGGCATGGCAAAAGATGAAAAAGTTTATATTTCTGATTTCCCTGACGATTATTATGTTGCTCTGGCTGTCTGACATGGATTTTTCCTCTGTGCGCAGGGGCGCTCAGGCTGCAAGTCAAACTGCCTCCAAAACCGCGGAACGGGGCGCCGTGCGTGCCGTATCTCCGTCCAGGCCCGAAAGTGATGAGGCTGCGGCGCTGGAGACGAAAAGGCAGCAATTGATGGAGAAAGAAGCCGCCTTAAAGGTCAAGGAAGAGGAACTTAATAAAATGTCCGCCAGCCTGGAGAGCCGGATAAACGGGTTGAACGCTGCCAGGAAGGCGATGGACGCCTCCGTGCAGGCCAAGAAAAAAGAGGAGAGCGAGCGTTTCAAGAAGATGCTGAAGATATACAAGTCGCTCAGACCTGAAGAGGCGGGGAAACTGCTGGACAAACTGGACGAATCCCTGGTCATCGAGATGCTCGACCGGATGGACCAGAAAACGGTCGTGAAACTCATCCCCTATCTCAACCAGCCGCGGGTTCTGACGTGGACCAGGGAGAACATCGTCGCCAGGTAATGAAGGATAAACCGCGCACTCCGGCAGTCGGGTGCCGCTCATAGAGTTATGTCGGGGGATTATAACCTCGACCCATCCCACAGAGAAAGGAGGTGAAAACAATGGAAATAATGCAAATCATTCCGCAGTCGCTCCCCCCCGCGCTTCCCGGTGCAGGCCTGATGACTTCTGACAAAACGGGGCATGTCCCGGTGCGGACTCCATCAGGCAGCAGCGCATTTGCCGCACTGTTGCGGGAGATGGCGTCGTCATCCCCACCGGGCATGGCGATGGAGGAGCTTGTCGGCAAAAGCGGTATGCCGGCAGTACCGGAAGAGGCGACAGTTGCTGTGAAGCCCGGGAAAAAGGAATCGGAGACGGAAGAATCATCATCCGCAACCAATGAACTCCCTTTACCCATGATGATTGCGGCCAATGGGATGCCGATGGCCATGGCGTCAATCCTGCCAAGCCAGATGCAGGATATGGCTGCACAAACGGAATCGGTGGGAACGACGGCTGTTGCAGAAGGGCTTAATCCCGCGGCAACGGTTGCTCAACAGCAAGGCGGCGTTGTTAAAACCGAAGAAGAGGTGGTGTTGCCTGACAGTGTCCTTCCTGCTGCAAAACCGACACCGTTAATTCCGCAACCGTCAATGGCAAGCAAGGATGCGTCGCCCGTCGATATCGTGCTACAGCAGTCAAATCCCGCGCCGGCAGCTGAGCAGCCTGCCTCTGCTGCCCAACCGGTCATGGTTGCTCCGAAGCTGCCTCCGCGGGCAGACAACCATGAATTACCGGACACCTTTCATCCCCCGGCAAAACCAGACGTTACAGCTGCCATTATGTCGAAGGCCGAAAATGCAGCTGCCCAGCCTGGCGAACCCGTAGCCGGCGATGCAAAACCGCTTCCCCAATCAAGTAGCCATACGGTTTTTCCGGAAACGGTTCAATTTGTTGCAAAAGCTCCCGAAACCTCCTCTCCGCAACAGGTTAATGTCAATGCAGCCGGACAAACTGTCCCTTCACAACCGCCACTGACAGCAACTCCGGCGCAAGCAGCTTCCGCTCTTCAAGGTTCCGGGAACAATGCCGGTGAAGTTCAAATACCGGTAATTACCGAACCTTTGGTGACGACGCAGCCCGAGACCAACCAGCAGCAATCGCCAGCACAGTCCCCGTCTGATCCCGTTGTCATCGCAAAGTCGGCCCAGGAAAAAGCCGTCCACCAGGTGCGTTACGAGACCAACCAGCATCTGCACGGGGTAGCTGAATCGTCCGAGGCGAAAAGTGCGGACTCCATTGCCACGACGCCTGACACTGCCAAGGTAGAAGTCGTTTTTCAGGAACCGTCTTCCCGTAAAGAGTTTTTTGACGGGGAGAACAGCAGCAGATCCGGCATGAATGAAAAAATGCCGGGGACCCTTCATAACGGAGCAGTTACCGATGTTCCGAAGAACTTTTCCGTCCCCGAGCCTCAGCCAAAAACGGAAGGGACAAAAACTGCGTTGTCGGAAAGCATCCTTGCCCAGGTAAAAGACGGTATGGCTACCCACGATGCAAAGGGACGCAACCAGATTACCATTTCCCTAAAGCCGGCTGAACTGGGGGAGCTGAAAATCAACGTCAGCATGGTGGATCAGCGGCTAAAAGTTGAAATCGTGGCGGAAAACCGGATGGTGAAAGATGCCCTCATGGGTAACCTGGACAGCCTCAAGGAGACCTTGTTGAAGCAGAATCTGACCATGGACAAATTCGATGTCCAGACCGGCGTCGGGCATGGTTTCAACCAGTCGTTCGGGGATGAAAAATGGGTGCCCCGGAATCAGTCTCATAAAAACTTTACCAACGTGGCGGGACCGACCGATGATGGAGCGGAACAGCGAGTCAGTTATCTGACTACAGGCAATAATTCGTTAGTGGATGTGAGATTTTAAAAAAAGGAGGTGATAGTTATGATTAACTCAGTTTCAGCTTCGAATGATTCCACTGCGGCTGCGGCTGCAATGAAAAAGGCAACCGGCATGAACAAGGATGACTTTCTCAAGCTGTTCGTGACCCAGTTGCAAAACCAGGACCCGATGAATCCCCAGGACAGCTCCCAGTTTATTTCGCAGCTGGCCCAGCTTACCCAGGTGGAACAGGCGTATAATACCAATTCCAACCTGCAAGACATGCTGAATCAGGCAAACAACACGACGACACTGTCTGCCGTATCGTTCATCGGCAAGGAGGTCGTTGCGCCCGGGGCGCAGGTCAGTCTTCAGGCCGGCCGCCCAGCGGTCATCAATTACAGGTTGCCTTCAGCTGCACAAACGGTAACGCTTTCGATCACGGATGCAAGCGGCGCAACGGTCAAAACCCTGACCCAGGGCCGGACAGCGGCGGGAGACGGCTCTATTGCCTGGGACGGCACCGACAGCATAGGTCGGCAATTACCGGCCGGAACTTACAACGTTGCCGTAACCGGCGGCAATGTTGACGGCACCACCTTTGCCGGCACGCCGTTGATCAAAGGGAAGGTCGACGGGGTCAATATGGAAGGGGCCAGTCCAAGCCTGACCATAGGTGCATTGCAGGTCCCGATTGCCAACATCCTCAGCGTGAAGGGGGTGGTGTGAGTGGTTGACAACATATTTTTCCCGCAGCCGATCCAGGCGCCTACCCGTCAGACTCCGATAAAGCCGTCACAGGAAAAGCCGGCCGGTTCTGATTCACCCTTTGCCAGGATTCTTGAAGCAAAACTGCCGAACCAGGCCGTAAAATTTTCGCAACACGCTCAGGAGAGATTGAAAGCGCGGGGGATCAGCTTGAGTGAAACGGACATGAAAAAGCTCGCGGGGGCGGTCGACAGTGTCGCGCAAAAGGGGGGCAAGGAGTCTCTGGTCATGCTGGGTGATGCAGCCTTTGTGGTGAGTGTCAAAAACCGGACAGTGGTTACGGCCATGGACCGGGCCCACATGCAGGGGAACGTCTTTACCAACATCGACTCCGCCGTATTTCTAAAATGAAGCTGTTCGACGTTCCATGTTCGATGTTCGATGTCAAAAGCAATTAAACCTCGAACCTCGAACTTCGAACTTCGAACCTCAAACCTCGAACTTTTAAAGGGCTGGACCTCCCGGAGGAAGCCCGCGAACACCGACCGACAGAGGTGTTCGACAACAAACAGGCAGAACAAGGAGGCAACAAATGAGTATTACAGGTGCAATGTTTACCGGCGTGAGCGGCCTTTTGAACAACGGTGAGGCCATGAACGTCATCGGCAACAACATATCCAACGTCAATACCATCGGTTTCAAATACGGAAGGACGCTCTTCTCGGACATGCTTTCCGCTAATATCGGCAATGATTCGCAAGTCGGCCGCGGGGTGCAGATGCAGAAGGTTGAAAATATTTTCGGTTCGTCGTCTTATGAGAATACGGAAAATGTGACCGACCTGGGCATCCAGGGAAACAGCTTTTTTGCCCTGAAACCGCCGACCACCGCAGCGCCGGTGGCTGCCCAGAATGCCGCCCTCCTGAGCCGGGCGGGCGCCTTCCACGTGGATAAGACACTGACCATGGTAAATCCAGATGGCTACCAGGTGCTGGACACCGCCGGGAATCCGATCCAGTTTTCAAATACAGGCGCAGCCCCCGCCACGGATTTCGCGAAGATCGTGAAGATAGAGCCGAACGGGCTCATCACCTATCTTGCCCAGGATGGTATCACCACGAACTACTACAATGCCAGCGGGGGGGTGGGTGTTGCGACAACACCGGCCAATGCGGCAACCGTCCAGAGGCTGGCGGTGGTGAGTGCTGCCGATGTAACCGGCCTTGAAAAAGCGGGTGGGTCGCTGTACACGCCGACTGCGTCATCAGGGGTTTCTGCTGCCGCATTTTCCCTGGCAGGAAACCAGCCGAACGGAACCAGTGAGAAGATCCTCTCCAACTCCCTGGAACAGAGCAACGTGGACATGGCAAGCCAGTTCGTCAAGATGATCATCACCCAGCGAGCCTATTCGGCAAACTCAAAGACCATCACCACTGCAGATGAAATGACCCAGGAAATACTGAGCCTGAAACGCTAGGACGACGGAGAGTGGGAAGGCCGGCGCCAATAAAGCCCCGACCTTCCCACTTGCAGTAACTGCGTCAAAACCTTGACTGGCCTTCTTCAAAATCTTCATCCAATCTTTCCTCCTTTTCACAATTTCAGCGCATCGCAGATATGGATCATCCCTGCCAAAGCTTGTCTATCCTGCCGCTTGCGGTCAAGCACACCCTTTTTGCAAAAAACAAAATTATGACAGCCTCTGCTGGCATTGCGGTTGCAGTATAGTGGATGCTGAAGAAAACAGGCTGATATTACTGGAGAAAAGGAGATACAGGGATGGCTGAGCAAGTCAAGGACGAGAATACCCATAATGACAAGAACAAACTTATCATAATCGTGGGGGGCGTAATCCTGGCCGTTGTGGTGATAGCCGTTGCCGTCTTACTGATGAGCAAAGACGGTAAAGCCGAGAAAGTAGCAAAAGCCCCTGAAGCAAAGTCTGAGAAAAAGGGGGAAGGTGGAGAGAAGGGGACAAGTTCCACTGTCTATCCGCTGGACCCGTTTATCGTCAATATCTATGATGGCCAGGAAATTCGCTACTTGAAGATAAAAGTAGAATTCGAGATGGCCGGGCCTGAGGTCAAACCGGAAATCGACGCCCGTCAATCGGCGTTGCGCGATGCCATTCTGGTGCTTCTGACCACCAAGACCATGCGGGAGGTCCAGGACCTTCAGGGCAAGAATCAGTTGCGGGACGAGATCCTGGCCACAACCGGCAAAATTCTTTCTGTCGGCAGGGTAACGAAGGTTTACTTTACCGATTTCGTGGTGCAGTAAGGGTGGCTACGATGGAAAAGATCCTCACCAAAGACGAGATAGAGGCACTGTTGAGCGCGGTTTTTGACGGGAGCATCGAACCGGACAAAGAGTTGGCAAAGGTTGCCGGGCAGGCGAGCGCCTATGATCTCTTCAATTCAGATGCGCACAAGGGCTTTGTGCCTAATCTGGATATTATTTATGACGGGTTCATCCGCTACAACAGGGTTACCATGTCGAACCGCCTCGGTAAGATGGTGGATATCAAAAAAGACGGGGCGCGCACTTACAAGTTTGATGACTTCCTCCAGATACTCCCTTCACCCGTATGCATGGCCATCTACAAGATCGAGCCCTTGAAGGGGGCGGCTCTTGTAGCCATGGACAACACCCTTGTCTTTACCATCGTTGACAGCATCCTCGGCGGCACCGGTGCTCCCAGCATACCGAGCAACAACCGGTTGTTCACCCCCATCGAATTGCGGCTGATGGAAAAGATCGTCAAGGATGCACTAGTGGACATGGAAAAGGCGTGGGCGCCGCTTTTGGCGGTCAAAATGAATCTGCTGCGCATGGAGATGAACCCACGGCTCGTGAACATCGTCCCCTCGGAATACCAGGTGGTGACCATGTCGCTGAAGATCCAGATCGAGGAAACTGTCGGAACGATGATCCTTGCCGTTCCCTACATGACCATCGAACCGGTGCGTGACAAACTCAAGAGCGGCATGCAGGTCGACATGATGGCCGTCGATCCCCAATGGTCCTACCGGCTGTCCGAGGAACTGGCGGAGGCGCCGCTGGAAATATCGGTTGAAATGGGCAATTCGGTGATAACCCTTGATGAACTTCTGAACCTTGCTCCAGGAGACACCATCATGCTGAACAACCGTGGCCGGAGTGAATTGCTGGTAAAAGTAGGAGGGGTCAACAAGTTCACAGGGATACCGGGTGTGCGGGACGGCAACAAGGCGGTGAAAATAAGCCGAATTCTGCAGGGGGGAGCGAGTGGTGAATGAAAAAATAGACAGCGACGAACTCAATAACAACAGCCTGGAAGTGAAAAACCTGGAGTTCATTCTCGATATTCCGTTACAGCTGACGGTTGAGCTGGGGCGCACCAAGCTATTGGTGAAGGACATTTTGCAGCTGAACCAGGGGGCGGTGGTGGAACTGTCCAAGCTTGCCGGCGAGCCGCTCGACGTATTCGTCAATTCCAAACTGGTGGCCCGCGGCGAAGCTGTCGTGATCAATGATAAATTCGGCATCAGGCTTGTCGATATCGTCAGCCCCAATGAACGGGTGGAAAAGGTGCTATGAGACGAAGTGGATCCATATGCGGGGTATTGCTGACCCCCGTATCCGCTATTGCCGCGGATACGGGGGGAAACGCCGATTTCAGCCTGGCAGCCGGCTTTTTCCAAATGCTGGCATCGCTGGCGCTCGTGATCGGCGTTATCTTCGTAGTATATTACATATCCTGTCGCTGGCTTAAAATTACGCCGACAGTGAGAGGGGTATCCCGCTATATCAGGGTGGTCGAAACCCGTTTCCTGGCTCCGAAAAAATCGCTCCTGCTCGTGGAAGTGTCAGGAGAATATCTGTTGTTGAGCAACAGTGGCGACGGACTGCAACTTGTCAAGCAGATAGACATGCTGGAAGAGATCGAGGTGGTCGAAGAACGGACCAGTGCATCGCAAGTCTCCGCACAGCTCCGTGACAGGCTTGCGGCTCTGACGGCAGGGGTACCGTCCCGGTTGATGCGCTATGTGCCGTTACAGAAGAAACATGGTGAAGCGCTGTGAAATATGGGACCCTCTTTAAAACAGCCTTGATCCTGTTGTGCATGCTGACCGCAGCCTCGGCTTTTGCCGAGCCACTGGCGCTTCCAACAGTCAGCGTCGGCATGGGCAAAGTGTCCAAGCCTGCCGATGTGGCGGTGGTTCTCCAGATATTCTTCCTGATGACGGTTCTGTCGCTCGCTCCCGGGCTCTTGATGATGACCACGTCGTTCACGCGCATCGTCGTGGTCCTGTCATTTTTAAGAAATGCCATTGGTACGCAGCAGGCGCCTTCGAATCAGATCATCATCGGTCTGTCGCTGTTTTTGACCTTTTTCATCATGGCTCCCGTATGGCAACAGATCAACACCCAGGCTCTACAGCCCTATAAGGCGCAGACCATCAGCCAGGAAGAAGCTTTCAAAAGAGCTGTTGCGCCGGTCAGGAAATTCATGCTTTCGCAGGTAAGGGAAAAAGACCTTGCCCTGTTCTTAAGCCTTTCGAAACTCCCCCGTCCGAAAAACGCCGATGACATTCCTACCCTGACCCTCATTCCGGCATACATGGTCAGTGAGCTGAAGACCGCCTTCCAGATCGGTTTCCTGGTTTTCATCCCCTTTCTGGTGCTGGACATGGTTGTGGCATCGGTCCTCATGTCCATGGGGATGATGATGCTGCCGCCGGTCATGATATCACTCCCCTTTAAGATTCTCCTGTTTGTCCTGGTGGATGGCTGGGGACTCGTCATCGGCTCACTGGTCAAGAGTTTTGGATAAAAAAGGAATGAGGATAGAGAACAAAGGAACGAGGATAAAGGAACGAGGATAAAGGACAAAATAACCTCGAACCTCGAACCTCGTTCCTCGTTCCTCGTTCCTCGTTCCTCGTTCCTCGTTCCTCGTTCCTCGTTCCTCGTTCCTCGTTCCTCGTTCCTCGTTCCTCGTTCCTCGTTCCTCGTTCCTCGAACCTGATTTCCGGAGGTTTTTTATGACACCCGAACTGGTTGTCCAGCTGGCACGTCGCAGTTTTGAGGCGACGCTCCTTTTGTCTGCTCCACTCCTGATCTTCAGCCTGGTCGTCGGGTTGCTGATCAGCATCTTCCAGGCGGTTACCTCGATCAATGAGGCGACCCTCGCCTTTGCCCCCAAGATAGCGGCGGTCATGGTGGCCCTGGTCATCTTCTTCCCATGGATGATGAGCTACATGGGTGACTTTACCCGCGAGATTTACGGCATGATAGCAAATATGAGGCACTGACCGTGTTCCCCGCCATCCCTTTATCCACTATCAATGATCTTACGCTATTCAGTCTTGTCGTGGGGCGGATGGCCGGGCTATTCGCAGCAATTCCCCTGTTCGGCTCCAAATCCGTGCCGGTACGGGTCAAGGCCGCTGTCATCATGGTGATGGCCCTCCTTCTCTATCCGGTGATCAGGACGCAGATACCCCCCCTCCCTTCGGATTCCATCTCGCTGAGTCTCCTTGTCGTCCGCGAAACCTTGATCGGCCTCACCATCGGCATCATATCCCAGGCCATATTCGCCGCCGTCGAATTCTGCGGTCAGATCGTCGGCATGCAGATGGGCATATCCATGGCCTCTTTGTTCGACCCGAACACCCAGGCAAATGTCCCGACCGTGGCCCTGCTGCAAGGTATACTGGCAATGCTTCTTTTCCTCTCCCTGGGGGTTCACCATATTTTCATCCGTGCCATCGTGGAGAGTTACCGCGTTATTCCCGTGGGGGCTTGGCATATGAGCGGCGGTCTCATGCAATTCATCATTACTACTACCGGGGCGATCTTTATCCTGGCCATAAAACTATCAGCGCCGATAATGGTGGCGTTGCTGGCCACCAGTGTAGCCCTCGGCATAATGGCCCGCTCATTCCCGCAGATGAACATTTTTATGGTAAGCATGCCGCTCAACATCGGTATCGGTTTTCTGGCCCTCGGACTGTCGCTCTTGACTTTCCTCCGTACCTTGGAGAACGCGTTCGGCGGCATAGACGGGCAGATAAAGACACTCTTCAAGCTCCTCTCCTAGGCCTACCCCATGTCTGAACAGGACAAACATTCAAAAACAGAACAACCGACGGGGAAGCGGATCTCCGATGCCAAGGAGAAGGGGAACATCCCCCGAAGCCGCGACCTTACATCGACGGTTACCTTGATGGCCGGTATCATTGCCCTCTATGTTACCGGCGGCTTCATGTTTTCAACCCTGAAAGGCAGCGCTAAGGAGCTGTTGGCCGGTATCGCTACCCAGGACATGACCCAGGCTGGGGTCTATACCCTCATGCTGAAGCTCCTTTTCACCACGACACTGGTGCTTGCGCCGTTTCTCCTGGTGGTTGTCGTCGCCGGGCTCGTCGCCGAAATCAGCCAGGGAGGGATTTCAACATCATTCGAGAAGATCGGTTTTGATTTTGAAAAGTTAAACCCGGTTCAGGGCGTCAAGCGGCTTTTCAACAAGGATGCGGCAGTGCAGGTGCTCAAGTCGTTCCTGAAAATAGTGATTGTCGGTTACATGGCTTACCGGGTCATGCGGGACGAGGTAAATAATCTGATTTATCTGGTGGATATGGATATCGGCGGGATAACCGAGTTCATCGGCCATATTTCGTTCAAGATCGTCCTTCATACCTGTGGCGCCTTGTTCATCCTGTCCGTGCTCGATCTTATTTTTGTCAAGTGGCGCTTCATTGAAAACCTGAAGATGACCAAACAGGAGGTGAAGGATGAAAACAAGGATTCCGAGGGTGACCCTCATATAAAGGGGAAAATCAAGCAGAAGCAGTTTGAGCAGGCCCGTCGAAGGATGAGACTCATTATTCCCACTGCCGATGTGGTTGTAACCAACCCGACCCACTTTGCCGTGGCGCTTAAGTATGACAGACAGAAAATGGCCGCACCGGTGGTGCTGGCCAAGGGGGCGGACTTCCTTGCCCAGCGGATCAAGGAGATAGCCAGAGAGAGCAACATAACCCTGGTGGAAAACCGCTTTCTCGCCCGCGAGCTCTATGCCCAGGTCAAGGAAGGTGAGGAGATTCCGGAAGCCCTCTATGCAGCGGTGGCTGAGATACTGGCATATGTGTACAGCCTGAAAGGGAAGATATAGAAGATTGACAACCCAGGATGACTATGATTACCTCCCAGGTGCAGGAAAAGTGAATCCACCCACTTCGCCATTGAAATCACTTCATAAAAACCGTATTATCCTCAAAAACAAATACAAAAGTAGGGATAAAATTAAGAAGTTGGAATCGTTGTTTTTCGTCCGTGTCGTATGAAGATAAGGCGCTGAACAAACTGTTTTTTGGAGGGAAATAACCATGCCGACTATTTCCATGTTTTATGGAATTTTAATTCAAATGCACTGGCGTGAACACGCTCCTCCGCATTTTCACGCTTTGTATGGAGAATACGAAATCTTGATTGATATTCGTACCCTGGAGATATTTTCCGGAAACATTCCCAAAAGAGCCTTGGTATTGGTGTTGGAATGGGCGCAGGAGCACCGCGCCGAGTTAATGGAGGATTGGCAACTATGCGAACAGAATCAGACCCCCAAAAAGATTCAACCCTTGGCATGATTCCACCTGTTAATCCCCGCTCTCCCTGGCGTGTGGCCGAGGTTACCGCTTACCCGGGATTTCGGTTGAAAGTCCGCTTTTTGGATGGGCTACAAGGATGGGTAGAGATGAACGAACTCATCCATAGCCAAAGCGCTGGCGTGTTTTCAGCGCTGGCTGATCCCAATGTATTTGATAGGGTTTTTGTGGAATATGGCGCCGTGACGTGGCCGGGTGAGATTGATCTTGCCCCCGATGCCATGTATGACGCTATCAAAACCACGGGGATATGGCATCTGGCATGAACGGTATTCAGGGGGATTCCCTAGCGAGGCTGATAGGATGCTGGTGACTTGTTGACCATCATGGTCTGATCGAAGAACGTCAACAAGTTACCTGTTTCGTCCCTATCCTAACCCCAGAGAACGAGCTTCGGCTCATAAACGGTGCCAAGCTCATGGTGCCTGGGCATGACCCGCAGCATGAAGCCGTGCCTGCCGCAAAACCTGCAATCCAGCTCGCCTCTGAAGGAATGGCTTCCGTCGTCAATCTCGGAAACAGGTTCGAGGGGGACGATCTCGCCGCCGACAATGGCGCCGCGGGAATCGAGCACCCCGAAATAGACATCTGCGGCAATTTCCTGCAGCGGGATTTCGCCCAGAAAGATTCTGGCCGTGACGGGGATCTTCGTTCCGGCCATTATTTCCTGGGTCAGTTCTGCCTCCACCTCGTCAATCCTTACCTGGTGCCAGAGCCGCTGGATTTTTTCCTTCCATTGCGCCAGGTCCCTTGCCAGCAGCGATTCTTTACGGTTGAGCTTCTGCCACTGTTCATAAGCGGGGAGATAGAAGTTCTCCGCGTATTGCTGCACCATTCTGTCGGTACTGAATGTCGGACAGAGCGATTGCAGCGACGCCTTCACGCAGGTGACCCATCCGCGCGGTATTCCGTCACTGCCGCGGTCGTAAAAAAGCGGCACGATCTCTTTTTCCAGCAGATCGTAGATGGCCCTGCTTTCCACCTCGTTCTGGTAGTCCAGGTCGTCATAGACCTCCCCCCTGCCGATGGCCCAGCCGTTGTTCCCCCGGTATCCTTCACACCACCAGCCGTCGAGCACGCTCATGTTGAGGCCGCCGTTGAAGGCCACCTTCATGCCGCTGGTCCCGCTGGCTTCCAGGGGGCGCAGGGGGGTGTTGAGCCAGACGTCGACTCCCTGCACCAGGTGTCGGGCAACCGACATGTCGTAGTCTTCCAGGAAAACGATGCGGTGGCGGAACCGTTCCTGATGGGAGAGTCGGACAATCTGCCTGATCAGCTCCTTCCCCTGGTGGTCGGCAGGGTGGGCCTTGCCGGCAAAAACGATCTGCACGGGCCTGAGCGAATCATTAACGATCCGGGCAAGCCGCTCCGTGTCATGCAATAGCAGGGTGCCCCGCTTGTATGTGGCAAAGCGGCGGGCAAAACCGATGGTCAGGATGTCGGGGTCGAGGACTTCGTCTGCCACCGCAATCTCCTTGGCCGTGGCTCCTACCTGGCAGAGCTGCTCCTTGAGCCTCTTCCGCGCGTAATCCACGAGGTGCTCCCTGCCGTGTTTATGGGTGCGCCACAGCTCTCCGTCGGGAATCCGCGAAACCCTCCGCCAGACACCGGCATCGGTCGGGTCTTCCAGCCAGCGGGTCCCCAGGTAACGGATGAGGAGCCTTGCCATCTCACGGGAAAGCCAGGACTTGTTGTGGACGCCGTTGGTGATGGAGGTGAGCGGCAGGTGTTCCTCGGGGAGATCGGGCCAGATGTTTTTCCACATTTTCCGTGAAACCTCGCCGTGGAGCTGGCTGACGCCGTTGGCATGCCCTGTGAGCTTCAGGGCGAGGACCGCCATGCAGAAGGTTTCGTGGGGGTTTTTCGGGTTCTGACGCCCAAGGCCGAGGAATTCTTCGCGGGAAAGCCCCAGGCTGCGGTAGTAGCGCCCCATGTACTTCTCGATCAGGTCGGACGGGAAATGGTCGATGCCGGCTTCGACCGGGGTGTGGGTGGTAAAGACCGTCCCCGCCTTTACCGCCTCGCGCGCTTCGCTGAATTTCAGCTTACGATCTTCCATGAGGATACTGGTCCTCTCCAGGGCGAGAAAAGCGGCGTGACCTTCGTTCATGTGGCAGACATTTGGATCGATCCCCATGAGGTGAAGAGCCCTGACGCCGCCGATGGCGAGGAGTATCTCCTGCCTGATGCGCATGTCCTGATCTCCGCCGTAGAGGCGGGTCGTTATGTTCCGGTCTTCGGGGGAGTTCTCTTCCAGGTTCGTGTCCAGGAGGAAGAGGGGGATGCGACCCACCTGCGCCCTCCAGATATGTGCCTTCACCCTGTTCCCGGCCAGGTCCAGTTCAAAGGAAAGGGGGGCGCCGTCGGCACTGCGTTCCAGATGCAGCGGCAGGTTGTAGAAGTCGTTTTCCGGGTAGAATTCCTGCTGCCATCCTTCGATGTTCAGGTATTGACGAAAATATCCCTGGCGGTACAAGAGTCCGACGCCGACCAGCGGCAGTCCCAGGTCGCTGGCCGATTTGAGATGGTCGCCGGCGAGGATGCCGAGCCCCCCGGAATAGATGGGGAGCGACTCGTGGAGGCCGAATTCCATGGAGAAATAGGCAACCTTGAGATTTTTTTCCCCCTTGTGCAGCTTATCGAACCAGGTCTTGGCCGTGAGATATTCCGTGAGCTTGTCGTCAACCATGGCCAGGTGGGAGATGAAACCTTCATCGGACTTCAACCCTTCAAGGGTGGTCTGCTGAAGGATGCCGAGCATCTCCACGGGATTATGGCGGGTTTCCCGCCACAACTCGGGGTCGAGCCTCGTGAAAAGCTCGATGGCGTCCGGTTCCCAGCTCCACCAGAGGTTATAGGCAATGCGTTGCAGCCCCGCCAATTCCCTTGGCAGGGAAGGGGTAACAGTAAACCTGTGGAGAATCTTGCTGAAATTCATGAAAGCCTCCAGGTGTTGAATGCCGGGTCCAACATCACAACAACGTTACGGTTTTTCGATTCCGAACTTCTCCAGACGGTATTGCAGCGTCTTGTAACTCATCCCCAACAGGGGGGCGGCCTTGCTGATGATCCAGTCGGCCCTTTCCATGGCCTTCAGGATGAGATCCCGCTCCAGCTCTTCGATGGAAATGCCCTGCGGCGGGAATTCAAAGGGCAGTTTGCCGAGGTGCGTCATCTCTTCGTGCACTTCGGCCGGCAGGTCTTCCGGCTGGATATAATCGCTCTCCGCCATGAGAACCCCGCGTTCGATAACCGATTCCAGTTGTCGTACATTGCCGGGCCAGCTGTAGTTCATGAGGATCTTGAGGGCGGGTTTGGCAATCCCCTTCAACGAGATGCCTGATGCCGCGCTGTATTTTTTCACGAAAAAATCGGCCAGGGCGGCGATGTCGTTCCCACGTTCCCTTAGGGGCGGCAGGGTAACCCGTATCACATTGAGCCGGTAAAAGAGGTCCTCGCGGAAGTTCCCCTTTTTTATCTCTGCTTCCAGGTCCCGATTGGTGGCGGAGATGATGCGCACGTCTATCGGGACATTGACCTTGCCGCCGACCCTGCGGATCTCCTTTTCCTGGATGGCGCGCAAAAGCTTGGCTTGCATGGCCACATTCATCTCGCCAATCTCGTCGAGAAATACCGTACCACCTTCGGCAGCCTCAAACAGGCCGATCTCACGGCTTGCGGCGCCGGTAAAGGACCCTTTTTCATGGCCGAACAGTTCGCTTTCAATGAGGGTGTCGGGGATGGCAGCGCAGTTAATGGCAAAGAAGGGTTTGCCTTTCCGGGGGCTCCCGTCGTGGACCGCCTTGGCAATCAGCTCCTTGCCGGTTCCCGATTCGCCGTAGATGAGTACGGTGGAACTGGTCGGCGCAATCTTGCTGATGATCCGGGCGACCTCTTTCATCTTCGGATGCTCGCCGATCATGTTGGGGAGGGCCATGGTTTCTTTAAGCTTTTTATGGAGCAGCGTGTTCTCGTGGAGAAGATTGATGTGCTCGAAGGCGCGCTGCACGGTCAACAGGAGATCCTCCCGCTCCAGGGGCTTTTCCAGATAATCGAAGGCCCCCATTTTCATTGCCTCAACCGCGGAGTCGACGGTACCGTGAGCAGTCATCATCACGACGCACTGCCGGTTGTTTTCGCCAAGGATCTTCTCCATGAGTTCCATGCCGGACATCCCCTGCATCTTCAGGTCGGTGAGGATCAGGTCGAATTCGGCGCTTTCGAGTTCCTTGAGCGCCTCCCTGCCTCCCGGTACGGTGACGATACGGTATCCCTGTTTCTGGAGGATGGCGCTGAGAATCTCCCGCTGTCCCTTTTCATCGTCTACTATCAAAATACTGCCGGGCATACAAATTCTCCTGAAATTAAACCTCACCCTGCTTTTTCATCGGCAGGATGATGGTAAATGTCGTTCCGTTGCCGAGTTGGCTTTCAACCACCATCTCGCCGCCGTGCTCCTTGATGATGCGTTCGGTTATGGCCAGCCCGAGGCCGATGCCGGCCTCTTTCGTGGTGAAATAGGGCTGGAAGATCTTGTCGATGTCATTGGGCGCTATTCCCGACCCCTGATCGGCAAAGGTGAGGCGGAACAGGTTGTCCCCGGCGACGAAGGCCGCCCCGAGGGTTATCTTTCCCCCGTCGGGCATGGCCTGAGCGGCGTTGGTTATGAAATTGAACAGGCAGTTGCGCATCAGTTCGGGATCGACCTGCATCGGCGGCAGGTCGGCGGGGATATCCTCTACCACCTCGATGTGCTGTTCGTTCAGCTTGTCCTGTAAAAGCGGCATGGCCTTGGAGATCAGCTCCGGGTAGCGCACTTCATGGAGACGCAGCTTGAGCGGCCGGCCGTAGTTCATGAAGTTGAGGACCATGTAATTGGCCTTGCGCACCTCTTCCTTGATGTTGTCGGCTATGGATTCCAATTCTTTGCCGCGCTCAGGACAGGAGGGGAGCAGTTCGCTTTTCAGGTGATCTATGGCCAGGCTGATATAATTGAGGGGGTTCCTGATTTCATGGGCGATTCCCGATGCCAGCTGTCCCACCTTGGAAAGGTGCTCCGCCTCATAGAGGCGCTTTTCCAGATGCTCCTTTTCCCGAAGCTTCTCCACCAGTTCATTGAAATTTTCAGCCAGTTCGCCGATTTCGTCCTTGCTGTCCAGCGGGAATGTGACCGACAGGTCGCCGGCCGAGACTTTTTTTACCCCCGCCGCCAGCCTGTGGATGGGGTCGGTATACCTTCTGGCGAGGAAGATGGTGAGAAAAATGCCGAACATGAAAATCATGCAGGTGGCAACCAGTCTGCGGAGAAAATTGGCGTGCTGGATATCCCGTATGTTGTCCAGCAGAAGGTTGATCTGCACGTAGCCGAGCTGCTCGTCGCCGACGATAACCGGGACGACCAGGTCGTAAGGGCGAAGGGAATGTGAGCCTGTGGCACCTTTGCCCTTGCGCGAGGCCTTGAGGCCTTTTTCCAGTTTTTTGATCTCACGCATTTTCCCGACCTTGTCAGGGTCCGACGAGTTGATGATCTCCCCTTCGTTGTTGATGATGTTTACCTCATTGATACCCTTGTTTCTGGCCTGCTGCAGATAATCCTTCAGGCGCAAGGATTCCACATCGGTTTCGGATGTCAGATCTTCAACGCTCAACTGGATAGCCTTGGAAACCTCGGTGGAGCTTTCCTGCATCTCCTGAACCAGGTCGTTCTGGCTGTACTGGTTCATGAGGAAAAGAATCAACGTGGCGATGATCAGCAGGGAAAGCATCATCATCACCAGCTTTGTATTGAGTTTCATGGATCAACGACCTTTTTTCGTAATTATGCGTAAACAGAAGTGATTATACATCAGGGTACCCTGGTAGACAAGGAGTATGTCCCGGCGACCGGAGGCAGGGCCTTTTGATTCAGATGTCAAGGTTTGGGTTTTTAAAATAATCTGAAGATATTTGACTTTTTGCCGATATACAAAAGTGCAGGCACTAAATTATTAATGACGAACGGACATGGCTATGGACTACAGTGTGAATAAAATACCGGGGACATTGAGTATCGACCCGGATAAACGTGGTTCCGACCGGGAACAGAAGAAGGGACGACTGGTGCGCCGGGCTGAGGAGCATGACAGTATTACCATCTCTGATGAAGCCCGGCGGCGCAGTGCGTCGACAGCGGCTGAGCAGCCGATTGCGGCCGAATATGATTTGCTTGAATAGTCAGGAGCGGAAACTCTATTCCATGAATGTGTCCCGCGTGGTGTTTTCTGTAGAAATATTGCCCTGTGGCCGGCATTTAATCGAAATTACGAGGTGACAAAATAAGTTTTGTCCCGATCGAAGGCTTCTTTGAACAGTTCCAGAAGCATGTTGATGCGGTTCCCATCGAGTTTGAGCTGTTGTGCGAAGACGGAAGAGTCTAAATCGAGCGTTTCGTCAGGCTGGCGCTCTCCTATCCCCAGTTTCAGGCAGAACATGTCGGCAAGGCCCACGACCGCCGTCAGGTTGACCTGGTAGATGTCCTCGTGATTGCTGAATTTAAACTTATGGTGCTGTAAGATGGCGTTGGTCAGCGCGTCGGGGAAATTCCATTTTTTTATGACGTAAGCCCCTACTTCGTCATGACTGAATGGGTAGATACTCGTTTCTGCGTCTTCGAATGATATCCTTTCATTGTAGCAGCGCTGCATGACCGCCTGAAACTTATCCTTATCCAGGGAGTTCATGATGATCTTGCCGATATCGTGGAACAATCCTGCGAGGAAGGACTCCTCCTCGTTGGCGGCCCTCGTGTTGCCGGCAATGATGCGTGCCGCCAGGCCGGCGGCGAAGGAATGTTCCCAAAGCATTTTTTCGGTAAGGCCGAACGGCTTGTAGACCTGCTTTACCGATGCCGCCACCACAAGGCTCTTGAGCGTATTGAAGCCAAGTATGACGATGGCGCTTGATAAGGTTTGAATCTGTCTCTGGCAGCCGTAAAAGGATGAGTTGGAAATTTTAATGACCCTGGCTGCTACGGCGGGATCGGAAGCAACTATCCGCGCCAGCTCTTCTGCTGTGGCGGTTTCGCTTTCGATGAGCTGCATTACCTTTGTGGCCACGATGGGGATGGTCGGGAGGTCTCCGGCGGTCATGATGGCTGTTTCGAGTTCTTTATTCATGGCTTGCTCCAATTATCTTGTTGCGTGACGTGCGATGGTCCGGGTAGAGATACATCCTGTTCCACTATGTATTATTCCTTTTCGGCACTTCCCCTACAAATATTTAATCATCCAGATGATTTTGTTTTGCCGGAAGATCGGCTGAGCTCTCCCGTAGCCATGGGCGGCTCTATAGCCTGTTATCGTCCATACGCAAAATCCACGCCTGGATTTCAAAAGTCGATTTAGAGATTGAAAGCGGAAAGGAGGCTGTCTATAATGCCTTTCAAAGCAATGAAAGGGCCGGTGAAATTCCTTGGTCATCAAAAACGTAGAATTTATTAAAAGTGCGACAAGACCCGCCCATTATCCGGCGGGGGATTTCCCTGAAATAGCCTTTGCCGGCCGCTCCAACGTAGGCAAATCTTCCCTGATCAATGTCCTTGTTAACAGAAAAAGCCTGGTCCGCACCAGCTCCACCCCTGGACGCACCCAGCTCATCAACTTCTTCGATGTCAATGGCGAGTTTACCCTGGTGGATCTGCCCGGCTACGGTTTCGCCAGGGTGCCGCTGGCGGTGAAGAAAGAGTGGGGGCCGATGATGGAAACCTACCTCTCCAAAAGGTCAAATCTGCGGGGGGTCATACTTATTCTGGATATCCGCAGAACACCCGTGGCCGAGGATGTGCAGATGCTCCATTGGCTGCGTGCCTATTCCGTCAAACCGATAATCGTCGTCACCAAGTGCGACAAGGTTTCCAAAAACGAACGGGCAAAGCAGGCGGCGGTAATTGCACAGACCATCGGCATCCAGATGGCTGAACTTAATTTTTTTTCAGCACTCTCGAAAGAAGGGAAGGATCAGATCTGGCAGCGGATCGAAGGGGTGCTCTACGGCGCCGAAACGGAAGCCGTGGGCGCTGAAAGTTGAACGGCCAGATAGTGTTTGACTTTCCAGCAGCTCTCTGATAAAAATCGTCCCTACAATTAAATAGTTATTCGATCTGGTGCGCTCACTAACAAGAGCGTTAAAAGGGAAGGAGGTGTAATTCCTCCACTGTCCCGCAACTGTGAACGGTGATGAAAGCCGCTGATGTGCCACTGAATATAATCGGGAAGGCGCGGCAAGTAAAGTGACCCGTAAGTCAGGAAACCTGCCAGGCTGATTGCTCAATGGAACCTCCGCAGGAGAGGCGCCGAGGCCCGTATAGTATCTATTGCCGGTTTTCGACCCCGCCTCTTCCAGGAGACGGGGTTTTTTCATGTCAAAAATAATTTTCATTACCGGCGGCGCCCGGAGCGGCAAGAGCCGCCTGGCCGAAGAGATTGCCCTGAAGCACGGCGCGCCGCTCGGCTACATTGCCACGGGGCAGTCCGGTGACGGGGAGATGGAGGAGCGGATTGCCCGCCACCGGTCGCGGCGCGGCCCGGACTGGCAGACCCTTGAAGAGCCGCTGCAGCTGGCGGAGGTCGTCCGCGGCCATGACGGCTATTTTCAGGCAATGCTCGTGGATTGCGTCACCCTCTGGCTCACCAACCTGCTCCTGGCGTACGACGATGCACCCCGCGCCCTGGCGCATGTCAAGGAATTGACCGGCATGTTTCCTCACTTGACGACCCCCCTTATTTTCGTATCCAACGAGGTGGGGATGGGTATCGTCCCGGAAAATCGCCTGGCCAGAACCTTCCGGGACCTGGCGGGCGAGGCCAACGAACTGCTGGCGGCGACGGCGGACGAGGTGTATGTGACCATTTCCGGGCTGCCGTTGAAACTGAAAGGGTGAAAGGCGTTTTATCGCCACGCATAGCACGAATGTTCTGTAAATCCTTATCCGTATTCATGCGGTTGGTGGCTGCTTTCAATTAAAAATTATGCCGGGAGGAAATGATGAATCTGCTCCAGGAAGCACTCGCAAAAATTCAGCCGGTCGATGCCGTCATGCTGGCAAAGGCCCAGGCGAAACTGGACAAAAAGACCAAGCCGCTCGGCTCGCTCGGCCGACTGGAAGAGTTCGCCCGCCGCTTTGTCGCCATCACCGGCGATCTGCAGCCGGATACCGCCAAGAAGATTGTCTTCACCTTTGCCGGTGATCACGGCGTGGTCGAGGAGGGGGTGTCGGCCTTCCCCAAGGAGGTGACCCCGCAGATGGTCTTCAATTTTCTCCGCGGCGGAGCAGGGGTGAACGTCCTGGCTCGACATACGGGAGCCGAGGTGCGGGTTGTGGATGTGGGGGTCGATTTCGACTTCGAACCGACACCGGGGCTGATCATCGATAAAGTGGCGAAGGGGACGCGCAACTTTGCCAAGGGGCCGGCCATGAGCCGCGAAGAGGCGATTGCCGCGATAGAAGTGGGAATCGGGCTGGCCAACCGGGCAAAGGCCGAAGGGGTGGCCATGCTCGGCACCGGTGAGATGGGGATCGGCAACACCACCCCGTCGTCCGCCATTATTGCCGCCATTTCCGGTAAAACGGTCAAGGAGGTCACCCACCGCGGCACCGGCATCAACGATGCGGCGTTGTCCCATAAAATCCGGGTCATCGAACAGGGGCTGGCGGTGAACAAGCCGGATCCACGCGACCCGCTCGACGTGCTGGCCAAGGTAGGGGGGCTGGAGATTGCCGCCATAGCCGGGCTCGTGCTCGGGGCCGCAGCCAACCGGCAGCCGGTGGTGATTGACGGTTTCATTTCCACTGCCGGTGCACTCATCGCCTCCGAGCTGAACCCGCACGTGAAGGAGTATATCTTTGCCGCCCACGAGTCGGTGGAGATCGGACATCGTTTCATGCTGGACCGTATCGGAGCGGAACCGATCCTGGACCTCAAGCTTCGCCTGGGTGAAGGGACCGGCGCAGCCCTGGCCATGGGACTCATCGAGGCTGGAGTCAAGATTCTGAAGGAGATGGCCACCTTTGAAGAAGCCGGGGTAGCCGAAGGGGAGTACTGAAAGGCAGGAATCGGGGAACAGGGATCCGGGATCAGTAAAGGCTCTTCCAGATTCCCGGTCCCAGATCCCGGATCCCGATTATGAGACTATATCTTATCGCCCTGCAATTTCTGACCATAATTCCGCTCCCTTTTTCCGTCCGCTGCGAGGAGGAGGACCTGGGCCGTTCCATGGCCCTGTTTCCGCTGGTGGGGCTTACCATCGGACTTTTCCTGGCCGGTATCGACTACGTGCTCGGTCTTGCCCTGCCGCGATCGGTGACCGATCTCCTCCTGGTGACGGTGCTGGCGGTGGTGACCGGAGCGCTACACCTGGACGGGTTGGCCGACGTCTGTGACGGTTTGGCCGCGCGGGGGGGGCGGGAACGCTTTCTCTCGGTGATGAAGGACTCCCGTACCGGCGCTGTGGGGGTTGTCGGGCTGGTGCTGGGCATCCTGCTCAAATACCAGGCCCTGCTGAACATCCCGCTGGAATATAAGCGCGAGGCGCTTCTGTTTTTTCCCCTGATCGCCCGTTTCAGCCAGGTTCAGCTGACGGTGGGGGCGAAAAAGGCACGACAGGACGGTCTCGGTTCCGCCTTTATCGGCGGCGCCGGCCTTCCCCAGTTCGCCATCGCCTTTGTAGTGAGCCTTGTTGCCGGCTATCTGCTGCTGGGGATATGGGGGGCATACTGCACCGTGGCTGTCTGCCTCGCCACCTGGATTTCGAAGTCCTGGTTTCATAAGCGGCTGGGGGGAATTACCGGTGATGTCATCGGTTGTGTGAACGAATTGAACGAGATTTTATGCCTGCTGGCCCTGCTGGCGTTGGCTGGAGGAAAATTATGACTGCAAAAACACGCATTTACTTGATCCGCCACGGCGAGGTGGTGGGGGCCGGCACACGCCGCTATAACGGCCATGCCGATGTGGCGCTGACTCCCCATGGAATGGCCCAGTATGAAATGCTCAAAGAGCGCTTTGCCGGGATTGAAATCAGCGCCTGCTACACGAGCGATCTGACACGCTGCGTCATGGGGGCGGAGCTGCTCGGCAGCCACCTTGGCGTGAAACCGGTAAAACATAGAGAGCTGCGCGAACTGAACGTCGGCATCTGGGAGGGGAAGACCTGGAACGAACTGATGGAGAAATACCCGACAGAGTGGCAGGCGCGGCTGAACGACATCGTGAACTACCGGGTTCCCGAAGGTGAGAACCTGCTTGACGTGAACAACCGGGTGATGCCGGTCGTCAGCGATATCGTCGCCCGCCACCGGGGAGAAAATGTGCTCATTGTGGCCCACGGCGGGGTCAACCGGCTCATTCTCCTCAACGCCATCGGCGCGCCGCTGTCGGCCCTGTTCAATGTCGAGCAGAGCTACTGCGGTTTCAACGTCATCGACTACTACGAGGACGGCAAGGCAGTCGTGAAGCTACTCAACGGCTAATGCGCATATGGGGAGATGGGCGGATGAGAGAATGTGGAACATCCCCCATTTCCTCATATTCTCATTCACAGGTTTTATTATGAAATCCATCATCATCGCAGCGCCGTACAGCGGCTCGGGAAAAACCACCGTCACTCTCGGCATCATGGAGTGCTTGCGGAGGCGCGGGCTCAAGGTCGCTCCCTTCAAGGTCGGTCCGGATTTTATCGATCCCGGCTACCACCGGCTGGTGGCCGGTCGTCCATCGATCAACCTGGACGGCTGGATGTGCGGGGCGGGGTTCGTGCGCGAAACGTTTGCCCGTCATGTTCAGGACGCCGATATTGCCGTTATCGAGGGGGTTATGGGTCTCTACGATGGGATCAGCGGAGCCGGGGACGAGGGGAGCACCGCGCAGATCGCCAGGCTTACCGGCTCACCGGTCATACTCGTCGTCGATGCGAAGAGCATGGCCAGGAGTGCTGCGGCGATGGTAAAGGGTTTTGCCGAGTTCGATCCCGAGCTGAACCTTGCCGGGGTGATATTCAACAATGTGGCGAGCGACAACCACGGCCGCATTCTGCGGGAGGCGGTTGAGGGCTCTCTGCCGGCGGTGAAGGTCCTTGGCTGCATTCCACGGGATGAGATGTTGCATATACCTTCCCGCCATCTGGGTCTTCTGACGGCAGACGAAAATTCTTTGGCGCCGGAGTTTCTTGACCTCCTTGTGGAGACCATTCGCACCTCGGTGGATATGGGAATGCTTTGGTCCGTAGCCACCCAGCGCTGGTCGCTGGAAGCCGCAAACGGCAACAGAAAGGGACCCGGACAGCCGGAAGTTGTCCGGATTGCCCTGGCCCGTGATGCCGCTTTCAGCTTTGTCTACGAGGACAACCTGCGGCTCTTGCGCGAGGCTGGGGCGGAGATCGTGGAATTTTCGCCGCTTTTGGACGAGCACCTGCCTGACGATGTGTGCGGTATCTATCTTCCCGGCGGCTATCCGGAGGTTTTTGCCGACACCCTGGCCGCCAATGGGGCCATGAGGGATGCGGTCCGTGCTGCCATTGAAGCCGGGATGCCGGCATACGCAGAATGCGGCGGCTTTATCTATCTTACCCGGGGCGTAGTCGATGCAAAATGCGAAGCCGCTTCCCTGCATGAACTGGTCGGTATCTTTCCGGTCACCACCCGTATGCTGCCGCGGCGCAAGGCCCTCGGTTACCGGGAGATCGAAACCGTTGCCGATTCCATCATTGGCCCGCGGGGGACCGTGGCCAGGGGTCACGAATTCCACTACTCGGAGATGGAGGGGATGCCGGCACACGTGGAACGAGGCTACCAGGTCCGCAAAGGGGGCAACGACCTGGGGCTGGAAGGGTTTCGCTTTAAGAATTGCCTCGCCTCCTATATCCACCTCCACTTCGGCAGCTGCCCCGACCTTGCCCGGACCTTTGTCGAGAACTGCAAAAAATACAAGAACTAATCTGCCACGGAGACATGGAGAAAACAAAAAACGTATCATTGATTTTCCCCGGAACTTGCGCCTCTGCGGCAAAAATAAAAGGAGTGTCTATGAAAACCCAGATCGAACTCGCCCGCCAGGGGGTCCTCACCCCCCAGATGACAACCGTTGCCAATGGAGAAGGGGTTACCCCGGAATACGTACGCCAGATGGTGGCGGAGGGGAAGATTGTCATCCCCTGGAACCATAACCGCCAGCCGCGGGCGGTCGGCATCGGCAAGGGGCTCTCCACCAAGGTCAACGCTTCCATCGGCACATCTTCGGACATCGTCGACTATGCGGCGGAGGTGCGCAAAGCGCGGGCCGCCCAGGAATCCGGGGCCGACACCCTGATGGAGCTATCCGTCGGCGGCGACCTGGACCGGGTAAGGCGCGAGGTGATTACGGCCGTCGACCTCCCCGTGGGGAACGTTCCCCTCTACCAGGCCTTCTGCGAGGCGGCGCGCAAGTACGGCGATCCGAACAAGCTGGACGAGGAGCTGCTCTTCGACCTGATCGAAAAGCAATGCGAGGACGGCATGGCTTTCATGGCGGTCCATTGCGGCATCAACCTCTATACCATCGAACGGCTGCGGAAACAGGGCTACCGCTACGGCGGACTGGTCTCCAAGGGTGGGGTGAGCATGGTCGCCTGGATGCTCGCCAATAAACGTGAAAACCCCCTCTACGAGCGATTCGACCGGGTGGTCGGCATTCTCAAGAAGTACGACACGGTCCTCTCCCTGGGGAACGGCCTGCGGGCCGGGGCGATCCACGACTCCTCCGACCGGGCCCAGATCCAGGAGCTTCTCATCAACTGCGAACTGGCCGAGATCGGCCGTGACATGGGGTGCCAGATGCTGGTCGAAGGGCCGGGACACGTGCCCCTGGACGAGATCGAGGGGAACATCCAGCTGCAGAAGCGGATGAGCGGCGGCGCCCCCTATTACATGCTCGGCCCCATTGCCACCGACGTGGCCCCCGGCTTCGACCATATCACCGCGGCCATCGGTGCCGCCCAGTCGTCCCGTTTCGGCGCCGACCTGATCTGCTACATCACCCCGGCCGAGCACCTGGCGCTTCCCAACGAGGAGGATGTGCGCCAGGGGGTGAAGACGGCGAAAATAGCCGCCTACATCGGCGACATGAACAAGTATCCGGAGAAGGGGCGTAGCCGGGACAAGGAGATGTCCAAGGCGCGCCGGGATCTCAACTGGGAAAAGCAGTTCGAACTGGCACTCTACCCGGAAGATGCACGATCGGTCCGCGCCAGCCGCACCCCCGAGGACGAGGACACCTGCACCATGTGCGGCGATTTCTGCGCCTCAAGGGGCGCGGGGAAGCTGTTTGCCGGGGATCTGCGCGGGGACAAGGTTTAAGAAGGTTCTTTCATCAGGAGGCAGAGCTCCACAGAGGAAACCGGAAATTTAAAATTGAAACAACGACCTTTCAGTCAAGGGAAACCGGTGCAAGACCGGTGCTGCCCCGCAACTGTAAAGGGGGACCGATGCCGCAGAGATGCCACTGTCTGATGACGGGAAGGCGCGGCAGGCGGGATGATCCCCAAGCCAGGAGACCTGGCTGGAAGGTGAAAAAACCACTCCGACCGAGGGGAACAAGGGGGTTTTATGGGAAGCAGTGCGTATCCGCTGCGACTATGAGGATATTTCCTTATGCGAGGGAAGCGATGTTCGGAAATAACCTCAAAGGAGCACACAATGAATGTAGATAAAATATCTTCTGTCTGTTTGACAACGCTTGCTGCAACTCTATTGTTCGCAAGCTCCGCCCGTGCCATGCACATCTCCGAGGGGATTCTCCCCTTCAACTGGGCGGCTCTCTGGTTCGCCCTGGCGGTACCGTTCGTGGCGCTGGGTATCCGGCGGCTAAACGCCCTGGCGCAGGAGGACCTTTCCTTCAAGCCCCTCGTGGGGCTGATGGCGGCGGTGGTTTTCATCATCTCCTGCATGCCGGTCCCGGTCCCCACCGCCGGCACCTGCTCCCATCCCTGCGGCACAGGACTCGCGGCAATCCTGGTCGGCCCGCTTGTGAGTATCCTCATTACCGCCGTGGCGCTCCTCATCCAGGCCCTCTTCCTCGCCCACGGGGGGCTTTCCACCTGGGGGGCGGACATCGTCTCCATGGGGGTGGTCGGTTCCTTCGCCGGCTGGCTCGTCTTCCGGGGGATGCGCAGGATGAGGGTTGGTCTGGGGGTGGCCGGCTTTGCCGGTGGGATTGCAGCCGACTGGGGCACCTACCTGACCACCTCTGTGGAACTTGCCTCCGGCATCCGTGGTGATGAGCCGTTTCTTCCCCTCTTCTGGAAGATTCTCCTCGCCTTCATCCCGACCCAATTGCCCTTGGGCATCCTGGAAGGGGCGATGACCGGCGGGATGGTGGTGCTCTTGTACAGGAAGAGGCCGGATCTGCTGGTAAAAATGAAAGTAGTGAAGGCAGAGGAGGTGGCGGCATGAGTCAGGAAAAAGGAATCAGGGTTCGGGGATCGGCAGGAGTATGGCGAGAGTGCCGCTCCTACATGCTTGCGTTGATTTTCTTTCTGTTGCCCTGCGCTTTCACCCCTTCGTCCTCCGCTTCCAGCGCTGAAAAGTGGACCGGCGTGGACGAGTCGGTCGTCGAGAAGATGGCCAGGGAACACGGTCGCGAGGCGCGGGAGCCTTTTATCAACACCGACCAGGGGGACCTCCTTCTGTTCGTGTTTCTCCTTGCAGGCGCAGTCGGTGGATTCGCGGCCGGGTACTACTGGCGGATGCTTGTGGCTGAAAAAGCTCCCGAGAAACAGAAGGGCAGCGCTTGATTTTGTTGTGCTGCAGGGGCTCCGGCCCCTGCAGCTCTGTGCTTCCAAAGGGAATCATGCACCATTTCACTCGACACTCACATGCCGCTGACAATCCGCTCACCCGCCTCGACGCCCGTGTGAAGCTCCTTTGCGCCCTGGCGCTCCTGGTAATGGTGTTGAGCTGCAAGGGGGTCGCCTTCCCGCTCCTCGTGGCGGGGATGTGCGTGGCGCTCTGCCTGGGGATGGGGGTGCGGCTGAAGCTCTTGACGGTACGTTTTGCAGAGCCGCTCTTCATCGCGGTGATGGTGGTGATCCTCAAGACCTTCTTCAGCGGGAAGGCGCCGCTCTTCGCCGTCGATCTCCTTGGATACGAGATCATCGGCTACCGGGACGGCCTCGCGGAGGGGTGCCGGATCGCCTCAAGGATCGCCGGCGCGGTCTCTGTGGTGGCGCTGTTGGGCTTTTCCACTTCTTTTACCGACCTGATGGCAGCCCTGGCGTGGCTAAGGGTGCCGCGAGGGTTCATCGAGATCGCCCTGTTTGCCTGGCGCTACCTGTTCGTCCTCTTCGATGACGCCCAAGTGGTCTACAGCGCCCAGAAGAACCGGCTCGGCTATGTCGGCTACCGGCGGGGGCTGCGTTCCTTCGGCACCTTGGCGGGGACGCTGGTCATCAAGGCGTTCGACAACAGCCAGACCGTCACCACCGCCATGGTCCAACGTGGTTATGACGGCACCATGCCGATGCTGAAGCAGAAGCCGTTCAGAGCCGCAGAGATTATTCTTTCCTTGTTGTTTGTTGTTGGTATGGGTATCGTTTGGCGGACGATTTAATGATCAAAACATGGCGGGACGCAGATTGACGCGGATTAAAGCGAAATCATAGGATTTGGCTTGAGTCTTTAAATCTGCGTTCATCTTGAAAATCTGTGTCCCATAAAAGGTTTTGTTTTGAATACTATTAGGATTTCAGTCAATTTAGAAGCATTCAAATATCCTGACGGCACCGTTGCCCTTGCCGATATCCGTCTCGATGTGCAGAAGGGGGAATTCACCGGCATTCTTGGCTCAAACGGCTCGGGGAAGACTACACTATTAAAGATCATGGACGGGTTGATCAAGGATTACACAGGCCAGGTGTTGCTGGACGGCCAGGACGTGCGGCGCCTACATCCCCGCGACATCTACCGCAAGGTGGGGTTGGTGTTCCAGAACCCGGACGACCAGCTTTTCGCCCATAACGTTTTCGAGGATGTGGCCTTCGGCCCGCGCAACATGGGATTTGAAGAGTCGGAGGTGAAGCGGCGGGTGGAGGAGGCCCTTGCGGGGGTGGAGATGGCCGAGTATGGGGGGAAGAATATCCATGCCATGAGCTACGGGCAGAAGAAGCGGGTCTGTATCGCCGGTCTCCTGGCCATGGGGCATGAGATACTTCTCCTGGACGAGCCGACCGCCGGTCTTGATCCCATGGGGGAATATCGGATGATGGAACTCCTGACCAGGCTCAACCGGGAAAACGGGGTCACCATCGTCATGGCGACCCACAGTGTGGACCTGGTGCCGATCTTTCTCCATCGGCTCCATATCTTGAGCAAGGGTAGGGTCGTGCGGGGCGGGGCGCCGGAGGAGGTCTTCACCGCGCCGGAGGAGATGGCGAACGTCAAGCTCAGGCTGCCGCATATTGCCGAGCTGATCTACCGGCTCAAGCACGAGGACCGTCTGCCGTTCGGAAGGGTGCCGCTGACCATCGGCGAGGCACGGCGTGAGATTGTGGAGGCGCTGCGGGAAAAGCAGCAATGAACCGTCAGTATTTCTGTTCGATCACTCTGGCCTTGAGCTTGCCGACGACACCGGCCAGCAGGGACATATCTTCGGGGGAGTCACCTTCAACCAGCTTTATGTGGCCTGCATCAACCGGCAACTGGCCGAAGGTGGGGTCCACGGCCACCCATTCGCCCAGGTAGCTTTCTGCCCAGCTGTGGTAGAGAAATCCCTGCCCAGGCGCATAGACAAGCCCCGAGACGAATCTGGTCGGAATGCCGGCGGCCCTTGCCAGTGAGGTATAGAGCCGTGCGTGTGACTGGCAGTTGCCGCTCCCCTTCTTCAGGGTTTCCAGTGGTGACTGGCTGTCGGTTACTGCTCCCTTCACCGTTGTGGCGACCCAGTTGGTGAGTTTTTCCACGATCTTCAACTGGTCTTTTTCTGCTCCGACAATCTCCGTTGCCTTGCTGATTATTTCAGGATTATCCGCGAGAATCCGCTCACTTGACTCCAGGTAGGGGGCGAATGCCGTTTTGTCATAGGCGGCAGGCGATGTCTTTGCCTTATATGGGGCGATTTCCAGGGTGAACCTGACGCTGCCGTCTGCCAGTCTGTCCCCCTTTTGTCCCGCTCCTTGCAGAAGCGGGATAGCGGTGGGGATACCTGAGAAAGAGATCTCGAGTTTTTTCAGCTCCCCTGGATTTTTAATCGGTGTATCAACCTTTATCAGGCTGAAGTCTAAAATCAGGTCCTTCTTGGCCAGGACTGCCTCGGCAATGAATCTCCCGGCACTCTGCGCATCTTCAGCCTGGGTTACAACCAGGCCGTCACGCACCGATTCTTTGATGGTGTTCCCTGCCGCGTCCAGCCAGACATCGTTATCGACAAAGGTATATAAATCATTCTGGAAATGAATGGCTTTCACGCCGCCAGGGAGAATCTCCTCCCCGATCACCTGGATCTTTACCTCTTTGACCTTTACCCCTTCCACATCCAGCATCTGGACACGGCATGGTTTGCCGGGCATAGCGCCCTGCATGAACGGATACAGGTTCACGGCGGGCGGCGGCAGGAGTTTCCCCTTTGCCTTGAGGGTCTTCTCCTTTTTATTCCCGGCCGATTCTATGACAACCTTTACCCCTTTGCCGGTAACTTCACCCTTCAGTTTCATCGGGCTGCCGTCAATGGTCTGTTCCACGCTGAAAGATTTTAACGACAGATCCTTGTTTACCAGATAGGTTTCCCGCGCCACAGCCTCGCGTGAAAAGCCCATTACCAGCATTTTTACGCTCCCTTCGCTGAAAATCTCGTAGCCATCGGCTGTTTCAGTGATTTTCAGATGGGAAAATCCGACCCGTTCATCGCCCATGTTGACGCTGTACCAGCGTTCGCCAATAGGGGGGGCGCTCAGGCGCGGGATTGATGCGGCAAAAGAGAGGAGGGGGGAGACAACAAGAAAAAGGGTGATGATAAAAAGGGACAGTTGGCGGTACAACGACATTGGATTATATCCTTGCGTGCAGCGATACGAAATATGTGGAACGCTAAAAGCTTCTTCCGGGCTCATTCTGTGAAGATGGGTTCTTTTTTTGCCTCGGGCCGTTCCTCTGGGTGTTTATGTAATGGACACTGGTTATCAGCGTCTGCCCGTTCTTCATCGTTCATGTTGTCCTGCTTTTTCAGCAGAAAGGCGACATAATCCAGGAGTTCCTGTTGTCTTTCCTTGTGCAGGTGGCGAAATTCGGTAATCAGTTTCTGTTCATCAAGTTTCAGATCCATGAAGTGCTCTCCTCTGATTAGATTTAGAATTTATAGCACAATCGAGCCGTAGAGTGCAATCTTGTAAAGTCCAAACGCAAGGTTTGAGCCCGTGTCCGATACCCGCTGGCCCGTTATATGTCAGGAAGGTTGACTTCATTTTTTTTGCTTGCAGCAATGTGACCTCAGCGGTATACTATAATCAAAGATAAGAGTTGCGAGGATCGAAAGATCCTCATTATGCCCTAGCTGACTTGCCCTCCTAGTCACTAGGGTGTTTTTTGTTCAAAAAACGATGTGTAGCAAACGGCACAATTTTGAAATGTGTGCCATTTGTTGCACATTTTTTTTATTTAGGCTATGCTGCTCGGAACAGATGCATATCCAGCCATTACGAGGACTGTTATGGAACCGATTATCACCCTGACCGAAAAATGCCGCAAATGTTATTCCTGCGTCCGGAGTTGCCCGGTCAAGGCCATCAAGGTTGAAAAAAACTATTCCGAGATCATTTTTGAACGCTGTATCGGCTGCGGCAACTGCCTCAGTAACTGCCCCCAGCACGCCAAAGTCGTCACCGACAAGGTGGGGGTTACGGAGAAACTCCTGGCCTCCGACCAGACGGTCATTGCCGTTCTTGGCTGTTCTTTTCCTGCGTTTTTCCATTCCGTCTCTTCCGGGCAGCTCGTGGCTGGCCTGAAAAAGCTCGGTTTTGCCGAGGTCCATGAAGGCGCCGCCGGGGTCGAACTGATTGCCGGGGGGTATGCGGAGGCAATAGAAAAGAGCGCCGGTTCGCTCATTTCTTCCCATTGCCCGGCTATTGTCGATCTGATAGAGCGCCACTACCCGAGTCTTATCAAAAATCTGGTCGGGGTCATTTCACCGATGGTGGCCATGGGCCGTTTCCTGAAAAATGTACTCGGTCCGGATGTGAAGGTGGTCTATCTGAGTTCATGCATTGCAGCCAAGTTTGAAATCCAGGCCGAAGAGACGACGGGGGCCATCGACACGGTCCTTACCTATCGGGAACTGGAGGAGATTTTTAAAAACCGGGCGATCAATCCCGCCTCGTTGAAAGAAGAACCGTTTGACGGCTTGCAGCCCCACCTTGGAAGACTCTTCCCCATTTCCGAAGGTACGTTCAAGGCATTTTCCATTGCCACAGACCCTCTCGATACCGAGATCGTGACCGCGGCGGGGGAGGTCAACGTCATGGGGATCATCAGGGACCTTGCCTCCGGGCGGATCAACCCCCGTATTGTCGACGTCCGTTTCTGTTACGAAGGGTGCATCGGCGGGCCGGGCAAGAATTCCGAACTGACCGAGTTCTACAAACGAAACCTGATTATCTCTCATTTTAAAAACGAGGCCCCTTATCGTACGGCGCCCCATTATCTGGAGCAACGGGAACCGCTTCCTTTGACGCGTTCATTTGCCAATAAATATGCAAAGTTTAAAGTGCCAAAGGGGAGTGATGTCAAAAAAGTACTGCATGCCACGAACAAGTTTACCCAGAAGGACGAACTGAACTGCCGCGCTTGTGGTTATCGTACCTGCCGGGAGTATGCGGTTGCCGTTTTTCAGGGGCTTGCCGACCTGGAAATGTGTCTTCCCTACAACCTGCAGCAGCTTGAAGAGGATCGCGGGCGGCTGATCGAAAAGTATGAGCTGGCAAGGCGTGAACTGGACCGGGAATACGGCGATGAGTTCATCGTCGGAGAAGATATGAAAACCCACGAAGTTCTTGACCTGATCAAGCAGGTTGGACCGACGCCGACCACCGTTCTGATCCGAGGTGAATCGGGAACCGGCAAGGAACTGACTGCACGTGCCATTCACCGTTACAGCAAGAGAAACGATAAACCGCTGGTTACGGTGAACTGCACTACCATTACCGACTCGCTGTTGGAAAGTGAACTCTTCGGCCACAAAAAAGGGGCCTTTACCGGCGCGATTGCCGATAAAAAGGGTCTTTTCGAGGCTGCTGACGGCGGCACCATCTTTCTTGACGAAATCGGCGACATAACCCCCAAGTTGCAGGCTGAACTGCTGCGCGTCCTCGACTCGGGTGACGTGCGGCCGGTGGGGGGGACGGCGGCGAAAAAAGTCGATGTGCGCCTTATCGCCGCAACCAACAAAAAGCTGGAAGAAGGGGTGAGGGACGGCTGGTTCAGGGAAGACCTCTATTATCGTCTCAACGTATTTGCCATCACCATGCCGCCGCTGCGCAGCAGGGTCGAATCCATACCGCTCCTGGCGCACCATTTCCTCGAAAAGGCGCGTAATAAGCTGAACAAGAGCATTGTCGGCCTGGAGGACCGGGCGGTTAAGGCGATGATGCAGTATTCATGGCCCGGAAATATCAGGGAGATGCAGAACGTCATCGAGCGAGCTGCTGTTCTTACCCACGACGAGATCATCAAGTTGGGCAATCTGCCGCTGGTCTTTGCCGAGAATTATGCCGAAGAGGCGGATGACGTTCCTGATCTCAGGTCCTTCAAGCACGAGCGAGAGCCCCACGTCATGCGGGTGGAAAAGAAGCTTATCCAGCGTTACCTGGCCGATGCCGGTGGCAATGTGTCAAAAGCGGCACAACTTGCCAATATCCCCCGCAGGACATTTTACCGTCTTCTGGATAAGCATGGTTTAAAGGGGCGTGGGGCGAATTCATGAGGCAAAGTGGCGTTTTTGCGCGATCAAGGCGGGAAGGTTATGGTGTGCCGCGGTGAGGAATCGATGATGGCCGCGCGGGTTTTATGCTGCTGCTAGGACAAAATAGCGCATCCTTGGTTGCTGTGTGCCAAACGCGGCACAAAACGTATACGCTATCCGATGATTAGGCTGTTGTAATCTGCGCAAAACTCCATAATATCAGCTTGTTACATATTTGTGGCGTTGCTATCGTCTGTTGGCATGCATATCGCAATTAGTGAGATATCCGGTTAAAACAAAAACAAAAATATAGGAGGACGCCATGGGCAGAATGAGAGAAAATCCGAGGTACAATGTAATCTCCATGAGAATCAGTGACGAGGAGAGGGAAACGTTGGAGCAGATCGTCAATACCACCAACAGGAGTGTTTCCGATATCATGAGAGAGGCGATGGAACTGGTTAAGACAAGGCTTGCTGCACTTGAGATGACCCAAAGAGCGGCCTGAAGAAACAGGTTGCATACCCACAAAAATGGCCGCTATTGCGGCCTTTTTTGTGTCATTTTTACTTTACGCTCCAGCTTGTCCCTTGTGCGGAATCGAGGAGCACAATATTCTTGCCGAGGAGAAAATCCCGTATCTCGTCGCTTCGCTTGAAGTCTTTAGCCTTCCTTGCTGCTGCGCGCTCCGTAATGAGCCGTTCGATTTCTTCAACAGAAATATCAAGCTCGCTCGCTTTTCGATCCTTTAATCTTGTCAGCAAGGATGCCGGTTCGGAAGTGAAAATGCCGAGGACGTCGGCGATCTTTCCGATATTGGCCTTAACCTGGGCGCAGAGCGCCGACAAGGTGTTGCTGCGCTCCTTGGCTTCGCTCAGAACGCGGTTTACGCAACGCACCAGATCAAAGATGTGCCCCATTGCCAAAGCAGTATTGAAGTCGTCATCCATTGCTTCCCGGAAGCGCAGCGGCAGTGAGCCGGATTTGTCGAAGAGTTCGCGCTCGGCCTCGCCGAGAGAGCTCGCGTCGATTTCCTCCCCGCCGGTGGCCGGGTTTGATGCCAAGGTTTCGTCGATGGCAACCAGCGCCTTGTAAATCCTCTCCATGCCGGTTTCCGCTTCTGTCAGGTTCTGGTCGGAAAAATCGAGCGGTGACCGATAGTGGGCGGAGAGGAGAAAGAAGCGGAGGACCTCGCTGTCGTACTTATCCAGCACCTCTTTGATGGTAAAAAAGTTGCCAAGAGACTTGCTCATCTTTTCCGAGTTGATGTTGACAAAGCCATTGTGCAGCCAGTATTTGACGAACGGCTTGCCGGAGGCGGCTTCAGACTGGGCGATTTCGTTTTCGTGGTGGGGGAATACCAGGTCCTTGCCGCCGCCATGGATGTCGAAGGTCTCCCCCAGGTACTTCATGCTCATGGCTGAGCATTCTATGTGCCATCCTGGACGACCTTTGCCCCAGGGCGATTCCCAGAAAGGCTCGCCCGGCTTCGCTTCCTTCCAGAGGACGAAATCCATGGGGTGGCGTTTCCGCTCGTCCACTTCGATTCTGGCGCCGGCCTGCATATCCTCCAGATTTCGCTTGGAGAGTTTGAGGTACGGGTCGAACTTCTCCACGCAGAAGTTGACATCTCCTCCCATTTGATAGGCAAACCCTTTATCGATAAGGGTTTGCACCAGTGTAATGATCTCCGGGATGTGCTCGGTTGCCTTCGGCTGACTGGTGGGGAGCAGGAGGCCGAGTTGCGCCATGTCCCGGTCAAACTCCTTGATGAAGCGTTCCGAGATCGCATCGTATGCCACCCCTTCCCGGTTGGCCCGGTTGATGATCTTGTCGTCGATGTCGGTGTAGTTGCGCACATAGTTCACCTCCAGGCCCAGTGACCGGAGGTAGCGGTAAATTACGTCAAAGACCACGTTGGCACGGGCATGGCCGATGTGGCAATGGTCGTAAACCGTCACGCCGCACACGTACATTTTGACTTTTCCCGGTTCGATCGGTACGAAATCTTCTTTGGTTCCCGTAAGGGTATTGTATACACGCAAGGCCATGAAAATCCTCGAAATATTGTGATTAAAAGCAGGGTAAATCTAGCATAACGCACCATCGTTGTGAAGAAGTTTCCGGCACTCCGGCGTTCAGGATGGTTTGGTCAGAAACTTTTTGACACTGGCGACTATCCCCTCGCTGGTAAAAGGCTTGCCGATGTAGCCGTCGGCACCCGACTCAGCCGTGAGGCGGCGCAAATCATCTTCGCTTTTGGATGACAAGAGCAGAATGGGGATCTTGCAGCTGGATTCCTTCTCCCGGAGAAGTTTTGCCTTCTTGTTCCCATCGAGCATCGGCAGCATGACATCCAGGATGATGAGATCCGGTTTGTTCATCGAAAAAATGTAACTATTGGCCTCCAAACCATTCTGAGCACATATCACTTCATAACCAGCCTCTTCAAGGGCGTCGCGCGCCATTGCCAGGACCAGTTCGCTATCGTCGACGATCAGAATTCTCTGTTTTGACATGGGTCATTTATCTCCTGTTGTGTGGAATATTTTCGAGAGCGTGTCAGGAATACCGGCGAGCGGCACTATCAGGTCCACGGCGTTCATGGCTATGGCCGCCTTGGGCATGCCGAACACGGCGCAGCTCCGTTCATCCTGGGCGATTGTCAATCCTCCCCGTTCTTTGATATGGATGAAACCCTGCGCTCCGTCCTTTCCCATGCCGGAGAGGAGGACGCCTACCACCCGCGCCCCCTGTTCCATGGCCAGTGATTTGAAGAGGACATCGATGGAGGGGCGGCAGCAGTTGACAGGCTTGTCCTGTGTGAGCCTGATTACCCCATCGCTGACGATCATGTGATGGTTGCCGGGGGCTACAAGAACCTCACCCTGTTTGAACTCATCGCCATCTGCGGCGAGGCGCACGGATATGCTGCATTCCCGGTTGAGCCACTGGGCGAATCCGTCGGCAAAGCCGCTTGCAATATGCTGGACGATAAAGGTCGTTGCTTTAAAATCAGCCGGAAGCGACTTGACGATGCTCATCACCGCCTGAGGTCCCCCCGTGGATGCGCCGATGGCAAGAACCTGCCTGTCGCCCGCCGGTAAGGGTAATGTGTTGTTTGGAATAAATTTGGGCCTGATACTCGGTCTGCGGCGTATGACCTTTATCCGGGCAAGCATCCTGACTTTGTCGATGAGCGTTGCGCTGAAGCCTCCCGACGTCCCGTTGATTTCCTCTCCCCCCGGTTTGGCCATGACGTCGAGGGCGCCCCTTTTGATGGCGGCAAAGGCGTTGTTGATCTCACTGTCGTCCAGGGTGGCTGAAAGGACCAGGATCGGCGTCGGGAATCGCGCCATTATCTCCTCGATGGCGGTCAGTCCGTCCATAACCGGCATCATCAGATCCATGATGATCAGGTCGGGATTCAGCCGTTCGGTCATCAGGACAGCCTCAGTGCCGTTTACCGCTTCGCCGACAACCAAAATGTCGCTCGTGGCGCGAAAAATGTCCTTGAGGATCTCCCTGGCCAAAAGCGAATCGTCTGTGAGTAAAACCTTTATCATTAACAGACCACCTTAAATTATTCCATTGCAGGCAAGTATCAGCTGAGGAAGGCTTTTACCGTTTCAAGCAGGGTTCCCTGGTCAAAGGTTCCCTTCACAATGTAAGCCTGGGCGCCGGACTCCATAGCCTGGCGCTTGTCTTCGTCGCGGGCCAGGGATGAAACGATGATGACCGGCACATCCCGATAATCTTCCATTGTCCGCAGTCTCCTGGTCAATTCGAAACCGCTGATGCCGGGCATCATCACATCGGAAATTACCAGGTCGAACCTTGTGCCGGCCACCTTTTCCAGTGCGTCCTCGCCGGAAATGGCGATTTCCACCTCGTAGCCGTGGGTGACCAGAATGCTCCGTTCCATGGTACGGGTGGTGATGGAATCGTCCACCACCAGGATGTGTCCCTTTGCCCTGGTTGCCCGGCGCTCCTCGATCATCGCGCGGAAACCGGTCGAAGCGCCCCCTTCGGCCCTGGCGAAGATGTCCGGCACGTTGAGAATAAGGGCAGGATCGCCGTTGCCGAGAATGGTGGCGCCGAAGACGAAGGTGACATTTTTCAGCTGGTTACCGAGGCTTTTTACCACTACCTCCGAACTTTCCAGGCTTGCATCGATGGTGCAGGCAAGGCATTGTCCGCGTAAGGATACGATAATCGCCGTGATTCTCTCCGATTTCAGCAGGGTCTTGTTTTCTGTGAGTCCAAGGAGGGCCGGCAACGACACCAGCGGTATGGTGGCGCCGCGCAGGGATATCACCTCTTTGCCGCCGACGGTGGTTATGTCTTCACTGCGGATTTTAATCGTTTCCTGAACGTAAGAGAGGGGAACGGCGTAACATTCTCCAGCGCAGAGGATCAGCAGGGTTTCCATGATCGAGAGGGTCAGCGGCAGTTGCAGCGTGAACTCGGTAAAGCGGCCGACTTCGCTGACGATGGAAAGATGCCCTTTCATCCGTTCCATGTTTTTTTTCACCACACCCATGCCGATGCCGCGGCCGGATGTGTCGGTGATAAAATCCCTGGTAGAGAAGCCCTCTTCGAGGATCAGGTAGCGCGCGGCATTGTCATCCATTGAAACGGCGTCTTCCCGGCTGATTAGCCTTTTGCGCAGTGCTGCCTCTCTGACCAGCTGCGGGTCGATCCCCCGACCGTCATCGCGAATATCCAGACGTACCCCGCCTCCATCAAGCCTGGCAGATATTTCTATGGTGCCCTTTGGCGGTTTTCCCTCCACAAGGCGCTCTTCGAGGGATTCAATGCCATGATCCACGGAGTTCCTGAGAATGTGCAGGATCATGGGCTTGACAGCATCAAGGAGCACCCGATCCATCTCGATCTGCGCACCGGTGACCTTAAATTCGATTATCTTTCCCTGTTCATGCGACAGATCGCGTACCATGCGCTCAAACCCGTCGGTAATGGTACGCAACGGAAGCATGCGAAGAGCCATTGCCTCGCCATGCAGCTCCTGAACCAGGTAATCGAGGTACAGGACATCTTCCTCCAGCTCCCGTTGAAATCCCTGGAGCGCAGGAGCGAATTCCTGGTCGACGGTTTTGCCGCACAGACCCTTCAGCCGGACAATTTTATCTTCGAAGCGCTTTTTGTTTATGATCAGCTCGCCGAGGCGGTTGATGAGGTTGTCGAGGGTTTTAACATTGGTCCGGACCGTTTCCTCTCCTTCGTTAGCCTGGGGCAGTACTTTCCTTTCCAGCACTTCGGGGGTGATATCACCTTGTGTAAAGGCGATGATGAATTTCTCCACGTCGAACGGCGGCTCATCGTTGTTGATCCGGGCGGTGACCAGCCGGGAAATGGCGTCAGATCCCTTAAGCAAGAGGTCGATGACCTGGCTGTTCACCTCCCTGCCCCCCCTTTCGATCTCCTCGAACAGGTCTTCCATTCGGTGGGCGATGGCGCCTATCTCCTCCAGCCCCACCAGTTTCGCCGATCCTTTCAGGGTGTGGGCATTGCGCATGAGGTCGCGAAGGAGCACCCGGTCGGCCGGCTCCTTTTCCAGGGTGAGAAGCCCCTTCTGGAGAGCTTCCAGGTGCTCCTGCGCTTCCTTGAAGAATATCTTGAGGTATTTGTTCAGGTTCGGCATCTAGGCCTCTTTGTCGCTCAGATCCCGCAGTTTTTCCGTCTGTTCCATGATATCCGATATGGCACGTTCGGTTTCAGTAGCGCTCGTAGCCACCTGCTGGGCCACGTCCCGCACCTCGGTCATGGTTTCCGCCATTTGCTCGCAGGCTGAGGTCTGCTGCTGGGTGGAGAGGGTTATCTCCTTGGCGGCCCGGGCGGTCTCTTCCACCATGTTGATGATGTTGCTGAACGAGAGCTGGACCTTGTCCACCAACGCTGATGCGGCATCCACCCCCTTGGTCCCCTCTTCGGTAACCATGATGGTGCTGTTGGTCGCCTTCTGGATTTCTTCGATAAGCCCCTTGATCTGCTTGGTGGCATCAACGGTCCGTTCTGCCAGCCGTTTTACTTCCTGTGCGACGATGGCGAAGCGTTTGCCCGCTTCTCCGGCGCCTGCAGCCTCAATGGCCGCGTTGAGGGCAAGCAGGTTGGTCTGATCGCTGATTTCATCGATGATTTCAACAATCCCGCCGATTTTCTGGCTGTTGTCCCCAAGTTGCAGCATGCTCTCGGCAATGCTCTGGACCTGGGTTTTCAGTATGGTCATTCCTTCAATAGCGTTGGTCACATCGCTTGTGCCCGCGGTGCAGCTCTGGGTGGTTTCCTCTGCCATGGACTCGACCGATTTGGCATTGTCCGTTATCTGCTTGGCGGTAATGGCGATCTCTTCCGAGGTTGTCGTCACTTCCTGCACGGCGGTTGCCTGCTGGGTGGCGCCGGAAGATTGCTGGGCGCTGATGGCCATCATTTCGTTGGCGGAGCTGGACAACCGGATTATGGCTTCCCTTATGGAGGCGATCAGCCTGGAGCTTTTGTCAATCTCCCCTTTGAGATTTTTGACAATGACGGTGGTCATCTTGTTGAACGCCTCGGCCAGTGTGCCGATTTCATCGCTGGTTTCAACGGGGATCTCCTCGTTCAGATTGCCGTCGGCGATGCGGCGCGCCGCCTCGGTCAGTTTCAGCAGCGGCCTGATGGAATAACGGACCACGAAAAAGATGGTCATGCTGGAGACCAGCAGCATAAGAAGCATGGAGCCGATAATCTGGGTTCTGAGGGCGGCAATCTTCCGGTCGGTTTTCTCCATGGAAAAACCGATGCGGAATGCTCCCCAGTGCTTGCCGTTGACAAAAACCGGCGCGGAGATATCCCACATCCTTTCGCCGGTATCCCGGAAATAGACCTGCTGGAGGAGTTCTTCGAGGTTTTTGGCCGCCTTCAGGCCGACCTCGTCATTGAACATCCGTTTTGTCCTGTTGCCCGTCCGGTCTTTAGCCTGGTCGCCGGTCAGCGGCTGGGAATATTTCAGGTTATGGGTCGGCAGGTAGCCGTTCCTGTCAACGAGCACGGCAAAAACCACCTGATCGTCTTTCAGGTACTCATCCTCAAGCTCCTGAACAGACTGGTCCAGGTATTTATCGTACTTGGTGTGATATTTCGGCGGGTCGGTGTTCGGGATCGGGATGTAGTGTTCATCGAATATATCCGCCTCGCTGAACCTGCCGCTGGCAATGGCGTCCTCAAGGATCCTCTCCATCATCTTGGCGCCGGCCAGGGCCTCGATCCTACCCTTTGACAGCAGTTCATCCTCCATGGATGCGCTTCTCGATTTGACGAAATAAACCGTAAAAAACGACATGATGACGATCATTACCAGAATGAGAATCGCTGCAATCTTGACTGACAGTTTGTTAAACATAGCAACTCCTTGCCTGTAAAATGAGAGGATTACACCTTATAAATACACGCTTCACGGATTATGCTCAACGACAATTTCCGGTGCATTCAACAGTCTGACGATGTCGAGCATCATGATCAGGCTGCCGTTCAAGTTTAACTGGCCGCGGATATATTCGCGCTGGGTTCCGTCGAGGGATGTAACCACCGGCTCAAGACCGTTCAGCGGAAGAGGCATCACCCCTTGCACCTTTTCGGTAAGGATGCCGGTGGCAAATTTGTCGGACTTGACGACGATGATCCTGCCCGACGTGGAGATGGGGGGCTGGGGAAGACCGAGGAGCGGCCTGATATCCACGGCTGCGGTTATCTCGCCGCGAAGGTTGAAGACCCCGGCGATAAGCTCCTGTACCCTGGGGATTTTCACCAGTTTCGGCACCCGGATAACCTCTGAGGCATGGACTGTTTCAAAGGCAAAGGTTTCCCCCCCGAGGGTAAAGGTGATATATTCCTGCTGCTCTTCCCGGGCCTCCTCAACTTCTGTCAAGCCTTGCCAGTACTCCTCCCTCATCTCGTCCAGGATGGAGCCGATATCATATCCAGCGTTCTTTTCAACCGTCATTTCTCAGAGCCTCTTTTCCGCGCATTTTTAGCCCGCCATTTCCAGTTCTCTTTTCAACTGTTCGATAAACGCTTCGCGCGACAGTCCGCCGGAGTAGGGAATGGTGCTGTTTTTCCCCAGTTTTGCCAGAATGTTGAGGGTGTTGTTCAACTCGCGCTGCCGTTCCTTATCCTTTCCCATGCGTGCATAGAGCCATGACAGCTGGTAATGGGGCATGACAAAGTTCATTTCCAGAAGAATGGCCTTCCGGTATTCTTCCGCCGCCTCGGTCAAGTTGTCGGACATGTCCAGGACAAGTCCCTTGAGGAAGTAAGCCTCCGCCAGCAGATCGTCTATGCCCAGCGCTTTGCCGCAGGCAGCCAGCGCCTCCTGAAAATGACCATCGTTGGCAAGGATGAATCCCTGGGTAATCAATGCGCCGGCATGGTCGGGCTGATGACGGATTACCTCTTTCAGCAGTTGCATTGCTTCCGTGAAATGTTCCTCCTCAAACATTTGCCGGGCTTTGCGGAATAGTTGGGAGAGGTCGATTTCGCTTTGCGCCGGCGCGTTGGACCGGGGCGGAACGGTTTTTACCGGCAGGGGCGGTTTCGGCCTTGCCGGTTTTATCACGGTGGCGGTCGTTTTAGACGGCTTGCTACGCGGCTGTTCGTTCGATACTGCAACCGGCGGGAAAACTTTTTTCAGGTAATAAAAACCGCCGTCTTGGGTCTGTCTTTCAAACCGCGACGAGATATGGGACAGGGTCTCGGAATGCCCCAAAAACAGGTAACCCGCCGGTTTCAGGCAAGCGCTGAATTTTTCAATGATCTCCCTGGTGGTGGCGAGGGTGAAATAAATGATGACATTGCGGCAGAAGACTGCATCGAGCTCGCTGAATTCTCCGGCAGAAGACGGAAATTCAGCGGTTTGCAGGTTCAGATGGGAAAAATCGACCAGGCTCTTCACTTCGTCTTTTAACCGGTACCCTTTGCCGATTTTGTCGAAGTAACGATCCAGGTAACGCTTTTCTATGACCCGCATGGCCCACGGACCATAAATGCCATCCCGCGCCCTTTTCAACGCCCGGTTGTCGATGTCGGTGGCGAGTATCTTTATATCCATATCCTGCCAGCCGGGGACGGTTTCCATGATGGTCATCGCCATCGAGTATGGCTCTTCGCCGGTCGAGCACCCCGCCGACCAGAGGCGGAGCTTGATTTTCTCCCCCGGTTTCTTTGTCGCCAGTTCGTCAAGGAGCAGCTTGCGCAGGGCGGCGAAGTGAGCATGGTAACGGAAAAAATATGTCTCACCTATAGTCAGGAAGGGGAGGAGTTTTTTCAGCTCCTGCCGTCTTTCCTGGTGGAGGATCAGGTAGTCGTAATATTCCCGGTAAGAGTCGATTTTCAGCGCCGACATTCGCTTGATAAGGCCCCGCTCCAGGATCTTCAGGTTGCGCCGCTCGAAGTGCAGGCCGCTGTGTCCGAGGAGATATTCGTAGTAAAGCAGGTAGTCCTGCTCGGAAAGAGGTTCGCTCTGGCTGGGGAGTGACCGCTTTTTACCCCCCTGGGCGATGGTCTCGATATCTTCCCGGAGCCTTGCCGTGTCCACCGGGGTGAGGATGAAGTCGAAGAGATTGAGCAGCTCGAATTCAAGTTCCGGATAATCCGAAATGACGATGACCGGTACGTGGCGGCTTTCTTCGGCACGATGGAGGCGATCGGCGGTCTCTACGGCGCCGATCGCCGTTGTCGACACTTCAAGGATGATAAGCTCAGGTCTTTCGCTGCGGGCTGCCTGCAAGGCCTCCCTGTATCCCCGGACGCAGGAAACCTCGTGTCCATCCTCAGACAGCAGGTGGGAGAGGAAGTCGCAGAGCGCCTCGTTTTCATTGATCACCAGGATGTGCAGCGACATGTCCCCCTTTATCACTGATAGTTCTTCCGGCAGCTTCTGCAGCTATTCCGCCTTATCATTTCTGGCCCATGAATCGCGCAGGGTAACCGTCCGGATGAAGACCGGCTTCCCTGCGGCAGAGGCCTTGGCGTCGATACAGAAATATCCCTGCCGTTCGAACTGATAACGGCTTTCCGCCGTTGCCTCCGCCAGACTCCGCTCCAGGCAGGCATCGGTCAGCACCTCAAGGGAATCGGCGTTGAGGAAGGACTTGAAGTCCTGCCCCCCCTTGTCCGGGTTCGCTACGGTGAAGAGCCGGTCGTAGAGCCGTATCTCTGCATTGACAGCGTGGGCTGCCGAAACCCAGTGGATGGTCCCTTTGATCTTGCGGCCATCCGGCGCCGAACCACCTTTTGAGGCGGGCTCGTAGCTGCAGTGCACCTCAACCACCTTACCATGCGCGTCCTTGACGACGCTTTCACACTTGACGATATAGGCGTAACGGAGCCGCACCTCGCGGCCCGGTGTCAGGCGGAAAAAACCTTTCGGCGGCTCTTCGAGGAAATCGTCCTGCTCAATATAGACGACCTTGGAAAACGGCACCTTGCGCGATCCCATGGTGGGATCGTTGGGGTGGTTGGCGGCGTCGAATTCTTCCACCAGCTCTTCGGGATAGTTGTCGATCACCACCTTGAGCGGCCGCAGTACTGCCATGGCCCGTGGCGCCTGCACGTTCAGGTCGTTGCGTACGCTATCCTCAAGAATGCTCATGTCGATCCAGCTGTCGCTCTTGCCGACCCCGATCTGTTCGCAGAAGCTCCTGATCGACTCCGGTGTATATCCGCGCTGCCTCAAACCGACGAGGGTCGGCATGCGCGGGTCGTCCCAGCCGGACATATCGCCATCCTGAACCAACTGGAGAAGCTTCCGTTTGCTCATCACCGTGTAAGTCAGGTTCAGACGGGCGAACTCGTATTGACGCGGGTGGTAGATGCCGAGACGGTCGAGGAACCATTCGTAGAGGGGGCGATGGTCCGCGAACTCCAGGGTGCAGATGGAGTGGGTGATTCCCTCAATGGAGTCGCTTTGGCCGTGGGCGTAATCGTACATGGGGTAGATGCACCATTTGTCGCCGGTATGGGGGTGGTCGGCATGGAGAATACGGTACATGACCGGGTCGCGCAGGTTGAGGTTCGGCGCGGCCATGTCGATCTTTGCCCGCAGCACCTTGGCCCCGTCGGCGAACTCGCCTGCCCGCATCCGCCTGAACAGGTCGAGGTTCTCCTCTATGGTTCGGTTCCGGTAGGGGCTTTCCTTCCCCGGCTCGGTCAGGGTGCCGCGGTAGGCGCGGATCTCATCGGCGGAGAGGTCTTCCACGTAGGCGTCGCCCTGTCGGATCAGCTGCTCGGCCCACTGGTAGAGTTGCTCGAAGTAGTCGGAGGCGTAGTAGAGGTGCTCACCCCAGTCGAAGCCGAGCCAGCGGACGCTCTCCTTGATGGATTCCGCGTATTCCACATCCTCCTTGGCCGGATTGGTGTCGTCGAAGCGCAGGTGGCAGCGGCCGCCGAAATCCCGGGCCAGGCCGAAGTTGAGGCAGATCGACTTGGCGTGGCCGATGTGCAGGTAGCCGTTCGGCTCCGGCGGGAAGCGGGTGACGATGCTCTTGTGCTTGCCGCTCTTCAGGTCCTCTTCGACGATGGTGCGGATGAAGTTGGTGGGCTGGGTTGGTTCGGTTGCGGTTGCAACAGATTTATTGTCGTTATCAGCCATATGCGTCTTCCTCTGTCTTAAGAAAATTCAGTCATTCACGGAATCCGTCAGATGCAATTGTATCGCTTCCTTGGCCAGAATATCTTTCAGCTCATCGGTAAGCTTCGGCAGATCCACCGAAGCGATGGACCAGACGATTTTATATTCGATCCCGAAATAATGATGGATAAGCTTATCCCTTACCCCAGCCATGTCTTTCCAGGGAATTGTCCGGTATTTCTTCCGCAGTTCGCCGGAAAGTCTCTTCGTCGCCTCTCCGATGACCTCCAGATTTCTGACAACGGCATCCTGGGTCCTGGGATCATCCATGAACCCTTCAAAAGACATCCCTGCTGTGTAGGACGATATGCGTGCCATCGCCTCAAGAATATCCCTCAGATAATCCGCATCCCGCCTGTTATGCGACACGACGCATGGTCCTCTGGATGTCGCGGGCGATGTGACGGTACCGGGGATTGTCGATACCGCTGTCAAGACAATCGGTCGTCGAGATATCCACCTTTCTGCCCAGGATCTTTTCCAGGTGGCGCGCCATTCGGATGAAGGCAAATCCCAAAGGCTCCCTGAGCTCTACCAGGATGTCCACGTCGCTGCGTTCTTTTTGTTCACCCTTTGCGACGGAGCCAAATACGGCAATATGCATGACGCCATAGGTCTTTTCCAGAAACGAAAGCTCTTTCCGTAAAATTTCCATAATCTCATCGGTGGTCAGCTGCTTTTTTTTCACCCCGTGCCCCCTTATGAAAGGCGTCAGAAATGATGATCACTTCCGCTCCAGAAGCACCACCGTGTAGGCGGCGATCCCCTCGCCCCGGCCGGCAAAGCCGAGCTCCTCGGTGGTGGTGGCCTTGACATTGATCCGGTCCGCATCCGCTTTCAGTGCCCTGGCGATGTTCTCCCGCATCTGCGGGATGTGCGGTGCGAGCTTTGGCCGCTGGGCGACGATGGTGGCGTCCAGGTTGCCGATCGCATACCCCTTGCCGACGGCCAGTGCCATGACGTGCATCAGCAGTTTAATGCTGTCGGCCCCCTTGTAGGCGGGGTCCGTGTCGGGAAAGTGCTTGCCGATGTCCCCTTCGCCGATGGCGCCGAGGATGGCGTCGGAGATGGCGTGGAGAAGCACATCTGCATCGGAGTGGCCGAGGAGCCCCCTTTCATAGGGTATGTCGACCCCGCCGAGGATCAGTTTCCTGTTCTCCACCAGTTTGTGCACATCGTAACCGTGACCTATACGCATAATCGCTTTTTACCTTTCACTATTCACCGATTTTAGAAACGCCTCGGCCAGGAGCATATCCTCCGGCGTTGTAATCTTGATGTTGCGGTAATCCCCCATGACCACATGCACCTGTCTACCCAGCCGCTCCACCAGCGAGGCGTCGTCAGTGCCTAGAAAGCCTTCGGCTGCGGCCAGCTCGTGGGCAGCGCGGATGATCCCGTACCTGAAGGTCTGGGGGGTCTGGGCAAGCCAGATGTTCTCCCTGGGGGGGGTGCCGGTCACTATGCCAGCCTCGACGGTCTTGATGGTGTCCTTGGCCGGCACCGCCACCAGCGCGCCGTCCTCGGCGGTCGCTACCTCGACGGACCTTTTCAGCACAGCAGTCGGTATGAACGGCCTCACCCCGTCATGGATAAGCACCACGTCGTCTTCGTCGCTGGCGTCGATGGCCCGCAGTCCGTTCAGTACCGAATTCTGCCGCTCCTTGCCACCCGCCACCACCCCGCGAACCTTGGTGAAGCCGAACTGCTCCACCACGTGCTCGCGGCAGTACGGAATCTCTGCTTCGGGGGTAATGACGTAGATGTCGTCGACGAAAGGGGCCAGCTCGAAGACCGCCAGCGTATGGGCGAGGATCGGCTTGCCCTCCAGGAGGAGATACTGCTTGTTGATGTCCGCTCCCATCCGCTTGCCCATCCCTGCTGCCGGGACAAGTGCCGTAACCCTCATGTCGGGACTCCTGAAAGAATTGTCGAAATGGAGCGGCATTTTCCCGCGCGAACTGCCCTTGCCATGCCGGAATTTCGTATAAAATCGTATGATTATACAATGATAACAGAAAAAGACCAGACAAAATTGGCTGGTCTGGGGGGGAGGCGGCAAACTTTTTACTCTGTTGCGTTACCTGGCTAGCGTCTGCAACGCAGCAATCAGGGCGGGAACATCGTCATTGAGGATGGTGCGCGGATCAAGGAGGAATGTTCCCTTGAATATCCTCCCGATAACCGGAACCGGGCATCCCCTGAGGGTCGTCTCGATATCCTGAGCAGACATGCCGTCGGCCGTGACGGCGATCAGTGTGGTGGGAAGCTCCAGGAGCGGCAGCGCTCCTCCCCCCACTTGGGAAAAGCCGGCGGAAAGGGACAGCTTTACCGTTGCCGGAATGGCCCGTTGCAGACGTCGCAGCAGGGCCTTTGCCGTGCGGGAAAGATCGGCGGCTGAGGCGGTAAGCATCCGCAGCGTCGGTATTTCCTTCAGGGCCCGTCGTTCGTCGCGATAAAGACGCAGGGTCCCTTCCAGTGCAGCCAGGGTCAGTTTGTCGATCCTTACGGCGCGCAGCAGCGGATGATTCTTCATCGGCGCCAGCAGGGAACTTTTGCCGACGATGATGCCCGCCTGGGGGCCGCCCAAGAGCTTGTCGCCGCTGAAGGTGATGACGTCGACGCCGGCGCGGACGAACTCCTGCACCGTCGGCTCATTGCAGCCTAAAAGCCCGGACAGCTCGACAAGGTTGCCGCTTCCCACATCGGCCATGACCGGCAGGGAATGCCCGCGGCCAAGCTCGACCAGCTCTGCGGCGGACACCTCGGCGGTGAAGCCGACCACGGCGAAGTTGCTGCAATGAACCTTTAGCAGCAGCGCGGTTTCGGGGGTTATTGCTCCGCTGTAGTCGCGCGGATGGGTGCGGTTGGTCGCGCCCACTTCCTTCAATACGGCGCCGCTCTGGCGCATCACATCGGGGATGCGGAACGAGCCGCCGATTTCAACCAGTTCGCCGCGGGAGACGATGACCTCTTTGCCGGCGGCAAGGGAGCTCAGGGCGAGGAGAACCGCGGCGGCGTTGTTGTTTACCACCAGCGCAGCCTCCGCGCCGGTCAGTTCGCAGATGATCCCTTCCACGTGGGAATAGCGGCTTCCCCGCTCCCCTAAAGCCAGGTCGAACTCCAGGTTCGAATAGCCGAAGGCTACCTCATTCAGCGCCTGCCTGACGCTTTCCGGCAGGGGAGAGCGGCCGAGGTTGGTGTGGATTACCACCCCGGTGCCGTTGACCAGCCGTTTCAGCTTCAGGGCGTTAACCGTTGCCAGTTCGCGGGCTATCCGCCCGACGACGCCCTTTTCCGCAAAAGCTTCAGCGCATGTTTCGCCCCGCAGGGCCTCTGCGCGCAACGCCTCCAGCGAACTGCGGACAGCCGTGATCACCACCGGCCGGGGATATGCTGCGAGGAGGGATTTCAGGCCTTCCCAGCCGAGGACTTTATCCACCTTCGGGATGTTTTTTAAAATGGTCAAACTTGCCGCCTTTCGCCACTTTTGCTGGATTGGATAAAAAACATCCGCAGTTTAACACAGTTTGAACAGATTTTTCAGCAACGAATCAATCTGCGACAAACCGGGAAATCTGTGGATGTTTGAAATCGGGTTAAGGGGGGGATATCCTAAAGATCGAGATGCTTGGCCGCCGTTTTTTCCGCGGGTTTCAGCGGGGGGCTTCCCGGGCTGCTCTGCATCAGGACAATGCCGCCGTATTCGGCATTTTTACGGACCAGCTTTTCCGCCAGGCCGCCGTCCTTGTTGCGAAATGCCTCGATTATCTTATCGTGCTCGTCCACCGACACATGCATCCTTCCCGGTTTGCTCAGGGAGGCGACGCGCAGCCGCTGGAATTTTTTCACCAGGCTGTTTATCATGTCGTGGAGCTTTTCATTGTTGGCCGATTTTATGAACAGTTCGTGAAAGTCGTTATGCACCTTGAAAAAATGCTTGATGTCCCCTTCATCGGCAAGGTGGCGCAATTTGTCGTTGATGGCCGACAGCTTGTCCAGTTCCCGCGGGGTTAATTTTTCGCAGGCCCTGCGTGCCGCGTACCCCTCCAGGATGCTTTTTATGGCGTAAAACTCCTCCACGTCGCGCGGAGAGAAAGAGGCGACCACCGCCCCCTTGCGGGGAATGACCGTCAGGTAACCCTCCGACTCCAGTTGCCGGAATGCTTCCCTGATGGGGGTCCTGCTGATGCCGAAACGTTCGGCAAGTTCCGGCTCGGCGACTTTTTCTCCCGGTTTCATCGACCCGCTCATGATGGCGTCGCGGATGGTTTCCAGTATCCGTTCCCTCAGGGTGAGATGTTTGTCGATGTTCTTTTTCATGATGTCTCCTTGGGGTATCAGGCAAATTGTATACAGTATACACAATTTGTCAAGAACTTACCCTATAAGGCGGAGCAATCAAATAGTTACGCATTTTTGGCGGTGGATTAAACTTGAAATTTGCCCCGCCCGGGAGTATTTTAGCGCCAAGGAGTTCTGATGGATCCGGTTCGCCACCTTAAAATATCCATATTCGTGCTTGGCCTGCTGGTCTCCCTCGGTACCGTCGGTTACATGGGGATCGAGGGGTGGCGTTTTCTCGATGCCCTCTACATGACCGTCATCACCCTCGGCACAGTCGGGTTCAGAGAGGTTCACGAGCTGAGCGACAGCGGCAAGCTCTTCACCATGCTGCTGATCGTCTTCGGCGTCAGTGTGCTCGGCTACATCGTCGGCAGTCTTGCCCAGATCATGTTCGAAGGGCAGTTCCAGCGGATTATCGGGAGGAAAAAGGTGGAAAAAAAGATCGAGGCACTAAAGGACCATTACATAATCTGCGGCTTCGGCAGGATCGGCGCACTGATCTGCAAGGAATTCGCTGCCAAGCCGATCCCATTTGTGGTGGTGGAAAAGGACCCGCAGGTGGTGGAAAGGCTGGAGCAGGACAGCTACCTGTTTCTCAGGGGAAACGCCACGGACGATGAGACACTGCTCAAGGCAGGGATCAAAAATGCCAAGGGGCTGATCTCGGTGGTCACCTCCGATACGGAGAACGTTTACATCACCCTGACCGCCCGCGGACTAAACCCCGACCTCTACATCCTCGCCCGTTCCGGGGAGGAAGGATCGGAAATCAAGCTGAAACGGGCAGGCGCCAACAAGGTTGTCTCCCCTTACGTGATCGGCGGCACCCGCATGGCCCAGGCGATACTCCGCCCCAACGTGGTGGACTTCATCGAGATAGCCACGGGCCGGGAATTTCTGGAACTGCAGATGGAAGAGATCCTCATCCCGCCCCAATCCGCTTTTGTCGGCGAGAACCTGGCCAGCTCCGGTTTTCGCAAGGAGACCGGCGTCATCATCATCGGCATCAAGAAGACATCGGGGAAGATGGTTTTCAACCCCGAATCCCACAGCCATTTGGAGGCGCGGGACACCCTCATCGTCCTCGGCGAGCCTGGCGCAATCCAGAAGCTGGAAGAGTTGGTCAACTGCGAAAAATGCGCCGATGCAGTCATAAACAAACACAGAAAAGAGCCGCATCACCATGCATAATACGGTTTTTGCCCATATCCCCTATCCGCATCTTTCCCGGAACCTGGATTACCTGATTGCCGACAGGATCAATCCGGAGGTATTTTTCTCCGGCGATGCCCTGGATGCGGTGATTCCCGAACAACTGGCGGCGGAAGCAGAGGCCCTTGCGGCAAACGGCCTGAAATGCACCATCCATGCTCCGTTCATGGATCTCAACCCGGGTTCGGTGGTCCGGCAGATTCGGGACATCACCCTGCAAAGCTTCAACGATGTGCTGGACGCGGCCGCCATTCTCAGGCCGGAGGTGATCGTCTTTCACCCCGGCTATGACCGCTGGCGCTATGGGGACAACAAGGATGCGTGGCTGCAATACAGCATCGATTCGTGGCAGTCGGTGCTGGAGCGTGCCGAGCGGATCGGCTGCATCGTGGCCGTCGAGAACATCTTCGAAGAGGAGCCGTCCACCCTTCAGGCGCTGTTAGAGGCAGTGGACTCCCCTCGTTTCCGCCACTGTTTCGATGTGGGGCACTGGAATCTCTTCAGGAAAGTGGGGCTGGAGGAATGGTTCGCCACTCTGGGGAACTACATCGCCGAAACCCATATCCACGACAACTTTGGTTTGCGTGACGAGCATGCCCCGCTCGGGGAGGGGAACATCGACTTCCCCCTCTTCTTCACCCTCATGGAGCGATACGCCCCCCAGGCCGCCTGGACCATCGAGGCGCACAGCAGGGAAAAGCTGGAACGAGCCCTCCATAATCTGCAGAAATACGCTTCAGCGTAGCTTTAGGTCCTTTCGAAACCAGCACATTGCACCCTCCCCTAACCCCTCCCATCAAGGGAGGGGAGCAGTTAAAGTTCCCTCGCCCCTTGCGGGAGAGGGCTAGGGTGAGGGGGGAAGCGAAAGTCACATATGAGTTGGAGGAGCGGATAATGGACACATTCATGCAGGCAGCGCTGGCAGAGGCGAAACAGGGTCAGGCGGAGGGGGGAATTCCCATCGGCTCGGTGATCGTCCACAATGGCCGGATCATCGGCCGCGGGCACAACCGCCGGGTGCAGAAAGGAAGCGCCATTCTCCACGGGGAGATGGACGCGCTGGAAAACGCCGGCCGGCAGACGGCAGCGGTTTACCGGGAATGCACCCTCTACACGACTCTCTCCCCTTGTGCCATGTGCAGCGGGGCGATCCTTTTGTACGGGATACCGAGGGTGATCGTCGGCGAAAACCGGACGTTTCTCGGCGAGGAAGAGCTCCTCAAATCGCGGGGAGTGACGGTGGATGTGCTGCAGGAGCAGGAGTGCATCAGCATGATGACCGATTTCATCGAGACCGGACCGGAACTGTGGAATGAAGATATCGGCGTGTAACGGCGATCCATCCGCGCCGGGTAAGTTGTCGGTTGACAGCGCGGCACAGTTGCTCTAGATCTTCTCCAACACCTGCAAGAGGTGCGGCACCATCTGCTTTTTCCGCGACATGACCCCCTTCAGCTCGTAGAGGTGCGCCTCCACCTGGGGGTACCCCATGACGTGGGCCAACTCCTTTTTTCCTTCCACGAGAAAGAGGGTCGTTTCCGTGTAGATGTCGGTCACCATCAGTCCTGCCAGATCCAGTCCTTCCCGTTGCTTCAGCTCCGCCAGCGCCCCCTTCAGTTCCTCCCTCATGGCAAAAAACTCGTCGAAGCCGATCACCTCCACCTGTCCGACCCCGAAGCGGGCGGAGCTCCCCGTGAAAACCTTGAAGTCGGTGGTGATGACCTTTTCCGGGGTGCCGTAGCCGGCAAGACCCGAGCAGGCGGCAAAGATCTCTTTGCCGAACTCTCCATGGTCGAGCCCTGCCAGTTGCTCAAGCCAGAGAACCGTTTCCCGGTCCCGATTGGTGGTGGTCGGTGATTTAAGGATGACCGTATCCGAGAGGATGCCGGCCAGAAGCAGGGCGGCAAAGGAGGGGGCCAGTTCAACCCCTTCATGGCGGTAGAGGCCGGCAACCAACGTGCAGGTGCTTCCCACCGGTGCGGTGATGAAGGTAACCGGTTGGTTCGTGTGGCTGTTCCCGAGCTTGTGATGGTCGATGACCTCGCGGATCTCCAGCTCATCCGCCCCGTGAACCGCCTGCCCCAGTTCATTGTGGTCCACCAGGATCAGGGAGGAGGGGATGGGCGCCAGTAGCGACGACTTGGTGGCGATCCCCGCCAGGGTGCCGTCCTCCTCCACGACGATCACCGCCGGCTCGCCGCTGTGGAGAAGTTTCAGTTTCAGGTGGCTGAGCGGTTCGCCCACGCCGATCCGCTCGAAATTTGTTTCAGCGAACAGCCCCACCGGCGTGGAGAGACGGGTCAGCCAGGCTGCGGTGGCGGTATCGAAAGGGGTCGAAAGGACCGTGACGCCCAGTTCTGCGGCCTTTGTCAGGAGGTCCTTCTCCACCGCCAGTCCGCCGGTCACCACCAGGAGCCGCACCCCCTTTTCGATGCCGGCCAGTTGGATGGTCCGCCGGTCGCCGGTGATGATCAGGAGCGATTCGGGTGGATAGCCGTCGATCCGGGCGCTGAATGATTCCTGTTCCATGGCGCCGATGAAGAGGTGCAGGTGTTCATGGTCATCGCATGGGGCACCGCAGAGGAAGTCGCCTTCCAGGCTTATGGCCAGCGAGCGGAGCGAGGTGTTCACCCCCCGCATCCGGTCCTTGCCCGTCAGGAGGTATTTCTCCGAGAGCTTGAGCAGCGAGACGATGCCGCTCGGTTTCCCTGCAGCATCCACCACCGGCAGGACACGGATATTGTTGCGGTGGAACAGCTCCAGCGCCTGCATCATCGGCAGGTCGGCACCGGCGGTCACCGGCTTCCGGTTCAGCACATCCCTGACCTTGGGGTGGACGTCGGCCAGGTAGAGCGGCGGCTCAATGCCGAGCCGTTCCAGGACATAGGCGGTCTGGGGATTCGGTTCGCCGGCCATGGCGGCAACGGTCCCGTCTTCGCCCAACAGCCGCTTCAGTTCGGCATAGGCGATGGCCGAGGCTATCGAGTCGGTATCGGGGTTGCGGTGGCCAATCACATAGGTTTTCTTTTTCATTTTGCTCTTTCGGTTTGGTGTATTTAACCTTTAAAAAGCATTTTAACCACGAATTTTTACGAATTTTCACGAATATACAAACTCTTGTGATGCAGAAGGCACTCACCAGATCGTTGACTACTCAAGACTTAACAAGGGGGTAAAAACATTCGTGTTTATTCGTGTCATTCGTGGCTAACTGCCGTTTTTGGGTTTATTCTTTCCGGTTTCTCATCTTGCCGCTTACCACGAGCTGGGCAACGATGTCGAGGACGATGATGCCGGTGACGACAAGGAGAAAGAACGGCTGCTTGTTGAAGAAGGCGAGGCAGTTGCAGAACATGTAGATCGCCACGACCCCTGCCAGGAGCGTGCGCACCCCGCTGAGCGTCCGGACGGCCGACTCCTCGTCGGTTGTTCCCAGGCGGATCAATGACGGCGCTGCGTGGTAGCCGATGGTTGCATCGGCGAGGGTGAGAAAGACGTTGCTGATAAAGATGTAGGGGAAATAGGGGTCCATGGGGATTGTTCAACCTTGTCGGCGCGAAAAGTACGAAGGATATACCTGATCAATGGGCTCCCAGTCAATCAAAAATTGGGAAGGGCAGCCCGCACGTGATGACGGAACAACTCCGTCCGTCTAAACGCATTTGCACACGGATCAAATCTGATTTGTACGGATTTTCACGGATTTAGAAGACCAAGAACCAAGATCCAAAGGGTTGTCCTTGGTTTATCAGTGAAAATCCGTCCAGATCCGTGTTAATCCGTGTCCAACTGCCGTTTTGGGTTTAATCGTCCTTTTCCTTATCAAGGGTTATCTGCAGATGCTGATTATTTATCTCGCGCATCTCGTGCTGCTTCACATAATAGGCGGTATCCCATTCAATGACAATCCATTCCAGCAGCGGATGCGCCATGAGCGCCAGAGCAGCCAGGCAGAGACAGATGCCAAGGAATAGCGCCGCCAACACCATCCCCCGCTCCGAGAGCGGCAGGTCCGATCCAAACAAGAGCAGGAGCATCCCCGTAGTGCCGCACAAGTGCTTCATTTACCTACCTCCGAAAGCGGAAACGCTGATCTTTAAGGTTTACGGGGAGATGGCATCCCCTTGCAAGTAACCAATCGTCAGTTTGCCCGGAAAATGAAGTAGAAATTTTCTTGCGCCGGAACTTCGGCGGTCGCCGACAGGGGGGATCCGCCATCACAGCCGCTATCAGTCTTTCACTCAAACGGTGCCGGCGATGATCCCGGCGCCATTGGGGAGTTCCAGCGGCAACCGCTTCAGATCGCCGACTCCTGCAGCAGCCAGCATATTGAATAGCTCACCTTCGGAATATGCCCGGCCTGCCGGGGTGCCGATCAGCATGTTGAGGGAAAAGAGCGCCGGAAAGGGGGGGCCGTCGAACGAGTCGTTGAGGATGAACTCCTGCACGAGGATCATCCCCCCGGGTTCCAGGGCAGCGACGGCCTTCTCCAGGATGACGGCGCACCCCTCCGGTCCCTCACCATGGAGGATGTGCGAGAGCCAGGCCACGTCGAAAGTCCCCTTGATCCCCTTTGCAATGAAATCCCCGTCTTCAAAGGCAATCCTACCCGTGAGGCCGAAGCGATCAATGGTCTGTTCGGCAAAGGGGCGGGTGGTGGGGAGGTCGTAGACCACCGCCGTGAGATCGGGGTTTTGCATGCAGAAGTGGATGGCATAGGTGCCGGGCCCCCCTCCCAGGTCCAGGAGCCGCCGCCGGCCGGAGAGGTTTATCTGGTGAACGATCCGCGGTGCGACCTGCATGGCGAGGTTGAACATCCCCATCTCGAAGCTTTCCCGTTCATCCTCCCCCACGTCGTGGGAAACCCGCTTCCTGATCGGTCCGCCGCTCTTCACCGCCTCGTCAAGGTGGGCCCAGCCCTCCATCAGGTGATGATGGTGGAGGATGATATGCCCCAGGTAACGGGGGGAGGTGCGGCAAAGAAACTCGGCGGCGAAGGAGGTGTCAGCGTAGTTGTCCCCACTTTTCTCCAGCAGACCCAGGGCCGCCAGGGCGTTGAGGAGCATGGCCACCCCCCGCGCATCGCTCTTCAGCACCTCGGCCAGCCCATGGGCGGTGAGCGCCCGGTCGGCCAGGGGGGTGAAGACGTCGAGCTTCACCCCGGCATGGAGGGCGCAGGCGCTCCAATAGCCGCCCGAGAGCTGCAACAGGTCAGCGGGGGACCAGACTTTCGCTTCCATGACGACCTCCTGTTCTCCCCGGCTACTTTGCCCGGAAGAATACCGAGCCGACGGCGCCGCAGACCTCGCACTTTTCCGGTGCCTCTCGCTCGACGGTATGACCGCAGATCGGGCAGATGAAGTAATCGAACTCCTCAGCCGCCACTCCCAAGGAGTCGAGCGCCTTCTGGTAAAGGTCCGCGTGGACTTTCTCCACGGCATTGGCAAAGGTGAACGAGCGACGCGCCTCGGTCGCCCCCTCCAGCTCGGCGTCGGCGATCATCTGGGGGTACATGCTCTTGAACTCGTGGGTCTCGCCGGCGATGGCTTCGACGAGGTTTTCCCGCGTCTCCTTGATGCCGCCGAGCGCCCGCAGGTGGTTATGGGCGTGAATGGTTTCCGCCTCGGCCGCGGCCCGGAAGAGCCGGGCGACCTGGGGGAAGCCGTCCTTGTCCGCCTGCTTTGCGAAGGCGAGGTACTTGCGATTAGCTTGTGATTCGCCGGCGAAGGCCTCCTTGAGATCCTTTTCCGATTTCGGTCCGTTTGACATGTATAGCCTCCTGAATTGAGATTGCACCCGTCCGGCTCTGTGCAGGGCATTGGGGCATGGCACACCCGAACGGTGCGCTACCGGAAATAATAGCATACCGGCAGGAGATGCAAAGTGAGAGGTGAAATATTCCGGCGGGGGATGCAACTCCGTTCAAAGAAGCCACGTCACCACGGCTTTCCGAACGTGCTCGGGGACTCTGTCTTCCGACAGGATGACCTTCTGCATCTGGACGATGATGTCGTGGTCCATATCGTAGGTCGCTATCCAGAGTTTGTCCGTATACCTGATCAGGTAGATGCCGTAGGTAAGGCCCGTGGCGTCGTCTTTGGTCGTAGTTATGAGAGATCCTTTCATGGTTGGCTCCTCAATATGGCCGCAGTTGTTTCCCGCAGCCGATATGCCAGTGGAGATGCTTGGACGACTGATACTCGCCGACATTGGTATAGACACGGCATGCCCCGTAGCGCTCCGTGAAATCGGCGGCAATTCGCTTGGCCGTGGCCAGCAGCTCAAGCAGCAGATCGTTGTCGGCTTCCTCCAGGGTAAGGAGCGATTCGATGTGCTTCTTGGGCAGCAATACCACATGATGTTCCCACAAGGGATTGGTATGGTGAAAGGCGAAGACCCGTTCGTTCTCCCAGTAGACCCGGATATCCGCCAGCCCTCTCAGGATCTTCCCGCAGTAAAAGTCACACCCCGTCTCTGTCATGTCCTTCTCTCCTCAAACAACGGGCTTTTGCCCGTCAAGTATTATCCTATAAAAAGCATCTAGCCACGAATATACAAGCTCATGTGATGCAGAAGGCACTCACCAGATCGGTGACTACTCAAGATTTACCAAGGGGTTAAAAACATTAGTGTTTATTCGTGTCATTCGGTACGCCAGGCCAAGCCTGGCTGATCTATCTGACTGAAAAGTGTCAGACATGTAAATTGCTCGTTCACCATGTAGTCGCGGTCTGTCACGAGAGGGTAACCAAACGTGGGGAGTAAGACCGGTTCTTTGTAAGAAAAGAGCGAAGGGTACGATAACTACCCTGACGACGAAGACGCGAGCCCAGCGCAAGCGAACCCGTTTCGGCCTCGTTACACGTAGTTGACAGTGGCCAACCTTCCGAATGTGGTGAAGCCTGCCATCCACCGGTGATAAACGAGCGAAAGAACCGGTGGGACTGTCCGGGGTGATTGGGGAGGGCGCGTGTCGAAAGATCAGCCGAGGAACCTGGGAGGTCCGACGTAATTCCCAAAGCGAAAGGGTTTCGCCGAAGGGAGAACGCCGACGGGGAATCAATAACCCGCCAAGCGTGTACGGTCGGAATTCGGAGCGGCCCATAGTAGCCGGGAAGCGGGGTAATGCCCGTGGAGCCAAGGGGCCGTACTTCAGTCATGTTTACACGGAAAGAGAGGAGACCCGCTTGAGCGACAGACGCTCCATAACGGAATGGATGGCCGAAGGATTCGAACCTGAACCCGGACTGCCGGTAAAAGTCTCCCTTCTGCGGTGGAAACTGAGCAGCAAGGCCAAACGAGAACCGCAGTTCCGGTTCTATGCCCTTTACGACCGAATCCATCGTCGTGATGTACTTGAAACGGCGTGGTTGCGAGTAAAGGCGAACAAGGGCGCGCCGGGAGTCGATGGTGTCAGCATTGAATCCATCGAGGTGCGGGCAGACGGAATATCCGGCTATCTTGACGAAATTCAAGAAAGCCTGAGAACCAAAAACTACAAACCATCCCCGGTGCGTCGCGTCTACATCACCAAGCCCAACGGCAAACTGCGCCCGCTCGGCATACCGTGCGTGCGGGACAGAATTGTACAGGCAGCCGTACTCCTTATCCTCGAACCGATATTTGAGGTGGACTTTCTCGACTGCTCCCATGGATTTCGTCCCAAAAGGCGTCCCCATGGAGCCCTCGACCAAGTCGGTAATAACCTCCAACTCGGACGGCAGGAAGTGTATGACGCGGATCTTTCGAGCTACTTTGACAGCATCCCCCACGAGCACCTGATAGTAGAACTTGAGCGGCGCATAGCCGACCGGAGTGTCCTCAAACTGATCCGGCAATGGCTTCACAGTCCGGTAGTAGAAGAAGACGGCAGCATCAGCCGTCCCAAACAAGGGACGCCACAAGGCGGGGTAATATCTCCCCTTCTTGCCAACATCTACCTTCACCGGCTCGACCGGGCCTTTCACGAAGAAGCAGACAGCCCCTACCACTTCGCCAGAGCGCGCATGGTACGGTTTGCCGACGACTTCGTAGTAATGGCCAGACACATGGGCAATCGCATAACCGGATGGCTGGAAGAGAAACTCGAAACAGACCTTGGACTCAGCATCAACCGTGACAAAACCGGTATTGTCAGAATGAACAAGAAAGAGAGCCTGAACTTTCTGGGATTCACCCTCCGCTATGACCGTGACCTGCGGGGCAGAGATTGGGATTATCTCAACATCATGCCGAGTAAGAAGGCCATAGGAGCACTCAAGGGAAAAATCCGGGAGAAGACCCGAAGCGGATACAAAAAGCCGCTTGTCGAAGCAATTGCCGAGGTAAACAGCATCCTTCGCGGATGGGGCAACTACTTCGACTACGGGTATCCCCGGAAAGTATTTCGAGACGTGAATCATTACACGAGGACTCGCTTTCGAATATTTCTGAACAATCGGAGCCAAAGGCGGAGCAAACCCTTCAGGGCAGGTGAAAGCCTGTATGCCGGACTTAAGCGATATGGTCTGGTTTACCTGTAACAGCAAAGCCACAACTCCTCAATAATGCCGTGCAGCAAGAGGCTGATAGGTAAGCCGTATGCGGGAAATCCGCACGTACGGTTTGACGAGGGGGAGCTGGTTAAGGCAACTATGGTAAGGCTACTTAGGCACCGCCAAACGAAAGGGGCGGAAACGGACAAGCCAAACCTAATGATGTAGTAACCTGCTTCCTACTCTACTGGTTAACTGCCGTTTTTGGACTTGTTCGCGTGCAGTCAGGGGGCTGGCGGCTCCCCCAGCAGCAGGCGGTTTTTCGGCGTGATGTCGCCGGGAATCTGCTGCGTGACAACGCGGTAGCCCGCCTCGCGCAGGCGGGCGGCCCTGAGCACATCCTGGGCCAGCGGCCCGTCCAGCCATCCCTGCAGGCCGCCCAGGTCACCGGCGGCCAGATCGTGACAGCATGGGAGCACCGCCACCCGCGCCCCGACCGCCATGGCCCGCTCCAGGACCAGATCGGTCAGCCCGCCGCAGGCGTGGACCGATACGATCAGGTCGTCCCGCTGCAGCGCCACCTGCTCCAGGTCCTTCTCCACGAACTCCACCCGGCCAGCCAGGCGTGGCCAGCTCTCCGCCAGGCAGGCCGCGAGCCTGGCGGCCTGTTCCGGAATGCGCCGGTCAACGGCCAGGGCCAGGGACGAGCTGTCGTCCAGCAGAAGAAGAATCTGCGCCAGCAGCCCGTGCCCGCAGGCCAGGTCCACTACCCGGCCCCCCCGGAAGCGGCGCCGTACACGTCTTGCCACCTCCCACGCCTCGTACAGCTCCTTGCGCGGCAGGCAGCCGGCTCGGCAGACGGTCCGGGCCAGCCGGTCGAAGAGCGTCTCGCCGGGGAACTGGGGGAGGAGCCGTTCGTTAAGCCTGTTGCGCGATGAACGATCCATGGTTTTTTCCTCAGCTGTTCGCAGTTGTCAACCTTTCCTCACGTGGCAGAGCAGGCATTGCTCCTTGGGTGGATGATTTCCGGGGAGGGCGATGCTCCGGGCATTGTGGCAGGTGGCACACTCCCTCTCCACCTCTTCCCTGTCGGCCCCCCTTGCCAGACGTTGCAAAAAGGGACGGTGCCTGTCGTCAGCGGGCACCCGCCTGGCCTTCTCCTTACCGGTATTCAGCAGAAGAATGCCGAGCACAATGGCGACAACAGTGGCAAACAGCCAGTCTCGTTTGGTTACCTTCATCTGTTTCTCCGGTTATCTTCCCTTAGATCGTTGCGGAGGATGTTGCAGAAATTCAAAGTTGTTGCACGACTGTGGCTAGGAGCCTGTCGGACTTAGGAATGAATCTACTGCGAGAACGGCAAATCGGTCCATATTCTCGTAAATTTTCGACAAATAGGTCCACTATTCGCTCTCAAATTTCCGAAAATCTGTCCTCGATTTTCCATTCTCTCGCTACGATTCCCTAAGTCCGACAAGCTCCTAGGGTCATGGTCTTTCGGAATACATATTCTTCTTTTGATCTGCCTGCGGAACTCCCACATGTCCATGTCATGGACACGTCAGAGGGATATATCCAATTGCGGCAGAAATTTGGACATATTCAGCCATTAAGCAAGTCGATGAGTCTTGGGTTTATATAGACCTTTTCTCGGCCAAGCTGGGCAGATCGAAGCACCCCTATCCCTTCCAATTTTTGAAGGTAAACAGAGGCAGTCTTCCTTTCCGCTATTCCCGCTTCGACCAAAAAAGCTATCTTGCAGTATGGCTGGACGAATATCAGGTCAACAAGCTCTCGTGAATATATTGATCCTGATAGCTTCTCTTTGCAGAGAATAACAGTTTCTTCCAGCAGATCACGGATGGCCTTTATCTTTTCACAGGTCCATAAAGCAGTCTCTTCAATAGCAGCAAGCATATAAATCACCCACGGCTCCCACGCCCCTTTTGCCGTCACTTCCCGCAGCAGACGATAATACTCATTCTTGTTCTGGATGATGTAGCGGCTCAGGTATAGCACCGGAATTTTCAAAAGACCTTTTTCTACCAGGAAAAGAATATTCAGGATTCGGCCGGTTCTTCCATTACCATCATGAAAGGGATGAATAGCCTCGAACTGGTAATGCATCACTGCCATCTTGATCAACGGGTCAAGGTCATCTTCCTGGTGGATATACGTCTCAAGGTTTCCCAGTTTCTCTCGGATTATTCCTTCCCCTTCCGGCGGCGTATAGTAGACCTCGCCGGTAGCGGGATTGGAAAGAGTGGTCCCTGTAACTTTCCTGACGTCAATTTCTGTGTTTTTAAGAGTCCGGCAGATGTCGATCATTAGATTTACAGAGATGGGCCGCTCCTGAAGCATGTCAAAGCCATTCTTTAGAGCTGTGCGATAATGGAGAACCTCCTTTGTCGCAGGATCACTCGCAGACTCTACCGCAGCGGCTTGGAAGAGCTTATCATTCGTGGTGATGATATTCTCAATCTCAGAGCTTGTACGGGCTTCTTGAAGAGGGATAGAGTTTATCAACATACTCTGATTTGGGATTAACTCCCCAGCCCCTTTTAACTCCGCAAGTGCTCTATTTGCACTTATTGCTTTCCTCAGAATGTCTTTGCTCTCCAACTCTGCCTGTGGCGGCAGCAGCGGTAAATCGTTATAGGGCATTAGAGGATTGAAAGGCATAGATGTTTCCTGGAAGTTAGGATTTGAAAATGTGTCCACAGTATGGACTTATTTTGTGCATGTGTCCACGTTTTGTTGTTTTTTGGACATGTTTATCAGCGACTCGAGGTGTTTCGACCATTTCGTAAGTGCCGCCTTCTTCTCTTTGTCATACTCGTACAAGAGGCTCGTATACTTTCTTCACTCCGTTTTGTATATGGTTTAATAAAGCTTCTGCGTGTCTTTCCGGCACTCCTAACCTCGCCATACCGGTCCGCACGACACATTAGGGGTCAGACCTGAATGGCGCTAGAATAATCTTCTGAGGGTGTTCTTCGTACGTGTCAATTATGTAGGCATCTTCTCGATTGCCGTATCCATCGTGCCGACATTTCAAGGAAGGGCTGAAACAACCTTCCTGTATTCGCTTATGCTGTTATTGTAAACCGACTTGAAGCTGTCAAATGGTTCCACAAATGTCATCATTGCCGGGTTCACCCATCTGATTGCTTCAAGCAGGTCGCTGTGTTGATTCGGAAGATCGCCCCAGTGCCAGATCGGTTCGTGATGAAATATCCGGTTCCTGAGTGTCCGTATGTGGTTGAATCGTTTGGAGAGATTCTTTCTGATCCTTATCCGGCGGGGCATATTGGGAACAACTGGTTTTAAGAGCCACGGCCAGAGAACCTTTTCGTAGCGCACATCTAAAAGGCTTGTCCAGAATCCGAAGGTGAGTTCAGGGATTATTCTCCCCGCGTCAAGCGTCTTTTTGCCTTTGAGAAGTGATCCCTTCGCCTCCCGTACCTTGTCGAGTTCCGACGCAAGCAACACGCCTGGGACGTCAAACCAAGTATCGGTTTTGAAATATGCCGTGGCGGCATCGTGAATGCTGTTTCTGAGGCAGACTTCCAGGCATTGAAGCGGGGTGTAAAGGCTTTCGGATAATGCCATGTTCCATGCGTAATGGGTAAACAACTCAGCATCGTCACTGCTGGTGCCACGCTGTCGGTAGGCGTCCAGGCGTTCGTGTGAGATTGCCCGGCGAAGTTGTTCTGAAAAATTTGCTTGCATGTACCACCCGTAAAAGCATATTATATATATGCAGCCCCCGGAGAAATCCTCTCCCGACCTTGAGTCGGTGACGATCCCGGGGTTTTTTATTGCCCAAAGATATAACGATTGGAATTCAAAGACAACGACAAAGATAGCAAAACGGGGAACCGCTGAAAGGGCGGTTCCCCGTTCCATCTTGAGGGTCTGTGAAAATATGGGAAGCGTCCCTCATTTTCCTCTATTTTTCAAGATACAAAGTTGTGTGAAGAGGTGGAGAAAGTGAAAGCGATCCTGAAAATTTGATATTTGGAGCTTTGACCCCTTAAGGTATTTTGACCCCTTAAGGTATTGACCCCTTAAGGTATTCCCATCCAGATCGTAGGATGGCTTCATCGGTAAGAGACCGAGGCGCTTCAGGCACGCGGAAGCCTCGTCGGCTGCGAGTTCCTTCTTGGTCTCCACGTTCAGGATGCGATCGTCTAACACGGTTCCAGCCCTCCCTGTCTGCGACCAACTCGTTATTCACCAGTTCACGCGCGCGCGTGAACTGGTGATCTACCCAAATGGAACATTTAATACTACTCCGACACATATAGTTCTTTAACATTTCAATATTCGCACCAGAAGCTTTGCAATCTGATGCCTGATGTCAGGCAAGGACGGCATGCCTTTGAGTCGTTGCCTCCGCCTCCATCGCTCAGAGGAACGAAGAGAACAGCAACGATGGCGCCACTTTTCCAGGTGTTTGGTTTTCAGAACAAAGCGTCGTTGGCCAGTGTCGATTTTTTCTGAATCCAGTTGCTCCGCGCTGTCGCACTCTTCTGTTTTTTTTGCTGCAAACGCAACAGTGTCAGATAGCCATATGCCAGGGACGTCAGGAGCACATGTCGATGCCATCCGCTCCATGAGCGCCCTTCATGGTGATCAAGGCCAAGCTCTTCCTTTAGCTGTTGATAGCCATGCTCTATCCAATAACGTTCATGGTAGAGGCGGGCAAGGTCAATCGTTGCCAGATGCTGCGGCATATTGCTGAAGAAATAGCGAAGCTCGTATCCACCCAGGTTCAGGGGGCGGCGCTCTATCAGGAGCCAGACTTGTTCATGATGATTGCCCTGCCGCCATCCGTGAGCCGGCCACACTCTCATTGAGACGGCCTCTGCAACAAGTGGCTTGTCCTTGGAATTGAGCCTCAATTCTAGCCGTTGCCATGCATCATCGGCAATGCTTTCGCCCAGTACCGACAGCTTGACCGGTTCGGGGTTTGTGGAGACTACCTTAGGGCGAGTTCGTGGACGCCCTCGCTTATGCTCTTTGACTGGCGCAATTTCAAAGACCGGCTCCTCAAGAAATACCGGGGTGTTGGAGTAAGCTCCCAGGATGTAATTTTCACTGCGGGACTCAAGCTCCTTGCGAAACTCCGGAATGTTGCCATACCAGCTGTCAGCAAGGACTGCACGATGGGGAACATTGTCTTTTCGGGCCAGGTCAACAAAATCAAGTGCCATGCGCCATTTTGACTTATGGTGCACTGACTCCGGCATGTGAGCCTTTTTACGCTTTGCGGTGCAATCATCATTTTGCTGATCCCAGGATTCCGGGACGAACAGTTCCATGGCATATGGCCAGGCGACATCTCTGCCGACATACGTCATGCTTACGCCAATCTGACAGTTGTCAGTCTTGCCTGATGCACCGCAGTATTGCCGGGCAACACATACACTGTCGTACCCTTTCTTAGGGAACCCGGTATCATCAAGAACCAGGATCCCCTGCGGGTCGGAAGTGACGTCAAGCATGGAACGGCGGAATTGCTCAGCAACAAGTTGATCGTCCCATTTGGCAGTCGAAAGGAGGCGCTGCATACTTCGTTCAGATGCGTTTACCTTCTCTGACATGGGTTCAACTGACTTGCGCTCACCGTCCATGAGCAGGCCGGCCAAGTAACATTCTGCCAGTTCACGGCTCTCTGACCGATGGAAATAGCCATAATAGGGAGCCATATATTCTTCGATGCCGGGGAAAACGATCTCTGTTGTCATTCGCAGAGATTATCACATGAAACAGATTATATCAAGCTATGTGTCGGAGTAGTATTAATCTGTGAACATAAAAATGTCTGTCCCTTCAACTACCAGTTGAACGCCCCTCAACCGACGCTGTACCGGATTTTTTAACCAACGCCGGAATATCGACCCCTGGCAAAAGCTTTGTCAACATACCCATCAGCCCGTCAGCAGCGTTGCCTCCGCCGCTGACGAGCACATCCGGGACAATCTTGATGTTGCCGTTTTCGATGGCGGCTGAAATCAGCTCCACGATCTTGATCTGCTTGATGGCCTCTTCACCGATTGCCTCCTGCTGCTTGCTGTAGGCCTGGGCAGTCGCTTCACCGATGGCGGCAATCTTGGTGGCTTCCCCGTGCTTATCTATACACAAACCAGCGACAACACAGTAAATCTGTCATTAGCCTTTTGTAGTTTTTCTTTCTGCCGAACTACTTGATTGGCTGACAGTCCCCAATATCCTAAGCCGGGCAAGCTGGAACCAAAAATATTTTATTACACGCAACGACGCGGCGACGCAACGTTTTAAAACCATGAACCAATAATTTGTTTAAAAACCTTTCGTTGCGTCGTCGCTTAAAAGCGCCTACTTTTGGTGCGTCGTCGCGTGAGTCATGTCTTGCTTGAACATTTTGCTCACATATTTGTAACGATTCAAGTCGCAAGCGCCTATATCAGGATGCATGTTTTTCTATAATATGCTTGCATCCCATCAGTACATAAACCCAAACATCCAGAGTGGTATCTTATTCTTCAGTCCCACCTCAATATCATCCGCCACGACAAAACTGTTTTCGACACCGCTTATCTGCCGGAATCCTTTCCCCTTGCCGCCGATCTCGAAGGTGTACGACTCCGCCTTCAGACGTCTCCCTGTGTCGGCTTCGTCGCTGCCTTGGCGTACGCCCGAATTCGCATCCGTACGGAACGGGTAAACAATGAAATCACCACGACCGGACAGCTCGACGGAGTTTTCAATCAAATTGGGATGGATGCTGCCCGCATTCCTGATTTGATTGACGAAGAACAGCTCCCGTAATGAACCGATATTCACTTCTTCGGAAATGGCATACATCAGGTTGCTGTTCTCCAGGTAAATCTTGTCCGGCTTGGTCAGGACTTCATAGCCTCTACCCTGCGACCGTACCAGATTTAACAGCCGGGCATCCTGCAAATTCTCCAGATACTCGTATAACCTTGGCCGGGATATATCCGTCGCTTCGGCCAGTTTGGCAATGTTCGGCGTGAACGGTACACCAACCGCCAGCAGGTAGAGGAGCTTTTTTATTTTGGATATCTGCCGGGCCTCGATCCGGTTGACGAAAGGAAGGTCTACCTCAAGGATATGGTTGATGACTTCGCGGACCCGCAGCTTGTAATAGGACTCCCCCTCCAGGAAAAACGGGTAGTAACCCCCCTGGAGATAATCCCGGAACTGCCTGAGCACCTTCATCTCACGGCATACGTCACCGGCAATCTGCTGGTGACGTGTAAGGATGTCTTCAAGCGCATAGGCCGGATACTCTTTCTTGAGGGTAAAGTTGATATACTCCCGCAGGGAAAGACCATGCAGCTTGAAAATGATGGCCCTGCGGGAGAGGTCCGCCTTCTGCTTGGCGATCTGCAAAAGGCTGGAGCCGGAGAAGACAATCTTCAGGTCGGGGAGGGAGTCGTAAATGGATTTGATATGGACCGACCAGTCGGGGTACTTGTGGATTTCATCCACCAACAACACCTCACCCCCCAGCTGGTGGAACTCCCTGGCAAACTCGAAGAGGTTGTGGGCCTGAAAGTATGGGCTGTCGACGGAGATGTAGAGCGCCTTGTCCGTGGTCCCGTAGCTCTCCTTGATATGCTGCAGCATCAGGGTAGTCTTCCCTGTGCCGCGTGCTCCCAGGATGCCGAGACATCGCTCATTCCAGTCGATGCGGTCATAGAGATACCGCTTCGTCGGACTGACGGTTTCGATCAGCCGCTGCTGTTCGCTGAGAAAGTATTCCATTGCCGTTTCCTAATTAATTTGTAAAACATATTTTACATAATTGCGATAAAAATGCAAACTTGAAAACATGAAATAGTGAACGGCTTTATCATTTGCGCTTCCCGAGCACCCGTCTGATCCGCTCGGAGGTCTCCGGGTGGGACGCGAAGAGATCCGCGGGGCTCCAGTGCCGGGTATCTCCCTTCTTGCCTGCCCGCTTGTCGTGTTCTGCCTGAAGCCTGGCCAGCATCTCCGCGTAGGTCTTCGGCTCTATCCCGGCCTTGACCAGGTAGGCAACCGCCGCATCATCCGCCTCGTTTTCGAATTCTCGTGAATAGCCGGCATTGACGAGCGCCGTCGGCAGCGTCGCCGAAAGGGAGGTGATGGAGGTGATGTCCCCGGTGACGGCCGCGATGAGGAGTCCGCTGCCGGTGCTTTGCAGGACGTGGCGCAGGGCATGGCGGTTATGGACATGACCCGCCTCGTGGGCTAAGACGCCGGTCAGATCCTCGTCGCGCTTTGCCAGCTCCACCATGCCGTCGGTGACGACGATCGTCCCGCCGGGCAGGGCGAAGGCGTTGGCGCCGATTTGATCGCTGGAGCGGAATTCCAGACGGTAGCCATTGGCTTCCGGCAAGGTGTCCCGCATCCTTTTGAAGAGGGCCATGACCTCTCGCCGCCTGGCCTCCGGCAACTTTGACGGCTGCATCATGTATTTGTCGAGAAAAGCCAGTGATTCCCTGCCCAGATTCGCCTCCGAGGAGGCGGGGACCGCATGGACCACGTGACGGGCAACCGCCGGCAGGCCGTACTTGATGAACAGCACAATTGTTGCGACGGTCAGTACCATTGCCAACAGGGCCAACGGGATGCTTCGCTCCCAGCGTGCGAGCAGTCGCGGGATAAGGCCGCCGTCGTTTCCCAGTAGTTCTCCAAGCGACGCGTCGTCGATGATCTCGCAGAGGATTCCATTGGGGAAACGGAGCGAGCGGCGTACATGGCCGATGGGGGGAGAGACGCGGACCGATGCAACGGGGTAGTTCACATCCACCCCGTCGCCATGGAGCCGCAGGTTTTCACCGATGCGCTCCAGCGAGACAATGCGCCGGGCAGAAATCTTGCCGTCGTAGTAATAGGCGCGGACGGGACTCATAGCCCCACGTCGATGCCGAACATATCGCCGATCTCCTCTCCGGCGGAGCCGACTCCCGCATGTCCCCAACCCAGGAATCCCTCCATGTCGTCGTTGAGGTTGAGAGAGAGGTTTTTCAAGCGGTAACGGGTTATTCTGATGGAGGCCCATGGGATGAGGAGCCCCAGGGAAAGAAATATCGCGGCCGCGCTGGATAAGTAGAGCCAGGCCATGTCGCGGACCCTGAGGGTGCTGGAAAACCGGCTGTTCCTGATGCGCGTCCCGCCCCAGGTGAGGTTCGCCAGGGCTGTCTGGACGTAGACCGCGAAATAGATGTAGAAGAGGTTCAGGACGGCGAAAATGATGAAGACCATGGCGACAGCGCCTTTTTGCTGGGTCTTCTTGTCCAGGCCGCTGCCATCCAGGAAAAGCGGCGAAAGTTCCCGGAAGGTTGCGGAGAGAAAGTATGCGGCCAGGATCAAGCCGGCAATCAGCAGGACAAACCCGCCGGCCGCTTTGAGGAAAACCAGGTAGAACTCTTTGACAGTGGCGTCGAAGGTGCAGCGGGTCCTGCCGTAGCCGCTCTGCTCGACAAAGAACTTCTTCTGGCGGTATACCATGTAGGGGACGATAAACCCCAGTGTGAACGGGATGAGGAACGGGAGCCCGGCAAAGACGACATAGGCCTCGCGATAGTCGGGCTGGAACGTGAAGCGGATGTTGCGGTGCGCCGAGTTGCGCATGTTGAAGACGCGGGAGCGGACGATCAGCCACGGCGTGCCGATGAAGAAGACGATGCCGAGTACGCTTGCGAGCATGGGGTTCACTTTCGAGCCGACTGAATAGAGGAGGAAGAAGGTTGCGGCGATGAGCCACCCCTTGAAGAGGGCCATGGGTTCGGCCAGATACTCGAAGACGGTATTGTTGAGCATGGTATTGCCGTAGAAGTAGCGGCGTTTGCGGACCTTGGCCCAGGCCGAGTAGATGCCGACGGTGACGATCTTCAGCAGGGTATTGACGATCCAGATGCCGAAGTAGTCGCGGGCGTTGCCTGAGAAGGAGAAGCGGAGGGTCTTCGGGCGGGGGTTCGGCGGTACATTTGGCTTGGGAACTGCGGCCGGAGGCTCAAGGGGGGGCGGTGCAGCTTGTGCGAGAGGCGGCTGTGGCGGTGAAACAACAGCCAGTGGCCTGATTGCTTCGCTCAAGCCAAATCCTTGCCGGCATTTGGGGCAGGTGGCCCTGGTCACCCCGGCGGGGATCGCAGCATCATCCATTTCGCGGCTAAAACTGCAATGCGGGCAAATAATCGTTACGCGCGGCATCCAGCTCTCCTTCTCGGGTTGATGACGAGCACCGAACGGCGGTTAGCAGCCTGAATTCACATTAGGGTGCAATATTGCGATCTTAACAAACACTGCATACCTGCAACAACCGCCTCTGATAAGCTCGGCTACGATCTTGCCTGGTATTAATGAGCTCTCAGTTGTATCTACACGAGAAAATAGAGAAATTCAATTGAAATATCGATAGGTTAGGCTTTTGCAGGTGTAAAAATTTTTTACAACTGACAAAAAAAGGTAGGAATTAAGAGGGGATAGCGATCTATTTTATTTTCTTAATTAGACAGAAAAACAGATAAATTGCAAATGGTCCTGTTAAGCCGGCTGCACGAATGGGCGTCATCCGCTGGAAAAGAGGTATAATGGATTACATTCGTCAGTAGTGTCCGGTTAGAAAATTGCACTGACTCACCAAGCCATAAAAACCAGCACATTGCACCCTCCCCCAGCCCCTCCTTTAGGCCCTTTGGGTCCATCAAGGGAGGGGAGCTTTAAAGTCCCCTCGCCCCTTGCGGACCCAAATTGCGGGCCTAAAGGAGAGGGCTAGGGTGAGGGGGGAATTGTTGTTGTAAAAACCTGATATGGTCAGTGCTGATCGGTTATTGCCAGGAAGGGGAGGGACCCGCGTATGATAGTCCGCATCATGCTGCTGGCGACACTCATGCTGGCGGCGGGGAATGGTGGGGCGGCCGAGGTGCCCGACCCGTTTCCGCGGATGGCATCGGCGTACCTGGTGCAGATCCAGGGGAAGACGGTCTGGGCTCGCCGACCCGTGCGTCGGTTGCCGCAGGCCAGCCTGACCAAGATCATGACCGCCATTTTGGTGCTGGAACGGTGCAAACTTGATGAGGTGGTGACCGTCTCCAGGCGGGCGGCAGGGGAGACCGGCAGTCGTATCGGTCTTCGCGTCGGGGAAAGGTTTCGGCTGGAGGACCTTCTGGCGGCGATGCTGGTGGCGTCGGCCAACGATGCCTGTCATGCCCTCGCCGACCATCTGGCCGGGAGCGAGGAGCGGTTCGTTGCCCTGATGAATGCCCGGGCGAGGGGCCTCGGCCTTGACAACAGCCGCTTTGCCAATGCCTGCGGCCACGATGCGCCGAACCACTACTCCACGGCCCGCGACCTGGCCATCCTGGCCGAAACCGCCCTGAAAAATCCCGCCTTTGGCCGGCTCGTCTCCAGCAAGCGGCTGAAGATCCGCACCGTCGACAGGAGGCGCGCCTTTTCGCTGGTAAACAGGAATAAGCTGCTGGGGCGCTCCGTCGGCGTCAGCGGCGTAAAAACCGGCTATACGGAAAATGCGGGGCGATGCCTGGTGGCCCTGGCCGAGCGGGACGGCACCCGGGTCCTGCTGGTCCTGCTCAATGCGCCTCACCGCTTTCGGGACGCCGTCGTCATGATCGAGCGGGCCTTCGCCGTTGCTCCGCCTGGCCGGTTCGGCAACCGTTCGACCGCTCCCTTTTCCAATCGGAGCGGTCATCATCAATAGAATTCTTTCAGCGTTAATGGGCGAGGAGGTGTCGGGAATTTTCGACTGCCGGGCTCGACTTTTAGTAATTTTCAGGCAAACTTATAGTATTGGATTTGGCTAATGGTGGTGAAGGTTTTCGCCAAAGGAGGAACACCATGGACACAAAGGAGGAGTACCGGAAGAAGCTGGAAGAGCAGCTCAAAGAATGGAAGGAGAAGATCGAAACGCTGGAAACTAAAGCCGTACATTTAACTGCGGGGGCAAAGTCCCAGCTGACCAGGGAGATCGACGAACTGCTTCAGAAAAAAGAGGTGTTGAAGGAGAAATGGAACGCCTTGCAGAAGGCGAGCGGCGAGGAATGGGAGTCGATGAAGGGGGGAATGGACAAAGCCAGTGCCGAATTGAAAAGCGCCCTGGACCGGGTTGCATCGCATTTTAAGAAGCAGTAGACCCTGCTTTCCTTGTACCATTTGACGCCTGCAAAGATGCAGGCTTTTTTTGTTTGTGCGCCAGGCATGGCGCGTGGCGCGTAAGCGCCATCCAATTGGGTATGGTGCCTGATTGGTGACTTGGAGGTGAAAGTCCTCTTCGGACCCTGATGGTGGGAACCGATAGCTGAACAGCAAGGGTGTCCGGGGCGACCCGGAATCTGAAGGAAGCTGTAGGCAAAGTCCTGGCCCGACGAACAGGAATCGCATATGAGGCAGCCACATCTGGGCGAGAAGGCAAACAGATTCAAAGCCCGATAACCATCCAGAAAGATGTGGAAGTAGATGCGGCGGGTATATGGGATGAAGGTCACGCGCATTACCCTGGGAGGTCTGTCAACCTGCCTTGTGCTACCGGCATCGAGAGGTGCCGGGATGGGTTGGCAGAAGTCAGCAGAGGCCATACGAGTCGGAATAACCGACCGACAAAGGGCCGAACTTGAAGTAAGCGGACAGGAGCCTTGAGTTTCGATGACGACAGGAGCAGCAGAAGGCCGGGTTGGGATACCCGGCGCCAGCCCGGAGGGTAGCGGTTGGAAACCGCGAGAGAAAGGGAGAGGTGCGGCAAACGTCACGGGAAGGAAAGCAGCTCACTGGCCGGAAGCGGCAACGGGACTGATGGAGAAGATCGTCAGTCGCGGCAACATGATGGCGGCATACTCACGGGTAATGCGCAACAAGGGAGCGCCCGGCGTCGATAACATGCCGGTAACGGCCCTGAAGGGCTACCTACAGGAGGAATGGCCGCGCATCAGAGAAGAACTGCTGACGGGAACGTATCACCCGCAACCGGTGCGGAAAGTAGAAATTCCCAAACCGGGAGGCGGCACACGGATGCTGGGAATTCCCACCGTCCTTGACCGACTCATTCAGCAGGCGGTGCATCAAGTTTTGAGCCCGCTGTTCGACCCTGGTTTCTCCATAAGTTCCCACGGGTTTCGCCCTGGACGGAGCGCCCATCAAGCGATCAAGGCAGCTCGGAAGTATGTAGAGAGCGGCCTTAGGTGGGTGGTTGACATTGACCTTGAGAAATTTTTCGACCGAGTCCACCACGACACCCTTATGTCGCTGGTGAAACGCAAGGTTGGAGACCGTCTGGTGCTGTCCCTTATCGACAGCTACCTTAAGGCAGGGATACTTGAAGGAGGAGTGACGTCACCCCGGTTGGAAGGCACGCCGCAAGGCGGGCCTCTCTCGCCGCTGCTGTCCAACATCCTCCTCGACGAACTGGACAAGAAACTGGAAAGAAGGGGCCATAAGTTCTGCCGCTATGCCGACGACGCAAATATCTATGTTGCAACGAGGAGAAGCGGCGAGCGTGTCATGGCCTCAATTACCGGCTACCTGTCCGAGCGGCTCAAGCTCACGGTCAACCAGGGCAAAAGCGCGGTTGACCGTCCGTGGAAAAGGTCGTTTCTGAGTTACAGCATGACCCGGCACCGCAAACCGCGGCTTACCGTGGCCAAGAAAGCGGCTGCCAGGCTCAAGGCCAACCTCAAGACGATCTTTAGGCGGGGAAGGGGTCAGAACATCCAAACCACCGTTGAAGAGACAACCCCGAAACTTAGGGGTTGGTTAAACTACTTTCGGTACGCGGAAGTAAAAGGCATCTTCGAGGAACTGGACGGATGGCTGAGACGTAAACTGCGTCGCATTCTCTGGAAGCAGTGGAAGCGCCCCAAGACGCGAGCAAAGAAACTGATGCGGCGGGGATTATCGGAGGCAACTGCATGGCGGTCGGCCACAAACGGCCGCGGCCCCTGGTGGAATGCAGGGGCCGCGCATATGAACAAAGCTGTTCCGAAATTCTACTTCGACAAACTGGGGCTGGTATCACTCATAGACCAGCTTCACCGACTTCAACGTACTTCATGAACCGCCGTGTACGGAACCGTACGCACGGTGGTGTGGGAGGACGGCGGGAGCAATCCCGCCTCCTACCCGATTTGAACCGCTGATTAATAGGGGCTTGCCCCTGCATCAGGGCTTTCCCTGTCTATTTGCCGGAGCAAGGCATCCGCCGGGGATCAGCCGCTTTCACATCATTCCCCTATCGACAAAGCTGAGAAAAGAGCCGTCACCGATGATGATATGGTCGAGCACCTTGATGCCGAGCAGGTCTCCCGCCTCCCTTAGTCTGCGGGTGATGTCGATGTCTTCGCGGCTCGGGGTCGGATCGCCGGTAGGGTGATTGTGAACGAGGATGATGGCGGCGGCTGACTCGCGGACGGCCTGGTTGAAGACCTCGCGGGGGTGGACGATACTCTGGTTGAGGGAGCCCTCGGAGATCTGCACCCGTTTGAGGATGCGATTTTTGCCGTCGAGAAGGAGAGTGAGGAAGTATTCCTTGCGATGGTCGCGAAATTCGTGGTGGAAGTGCTCGAAGACCTGGCTCGGAGAGGTGAAGCGTTCAAGGCTTTCGAAACGGCGGGCGCCATATCGGTTGGCCAGTTCCAGCGCCGCCTTGATGCAGGCGGCCTTGGCCGGTCCTGCTCCCTTGATCCGGCAGATCTCGCTGGCGGTGGCGTGGGCCAGGTTGCGCAGGCCACCGAAGTCCTGCAGCATCTCCCTGCCGATGTCGAGGGCGCTCCGGCCGCTGGAAGAATCGCCAGTGCCGATGATCAGTGCCAGCAGTTCCGCGTCGCTCAATGCTTTTGCGCCCCGTTTGAGAAGCTTTTCCCTTGGCCGTTCATCTTCAGGCCACTGCTTGATTCCTCCAGACATAGGACCTCTCCGCTTTCTGCCGGCACGTCCGTCACGCGCCGATTCAGAGAATAAAGACCAACACCAGCGCCATGGAGCCGGCAACCAGCCGGTACCAGACAAAGGGGTAGAGCGAGCTCCGCTGCACGAGTTTGAGGAGGAAGGCAACGCTCAAAAAGCCGAAAACCGCCGAGGTGGCAATGCCGATCAAAAGCGGCGCAACCTCGTTGGCCGGAATACCGGTCTTGACCAGGTGCCCTACCTTGAGCAGCGCGGCGCCGGCTACGATCGGAAGTGACAGGAGAAAGGAGAACCGTGCTGCGGTTTCCCTGTTGAATCCGATCAGCAGGGCGGCAGTAATGGTGATGCCGGAACGGGAAACGCCGGGGATCAGGGCGAGGCACTGGGCCAGGCCGATTATCAGGGCGAATTTGAGGGTGATCCGGTCCATTTTCCAGCGCTTTGCGCCGGTTGTGTCGGCAAAGGCGAGGATCAGGCCGAAAACGATGAGTAAGACCGCAATCAGCAGCGGGCTTTTTCTGAAGATCTCCTCAATGGGGGCTTCCAGGGTTTTGCCCACCAGCGCCGCAGGAATGGTGCCGGCTATGATGTAAAAGGGGAGGCGGTTCGACGGGGTATGGAGCCCTCTGCCAGTCAGGCCGCCGGCAAAGTTGCCGATCAGTTCGATGATATCCTGCCAGAAATAGAGCGATAGGGCGATGAAGGTTCCGAGGTGGAGGGCGACATCGAAGGTTATGCCCGACTCCGGCCATTTGAGAAAGGTTGGGAAAAGAATCAGGTGGGCAGAACTGCTGATGGGGAGGACTTCGGTCAACCCCTGCAGAGCACCGAGAATTGCTGCGTGAAACGGGTCCATTCGGATAATCTCCTTCTGTGCTTAAAGCCTGAGCAACATAAGCGATGCATCTGGCAAAATCAAGGAGTAATTATGTGGTTTCTGTCCGGAAAGGGTGCTTTTTCGCCCTGGCTGTGTCAATCTGCGGGCTTGCTTGTGCGGCGTACCTTTGTACGCCTCCGCGCAACCTCTTGATTTCCTTGCCAGGACACAACGAGCCTAGCGAGTTGGACCGCGAAGGCGCCCCGGCGGGGTCAACCGAAAGGTTGAGTCAAAAAATCCCCGCTTTCCGAATCAGAAACCAATAATTTCTCATCCGGTTCCGGATGGAAATTATTGTATACGAGTCGCTGTAACATGATCGCAACATTTTTTGTGGGCAGTCGGACAAAATTGTGCTATTTCTAGCAGGTTTCAAAATAACCGGTTCAGGTATCTGGATCGCTCGGAGGTAGCAGTATGTTTGGGCTGATTCCCAAGGACGAAAAATTTTTTATCATGTTCAAGGAGATGACCAGTAACATCATAGAAGGTGCCGAACTGTTGAAGGATATGCTGGATAACTTCCATGACCCGGTCACCAGCCAGCGGCGGATCAAGGATATTGAACACAAGGGTGATTCCCTGACTCACGACATCATAAAGAAATTGAACAAGAGCTTTGTCACCCCCTTTGACCGGGAAGACATTTATGCCCTTTCCGCGGCCCTCGATGATATCCTCGACCTGATCGATGCCTCAGCCCAGCGGGTGGTCATGTACAACGTGGAAAAGCCGACGCCGGAAGCAAAGGAGCTGGCTTTCCTCATCCTCAAGTCCTGCCAGACCATCGACAAGACCGTGGCGCTTCTGGGCGGCAAGCTGGAGCCGATCAGCGCATACTGTGTCGAGGTGAACGCCCTGGAGAACGAGGCGGACCGTGTCTGTCGCGAGGCGATCAGCCGCCTGTTCGACGAGGAAAAAGACCCGATTCAGCTCATCAAGTGGAAGGAGATTTACGAAACCCTGGAAAGGGCCACGGATAAGTGCGAAGATGCGGCAAACATCCTGGAAAGCGTGGTGGTAAAAAATGCCTGAGGTAACACTGGTAATGCTCGTCCTGGTGATAGCCGCATCGCTACTCTTCGACTACATCAACGGCTTCCACGATACTGCCAATGCCATCGCCACCTGCGTCTCCACCCGCGCCCTTTCCATACGGAGCGCCATAATCATGGCTGCGGGGCTGAACTTTGCCGGCGCCATGATCTCCACCAAGGTGGCGGCGACCATCGGCAAGGGGATCGTCGATGCCAGCAATATCACCCAGATGGTGGTGTTGGCCGGGGTTACCGGCGCGATCATCTGGGACCTGATAACCTGGTATTACGGCCTCCCTTCATCATCTTCCCATGCCATCATCGGCGGCATCATGGGTTCGGTGATTGCCCATGCCGGTATGTCCGCCCTCCACTGGACAGGCCTGAAAACGATCATCCTCGCCCTGCTGGTCTCCCCCGTCCTCGGTACGCTGCTCGGCTTTATCTTCATGGTGCTGATGATGTGGAGCTTCAGAAACAAATCCCCCTATGGTCTGAACAAGTCCTTCAGGAAACTGCAAATACTGTCTGCCGCATTCATGGCTTTTTCCCACGGCACCGCCGATGCACAGAAATCCATGGGTGTTATCACCATGGCGCTGGTGAGCTATGGGACACTTAGCACCTTTGCCGTTCCCACCTGGGTGAAGATCGCCTGTGCTGTTGCCATGGCCTTTGGTACTGCGGCAGGGGGGTGGCGCATCATCAAGACCGTCGGTCGGGATTTCGTTAAGCTGCAACCGGTGCACGGCTTCTGCGTCGAGACCGCTTCCGCCGGGGTCATTTTAGGCGCCTCAGCTATGGGGATGCCGACCAGCACCACCCACGTGATAACGTCAGCGATCCTCGGGGTCGGGCTGTCGAAAAGGATGTCCGCCGTCAACTGGGGGATAGCCTCCCGTATTCTCGTTGCATGGGTCCTTACCATTCCCGCTTCTGGTGCAGTGGCATTTGTCACTTATATGGTGTTGAGTCCGTTTCTGGGCAAATAAGGGGCTCTGCAACGAATCAAGTGGGTAGAGGGAATAGCGACTTTAGGTTGAGCTTGCCTGCAACCAGATAAGCCATGCAGATCAAGTTGTCAGGATTCCGATAGCCTCGTGCCCGAGTTTTGGCTGATTGAATTAGGCTGTTGATGCCCTCAATGAAGCCGCTAGTCAGGCCGCTTTCAAAATGTGCCAGAATGCCATCCCAATGCTCTTTTACAGATTCGGCCATGTTCTTGATGAGTTGGATTGAGCTTGCGGCGGCTTTCCGATGCCATTTGGTCAACAGGGTTTCTGCCTCCGTTCGGCTTGAAGCAAAATAGACGTTCTGAAGGTTCAGCTTGTGCATGTAAGCTTCCGTACTCCTTAAGCTTTGACTGGTGATAATGGCATCCAGGCGCTGTTCCTCTTCCGGTGTCAGGTTCTCTGGATTTTTGAGGAACAGGTTTCTGCTCTTTTTCAGGATTTCAGGAAATAACCTGGCTTCTTGAGCCCTTATCTTACTAAGCTTATCGTTCATAAGCTTGATGACGTGGAATTTATCGAAGGTGACCACGGCATGGGGCAACTGCTCTTTGACACCCTTTATGAATGCCTTGGACATGTCAATAGCAGCGTCTGTGATGCTATCAGGATCGCCGCCATGTGACTTAAGGTCCGCGACGAAGCTCTTGACTGTTTCGTTGTCCTTTCCCGTCGTGCCGAACAAGAGCTTATGCATGTCGAGGTCGAAGAAGAAGGTGACGAATTTCTCGTCATGACTGCGCCCGGCAAAGGTTTCATCCGCACCGACCCTCTTCACCTCGGAGAAGTCTTCTGCGGCCCTTGCCTTCTCGACATAGGATTGAATCAACCGCCATAGACGGGTATCGGTAACGGCAAACAGCCTGCTCATGACCTTCACCGGCAAATCACGAGCCATGGTCATGGCCAGGGCCTCAAACAGCAGCGTAAATCCTGAGCCTGCGCGAGCCCAGGGTACCTGGACCAACTTCACGCCGCAGTCGCTGTTAGGGCACTTTACCCGTGGAACACGCGCATGAAGGTAGGCTTCGTACTGGAAGAAATTCAGATGCCGCCACTCTTTCTCCGTGGTGTCATGGACTGGTGACAACGTTCCGCAGACCGGACAGGGAAAGGTGGCTCCCCGCTGGAAGTCGATGGTTATGTCCAAACGACTTGACTTCTTGTTGAAGTCAACAGAGGTAACCTTCCACGGGATGGCAATTCCAAGAGCAGCACCAAAAAGATCTTCAGGATTCATAGCGATTACTAACCTCCAGGCTGAGTGATGGTGGCCTATCTTACATCAACCCGGCCCAGGCTACCCACTCAATTCGTCGAGGAGCCAAATAAGGGAAGCAGGGGCGAGGAACGAGGTTCGAGGAACAAGGAACAAGGAACAAGGAACAAGGAACAAGGAACAAGGAACAAGGAACAAGGAACAAGGAACAAGGAACAAGGAACAAGGAACAAGGAACGAGGAACAAGGAACGAGGAACGAGGAACAAGGAACGAGGAACAAGGAACGAGGAACAAGGAACGAGGAACAAGGAACGAGGATAAAGGGTTGAGGTCGATGTACAGAGCCTCGATCCTCATACCTCGAACCTCGCTCCTTTTTTTTATTCTATCTCTTCCCCGACCACTTCCATTTCCTGAGTAAGCTCTGCCAGGCTTTCGTCTTTCTGTCTGAATCTGACCACCAGGTAGTAGCAGGCGAAATAAGAGAGGATTGCTGCAATAAAGCCGAGGATGGAACTGCCGAGCAGCAGTGAGGTAGCGTGTTTTTCCAGGTAATGCCACTCCAGTCCCTTCAAATGCAATTCACCCGGTGGCAGACCACGGAGCACCCTCCCCAGTTTGTAGCTCAACCCCAGGATCGGGATTACGGTTATCGGCGTGTTGATCCAGGCGCCGGTGATGCAGGTGAGCTTGTTGAGGCGGAGGATAAAGGCGGCGGCAATGGCAAGGGGGGTATGGAGGCCGAAAAAAGGGGTGAAACTTATGAAGACCCCGACAGCAAACCCGGCGGAGATATGCCCCGGATGACTGTCCAGCGAAAGGATCGCCATAAACTTCTTTTTCCATTTTTCCTTATCGAGCAAGCGGTACCCCTTTATTGGCAGGGCATCAGTCTAAAGTCACCCCGCCGGTTTGTCAATCCGAAACTAACAACGTTTGCCATGCCCTGGCAAACATGCTACTATGCGGCGTTTTCATATCCATATTTGTTCGGTATAATTCCACAATGCGCAAAGAAATCCTGAAAAAGGTAAAACGGATCGTCATCAAGATCGGCAGCCGTGTCCTGACCTGCGATGACAACGGCCTTGACAGCGCGCTTATCGGCGGGCTGGCCGGCGAGGTTTCCCATTTTCGCAAAAAAGGCTACGAGATAGTCATCGTTTCCTCCGGCGCTGTGGCTGCGGGGAGGAAGGAGCTGGGGCTGGGAGACCGGCCGCGCACCATCCCCCAGAAACAGGCTGCTGCCGCTATCGGCCAGTCAAAACTGATGCGCGCCTATGAAGAGGCGTTTGCCGGCCACGAGATCAAGGTGGCGCAGCTGCTCCTGACCCGGGACGATCTCGCCAACCGGCTCCGCTTCCTCAATGCCCGCGCCACCATCGATACCCTCCTTGACTGCGGCATCATCCCCATCATCAATGAAAACGACACTGTGGTGGTGGACGAGATAAAGTTCGGCGACAACGACAACCTGTCGGCCCTGGTCACCAACCTGGTCGAGGCCCAGCTACTCGTCATTCTTACCGATATCGACGGTTTTTACAGCGCCGATCCCCGCACCGATCCCGATGCCCGGCTGATTCACCTGGTCAGTGCCATTACCCGGGAGGTGGAGCGCGCCGCCGGCGGCAGCGCTTCCACTGTCGGCACAGGAGGCATGGCGACCAAGGTGGCCGCTGCCAAGAAGGTGGGGAAGTCGGGCGTGTCGACGCTCATGATCAACGGCAAGACGCCGGGAAACCTGGAGCGGGCACTGACAGGGGACGAGGTCGGCACCCTGTTCCTGCCGGCCGATACCAGTCTCAACCGGCGCAAGCACTGGATCGCCTATACGCTCCGGCCGGTGGGCAGAATCATCGTCGATAACGGTGCGCGCGAGGTGCTGGCCCGGCACGGCAGGAGCCTCCTCCCGTCCGGCGTGGTCCGGGTGGAGGGTAAATTCGACCGCGGCGCCTGCGTCAGGGTCTGCGGCCCGGACGGGACGGAATTCGCCCGTGGCATCGCCGATTATTCCAGCCGGGAGATAGAGCTGATCCATGGCCGCAAGAGCGGGGAGATCGAGCAGATTTTAGGCTACCGCTACGGGGACGACATAATACATAGAGATAACCTAGTGGTTCTGTAATGGAAATTATTTCCGATGCGACACAAAAGGATGGAGAAAACAAAATCTCTGAACCGCAAAGGACCCAAAGGGCTGAAGCACAAGGGGCGCAAAGAAAGACTTAAAACCCTGTAACCGTTTTTTTATAAACCAAACGGGCGAGCTTTTCTATCCTTCTTTGCGTTCTTGGCGACTTTGCGGTTCAATGAAGTTTATGATTTTCTTCTGTGCCCCACTGTCTCCGTAGCAAATAAGCTTTTTAGGGAGGTTCCCGATGACCATTGCCGAAAAAATCCGAAAAATAGCCGCCGATGCCCGTCAGGCATCCCTTGCCATGGCCAGGCTCTCTTCTGCTGCCAAGAACGAGCTCCTGATGAACATGGCCATGGCCCTGATCAACAACACCCCTCACCTGGTAGAGGAGAACGCCAAGGACCTTTCTGCCGGGGAGAAGAAGGGGCTTTCCGCTGCCATGCTCGACCGGCTGATGCTCGACGAGGCCCGCATCAAGGCCATGGCCGATGGCCTGCGTGAGGTGGTCGGTCTACCCGATCCGGTGGGGGAGGTGACGCGCATGTGGAAGCGTCCCAACGAGTTGACCGTGGGTAAGATGCGCATCCCGCTCGGCGTGATCGGCATCATCTACGAGTCGCGTCCCAACGTGACGGCCGATGCCGCCGCCCTCTGCCTGAAAGCGGGGAATGCCGTGGTGTTGCGCGGCGGTTCCGAGGCGATCTACTCCAACGTGGCCATTGCCCGCATCCTCCAGGACGAGATGCGCAAGGACGGCATCCCGGTTGCCGCCCTGTCTGTGATCCCCTTTGTCGAGCGGGAAGGGGTGACGGAGATGCTCAAGCAGGAGGAGTTCATCGACGTGATCATCCCCCGCGGCGGGGAGAGTCTGATCCGCTTCGTCGTCGAGCACTCCAAGATCCCGGTCATCAAGCATTACAAGGGGGTCTGCCACGTATTCGTCGATGCCTCTGCCGACTTCGACATGGCCGAGCGGATCATCGTCAATTCCAAGACCCAGCGGCCCGGGGTCTGCAACGCCCTGGAAACCCTCCTCATCCACAAGGATGTGGCGGAGACCTTCATCCCCCGCATCTTCGAGACCCTGGCGGCGCTCAAGGTCGAGATGCGCGGGGACGACTGCTTCCGCCAGTTTGCACCTGGAGCCACACCGGCCACGGAAGAGGACTGGCATGCCGAATACCTGGACCTGATCCTCGCTGCCAGGGTGGTGGACGACATGGACGAGGCCATCGCACACATCAACAAATACGGCTCGCTACACACGGAAGCCATCATCACCAGCGACTACGGCAACTCCCAGCGCTTCCTGCGCGAGGTGAACTCCAGCGTGGTGCTGGTGAACGCCTCCACCCGCTTTTCCGACGGCAACCAGCTCGGCCTCGGCGCGGAGATCGGCATCTCCACCACCAAGCTCCACTCCTTCGGGCCCATGGGGCTTGAGGACCTGACCACAACCAAGTTCATCGTCTACGGCGAAGGGCAGGTAAGGCCGTGAATGGCGGCCGGTTGAGAGTGGATGGTGACGCATGAAGATAGGTATCCTCGGCGGCACCTTCAACCCGATCCACAACGCCCACCTCCGCATCGCGGAGGAGGTCCGCGACAGGTTTGACCTCGGTCGGGTGATGTTTGTGCCGGCCGCTTCTCCGCCGCACAAGCCGCTGGCGGGGGAGCTCTCCTTCGACGTCCGTTATCGGATGGTGCAGCTGGCGATAGCCGACAACCCGGCATTTACCATTTCCGATGTGGAGGGGCGGCGGGGTGGCAAATCCTACTCCATCGACACCCTGAAGGGGCTGCACAGCGCATTTCCCCATGACGAGTTTTTCTTCATCGTCGGCAGCGATTCTTTCCTGGATATCGGTTCCTGGCGGGAGTACGCGGCCATATTCAACCTGTGCAACATCGTGGTGGTTGAGCGTCCAGGCGCGGCTGTCGCGGCTCTGGACGCGGCCCTCCCTGTTGCCATAGCCCATGAGTTCTGCTATTATGAGGCGGAAAAACGGCTTGCCCACCGCTCCGGTTATTCCGTCTACTCCATTGCAGGAACCCTTCTCGACATATCATCAAGTGACATTCGCGAATTGGCGCGGCTCGGCCGCTCGATCAGGTATCTGGTGCCCCAGTCGGTCGAGCACTACATTAAGGAACAGAGGATTTATAACGATGCCCGATAAAAAAGAGATGACTTCCCGGGAACGGGCCATAAAGTGCGCCGCGTGCGCCCTGGATAAAAAAGCCCTGGATGTCAAGATCCTGGAAATCAAGAAGCTTTCCAGCATTGCCGACTATCTGGTGCTGGCCACCGGTCGGTCGGACAAGCAGGCCCAGGCCATTGCCGACTCGGTAAAGCAGGGGCTCAAGAAGTTCGGCAAGGCGCTGGATATTGAGGGAATGCAGGAAGGTCGCTGGGTGATCATCGATTACGGCGACGTGATCGTCCATGTCTTTCAGGAGGAAGTGAGACGTCATTACAACCTGGATGAATTGTGGGGCAATGCACCCCTTGTGGAGATTCCGGTGGAATACCTCTGGGAAGATAAAGAGAAATGAAAATGAGGGTCCTCTGGGTGGGCAAGACCCAGGAGGAGTGGGTCCGGCGCGGGATTGACGAGTATGCCGGCCGTATCAGAAGGTATACTCCCCTGGAGCTGGCCGAAGCCAAGGAGGAAAAGGGGGCGGCCGCCGAAGCCATGCGTGAGCGGGAAGGGGAGCGCCTCGTAAAACTCCTGCCGCGGAATGCCCGTCTCATTCTCCTCGATGAGCGGGGGGAGCAGCTGTCCTCTCCCGATCTCGCCGGCTTCATTGCCGCCAACCGGGACGGCGGCGTGCAGGAGCTGGCCTTCGCCATCGGTGGCGCATACGGCTTCAGCGACAGTTTCAGGTCAATGGCATACAAGACCATCGCCTTATCCAGGATGACCTTCACCCACCAGATGGTGCGGATCTTTCTCCTGGAGCAGATCTATCGCGGCTTCACCATCATCAACGGGGAGCCGTATCACCACTGAAATCCGTAAGAAGTAAGGAGTAAGGAGTAAGGAGTAAGGAGTAAGGAGCGAATAAGGATCTTTAGATTTGGCCTACTCACTTTTTTTGAGGAGACACTAGATGCCTAAACAACCACTTTTGCTGATGATCCTCGACGGTTGGGGGATCAACCCCCACCAGGAAAACAACGCCATTGCCAGGGCTAACACGCCGAACATGGACCGGCTCTCGACCTCCTACCCCTATGTTGAGATGGGGACATCGGGCCTTTCCGTCGGTCTGCCCGAGGGACAGATGGGCAATTCCGAGGTGGGGCACCTGAACATCGGCGCCGGGCGCGTTGTCTACCAAGACCTGACCCGGATCTCCAAGGCGATTGATGACGGCGATTTTTTCGAGAACCCCGTGCTCCTCGACTGCATCGCCAAAACCAAGGCCGCAGGGGGCAGGCTCCATCTGGCCGGGCTCCTTTCCGACGGCGGCGTCCATTCCCACAACACCCACCTCTATGCCCTGCTGCAGCTGGCGAAGCGGGAGGGGGTCAAGGATGTCTTTGTCCATTGCCTGCTGGACGGCCGCGACACCCCGCCACAGAGCGGTGTCGATTACCTGGCCCGGCTTGAGGCGGAAATCGTCCGGATCGGCGCGGGGCGCATCGCTACGGTCATCGGCCGCTTCTACGCAATGGACCGGGACAACCGCTGGGAACGGGTGGAAAAGGCCTATCGGGCCATGGTCTGCGGCGAGGGGGAAGGTTTTGCCTCTGCCGCTGCAGTCATTGACCAGAGCTACCAAAACGGCGTCAACGACGAATTCGTGCTCCCCTCGGTGATCACGGCAAATGGCGCCCCGGTCGGCACCGTTCGGGACGGCGACGGCTTCATCTTCTTCAATTTCCGTTCGGACCGGGCCCGGGAAATAACCCGTTCCCTGACCGATGCCGGTTTCACCGGTTTCGAGCGGCCGCAGTTTCCCCGGCTCGCCTCCTACGTCTGCATGACCACCTATGACGAGACCTTCGGCCTGCCGGTCGCCTTTGGCCCGGAGGCGCTGAAAAACATCTTCGGCGAGGTGCTCGGCCGTCTGGGCTTAAGGCAGCTGCGCATCGCCGAAACGGAAAAATACGCCCACGTCACTTTCTTCTTCAACGGCGGCAGCGAGGTCCCCTTTCCCGGCGAGGACCGGGCGCTGATCCCCTCACCGAAGGAGGTCGCAACCTATGACAAGAAACCGGAGATGAGCGTCTACCCCGTCACCGAGGAGCTTCTGAAAAGGCTCGACGAGGACCTCTACGACGTGATCATCCTCAACTTCGCCAACGCGGACATGGTCGGTCACACCGGCATCATGGCTGCGGCTATCCGTGCCGTCGAAGCGGTCGACGACTGCGTCGGCAGGCTGGTGGCCAAGGTGCGGAGTCTCGGCGGGCGGGTGCTCATCACCGCGGACCACGGCAATGCCGAGATCATGGTCGATGAGAACGGCGGCCCCCATACCGCCCATACCTGCGACAGGGTGCCGTTCATCCTCGTGGATGATACGCGCAAGGATGCAAAGCTTCGCCCCGGTATCCTCGCCGATATTGCGCCGACCATCCTGGATTTGCTCGGCATCCCGCAGCCGCAGGAGATGACCGGCAAGAGCATGATCGTGAAATAACAGGGAAACAGGAGGCGACCGCAAGGCGCCACATGGGAAAGGCGGGAACGGATCATGAGCAAAACGCGGGAACTTACAGACTGGACCTATGAGCAGAAGTGCGAGAAGGCGGTGGAGTCGCTGGGAAAAAACGGCTTCACGGCGGTATATTGCCCGACCGGGCAGGAGGCCTATGACTATATCGTCAAAGAGGCGGCCGATGCTGCCAGCGTCGGGTTCGGCGGCTCCATGTCGGTGGCCGATCTAAAGGTCGCCGACCGGCTGAAGGAGGAGGGAAAGGAAATCCTCAACCACAGTCTGCCGGGTCTCTCTTTGGAGGAGCGGGTGGCGGTCATGCGCCGCCAGCTTACCTGCGACCTTTTCCTCACCGGGACCAATGCGGTCACCCTCTCCGGTTTCCTGGTCAACATCGACGCCACCGGCAACCGGGTCGGCTCCATGTTCTTCGGTCCGAAAAAGGTGATCGTTGTGGCTGGGCGGAACAAGCTGGTGGACGGAGACGTGGGCGCTGCCGTCAAGCGGATCAAGGACTGCGCCACTCCCCCCAATGCCAGGCGTCTCAATTACAATACCCCCTGTTCCAAGACCGGCTTCTGCTCCGATTGCAATTCGCCGGACCGGATCTGCCGCATTACCACCATCATCGACCGCAAGCCGCGCCTCACCGATGTCAGGGTGCTGGTGGTGAACGAGGACATGGGGCTGTAGGGTTGTTTTTCCGCGCCCTGATCGATATACTCTTTCCGCCCCTCTGTCACATCTGCAAGACGTTTATTCCCGACGCCGGCGACATTCACCTCTGCGCCGGCTGTCGTGAGAAACTCATTCCGCTGAATTCTCCCCTGTGCCTCGTGTGCGGTGTTCCGTTTGCAACCGAGAACGGCATCGATCACCTGTGCGGCCCCTGCCTGTCCCATCCCCCGGCCTATGCGGCGGCCCGTGCCGCCCTTGTTTTCAGCGGGCCGGTGCAGGATCTCGTTCATCGTTTCAAGTATGGACACAAGGTTCACCTCTGTCGACCGCTCGGTCTTTTGACCGCCGGGCATCTGGCCGGTTTTGCCGCACACGTAGCGGCCGACCTCGTCATTCCGGTTCCGCTCCATAAAAAAAGACTGCGTTGGCGCGGCTACAACCAGGCGGTGCTCCTCGGGGGGATTCTGGCGAAACAGTGGCGGCTGCCGCTTTTGCGCCATAATCTGCGCCGTGTCCGTTGGACCGAGCCGCAGGTCAACCTTGCAGCCACGGAGAGGGCGGAGAACGTGCGGGGTGCGTTTGCCGTCACAGACAAAGATGCTGTTGCGGGGAAACGGGTAATTCTGGTCGATGACGTCTATACCACCGGCAGCACGGTTGCCGAGTGCGCCAAAACCCTCAAATGCGCCGGAGCCGAGGCGGTTTTTGTCGTTACCGCGGCGAGAGTTGCCTGACAAATCAGCGGAAAATGGATATAAATTTATTGACATCACCTAATTGTCGGTATAAATTTGGCAAAGTTTAATATTATCTTTTTGGAGGTAGGATTATGAAGAAAGTACTTGCGGTTGCTTTGATGGTTGCTTTTGCTGCATCGGCTGCGTTTGCCGCTGACACCGTTGTTCTGAAGGCCAAAAACGGAAACGTTACCTTCGACCACAAGAAACACAGCGCCACCGGCGATTGCAAAAGCTGCCATGGTGAAGGGACTCCTGCTAAACTGACCCTTGGCAAAGATGCCGCCCATAAGCTTTGCAAAGGCTGTCACGAAACCAAGAAGGCAGGCCCGACCAAGTGCGGTGAATGCCACAAGAAGTAACTGCCGGCAAGCCATCGGATACTCAAAAGGCCCCTTGATGGGGCCTTTTTTGTGCCTCTTACAGGAGGCCATGCCGCGGCAGCTACTTTTGCTTGTAAAACACTATTTTATTTGTTATGGTGTGTGCATCGGTGAGAAGAGAAAAAGCCTTGATAGATGCGGAGAATACTATGGCAAACGGTTTTGATTTTAAGCGACTGGGGCGGTTGATTACGATTTATTACGTGGTCCAGGCCTTTCTGCTGCTGCTCCTTGCCGGCGTTGCTTTCTGGTTTCAGGCCCACGTCCCGTCGCAGATATTCATCAACAGCATCCTGAGGACCCTCGTTGTGCAGGTCATTTTCTTCTACCCCGTCTACCGGTTTGCAGCCCATGAAGCAAAGCGTGAGGTCAATTCGTGCAGTACCTCTCTTTCTCCTGCCGATATGTTGGCGCTGCGCAGGAAAAGACTGACCGGCGATATCATCAAGGCATCTCTCTTCATCTTCTTCATCATCTTCATCCTCCGGGCGCCCCAGGCGCCGGGAGCCCAGTACCCCATCCTCTTCGTCTTTATCCTTACGACCCTCTGTTATTTTCAGTGCTACAACTTTATTGCGAAGCGGGAGATGCGGTCGAAGGGTTAAAAAACCCGGCCATCCCGGCGAAAACCTCGTCTCCGCTTCCCTGGACCATGCGGGCACCGGGGAGCGACCTGAGAAAGAACCTGCCGTAGTTTTTCGACAGGACGCGGCTGTCGAGGATCAGCACAGCACCCCGATCCTCCCGGCTCCTGATCAGCCTGCCGAAACCCTGCTTGAACTTGATAACTGCCTGCGGGACGGTGTATTCCATGAACGGGTCGCCGCCGCATGCGGCGATATGCTCGGCCCGTGCTTCCAGGATCGGTTCGGTCGGCACCCGAAACGGCAGGCGGGTGATTACCACCAGCTCCAGCGCTCTCCCCTTCACGTCAACCCCTTCCCAGAAAGAGTCGGTACCGAAGAGCACGGCGTTGTGCGCCTTTTTGAACTGGGAAAGGAGCAGGTGGCGGTTGATTTCACCCTGGCGCATCGGAGTCAGACCCGCTCTTTTCAGCGGTTCGGCCAGATGATTGTAAACGCGGCTGAGCAGGTCGTAAGAGGTGAATAGTACGAACGCCCGCCCCTGGGAGATGGTGAGTCCGCGCAGGAGGTACTCCCGGAGTGCCGCCTCAAAGCCGGCTGCGACCGGCTCGGGGATGTCGGCGGGAATGCCGACGAATGTCTGGTGCTCGTAATCAAAGGGGGAGGCGAGGAGCAGCTCCGTAACGCGCGACCGGTTTACGAGGCTCAATCCGGTTCTTCTTTCCAGATAGTCGAAGCGCTCCCCTACCGCCAGGGTGGCGGAAGTGACGACAACGGTCTTGAACTTGTCGAGTATCACCGACTTTATGGACTCCGCCACCTCCAGTGGGGAGGAGCAGAGCTTCACCACCATCCCTTTCGCCCCTTTTCTCACTTCGAACCAGCGGCAAAATCCCTCCTCCCGGGCGATGAAAAAGCGAAGATTTTCCTGGGCTGTTTCGAGTCTCCCCTTCACCCCCTTCAGGTCCACCAGGTTTCCCGACAGTTTTTCCACTACCCTGTCGGGGAGCTTTTCGCAGGCCTTGAGGAAACTCCTGAGCGCAGACGCATAGTCGGCCAACTCCTCGCAGAGCTCATTTACCCGCTCCTCCACCTCCATCCAGAAGGCGCTTGCGTAAATGACGGGAGTGAGGCGCAGCTTAAGCTCCTCCTTCTTTTCCCTGTCGCGGCGGAGATGGGCGATAAGGGCTGCGCCGATGGCGTCCATGGTGCGGTTTATGGCGTCGGTAACAGCGCCCCGCCGGGGAATGATCCGCCCTTCGAGGATGGCGGCAACCTCCATGTAGATGTCGTCGAGTGCTTCCGGCACTTCCCGTGACAGCTGGGCGGAAAGAAGCGGCAACAGGCCACGCTGGGCCTTGCGCGGGTGCTGCAACTTGCCGATTATTTTCAAGAGGCCGTTGCGGGAAACCTGGGCGGAGAGGAAACTCGTCGCCACATCCTCCAGGTGATGACCCTCGTCGAAAATGAGCCGCTCGAATGGGGGGAGGATGGCGGTTGAACCGTAGCCGGTTTCCTGCCGGACGGCCACATCCGCCATGAGCAGGGCATGGTTCACCACCAGCAGGTCGGCTCCGGCGGCTTCCCGGCGTGCCTTGTAGAAGAAGCAACGCGTGTAGTGGGGGCACTTGACCCTGCCGCACTGGTCGGCCTCGCAGGAGAGCTCTTCCCAGGTTTCGTCTCTGGGGATGAAGGAGAGGTCGCTGCGGCACCCCTCGCCGGTCTTCCTGCTCCAGTCGATGATCGCCTGCAACTCGTTGGCGGCATCGTCCTTGAACAGAGTCGGCTCAGCCTTGACGCTTTCCAGTTTCCTCATGCAGAGATAGTTGTTGCGTCCCTTTACCAGGACTGCCCGAAAATCCAGGTCGCCGTATTTTTGCAGGAAGGGGATGTCCTTTTTGATCAACTGCTCCTGCAGGTTGATGGTGTTGGTGGAGATGACCACCCGCTCCCGGTTGCGGATGCCCCAGAGGACAGCGGGAAGGAGGTAGGCGAGGGACTTGCCGGTACCGGTTCCCGCCTCGATGACGGCTATGCGTTCTTCATTGAACGCCTCGGCAACGGCAAAGGCCATGCGGGTCTGCTCGGCGCGGTGCTCGTACCCCTTGAGGTGTTCGGCGAGGATGCCGGCGGGGGCGTACCAGCGCTCGATCTCCGGGTAGGAGAGGCGCTCGACGGCGGTCCGGGCAAAGGGGGAAACCGCCTGGTAGCAACGCTCGGCGGCATTGTCGATGATGTAGAAACCGACCCCCTGGTTGCCGAGCAAGGAAGCGATCTCAAGGTCGGCCCGGGAAGGGGTGAGAATGCCGGAGGGGTGGTTGTGGATCACCACGTCGCCGAACGAAGCGGCGATCATGATCGCCGCTACTGCATCGCGGTTGCCGCGGGCCAATGGCTCCGCATCGATGACGAGCTTCGCCTCGTCGGTGCGTCCGAGGAAGAAGACTTCATTGCCATGCGCACCGGCTATCGCGTCGCGCATCTGCAGCAGGGCATTTTCAGAAAAGTAGCGTTTCATCGCCTGAGAAGATACAATCTTTGCCTGCCGCCTGCAATGAAAAAAGGGGTGGAACCGGTCCACCCCTTTTTGCGTGCTGCGTGCCACGTGCTACGTTGAATTACGCAGCACGCTGAACGCCGGGACGGCTGTTACTTCTTGTGGCACTCACCGCACTTGGTCGGGCCTGCCTTCTTCTCTTCATGGCAGCCTTTGCAGGTCTTGTGGGCTAACTCTTTGCCGAACCCTTCGATCTTGCCCGGTCCCTTTTCGTGGCAGATCTTGCAATCTTTCAGCGTATCCTGGTGCATCTTGTGGTTGAAGGTGACGTTGCCGTTTTTGGCCGGCAGGGTGATGGTGTCGGCGGCCAATGCCGTCCCGGCGGCGAAGATGGTGAGTGCCACTGCTGCGATGATTTTTTTCATGTACGGACTCCTTTTGGGGTTGAATTTTAACCACGTGTGTTAAAAAATACCATACGATCGGCACCCAGGCTATCGACATCTATAGCAATTCCACCCGATGTCGGGTCCAGAAGGCGGAGATTGACATGGATGAAAAAGTAAAAAGATCAACGAAATCAGTAAATAAGCTGCTAGAATAAATCTATGGACAATCCAGCGGAAAAAACTGAAAAATCGCCACTACCCGGTGTCGCCATTGACGGGACAACGATAAAAAGCATCCGGGAGGCAAAGAAGCTCACCCAACTCTATGTGGCGAGCGTTGTCGGCGTGACGACCGATACCATTTCCCGCTGGGAAAACAATCGTTACCCGACCATCAAGCGCGAGAACGCGGAAAAGCTGGCAACGGCCCTGGACGTGGAGCTGGAAGAGATCCTCCGCCAGGGGCCTGCCGTAATGGAGGAAGAGCCCACCCCTTCGTTTACGCCAACGAAACGCCGGCTGGTCATTGCGGCAGCAGTTGTCCTGATGGCCGCCGGGCTGACGATTTATTTATTCATCCGGCAACTGGCGGCAACCCCAACGGCGGTCAGGTGGCTTCCCCATTACGCAGCACCCGGCGAGATCGTTCCCGTGCAGATCAAGGTGACGCGGAGGGATAGCGGCAGCAGGGGGTTCATCATCAAGGAGCAGCTTCCCGCCGGCTGGCGGCTCGTCAAAGCGGTTCCGGCGGCCTCGTCGGGGGAACCTGCCGCAGCCGAGGTAAAATGGCTCATTCCGGGCGGCAACGGGCCGGTCTCCGTTTCCTATACCGTGCAGATCCCGGAAACGGCGCCTGTCAACCGGAAGGCGCTCTTCAGCGGGAAGATCATCGTTAATACCGGCGGCATCAACCGTACCGAGCCGATCGGCGGTATCGCCGCTGTGACGGTTGGCGCCTTCCACTGGGCGGATGCCAACGGCGACGGCCGTATCGACGACAATGAGATCATGCCCGCTTACTACCTGACGGAAGAGCTGAAAGGTCTCGGGCTCGACTGGAAATCCATCGAGGCCATCTGGAGCGGCAAGGGGTACGTGTGGGACAAGGAGCGGAAAACATTCGTGGTGGTCAAGTGAAGCGTTACAGGATATTTTCCGAAGAGCTGAAGCGGGTATTCGGTTGCCGGGTCCACAGAATTTCCGTCGACGCAGGCTTCAGCTGCCCGAACCGGGACGGGACGGTGGGGAGCGCCGGCTGCATCTACTGCGGCGGCGCCGGTTCCGGCTCGTTCGGCATTGTCCGCGGGGCCTCCGTAGCCGAACAGCTTGAACACGGCAAAGAGGTGATGGTGCGGAAATACAAGGCGAAAAAATTCCTCGCCTATTTCCAGCCCTACTCCAACACCTATGCCCCTGCGGAACGGCTGCGCGCCATTTACGACGAGGCCCTGGCCGTTGAAGACGTGGTCGGGCTGATCGTCGGCACGCGCCCCGACTGCCTCCCGGCGGAGACGCTCGACCTCCTCGCCGAATACGCGCAACGGACCTATTTCTGGCTGGAGCTCGGGTTGCAGTCCCACCTCGACCGCACCTTAAGCCTGATCGGCCGGGGACACGATTTCTCCTCCTTTACCCGTGCGGTAAAGGAGTGCAAGGACAGGCATATAAGGGTCAGCGCCCATGTCATCCTCGGTCTCCCCGGCGAGAGTCGCGAGGAGATGCTGGCCGGCGCCGACATCCTCAACGCACTGGGCGTGGACGGGGTGAAGATCCACCTCCTCCACGTGATGCGCGATACAAAGCTCGCCGATGACTATCTGCATGGTAGGGTAAAAGTGATGGAGCGTGACGAATACGTGGGGGTGGTCTGCGACTATCTGGAGCGGCTCGACCCAAAGATCATCGTCCAGCGCCTGACCGGCGACGGCAACCGGGACCATCTTCTTGCCCCCCTCTGGTCGTTGAAGAAATTCGAGGTGCTGAACACCATCGATTCAGAGCTGGAGCGGCGGGGGAGTTATCAGGGGAGCGGGGTGAAACCTTTACTTTGAAGTTATTCCCCCCGACCCTCGTTTCCCCTCGATTTGAAGCATCATCAATAGGCGCAGATGGTGTGTGAAGAGGTCAGGTCGCTGGCGGGGTGAGGCCTGGCAGGCAAGTACCCTTTTATTCACCTAACTGTGCCATCTGCATTCCTGTTTTCATAACTCCCCCCTGCCCCCTCTTAGCTTAAGCGGGGGAGTAAAATCACCACCCATACTGCATCCGTGCGTCCCTCCCCTTAGGTTAAGGGGAGGACAGGAGGGGTTAGTTTTTCCTCTACTCTCGAAAGAACGCTTTGCACATCAAGCAATACATCATGATTCCAGAACCGCAAAACCTCAATCCCGTGGGCATTCAGATATTCTGAACGGGCTGCGTCATACTCTCTGATCTCGGCCTGATTGTGTTGGCCACCATCCAGTTCAACCGCCAATTTGTTAAACGGGCTGTAAAAGTCCAATATATAGGGGCCGACGCTGTATTGTCGGAAAAACTTCAATCCATGAAACTGTCCGTTACGCACATGCGCCCAGAAGATCTTTTCAGCTTCGGTCTGATTGCGCCGCAATTCTCTGCGGCGCTCCTTTAATGACGGGTCATTCCGTAAAAATTTCATAATGCCTCTTCATGACTCACCCCTGACATAACTCCCCCCTGCCCTCGGCATAACTCCCCCCTGCCCCCTCTTAGCTTAAGCGGGGGAGTAAAACCACCACTCAAACTGCATCCGTGCGTCCCTCCCCTTAAGTTAAGGGGAGGACAGGTGGGGTTATCGCCTTTACCTGCTGGTCGAGGATGCTGTTTCATCATTCCGCGTTGTCACTTTTTTTCATAACCGACGCATACCTGTCCGGCAGGTCACTCCAGCTTTTTGCTCCTAGCAGATCTGCGGCGGCGGTCAGGCGGAAACGGAAACTGCGGATGCTACCGGTACTGACAGGATGCGGCAGAGTTCGGGATGTCCCAAGCTGGAGCAGCCAGTATTCATTCCGATTATCCGGATCGACAGTGCCTGCCTGTTCAACCCCCAGTTCGCACCGATTCACCAGTTTAACCGAGACAACATCATACAGATATTCAATCCGCCGTTCGCCAGCGCCGGCCGGATGAACAGCAACGGCGCAGCAGCGGAGTTCACGCATGACTGTTCTTGAGATTCTCTTGTCAGTCGTGCTAACCGGTATGTGATACCAACCGGCAGTGCCGGCCATAAAGCAGTCAACATACTGTTTATCTCTTTTGGAAACCGCACCCAATGATGCAACAAGCGTCAGGTCACTGTAACGGCTCAGACTCAGCCCTGTCGGAGCGATCCGCACCGATTCATGCAGCAGGTGTTCATCAGCTTCCATTACTCTGTCTTTCGACTCTTCACGGGACAGATCACCGAATTTCTCTTTCAGAAACGCACGGAGCCAGAGATTATCCCGCCCGGGGAGCAGCGGAAAACCGCCGATACCGACTGCCTCAACGGCCGCGGTGTAAGGATTTTTGCCGGTTTCCTCATCAAACCATCCAGGATAGAGCACAAAAGCGCCGACAACCGGGCGGCTCTTTTCGGTAACTCCATCATCTGCCTTTTTAAGATGTATCAGCGCATCACGGTAACGGTGCATCTGATTGATCGCATCATCAGGAATCAGATCATCTTTGCCGTCTTCTGCGTCTATCCGGTACTTGGCATCAAAAATCCAGTTGATCCGGCTGCCGTCAGGAAGGGCGGCCTCAAGCAGAATGTCGGGTTTCTGTGGTGTGGTCCAGGAATAGATACCCCTGGCGTCCGGATTCCTGGTTACGGAAAACGGCGGTTCATGGGCCAGACGGATCTCCAATCCATCCCGTCGCGTGAAGCGGAAAGCGGTACCCATACCGTCAGCCAGATCCTTCTCCAGCCCCTTTGTTCTCAAGGCGGCCTTGCGGGTTTCAACCTCTGTGAAGCCGAGTGCCATCAGCATCCGCCGGATTTCCAGCAGGCACCAGACTTCGTAAAGCTCTGCCACCGATTTCATGGAGATTGACGCCTGGCGGCCGAAAAGGTCGAGATACAGCTTCAGTTCCTGCCAGATACGATAGACCTTTGCATAACCGGCACGGTGATGAAGCACCAGTGATTCCTGTGCCATGCCATTGTAACTCCCGACTTCACGGAACAGCGGCTCCGCCAGGCGCTGTTCCAAAGGTTTCTGCCAGCCGTCCAGTTCGGCAAAAAAAGCATTGCTAAGCCTTTCCCTGTCAGGCACGGCGTTATTCAGGCGGGCTCTGCGGCTGAAAACCGACAGTTCCCGGATGCAGCGGGTCATCACCATTTTCACAAAGCGGTTTTCAGGGGTATCGACCGACAGCCGGCGGGTTTCAATGCGGTGCCGGCGATGCAGTTCGCCATTGCGGCACTGCTCCGTCACCTGTTCCTCCAGTCGCGGTGTCAGCCTCCCCTTGAGACAGTCGGGTCTCTGGAAGCGCTCAAGCGGCAGCAGCCGTGAATGCGGCGACCGGCAGATCAGCTTCACCGCATTTTCAAGCCCGCTCCGCAGGCTCCTGAACAGTGCCAGCCAGAGCAGCGGGAAACGCTCGTGCGGTTTTCGTGATGTTGCCAGTTCATGCTCGGTCTTCTGGGCAAACGAAAAGCGCCATAGAGGATAAGTACTGTCGATCTCCCTGTGGATCCGATCGAAGTCGCCGGCCATATCCATTTTGGTCGGCAGCACCTCAAAGGAAAGAAACTGCTCAATCTCCCGCCGACCGTTATCGAATATCAATCCCAGACGAAACCAGCCCACATCGTTGCCGAAGTTGATACTCCCCCTCAGACAGTCGCGTGAGAATCTGAAGCCGTCCTCGACAGATTTGAGCCAGTGAATGATTTTCGGTTCCGAGGTACGGGCACTGTCCGGAGAAAACTGGAACTCGAAGTCGTAGGCACGGTTCTCGAAGAAAACGGGGCTTGGGAAGATAAGCTCTGTGACCGGCTGTTCAGACAGAATTATCCCTGCAACGGGTTGGACGGCGGAAACCGTAAGGGGTGGTGAAAACCGCACCGGAACAGACGGCAGATCCCTGCCACGGACCTTCAGGGTGGATTTAAGACGGTCATGCGGCGTCTGAATGTCTTTCGTCCAGACAGACAGCACCCAGTAACCGGTATCTATCCTGAGAACATCAGGCATGTGACGACACTGTAAGGGATAGTGTTGTTCTTATCACTGGCATCGGCATATCCGGTCTACGGCCAGAAGGTGGTAAAGTTGTTATCGAGAAGACGTTTCTGCATCCAGTCGAGTTTTCTTTTCGACCTGCATGGATTCAGCAGGATAACACCATTGACGAGTGGTTCGCACAGCAAGTCAGGCCTGGCTGTCTCCCATATTTCCGTAAGAAGTTCTTTCAGGCAGACGGCAAGGCCCGTAAGAAGACTTTTATCGCCATCGCAGGCCAGCTTCTCCTGATCCCCTTCGATCCTCGGTAGTACCTTCATCATCAAAAAGTCGTCCCAGACCGCCTGCAGCTGCGTATCATCGGCAGGACAAAAGCAGACGACCGACAGCAGCGCCTCGTTCAGGGCCCGGAAAGCAAGTTGAAAGGGGGTATCCTGAAGCACTACGTTGACTGACTTAAGAAATTCGATGGTTTTCCGTCCGTCCGGATCGGCAGGTACCGAAGAAAGATCACTCTCACGATGCACACCGGACAGGCGTGGGAAATCAAACGTCCTGACGGTCTTATTTTTGTCAGCTTCATAATACTGCTCATAATCATTGGGGAAAAATTCGCCGAAGTCTATGGTCAGGGCGCGATCGATCACCTTGCGGGAAAAACCGTGGGTGGTCTCATCCATATTGACGGTTCCTGCCACAATCAGGTTGGGCGGAAGCGGGATACCGACAGCAGAAAAATAATCCCGCAGACCAGCATTCAGCGGCTCATCACCCCCTATATTGAGTTTGTCCCACAGGTCATCACTGCCGGTTTTGTTCAGCTGCTGATTGATGACGGCGGGCTTGAGAAGCGGATCGCAAGAGTATGTTCCGTCCGCCCATTTGCGGGTCTCAAGTATGGATAGATAATCGGCGAAATACTGTTCAACCGGGGCGAGGTTCATCTCATCAAGACAGAGCCAGAAGGGGCAGATGCTGTTTAAATCCTTATATTCGATACCGGCAGTGGATGCGGATGAAGCCGCATGCTTCCAAGCTTTGACAATAAAGCAGAGCAGGTCCGTAACCACATAGCGGGCGCCGCCTTCGCCGATGCGGGAGATATAGCCAAGCAGATCGGACGGTTCGTGCCAGTCGGGGCGTACCGGCACAAGGCAGTAGTTGTTGCCTTTTTCGATGCCGTAACGTTCTACCGATGCGGATGCGTCGGCCTGTTCACGGACAAAGCGGGTTTTGCCGGTGCCGGAGATGCCGGCGAGAAGGAGGAATGGTTTGGGAAGAAAAGTTTGGATGCAATTTTCAACGGGTTTGGGCAGTGGTAAAGGGATTGTAGACTTTTTTGTCAAATAGTTATCATAGGCCATTAGTGTAGCCTCCAAATCGCTTACAATCATTGTATCTATAGGAATATTGCCGGCTCTGCAACGAATCAAGTGGGTAGAGGGAATAGCGACTTTAGGTTGAGCTTGCCTGCAACCAGATAAGCCATGCAGATCAAGTTGTCAGGATTCCGATAGCCTCGTGCCCGAGTTTTGGCTGATTGAATTAGGCTGTTGATGCCCTCAATGAAGCCGCTAGTCAGGCCGCTTTCAAAATGTGCCAGAATGCCATCCCAATGCTCTTTTACAGATTCGGCCATGTTCTTGATGAGTTGGATTGAGCTTGCGGCGGCTTTCCGATGCCATTTGGTCAACAGGGTTTCTGCCTCCGTTCGGCTTGAAGCAAAATAGACGTTCTGAAGGTTCAGCTTGTGCATGTAAGCTTCCGTACTCCTTAAGCTTTGACTGGTGATAATGGCATCCAGGCGCTGTTCCTCTTCCGGTGTCAGGTTCTCTGGATTTTTGAGGAACAGGTTTCTGCTCTTTTTCAGGATTTCAGGAAATAACCTGGCTTCTTGAGCCCTTATCTTACTAAGCTTATCGTTCATAAGCTTGATGACGTGGAATTTATCGAAGGTGACCACGGCATGGGGCAACTGCTCTTTGACACCCTTTATGAATGCCTTGGACATGTCAATAGCAGCGTCTGTGATGCTATCAGGATCGCCGCCATGTGACTTAAGGTCCGCGACGAAGCTCTTGACTGTTTCGTTGTCCTTTCCCGTCGTGCCGAACAAGAGCTTATGCATGTCGAGGTCGAAGAAGAAGGTGACGAATTTCTCGTCATGACTGCGCCCGGCAAAGGTTTCATCCGCACCGACCCTCTTCACCTCGGAGAAGTCTTCTGCGGCCCTTGCCTTCTCGACATAGGATTGAATCAACCGCCATAGACGGGTATCGGTAACGGCAAACAGCCTGCTCATGACCTTCACCGGCAAATCACGAGCCATGGTCATGGCCAGGGCCTCAAACAGCAGCGTAAATCCTGAGCCTGCGCGAGCCCAGGGTACCTGGACCAACTTCACGCCGCAGTCGCTGTTAGGGCACTTTACCCGTGGAACACGCGCATGAAGGTAGGCTTCGTACTGGAAGAAATTCAGATGCCGCCACTCTTTCTCCGTGGTGTCATGGACTGGTGACAACGTTCCGCAGACCGGACAGGGAAAGGTGGCTCCCCGCTGGAAGTCGATGGTTATGTCCAAACGACTTGACTTCTTGTTGAAGTCAACAGAGGTAACCTTCCACGGGATGGCAATTCCAAGAGCAGCACCAAAAAGATCTTCAGGATTCATAGCGATTACTAACCTCCAGGCTGAGTGATGGTGGCCTATCTTACATCAACCCGGCCCAGGCTACCCACTCAATTCGTCGAGGAGCCATATTGCCGGCCTCGTAAAATTTATAAGCAATAGTTGAGTACTCATAGTCAGCACCTAAGCCAGCATCTGCTCGAAGGTCTATTCCTTTTATAAGCGAAAAACCTTTGGAAGGAAGACCTGAGCAATATTGATGTATTGCTTCAGCACGTTTTTGTAATTCCTGATGAGCTCGTGGTCTTCCATTTTGCCTAATCAGCTCTGTAACACCCTGATTAAAGGTAATATAAACACCAGACATATCTTGTCGAAATAGATAAACGCAATAAACTCCCTTTTGGGTTGTTGTTGTTTCTCTTGAATCAAGAAATGCAATCCATGGCACTCTTGCCCAATTACCTTGTCCTGCGCTGTATTTCACACGGAGATGTGGCCGACTTTGAACTGCTTCTGATTGCGCTAACGCCTCTCGTATTGCTTCAAAATTTGAAAATATTTCATGCTCGCCGTTAAATGGTTCTCCCATGCGGGCCTGAGTGTATCGGCTTAAAATGACTTCTAACTCTTTTTGAATCATCTATCAGACCTCTATTTTACGCGACAACAGATTTGTAAATGAAGTACGGTGCCAAAACAGCCGTGAATGGATATCACCGTTTTCCATTTCGGCAGAACATGCATCCATCACTCCCCCTCACTCCCCATCCATCCCAATCAGCACTTTTGCATCGTTTCCGTCAAATTCGGGAAACGGAGACAGGGGCACCATCACTCTTTCACGATCTCCCAATACCCGCCCTTATCAGGCCCGATACGTTTTAGAATCCCTTGCTTCCTTAATTTGTCCAACTGATACTTTACGCCATCCGCAGTAATTCCGATTTCTGCTGCCAGTTCGATACGGCTGATTCTTGGATTGCTGACAATCAGTTCAAGAATTTTCTGGGTAGTTTTCTGGGTAGTTTTCTGGGTAGTTTCACCGACACTGATGGACGGAAAAGCCTCCACATTCTTTCTTTTGAACGTAGCAACAAACTGCACCGTTCCCACTTCTTCGAACTCTGTAGCCGGTTCCCGCTCCAGGATCATCTTGATGCCTCGGCCCCATTTTTCGATGCGATGACTGCGCTGGAACAGCTCCGCCAACAGCTCATTACGCCGGGCAGATACCATCTTCTTTCTGATAGTGTCGATGGTAAGCCCGCCATAAAGCAGGCCGGGGCTTCTGATCTCCACCCGATCCTTGAAGATGGCAATGTTGACAGAATCATACTCCCGATAGTCCCGGTGACAGAAGGCATTGATAATCCCTTCACGAAACGCTTCAGGGTCGATTTCGGGAACATCCACCCGCAGCATCCCCTCCAGCCGCATGCCGATGTTGATATGCTCAAGGATGTATTCCTCAGCCTTGTTGATCAGGGCAAAGACATCGCCATAATAGTCTTTCATGCCAATGGTAACTGTGGTGTCAAGTGTCCCGAACACGGCACAACGCAGCCTGGCGTTGGGAAAGAACTTCTCCGGCTTGCGGGCAAAACAGAGCACAGCGGCATTCAGGAGCCTGCCGGCCTTGATGAGATTCAGCTTTTCGAGGGAATTGGGGATGGTATCGAACTTGAGCCCGCATAGCTTCAGGAATGACTTCAGCTTGCCCGGCCCGATATCGTCAATGGTTGCCTTGTCGCAGACCTCCGTATCCCAGCGGAGCCGGTCACGGTTTTTCCCCAGGATCAGGTTTTCAAGCTCCTTGGCGCTCAGCTGCCGGTCTTCGTCTCCGACCCGGATGTACGCCCGGCCATAGGCATAATAAGGATACTCCTTGCCTTCGACCTGCACCCTGATGCACTGCCTGGAACCGACCGCAGACTGCTCGATAACGGGATAGATTTTCGGCTCAACGTGGTCGGCAATCGCCTTGGAGATGTCGCGGAGCGTCTTTTCGGAAACCTGCTGACCGACTACTGCGCCGTCGTTCCTGATGCCGAACCAGACTTCTCCCCGCTGGTGCTTGTTCAACATAGCCACAATGGAGATCACCCCCTCCTTCAGCTCGGAGGTGGATTTCTTCAGCTCAACGGTTTCGGTTTCTTGAAGATTGGTCATTGTTTCCACGGGTTTATAGGTTGACGATGTGGCCATTCATAGCAGAATTTGACCGAGATGGCCACCGGAAACACTCTTCATTAAAGCGATTGTGTGATTGTGGTGATTGCTGCCTGATCAATGAAGGGAAAAAAGGATGGACGCACGACGAGGATAAAGGCGCGAGGAAAAAGGAACGAGGAAAAAGGATCGAGGAAAAAGGATCGAGGAAAAAGGATCGAGGAAAAAGGAACGAGGCCAAAGGATAAAGGATAACCCTCGGACCTCGTTCCTTTATCCTCGTACCTTAAAACGGATACCCCAGCCCGACGAACACCGACGGTCCTTCCTTGCCGATACCGATATCCACCCTGCCGACGATGTTCGGCCGCACCACCGCCCTGAAGCCGAGGCCGGGATTGAACTCGAAGCTCTTGGAGCTGGCTTTGTTCAGATATTCCATCACCGATCCCAGGTCCACGAACGGGGCGATCTCCCAGTCCGCCCTGACGTTGAATACTTCCCAGCGGAACAGCCGTATCCTCTCCTCAAGGTTCAAGAGCAGATAGCTGCTGTCGATGAAGCGGTTGCGGCCGTAACCTCTCAGGGTTGTTTCCCCTCCGAGGATACTCCTTTCCAGGAACGGCACGTCATTGCCGAGGGTCTGGTTGTAGGCGATGCGGGCGACGCTGATGAATCTGGAGTTCGCCAGCGGATAATATGCCTTTGCCTCGACCTCGTAATGCCGGTAATCGGCGCTGCTGCCGAAGGCCTTGAGGCTGGCTTCCACGGAAACCTTGGCATACCCCCCCCAGGTCGGGAGGGTCGGGGAGTCGAGGGAGGAATAGACGAGGGCGAGTTTTTGCGCATGGGCGGTAAATCCGTCGATGCCGGGGACGGATGTGGTGTCGAACCGGCTGCGGATGAAGGGGACGCTGGTGACGGCCCCCTCCTTGATATCGACCTTTTTGTAGCGCTCGCCGATGACCAGCTGGATACGGCGGTAGAGGGGGTAGCCGGCAGAAACACTGAATCCGTTTTCCAGGTCGGCGTAGTTCGTTTCATTGGACTTGCTGCTGGTGGACTGGAAGCCGAAGAAGCGCGCTGAACCATCGGTAAAGGAGAAAAGAAAGGCGTTCAGCTCCAGATTCTTGTCCAGAAACGATTTGTCGCGGATCCTCAACTCATAGTCCTCGTTGACCTTGGTCGATTTCGACAGGTTGAACTCCCAGTTCCGGTCGGGTGAAGGATAGAATGAGCCGAAGAGGGACGAGGTGATGCCGAAGTTCTGATTGTAGTTCACCTGGGGCGCCAGGAGGGTGCTGACCTCGTCCTTGCTGTTGTGCAGGAGGAAGGCGGCAAGTCCGCCGTAGATAATCCCTTCGTTGGGACTGGAGGCGATAACCGGCAAAGGAACGGTAACCACCTTGACCGTCTTGCCGAACTCATCGTTGGTCAGCGGATAGGGGAGATGTTCGCGCGGAACCATGCTGGTGCATGCCGTAAGAAGCGCTGCGATGATCAGGAACAGTAACTGGATAAGTAAGCGCATAGATCCTTCATCCCGATAATGTAGTAAAACTCTAGAAAGATATAGTTTTGCGGCTATTTTATCAACAAAAAAAGACACGTTGTGAACTGTTCTGCCAACTTGGCTGATGCGGTCAAAATGTTGACCCGTCCCTATTCAAAATGCCGTCGTCAGCTTCTTGATTATACCATTATGTATCCCCTTAAAAATCGCAGATTTACTCCTGAAAAAATCTTTCCTTGTACCCAACGCGGATTTTCGCCGCTTCATAGCTTAAAGAGAGGTCGCTGGCACACCGGTTGCACAAAGATGCATGAAGTTTTAAACCCGTTGATTTTACGAAGGAAAAGTTTGTATGGCCAATCCGGCAGCGGAAGTTATCGATGTTCAACCGTTCAGGAATAATTCCGACATTTACATGGCGGTGGCATTAATCGGCATTCTTGCCCTGATGATCATCCCCCTGCCGGCTTTTTTCCTCGATATCTTTCTCGCTGCGAATATCACCATCTCCCTGGTCATACTGCTGGTCAGCCTCTATACCATCCAGGCCCTCGATTTCTCGGTTTTTCCTTCCATACTCCTGATCACGACGCTGTTTCGCCTGGCGCTCAATATCGCCTCCACCCGCCTCATCCTTTTGCACGGCAGCGAGGGGGCAGAAGCGGCCGGGGCGGTCATCAAGGCGTTCGGCCTGTTTGTGGTGGGGGGCAATTATGTGGTCGGAGCGGTCATCTTTCTCATCCTCGTCATCATCAATTTCGTCGTCATCACCAAGGGCGCCGGGCGGGTGGCGGAGGTTGCCGCCCGATTCACCCTTGATGCAATGCCCGGCAAACAGATGGCCATTGACGCCGATCTTTCGAGCGGCCTCATCAACGACAAAGAGGCGAAGGCCCGCCGGACGAAGGTTTCCCGCGAAGCGGATTTTTACGGCTCCATGGACGGCGCGAGCAAGTTCGTCAGGGGGGATGCGGTTGCCGGCATTCTCATCATGCTCGTCAATATCGTCGGCGGCTTCGTCATCGGCGTCTGGCAGCAGGGGATGGAGCTTTCCGCCGCCCTGAGCAACTATACCCTTTTGACCGTCGGCGAGGGGCTGGTGGCGCAGATTCCGGCGCTTATCATCTCCACGGCCGCGGGCATCATCGTTACCCGTTCAGCCGACGAGAAGAATTTCGGCCATGAAATATCCGGCCAGTTGCTCAATTATCCGAAAGCATTTTACGTCGCTTCCGGCGTACTGTTCGCCTTTGCCCTCATTCCCGGCCTGCCCCATTTCGCCTTTTTCCTCCTTTCGGGAGTGTCGTTTCTATTGGGGCGCATGGCGCGGGAGAAAAAGGAAGTGCTTGAGGATGAGGCCGCAGGCGTCGTTGCCCAGGAGGCGGAAGAGGGTGACCAGAGTACTTCCATCAGGCCTCTCGACATGCTGGAGCTGGAGGTCGGTTACGGTCTGGTGCCGATGGTGGACGCGTCGCAGAACGGGGAGCTCCTCGACCGGATCAGATCGATTCGCAAGCAATATGCCCAGCGGATGGGCTTCATCGTCCCCCCCATTCACATCCACGACAATCTGCAGTTGAAACCGTATGAATACAACATCCTCATCAACGGGGCCAAGGTGAGCGGGGGCGAGTTGAACGGGCAGTACCTGGCGATGGATGCGGGGAACGCTACCGGCGCCCTGGACGGGTCACGGACCACGGAGCCCGTATTCGGCCTCCCCGCGATCTGGATCAAGGGGCAAGACAGGGAGCGGGCGCAGTTATTCGGTTACACGGTGGTGGACAACACCACCATCCTGGCTACCCATATCAGCGAAATCATCAAGAAGCATGCCCATGAACTGGTCGGCCGCCAGGAGCTCCAGCAGCTACTGGACAGCCTCTCATCGACCCTCCCCAAAGTGGTGGAGGAATTGGTGCCCTCCCTGCTCAGTCTCGGAACGGTCCTCCGGGTGGTCAAGAATCTCCTCAAGGAAAATGTCTCGATCCGCGACCTCCGTTCGATCCTTGAAACCCTTGCCGATTACGGCGGGGTCACCAAGGACCCGGAAACGCTTACGGAATTTGTCCGCCAGAGCCTGGGGCGCTACATCGTCGAGCAGTACAAGCGGGAAGACGATACCTTGTGCATTCTTACACTCGATCGCGAAGTGGAGGAGACCATAGCCGATGCAGTGCAGATGTCCGAACAGGGGAGCTATCTTGCCATTGAGCCGAATACGGCCCAGAGCATCATTCTGGGCATCCGCAAGTCTGCCGAGAAATTTGACCAGACGGGGACCGCGCCGGTGCTTATCGCTTCGCCCGGTGTCAGGCGCCATATGAAAAAGCTTACCGAACGCTTTATGCCGAATCTCGCTGTTATTTCCCACAACGAGATTCCTCCCAGTATAAAAATCCAATCTATAGGGGTGGTAAGTCTCAATGCTAGTTAAAACATTTCAAGCGGCTGATATGTCGGAGGCCTTGAAGATGGTTAAGGCCGAAATGGGTTTGGACGCCATGATCCTTTCTTCAAAAAAGGAACGGCGCAAAGGCATCATGGGGCTCTTTTCCAAGCCTTACTTTGCGGTGACTGCGGCTTTGGAGCAGAAGGCGCCGTCACGCCCGAACCCGTACCGGGAGAGGGCAGAGCGGGAACTCAGCACGAAGGAGGAGTTTCAGAACTCCATGCTGGCTCCCCTGGCCCGGGAACTGAGGGAACTGAAGGAACGGGTCGAGACGCTTGCCAGGAAGGATGCGGAGAAAAGTGCCCCCCCTGTTTTCCGGATGGAAAAGCCGGCAGAAGAGGTGAGGACGTTTCAACCGGAGAAGGAGTCCACTCCCAGAACCTTTGCCAAGGAGGAGATGGAGGAGATCAAGAAGCTGCTGTTGAACGCGGTTGCCGCCCGTGAGCAGAAAGCATCCAAACCGGTCGCCTTTCCCGAAGTGAACGCTCCGGAAACTTCTGTCAAAAATCTGTCAGATGATTTTGACCTGTCTGAGGAGGCGCTGGAGTTGCTTGCAAAGGAACTTCGCTCGGAAGAGGTGGGGGCAGACGGGATTCATTCCCTCCTTGAGCTGATCAGGCCTGCGGCCGAGCTGGGCGAAGAGATCGAGGCGCTCAGGGAGCGGCTGGTCGATGCCTTTGCCAACGTCATCAAATGTTCCGGTCCCCTTCGCCTGAAGAAGAACGGGGCGCGGATCATGGCCATCGTCGGCCCGACCGGCGTGGGCAAGACCACCACCATCGCCAAGCTGGCCGCCATGTATGCCCTCAACAGGGGTGCACGGGTAGCCATGGTGACCACCGACAACTTCAGGGTGGGGGCCATCGAGCAGCTCAAGACCTATTCGAAAATTATGGATGTGCCGCTGGAGGTGGCGGCAACGGCAAAGGAGCTGGAAACTGTCCTGGCAAAGCATGCGGACAAGGACCTGATTCTCATCGACACGGCCGGGAGAAGTCCCAAGGATCGGGAGAAACTGGAAGAATTGAAGGTCTACCTGGAATCGCACCCCGCCATCGAAACCTACCTCTGCATTTCCGCCACCACCAGGGACAGGGAAATGAACGACATCGTGGCCAATTTCAGTGTCCTTCCCATTACCCGGCTCTTGTTCACCAAGCTGGACGAAAGCGAAAGCTACGGCTGCATCGTCAATGCGCAGGTGCGCAACAAATATCCCCTTTCTTATTTTACCACCGGCCAGAAGGTGCCGGAGGATATCGAAGTGGCGACTGCGCGGAAATTGGCAAACCTGGTTCTGCGGGAGAGCGAAAGATGACCTCGACGAAATGCCGGGACCAGGCTGATACCCTGCGGCAGCTGGCCGGTTCTGTCAACATGACCCGACGTGATGCCGGCCTGTACGCGGGCAGGATAAACTCGCGCAACGATATTCGTGTGATTTCCGTCACCAGCGGCAAGGGGGGGGTCGGCAAGAGTAACGTGGTGGTCAATCTGGCCGTGACACTGGCCAATATGGGTAAAAAGGTCCTGGTGATCGATGCGGACCTGGGTATCGGCAACATCGACATACTGCTCGGCCTGCGACCACAATTTACCATGAACCATGTCCTTTCGGGAGAAAAGCGGCTCGATGAGATCATCATTACCGCCCCGGGAGGCATCAAGGTGGTTCCCGCAGGTCTGGGGGTACAGGAGTACACAAGCCTCGGCACACCCGAGCGCCTTAGATTGCTGGATGAGCTGGATCGCCTGGAAGAGAATTTTGATGTCTTCATTATCGATACCGAAGCGGGCATCTCGGAAAACGTTACCTATTTCAATGTCGCTGCCCGTGAAATCCTGGTGGTCGTTTCCCCCGAACCTACCTCCATCACGGACGTCTATGCCCTTATCAAGCTGTTGTCAACCCGTTACGGTGAACGGCATTTCAAGGTCCTGGTCAACATGGCCAGAGACCAGAAAGAAGCGATCAACGTCTTTGAAAAGCTTTTCAATGTCTCAGATCGCTTCCTCAATATTTCTTTGGATTACATGGGGTGCGTGTTGCGCGATGACCTTGTCGGGGAGTCTGTCAGGCAGCAGAAGCCGGTCTGCCAGCTCTATCCCAACGCAAAAGCATCACGCTGCTTCACTGCCCTGGCACGGAAGATTATGGCAAGCGGCGGCGAAAACAGACTGAAGGGAAACATTCAGTTTTTCTCCCGGAAAAATTTCCCGACCGCCGCAGGATTGGAGAGTATATGAATTGTCTTCTTAAGGCTTATGAACAAGAGGCCCAGCGCGCCGTGATTCCCGACAGGGATGAACTGGTTGTTTCCCATCTTCCCCTGGTTAAATTCCTTGTGGACAGGATAGCGTCGGCACTTCCTCCCCATCTGGACCGGGACGACCTGCGGAGCGCTGCCGTCATCGGGCTGATCTCTGCGGCGGAGCGCTTTGATCCTTCGCGGGGGGTTATGTTCAAGACGTTTGCCGAGCAGCGGATCAGGGGGACCATAATGGATGAGCTCCGTTCACAGGACTGGCTTACCCGCTCCCTCCGGGACAAATTCAAAAGGCTCGAACGGGAATTTTCATGCCTGGAGCAGCGCCTCGGCAGAAATCCCACGAGCGAAGAGGTCGCTGCCGCCATGGGGCTGGAGCTGGAGGGATATTTCCACCTTCTCGAGGAGATCCATTTTCTCTCCTTTGTGAGCCTCGATGATGCCTGGATGGATGAAGACGGCAGCCCGTTGGGTCTTCTGGACGTACTGGAGGACAAGGGTGTCGAGAGCCCCCAGAATCAGCTCATAGCGCGGCAAACGGTTGAAAATCTGGCGGAGGCGATTGACGGTCTGCCGGAAAAGGAGCGCATCGTCATAACTCTCTATTACTATGAAGAGTTGAATCTGAAGGAGATCGGCTCCGTATTGAGCCTGACCGAATCCCGGATTTCACAGTTGCACAGTCAGGCGCTTCTCCGCCTGCGCGGCAGGATGAAGCTCCATAAGCCTTGAGTATCAAACCTGAAACAGTTAAGAGGAGTCCCTTATGAACAGCGGTTTGTATGCGGCGCTTTCCGGCAGCCTTGCGGCAATGCAGCGGCTGGAAGTCATATCGAACAACCTGGCCAACGCCAACACTCCCGGCTTTAAAGGCGACCGCCTCCAGTTCGAGAGCGTGCTGGCCAATACAAAAAACCCGACCCTGACGGCGGGGAACTTGACGGATTTGCCGGTTTTCAGCGGCGAGAAGTTTTTCACCAACTATTCAGCGGGACCGCTCAAGCAGACCGGCAATACGTTGGATGTGGCGCTGGACGGCGATGGTTTTTTCGTGGTGAACACCCCCCAGGGAAAGGCGTATACCAGGCAGGGGAGTTTTCAGAGAGATGCCTCCGGTAAGCTCGTGACGGGCGACGGTTATGAGGTCCAGGGGCGCGGGCCGATCACCATTACCGGCGGCAGAGTGGATATAAACGGCAAGGGAGGGGTTCTTGTGGATGGCGTATCCGTGGGGACCCTGGAGGTCGTTGATTTCCCCAAGCCGTATGCGCTGGAGAAGATCGGCAACGGCCTGTTTATCCCGGCTGATCCCCAGGTTGCGCCACAAGCCGTTACCACTGCGTCGGTAAAGCAGGGATTCCTTGAGGATTCGAATGTCAATGTCGTCACGGAAATGGCGCGGATGATAGAAACGAGCCGATATTTCGACTCCTGCCAGAAGGTGATACGGAGTTACGACGACGTCGCGGCAAAGGCGGCCAACGAGCTGGGAAAACTGTAGACGGTTCTAAGTTCTAAGATTTAGCTTTTGAACTTCGAACTTCGAACTTCGAACTTCGAACTTCGAACTTCGAACTTTGAACTTTGAACTTTGAACTTTGAACCTGGAACGTAGAACATAGAACATAGAACGATCTTAAAGGGGGTAAGAAATGATAAGGGCATTATGGACTGCTGCATCAGGTATGCAGGCTCAACAACTCAACATCGATGTGGTAGCCAACAATCTCGCCAACGTCAATACAACCGGCTTTAAGAAAAGCCGTGCCGATTTCCAGGATCTCATGTACCAGAACCTGAAGACCAGTGGTGCTCCGTCCACAAACGCCACCCAGATACCGACCGGCATCCAGGTGGGACTTGGCTCCAAGGCTGCCGCGGTCAGCAAGATCTTTACCGCCGGCAACATCACCCAGACCGGCAACGAGATGGACCTGGCCATCGAGGGGGAGGGGTTCTTCCAGATCCAGATGCCGGACGGTTCCACCAATTATTCCCGGGCCGGTTCTTTCAAAAAAGACAGCCAGGGGCGGATGGTGAACTCCGACGGGTATCCGCTCCTCCCCGAGGTGATAATTCCGAACAACGCCACCAAGATCACCGTGGGGAATGACGGAACCGTATCCGTGATGCAGTCGGGGCAGAACACGCCGACCAGCGTCGGCACCATCCAGCTAGCAACCTTCTCCAATCCCGCAGGCCTCTCAAGCCTCGGACATAATCTCTATCAGCCGACAGATTCTTCGGGGGCCGCTACAACCGGCACATCCGGTCAAAACGGTATCGGCACCCTCAGCCAGGGATTCCTGGAGATGAGCAACGTGAGCGTCATGGAAGAAATGGTCAACATGATCGTCGGTCAGAGGGCCTACGAGATAAACTCCAAGGCTGTGCAGGCAGCGGATGAGATGCTCCAGACGGCCAACAACCTGAGACGATAGCGAAGAGTGAAGATCGGGGAAGCCGATGAAATGTATTTTACAGACAGGAATGCTGCTGGTGCTGGCGCTGGCATTCATCGCCTCCGCCGGCGCGGCGGGACAGATAGTGGTGAAGGAGGCGGACATCCGTCGGGTATTGGACGACCATCTCCGGCAAAAGAGCGAGAACCTGGGGTTGGATGTCAGCGTCAAAAAGATCGGCTACAGCGGAGACATGGCCCTTCCTGCCGGCACGATCAGTTATGAGGTGGTGGCCCCGGACCGTTGGGAAGGATGGGGAAATGCCAACCTTGCACTCATCGTCAGGGTCAACGACCGGGTCGAACGGAACATTTCCGTCAAGGTCGAGGTTGAAGCGCTGGCGGATGTGGTAGTGGCGGTGCGTCCCCTGGAGCGGGGCGAGGTCATCGGAAACGGTGACATCGCTGTGCAGAAGAGGGACCTGGCGAAGATGCAGGGAAAGACCTGTCGCACCGCAGAAGAGGCAGTAGGAAAAAGGGTGCGAACGGCAATCCGGGGCAATAACCCGATCCGGGCCGATTACCTGGAGAAAATTTCATTGGTCAAGAGCGGTCAACTGGTTACCATCGTCGTCGAGAACGACGCACTGCGTATAACCGCCGCCGGCAGGGCAAGAAACTCGGGGGCGGAAGGGGATACGGTCATGGTGCAGAATCTCGCTTCACAGAAGGAGGTTGCCGCCCGCGTGGTCGATGCCACAACCGTCAAGGTGGATTTTTAGGCGAAGAATATGAAAACCATAACATGCATAAAAATGATGTCGCTCCCCGTCTTGCTGCTCCTCGCCGCCTGTTCGATCCGGACGGCCGAGGTGAGGACACCGGCATTCGACGAACAGTTGCAGCCGTCGCGGCCGAACTATGCCAACGGCTCCATCTGGCAGGATTCCTCCAGCGGTTTTGCCGATGATTTCAAGGCACGCAAGCGCGGTGACACCGTAACGGTGGTGATCAATGAGCAGTCGAGCGCCAGCAAGCAGGCGACCACCGGTACTACGCGCGGCAGCAGCATATCTGCCGGTATTCCCAATCTGCTGGGGCTTGAGACAAACGTGACCGGGATAAAAAACTGGATGGATCTGAATAAGCTGATCAGCGCCAGTTTTGATTCAAAGTTCGACGGCAGCGGGAAAACGACCAGGCAAGAGAACCTGAATGCAACCATTACCGCCAAGGTGGTTGATGTGCTTGGCAACGGCAACCTCCTCATCGAAGGAAAGCGCAACGTCAAGGTCAACAATGAGGATCAGGTCATTGTCCTGACCGGCACGGTCCGGCCCCGGGACATAAGTTCCGATAACGTGGTCAACTCAATCTATGTCGCCGATGCGAGGATCAACTACAGCGGCAAGGGGATCATCAGCGACAGGCAGAAACCGGGCTGGCTGATGGGGTTATTCGACACCATCTGGCCGTTTTGAATGGCGGTCGATGGTTTGAAGGCGGTCGGTGGTCGGTGGTCGGTGGTCGGAAGGGTGAAGGGTGAAGGGTGAAGGGTGAAGGGTGATGAATAGTATTTTTCGAAAAATAGTTTTTGCTGCGTTTCTGCTCCTGGCCCTCCCGCAGTTTGCCCTGGCGGTTCGCATCAAGGATATTGCCGCGTTCGACGGGGTGCGGGAGAACCAGCTCATCGGTTACGGGCTCGTCGTCGGCCTGAACGGCACCGGCGACAGCGACCAGACCAAGTTTCCGGTCCAGTCCCTGGTGAACACCCTGGAACGGATGGGGATAACGATCAATCGTGCCGACATCACCGTCAAAAACGTGGCTGCCGTGATGGTGACGGCGGCGCTTCCGCCGTTTGCCAAGCAGGGGAACAGTCTCGACGTGCTCGTTTCATCGGTTGGAGACTCCAAGAGTCTGGCAGGCGGAACGCTCCTGATGACACCGTTGAAAGGTGCCGACAGCCAAATCTATGCGGTGGCACAGGGAGGGGTGCTTACCAACTCTTTCTCCTATGGCGGCCAGGCGGCATCGGTGCAGAAGAATCATCCGACCGCCGGCCGGGTGCCGGGCGGAGCCCTTGTCGAGCGGGAGCTCCCCAATGTACTGGCTGGTCGAAGCCAGCTGAGGCTGAATCTTCACCAGCCGGACTTCACTACAGCGTCACGGGTGGCGGCGGTCATCAACAATAAATTCAAGATGACGGTGGCGTCCCTGACCGATCCCGGTTCCGTGCAACTCGCCATTCCCGATGACTATCAGGGAAAAACGGTGGAGTTCGTGGCGGCGCTGGAGCGGCTTGAGGTGACCCCGGATGTCATGGCCAGGGTGGTCCTCAATGAACGGACCGGCACGATAGTCATCGGCGAGAACGTGCGTATCTCCACGGTGGCGGTTTCCCACGGCAACCTCACCCTCTACGTCAAGGAAACGCCGCGGGTTTCCCAGCCCGCACCGTTTAGCAGCACGGGCGAAACAAAAGTGGTGCCGCGTACATCGATCAAGGTAACCGAGGACCGGGGCAGCCTGGCGATTTTGCAGCAGGGTGCGAACATCGGCGACGTGGTACGGGCGCTCAATGCCCTGGGCGTAACCCCCCGCGACCTGATCGGCATCATGCAGGCGATCAAGGCGGCGGGTGCGCTGAATGCCGAATTGATGGTCATTTAGGGCGGTCGGCAGACGGCAGACGGCAGACGGCAGACGGCAGACGGTGGTCGGTGGTCGGTGGTCGGTGGTCGGTGGTCGGTGGTCGGTGGGGGAATTATATGGATGTTAGCACAACGCCGGTGACGGCCATGCCTGTTGAGGATGTGAAATTACGGCAATCGCTAAAGTTTCAGCCGCAATCTGCCGAAAAGGAGAAGGCGGCTGCCAAAAAAGTGGCCCGCGAGTTTGAAGTCATGTTTGTCGGCATGATGCTCAAGTCCATGCGGGAAACGGTCGGCAAGGACAAACTGACCGGGGGGGGGCATGGTGAAGAAGTTTACCAGTCTCTTCTGGATCAGGAATATGCAAAGGGTGTTGTCGACAGCGGCGGCGTGGGGTTGGCCCGGATGATCGAAAAGCAACTGGTACGGCAGGACAAAAAAGTTGAACCTGAAAATGGCGGTTTAAAAAATGTTTACTGACCCCGGCGACAGCGGGGAAAAGGTGACGAAGTGAAAGTCGATAATAAGTTTTTACTGTCCAGGGCAAATGTACGTACTGCTGAAACCCTTGAGAACGCCGGTGTGGCGGGCCGACAGAAGGAGAGCGATCAAAAGGCCGGGCCATTGGACAAATTCACCCCCAAAGGCGGGATCGAAAGGCTGAAAAAGATGGCGGCCGAGCTGCCCGAGTACAGGGACGAGAAAATTGCCTCCCTGAAACAGCAGGTCAGCCTCGGGACATATGGGGTGGATGCCGGTCTTGTTGCGGAAAAGATGCTGAGTATTGTCGGCATGACGAAGTAAACGGAGGATGGCAATGGCGGACAGTATTCCTGAACTCATAATGGCCCTTTCTGAAAAGGGAAGCATGATGGACGAGCTCCTCAAGCTGCTCGAAGAAGAGCATCGCCTTATCGTCAAATTGGATACGGCGAACCTCGAAACGCAGATGGGGAAAACAAGGGAGCTCTTCGTCCGCTTGGAAAGATCCGGTAACCTCAGCCGGCAACTGATGAAACAACTGGCCGCGGAACTCGGCCTTCCGGAAGCGGCCGGCCTTTCCCCCCTGCTGCCGAAGGTTGCTTTGCCGCACAGGAAAACTTTGATGGAGCTGCAACGAAAGCTTCTGGAGACGGGCGCCGCACTTGACCATCTGATGGCGTTCAACAGGGAGCTTCTCTATGGCGCTTTGCGCACGGTAAACCGTTCACTGGAATTTTTCGGTCACCTGTTCAGCCGCAGCACCACTTACGGCAAGGCGGGACAGATGCTGGGGGCGGCACCGCACGCCAGGATTATCTGCAAGGAGATCTGAGATGAGTATCAACAGCCTGTTGGAAACCGGAAGAACGGCGCTCAATGCCCAGAAGCTGGCGCTGGAGGTGACCGGTGAAAACATCACCAATGTAAACACCACCGGCTATTCCCGGCAGACAACAATTTTAGAGACCGCGCCCACCACCCTCGAACGTGGTTTCCCGCTCGGCAGCGGGGTCAAGGTGGCGGCCGTGCAACGCTCGTACGACGGGTTTCTCCAGACGCAGATCATGGGGCAGAACGCCACATACGGTCAGGGAAAGACCTCGAACTCGGCGCTGCAAAGGGTCCAGCAACTGTTCAACGAATTTACCACGGATGGCCTCGGCGTGTCGCTCCAGAACTTTTTCAAGTCCTGGCAGGACCTGACCGTAAACCCCCAGGGGGCGCCGGAGCGGCAGGCGGTTTTGTCGCAGGGGCAACAGCTTGTCGACAACTTCCACCGGATAAACTCCAATCTGAACGATGTCAAAAGCGACATGAACAAGTCGCTGGAAGGCCAGGTCTCCGATATCAACGACACATTGAACCAGATTGCAACGCTCAACTTGCAGATCAAGCAGATCGAGGTCCAGAGCGGCCCGGCGAACGAGATGCGGGACAAGCGGGACCTCCTCCTCCGGCAACTGTCGCAGAAGGTGGGGATCAGTTTTGTCGAGCAGCCCGACGGCATGGTCGATGTCAGCCTCACTTCCGGCCAATCGCTCGTTGTCGGAAAAGATGCCGCCGCACTTTCGCTCCTACCGAACGCCGCAAACTCCGGATTCTACGATATCCTGTTAACGCCGCCGGGAGGCGGCCCAGCGGTAAATGCAACAGCCTTCATCGGCGGTCCGGGCAACACCCAGGGAGAGATAGGGGGGGCACTCCTGGTGCGTGATACGATGGTGAACAATTATCTCTCCGAGCTGGACGAGCTCGCCTCTACGCTGGCCAGCGAAGTGAACGGGCTCCATTCGGCAGGCTACGGCCTCACCGCGGCCTCAACCGGCCTCGATTTCTTCGCCCCCCCCGCGGCTGTGGCCGGATACAGCGGCCAGGGGGGGATAGGGGTCAACATCGCTGCGATCAGCGATGTTGCAGCAGCCGATGCGGACCCGACGGTCAACGGAACCGGCAACAACAAGAACGCCCAGAGCATTGCGAGCGTTTACGACAAGTTCCTCGCCATGTCCGCGGGAAACGTGACACTGGAAGGGTTTTACGACTCACTGGTCGGCAAGGTCGGCGTCGATGTGCAGAACGCCGGACGGGCGGAAAGCCAGAGCGACGGGATACTCAAGCAACTCAACAACATGCGCGAGTCGGCTTCAGGCGTTTCGCTGGATGAAGAGCTCGCCAACCTGATCAAGTACCAGAAGGCTTACGAAGGGGCGGCAAAGTTGATCAATGTCGGCAGTGAAATGCTGGATACCGTGATCAATCTCGTAAAATAGTTTATCGGGCGGAAACGGGTTTCCCGTGTTCCGGGTTAAGGAGCAATTCATGCGCGTGACACAGAATACCACGGCCAACCTGGTGCTGAACAACCTCCAGGTGATACGGGAACGGCAGGAGCAACTGCAGCAGCAATCATCCACCGGCGCAAAAATAAGCGCGCCGGGGGATGACCCGGTAAATACCCAGCAGATCCTCCATCTGAAGTCGCTGACCGCTGCCGGCGAACAGTATGCGCGGAACATCACCAACGGAACTTCTCTGCTCACCATGGCCGATTCCGCCATGGCCGGGATGGGGGACGTACTTTCCAGAGCCAAGGAGCTTGCCGTTGCCATGTCCAGCGACACCAACAACGCCGACTCTAGGACTGCCGCCGTAAACGAGCTGCAGCAGTTGAAGGGACAGATCATAACCCTCGGCAATACCCAGCTCAACGGCAAGTATATCTTCGGCGGCTTCAAGAACGACACCCCCCCCTTCGATGCCGCCGGCAACTTCACCGGCACAAATGACGACATAAATATCGAAATCGAGCGGGGAACTTTCCTGCCGGTCAACTATGCCGGCGACAAGCTGGTCAACGGCGGGACGCCGGCGGGGAGCAGCGGGACCGACATCATCAAAATCTTTGACAACCTGGTAACCGCCCTCAACGCCGGCAGCACGTCTGCGGTCCAGGCGGAGCTGCCGAACCTGGACAGCGCCATGAGCCAGGTCCTCGCTGCCCGTTCCGACGTGGGGGCCAGGATGAACCGCCTCGACGGGTCGAGCCAGGTCAACGACAACACGAAGCTAAGCCTTACCAAGATACTTTCCAACATCCAGGACGTGGACTACATGCAGGTCATAAGCGACCTTTCCAAACAGCAGACCGCCTACCAGGCGGCCATTGCGGCGTCAGCCAAAATTTCCCAGGTCACCCTGCTCGATTATCTCAGATAGAGTTTTTATCGGGCGCCAAGGAGGGCGCGACTATGCTGGTTCTGACCAGAAAAATCGGGGAAGCCGTTACCATCGGCGATCAGATACGGATCATGGTGGTGGAGGTGAAGGGCAACCAGGTGCGCCTCGGCATAGAGGCACCCCAGGACATGCGCATCTACCGGGAAGAGATCTATCTGCAGGTGCAGGAGGAAAACAGGCATGCCGCCGACTGGAATCTGACCGACCTTGAAAATGCCGTGAGTTTGCTCGGCAGTGGCGATAAGGAGTGAGCGTCGTGAAAGTGACCACCACACGTTTCGGTGAACTGGATATTGAAGAAGGCAAGGTCATTCACATGCCCGAGGGTATGCTCGGCTTTGTCGAAAAACGTTTCATTCTCCTCACGCCGGAGAACCTCGGGCCGTTTTGCTGGCTACAGGCCGTGGACAACCCTGACCTGGCATTTGTCGTTGCCGACGCCAAGAACTGCGCTCCCGGCTACACGTTTGCCCTCACTGCGGAAGAGTGCAGGGCGCTGGAACTCAGCGAGCGATCGGAGGCGATCTTTCTCCTGGTCGTCACCATGGCCCCTGAGCCCGGAGACATCACGGTGAACCTCCGGGGTCCGATCGTCCTCAACCCGGAGCGGCTCATTGCCAGGCAGATCGTTATCGAAGGGGAAAAGTACACGACCCGTCACCCGTTTTTCGAAACCTCTGAGAAAAAACAGTCCGGCCTGCAGCGCCTGGAAAGGCAGCCGGAGAAAAGCGTCCCGCCGGCCGGATGACATGATCTCTGTGTGAAGAAGCATCTGTGAAGCCTCCCAGCACTTACCGGGAGGCTTTTTACGTCAGATAAATATTTTTTGACATTTTTTTCTAAAGTTTCTGCCGGCGCCTCCGATAAATGAACTAACGGTCAGGATTAACCGGAAGGGAGTCCGGAATAATGGAAGGAAGGAGGCCGTCAAGCCGCGGCAGGGCCAAGCGGCAACATGTCACGATCCTGGCTGAACAGTCAATCACAGGGTAAGGAAACCCGAAAACAAACTCACGGAGGAATAAAACCATGGCACTTACAGTAAACACCAACATCGCATCCCTTAACGCACAGCGTAACCTGAGCATCACCCAGGTCTCCCTCAACAAGTCCCTGCAGAGACTGTCTTCAGGCCTTCGTATCAACAGCGCCGCTGACGACGCAGCCGGCCTGGCCATCTCCGAGGGGATGAAAGCTCAGATCCGCTCGATGAACCAGGCAGTCCGCAACGCCAACGACGGCGTGTCGCTGGTGCAGGTCGCTGAGGGCGCCCTCAACGAGGTCAGCAACGTCCTTGGCCGTATGCGTGAGCTCACCACTCAGGCGGCTACCAACACCCTCACCGCTACCCAGCGTTCGTACGTCAACGGTGAGTACCTCCAGCTGAAGTCGGAGATCACCCGTATCGCCAACGCGACGGACTTCAACGGCACCAAGCTTCTGCAGTCCGCCAAATCTGTCGCCATCCAGGTCGGTACCGGCAGCAAGGCTTATGACAGGATTGGGATCAAGCTTGCGATCATGAGCGCGGGCGCAGGCGGTCTGGCTCTTACCTCCATCGGGGGCGCCAGCGGTGGTGTTAAAGCACAGGCCGAGCTTGCCGTCATCGACAAGGCGATCAACTCGGTATCGAAACAGCGCGCAAGCCTCGGCGCCATCCAGAACCGTCTCCAGTCGACCATCAACAACCTCCAGGTTGCATCGGAGAACACCTCGGCCGCACAGTCCCGTATCGCAGATGCAGACGTCGCCGCTGAGACCGCAAACATGACTAGGGCGAACATCCTGGTCCAGGCAGGCACCGCCATCCTGGCCCAAGCCAACCAGGCACCGCAGGCCGCACTCTCGCTGTTGAGATAACCGGCAGCTTCGCGGTTAAGTAATGCGGGGAGAGGCTTAAAGCCTCTCCCCTTTTTTGCGAAACGGCTCAAGTTATCCATGATGTTGTCGATATATTAGGTAGTAGCATGACTTCCTTCTTGGCGCTCTGAGTGCTTAACTCGCATGATGATCTCATTGCAATCTAAACTGGCACCCTAATTGCTAAAGATGGATAGGGGGTAACGCATTATGTCATCTATATCATTTGGTGGCCTGGCGACAGGGCTTGACACCGCGAAGATTATCACCCAGCTGATGAGCCTGGAGCGCATTCCACAGCAGCTCCTGCAGGCTCAGCAACAGAAGAACAGCAGCAAGATCAGTCGCTACCAGAGCATCGGAGATGCCCTCACGAGCCTGCAGTCCATTGTCAAGGGGCTCAACACGGTAACGAACTTCAGTGTGTTGCAGTCGACCGTGGCCGACAGCTCCGTTACCACGGCCACCGCGACCAGTTCTGCCACCCCCGGCACCCACACCGTTCAGGTGGTTTCCCTCGCCAAGAGCCAGCGGCAGGTCTCCACGGGAGTGGCAAGTGACACCTCGCTTACCTTCAGCACCGGGAATTTCACAGTTTCCGACGGCACCACAACCACCACAGTCAACATCACTGAGGGACAAAACTCACTGCAAGGAATTGCTTCGGCCATCAATTCATCAGGTGCCAACGTCTCTGCTTCGATCATAAACGACGGCACGAATTACCGGCTGGTCGTTACCGGCAAGGATACCAAGAACTATACACTTGACTTCAGCGGCTTGGCGACTCCTCCCGTCGGGGGAACCGGTGCGCTGACCCCCACGCTCCTCGGCGTGGGAGACCCCACCTATCAGGCCGGCACCGACACGCAGCTTGTTGTGGACGGCGTCACTATGACCAAGACTTCCAACACGGTGACCGACGCCATACAGGGTGTCACTCTGAAGCTGCTGAAAGAAGGGGCGACTACTACCGTGACGGTGGCAAACGACACCGAAGCTGTCACCAAAAAGATCAACGATTTTGTCGCGGGTTATAACAGGGCGATAACGCTGGTGAATGCGGAATCGGCTTATAACACGGACACTAAGAGCGCCGGGGTGCTCTCCGGCGACTCCACGCTGCGGACCATCCAGGGGCAGCTCCGGTCGTTGTTGACTGCCACGGTATCCGGGGCAACCGGCTCCATAACGAGCCTTGCGGCTCTCGGGATCAACTCCGATTCGAAGACGGGACTCCTGTCGGTTGATGCAACGAAGCTTTCCAAGGCATTGGATGACAATTACACCGATGTCGTGGATTATTTCACCCATAACGGATCCTCAATGGCCACTTTGCCGGCCAACCAGTATGGCATTGCACAGCAGTTTAACCTGGTGCTGGACACCATGGTGCACCCGTACATTGCCGACGGCGTAACGGGCAACGGGAGCCTTGAGGTGAGAAAGAAGGGGTTGGCCAAAACCAACGCCGACATCGACAAGCAGATCAGCCGTATGGAGGACCGGGTTTTACAGATGCAGAGCAATCTGCAGCGTCAGTTCAGTGCCATGGAGTTGATGGTCAGTAACTTGCAAAGCCAGGGGACCATGCTCATCAACAGCCTCAACGCGTCATTAAACAACAATTAAACCAGTAGAAGGGGCGCTGCTTGCACTGCCGGTTTGGCGTGCAAGCAGCCCTCTTCGACTGCTCAGGTTAACAACAGGAGGGAACGATGGCTAACCCCTACACCCAGTATCAGACCATGCAAGTAGGTTCGGCGAGTCCCGAAAAAATTCTCATCATGTTGTACGAAGGGGCCATCAATTTTACCAGGATAGCCGCCGATCGGATGAGAAATAATGACATCGCTGGAAAAGGGAAATACATCGGCAAGGCACTGGCGATCGTCACCGAACTTATGAACACGCTGAACCACGACGTGGGAGGCGAGATCGCCATCAACCTTGAGCGGTTATACATGTATTTGATCAGCGAGTTCACCGAGGCCAATCTGAACAATTCGGCTGCCTCTCTGGAGAACGCCATAAATGTGCTTACCATCCTGAAGGACGGCTGGAATGATGCCATCCTGCAAGCGAGGAAAGAAAGAGCCGCAGGGCAAGCAGATACCTATTTGCTGGCAGCAGGGTAATTCCATGGGGCGCGAAGCTATTGAGACTTTGATCAGCAGGTGGAAAGAGCAGTATCAGCTCCTGCTGGCCGAGGCTGAGGACCTCCTGCGAAATGTGGACATCTGGGGACCAGAAGCCTTTGAGGGCGCAATAGCCCGACGCCAAGGAAACATTGAAGAACTCTTCGACATTGACACCTGCCTTGTCAAATATTTGAAAGACGCGGGGATGGAGACTATCAGGGATTCCCGGCTGGACGAATTCAGGACTTTCAAGGAGACCGCAACAAATAGGATTCTGGAACTTGACTCGCTGTCCATCGCTTTGGCCGGGGAACGGCTAGCCCATCTTCAGAGTGAAATAGCAGCCGGTGCGCGTGGGAAAACGGCTATTGTCAGCTATGAGAGTAGCGGACGGGGATCACGACAGAACTGGAACGACATCGCGTAGGCCCTTCAGCTCCAAGAGATTCTCAATTACCCTCGTTTGACCCCATCAGTAGATTTTTTACCTTACCTGTCCACACGGCGGCATGCCTGACATCGATTCCAGCCAGGATGTCTTGGGCTTGCTGCCGTCTCGCAACATGATCCTTTGCTGGAACCATCCCCTATCTCAGTAAGACCAGCAGCGCTCGCCCCTTCAGGTGCAGCGCCAGTTGCGGTCGCGCCGATAAAGATGCCTTGATGCCTCTTGTGTGACATGCCTATTTGTGTTTGTAGGGAAATCGGGGGGAAGACTAGGTGTGTGACGACGAGGTACTTCGGTCCTCTGTCGCTACATGTGACGACAGAGGACCAATGACTAATGCTCTTGCGGCCTTGCTCACTCAGCCGGAGAGCTCCAACCGGAGCCGGTCCGGGCGGTATAATCAGTTCATCATGCTGGTGCAGTGCCCGGCGAGGTTTAATTCGGCAAGAAAGGTTTTGGCCGCGCTGATGTCAGGATTATTGACCAGGACCCTCTGGAAAAGTTCCACGGCGGTCTCGCCAAGCCCCGCCTCCTTGCAGAAGATCCCTAGTTTCATCATTACGCTGACATCATCAGGGGCCAGCGCCAAGTAGCGGTTGTAAGCATCGAAGGACTCTTCGTACCTGCCGATAGCTTTGAGCAGGTCTGCGTAGGCTGGAAGGTACGCAGGGGACAGGCCTACCAGACATTCCACAGCGAGAACGGCATTGTCGATATCCTTTGCGGAGATGGAAAGGGTAGCGATCTGCTTTAGGGCGTCCTCCGTGGCTGCATGGGGCAGGTCGACAACCAAATGATGGTAATGTTCCAGGGCCACGTCGAGCTTTCCCTGAAGTTCCGCAATGAACCCCTGTACAAGATCAAGGTAGCCGGACGCCTTTTCCCCCTCCTGGTGAGTTGCCAACCCCTTTGCCAGAATCTCCAATTCAGCTTCTTCGCCGCGCCTGAAGAGCAGCCGTGCTTTTCTAAGAACCGATGAGATGTCGTGGGTTTTCTGGATGGATGCCAACTGGGAGGTTTGTTCTTCAGCCAGAATCTTCTCGAAGCTCACTTCCAATTGATCTGCTTGGTCCCGTTCGCTTTCGGTCATGAGATTCAGCCAGTCGGGGTGGTGGCGCTTCCAGCCCAGCACCCTGCCAGGCTGGCCGTCTTTCTCCCATTGCTGGAAAAGACGCGCAAAGTCAGGATGAGGCACTTCCTCTTCAATCCGGGAATCGATCCTTTGCAACATGCTGTCCATGATGCCTATCAGGTATTTTGTGCTTACCTCGTAAGTCTCGTAATAATTGCGCGTCGTGCTCTCTATCTGTTCGTCGGTCCAGTCGTCTGCGAGCTCAGGGGCCTTGGCAATCTCCACGAGCCCCTTGATGCCAAATACCTTGACCATGTACGAATACTTACGGTAGCTGTTGTCGAGCTTCCGCTCTATCTTGTCCATCCTGATTTTGTGGCGGAAATCAGCCTTCTTCCCATTGCGGCCGAAGAGACCGTCGCAGCAGTCGATAGCTTCCTCCACCAGGCTAAGGATCTCCTGAAACTTGCGCCGGGCGGTCTCGATCTCCTTTTTTATCCGTCGGTAGTGCCAAAGCCTGGCCTTGGAAGTTTCTTTCGGAATGAGCGCCTGTATGGTGTCGCCGATGGGTTGCTCCAAGGGGGGGAGCTGAAACTCTTCAATGGCACGATATTCTACCCCTGATACCTTGGCCGCCCCGAGGGCACAGTTATAGAGCTTGCACCCTTTTTCGGATGCGGTTGCCGCCGCATGGGACATCATCGGGATGGCAATCTGGAAGGCTTGGATGGTTTCCGCCTGCCAGCCGCCGTAGGTCTCGACTTTTTCGCTTACGTGCCCAAGCTTGGGGCCGATCTTGCTTTCATTGCTTCCCTCGGCGTGGGTATGTCCTTCCCGCGAATGGCAAAGATCAACCCCAGCCAGGATGATGGTCGAAAACCCCATGTGGATCGCCATGGAAATCGAGGTGTTTCCTACTGTCGGGCCGGTGTAGGCAAGGTTGTCCTTGTTTAACGCGGACTCCCACGGAAGGAAGGGGCCAGCGAACAGATGCCTGCCTTGCCACTGTCCGAGCAGAAGCGGCGTGACGTGGAAGAAGTTCAGAAACACGGCCTCGTCTGCGAAATGGAACATCTCTTTACTTACGTCGAAGCTGACCTTATGGGGGTCAACTGAGATGATGATGTGAGGGGCTACTCCCGCCTCGATAAGTTGACGGCAGACACGCGAGACCGCAATGATGACGAGCCGGTCGCGGTTAGCCTTGACCCAAGGCAGCGCCTCCTTGAGGGACGGGCCGCCGGCAAGGATGATGGCGGTTTTCCCCTCAAAGGCGTCCAGGAAATATTCGGAGAAATGGAGCCGGTTTTCGGCGAGATTCTCGAACTGCCTGAAGGTGAAAACGGAATCACCCAGCGAAACCCATACATGGTAAAACAGTTCCTGCAGCTTGAGGTTTATGTTCCAGGCCCATTCCAGATACTCCGTGCGGTGGGCGTCGGCGGCGCCGACCGATTCGTGAAAGAGGAGCGCATTGAGGTAGAGGTAATTTTCAAGGTTGAATTCCGTAGCGCGGCTTAGCCACTCTTCCGGCGACACGATTGCTATTGTGGAGGGGAGGTCGTCAAGGCACCCTTCCGCCCGCAATGCGGCCACGACGCCATCCAGTTCGACGAAAATGTAGCGGGAACCTGCCGGGATCCCTTTCTCAAGGACGTGCTTTATCAGTAACCCTGAATCTGTTCCCAGGACGATGTTGAGCTTATATTCCGCGAAAAGCTTTTCCCCATAGGTGTTTTCGTAAAGGGTCTCCGAACCAAGATCGTTGAAGGCGTTCCGGTTGACAGAGTAAAGATAGCGGTCGCCGAAGGAATTGGTGAGGAAAGGTTCGATAGTCTCTTCAAGGTGGTTCATAGCTGCCTCGTGTCTGTGAATTCAACTCTGTCTGAAACCCCTGAACGAGCTGTCCCTCTCCATGTAGAGCGTTCTTGCCTGTTCGATGGTTGAGGTCCGCTTCCTGGTGAAGTAGTTGTCGAGAAGGACCGAGTTGGCCTCGAAAAGGGCCGCGTGGAATTCCTCGTCGGAGAGCTCCGTGAAATTGACGGCGAGGAGGTCCGAGTTCAGGTGCTTGTTGGCGTAGAAATCCTCGCAGTCCCCGACGAGCCCCTTCTCGATAGCGTGGTAGTAGAGCGGCGCGCCGGGGTAGGGGGTGACGGGGCGGATGGTCCTCATCTGAGCGCCGTCGTCGTACTTCAGCAGGAAGTCGACCCCTTTCCGCAGCGATTCCCTGGACTCGCCGATATTGCCGAAGATGATGTTGAAACCGGGACTGATGCCCACTGCGAGGGTCGCCTCGATTCCCCGGACGATCTGGCTTGTGGTGAGGGCCTTGTTCATGTTTTTCAGAATAACGTCGTCGAAGGCCTCGATGCCGTAGTTGATGAATACGCAGCCGGCACGCTTCATCAGGGCCAAAAGCTCGGGTTTGGCGTAGTTGAGCCGGCCGTTGCAGTCCCACTTTATATCCAGGTTTTCACGGATGAAATCCTCGCAGAGCGCCGTCACCCTGGCTTCGGACGACATGAGGAGCTCGTCGGAAAAGGCGATGTAGGTGATGCCGTAGTTGCGTTTCAGCATCCTGATCTCTTCGATGATGCTCGCGTTGCTCCGCGGGCGGAACCCTTCGTCCAGCCGGTAGCAGAAGTTGCAGGTAAAGGGGCATCCTCTGCCGGAGAGGACCGGCATGACGAAGTCGGCGTTGCCGGCGTGGGGCATCCGCAGGAGCCGGTAATATTCGATGGGGAAGAGGTCGTAGGCCGGGAAGGGGATGGTGTCGATATCCGCGATCAGCGGGCGGCGCTCGTTGATCGCGATCCGGTCCCCGTCCCGGTAGGCGATCCCCTTGATGCCGGCAAATGGGGCATGGTTGCCGACGGCGCGCAAAAGCTCGACGATGGTCTCTTCGCCTTCGCCGATGACGGTGACGTCCGCGCCGGTCTTTTTCATGAAGAATTCCGGCTCGGGAGAGGGGCCGTGCCCTCCGATGACGTAGAGGGGGCGTCGTTTCGCCCGGTTGATCGCTGCTGAAACGGCGAGGGCCTTCTTGTACTGGTAGTAGCCGGAGATGAAGCTGAAACCCACCATGTCGTACGGGTTGGCGTCAAGAAAGGCGGTCAGGTGTTCGTCGGGATAGTGGTGCAGGTCCTGGTTGTAGATGGCGACCTCGTGCCCTTCGTTCCTGAGCACGCTCGCGATATAGGCCAGCCCCTGGGGAAACCAGTGGATGTATGAATCGTTGTCGTAAACTACAAGCAGAATGCGCATGGCGTGTCTCCAGTCATTGGTTACTTTAAGCCTTGGTGCCCACCAGGAACTCGCAGAAGGCGAGATCCTGTTCCGTATCGATGTCGACGGCATGTTCCCTGCTCATGATGCAGCCTAGCGTATCCGCGGTTAGGAACGTCCTGTTTTCAAACAGCCAGTTTGTTTCCGCCACATAGACGGCCCCGTTCAAGGCATAGACCTTCGGCAGGTCCTGGCGCCGGGAAAACCCTTCAGGGGGGGGGAGCAGGGGGGTCATTCTCGTTTCTTCGTCAAGGGCGTACATCCAGAAAGGGTTCTTGTCGGGTTGCGTGACCGAAACGCAGGAGGGAGCTCCGCTTTCGGCGCACATCTCGATGCAGCGGTCGATGTCGTCGGCGGTGCGAAACGGCGAGGTCGGCTGCAGGAGAACCACGTAGTCGTAACCGGGGAGCATCTTCAGGGCGTGGATGACCGGCTCGATCCCCGGAGTGTCGTCCCGGGCGAGCTCCGCAGGCCTGACGAAGGGTGCTTCGCATCCGGCTTCCCGGGCGACCTCGATGATCTCCGCATCATCGGAAGAGATGATGAGCCGGTCGATATACCGCGACCCTCTGGCCGCTTCGATACTCCAGGCGAGGAGCGCCTTCCCCGCAAGGGGACGGATGTTTTTCCGCGGCACCCCCTTGGAGCCCCCCCTGGCGGGAATTACGGCAAGGATCTTTTTGTCATTTACCATTGAACACCTTTGGATATTCGATGTCGGCCCTCTCGAAGTCGTCCATGCGGCCGATGTCGAGCCAGTATTCATGGATGGGGAAGACGGCGGTTTCCTCTTTCCTGTTGATGAGCTCCCTGAAGACGTTGGGCATGTCCAGGTAATGGTTGCGGGGAATCAGTTCCAGGGCTTTCGGACTGAGAACGTAGATGCCTGCATTGACGAAGAACCGCTGCACCGGTTTTTCCTCGATGTTCATGAGGCGGTGCTTGTTGAGTTGCACGACGCCATAGGGGATGTGGTGATCATACTCCCGCACGCACATGGTGGCCAGCACCCGGTGTTCGTTATGGAAGTCGAGAAGCTGCTGGAAGTTAACCCTGGTCAGGAGGTCTCCGTTCATGACCAGCACCGGCTGCGTCGGAGTTTCCGGCAGGAGGCCCAGGGGGCCGGCGGTGCCGAGCTGCTTCTCCTCGTGGAGGTAGTCGATTTTCACCCCCCACCGTGAGCCGTCCTGGAAATGGTGCTTGATCATTTCCGCCCGGTAATTGACGGCAATGTAAAAGCGACGGAAACCGTGCTCGACGAAGCTTTCCATGATCGTTTCAAGGATCGGCTTGCTGCCGACCTTGAGGAGCGGCTTGGGGCAGTCGTTGGTCAGGGGGCGGAGCCGGCTGCCAAGACCTCCGGCCATGAGGACGACGATGTTTTCCCGTTCGCAGGGCTGGATCAGGTTGTTGAAAAGTTCCAGTCCGGCGACGATCCCCTGTCCGTCAACGATGGGAATCTGCCGGATTTTGGTCGCCCGCATGATGGCGAGAATGCTCTCGCGGCTGTCGTTAAGGTCGGCTGCAATGGGGTTGGTGTTCATCACCTGCCGGACAGGGTTGTCGAGCTGGAGCCCCTTGAGGATGGCCCGTCGGACGTCGCCATCGGTGAGCGTACCTATCAGCTTGTGGTTTTCATCGACCACCAGCGCTATCTGGAGCGTGCTGTCGTCGATGATACGAATCGCTTCGATGATCGGCGTTTCAGGCGATACGAGGATGCTTTCCCAATTATTCATTTTCGTGCCTCACGTGCGGGGACCCCGTAGACCGTGACCCCTCCTGGAACGTCGCGCAGGACGACCGACCCTGCGCCGACGACGCTTTTTCCGGAAATATGTACTCCCTGGATCACTGTTGCACCGGTGCCGATGTGTACGTCGTCGTCCACCCGGACGTCCCCGGAAAGGGTGACTCCCGGCGCGATGTGGACGCCTGCGCCGATGCGGCAGTCGTGATCGACGGCGGCGCGTGTGTTGACGATGGAATTCATGCCGATGCTCGCTCCCGCCTGGATGACGGCCCCTGCCATGATCTGTGCCCCTTCCGCCAGTTCCGCGTCCGAAGCAATGACCGCCGAGGGGTGCACGACAGTGGCAAACCGGTAGCCGTGGGCCTTGAACGCCGCGAAGAGTTCCACCCTTTTTGCCGTCGAGGCCACCGAACCGATGCCGTTCACGAGCTCAATCTCGTTGGTCCGAAAGTCAAAAACCTTTTCGTCCGTGCCGATGACCAGTACCCCCATGACGGTTTCTCCGATCCTTGCCGGATCGGCATCGACGATTCCCGCCACCTGGCGGGACGCCGAGCGCAGGGCCTCCAGAAGCACCCGTGCGTGGCCGCCGGCGCCCAGTATCACGACCGGCAGGCTCATGGGAGTATCACCTCATCGCGTTCAAAATTCATTGACGCCCTCTTGCCGAGGACGTCCCAATAGAGAAAGGGGGACATGCCGTTGCCCGGACGCTTCACGGCCACGTTTTTCCCGGTGAAAAAGTCCCCCGTGCGGATCGGTTCCGCCGCTACGAGGCTCTTGCGCGCGACGGACATGTTCTTCGACTCGGACATGGTCGGCGCCTTGAGACGGCTGCCCAGGGCCAGCTCCACCTGACGTATGGCCTTAACCATCTCGGTCAGCTCGCCCGGCTCCAGCGATGCCTTGTGGTCCGGCCCCGGCAGGTCGCGTCCAAGTGTGAAATGCTTTTCGATCACCATTGCTCCCCGGGCCGCGGCGGCGATGGGAACGGCAACGCCGGTGGTGTGGTCGGAAAAGCCGACCGGCAGTCCGAAGGCGTCTTGCAGCGTGTCCATGGCGCGCAGGTTCACCTCGTCAAAGGGGGCCGGGTATTCGGTGGTGCAGTGGAGGAGCACCATGTTCCGCTCCAACGCTTCCTGCCCTGCGGCGGAACCGTAAGCCTCCCGGAAAGCTGCGGGCGAAGGCGCCGCATCTTTCCGGGCAGCGTAGCCGAAAGCAAGGACGCCGAGGGCTGCCTCCACCTCGCCCAGGGTGCTCATGCCGGTGGAGAGGATGACCGGTTTGCCTGTGCGCGCCGCCCGCAAAAGCAGCGGGGCGTTGGTGATCTCCCCCGACGGGAGCTTCAGGCGGGGGAGGTCGAAGGTCCGCGCCAGCATCTCCAGACTGTCGAAGTCGAACGGGGTGGAGAGAAACTGTATCCCCTTTACATGGCAATGCTCGATGAGTACGCGGTGCGCCTCCTCGTCGAGCTCAAGCTTCCTGATCATGTCGAACTGGGACTCGGCGGCGTCCGTCGTCATCGTCTGGTAGCCAGCCTTGGGGGCGTTGCGGCTGACGAGCTTCTCCGCCTTGAATGTCTGGAATTTGACAGCGTCCGCGCCTGCGTTTGCGGCGGCTTCCACAAGTTCCTTGGCCATCTTCAGCGAACCGTTGTGGTTCACGCCGGCCTCGGCAATTATGTAGGTATGTTTTCTTTGTGTTCCCATCGGGTTACCCGTTCAGATCGAAAAAGTGCTTTTTGATGAGTCGGCGCGGCTCCGGAAGTCCCTTGAGGATCGCCGCGATGCGCGAAGATGCGTTCCCGTCCCCGTAAGGGTTGACGGCCGTCGAGCAGTCGAGCCCGAAGGCTGCCCGAACTGCTTGCAGAATATCGTCTGCAACCGGGGCGCAATTTATGACCGAGGATGCCTGGAGCCGTCCCTTCTGGCGGTCGCCGATGTTGACCGTCGGCTTCTTGAATGACGGCGCCTCGTAGAGCCCGCTTGAGGAGTTCCCCACCACCGCGTCCACCTGCGGGATGAGGCTCAGGTAGCGGAGCTGGCCGAGGGAGGTGAAGGCCTTTGCCTGATCCCGTTCGGAAACATACACGTCGATCATGTCGGAAAGCCTGCGTCCGCCCGTGTCGGCGTTGGGCTTGGTGAGGATGATCCCCACCTCGGGACCGAGCCTGTCAAGGGCGTCAAAGAGGGCTTGCATCTGCTCTGAAGCAGAGACCTCGTCAAGGGTTGCCGGATGGAACGTCACCAGGAGGTTCCTTTTCCTGAAGGCGAGGCCGAGGTCGCGCTCCAGCTCATGGCGGGACAGAAGCGTAAGACGCCTGATCTGATCGATGCCGGGGCTCCCCACCAGGTGAACGGCATCGGGGTTTTCCCCCAGCTGACGGACACGGTGCAGTGCCGCTTCGTTTGTGACGAAATGGCAATGGGACATCTTCGTGATGCTGTGGCGGATCGCCTCGTCGAAGGCCCCTTCGGTGGTGTCGCCGCCCGCGATGTGGGCGACCGGAATGCGGCCCACGAGCGCTGCCTGGGCCGCGGCCAGCATCTCGAAACGATCGCCGAGCAGCACGATGATCTCCGGTCTGAGCCGCTCGAAGGCGTCTGCAAAGCCGATGACCCCAAGACCGATGGATTTTGCAATACCGACCGGGGTGTCGCTGGAGAGGAGCATCTCTACCCGTTCATGGATGGTGAAGCCGTCCGTTTCGATGTCCCGGTACGTGAGGCCGAACTCCGGGGAAAGGTGCATCCCCGTCGCAACGACCTGTAACTGCAGATCGGGGTCGCCCTCGATCTCCTTCATGAGCCGGTAAAGAAGACCGTAATCCGCCCTGGTGCCGGTGACCACGCAGATGCGCCGTCTAGTCATGGCCACCCCCAAGAGCCGCGCTGCTCGGGATGTTGATCAGACGCAGCCCGAGGTCTTCCGCGCCGGAGAGATCCATGTGGGGACAGTTGCGGTACATGGGGAGGCGGTGCATGGGGGTCCATGCGGGGCGGGTCATGATGCCGTTTTTGTCGGTCATTTCCAGGATGTCGTCGCGCGCGCTCACAAAGGGAGGGTCAAGGAGGAGCGCGTTGAGCCAGTAGTTACTGGCGGCAAAAGACGGCTCGCAAATGAAACGTACCCCCTGTACTTCCCGGAAGGCTTCCCGGTAGCGGGCGGCAAGGTCCCTTTTTTGTTTCAGGAAACGGGGGAGCTGCTCCAGCTGGGCGCAGCCGAGAGCGGCGTTGATGTTCGGGAGGCGGTAGTTGTAGCCGGTTGCGTCGTGGAAAAATTCCCAGCGGTGGGGGACCTTCGCGGTGGTGGTCAGATGTTTGGCCATTTTCCCCAGCCCGTCGTCATTGGTGAGGATGGCGCCGCCGCCGCCGGTGGTCAACACCTTGTTGCCGTTGAAGCTCAAGGCAGCCAGCCGGCTGAACGTTCCAGTGTGGCGGCCTTTGTAGAGGGAGCCGAGCGACTCGGCAGCGTCCTCGACGAGGACAAGGTTCCAGCGGTTGCAGAGCTCCACGAGTGGGTCCAGATCGACGGGGTGGCCGAAGGTGTGCATGGGGACGACCGCCCGGATGGGACGGCCGGTGCGCCGGTTGACGCAGTCGCCCCCCCTGATCTCGGCGATTGCCGACAGATGTTCGGCAAGTTTATCCGGATCGAGGCCGAGGGTTGCCTCATCGCTGTCGGCGAAGTGGGGGACGGCACCGCAGTATGCGACGGCATTGGCGGTTGCCACGAAGGTGAGGGAGGGGATGATCACCTCGTCGCCGGGTCGTACGCCGGCAAGGAGCAGAGAGACATGGAGGGCCGCGGTGCCGTTGACCACGGCGACCGCACGCTTTGCCCCCGTGAATTCGGCGAGCTCCCGTTCGAAACGATCGACGTAGCTCCCTACCGATGATACCCATCCGGTGTCGAGGCAATCCTTGACATAGGTCCACTCGTTTCCGGCGAAGCATGGCTCATGGAGGCCTATGCGCCCTTTATCTGCGGGGAGAGCGCTTCTAAGCGCCCGGAGTATCGCTTCTGCGTCGAAGCCGGTCATATATTGTATATCCCCGCCTTGTAGGCTTTCAGGTTTTCCGGGTTTTTGAACCACCTCATGGTTTCTTCGAGCCCCCGCCGCAACCCCTCCTTCCCTGCGTAAAGCGGTTCCCATCCAAGGAGCTCTTTCGCCTTGGCGTTGTCGGCCCAGAGGCGCTCCACCTCGCTCTTGTCCGGGCGAAGCCGTACCCGGTCGGTCTCGGTCTCCAGCTCCATCCCCATGATCTCCGCGATCATGCGGGCGGTTTCGCCGATGGATATCTCGTAATTGCTGCCGATGTTGATCACTTCCCCCACGGCCCGATCCCCCTCCGCCGCAGCGATGAAGCCGCGCACCGTGTCGGCCACGTAATTGAAGTCCCTCGTCGGATGCAGCGCGCCGAGCTTGAGGGTGCGGCAGCCGTTGGCCAGTTGGGTGATGATGGTGGGGATGACCGCCCGCGCCGACTGCCTCGGCCCGTAGGTGTTGAAGGGGCGGATGACGGCCACCGGTGTGTCGAAGGAGGTGTGGAAGGACATGGCTATTTGGTCCGCTCCGATTTTGCTGGCCGAATAGGGGGACTGCCCCTGAAGGGGGTGCTCTTCCGTGATGGGAACGAATCGGGCAGTCCCGTAGACCTCGCTGGTGGAGGTATGGACTACCTTCTCCACCTCCAACTCCCGTGCGGCCTGGACGATGTTGAGAGTCCCCTTGACATTGGTGTCCACGTAAGTGTCGGGAGAATGATACGAGTAAGGGATGGCAATGAGTGCGGCAAGGTGAAGCACCACATCGCACCCTTTCATCGCCTGGCGGACGCCATGGGGGTCTCGGATGTCGCCGGAAAAGATGTCGAGTGATTTGAGGATTTCTGGCTCCATGTGGTCGAGCCACCCCCAGGAGTTGAACGAGTTATACAATACGAAGGGGCGGACCGCGCAGTCGCGCCGGACCAGTTCCTCGGTGAGGTGGGAGCCTATGAATCCGTCGGCGCCGGTGATCAGGATCTTTTTGTTGGATAGGTTCATGGCGCTGTCATCCTTGGTGTAAGTGCTGTCTCATCTGCCGGTCTGTATCCGCCGTAACATGTGAAAATCGTTGGCTGGAATCCGGCATATACCCAAGACAGCAACTGCTGTGCCAAGTTGTAACTTGCTGTAATGACGGGATAAATCCGATGCTGAATAAAGATGGGTCAAAATATTGAACAAGGCAAGTCAAGAGGAAGTTATTTGTGAAGGGTTATAACGTTCCATGTTCAAATTTATCGTGTAATGCTGAACGTAAACGCGGCGGTTCCTTCATCGTGAGGCATTGATTTGGCGCAGATCAAGTTGTGGCAAATATATTGCATACGTTTACTTAGGTTGTGCTGGAATTTCTATTCCGTTTCAATCGATGGCGCCTTTGGAAATAGTGCGCTATATCAATTTATTGAGGGTGTTAGGACATGGCTGAGAACCCACTATACTCGAATCAGTTTTCCCCGGACCAACAGGTCAATGTTATTCTCCGTCTGAAAAATAAAAAATTTCTCGAAAGCAATGCTGTTGTAACCGCAATAGAGAACAACCTTCTTTCGATGGAACTTATCGGCACAGGAGTACCGGCGGATACGGAAATGGAAGCCGGAGTCGAGGTGAATATCACGTTTTGGACCGGCTGGGCTCATTATCGCTGCGGCGGCACGCTGGAAATCACAGGGGATAGCAAGCACCTTTGCACGAGACTTTTTGGCGAAATAGTAGAAGAGCAACGGAGAGATTATTTCCGGCTCGATCTCTTTGTGCCGGTTGCATACGAGATCCCCTCGGATCAACACCTTCCCGCTGTCGAGGCGCAATGGGCAGCTGCCAGGGAGAGGCTCATGTTTCTTCCCACTCCACAGATGGAGCCGAGCGGCGATGGATTTAAAGTGGTCAACTGGGATGGCAAAGAGGAGCTACTGCCGATGCAGATAAATCTGAGCGGCGGCGGCATCCGTTTCAAGGTGTCGGAATTGCTGGAGGCGGGGACTCTGCTGAATATCGATCTTTTTCTACCTCTCGATCCATCGCGGGTCATCCGTGTGGTTGCAGAGGTTCTGCGTTGCAATGAGATCAAGCTGCGGTGGGAAAAGGGGACCCAGTACATGGCGGCCATGCGGTTCCATCGTATCAACGAGAAGGAGCGGGAAACCATCATATCCTATATTTTCAGCGAGCAACGACGGCTTTTGCAGCTAAGCCAGGAAAGAATCATTTGAAACCGTGAAAGGAGAAAGGAGAAAGGAGAAAGGAGAAAGGAGAAAGGAGAAAGGAGAAAGGAGAAAGGAGAAAGGAGAAAGGAGAAAGGAGAAAGGAGAAAGGAGAAAGGAGAAAGGAGAAAGGAAAAAGGAAAAAGGAAAAAGGAAAAAGGAAAAAGGAAAAAGATTTTAACCGAGGGTGTAAAAAGGTTTGTGTAAATGGTCATTAGGGGGTACACCAAGTTACCCTAAGGAGATCACATGACTATTAACACCGACGTAATCGACGATCTACTCAAACATTATAAGACCCCCGAAGAGATTCTAGGGGAAAACGGGCTGCTGAAGCAGTTGACCAAGGCTGTTCTTCAGCGGGCGCTCCAGGCTGAAATGACACTGCACCTCGGCCACGAGAAGCATGCTTCCGTTTCCGCCAAAGGTGGCAATGCACGCAATGGCTCGTCGGCAAAGACCATCAAAGGCGATTTTGGCACCATGCCGATTGAGGTCCCTCGTGACCGGGATAGCAGCTTTGAACCAGTCATCATTCCCAAAGGCCAAACCCGGTTCGCCGAGTTCGATGATAAGATTATCTCCCTGTACTCCCGCGGGCTTACCACTCGTGAGATCCAGGGACACTTGGAGGAAATCTACGGTGTTGAAGTATCCCCCGCTCTGATTTCAATAGTGACTGAAGCAGTAGCTGAAGAGGTCAAAGCTTGGCAGAACCGCCCGTTGGATGCGCTTTATCCCATCGTTTACATGGATGCCATCAGGGTCAAAGCCAGAGGCAATGGCCATGTTGTGAACAAGGCTGTCTATCTGGCCATCGGCATCAACATAGACGGTGCCAAGGAAGTTCTGGGAATGTGGGTCTCCGAAAACGAAGGAGCCAAGTTCTGGTTGCAGGTTGTGACCGAACTTAAGAACCGTGGTGTCCAAGACATCTTCATTGCCTGCGTTGACGGCCTGAAGGGGTTCCCTGAGGCCATAGAAATAGTTTATCCCAACACTCAAGTCCAACTTTGCATCGTCCATATGGTACGCAATTCCTTGAAGTTCGTTTCGTGGAAACAACGCAAAGAAGTTGCGACAGATTTGAAGGTTATCTACCAGTCAGCGACCGCTGAGCAGGCCGAAATGGAACTGACAGCATTTGAGGCAAAATGGGACAAAACACACCCGACGATCAGCCAGTCCTGGCGCCGGAACTGGGCGCAAGTTATACCATTTTTTGCCTATCCAGCTGATATACGAAAGGTTATTTACACAACCAATGCCATTGAATCACTGAATATGTCACTCAGAAAGGTGACCAAAAACCGGGGCTCGTTTCCCAATGATGAGGCAATGTTCAAGTTACTATACCTGGCGCTGAGAAACATCGCGAAGAAATGGACCCTGCCGATCAGAGACTGGAAAGCTGCCATGAACCGCTTTTCCATTCTTTTTGAAGACAGAATGCCAAGCTATTAAAAACAGGGAACCAAAACCATTTACACAAAACTATTGACAGGCCCTTTTAACCACCGACCACCGACCACCGACCACCGACCACCGACCACCGACCACCGACCACCGACCACCGACCACCGACCACCGACCACCGACCACCGACCACCGACTGCCGACCACCGACCACCGACTGCCGACTGCCGACTGCCGACTGCCGACTGCCGACTGCCGACTGCCTCTAACCTCTAAGGCTCTCCCCGCTCACTCTCCGTTGACAACAGAACTATATCGACCCGTCGGTTCTTACCCCGACCTTCCGCAGTGCTGTTGTCCGCAATCGGTCTATGCTCGCCAAAGCCGGTTGCCGAAATCTTGTCCGGCTGAAATTCATAATATCTTATCAGATACTGCACGAGATTTGTCGCCCTGGCCGTGGAGAGTTCCCAGTTTGAAGGAAATGTGTGCGAGCTGATCGGGACATTGTCGGTGTGTCCTTCAACCCTGATCGGATTTGTATAATTGGAAACAGACTCTGCCACGTGCGCAAGGAGTCCGTAGGAATTCTGCTGCACCGTGGCGCTTCCGGAATCAAAAAAACCCACCTCCTTAAGACTGACCACGAGTCCCCGCCGGGTTATCTCGACACTGACCTTGTTCTGCGCGTCGTTCTTCAACAGATACGCTTCAATGGCCGCCTTTATTGCCTTGAAATCCTTTTCCTCGGCGTGGCTCCTTGTTTTGCCGTATTGTGCCTGTTTCGGCGGCAGCGTCTGTTGCCGCATGTTCGGGATTATGTTGATGTTGCCCGAATCGATGATCTTCGGTTTCGTCACCGGAGAAGACTTGCTGTAACCGAATGATTCCCGTAAGGACTCTACCACCTCTTCCGCCTTTTTCTTGTCGGTCTGCGACATGGCATAAAGGGTGACAAAGACGGCAAACAAAAGGGTTATGAAGTCGGCATAAGAAACCAGCCAGCGTTCCAGGTTCGGTTCTTTTTCAGCTTTTTTTTTCCTTGCCATCTACTTGCCCTTTTTGGCGCCCTCACCATCGTCAGGCATATACGCCCTGAGTTTCTGCTCGATGAAGTGGGGGTTCTCTCCGTTCTGGATGGCTATCAATCCTTCAATGACCATTTCTTTTTGCAATATCGCTTCTTTCAGTCTCAGCTTCAGCTTGGTGCTGATGGGAATGCAGATGATGTTCGCGGTCATCAGGCCGTATATGGTGGCAACAAAGGCAACTGCTATCCCCGCCCCCAGTTTTGACGAGTCGGACAAATTGTTCATGACGTGGATCAGCCCGAGCACCGCGCCGATGATGCCGATGGTCGGTGCAAAGCCGCCCGCGGCCTCGAAGACTTCGGCGCTCGCCTTGGCATGCTCTTCAAAGGAAGCAAGCTCGATTTCCATGGTTTCACGCAGTTTTTGCGGATCTATACCGTCTACAACGAGCGATATCCCCTTTTTCGTGAAAGAGTCCTTAACGGTCTGGGCTTCCTGCTCCAATGAAATAAGACCGTTACGCCGCGCCTTGGCCGCATAGTTGATTATGTTTTTGATGACCCCTTCCGGGTCCTCTTTCGGGGGGAAAAGGACTTTTCTCGAATCCTTCAACGCCTGGAGAATGTTCTTCAGTGGAAAGCTGACAAATGTTGCGCCGAATGTCCCCCCAAGTACGATGAGAGCAGCAGTCGGCTGCAAGATGGCACTTACATGGCCACCCTCAAGTACCTGGCCGCCGATAACGGCGCCGAAACCCAATACCAACCCGATTATTGTTGCTATATCCATACTGTCATAGTCCCATGGTGATACGTAGCGGTTATCAGAGTATGCAAACCGGCCGGTAATTATCTCCGCTCTGCTTGCGAAGATACTTCTTCTCTATGCCGGAGAGGCAACGACGCTGGATTTTTGCCTTGAAGGCCACGATCCTGTCGATGATAATTCTGGTCGGTTCCAGAACCAGGTAGCGGTTACCGTTAAGAAGAGCGATATGGGTATCAGGGGTCTCTTCTATGGTCTCTATGAGGTCTGGATTAATGAACAATTCACTTCCGTCGAGCCGGGTTAATCTGATCATAGCGCACCCTTTTTCGCATAATGTACAGCTAGAGTATTTTTCGGCATCATGCACGCAATCTTTAGCAGAAATATTTTATTGGCATGCCCGCAGCGCACGTCGCAAAATAGTTTCTCATCCGGAAACCCCGGATGAGAAACTACTATTTCAATACCTCAACACAGCAACTGCCGTGCCATGTGGTAGAAATTTGCAACCTCTTTAAATTGCAGGGGAAATACGGTGTCTGTGGTAGGAAGGGTCAATTATTTGAACTTCAATGCCAAGAAAGTGAAAGGAACGGGCGTGGCCGGTTATTTGCTTTTCCTATATCCTGTAGCTGAGCAGCACTCCGTCCCGTAACGGCACGATGGTGGTGAAGAAATCGCTGCGGCTGAACATGAGCTCGTTGAAGCGTTTGACCGCCTCGCTGTCCTTGTTGCTGTTCTCTTCTACCACCCTGCCGTACCAGAGGGTGTTGTCCGCAATCACCAGGGCGTTTTGGGCGAGTCGGGGGAGCATGGCTTCAAGTGCAGCCGGATACTGGTATTTGTCGATGTCAATAAAGAGGATGTCTATATTGTCATATTCCTGACCGATTTCCAGGGCATTGCCGACCCGGAACTCGGCCTTGTCCGCCAGACCTTCTTCTTCAAACATTTGCCGGGCGTAAGCGATGTTTTTCTCCGCATACTCGGTCAGCACTACCTTTGCCCCCTCGCCAAGGGCGCGGGCAAACCACAAGGCCGAATAGCCGAAGCCGGAGCCGAGTTCCACCACCAGCTTCGGTTGTTTCAGCCGGGTCAGGAGATGGAGGAACCTCCCCACCAGCCGGTCGATGATCGGGAACTTCATCTCTCTTGCCTTTTCCTCCATGGCGAGTATCTGCGCGTCATCCTCCGGCTGCAGCTTCATCAGGTATCCTTCTATGCGGGGATCGGTAATTTGGATCATTGACCTGCTCCTTCTTTCTGTTAAGTTTTTCTTGATAGTTTCCATCCGGCCCCCCCGGATGAGAAACTATGGCACAGATGGGAGAAACCGGGCAATGGAAAACTCCATCTTGCCTGCCGGTGTTTGCGTTTTATCGGGGTGCTTATGCGATTCGCTTTGCAATACTTGGCCGCTTCCGCCTTTCTGCTTATTTTATCATGCGCTGCCCTGGCTGAGGTTTACTCTGGCGATGCGACGGTAATCGGCATCAGGAAAAGCTACAGAACCAGGGCCGGCGAATCCCTTGTCGAGGTTGCGAGGAGATTTGACCTCGGTTATCAGGAGCTGGTCGCGGCAAATCCCGGCATTGATCCGTTTGCACCAGGCGCCGGCATTTCCGTAACTATCCCTACGGAATGGATCGTTCCGGCGTCGCTGAAGTGGGGCGGCATAGTCATCAATCTTTCGGAAATGAGGCTTTATTATTCCTTCAGCTTCAAGGGGGCGCGGCTTATTGCCTCTTTCCCGATCGGCATAGGCGATGAAGGGAAGGATACGCCGGTCGGGACATTCCGGGTGATACAGAAGATAGAAAATCCCAGTTGGTATGTGCCTCAGTCGGTAAAAATGGAGAAACCCGAACTGCCGGACGTGGTTCCACCGGGCCCGGACAACCCGCTTGGCACCCACGCCATGCGGCTTTCGGAAAGAACGATCCTCATCCACGGCACCAACAAGCCGTGGGGTGTGGGGAGACGCGTCAGCCACGGCTGCATAAGACTTTATCCCGAGGACATTCCGCGGCTATACCGGCTGGTGGCTGTGGGCACACCGGTAACCATAGTGATGGAGCCGGTGAAGGTGGGGGAGCGAAATGGGAGGGTGTTTGCGGAGGTGCACGACGACCGCTCTTCCTCAGCAGAGAATATCGAGGCGGCCGTCACCCTGTTGAATGAGAATATCCTTCAAGATCGGATCAGCACAAAAAAACTGCTGCGGGCGATTATGGAGAAAAAGGGGGTTCCGGTCGATATCAGCAGATAAAAAAAGGGCCGGCGGCAAGATGCCGGCGGCCCCCTTTGATGGAAACGTCCGATGTTATTTCTTTTGCTCCAGTTCAAAGGCTTTCACAGCCTTCTGGGCGGCCTGTTCCGCCTTATTGGCAGCTTCTTCAGCCTTGTTTGCAGCTTCGTTTGCTTTGTCGGCAGCGTTCTGAGCTGTTTTCGCAGCTTGTTCGGCGAGGTTTTTAGCTTCGGCCGTTTCTTTCTTTGCCGCTTCCAGTTCAGCAGAGCCTGTAGCCCCTTTTTGCTCAAGAGCAGTCAGCCTTGACTCAATACCCGTCACCTTTGACTCGAGCTTTCCTATCCTGTCTGCCAGAGGATCTACCTGCTGCCGCACATACTCTTCAGTGGCGCAGCCGAATGAGGACAGAAGAAGCAGACCTATTACGCATAATCGAGCTTTTCGCATTTCCGATACCTCCGTTAGATTGATGTTTGTTAATCATTACAAGTGTACTGTTGTCTTCATAAAATTCAATTCTCGCGAATGAATTTATATAAAAAGGGTAGAAAATTATGGCGCAGGCATGTAATATGCACTTCTAAACCATTGAATTATCGAATGAACATCATTCATTGTGCAACTCCGCTTAGCGCCGGTATCGGCTGCAATTTCCATTGCGGAAAAGGAATGCCATCGGTGGTTAAAAGACAAAAAAAAGTGCTTTCGCTTATTGTCGGCATATTTCTCGTCGGTTCTCAACCGGCTGAACAGGTGCAGGCATCAATAACCCGAGCTGACAAGGTGGTGGTTATAAAAAGCGAACGGGTCATGAAGCTGTTAAAAGAGGGTACAGTCGTAAAGTCCTATGAAATTGCCCTTGGTAAAGAGCCTGTCGGAGCGAAAGCGCAGAAGGGGGATAAGAAAACCCCGGAAGGGACCTACATCCTTGACCGACGGAACTCCAACAGCAAATTTTACCGCTCCATCCATGTCTCCTACCCAAACAGGTCGGACCTCGAAAATGCGCAAAAGTACGGCGTCTCGCCCGGTGGTGATATCATGATCCACGGTCTGCCCAAAGGGCTGGAGAGGGTGGGCGAGCTGCACACCCTCATCAACTGGACAAAGGGGTGCATTGCCGTCACCAACGCCCAGATGGATGAAATCTGGCAGATGGTTCCAGTCGGCACCCCCATCGAGATCCAACCTTAAATTGTTTCCGTCCGGAAAGGGTGCTTTTTCGCCCTGGCGGTGTCAACCTGCGGGCTTGCTTGTGCGGCGTACCGATGTACGCCTCCGTGCAATCCCTTGATTTCCTTGCCAGAACAAAAAATCCCCACTTTCCGAAACGGAAACACTAGTTTCTCATCCGGAGTTTCCGGATGGAAACTAAATTGTATCCAACCATTAATTAAATCTTTCCCGATTCCTTCCTTGCCGTCGATATTGTCTCGCCAATCATTGCGATGTGTACTTGTTGTGAACCGCTCGGGTTGATAAACAGGAACTACAGAGTAAAATACTTAGTACAAAGTAGTCTCAATGCTGGGCTTAAGAAGGGCCATGACCATGACATACCGTTATGCAATGCCGGCATTCCTTTTACTGCTGACGGCCATATGCGGCCCACTGCGGCTATCTGTTACTTCTGCGGCGCAGCCGTTGCAACTTAAGGTCTATTCGGCGGAGCGGAAAGGATTCATCATGACGCAAAAGGTTGTGAAAACCGATGAAGAATGGCGTAAACTCTTGACGGCAGAACAGTTCAGGGTGACCAGAAAAAAGGGGACAGAGAAGCCCTTTGCCAACGAATACTGGAACAATCATGAAAAAGGGATTTACCAGTGCGTCTGCTGCGGCCTGGACCTGTTCAGCTCGGATGCAAAATACGAGTCGGGGACCGGTTGGCCCAGCTTTTGGCAGCCCATCGCCAAGGAAAACATCAGGACCGAGGCGGACAATTCCTTTTTCACACGCCGGACCGACGTGCTCTGCGCCCGGTGCGACGCCCATCTCGGTCATGTCTTCGACGACGGCCCCAAGCCGACCGGCTTGCGCTACTGTATGAACTCTGCGTCGTTTAAATTCAAGCGGGCCGAATAACCTGCTTATTATCAAATCATTTACCGGAGGATTTCATGAAGACCAGATTTTACCTGCCTTTATTGCTGATATGGGTGTTTGTCTTGCTCTGGGCGACAGGTGGCGCCATCGCAGATGATAAGGCGCCGAAGAAGGAAGAGGCAACTTGGGTGCTCCTCCACTCGGAACCGGAGCATTCCGAGTTTTTCTATAACAAGGCGGCGCTTTCCGTATCTCCTGAAGATACCTTTACCGTATGGACAAAGGTGGTTTACGGAAAGGCGGGGAAAGCGGATATGCTGGAGGGGCTTTCCAATGTCAAGACATATCAGGACCTTGCTTATACCCTCTATCAGTACGGCATGAACTGCGCCACCCGGCAGAGCCGGCTCCAGCAGATTATCCACTTTGACAGCAAGGGGAACCGGATCGCCGAATTCAATTTGACGGGCAAGACCGAATGGGAAGAGATTACTCCTGACTCACGGCTGGACATGGTGGCTGAGGCGGAATGCATGCCGGGAGCAGAGCCCTGATGTGCAAGGTAATGCGGCATGCTGCCGTTGGGATGGTTGCCTTCACAGGGATTTTGAAGCATAATTCCATTTATTTGCGATTGAGGGGGGGCAATGAAAAGGATTCTGACGGTATTACTTGCTGTGCTCTGTTTCAGCTTCTTGGTTGGGTCAATGGCATTCGCCGGGGCGTTGAAGTCGGTTTACCTTAAGGATGGCGGGGTGATCGAGTGTCAAAAAGTCTGGAAAACAAACGGCAATATCATGGTCCTCGTCAACCGGGACGTGCTGCTTGACTTCTCCCGGGACGAGGTGGACCTGAAGAAGACCTTCGGCAAAAAACCTGCAAAGACCAAGAAAAAAGGTGTCAAGCGGCAGAAAATCGGCGCCGGGCGTCCCCCGCTGCCACAGAAAGCCATCGCTCAAAAACCGTCTGCCAGGCCGATCCAGGGGGTTGTCTCCTCGGTGCAGAAGCCTGCCAAGCCGGTCAAACCGCTACAGGCAGTCAAAGCAGCCCCAGCTCCCCATGCGCCGCCGCAACCTGTTGCGGGCGCTTTAAAAGCCAAGCCGGCCGTGAATCCACCGGTTCAGGGTGCTGCACCCGCGGCAAAGAAACCTGTCCCGCCGGCGAAAGCAGTGCCTAAATCGGCCATTCAGCCGGTTCAACCTCCTGCGGAACCCCCGTTCTCGTTCACAAGTTCCCTGATGCTCCAGGCCGCTGGCGGAGGGGTATTGATCGTCCTGCTCGTGGTGTTACTGGCCATGCGGCGGAAGAAGGGCTAGTAGGGTCTAGGGGTGCAGGTATTTTTATTGATAAAAGCCGCTCCCTCGGTCCGAGGGAGTGGCTTTTTTTCATCTGCCGGCTAAAACGATATGATTTTGTTATAGAAGATGCCGTTGTTCCTTCGATGCGTGTCTTTCTCCGTGATTGGCGAAGGTGAGGGAGCTGACGGAAAGGAGTCTTAGGTGAATAGTCTGGCCCTGTTTTTTCTCATGTTCTGCGGCGGTTTTGCCGTGGCTCTGCAGCCTTCCATCAACGGCCGGCTTGCCCAGAAGGTCGGCATTATCGAGAGTTCCTGCATCTCGTTTGCCGTTGGTACCGTGGCGCTGTTTTTCGTTGTACTTGCGAGCGGACGCGGCAGCTTCAAGGGCATTGCCGACGCTGCCTGGTGGGAGTTGACCGGCGGCTTTCTCGGCGCATATTTCGTTACCATGACCATCCTCGCCGTGCCTCGCATCGGTACTACGGCGGTCCTGGTAGCGACCATCACAGCCCAGCTCGTTACCGGCCTGCTCCTCGACCATTTCGGTCTTTTCGGGTTCCGCGAGATCCCGCTGGATCTGAAGCGCGCCCTGGGGGTCGGGTTGCTTATTGCCGGCGCGTCGCTGGTGTTCCGCAGGTGAGGTGTGGCGGATAAAACATTACTTACCCGCCAGAGACCTGGTCATAGTGTGCAACGAGTCGACGCGCTCCGCATGGTTTCCCGACCCCCTCTGGCCGACCGCTACAGGGTGAGCATGAAGGCGAGCAGATCCTTTTTCTCCTCCTCGGTGAGGTTGACGCCGGTTACCAGGTTGAAAAACTCGATGGTGTCGGCCAGGGTCAGCAGGCGTCCGTCATGCAGGTAGGGAGGGGACTCCTTGATGCCCCGTAGCGGGAAGGTCTTGATCGGGCCATCAGCGCTCGCCAGCCGGCCGTTGATCAGCTGGGGTTTGTAGAAGCGCTCCACCTTCAGGTTGTGCATCAGGTTGTCGGTGTAGTAGGGGGCGGGATGGCACTCGGCACAGCGGGCCTTGCCGAAAAAGACCGTCTGGCCGCGCAGTTCACTCTCGCTCGCCTTGGCGGGATCGAGCTTGCCGAACAGGTCGAGTTTCGGTGCCGGCGGGAAGTCCAGCAGTTCCTGGAACTCGGCCATGAAGTGGACCTGGCTGCCCCGCTCGAGTATGTTGACCCCTTTCTTGGTGGCGATCACCGGGTCGCCGTCGAAGTAGGCGGCGCGCTGTTCGAACTCGGTGAAGTCTTCGACGCTTTTCAGTGCCCGCTGGGAGCCGAACAGCCGCTGGATGTTGACCCCGCGCAGCGGCGGTGTGTCAAGCCGGTGGCGCAGTTCCTGGGGCCGGATGTCGCCCACCAGGTGGGTGGCTCCATTGGTGTGGCCGTTGACGTGACAATCGAAACAGGACACTCCCAGGCTCGGCTCGGCCGAACGACGGTCGCTGGTGGCATTGAACTGCTGCTGGGGAAAGGGGGTGAGCAGCAGCCGCAAACCTTCGAGCTGCTTGGGGTTGAGGATGCCGTTGAACAACTCGAAGAAATTCTGGGTGGTCACCACCTTGCCCTGGGAAACGTCCCCCAGGTCGGGGCGGGTCGTCAGGAAGATGGCGGGGGGGAATTCGGGCAGCACGTGGTTGGGCAGATCGAAGTCCAGGTCAAAGCGGGTCAGGTCGCGGCCGGTCTGCTTCCTGATTTCGTCGATGTGAAACTTGGGGAAGAGCATCCCCCCCTCAGGGTGATTGGGGTGGGGCAACGGCATGAACCCTTTGGGAAACAGGTCTTTGTTGCGAATCTGTTCCGAGCCCATGGCGGCGAGCTGCTGCCAGCTAACCTCTTTGGGGAGTTTGACCCGGACCCCTTCTTGCACGGACTTCCCGCGCGACATCTTCACCCCTGCGAGGGGTTTGTCGCCGAGGTCGTACCGTTCAGAGAGCAGCTCCAGCTGCCGCTGCATCACTGCGGGCTTTGCTTTTTCCATGGTTTGCCGGACGCTGGCAAAGGGTGTGGTGTCGGCGACGGGGGCATAGCTGGTTGTGCCGACCGGCCGGTCAGATGCGGCCAGGGTGGCGGTTACCGTGGCCAATGCGGCACCGGCTGTTACTAACGACGCGATCCTGATGTAACGCTGCTTTTTCCCACTCATAAGAAATTCTCCTTTCCATGTTAGATCTACATCATCCGCTTGTTGTGAATGGCAGTAGTTTTCTGTCAGGAGTGCACTATTGAGTCGTCCGGGGAAAATATACAAAGTCTCAGGTCATCACGTTGTCCTTCACACGGTCTGCTCGGTCAGGCAGAGCTAAATCCCCATCTTGAATAAAACATATTTTCCACAAAGTGCAAGTTTCGTGGTCAAGGAGACCATCATTCCATGATGAATATTCTGGTAATTCCAGGACCTGATTAGCGTCAATCTTCCGCTGAGAGATCCCCCCCTTTCTTAAAGGGGGACTTTCCAAGAAATTGCTGTTGGCGGAAGATCAGCGCTAATCAGATTCCAGGATAACGCGGTAAGTTTATGGATAGACCCGTGCAATATATTCGGCGCTGCATGCGGGCTTGTCATTGCCTGCTATCTCGACGGTGATGCGGCAGATAACCTGCACCGCCTTTCCCACCCCTTCCGCGCTCTGCAGCAGGCTCCTGGTCCTGATCCGCGAACCGGCGATCACCGGCGCCGGGAAACGGACCTTATTCAGCCCGTAGTTGACCCGCATTCGCGTTTCACCTGCTTCCGAACCAGCCAATTTTGTGCTAAGGTCGAGACATGTCGATATTCGCTGTCAGTGAAGAAAAGAACAGGTGGCTCAGGCAGAAGATGGAGTCACTCGGGGTTCGGGAAGAAGATATCGATGAGCAGTTCATCCGCTCCTCGGGAAAGGGGGGGCAGCATGTGAACAAGACCTCAACCTGTGTCTATCTGAAGCACAAGCCGACCGGGATCGAGGTGAAGTGCATGCGCGAGCGGAGCCAATCCCTCAACCGCTTTCTCGCCCGGCGGGAATTGCTTGAGAAAATCGAGGCACGGGCGGGTATTGCCACTGCCGGTGACCTGAAACAGGAGAAGATACGCAAACAGAAGGCGAAACGGAAAAAGAAGGCGAAAGAAAAATATCAGGCTGCAGAACCGTTACATGGCCCAGACCAATAGCAGGCATAAGGTGATGAAGACGTAGAGGATGTAGAGGTGGAGTTGCCCGTGCTGCAGTCGCCGGATGGTGGCGAACCTTTCATCGACAGCCTTGAAAAACGGTACGATGCCCAGTTCCAGGACAGCCTCGGGAACATGGCTCGCAAACCGTGATCGTTGGGGGAAAGGCCCCGTAATATCCGGTTTTTCAACATGGGGTCGAAGTGCGCCGGCAAATAGCTTTACGATCATCTCGGCAAATGATGAGGCGCTGTACTGCATGCGGGGGGATGGTTTCAGGTAACCGCAACCCCAGGTGCCAGAGGTGCCGACCGTCTCTTGTTTGATTCGTCGGTAGAAGTCAAAGGCGAGCAGTCCCCCCAGTGTCAGCAGTGCTAAACCTAAAACGGTTATCCATCCCAAGGGGGCAGCGGATGGGATGGTCTGGCCGGTGATGACCAGTGTCGGCGCCCAACTGTAGATGGTCGGCTGGAGGAGTCTTGCGACAAGCTGGGGAAATAAGCCGATAATAACGCAAAGCGCACCCAGCAGGATCATCGGCGCACGCATTGGCCAACCGGCATCCTGAAGGGGTTCAATTTCCCGGGAGCGGCGGGCGCCAAGAAATACGATGCCGAAAACCTTGACAAAGCAGGCGACAGCCAGTGCGCCGACCAGCGCAAGGGATGGGGCGGCCAACGCCATGGCCGGGACAGCCGGTCCGCTTACGGTGTTCACTCCGCCGAAAAATCCCAGATAGATGAGATATTCACTGACAAAGCCGTTCAACGGCGGCAGTCCGCAGATGGCGACGGCTCCCAGCAGGAACAGGATGGCGGTCCAGGGCATGGCCTTGGCCAGGCCTCCCATCCGGTCTATTTCTCTGGTATGGGTGGCGTGGATGACCGCTCCTGCGCCGAGGAAGAGAAGAGATTTGAACAGTGCATGATTCAATGTGTGCAGGAGCGCTCCTGCCATGCCCAGGACGGTCAGAAGCGGCTGGCCGGTGGCTTGGCCGATGACGGCAACTCCGATTCCCATGAAAATGATGCCGATGTTTTCAATGCTGTGGTAGGCGAGGAGACGCTTGAGGTCGTGCTGGCCCAGGGCAAATGCCACGCCGAGTACGGCGGAGACTATACCGGCTACTAAGAGTGTTATTCCCCACCAAATGGGTGGTTGAGGGAAAAATGAGAGGACGCGGATGATGCCGTAAATCCCGGTCTTTATCATCACGCCGGACATAATCGCTGAGATGTGGCTCGGCGCAGTTGCATGGGCCGACGGGAGCCAGATATGCAGAGGCATCAACCCGGCTTTCAATCCGAAGCCGAACAGCGCTGTGCAGAAAATTGCGGCCGCCAGTGGCGGTGCAGGGTTTATGGCCGTCATGGCGGAAAACTGGTGGGAGGCAGCGGCACCTTTGAGCAGGCTGAACATGGCGAACAGGGCCAAGGTGCCTGTATGGGTGGCCACCATGTAGATGATGCCCGCCTCACGCACCTCGGGTTTATGGTCTTCGGTGGTCAGGACGAAATATGCGGAGAGGGCCATGACTTCCCAGGCCATGAGAAAGAGGATGCTGTCCCGGGCTATGACGAGCAAAACCAGGGCAGCCGTTAAAAGGCCGAAGAAAAATGTCAGCTTGCGCGATGTCCGCTGGTTGCTTGCTGCCGGCCAATAACCGGTGGCGTAGATGCTACAACAAATGGAGATAAGGAAAATGATGAGGAGAAAGACTGCGGAAAGATGGTCGAGGCCGATTTCGCAGGGGCCGAACGGGAGGCTGCAGGAGATGGTGTAAATGACAGGCGTTCCGTGCAAGAAAAAGATAAATGCGCCGCTCAGTCCTGCCAGGGCGGCGAGAGCGACCAGGGCGGTGGCCAGTTTTTGCCCCGTGTCCGGTGTGTCTTTCAGGAACAACCCCGGCACGCCGGACAACGCAGCGAGAGTCGCGCCAATGGCCACAAGCATTGCAGGATCCGTCATGTTTCCGAGCGCCATAGCCATTCCCTCCTCCGGTGGTAAATTATAAGGTGACGATGGTGATGCGTCAATAAAACTTATGAAATCTGCGCCTTGAAGGCTTGAAATTTTTTCGTGATATGGGATGATTTACTTTGCAGGGGAGGCGGTAGCGGCGTAATAAATTGTATTGACAAAGGCGATAATTGCGGTTTATATATCTATATCATTCCTCGATTTGGCCCAGCTTAGTTGCCTCTACATTCATACCGAGATAGAACCGACACCTCAATAACGTAACTTCAAAGATAATTACATAAGACCATTTAAGCACTTCCCCGGTAGCCCCAGGTGTAATCAACTGGAAATAATTTAAAATTTAAAATAAAGCATGGCTTTGCCGATAAAAGGTATATTTGCGTCATTGCAGGAGAACTGATGAACTTACAAGAATTAAAGGGTAAAAAAATCAATGAGCTGACCGCTATTGCCAAGGGTCTGAATATTGAGGGCGCTTCCAGTCTGCGCAAGCAGGACCTGATTTTTGCCATCCTCAATGCCCAGACCGAGAAAAACGGCATGATCTTTGGCGAGGGTGTGCTTGAAACCCTGCCGGATGGATTTGGTTTCTTGAGGGCGCCGGATTACAACTATCTGCCGGGGCCGGACGACATCTATGTCAGCCCAAGCCAGATCCGCCGTTTCAACCTTCACACAGGCGATACCGTTTCCGGCCAGATCAGGCCTCCCAAGGAGGGTGAGCGTTATTTCGCCCTGCTCAAGGTTGAATCTGTCAACCATGAATCGCCGGATGTGGCGAGGGATAAGATCCTCTTCGACAACCTGACGCCACTTTATCCCGAAGAGAAGCTGAAGCTTGAGACAACGCCCGACAATATGCCGATGCGGGTGGTGGAGCTGATAGCGCCCATCGGCAAGGGGCAGCGCGGTCTGATCGTCGCACCGCCCCGCACCGGCAAGACCATGCTGATCCAGAATATCGCCAACTCCATTGCCGAAAACCACCCCGAAGTATTCCTTATCGTCCTTCTCATCGATGAACGTCCGGAAGAGGTGACCGACATGCAGCGCTCGGTCAACGGAGAGGTGATTTCCTCCACCTTCGATGAGCCCGCCTCGCGTCATATCCAGGTGGCGGAGATGGTAATCGAGAAGGCCAAACGGCTTGTCGAGCACAAGCGGGATGTGGTGATCCTCCTTGACTCCATTACCCGTTTGGCCCGTGCCTACAATACGGTCATTCCCCCTTCCGGCAAAATCCTTTCCGGCGGCGTCGACTCCAATGCCCTGCACAAACCGAAGCGCTTCTTCGGTGCAGCCCGCAACATCGAAGAGGGCGGCTCGCTCACGATCATCGCCACTGCCCTGGTCGATACCGGCAGCAAGATGGATGAGGTCATCTTCGAAGAGTTCAAAGGGACCGGCAACATGGAACTTCATCTCGACCGCAAGCTGGTCGAGAAGCGTACCTTCCCGGCTATCGACATTAACAAGTCCGGTACCCGCAAGGAGGAACTTCTCATCGAGAAAAGCGCCCTCAACCGGATCTGGATTCTGCGCAAGGTGCTCCATCCCATGAATGTGGTGGACAGTATGGAATTCCTCATCTCCAAGCTTGAGGGGACCAAGGGTAACCAGGCGTTCCTTGATTCCATGAGTAAGTGAAAAAGGTGTTGAAAAATTAGATCAATGGTGCTAATTTAAAAACTTTCGAATGCACAAATTAAATAAGAAATCAGGGGGGCACCCCTGCGAGGAGGAAGATATGAAAGAAGGAATTCACCCCAATTACACGGAAGTTACCGTGAAATGTCTCTGCGGCAATACGTTCCAGACACGCTCCACCAAGCCTGAGATTTCCACGGAAATCTGCTCTGCCTGTCACCCGTTCTTTACCGGCAAGCAAAAGCTTATCGATACTGCCGGGCGTGTTGAGAGATTCAAGAGGCGATACGGCATGTAACAGGGCTCCTGCCTTGCGGATTTATTAGGGGGGATTTTGTCCATGGCGAAATCCCCTTAACTGTTTTTTCAAGCCGGATTTTTTGCCCAATTTGTGGTTAATTCCAATTTCAAATCAAGGATGAAATCAAGGCGGCGAGGAGTGAGGCGACGAAGGCGTACAGATGGTACGTTGAGGAGCCGAAGACGAGCCAACGAAGATAGCGCATTGGTTTGGAATTGGAATAAGGATGTCAATGAAGGTTGCGCTTCTTCAACATACCCCCGACCCGGAAATGACCGTGGCCCTTGCTGCAAGGCTTTGCTATTCGCCGGTTGCCATCGACGAGCTTAAGCAGAGGCTTTCCGGCGCCGATATCCGGACGTTCCTCGACAAGATCATGTCGCTCGGTCACCAGTCCGTGCTGGAGCATGCCTCTTTTACCTTCGGCATCGAAGGTATTTCGCGGGTAACCTCCCACCAGCTGGTACGTCACCGGGTGGCCTCCTACTCCCAGCAGTCACAGCGCTACGTTTCCCACAAAGAACGGTTTGCCGCGGTAATTCCTCCGACCATTGGCGAACGGCCTGACGTGCTGGCCCGTTTTGAGGCCCAGTTGCAGGCTTTGCATCAGGCCTATGCCGAGATGGTCGAAGCAGGAATTCCGGCGGAGGATGCCCGCTACATTCTGCCCAATGCCACTGAGACCAAAATCATGGTGACCATGAACGCCCGCGAATTGCTTCATTTCTTTGCGGTACGTTGCTGCGAGCGCGCCCAGTGGGAGATCAGGGCGATGTCACTGGAGATGCTGAAGCTGGTGAAAGGGATTGCTCCGACTATTTTCAGGGATGCCGGGCCGGGATGTCTCTCAGGCCCCTGCCCTGAAGGGACCATGACCTGCGGCAAGATTGTGGCGGTGCGGGAGTTTTTCAGGAATTTTTAGGGAACACGTCTGTCTGTACCTGTTCGCAGTCAACACGAGGAAAATATGGCAAAGATCAATATCGGCGGACAAGCGGTAATCGAAGGGGTCATGATGCGAGCGCCCCGCTCCATGGCTATTGCGGTTCGGCGGCCATCCGGTGAGATCGTCATCAAGAAGGAAGAGGTCGTTCCCCTGTCGGAGCGGTTTCCTCTGGTAAAGCTTCCCATTGTCCGAGGGGCGGTGGCGCTCTTTTCATCGCTGATCATCGGCATCACGGCGCTCAACTTCTCCGCCAATGAGGCGATGGCTGAAGAGAAGGAAGGAGAGGCGAAGCAAGAGTTGTCTTCCTGGGCCATGGCGGGCACCATGGCGGTGGCATTCGGCTTTGGCATCCTCCTTTTTTTCGTTCTCCCCCTCTACCTTACCAAACTCCTTACCCCCGTTATCGGTGAATCCAACATAATCTTCAATCTGGTGGACGGGGTGATCCGGATGGCGGTATTCCTCATTTACATCTTCTCCATATCCAGGATGGGTGACATTCAGCGGGTCTTTCAGTATCACGGGGCGGAGCATAAGTCTATTTTCGCTTTCGAGGCGGGTGAAGAGCTCACTGTTGAGAATGTGCGCAAGTACAGTTGTCTCCATCCCCGCTGCGGCACCAGCTTTCTCCTCATCGTGATGATGGTGAGCATCGTCATTTTTTCCCTGATTCCCAAGCTCTGGCCGTTCTACTTAAAGGCAGGCTCCCGGGTGATCCTTCTGCCGCTTATTGCAGGTGTTTCCTACGAACTGTTGAAATGGAGCGCCAAGCACGACCAGCTGCCGCTCGTCAAACTCCTCATCTCGCCGGGGCTTGCTCTGCAGCGGCTCACCACCCGTGAGCCTGACGACAGTCAGCTGGAGGTGGCGATACGGTCGATGTCGGAAGCACTGGAAGTGAATGCCGGTTACAAGGATGATCGCCTGGTGGTATAAGAAGCTGTAAGCTAACGTCAGTAGGCCAATGCCTGAAGGAAAACCGGTTCTTTCCATTAGTCGTTTGTCTTAAGCAATATTTCTGAGGTTGATAGATGTTTGAAAAAATTGAAGAACTGGAACGGCGATACCAGGAACTGGAAGCGCTTCTGGCCGATCCGGCAGTACTCGGCAATCAGCCGGAATTCCGCAAGCTGTCACGGGAGCATTCCGACTTGTCCGCGTTGGTGGAGTCTTACCGCAACTACAAGAAGGTTCTAGTTGAGATTACGGGAAACCGGGAATTGCTTGCCGATCCGGAAATGAAGGAAATGGCCGAGGCGGAGCTGGAGGCGCTGGAAGAACAGCAGGCGGCCCTGGAAGCCGAGATCAAGCTGCTCCTGCTCCCCAAGGATCCCAACGACAACAAGAGTGTTATCCTGGAGATTCGCGCCGGCACCGGCGGCGACGAGGCGGCCCTCTTTGCCGGCGACCTTTTCCGCATGTATGGCCGCTATGCAGAATCGAACCGTTGGCGGGTGGAGGTCATCTCTGCCTCCGAGTCGGAGAAGGGTGGCTTCAAAGAGATCGTCGCCTCCGTTGAAGGCGATGGCGTTTTTGCCAAGCTCAAATATGAATCAGGGACCCACCGTGTCCAGAGGGTGCCGGAAACCGAGGCCCAGGGGCGTATCCATACCAGTGCCTGTACAGTCGCCATTATGCCTGAGGCCGAGGACGTGGACATTGACATAAATCCTGCCGATCTGAAGATCGACGTTTACCGTTCCAGCGGCGCCGGCGGCCAGCATGTCAACACAACCGACTCTGCGGTGCGCATAACCCATCTTCCCACCGGCACAGTGGTTGCCTGCCAAGAGGAGCGGAGCCAGATCAAGAACCGCGCCAAGGCGATGAAGGTCCTCAAGACCCGCATCCTTGACACCATCATGCAGGAGCAGAGTGCCAGGCTGGCAGCCGACCGCAAGCAGCAGGTGGGAAGCGGGGACCGTAGCGAGCGGATTCGCACCTACAACTTTCCGCAGGGAAGGATGACCGACCATCGCATCGGCCTCACCCTTTACCGGCTCGATGCCATCATGGCTGGTGATATCGGCGAGATTACCGACTCCCTTCGGGTTTACTACCAGATGGAGGCGCTCAAGCAGCAGAGCGAAGCGGCTTAGCAGTGAGCTAAGAGTCTGTCATTCGCCGCCAGCCTTCAGCCGACATTGATACATTATGGCAAATCAGCAGGAAACATGGACTGTCCTCAAGGTCCTTACCTGGACCAAGGAGTTTCTGGCGCAGAAGGGGGTGGAAAACGCCCGTCTGGAGTCGGAATGGATGCTCTGCGCAGTACTCGGTCTCGACCGTGTGGGACTCTATGTCAATTTCGACAAACCGTTGACAGAGGCTGAACTGTCCGGCTATCGTGGCATGGTGACCCGCCGGAGCAAACGTGAGCCGCTCCAGTACATACTTGGCTCCCAGGAATTCATGGGGCTGGAGTTCGAGGTGTCGCCGGCCGTCCTCATTCCCCGCCATGACACGGAAGTGCTCGTGGCGGAAGCAGCGGCGCGATGCGGTGAGCATTGCAGAATCCTCGATATCGGAGTGGGGAGCGGCTGTGTCAGTGTTGCCCTGGCCAAGGCACTTCCCACGGCGACGATTCTCGGCGTGGACAGTTCTCCGCAGGCGCTGGTCCTGGCGCAGAAAAATGCCGATAAACAGGGCGTCACGGTCAGCCTGTTCGAAGGATCGCTGTTCGAGCCGTTTCAGGACCAGCGGTTCGATCTGATCGTTTCCAATCCCCCCTATATTCCGACCGATGACCTGAAGACGCTGCAACCGGAGGTACGGGACTACGAGCCGATCCAGGCCCTGGATGGAGGGGCGGACGGGCTTGATTTCTATCGCCTTATTGTCCCGGCTGCGTCTGACTATCTTAATCCCGGGGGGTGGCTCCTGTTCGAGGTCGGGGTAGGGCAGGCTGAAGCGGTGCTGGGGCTGTTGGATAAGACCGGCTTTGGCGAATTGTTCACGGCAAAAGATCCGAATGGGATTGAACGGGTGGTCGGTGGGCGACTTTTGTAGGGGCGCGGTCGTCGCGCCCATTGCGGGAAAACCAGGGGCGGGGTAATCCCGTCTGCATGAAATTGTAAAAGAGGTGTATTACATTGGATAAATTGATAATCAAAGGGGGGAAGAAGCTTGCCGGTGAAGTGACGGTGAGCGGTTCGAAGAACGCCTCCCTCCCCATTTTCATCTCCACCATCCTTGCCCCGGCCGAGCATGAGATCAGCAACGTCCCGTTCCTGCGCGACATCAACACCACGATCAAGGTGCTGGAACAGCTGGGAGCGAAGGTCGACGGCAACGGCAACATCGTCAAGATAGACACGACCGGAGTCGATAATTTCGAGGCCACCTACGAGCTGGTCAAGACCATGCGTGCTTCGGTGTTGGTTCTGGGCCCGCTCCTCGCCAGGTTCGGCAAGGCGCGGGTGTCTCTTCCGGGCGGTTGTGCCATCGGCGCCCGTCCTATAAACCTTCACCTCAAAGGATTGGCGGCCATGGGGGCGGACATAAACCTTACCCATGGCTACGTTGAGGCCAAAGCGAAGCAGCTCAAGGGTGCGCGGATCAATTTCGACGTTTCCACGGTCGGCGGCACCGAGCACCTTATGATGGCGGCCGCCACCGCCAAAGGGGAGACCATCCTGGAAAATGCCGCCCGTGAACCGGAGATCGTTGACCTGGCCAACGTCCTCACCAAGATGGGGGCACGGATCGACGGTGCCGGGACCGATACCATCCGCATTAGCGGCGTTAAAGAGCTGGGACCGGTCAGTCACCGGGTGATGCCGGACCGGATCGAGGCCGGTACCTTCATGATCGCGGCGGCAATCACTGGCGGCGACATCAAGGTCCGCAACATGCAGCTTGAGCATCTGGACGCACTGGTCTTCAAACTCCAGGATGCAGGCGTTGAAATTATCAACAAGGACAACGTGGTGCGGGTCAAGGGGCCGAGGAAAATCAAGGGTGTCAACATCAAGACCCGTCCCTATCCCGGCTTTCCCACCGACATGCAGGCCCAGTTCATGGCGCTTATGTGCCTGGCAGACAGCGCCAGCGTCATCAGCGAAAACATTTTCGAGAACCGTTTCATGCACGTTTCGGAACTGATGCGCTTCGGCGCCGACATTACCACCGAGGGGAACACCGCCACGGTCAAAGGGGTGAAGAAGCTTTCCGGCGCCCCGGTCATGGCGACCGATCTACGCGCCTCCGCATGCCTCATTCTGGCAGGATTGGCGGCTGACAACACCACCGAAGTATCTCGTATCTATCATCTGGATCGCGGATACGAGTCAATCGAGAAGAAGCTGGCGGGGCTGGGAGCAGATATCGTAAGGGTGCAGGAATAAAAGTTGTAGGGGCGCATGGCATGCGCCCTTGCCGGCAGATCAACCGTTATCGGGCGAACGCCGTTCGCCCCTACATAGAGGCGTTAATGACTGATTACATCACCATTGCCATTCCCAAGGGGCGCATCCTGCAGGATTCCGTGGCCCTCTTCAAAAAGATCGGCATCGATTGCGAGGAACTCCTCTCCGATACCCGGAAGCTCATCTTCGAAAACCCAGTGCAGCGGATGCGTTACATGATTGTCCGCGCTACTGACGTCCCCACCTATGTGGAGTACGGCTGCGCCGATCTGGGGATCGTCGGCAAGGACACCCTTCTCGAGCAGGAGAAGGACGTCTACGAACCGCTCGACCTCAAATTCGGCTATTGCCGCATGATGGTGGCCGAACCTGCCGAACTCTCCCGCGACGATGACCCGGCCGGCTGGACCAACATCCGCATTGCTACCAAGTACCCCAATTTTACGGAAAAGTACTTCACCAGCAAGGGTGTGCAGGTGGAGATCATCAAGCTCTACGGCTCAATCGAGCTGGCGCCCCTGGTGGGGCTGTCGGAGCGAATCGTTGACCTTGTCTCCACAGGTGAGACCTTGAAGCAGAACGGCCTGGTGGAGGTTGAAACCATCGCTGAAATCACCACGCGCCTCATCGTCAACCGGGCGAGTCTGAAGACCAAGCATCAGCGGATCACCGAGATAATCGAAGGACTGGAAAAGCACGTCTAAAAATCCTTTGCCACAGAGTTCGCTGGTATTCCAGCTTTCACTCGGCGTCCTCTGAGCCAAGCTACTAAAGGGTTAATCAATGCAATTTCTCGACATCCACGACAATAACTTTGAGGCGAACTTTGCCGCCATCCTGGCACGGGGCGAGGAGACCGGCAAGGAGGTCGAGCAGGTTGTTCTCGACATCATTGCTGCCGTTCGCAAGGAGGGTGATGCAGCGCTGCTCGACTACACACGGCGCTTCGACCGGCTGGAGGCCGATACCGTTGCCGATTTGGAAGTGACCGAGGCGGAGTTCAACGAGGCCTTTGTCCGGGTGGCGGATGCCGACATTTCGGCACTCAAGCTGGCGGTGGAGCGGGTGGCCCGCTTCCACGAAAAGCAGAAGCAGGAAACCTGGCTTTCCACCGACGAAAGCGATGTCCTGCTCGGCCAGATGGTGACGCCGCTCGAACGGGTCGGTATTTATGTTCCGGGCGGTAAGGCCAGTTATCCTTCGAGCGTCATCATGAACGCGGTGCCGGCCAAGGTGGCTGGTGTAGGCGAGGTGGTCATGGTTGCCCCGACCCCGGGGGGAGAGATAAATCATCACGTGCTTGTGGCTGCACGACTCTCCGGCGTGGATCGGGTTTTTCGCATCGGCGGAGCCCAAGCCGTTGCGGCGCTGGCTTACGGTACGGCGATGGTGCCGAGGGTGGACAAGATCACCGGCCCGGGCAATATCTATGTGGCCACAGCCAAGAAGCTGGTGTTCGGCCAGGTTGGCATTGACATGATCGCCGGTCCTTCCGAGATACTCGTCATCAACGACGGCAGCGGCAATCCGGCGCACATCGCCGCCGATCTCCTTTCCCAGGCCGAGCACGACGAACTTGCCTCGTCCATCCTCATCACCACGAGCCGCTCCTTCGGTGAACGGGTGGCCGCGGAAGTTGAACTTCAGCTCGGGAAGCTCAAGCGCGAGAGCATCGCCCGCAAATCGTGGGATACTTACGGTGCGGTCATCGTTGCCGGCAGCATTGCCGAGGCTATTGCATTTTCCAACCGGATCGCCCCGGAGCATCTGGAGCTGGCGGTGACAGACCCGTTTGCCATTCTGCCGCAGATACGCAATGCCGGCGCCATTTTTCTCGGCCACTTCACGCCCGAGGCGGCCGGAGACTACCTGGCCGGCCCCAACCATACCCTGCCGACCGGCGGCACCGCCCGATTCTTCTCTCCCTTGTCGGTGGACGATTTCATCAAGAAATCCTCCATCGTCTATTTCAGCGAAAGTGGACTCAATCGGCTGGGCAAAGACATCGTACGGATCGCCGAACTGGAAGGGTTGGAAGCCCACGGCAAGTCGGTCAGCATACGATTGAAATAATTTCAGGAGGCGTATATGTCGAGAAAAGCCGTCATCGAACGCATCACCAAGGAAACCCAGATAAAGCTTTCCCTGAATATCGACGGGTCGGGGGAGGCGAGGGTCTGCACCTCTGTGCCGTTTCTCGACCACATGCTCAACCTGTTTGCCCGCCATGGCCTGTTTGACCTGGAAGTGGAGGCCAAGGGCGACATCGACATCGATTTCCACCACACAGTGGAGGACATCGGCATCGTCCTCGGTGAGGCCCTGAAGCAGGCCCTAGGCGACAAGCAGGGAATCCGCCGCTACGGCCAGGCCACCGTCCCCATGGATGAGACCCTGGCAAGCGTGGCCGTCGATCTGTCGGGGCGTCCCTACCTGGTTTACAACGTCCGGTTGCCCAAGGTGAAGATCGGCGAGTTCGATGTGGAACTGGCCCGTGAGTTCTTTCAGGCCCTGACCAACAACCTGGCGGCCAATCTCCACATAAATGTCATGTACGGTGACAACGTCCATCATATTCTGGAGGCGTGCTTCAAGGCTCTGGCCCGGGCGCTCGACCAGGCGACCCAGCAGGACCCACGGATCGCCGGGGTCATGTCGACCAAAGGCAAACTGTAAAAGCGTGAAAAGTAAAGGGTAAAAAGGTGTAGTGATGATTGCTATTATTGACTACGGCATGGGCAACCTCCGCTCCGTGCAGAAGGGTTTCGAAAAGGTCGGTTTTGACGCGGTCGTCACCGCTGATCCCACGGTGGTGCTGGAAGCGGAAAAGGTCGTGCTCCCCGGCGTAGGGGCGTTTCCTGACTGCATGCGCAACCTGGAACAAGGTGGGTTCGTGGAACCGCTGCTCAAGGTAATCCGGGAGGGGCGGCCGTTTCTCGGCATCTGCCTCGGGCTGCAACTGCTCTTCACCGAGAGTGAGGAATTCGGCATCCACAAGGGGCTGGATATCATACCCGGCCGGGTGGTTCGTTTCCCTGAAGGGCTCAATGAGGGGGGCGAGGAGCTGAAGGTGCCGCACATGGGGTGGAACCAGCTCGCCATTCGCCGCCGGCCGCCGGTGTTCACCGGGATCGAGGACGGGACCAACGTCTATTTTGTCCATTCTTACTACGTCAAGCCGGACGACGAATCGGTCGTGGCAGCCACCACCGGCTACGGCATCGAGTTCTGCGCCGCCATTTGGAAGGACAACATCGTCGCCACCCAGTTCCACCCGGAGAAATCCCAGGAAAAGGGGCTCAAGATCCTGAAGAATTTCGGGGAATTAAAGGCATAAACCCACCACGGAGACACGGAGAACAGCTTAAGCACGTCTCTGTGGTGAAGGTTTGAAAAGGTATTGTTATGATTGTTATCCCGGCAATTGACCTGAAAGAAGGAAAGTGCGTCCGCCTGGAGCAGGGGCTCATGGACAAGGACACCGTTTTCTGCGATAACCCGGCCGAGCAGGCCCGTGAATGGGAAAGGCAGGGGGGGGAGCTGCTCCATATCGTCGACCTGGACGGTGCCTTTGCCGGCAAGCCCGCGAACAAAAGCGCCATCGAAGCGATCGTCAAGGCAGTGCGGATTCCAACCCAGCTTGGTGGCGGCATTCGCGATATCGAGACCATCAAGGCTTATCTCGACCTCGGCCTCTCCAGGGTGATCCTCGGCACGGCCGCGCAGCGCAACCCGAAGCTCGTGGAAGAGGCGTGCAAGCTCTTTCCTGGTCGGATCGTGGTCGGCATCGACGCCAAAAACGGGCTGGTGGCGGTACAGGGGTGGGCCGAGGTGACCGACGTCTACGCTGTGGATCTTGCACGGCTTTTCGAGGGGTACGGCGTAACCGCGGTCATCTATACCGATATCAGCCGCGACGGGATGATGCAGGGGCCGAATATCGATGCCACCCGGGCGCTGGCCGAGGCGATCAGCATTCCGGTCATCGCCTCAGGCGGGGTCTCTTCGCTCAAAGACATCGAGAACCTCATGGCTGTGGAATCTGCCGGCGTGACTGGTGTGATAACCGGCAAGGCCATATATACCGGCGCCATCAAGCTGGCCGAGGCAGTGGCGCTGACAAAAAAATGCAGGCAGGGCTGAAGCAAGTCGTTTATCTAATCTACCTTATCTAGAGGTTTTTATGCTGACCAAGCGCATTATTCCTTGCCTTGACGTGAAAGGTGGCCGGGTCGTAAAGGGGGTGCAGTTCCTGGAGCTCCGGGATGCAGGCGATCCTGTGGAGATTGCCGAAATCTACGATCGGCAGGGGGCGGACGAACTGACCTTTCTCGATATCACTGCGTCGAGCGACGCCCGCGACATCATCATCGACGTGGTGCGCCGCACAGCCGAGCGGGTCTTCATGCCCCTCACCGTGGGTGGCGGCGTGCGGACGGTGGAGGATATCCGCCGGCTTCTCAATGCCGGTGCGGACAAGGTTTCCATCAATACCGCTGCAGTGCACCGGCCGGAGTTCGTCAAGGAAGCTGCGGAGCGGTTCGGCTCCCAGTGCACGGTGGTGGCCATAGATGCCCGCCGGGTGCCGGGCGAAGATCGATGGGAGGTCTATACCCACGGTGGGCGCAATGCAACCGGGATTGACGCGGTGGAATGGGCCCAGCGCATGGAAGCTTACGGCTCCGGCGAGATTCTCCTCACCAGCATGGACCGGGACGGTACCAAGGACGGCTACGACCTGCCGCTGACCAGGGCTGTGGCCGACGCGGTTTCAATTCCCGTCATCGCTTCCGGCGGCGTGGGGAACCTGGAGCATCTCTACGACGGTTTTACCAAGGGAGGGGCAAGTGCCTGTCTGGCGGCTTCCATCTTCCATTACCGTGAGTACACCATTCAGGAGGCGAAAGAATACCTCAGGGAAAGAGGCGTACCGGTAAGGATTTAAGGTTCGAGGTACGAGGTACGAGGAAAAAGGGGCACGAGGATTTCAAAACCTCGGACCTTGTACCTTTATCCTCGTGCCTTTTTAAAAAGGAACGCGATTATGCAAAATGATGATATTCTTCAGGCCGTTTATCAGGTCATTCGGGAGCGGAAGGCCAACCCGTCGGAGCAGTCTTACACCGCTTCCCTGATGGCCAAGGGAATTGATAAGATCCTCAAGAAGCTCGGGGAGGAGGCGACCGAATTGGTGGTTGCCGGCAAGGGCGGGTCACGGGACGAGATTGTCTACGAGACGGCTGATTTGTTTTTTCATACACTGGTTCTCCTTGGCTATTACGATATCGTTCCTGACGAGGTCTATGCTGAGCTGCGTCGTCGCTTCGGGATTTCCGGCATTGCTGAAAAAGAGTCACGGGAAAAGTGAAATAGTTGAAAAAACACAAATTTCTCTTGACAATATATTAGTCGGTGCTATTATGCCTATTCCTTGTAAATTGTCTGCCGGCCTGACCTTGATCTATAAATAAGTAAATTTATATACAGGAGGGAGGGGAATATGGATGCCGGGAGTAAAGGTAAAAGAAGCTGAGCCGTTTGAGCTTGCGTTGAAAAAGTTCAAGAAACAGTGCGAAAAAGCGGGGATTCTTTCTGAGGTCCGCAAAAGAGAGCACTACGAAAAACCGAGTATCAAGAAGAAGAAAAAGGCCATTGCTGCTCGCAAGAGAGCCTTAAAAAAACAGCGTAAGATGGTAGATTAAAAGAGGATTTATGTCGTTACGTGAAAGGCTGAATGATGAGCTTAAGTCGTCCATGAAGAGTAAGGACGAACTGAAACTTTCCGTAATCCGCATGATTCGCTCGTCGATGAAGAACCGGGAAATCGATCTGAAGCATGAGCTGGATGATCGGGAAATCATCGAGATTATCAGCACCCTGTGCAAGCAGCGCAGGGAATCCATCCGGCTCTTTAGGGAAGCAAGTCGACAAGACCTGGTGGATAAGGAAGAGAAGGAGTTGGCGCTGCTGCTCGATTTTTTACCGCAGCAACTGACCCGCGAAGAACTTGAAGAACTTGTTATGAAGACTATTGCCGAATGTGGCGCACAGGGTAGTAAGGACATGGGCAGGGTGATGAAAGCTCTGCAGCCCGGCGTCGCCGGCCGTGCAGACGGCAAACTGGTCAGCGAAGTGGTCAAGGAGAAACTCGCTTAGCAATTTGGCGCGGGTCAATTTTCTTGGGCCGGATAAGCAGACTTTTTAATGGTGGGGGCGATTCTTGTGATTGCCCCTACTTTTACTTTATGGCTAATGTCAGGTGCTTGAATGATCCTTCTTGATATCCTTATCTGGGCCTTTCTGCTCGGTTTTGTGGTAAAGGGTTTCATGAAAGGTTTGGTGAGAGAGGTTTGCTCTCTCCTCGGCCTTGTTACGGGCGGCTGGGCTGCCTTTAAGTATTATTCGTATCTAGCAGAGGCTATCAGGCCTTTTATTCACCTTCCTCAACATGTGGCGCTGGTCCTGTCGTTTATCCTCATCTTCCTGATCCTCGGCCTGCTTTTCTACTTTTTCGGACACCTGCTCACCGCTATCTTCAAGATCATGCTGCTTGGGGGGATAAACCGCATTGGCGGCGTTGTCTTCGGCTTCCTGGAAGGGGCTTTTATCCTCTGCATGATATTGTATTTCGGCACGACAAAGCCGGTTCCGGAAAAGATCAAGGGATATCTCCAGAAGTCAAAGACAGCCCAATCTTTCATCCACTCAGGGAAAGAGATCATCTCCGGTTGGGATGGTGCTGCAAAACAGAGGAAGGCAGCGGTACGGCACAATTAGTCAGCAGCATACATGAAGGTTCAAGATGTCGATGATTCCGGACGATAAGGTCAGTGAAGTACGTGAACGTGCGGCAATCCTGGATGTTATCTCCGACTACGTAAGCCTCAGGAAGTCGGGTGCGAATTACCAAGGGCTCTGCCCGTTTCACGGCGAAAAAACACCTTCCTTCAATGTCAACCCTGGAAGGGGCATATTTCACTGTTTCGGTTGCGGGGTTGGTGGGAACGCCATCACCTTCATCATGAAAATTGAAGGTCTTACATTTCCCGAAGCGGTGAAGTTCCTTGCAAAGCGGGTCGGTGTGATCATAGAAGAGCGTCCCCTGACCGCAACGGAAAAGCGGCAGACCGATGAACGGGAGCTGTTTTTCAGAATAAATGAACAGGCGGCAAAGTTTTACCGCCGGGTCCTGGTTCAGGAACCGGCAGGGGAAGCGGGTCGACGTTATCTCGAGCGGCGTGGAGTGGATGCCGCTACCTCAGAGGCGTATTGCATCGGGTTTGCGCCGGATAAATGGGACGGCCTTACAAGATATCTGGAGCAGCAGCGGGTGCCGTTGCCGCTGGCGGAAAAGCTTGGACTGGTTAAGCTCAGAGACTCTGGCGGTTACTACGACACATTTCGCAACCGTCTGCTGTTTGTCATTGCCGATATGCATGGTCGACCGATCGGCTTCGGTGGACGGGTGCTCGACGATTCGTTGCCGAAATACATAAATTCGCCGGAATCTCCGATCTACCATAAGAGCGAGGTGCTTTTCGGTTTAAATCTGGCCAAGCAGGCCATGCGCGAGCAGGGAACGGCGATCATAGTCGAAGGGTACTTTGATCATCTGGCCCTATTCCAGGCAGGGGTGAGAAATGTCGTCGCCACCTGCGGCACTGCCATGACTGCCGGCCACGTTAAACTCTTGCAGCGCTATGCGGGCAAGGTCTACACCCTGTTCGACGGGGACAACGCCGGGAAAAAAGCGACCTTGCGCAGCATGGAACTTTTTCTGGAAGAAAAATATGCCGCTCACGTGATCGAACTCCCTGCAGGCGATGACCCGGACAGCTACCTGAAGAAGGAAGGTAGTGAAGCTTTTGCCGGGCAGGTGGCCAAGGCGCGCCCGATATTCGAGTTTTTCCTTTACGACCTGATGCACCAGTTCGACAGCAGAACCGTCGAGGGGAAAGTGCAGATCATCGAGCTGTTGACGCCGCGTCTCATGAAGATTGCCAACCCCATCGAACGGGATTTGTATCTCAAGGAGATATCCAGGATGCTCGGTGTCGACCTGCGGCAACTGCAGAAAAAGATCGGTCGGTCGCCCATTTCAACGGCGGATTTGGCTTCTCCGCCGGAGCGGAAAAAACGCGGCATCGGGCCGGAAGAGATGCTCGTTTCACTGATGGGGAAATACCCGGAGGTGGTAAAGCGGGTCCGGGAATATGGGGCGGCAAACCTGTTCGGTCCCGATTTGTTGCCGGTGGTGGAAACCATCATGACTCAGACGGACGCCGGCAGCGAGGTCGATTGGGGTGTGATCATGGAGCAGGTCGGGTCGGCTGAGGAGCGGAGCCGCCTTGCTGCGTTGTTCATGAATGACTGCCACCTGGAAGAGATCGACGCCAACAAGGCCTTCGATCAGTGTCGTATGAGCCGGGATCGCTCAACGCTGAAGGATAAGGACGTAAAGGAGTTGAAGAGGGAGTTGGCACAGCTGGATTCGGACTCCGAGCGCTATTGGGAGATATTAAAGATACTCGATGCCTTGCGAAATAAAAAATCGCAATTACTATAGATATGATGCTGTAAAGAGGTGGAGTAAATGGCCAAAAAAAATATGGATGAAGTAAAACAACTGATTGATCTGGGTAAGGAAAAAGGATTTCTTACCTATGAGGAGGTCAACGATCTCCTCCCCCCGGACATTGTTTCTTCCGAGCAGATTGACGACGTCATGAGTATGTTCGGGGACATGGATATCGAAATAGTCGATTCCGCGCAAAAGGTTAAGATTCCCAAGGTCAAGCTTGACCTTGAAGATGAAGAGGAACTGGAAGGCGAACAGGAAGAGGTGGAGTTTGAGCCGGGGACGCTCGGACGGACCAGCGACCCTGTCCGGATGTACCTGCGGGAAATGGGTTCCGTTTCCCTTCTGACCCGTGAAGGCGAGGTGGAAATAGCCAAGAGGATCGAGGTCGGCGAGAGGGATGTGGCGAGTGTTATCCTCAACACCCCGATCACGGTCAAAGAAGTGATCTCGCTTGGGGATAAGCTGCGCAAGTTGCAGATTGCGGCCATAGAGATAAGCAAAGAGGTCGAAGAGGAAGAGCTCGAGGAAGGTGAGGAAGATGTCCAGGCGACCAGGCTCCTGACCGTAATCGATGAGATTCGTGCCGATGACACGCGCATGGAAGAGCTTCATGCCGCCCTTGAGCAGGAGACAGTAACCAAAAGCGAGCGGGAAAATATTTTGGCGGAACAGCAGGAATTGAAGGCGAAAATGGCCGATCTTCTGAAATCCCTCCGCCTCAAGGACCGCCATATTGAGAAGATATCCCAGCGGCTGAAGGAGCTTTCCTGGAAGGTGGACAAGGTGATGCAGGAGATCGCCGACCTGGAGAAGGAAGCCGGTGTTGCCCCTGCTGATCTGATGCCTATGCTGGACAAGATGCATAAAGGTGCGGATGAGGAGAAGAAGGTCTTAAAGAAACTCGGGATTTCTCTGGAAGAAGCGCAGAAGCTGGAGAAAAGATTCAGGAACGCCGAGAAAAAGCTGAAAAAGATAGAGCAGGAGTCCGGCTTCCAGGCGACCGAGCTTTCCACCGCCCTGCTGGCCATTGAAGAGGGCGAAAGGAAGGCCAAGCTGGCCAAGTCGGAACTGGTGGAGGCCAACCTCCGTCTCGTAGTTTCCATCGCCAAGAAGTACACAAACCGTGGCCTGCAGTTTCTCGATCTGATCCAGGAAGGGAATATCGGCCTGATGAAGGCGGTGGACAAGTTCGAGTACCAGCGCGGCTACAAATTCTCGACCTACGCCACCTGGTGGATCCGGCAGGCCATTACCCGCGCCATTGCCGACCAGGCCCGCACCATTCGCATTCCGGTCCACATGATCGAGACCATCAACAAACTGATCCGCACCAGCCGCCAGCTGGTCCAGGAGATTGGCCGCGAGCCGTCGCCGGAGGAGATTGCCGAACGGATGAGCCTGCCGCTGGACAAGGTGCGCAAGGTCCTCAAGATCGCCAAGGAGCCGATCTCCCTGGAGACACCCATCGGCGAGGAAGAAGATTCCCACCTGGGGGACTTCATCGAGGACAAGGGGGTTGTTTCTCCCCTGGAGGCGGTCATCAAGGCCAACCTTTCCGAACAGACCTCGCGGGTGCTGTCCACCCTCACCCCGCGCGAAGAAAAGGTGCTGCGGATGCGTTTCGGCATCGGTGAGAAGAGCGACCATACCCTGGAGGAGGTCGGTCAGGATTTCGAGGTGACCCGTGAGCGTATCCGGCAGATAGAGGCCAAGGCGCTGCGGAAGCTCCGCCATCCGAGCCGGGCAAAGAAACTCAAGAGCTTCGTGGAATAGTTAGTTCCCTATTGCAAAAGGCCGCACCGGCAGACCGGCGCGGCCTTTTAGTTTGGCGCGCAATTAACCTCCGTTCGGAGAAAATATAATCACGAGGTAGAAAGATGCCGAAAAAAGCGGTAATCCTGTACAGCGGTGGTCTCGATTCGACCACATGCATGGCCATTGCCAAAGCCGAGGGGTTCGAGCCGTACGCCATGAGCTTTGCCTACGGCCAGCGTCACAAGGCAGAGCTTGAGCTGGCGAAGGGCAATGCGAAGCCGATGGGTGCCGTGGAGCACATGGTGGTGGAGTTCGACCTGCGCAAGATGGGGGGTAGCGCCCTGACTGCGGAGATCGACGTCCCCAAGGAGGGAGTGGGTAATGACATACCGGTGACCTACGTCCCGGCCAGGAATACCATCTTCCTCTCCTTTGCCCTCGGCTGGGCGGAAACCCTCGGCGCCTTCGACATCTTCATCGGCGTCAATGCCCTTGATTATTCCGGTTATCCCGATTGCCGGCCTGAATATATCGCCGCATTTGAGACTATGGCGAACCTGGCGACAAAGGCCGGGGTTGAGGGCGCCGGTCGGTTCACCATCCATACGCCGCTCATCCATCTCACCAAGGCGGAGATCATCAGGAAAGGGCTTTCGCTCGGTGTTGATTACGGCCGCACCCATTCCTGCTACGATCCCACCGCTGACGAGCTCGCCTGCGGTCGCTGCGATTCCTGCCGGTTGAGGTTGAAGGGGTTTGCCGAGGCGGGGATGACAGACCCTGTGAAATACGTGAAGGGTGAAAAGTGAAGAGAAAAGATATGGAAAACAAGGATAAGGGTTCTCCCCATTCACCGCAGTCCCTGAGCGATGTCCAGAAGTCCCGCGACACCCGCAACATCCCCATCAGCAAGGTAGGGGTGAAGGACATTTCCTACCCCATCGTCATAATGGACAAGAACAAATCGATCCAGCACACCGTGGCGCGCATCAACATGTACGTGGACCTTCCCCACCACTTCAAGGGGACACACATGAGCCGCTTCATCGAGATCCTCAACGTTTATCGGGAAAAGATTGCCCTCGACAACATGGAGGCTATGCTGCAGCGGATGAAGGAAAAACTAGGCGCAGGAAGCGCCCATGTGGAGATCGAATTCCCCTACTTTATCGAAAAAAAGGCGCCTGCCTCCGGCGCCAAAAGCCTTATGGAGTATACCTGCGAGTTCAGTGCGAGCCTCTCCTCGGAATTCGATTTCATCCTCGGCATCAAGGTTCCGGTCACCTCTCTATGCCCATGCAGCAAGGAGCTTTCCCACTACGGAGCCCACAACCAGCGGAGCATAATGACCGTACGGGTTCGCTATCGGGAATTCGTCTGGATCGAGGACCTCATCGAGATCGTCGAGGGGTGCGGTTCCAGCCCGGTTTATTCCCTGCTTAAACGGGAAGACGAAAAGTTCGTCACCGAAAAGGCCTACGAGAATCCCAAGTTTGTGGAAGACATGGTGCGCGAGGCGACCCAGAAGCTTTTGGCAATGGAAAAAATCACCTGGTTTTCCGTGGAAGCGGAGAACTTCGAGTCGATCCACAATCATTCCGCCTATGCAGCGATAGAAAGAGACAAACGGGAGAAGGGTGTTGATAACCCTGTTGATAAGCCCGGAAATTGTGGATAAGGCTAAATATTTTGCCTTCATGGCCCTGTATTGAAAATGCGACATAATAATAACGCGTTAATTGTTTTTGCCAAGCAGCCAATTGCAGGAAAGGTTAAAACCCGACTTACTACGGTTTTATCACCCGAAGAAGCGGCGGAACTATATCGCTGCATGCTCATCGACACCTTGTCCAAGGTTAAGCAGCTTGAGGGTGTAGATATTTACCTGTTTTTTGAAGGCAATGGAGACGCGGCATCCTATTTCGCAACGATAGCCGCCGGTATGGAGACCGTCCCCCAGCGTGGTAACAATCTGGGCGAGAGGATGATGGATGCATTTCAGCGCACATTTGAACATGGCTACGAATCAGTGGCAATCATCGGCACCGATTCGCCGGACCTGCCGGTTGGGTTCCTGGATGTAGCTTTTCAGAGGCTGGAGAAGAACGGCGTCGATGTGGTTATTGGCCCAACAGAGGACGGGGGGTATTACCTGTTGGCAATGAAACGAGTGTATTGCCGATTGTTTCGGGATGTCCCCTGGAGCAGCGACCAGGTACTGAACCTGAGCCTGGCCAGGGGGGCAGAGGCGGGGATCACTATTGGACTGCTCCCTGGCTGGTATGATGTGGACACTGTCGAGGATTTGCGGCGTCCGGGGCTGCTGGATAAAGGGAGTGGAGCACCGATGACCAGAGAGTTTATCAAAAAACTGCCACCATTCAGCATACCGGCTTAAAGCCGGTGGTGCTGACAGTAGGTTATCTTCTTGTAATTTTGACATTATTTTGTTAATTGTGCCTATCCATGAAAAATCCCTCTCCGAGCGCTACATTTGCACCCAGTATAACACCCCTGCCAATAACTCCGGAGTAATTACCTGATGTCCAAACTCACCCTCAGCCAACTTTCCAGCCTTCTCTTCCGCGCCTGCGACGACCTGCGCGGCAACATGGACGCCTCTGAATATAAAGAATATATCTTCGGAATGCTATTCCTGAAACGCCTCTCCGACCTCTTCGACCAGGAGCGGGAACAGCTCGCCAAAGATTTAAAAGAAAAGGGGATGGCCGAGGCGGTCATCGCTGGCCAGCTTAACAACCCGGATAAATACACTTTTTTCGTGCCGGAAGAGGCTCACTGGTCTAATATCCGCCACCTCAAGACCAATGTCGGCACTAATCTCAACAAGGCGCTGGAAGCGCTGGAGGACGCAAACGTTGATGCTCTGCAGGACGTGCTCAAGGGGATCAACTTCAACAAGAAGATCGGCCAGCGTTCCCTTGACGACGATACACTTGCCAACTTCATCCAGAACTTCGAGAAGATCCCGCTTCGCGACGAAAACTTTGAGTTCCCTGACCTGCTCGGGGCGGCTTACGAATACCTGATCAAATATTTCGCTGATTCCGCCGGCAAGAAGGCGGGAGAGTTCTACTCTCCGGCCGATGTGGTGCGCACCCTGGTCGAGATCGTTGATCCCCAGCCTGGCATGAGTGTGTACGACCCCACCTGCGGCTCGGGTGGCATGCTCATCCAGACCCGCGACTATGTCCGCGAATGTGGCGGTGATCCTCGCGACCTCGCCCTTGCCGGGCAGGAAAGCATCGGCACCACCTGGTCCATCTGCAAGATGAACATGCTCCTCCACGGCATCGAGCACGCCGACATCCGCCAGGAGGACACCCTGCGTCACCCGCAACACAAGGCAGAGAACAATGAACTGCAACGACACGACCGCGTCCTTGCCAATCCCCCCTTCAGTCAGAACTACATAAAAAAAGACATCGACTATCCCGGCCGTTTCGCCGTCTGGCTTCCGGAAAAGGGAAAAAAGGCCGACCTGATGTTTGTCCAGCACATGCTGGCCGTGCTCAAGGCCGACGGCAAGATGGCCACCGTCATGCCCCACGGCGTGCTCTTCCGGGGAGGCGAGGAAAAGGCGGCGCGCAGGCACTTCATAGAGCACGGCTGGCTGGAGGCGGTAATCGGTCTACCCGCAGGGCTCTTTTACGGCACAGGCATCCCTGCCTGCGTGTTGGTGATGAACAAAAAGGACGCCGGTTCGGGTGATAACGTGCGCGACCACGTCTTCTTCATCAATGCCGACCGGGAATATCGTGAAGGGAAGGCGCAGAATTTCCTGCGTCCAGAGGATATTTCCAAGATCGTCCACGCCTACCGTACCATGGCGGACGTGCCCGGCTACGCTCGCCGGGTGCCGGTGAGCGAGATCAAAGTCGAGGATTACAACTGCAATATCCGCCGCTATGTGGACAACGCCCCGCCGCCCGAGCCCCACGACGTGCGTGCCCACCTGCACGGCGGGGTTCCGACCGTTGAGATTGAGGCCATGGCCCGTTACTGGACCAACTATCCTGGTCTGCGAGAGCGCTGTTTTGTACCGCGTCCGGGCGATTCCCTCTATGCCGATTTCACCCCTGCCGTCACCGATCGACGAACTTTGGCCGAACTGGTCAAAACCGACCCTGGCGTGGTGGTGGCGCAGAGCCGCTTTTTGCAGACACTGGAAACGTGGTGGGTGGAGAACCTGCCGCTGATTGAAGATCTCGCCCCCAGGAACGGCCAGAAGGGGAATGTCTATGAACTGCGCCGTGGGCTTCTTGCCACCATCGCCTTGACCTTTTCTGGGCAGGGCCTGTTGACCGAACACCAGATTCGTGGTGCCTTTGCCCGGTATATGGATGACCTGAAGGCAGATCTCAAATCCATCGCCGCCAGCGGCTGGGGGCCGGAACTGATTCCCGACGCCGACATCCTGGAGAGCCAGTTCCCGGAACTCCTGGCCGACATGGAACAGAAGCGCCTGCGGTTAGCCGAACTCTCGGCTCTCTTTGCCGCCGCCGATGAAGAGGATTACGAAGACAGCGACGACACCGGAGTCCTCCCCGCCGAGGATGTCAAGGCGCTCAAGTCCGAACTCAAGGAGGCCAATGCCCAGGCCAAGCTGGCGAAACGGGAAAACCGGGACGCCACGGCTTTCACAGCCCGCGCCCAAGCCGCGGAGGCACGTCTTGCCCGGCACAAAGCGCTGGAGGATGAGGGGAAGCAGTTGAAAGCAGAGCTGCGTGCCACGGAGAAGAAACAGGAGGATCTCGTTGCTGCCGCCCGAGACAAGATCGACCACGATGCAGCCCGTCGTGTCATCCTCGACCGGCTGCGTCGCCTGCTGGTGCAGACCTATGAAGGGTATCTGCAGGCCGACCAGCGGGCGTGTCTTGCTGCGCTGGAGAATCTGCATGGGAAATATGCCGTTACTGTCAAGGACATTGAGGCCAGGCGGGATTTGGCTGCGGAGAAGTTGAAGGGGTTTTTGGTGGAGTTGGGGTATGAGTGAGTGGTCTACTGTTCCGTTTGGTCAAATTGCCAAAAAGATTGTAAACGGTGGAACCCCGTCGACTGATATAGACCGTTACTGGAATGGAAACATACCTTGGATAACTGGAGCCGACTTCACGCCATCTGGCATCGGGGAATTCAGGCGCTTCGTCTCGGAGGAGGCTGTCAGGCAGTCGGCTACAAATGTGATTCAACAAGGTCAATTGTTATTGGTCACCCGCACAGGAGTCGGAAAAATTGCCATTGCCCCATGTGACATCGCCATCAGCCAAGACATCACTGGAGTTTACGTCGATGATAATCAGGTTGCTACATCGTTCCTTTTTCATCGAATGCGTCAGGGAGTGGAAGACCTCAAAAAACTGAACCAAGGAACGAGCATTAATGGGATAATCCGCTCCGACCTCGTTGCTTACTTGGTGGAGTTGCCAGCACTTCCTCAGCAGCGCCGCATCGCTGAAATCCTCTCAACACTGGACGAAACAATTGAGCAGACCGAGGTGCTGATTGCGAAGATGCAGCAGGTCAAGGCTGGGCTGATGCACGACCTGTTCACCCGTGGCGTCACCCCCGACGGCCACCTTCGTCCCACACGCGAACATGCGCCCGGCCTCTACAAAGAATCTCCGCTTGGGTGGATTCCGAAGGAGTGGGAGGTCGAAAGACTGGGAAACATCTTACGTAAATGCGGTGGATACCTTCAGACTGGGCCTTTTGGCAGTCAGCTCCATGCTCATGAATATCAGGCCGAAGGTGTTCCAGTCGTGATGCCCCAAGACATCAACAATGGATTGATTGGCACAGAGAATATCGCCCGAATTCACGAGGCACGTGCCAATGATTTAGCGCGGCATCGAATGAGTCTTGGTGACATGGTAATTGCCAGACGAGGCGATCTTTCACGTGCAGCAGCAATCAGAGAGTCAGAGCAGGGTTGGGTTTGTGGGACAGGGTGCTTCTTACTACGCTTAGGACAGAGCGCCTTGACGGCAGACTTTGCAGCTCAAGTTTACCGACAAGATTTTGTGCAGCGGCAGATCGTAGGCAGAGCCGTTGGAACCACAATGCCGAGTTTAAACAACTCGGTTATGGAAGGGTTGTTTTTTCCTTTTTGTGATTTAGATGAACAGGTGCGAATTGTTGAGCGGCTGGAATGGATGGAAATGAATATTTGTGCTCTTAATGAAAGTCAGTCCGTGAATCGACTAATCAAACGCGGCCTCATGCACGACCTCATGACAGGTAACGTGCAAGTGTTTGAACGTACCGAAATTTAACCTTCCAGCAAGGATGAATTGCTATGGGTAAAGGGAACAATGTGCCTACGATAGAAGCGGATGATTTTGCTCGACGTTTTTCTTTACGGGCTGGGAACCTGATGTGGCTACTCGGTGCCGGTGCATCGGCCTCAGCTGGGATACCCACTGCCGGAGATATGGTCTGGGAGTTTAAGCAGCAACTATTCATCAGCCAACGACGAGTTTCGCACCAGTCTATGGCCGATCTGTCGAATCCCACAATTCGTGCTCAGTTACAGGCCTACGTTGATTCCTCAGGGAGTTTGCCTTCTCCCGGCTCCCCGGACGAGTACGCAGCACTTTTTGAAGCAGTTTATCCTGCAGAGTCGGATCGTCGCGCCTATTTGGATGCCAAAATGGGTGGAGCAAAGTTGTCCTATGGACACTTGGCCCTCGCTTCTCTGATGCATGCACAACTTACGCGTTTGGTGTGGACAACCAACTTCGATCCACTCGTGGCGGATGCTTGTGCGAAGGTATATGACGGAACAGGACCACTCACGACTGTTGCTCTCGAAGCGCCTGATTTAGCTGCTCAGTGCATAGGAGGAGGAAGATGGCCAATCGAGGTAAAGTTGCATGGAGACTTCAGATCTCGGCGACTCAAAAACACTGGTGATGAATTGCGTTACCAAGATCAACGTTTAAGGCAACTTCTAGTAGATTCCTGCAAACGCTTTGGACTTGTTGTAGTCGGGTACAGTGGCCGTGACGATTCCATTATGGATGCACTGGAGGAGGTGCTGGAACAAAATGGCGCTTACCCTTCCGGATTGTTCTGGCTGCATCGCGGGGAAGATCCACCGCTCGCCCGAGTTGAACAATTGCTGGCGCGAGCGAAACAGGCTGGAGTGGAGTCAGCACTGATAAGGGTTCAAAACTTCGATGAGGCAATGCGAGACTTGGTGCGAATGGTAAAAAGCATCGACACCACGATACTCGACACCTTCGCAGCCGAGCGCCGCCGCTGGAGTAGCGCCCCGCCGCCAGGAGGAAAACGAGGCTGGCCGGTGGTGCGCCTCAATGCAATACCTGTCGTACAAATTCCAACAGTATGTCGACGCGTTGTCTGTGAGATCGGCGGCCACGCAGAAGCACGGGAAGCTGTCAAGCAGGCTGGCGTTGACGTCCTCGTTGCTCGCACTCGGGCTGGCGTGTTGGCCTTTGGAGCCGATGGCGACGTGCGTGCAGCTTTTGGTGGTTACAACATTACTGATTTTGACCTACATACCATCGACAACAAGCGACTGCGCTACGATTCCGGCGAGCGTGGCCTGTTACGCAGTGCACTTACCCGTGCTTTAGAACGCCATCATCGATTGGACGCAACTCGTCGGAGAAGTGCTGATTTGTTAGCACCATCGGACCCAAGAGAGAGTGTCTGGGCACCTCTAAAGCAGCTTGTAGGATCACTTAACGGTACGGTCAGCGGTTTCCCCGGTTTGCATTGGCGCGAAGGAATCGGTACTCGGCTTGACTGGGCTGATGAACGCTTGTGGCTTCTGATAGAACCCCGCACGGTCTTCGACGGCATTAACGACGAGAACAAGGCGGCTGCCGCCGATTTCGCCCGTGAGCGAACTGTCAAGCGTTATAATAAGCAACTCAACGATCTAATCGTATTTTGGGCTGATCTGCTCTCCGGCGGAGGAGACCTGCGTGCGTTAGATATCGGAGGTGGGGTCGATGCCGTCTTTAGCCTTTCCAATATTACAGGTTTTTCAAGGAGGGCTGGGGTATGAGTAGCGAAATTTCCACTCACATTTGGCTACCAGAACCTAAACTGGCTTTTCATCCGGATCGTCAATCAGATCAAGATATTCATCCTTTACGCGGACTGCTGAGATTCGGACCACATTCAAGTGGTCTGGTGCCTGACCCAATCCGGGTTGCCACCATAGCCCCAGCCGGCGAGAGTCGCCACCTTTACGGTTTTATGAAAGAACTCAACTCTGTAGTCAAGGCGACCGAACGTGCCGAATATCTTCCAGAGTGGCCGGGTTTTCATAGCGTCTTCGGCCTCCATATGCGAGGGGCTGGTGCGGGCTGTCACATAGAACTCGACACAGAATTTGAGGCCGAGTTTCATGCTTCCTCAACGCCGCACATTGTACTAGCTGACCGCTTAATCCGTAAGATCCAGGCACTCGAAGCACACCGTGACAAATTTGATGTGCTGTTTATCTATATTCCCCAGCGCTGGACCCCCGGCTACACAGGAAGTCATGGCGAGGATTTTGATCTGCACGACCATCTGAAGGCCGCCACAGCTGCACGTCGACTCCCCGTTCAGTTTGTGCGCGAGGACAAAGCTCTAGCCTACCCGCACCGCGCCAGCGTAATGTGGCGTATTGGGCTGGCGCTCTACGCAAAAGCTGGTGGAGTACCTTGGAAGCTGGCAGAGACCGATGCTGAGACGGCCTATATAGGCATATCTTACGCAGTTCGCCCGCCAGACTCGGGCCGTTCGCGCTTTGTTACTTGTTGTAGTCAGGTCTTCGATGCTGAGGGCTCTGGCCTGGAGTTCGTCGCTTACGATGCCCATGAGGTTGAAGTTCAGCGCGAAAATCCATTCCTCTCGCGTACTGAGATGTTCAGAGTTATGACTCGCTCCGTTGATCTATACCGCCGTCGGCATGCGGGCCGCTCCCCCCGACGTGTGATGGTCCACAAGACCACCGAATTCAAACAAGACGAGATTGACGGTTGTATGGAGGCCCTTCACCTGTGCGAGGCGGTTGACTTGGTGCAAATCGTCGAAGACGTTGGATGGCGTGGCATCCGGATCGACCTCGATAAAGAGACTAAAAAAGGCAAACCTGCTTCTTTCCCTGTCTCACGGGGCACCCTCATTGGCTTGGGATCGCGTGAAGCATTATTGTGGACGCATGGTGATGTCCGCGGAATCAGTGATCGGGGGGCATATTTTCAAGGGGCTCGAAGCACTCCTCGGCCGTTGCGCTTGGTGCGACACGCTGGCCATGGGTCTTGGGATGAGGCTGCACTCGCTATTCTTGCGCTTACTAAGATGAACTGGAATAACGACGCCTTGTATGACCCACTACCCGTAACCATCGGGTACTCAAAGGTGCTTGCACGGGTTGTTAAACGCATGAGTGGATTGGGGAGTGCGCCCTATCAATTCCGGTTTTTCATGTAACCTATTCGAAGTGATTAATTGCGGTCGCTGCCACTCTCAATCAACTCATGCAGCGACTGAACCCCCTCACGCTGGAGCAAGGTATGAAGGTGCATATCACTGCGGGCATCAAAGTCCAGACCGTACATCTTCTCAATAGTTCCGACGTGGGTATCGCCCCGCTTCTGGCGAAGCTGTTCATCCTCGTTCCTGCTGCGAATGCCGCGCATTCCGGGTGCATCTTTGGCCATGATCATTCTCCCTAATGTGAAATGGTTATGTTGACAAAATATAAAATAATGATAAATTTGTCAACATGCAATGAAATGTTTTCTGTACACCGAGGCGGGAACAGAAAATGGAGACGACCATGAAACAACAGGACCCGAAAGAGATTTTCGGCCGGCGGCTTTCGCAGGCGCGACGCATGCGCGGCATGTCACTGCGGGCCGTGGCCGAGGCCATCGGAGGTAAGGTCTCCTACAACGCCCTGCACCGTTACGAGTGCGGGGAGATGATGCCGAGCGACGATGTCCTGATTCCGGTGGCGGATGTGCTGGACAAGCCGCTGGACTTCTTCTTCCGCCCCTTCACGGTGGAACTGCGGGAGCTGCGCTTCCGCAAGACCACCGGCCTGGGGGCCAAGTCCGAGGATGCGGTCAAGGAGCTGGCCACCGACTTTTTCGAGCGGTACTGCGAGATCGAACAGATTCTGGGGCTCCCCTCCCGCTTCCGCGATCCCTTGGGGCATGTCAGGTACACCCGACCCGAAGAGGCGGAGGAGGCAGCTGTCAAGGTCCGCTTACACTGGAAGCTGGGAGAGGACCCGCTGCCGAATGTCATCGAAACCCTGGAGACCAACGGCTTCAAGATCTTCGAGGTTGAGGCGCCGGAGAGCTTCGACGGCTTCTCGGGGTGGGCCGACGGCCACCCAGTGATCGTGCTGGCAACCTGGCTGAATAAGGACATGCCCCGCAAGCGCTTCACAACTCTGCACGAGGCGGCGCATCTGTTGGTGGCCCCGCACACCGACCTGAGCGGCAAGGAACTCGAAGCGTTCTGCAACCGCTTCGCAGGAGCCATGCTGATCCCCAAGGAGGTCTTTACGTCGGATTGGGGCGGCTTCCGGCACCGGATCAGCCTGGAGGAACTGATTGACCTGAAGCGGCGTTATGGCATGTCGATCGCGGCTATCATGCACCGAGCCCACGACCTGAAGCTGATCGACGATTCCACGTACCGCCAGTTCAGCATCATCCGCAAGAAAAAGGGGTGGCATCGCGACGAGCCGGGGAAATACATCGGCACCGAGCAATCCAGCCGCTTCGAACAGCTGGTCCTGCGGGCTACGGCGGAAGAACAGATCAGCTTCGACAAGGGCGCTGCCCTGCTCAACGTGTCGTTGGTGGAGTTCCAACAGACGTTGAGCGAGTTTCTGTGAAAGTCATCATCCAGGATGCATCGGTCCTCATTGACATGGCTGACTGTGACCTGCTGGACGCCTGGTTCGGGCTGGGATTTGATCTGCGCACGACCACGCTCGTCTGGCGTGAGGTCAACCGCAAGAACCAGAAGATCAAACTGAAGCGATTTGTGGATGAGGGCCGGTTCGGGATCGAAGCGGTGGGGGCGCAGGCTCTTACCGAGATCGTGCAACTTCAGGCGCTTCTCTCGTCGCGGGTAACAATCGAAGATGTCTCGGCCCTGTATTTTGCCGGCAAGCTGGAAAGCATCCTGCTGACCGGTGACAAGAGGTTGAGGCAGCATGCCGAGGAACGCGGTATCGAAACACATGGGCTGCTGTGGGTTTTTGATATACTTCTCGCCCGTGGTGCGCTGCTCCCCGGCGTGGCGGCCGATCGCCTGGAAAAGCTTATTGAGAGAGGGACCAGTCGCCTCCCTCTGCACGAATGTGAACTTAGGATCAAAAAGTGGCGCAGGTAACTTGGGTCGTTTTTTTGATTGGAAAATCATGTCTGAATATCTCCACGTAGAAAAACCATTCCTTGACCAGCTCGCCGCACTGGGCTGGACGGTAATCGACCAAGGTCAGGGGTTTATCCCCTCCGATCCTACGGCCAGCCTGCGCGACACCTTCCGCGAATGGCTGCTCCCTGATGTCTTCCACAATGCCGTGCGCGCCATCAACCGCACCGCCGACGGTACCCCCTGGCTGACCGATCGCCAACTCGATGACCTCCGGTCACAAATCCTGCGCCAGCCAAACCGTACCCTGCTTGAAGCCAACGAGGCGGTACAGGCGCTCTTCCTCAAGGCACAAGTGGATCGCAATGAGATCAGCGGCGAGCCAGATCCTGTGGTCCAGCTCATTGACTTCTCCCACCCCGAGCGCAATCAGTTCCACGCCATCAACCAGTTCCGCATCGACACGCCCGGCTACGTGAAGAAATGCATCATCCCGGATATCGTACTCTTTGTGAACGGCATCCCGCTGGTGGTGATCGAGGCCAAGATCGGCGACGCCACCACGGCCAACCCGATGCACGCCGCCTTCGAGCAACTGCTTCGCTACCGCAACGGCCGCCCGGAAACGGCTGCTGCCGGCCTGCGCGAAGGAGAGCCGCGCCTGTTCCACACGAATTTGCTGCTGATACGCACCTGTGGCGAGAAAGCGGAGTTTGGCAGCATCACCTCGGGCCACGAGCACTTCTACGCCTGGAAGGACATTTGGCCGGAGGAGAACCGCAATTACACGCCGCCGCTGGGGATCGAGCGCGAACAGGAGCGGCTGATCCAGGGGCTGCTCGCCCCAACGACGCTCCTGGATGTGCTGCGCACCTGCACGGTCTTCATGGATACCGACTCCGGCAAGCGGGTGAAGGTGGTCTGCCGTTACCAACAGTACCGCGCTGCCCACCGGATCGTTGAGCGCCTGCGCACCGGCAAGACATCAGAGGAGCGCTCTGGCGTCGTCTGGCACACCCAGGGCTCGGGCAAGTCACTGACTATGGTTTTCGTGGCCCGCATGCTGCGGGCATCACAAGACCTGGCCGACTTCAAGATCCTGCTGGTCAACGACCGCGTCGATCTGGAGGATCAACTTGCAGCCACTGCCAAGCTGATCGGCGGCAAGGTTAATGTGATTGAGAGTACGGCAGCGTTGCGCGAGCACCTGAGTACCGATACCTCCGACATTAACATGGTGATGGTACACAAGTTCATGGAACGTGCCGAAGCGCTGCCGACCATGGTTGCCGAGGCGCTTGCAGCCTACCGCCCGCCGCCGTCCGGAGCAACTTTTGGCGTGGTCAATCCGTCCGAACGCATCCTGCTGATGATTGACGAGGCGCACAGGACGCAAGGCTCCGACCTGGGTGAAAACATTTTCGAGGCATTCCCCAACGCTACCCGCATCGCCTTCACCGGCACCCCGCTTATCTCCGAGCAACACGGCAGCAAGCGCACGGTGAAGCGTTTCGGCGAATACATCGACACCTACAAGCTGATGGACGCGGTGCATGACGGCGCGACGCTGCAGATTCTCTACGAAGGACGCACGGCGGACACGGCGTTGAAGGACAAGCACGGCTTCGACACCAAGTTCGAAGACCTCTTCAAGAACCGGAGCGAAGAAGAACTCCTCGTCATCAAGAAGAAATATGGCGCCAGCGGCGACATCCTGGAAGCCGAGCAGCGCATTGCGGCCATTGCCCGCGACTTGGTGACGCACTACGTCGACAACATCCTCCCCGACGGTTTCAAGGCGCAGGTTGTCTGCCACTCCAAGCTGGCGGCGATCCGCTATCAGAAATCGATCCGTGAAGCCCTGGCCGAGCGCCTTGACGTGGAGAAGCTCAAACAGAAGCCCGACACCGAACTGATTCGCCGCATCGCCTTCCTGAAGGCCGTGGTAGTGGTTTCCGCTGACGCCACCAACGAACTGGCCGCCATCACCGAGGCGCGCAAGGAGGCGAAACGCTGGAACGCGGTGGAGAACTTCTGCAAACCTTTTGATCTGGACGACCCGGACAAGGATCTGACTGGAATCGCCTTCCTGATCGTCTGTGACATGCTGCTGACCGGCTTCGACGCCCCGGTTGAGCAGGTGATGTATATCGACAAGCGTTTGCGCGAGCACAACCTGCTACAGGCCATTGCCCGGGTGAACCGGGTGACGAAGAACAAGCACCGGGGGTTCATCGTCGATTACATCGGCCTGGCCAACCACCTGATGGAGGCGCTCAGCATCTATTCCGATGAGGATGCAGAAGACATCCAGCAAGGGCTGAAAAACCGGCTCACCGAACTGCCGATTCTGGAAGAACGCTATCAGCGTCTCCTGCAGCATTTCCGCGCAGCCGGGGTAGGGGAGATCGAAGCCTTCGTAAAGGGTGAACTGGCAACACCAGAGTCTGACGTGGCCGTGGTGCATGCGGCTGTGGGAGCGATGCAGGACATCAAGCGCCGGGCGGACTTCGAGGTCTACCTGAAGAAGTATCTCCAAAGCCTGAACCTGATCCTCCCCCACGCGTCGGGGCATCCCTACCGCGGCCCGGCAAGGCGTTTCGGCTATCTCCTCCGCATGGTCAAGGAGCGCTACAAGGACGACTCCCTCGACATCTCCGACGCCGGTGAGAAGGTGAAAGCGCTGATCAACGAGCACCTTATCGACCTGGGGATAAATCCCAAGATCCCCCCCATAGAGCTTCTGTCGGACGACTTCATCTCCAATGTGCAGAAGCATTCCCAGGGAAACCCGGAGGCGAAGGCGAGTGAGATGGAGCATGCCATCCGCAAACACTGCACAATCCACTTCGACGAAGACCCGGCCTTCTACAAGCGGCTGAGCGAGAAGCTGGAAAAGCTGATCCAGGAGCACAAGAACCAATGGGAGGTGCTGGCCGAGGGGTATGAACAACTCAGAAGCGAAGCCCTGGCGGGCCGGACGGATGCTGAGGAAGGCTTGACCAGGGAGGCTACCACCTTCTACGACTACGTGGTGCAGCTCGCTTTCGAGAATGGCGAAGTGCCCGGGAATCATCGGCATCAGTTGAAGAGGCTGATGGCTGGCATCGTGGAGATGTTGCAAGGTACTATCGGCATCATCGACTTCTGGAAGAAGCCAATCGAGGTAAAGAAACTTCGGGGGAACATCGACACCGAGATCCTGCTGACCGAGATCCCGCAACTCATCGACAAACACGAACGGATCGCGGTGGAGATTGTGAAGCTCGCCGAAAAACGCCACCAGGAGCTGACACGATGAAGGCGACCTGGGCCAAGGACATCTCATACGAAATTGTGCGTAGCAACCGCGCCACGGCGGACATCGTCATTGAACGCGATGGTCGTGTACTGGTCCGGGCGCCCGAGTCGATCCCCGATGAGCGGATAGAGTACATGGTCGAGGCCAAGCGCTACTGGATTTACAAGAACCTCGCCGAGTGGCGCGATCTCAACGCCACCCGCGTGCTGCGGGAATATAAGAACGGCGAGGGGTTTCTCTACTTGGGGCGCTCCTACCGGCTGCTGCTCGTGGCGGATCAGACGGAACCGTTGCTGCTGAAGAACGGACGTTTCTGCCTGCGGCGTGACCTGGTGGATACAGGGGCGATAGCGGCTGCAAAAGCAGCCTTTCGTAACTACTACATTGCCCGTGGAGCAGAAAGGATAACCCAACGCGTGAACTACTACGCGCCCAAGGTTGGGGTCACCCCTCGTGACATAGATGTCCGAGAACTGGGCAATCGCTGGGCCTCATGCTCACCCAGCGTCAACCTTGCCTTCCACTGGAAGTGCATGATGGCCCCGCAGACGATCATAGACTACATCGTGGTCCACGAACTCTGCCACTTCCATTACCTGGACCACACCGATGCCTTTTGGAACGAGGTGGACAAGGTCATTCCTGCATACCGCGAACGGAAGGAGTGGCTGAGGAAGCATGGGGCGGGGTTGGATGTTTGAGGCATGAAGCTGTATGTTGCTGGGTTCTTCTGGGGTCGGACCAAGCTAACCTGCTATAATTAATAGACAAATTGGCCATAATAGACCCCATTTCCAGCCTTAGAGACACGTTTTTGCAGGCAAAAAAGGGCCATTAACATTGGCACGTGCGAACCGGCACTATATTCCAGGTCAGGTGTGGCCATTGAAGTACTCACGGATCAGCTTGTCGCGCATGACCGCGATTACTTCAGTTCTCTCGTTTTACACAATTGACGGCCATTGATATTTCCTTCCTCCCCGCGCGATCCCACAAAAAGCCCGCTCTCTGCGGATTTTCGTAACCCGGCGGAAGAAGGTAACCTTCCATCTTTTCACCCGCGACGGGCATTTCGCGGAAACCGCTCGCCATTCAAAACTGAAGCTCTTCGACTGACAATAAACCTGACCTTGACCTGCCTTACTTCAGCACCTCCACCTCATACCCCCGCTCGCCCAGGTAACCCACCACCTCCCGAATATGGTCAAACCCCCGCGTCTCCAGCTCCAGCAGCACCTCGGCCCGGCCGATGGGGAGCGCTTTGGAGCGCCGGTCGTGGGTGATCAGCGAGATGTTGGCGTTGGTTGCCGCGATATCAGTCGAGAGTTTCGCCAGCGATCCCGGCACATCATCCAACTCCACCTTCAGCTTCAGGTAGCGTCCCGCTGCCAGGAGCCCCCTTTCCACCACGATAGCGATGGTCTTTACGTCGATGTTGCCGCCCGACAAAAGGCAGACGGTCTTGCCTGTCACATGCTCAACCTTGCCGTTCATCAGTGCCGCCAGGGTGACCGCCCCGGCGCCTTCGACGAGGAGTTTGCTCCGCTCCAGAAGGGCGACGATCGCCTGGGCGATCTCCTCTTCCTCTACCAGCACCACTTCATCAACCAGTTCACGGACAATGGGGAAGGTGTTCTTTCCCACCCGTTTTACGGCAATGCCGTCGGCCAGGGTGACGGAGAGGGGTGTTTCGGTGATTTTACCCTTTTCCAGGGAAAAGTGCATGGACGGGGCAGCGGCCGATTCGACGCCGATGATCCTCACCCGGGGACGGGTCTGCTTGATGGCAGTGGCAATGCCGGCGATAAGCCCGCCACCGCCGATGGGGACAAGGATGTTGGCCAGGTCCGGCAGCTCGTCGAGTATCTCCAGGCCGATGGTCCCTTGACCCGCCATTACCAGCGGATCGTCAAAAGGATGGACAAAAAGGGCGCCGGTTTCTTTCTGAGCCTTAAGTGCCGCTGCGTAGGCTTCGTCGAAGTTCTTTCCCGTCAATACCACTTCCGCGCCGTAATCCCTGGTGGCAAAGACCTTCTGGGGCGGGGTGCTTTCCGGCATGAACACCATCGACTTCACCCCCAGCAGATCGGCGGAAAAGGCGACCCCCTGGGCATGGTTCCCTGCTGATGCGGTGATCACACCGTTCCTGAGGTTTTCCCGCGGCTGGGCGGTCATGAAGTTGAGGGCGCCGCGAATTTTGAATGCGCCGGTCCGCTGCAGGTTTTCGCATTTGAAAAAGATGGGGATGCCGAGCTTTTCGCTGAAGTGGTGGGAGTGGATGAGCTCGGTGCGCCGCACCCTTTTTTTCAGCCGGTCGGCGGCTTCGTGAATTAAATTGTAGGTCAGCATAGGGGTTGGCTCCGGCGGATTCTGCCATTAATGGGGGTGATGATGGTCATGGCCGCATGGGCCGTGACCGTGTTCATGCTTGTGCGGGTGCCGGGCTGCGCGGGGACGGTGGCGCATTTCCTTGATTACCGGTCCTTCGATGCACATGGTGCACTCTGCCTGGAGGGTCGTATGGGATATATGGTATCTGTCGAACAGGAGTTCCTCGATCCTGCGCAAAACCTCTGCCTGCTCCACTTTATACTCCGGAATGATGTCGATGTGGGCGGAAAGGGCCAGGATATGGGAACAGATGGTCCAGATGTTGAGGTGATGGACGTCGTTTACCCCTTCGACGTTGCGGATGGCATCCGATACCTCGGCAATGGTCATGCCGCGCGGCACCCCTTCGAGGAGAATATGGACCGCTTCCCGTATCACCCGCCAGGAGCCCCAGAAGATGACGAAACCGATGCCGACGGAAATGATGGCGTCGAGCACGAACCAGCCGGTGAAATACATGATCAGGCCGCCGACGATCACCCCGACCGAGGCCGCGGCGTCGCCGATCACGTGGAGAAAGGCGCTGTGCACGTTAAGATCGTCGTGGGAATGGCTGTGGAGGGCAGAGGCCGCCACCAGGTTCATGACGAGGCCGATGAAGGCGATGACGAACATGGGGAGGCTCTTTACCTCTTCCGGTTGGAAGAGCCGTCCCCAGGCTTCATAGAATATTCCGATCGAAATGAGAAAAACCGAAACCCCGTTGATCAGCGAGGCAAAAACCTCCGTACGGTGCCAGCCGAAGGTGCGGGTCTCCGAGACCGGATATGAAGAGAGTTTGATGGCTCCCAACGACAGAAACAGGGCGAACAGGTCGAGAAAAACATGGGCTGCATCCGATAAAAGCGCCAGGGAGTTGGTCCAGATGCCGCCGATAACCTCGGCCACCAGGGTGAGGGCGGTGAGAATGATGGCATATTTGAACCTGCCGGCGATGCTCTTGTCGAGATGATGTTCAGCGGTCATGGACGACTCCGGAACTGTCGGTTGCCGCAGGAGAGCCGACGGTTCTCCTGCGGGCATTTCAGCTTAAAAGTTCACGGCCGCTTTCAGCGAATAGATCGGCCGTGCCGAGTATTCCGCCTCGGCAGTGATGCCGATCAGCGGCAGCGGTGTAATTTTTATTCCGGCAAAACCGCGTGGCTGCCAGATCTTTTCCTCCGCCAGGGGAATCCCGCCGGGAAGTGTTCCTGCCTTGAGTGCCCCTTTAGCTTCGCTGTCGATCCAGATGCCGCCGACGCCGGCATAGGGGGTGAAAATGAGGAAACCCTTGCTGATGGAGGCGTCAACCCCTACTGTTTGCAGGCTGAGGTCGTTCACGCCGGCAAGTCTGGTATAGGTGGCGCGGACGCCCAGGGCCGGAGTGGCGGCGCTCCCCTCCAGAATGGCTTTGCTGACCTCGGCGCCGTAGATTTTAATGTTGGAGTCAGGCACGTAAGAGTACATAGCGCCCACATCAATACCGAACGGAAGGCCTTTTCTCACCCGGATTTTTGGGATGTAGAGAAAAGACGGTGCCTTGTCGCCAAAGGCTTTTTCCCAGTAATTTTGGTTGCCGGTCTTGATATCTACGGCAGATACCTCGACACCGGCGTCAAAGCCGGTTATGCCCAGCGGTGCTGCGGGGGCCGTATTTCTGTAAGCAATGGCGGCGCCGGCCTCCTTGCTTAAATCCTTGAATTCCCCTTGTGCGAGTCCCGTGATAAAATTGATGTCCCTGGCCGCGGCGTTCCCGGCGAACAGCAGCCCCAGGCACAGGGCGACAAAAAACTGCTTACGCATTACTTCCTCCTTGATAACAGTATGTATATATTGTAGTTGGAAGTTTAACAGAGCGCCGGTGCACGGTCAATGACAAAGCTTTCCCTTGCCGCCTTGCAATTTTGGGTTGTTGCTGTTATCTTTTAGGGCACAGTTTTTCTGGAGGTTTATCATGTCTATAATTCATCACAGGCTCATCATCCTCGGTTCCGGCCCTGCCGGGTATACTGCGGCAATCTACGCTGCGCGGGGTAATCTCAATCCGGTAATCATAACAGGTATGCAGCAGGGGGGGCAGTTGATGACCACTACCGAGGTGGACAACTGGCCCGGCGACCCTGACGGCGTGCAGGGACCGGAGCTGATGGATCGGATGCTCAGACATGCCGAGCGCTTCGATACGCAGGTTATCTATGACCATATCCACAAGGCGGATCTCAAACAGAGACCTTTTGTTCTGGAAGGTGATTCCGGCACCTATAGCTGCGATGCCCTTATCATCGCCACAGGCGCATCTGCCAAGTACCTGGGACTGCCTTCAGAAGAGGCATTCAAGGGGAAAGGTGTGTCAGCCTGCGCCACCTGCGACGGCTTTTTCTACCGCGGCAAGCCGGTTGCCGTAATCGGAGGCGGCAGCACTGCCGTTGAAGAGGCCCTTTACCTCTCCAACATCGCCAGTCATGTCACCGTTATTCACCGCCGCGACCAGTTCCGCTCCGAAAAAATCCTGGCCGACAAGCTGATTGAAAAGACCAAGGGGGGTAACGTCACCATCGAGTGGCACCACAACCTCGACGAGGTACTTGGTGATGAGACGGGTGTGACCGGCATCCGCATTCGCCATACGAGCGGCTCCACCAAGGACTTACAGGTGCACGGCTGCTTTATCGCCATCGGCCATCAGCCCAATACCGACATCTTCGAAGGACAGCTGGAGATGGACAACGGTTACATTCGCACCCAGTGCGGCAACGAGGGAAACATGACGGCAACGAGCGTGCCGGGAGTCTTCGCCGCCGGCGACGTGCAGGACCAGACCTACAAGCAGGCTATCACCTCCGCCGGCACCGGCTGCATGGCAGCGCTGGACGCGGAACGCTATCTGGATATGCTCAAAGCGTAACATCAGTAAGTAGTGAACCTACTCACGACTTACTGTTCACGGGGGTTAAATGCTCGCAAAAGTCCTCAGCAGCGCCCTTCTGGGCATCGATGCCATCATGGTGGATGTGGAGGTGGATATTGCCCAGGGGTTGCCGCAGTTTGCGACCGTCGGACTCCCCGATGGGGCGGTGAAGGAAAGCAAGGACCGGGTCAAGTCGGCGCTGAAGAACTCGGGCTATGAATTTCCGAACCGGAAGATAACAGTTAACCTGGCTCCTGCCGATGTGAAAAAAGAGGGAGCCGCTTTCGATCTACCTATTTCTATCGGCATCCTCGCAGCAACCGGTGTAGTCAAAGCACAGCATATCAAGGAATATTTGCTGCTGGGAGAACTTTCGCTGGATGGCGGAGTAAAGCCGGTGCGCGGTTGCCTGCCCGTTACCGTGGCGGCAAAGAATGCAGGTTTCCGCGGAGTCATCGTCCCTCGGGAAAATGCCTGCGAAGGTGCAGTGGTTGAGGGGATTGACGTTATCGGCGTCACGGAGTTGGCGGAAGTGGTGGAGTTTCTCAACGGCGAACGCGCCATTCTCCCCAGCCAAGTCGATCTTCACGAGCTGTTTCAGCAAAATTTCGATTACGGTGAAGACTTTTCCGAGGTCAAGGGGCAGGAGCATGCCAAACGGGCGCTGGAAGTCGCTGCTGCAGGTGCACATAATATTCTGATGATCGGGCCGCCAGGTTCCGGCAAGACTATGCTGGCCCGGCGCATTCCATCGATCCTGCCGCGCATGTCCTTCGACGAAGCGATTGAAACCACCAAGATTTACAGCGTCATGGGGCTCCTGGAAAAGGAGAGGGCGCTTATTGCCAATCGGCCGTTTCGTTCACCACATCATACCATCTCCGACATAGGTCTGATCGGCGGCAGCAACACCCCGCGGCCGGGGGAGGTTTCCCTGTCACACAATGGAGTCCTCTTCCTCGATGAACTTCCCGAATTTAAAAAACATGTTCTCGAAGTGTTGCGGCAGCCGTTGGAAGACGGGCGGGTAACCATTTCCCGGGCACTTATGTCGGTGACTTATCCATCACGCATCATGCTGGTTACGGCGATGAATCCCTGCCCCTGCGGCTATCTCGGCGATCCCCTTCATCCCTGTTCGTGCACGCCTTTGATGATTCAGCGTTATCGTTCACGCATTTCAGGCCCGCTACTGGACCGTATCGACCTGCACATCGAAGTGCCGGCGGTCAAATACCGGGATCTTGCCGACCGGAGCGACGGTGAGAGTTCACAGGAAATAAGCCTGAGGGTGGAGCGCTCGCGGGACCTCCAGCGGGAGCGCTTCAAGGGGAGCAAGGTGCACTGCAACGCCCATATGACGCCCCGATTTATCAAGAAATTCTGCGAGACCGATGCCGCCGGCAACCGTATGCTGGAACTGGTCACCGACCGCATGGGGCTCTCTGCACGAACCTATAACCGCATTCTCAAGGTGGCGAGGACCATCGCCGATCTTGACGGAAATGACGGGATCAAAGAAAATCATATTTCAGAGGCGATTCAATACAGGAGCCTTGACAGAAAACCCCTCTAATGCACCCCCCGATTTCCCCTCCACCGGAGTCAGCAAAGCCTTATCGGCTGGCTGATTCCACGTAATCTTAGATATCGTGCAGGTCGATCATTTTGGCATCGCCGGCATAATCGGTTTGGGAGATCCGTGAGGCATTTGCCAGTTTTGCGACAATGTCCCTGATCCTTTCCACTTCTTTGCGGATGTGCAGCAGGGATGTCTTGATTTTTTCCTCCGGTTCGACGAGCTCTTTTTCCAGCACATAGAGAAAGCCGTAAACCGCGGTCAACGGGTTGTTTATCTCGTGGCTGAGGGCGACGGACATCTCTTTGAACAACTTCAGCTTTTCCAGTTCGAGGGCCTGTCTGTTTTCCCTTATGGCGGCCATGTGGGTCCTGACCCTGGCCAGCAGCTCCTGCGGGTAAAACGGCTTGACGATATAGTCTACGGCGCCGGCTTCGAATCCCTTCACCCTTTCCTTTTCCGCATCCATGGCCGTGATGAAAATTATCGGGATTTCCCGTGTGTCGGCATCATTTTTCAGAAGCTTGCAGACGTCGTAGCCATTCATGCGCGGCAGGTGGATATCGAGCAGAATAAGATCCGGCAAGTTGCTGTGGGCAGATGAAATCCCTTGCCGGCCGTTTTCCCGAAACTCCAGCGAAAATTCCTTTTCCAGAATATCCGCCAACTGGGCTTGTGCGACCTTACTGTCTTCTATTATCAGAATTTTTCCCATGCAAGGGTTCTCCAGCATCGCCATATCAAGTAAAAATTGCCCTAATACTATACAATTCACCTTTGTTGTCAACGGGTATCGCCAATTTCGGCCACCGGCAACACTGGTTGACAGATAAGAGGAGTATGACGACGCTGCTCACCATTGCTTCTGATGTAGCTTCCTGTTCAAGAAGCGCCCTTCGCAACGGAGGCGAAGCGGCCATTGATCTTCAGCAAATCAAATAAAACAGCAGTTCACTCTCGATGTGCAGGACACCTTGAAAAGACGCACCCCTGTCCGGCTGTCACTTGTTATGTATAATTATCAGCTTGAAATAATTTGAGTCGTTGCTCTCCGAATAGAGGGGGAAATGCAAAACTCTTCAGTCGCACGACTGTCTAAATGAGCTATTTTGTTGTTTTTTTTAAAATCAGCCGGCAATGGTGCAAATCGTAGTCGAGCGTTTTTTAGCTTGACTAAAGGGGGGCTGTTGAGTAAAATCCAGGTCCTGTCATTTTGTATACACACCGCTTGCCAATGATTAAATCACCATGAACAGCTGCGCTGGCGGTCCAATTTCAAGGTCTTTGGGATCTTGTGTAAACATCAAAACAAAACAGGAGGAAGAAAATGTCTGAGTACGGCACACTGCAAGACCGCGTACGTTGCAAGTCCCTTTTGAACAAGGTCATGAAGCCCGAGGAGACCGTGCAGTTCTTCAAGAACGGCATGAACCTCGGCTGGTCCGGCTTCACCCCTGCCGGTTATCCGAAGGTGGTACCCATCGCTTTGGCTGACCACGTAGAGAAAAACGGACTGCAGGGCAAGCTGAAGTTCAACCTGTTCATCGGCGCTTCCGTCGGTGCCGAGACTGAGGACCGCTGGGCCACCCTCGACATGATCGACCGCCGCTGGCCGTATCAGACCGGCAAGAACATCGCCGCCGGCATCAACGAAGGCCGCATCCGCATGGGTGACAAGCATCTTTCACTGTTTGCCCAGGACCTGGGCTACGGCTTCTATACCAAGGACTCGGAAAGCGGCAAGCTTGACCTCGCCATTATCGAAGTTTCGGCCATAACCGAAGACGGCGGCCTGGTCCCGACTTCATCCTGCGGCGTCATCCCGGAAATCCTGATGATCTGTGACAGGATCATCATCGAGGTCAACACAGGCGAGCCCTCCTTCGAAGGTATCCATGACCTGCTCACCCCGGCGACCCCCCCCAACCGCCAGCCGTTCAATATCGTCAAGGCCGGTTCCCGCATCGGTTCGACCTCGATTCCGTGTGACCCGAGCAAGATCATCGCCGTGGTCGAGTCCAAACTCCGCGACCAGGGGCGCGCCTTTGCCGAGCAGGACGACACCTCGGAAGCGATCGCCGGCCACGTCATCGAGTTCTTCACCCACGAAGTGAAGGCGGGCCGTCTGCCGAAGAACCTGCTGCCGCTCCAGTCTGGGGTCGGCTCAATCGCCAACGCCGTCATCGGCGGCCTGGCCAAGGGGCCCTTCTCAAATCTGACCGTCTACACCGAGGTGCTCCAGGATACCATGCTCGACCTGTTCGACTCGGGCAAGCTGGACCACGCCTCTTCCTGTTCGCTCTCCCTCTCCGCGTCGCCGGGCTTCCCGCGCTTTTTCGAGAACATGGACAAGTACTTCGACAAGATTACCCTGCGGCCGCTATCCATCTCCAACGCGCCGGAGCCGATCCGTCGTCTGGGTTGTATCGCCATGAATACCCCGGTTGAAATCGACATCTATGCCCACGCCAATTCGACCCTGGTCGGTGGCACAAGGATGATCAACGGCCTTGGCGGTTCCGGCGACTTCCTGCGCAACGGCTTCCTGAAGATTATGCACACGCCGTCGTCACGTCCCTCCAAGACCGATCCGAACGGCATTTCTTGCGTGGTGCCGCATTGCTCTCACATCGACCACACTGAGCACGACCTTGACTGCGTCGTTACCGAGCAGGGTCTGGCCGACCTGCGCGGGATGGCACCGAAGGAGCGCGCCAAGCGGATCATCGAAAAGTGCGCCCACCCGGATTACAAGCCGATCCTTTCCGAGTACCTGGAAATTGCCTCCGCGGACTGCCTCAGGAGAAAGGTTGGCCACGAACCGCAACTGTGGGACCGCGCCTTCAAGATGCACCTCAACCTGGAGCGCAACGGCACCATGAAGATCAAGAACTGGGATGTAAAGGTCGACCTTTGCGAGTAACAAGTATCGAGTGATAACGCGATGTAATGCAAAAGCCCCATGGAATTTCCATGGGGCTTTTTTTTCGTCGCTCAGGTCGGAGTCGGCTCAAATCTTACCAGCGTAACTCTTATCTGGCGCCGAAAGCCCGGCGAATTTCCCCTGTCCTGAAAACGTATACTGCACATTCCGTATACGTCCTTGTACCCTGTGTATGCATCCCACTATATTTACATACACGAGGAGATTTTTACAGTCAACGGGTGCGACAGGGGATTCAGGGATGTGCAAGAAAATCTTTATTGCGGCGACGGGCCAGCATTGCGGGAAAACCACCATCAGCGTTTCGCTGATGCATCTGGCCAGAAAAAAATATGGACGGGTCGGCTTCATCAAGCCGATCGGCCCTAAATGCACCGAATTCAACGGCATTACCATGGACAAGGATGCGGCGCTCATGGCTAAAATCTACGGCCTTGAGGACGATGCCGCCTTCATGTCGCCGGTGGTGCTGGGGAAGGGCTCCACCAAGAGATTTCTGGACGGTGAAATACCGTCCTGCTACCACGAAGATGCCATCGCCCGTTCCTGTGCGGAGTTGGAAAAAAAGAACGATTTCCTTATCATCGAAGGGGCAGGACATGGCGGGGTTGGCTCGGTCATCGGCCTGAACAACGCCCGGGTTGCGAAACTGCTCAATGCGCCGGTAGTGATGGTAACCGGCGGCGGCATTGGAAACGTGATAGATTCCGTGCAACTGAATCTTGCCTTGTATAAGCAGGACGGCGTTGACGTCCGGCAAATACTGGTCAACAAGCTGCTTGCGGAAAAGCGCACCTGCTCACTGGATTACCTGCAGCGTGCTTTCAGTGGGCGGGAGCTAAGCGTTGCCGGGGCATTCGACTATTCCCCCGTCCTTGCCAACCCGACCCTCCAAAGCATCTCCCGGCTGTTCGGACTTCCCCTCCATGGCGATGCCGGGGAAAAAGGACGCATCGTCCACCATGTGCAGCTCGGGGCCGCCTCCTCCCAGCGGGTAATCGACGGCCTGCTGGAATCGACCCTCCTCATCACCACCAGTTCCCGGGACGAACTGATCGTCACGGCTTCCTCCCTGTATCAGATTCCAGACTTTCGGCAGAAGCTTGCTGGGCTTGTCATCCCCGGCTATGCGCCCATATCTGCCATCAGTCAGAAAATCCTTGACGACAGCCGGATACCCTATATCCGTACCGAGGAGAGAACCGCCGATGCCTTTACGCGACTTTCGGATCATGTGTCGAAGATCTCGGCGCAAGACGAAGAGAAGCTTTCCCTTATCACCTCCCTGGCGGAGTCCGTTATCGATTTTGAGGCTATCGATGGACTGCTCTGATATTTTGGAGATTCTGCTTTAACGTGAATTCTTTTCTTGCCGGGGAAGTGGCGACCCTGATTTTGATGATGCAGATCAACAAAACGGTATTCGATTGGCTCAGGAACCATATCAGCCAGATGGACAAGGCTTTGGCGGAATTTCTGCGGACGTCGGCAGGATGTGCCGATTTGATCGCTTTAGTTTAGTCCTGAAAATCAACCTTGAGGATTGCAAACAGTGCATCTACAATCTCGGGATCGAGGTTGGTCCCCCGCATTTCTACCATGGTTTCCATGATGTTTTCCCGGGATAATTTTTTGCGATAAGGTCTGTCCACAGAGAGTGCATCGTAAACATCCGCAACGGCAACGATCCGGGCTTCCAGGGGAATGTTGTCGCCATGGAGGCCGGAGGGGTATCCCTTGCCGTCGTAGCGTTCGTGGTGATAGAGAACGATATTCTGCACCGTTATGGAAAGATTTGCCTTGCGTACCACGCTGCACCCCCAAGCCGAGTGCTTCTTTATCAGCTCGAACTCCTCGTCAGTCAGTTTACGGTTGGCATTGAGAATCGCCTCAGGCACACCGATCTTGCCGCAGTCATGGAGCCAGCTGCCGAATTTAATTTCCTCCTGTATGGTCTCTCCGATCCCCAAATCCTTGGCGATTTGCAGCGCCAATGTGGCAACCCGGTCGCAGTGCCCTTTGGTAGAGGCATCTTTCAGTTCGATGGTTTGAGCTAGTGAGTGCAGGACAAATTCATCCTCTCTCTTTATGGATTGCAGAATGCGGAATCTGCGTATCCCATCTTTTACTGCCCTAATCATCTCCGAATTCTTCCAGGGTTTGACGACAAAGCGGAAAACCTCGCCGTTATTAATGGCGGAAAGCGCAGTGGCAAGGTCTGCGCTGCCAGTCATCATGATCTTTACGGTGTGCGGGGAAATTTCCTTGATCTTTGTAAGGAGCTCCAGGCCACACATGCCGGGCATCTGGTTGTCGGCCACAATCACGCATATTATGTTCTGGTTGATAACATCCAGCGCTTCCAAGGCAGAGTTGGCAGTTAAGATGGTCAGTCCCTTGTTCTCGAAGAGGCTTCTGGTGTAATCAAGGTAAACTTTCTCGTCATCGACAAACAATATGGTTTCATGCATGGCCAACCCCTGTTCGAATGCAATTCGAAGAAACTTATCCCTTCTGTCGAGGGTATAACTCTTATCGGCAGTTTTGTCGGCAAACATGAGGAGAATGTCCTGCATATTCTATTAATGGACAAATCGTGATAGGGCTGTAAAAGGGTGTGTGTGCGAGGTCGGTGCGTTCTTTGTTTGCCTAATGGGTGAAAACGCGCTATCCTTTTCGCGCTGAGACAAATCAACGGTCGGGTGAAGCCTGCCGGAATGAGGTACTGGAATGTATAAACCATTGAGGAAAATCTTTGTCGCCGTCCTTCTTGCTACCTTGCCAATCTTGGCTGGCGCAGAGGAAACCAAGCCCGTTCCTGAACCGAAAGTCGAAACAGTTGTGCAACCGGCTTTACCGGCCTTGACAAGCCCTGCAGTGAAAGGCGTTGAACCGGGCAAGGCAGAACGGACCATAAAGTTCGGCTATGCGGATATGCTCAAGCTGGGCAGCGAATCGGTCCAGGGTAAGGCGGCCAAAGCCCGGTTCGAGGAAAAATCCGATAAATATAAAAGCCAGATCGCGGCCAAACAGAAGCAGCTGGAAAAAAAGAAGGCCGCGATCCAGGCAAAGCTGGCGACCTTAACCCCAGAACAGCGGGCGGCCAAGGCCAAGGATTTTGAGAAGAAGGTCGAGGAATACCAGAAGTTTGTCCAGAAAGCGGAAAATGAGATGCAGGCCTTTCAGGAGGAGATTTCCCGCAAGCTCTACCAGGATATCGAGCAAGCCGCTGTTGCTTACGGCAAGGCCAACGGTTACACGGCCATCTGCGTAAAGAAGGATATCCTCTATCTCGGCAGCGGGGTGGATGTGCAGGACGTAACGGATGCAATTTTAAAGCTTGTGAACGAAAAGGGACAAAAGCCGTAACATAGGAAACTCTGCATTTTTGCTCAGCGCCTCTGTAAAGTTGTTCTTCTTGATGAAAAAAGTCTGCAATTGCAGACTTTTTTTATGCCCATCTTTCCTTGGGAAAATTTAAGTTGTCACCCGGCCAACCGGCGTGCTAACAAAATCAATATACTATTCAACGCATGGAGATCCCCGGATGATTCACCTGTCGAACATTACCAAGCAGCACGGCTCGCAGCTTCTTTTTCGCGATGCGAGTTTTCAGATACTTCCCGGTACGCGGACCGGGCTGGTGGGTCCCAACGGCGCCGGCAAGACCTCGGTTTTTCGCATTATTACCGGCGAGGAGGAGGTTGACGCAGGGGAGATCACCCTCGCCAAAAGGACCACCATCGGCTACTTTTCCCAGGATGTAGGGTATATGTCGGGGCGCTCGGCACTGGAAGAGGTGATGGCCGGTGCAGGGGATACGGTCCGGCTTGCAGCTGACCTTAAGTTGATGGAGGAGGCCATGTGTCGGCCCATGTCCGACGACGAAATGGCAGACCTTCTTGAGCGCTACGGTGCAGCCATGGAGGAGTTCGAGCACAAGGGCGGATACGACCTGGACTCCCGCGCCCAGGCGGTACTGACCGGCCTCGGTATCGGGCCGGACCGGTTTAACAATCCGGTGGAGTCCTTCAGCGGCGGCTGGAAAATGCGCATTGCCCTGGCAAAGATCCTGACCCTGAAACCGGACGTACTTCTCCTCGACGAACCGACCAACCACCTGGATGTGGAGTCGATCATCTGGCTGGAGGAGTGGCTGGCGACCGAGTTCAAGGGGGCGTTGCTGATGACGAGCCATGACCGCGATTTCATGAACCGCATTGTCACCCGTATCGTCGAGGTGGCCAACAAGACGGTCACCACCTACGGCGGCAACTATGACTTTTACGAGCGGGAGCGTGATATTCGCCATGAGCAGCTCCTTGCCAGCCACAAACGCCAGCAGGACATGCTTGCCAAGGAGGAGGAGTTTATCGCCCGGTTCGCAGCCCGCGCTTCCCATGCGGCACAGGTCCAGTCCCGGGTAAAGAAGCTGGACAAGATCGACCGGATCGAAATACCCCCCGAGGAGCGGACCGTACGTTTCGAGTTTAACCAGCCGCCCCGTAGCGGCGATGACGTGGTCGTAATGGATAGCCTTGGCAAATACTGGCCGGCAACCGATGGGCATGGAACCTCGGTCTTCAGCGGTGTTTCCGGCATTGTCCGTCGGCAGAACAAGATTGCCGTTGTCGGAGTGAATGGCGCGGGGAAATCGACCTTTCTCAAGGTTCTCGCAGGGCAGACCGCATCCACCACCGGCAGCGTTACTCTGGGGGCCAATGTGGAACTGGGTTACTTCAGCCAGCACGCCATGGAGGTTCTCGAACCGAAGAAAACGGTCTTCGAGACGGTGCAGGAGGCGATGCCGCTTGCCAACATCGGCGTCATCAGGAACCTGCTCGGGGCCTTCCTCTTTCAGGGGGATGCCGTGGACAAAAAGATCGAGAACCTTTCCGGGGGCGAAAAAAGCCGCGTCGTGCTGGCAACGCTCTTGGCGCGGCCGGTCAATTTTCTCGTCCTCGACGAGCCGACCAACCATCTGGATATCAAATCGCGGGAAATCCTTCTCGATGCGTTGAAGAACTTTGCCGGCACGGTCATATTGGTCAGCCATGACCGTCATTTTCTCCGCATGCTGGTGGACCGGGTATTCGAGATCGATCACGGCGAGATGCGGGTCTACGAGGGGGATTACGGGTATTATCTCTCCAAATCCAGTGCGGATCTGCAAGTGTAAAACAGCGTAGATGAGGCTTTTACAGTTTGGGGAGGGTGGTGCAGGTTATAAGATGTGGCGTTCTACGGGGTTTCGTGTGACATGGTAACGGCTTTCAGAACTTTACCGTTTTCATTGAAAAAAAGGACGTCCGCGACAAATTTATCCTCTGGCGCCCGGTAACAGATGGTAACGCTCGAATCGCCGGTTACCACCTCTACCAGTTCAAGTCGGAGGTTGGACATTTCCCCAAGGTCTTTTTCCCAGTAAGCCCGAACCTGTTTCTTTCCACGCAATGTTTCGAGACCATTGTGCGTGGAGGCGCAAGTTGAAGACCATTCGACGTCTTCGTCATAATGGGAGAGAATTGCATCCAGATTGCCGCTATTCCACGATTCGATCCAATCTGTTGCAAAAGATTTTGCTTGTTCTGGTGTCATTGCCCGCCCGCCTCATGATGATGGAAGATCTTCCCATTCCACGCCGAAACAGGCAAACCTTCCAATTGAACACCCGCCCTGATTATCTGTATATTTGCATCAAATAGGCCGCCCATAAATAATGCCTCTATCGATGAATGTCAATATTTTTATGATTATGATTTGCTTAGCTGGGAGTTCGTTGGTGCTGTCGTCTGCTTGAATTTTGAGCGTATATTGCGGGTCAGGTTTCCTCACCTTCACGGACGGTCACCTTTTTCAATCGTACACAGATATCCTTGCCGGACAGATCCCGGTAGAGGAGGGCGAGGTATTTGACGGTTGCGATCTTGTGGATGTAAGCCTGGGTCAATCTATAGAGAAGCTTTCTTAATGGTGAGGGTTTGCTGCTTCCCAAGAGGATCGGGCAATAGTCGGAGAGTTGCAGGGTTATCCGCGTTCCATCGGCAACCTGCTCGGCCATCAGGGAGAACCTGCCCCGGTCGCATTCGCCTGCCTGGACGAGAACGCCTCCCGAAATGCAGAGATCTACGGCAAACGAGCCTTCCGAGAAATGAAATTCCGGCGGGGAAAAACTGAGGATGCTCAGCGCCGTTGTGAAGAGGCGAAATTCAATGCCGCCTTCAACCTTGATCGGCCTGATCAGGGCGAGGGTGTATTCCCTGACATGGGTCAGGTAACGGTCGAGAAGGTAAATTGCAGTCAACCCTTCTGCATATCGATCCGGGATGACCATCCACTGTATGGAATATACCGAAGAATCCTGCTGCAATATCTGCTGGCAGGCAACTTCCTTTTCATCTTTCCGGACATGAACCATCATGGACTCCTCCAACGTGGAACCTATAGCACAATTGTCCGGATTTGTCCCCGCCAATAAGACCCTTGGCTGCCGCAAACCGCCGCACCCATGCCCGATTTTCTTGCACATTCAGCCATAGTTATCTGCCCTTGCCGATGCAGGGTTCCTCGAAACTGCATGAAACCGGCATTGGCGCTTCACGCTCCATCTTGGCACGTACAATGAAGAAGATGTTTAGCGGTTGAGAAAGAGACGAAGCGGGATTGGTGCATGCCGGCTAAGGAGGATAAGATGAAGACTAACGAACGTCTGTCGCTGTTTGAGGCGGCAAAGGAACTGAAAACTACCCATCTGAAGGTGCTCATGTTGCTCAAGCAGAATGCACTCACGGGGGCCATGACTGATGATGAATGGTACGTCGACCGTTCCTCACTGGACTGCTTCCTGGAGCATGGCGCCGACTTGCAGGCGCCGGGAGGGTGTCGCACTTCGTGCAACGCCAAATCATGCAGTTGCGGCGGTTAATATGAAGTCGCTTTTCAACGGGAGTCCTCTGCACAAACGAGAGTCCCTGCCTGAAGCCTGCCTTGCAGGCTTTTTTTGTTATGTGATCCGGGGGGAGATGCAAGAAAGAACTCTACAACCAGCCAGGCAAATGCTATAATCTGTGCATTAATGAAGAAGTCGTGTGAATGTGAAAAGTAATAACGGGGAATGAAAACTGAATGCTTGAAATCGGAAAGTATAATCAACTGGAAGTGAAAAAAATATCCTCCTTTGGCGCGTATCTCGCTTCGGAAGCGGGTGAAATTCTTTTGCCGCAGAAATACGCTCCTGACGGATTGAAGCCGGGCGACGTTGTCAAAGTGTTTATCTACCTGGATTCCGACGACAGGCTGATCGCCACGTCACAAATCCCGAAAGCCCAGGTCGGCGACTTTGCCGTTCTGGAGGTCAAGGATAACAGCCCGATTGGCGCCTTTCTGGATTGGGGGCTGGAAAAAGACCTTTTCGTGCCGTTCAGCGAACAGCCGGTGCCGATGAAAAAACGGGAGAAATACCTCGTCAGGTTATATCTGGATAGATCAGAGCGGATTGCAGCTTCGGCAAAGATTGGCAAATTTCTCGAAGCGGAATTAATTCCGTTGAAATTCGGCGAAGAGGTGGACCTGATGATCTACGAATTCACAGACCTCGGAGCAAAAGTCATCATCAACGGCCTCTACGCTGGGCTTTTGTTTAGAAATGAGCTTTATGGCAAGCCGGTGCCGGGTACCCGGCTCAAGGGGTATGTCAACAAAATCCGGGAAGATAAAAAGATCGACGTAACCCTGAGAAGGAGCGGTTACTCGGGGATAGACGGGAGCAAGGAGCGGATCATGAAAACCCTGGAGGCATCCGGCGGATTTCTCCCGCTCAGTGATAAAAGCTCACCGGTGTTGATCGGCGAAGTCCTTAAGATGAGCAAAAAGACCTTTAAAAAAGCAATAGGCAGCCTCTATAAGGATGGTTTTATAGAACTGACGGAAGAAAGCATCAAACTGCGAAATAAATAATGTAACAGATTAAATAGCTTGACAATGTTTAAGCAAAGCTGTTACGGTCTTTTAACGTCCGCGGATTTTCCCGGATAAAATTAACAAGAAGTATTAGGAGAAGTAAGCAAATGGCAAACGGAACAGTGAAATGGTTTAATGACAGCAAGGGGTTTGGTTTTCTTGAGCAGGAAAATGGCGAAGACGTATTTGTCCATTTCTCCGCTATCACGGGCGACGGCTTTAAATCCCTTGCTGAAGGTGATAGGGTAACGTTCGATGTGACCAATGGTCCGAAGGGCCTTCAGGCAGCCAACGTAACCAGAGTTTAATTACAAAACTCGATTCGACACGAAAAGCCCCGGAGAAATCCGGGGCTTTTTTTTGTCTGCACAGCATTCCGAGGGCGAGGCACAGCCCGGATTGCATGTTATTGATTTCTCCTCAGGCGTTTGCATAAAGGAAAAATGTAGTGACATGCAAGAACAGGGCGTAACCCCGGTGTATGGCGCTAGAATAGGGAATCCATCAGGAATCTAAATAGTTTCCATCCGGAAACCCCGGATGAGAAATTAAATATCTTTGGCCACAGGCCGGATTTTTCCTTTATCCCATGCGGGATACTATCTATATCCCCTTCCGTCCCTTTTTATACTTTCTTTACGTTGGCTGCCTGAAGGCCCTTCGGGCCCTTGACCACATCGAACGTTACCGTATCGCCTTCGGCAAGGGTTTTAAATCCTTCACCCGTGATGGCTGAGAAATGGACGAATACATCCTCACCGTTTTCTCTTGCAATAAATCCAAACCCCTTACTTTCGTTAAACCATTTCACAGTGCCTTTTTCCATTATGTTCGTTCTCCTGACGCGTTAAAATTTTCATCCGCATTATTAATGTTAACTAATTATATTGGTTCTGCTGGCAATGTCAAGTGGTTGAATCAACGTACAACATATTCATGGGCCAATGAAGTTTTAGCTAATGTGTGAAATCCTTAGAATTTGTACACCGTATTTTTGTAAACATTGTTATAAAACTGTGCTATATGTCTGCCTATTCATCAATTCAGCAGTCCTATCTTGTCATTATCAGATAATAAATACAGCAGTCAATTGTTTTGAAAAAGGATATACGTGCGATTTAAAAGCTACAGAAATTGGTCTATTCTCTGGAAAATCATGATGATTCCACTTATCAGTCTCATTCTGATCGTCTTGGGGACTGAACTGATAATCTTGCCGAAGATTGAGGCATGGTTGATGGAACAGGAGAAGCTGAAAGTCCGCAACGTGGTTGAGATTGCCTATCAACAGATCGCCCAAGGGGCGCTGGCAGTGGAGGAGGGGCGTATCTCCCTTGAAGAAGCCCAGAAGGAGGTCATGGGTAAAATCAAGCAGCTGCGTTACGGGGGGACGGAATATTTCTGGATCAATGACCTTGTCCCGCGCATGGTAATGCATCCTACCAAGCCGGAACTTGATGGCATGGACTTGGCAGACTACAAGGACCCCAACGGCAAGCATCTCTTCAAGGAGTTCATAAAAGAATGCGAAGTCAAAGGGGAGGGCTTTGTCGCCTATATGTGGCCAAAGCCTGGCGAGACGCAGCCGGCGCCGAAGATTTCCTATGTGAAACTATACAAACCGTGGGGCTGGATTGTCGGCAGCGGCTTGTACATCGATGCCTTCAAAGAAAAACTTGAAACGCTCCGTCAATTCATCCTCGCAGCATCGCTCTTCTTTTCCCTTGCCCTTGTCGTTCTTGCCTGGTCAGTCGGCCGGGGGATCAAGCGTTCCATCGACCAGGGATGCTCCTTTGCAGCGGCCGTGGCATCGGGGGACCTGACAAGGACACTTGACATTACCCGCGCCGATGAAATCGGCGATCTCGGAAACTCGCTCAATGCCATGGTCGCAGATTTGAGGTCGATGATCGGCAGAATTACCAACACTGTCCGTGAACTCGGTACAATCTCTACAGAGATCGCCCAGGCCTCGCGTACCATGATCCTGTCGGCCGAGCAGCAGGCGGCAGACGTGGCGGAAACCACAGTTGCCTCCCGAGAGATTCACCAGCTGGTCGGCAAGGTGGCTTACGGTGTAGACGGTCTCAACACCTCGGCATCTGAAAGTTCCTCATCCGTTTTGGAACTCGCTGAAAGCATCGAGACGGTGGCCCGGAACATGGAAAACCTGGCGACTTCCGTTGACGGAATCAGCGTTTCCATTATTCAGATGACCGAATCCATCAAGCAGATTGATGCCGGTGTCCAGGCCCTTACCGACACTTCAACCAGCACGGCATCGTCGGTACTTGAGTTTGATACTTCGATCCGGCAGATCGAGGCATATGCCAAGGAGAGCGCTGCAATCTCGGACGCGGTGCGCTGTGATGCCGAGACCGGCAAAAAAGCGGTCGACGAAACCATTGTCGGGATTGACGGCATTACGCACGCGTCCCGGGTAGCTGCTGAGGCGATCGGCTCTCTTTCGCAGAAGGCGCAGAGCATCGGATCAATCATCACCGTTATTGACGAGATTGCCCGACAGACCAACCTCCTTGCTCTCAATGCTTCCATCATTGCCGCACAGACAGGGGCGCACGGTAAGGGGTTCGGAGTCGTTGCTGCCGAGATTAAACAGCTTGCGGAGCGGACTACCCGCTCAACCCGTGAGATTGCTGAGGCGATTACCGGTGTCCAGAGCGAAACAAGCCGCGCTGTGAGTGCCATAGCCGCCGCCGAAGAAAGCATCAAAACTGGTGAGCAACTCTCTTTGCAAGCGGGAAATACCCTGGGTAAAATTGTGGAAGGTGTTGATCGGACGGCCGTACAAATGGCAGAAATCGCACGTGCCACACGGGAACAGGCAAAGGGCAGCGAGCTGATTCGCACTGCCATGGAGCAGGTTGCCACGATGGCAAACAGCATTGCCGACACTACGCGTCAACAGCGCAAGGGGAGCGAATTGATCCATACCGAGGTCGGCCGGGTGCGGGAATTTTCGTCTATGGTGATGCGGTCCATGAAGGAGCAGGCAACGGTCGGTGAATCGATCAGTCGCATGACGCTGCACGTGTCGGAATCGAGCAGCCGCATTCGGGAGGCGTGTGTGGATCAGACCAATGGCAGCCTGCGCATCCAGACGGTGGTGGAGAGCATCCAGCGCTCGACCTCGACAGTCCGGCAGGAAACGCGGGTGGTGGATAATGGCGTATCCAAGCTGGGCGCCAACACCGAGTCATTGCAAAATGAGATGGCTAATTTCACGCTATGATCAAGTCGCCGTCGCTGCCGGTCTTCAGTGGTCCCTGTAACCGAGAACCACGAGTATGCAGCTTCCGTCAGCGATGACGTTGATGCCGTGCTCGCGGCAAAAGTTTACCGCCCGCGGACTCTCCGCTCCCGGCTGCATCCAGATATTTTTAATCCCTTTCTGAGCTGCTTGCTCAACTACCTGCTCGGTAATCGTCGGCGGGGTGATGACCGAGATGCTTGTCACTTCGTCTGGCAGGTCGGGGACCGAGGCGACGCATGCCGCACCTTCGATCTCCTTTGTCTTCGGGTTCACCGGGATGGCCTTAAGGCCGTGCTGCTGGTAACAGCGCAAAACCCGGTTGCCATACTTTGAGCGATCTGCGGATGCGCCGACAACGCCGAAAGCCCCTGCCTTGAGAAACTCTTCTATCTCTTTTTTCATTTTACGCTCCCTGGCGGTTGTGACTTGCCATGTCTGCGCCGCCTTTTAGCTGTTCCGGCGCTTCAGCACGGCATGGTACTTGGTCTGCTTGGCGGCAGTGCGGTGCGGCAAAAAGCTGATCAGCTCCCACCCTTCGCTGCCTAGATTGTTGAGCATCCGTACACTATCGTGGAGACGCTGTTCATATTCCTCTTCATCCGCAAGTTCCATGCTGCTATAGACAATCTTGTATTCCCAGGTCATCTCCATCCCTCCCTCCCCTACGAGTGTCCTGATATTAATAGTAGCAGCAATTCCTTTCCTGTCACGAACCGGCGTTTTATGCCAACCGCTTGCCTGTGACTCGGACCCGTTGCCGCAAGGTTGGGTAGCGGATGTCATTTTTCTGCTAACTTTATATTTGCCAGGGTCGTCTCCAGGGTTTCGCCGCCGACCGTGAGGTAGATGGCGCCTTCTGTGATGGTGAGATCCCAGGCGATGGAACGCTGCAGTCGGCCGACCAACCTGGTGAGAAAAGTCTGGTCGATGCCGAGGATAGTGAGGTTGGAGATGCCGCGAAGTTTTGCCAGATGCTGCTCCTCCCAGCGGGGCAGGGCATGACCGGAGGCGAAAAGGATTACCCTCCCCACATGACGGCTTGCCTTTGCCAACCGCTCCGGATCGGGCAGGCCGACTTCGATCCAGGTAGTCACCCGACCGTCAGGTCCCTTGACCCAAAGGTCCGGCTCGTCAGCGGCGCTTACTCCCTTGGTGAAGGCCAGATCCGGCGCATAGCTGAGGGCATAGGCCAGAAGGCGCGCCACCAGGCGCTCCTCGGTTTCTGACGGGTGTTGGGCGACGGTTGCCTGCAATGTCTCGTAAAGATTGCGATCCACATCGGAAAGCTGGATTGTGGCGCGGTAAATAGTTGCGGGGAGAGCCATGGGAAACGATACTCCTTGTATTTGTAGTGGCCCTGATCTGAGTTGTGTGTCGGTACAGAGACCCCGGAGTTCTTGCCGGGGCAGAAATTATCGTTTCCGTTTTACCATGCGGGTCAGCGTGCGGTCCAGGGCAGAGGCAAACCGCTTCCGGTCGGTGAGGCCGAACTGGGCTGGGCCACCCTGGACGAGCCCGGCCGACCGTAGTTCCTGCATCAGGTCGCGGATGGAGAGTCGCTCTCCCACATTCTCCTCGGTGTAAAGTTCGCCCCGCGGGTCGAGGGCGACTCCGCCGTTGGCAACAATCCGAGCGGCCAGGGGGATGTCGGCGGTAATTACCAAGTCCTCCGGTGCCGCGTGCTCGGCAATATAGTCGTCAGCTATGTCAAACCCATCGGCAACCAGGATGGAGGTTATCAACCGCGAATGGGCCTTGGACAGATCCTTGTTGGCAACCAGGCAGACCGGCACCTGAAGACGCTCCGACGCCCGGAACACCATCTCCTTGATAACCCTTGGGCATGCGTCGGCATCAATCCAGATTTTCATGCCTACTCCTTCGAATTATCAGGTCGGTAAACCCTGCGGTGATGATAAATCGACTGCAAAACGTGAAATTTCTTGGCGGGGTCAGTAATAAGGATACCCCTTGTCTCGCCGCCGGATGAGGTGCTCCAGGAGAAAGTAGGCACGGATAAAGGGTACCCCTTTGCGAACGAGGTCGAAAAGGTCAACGACGAAATGGAAGAGGAGCCCGGCGAGAAGCGACAGCATGACCGGATAATGGAAGGCGAGAAGGCCGACGGCCAAGAAAAAATCAAAAGTGTGGAACAGGCAGAGCCCGACGTAGGGGATATCCTTTTCTATCTTCCAAAGTTCTTCGAAATAGCGGAACATCCCCCTAACATCAAACCGCCCCGTCCGCCGGATATAGAGAAAATAATGGTCCACGTCGATGAGCACACTGCCGACGGAAAAGAGGAGAATCTGCTCACCGCTCCGAAAGGGGAAACGGGCCGCGGCAGCAATACCGGTAACTGCAAGGTGCTGGGTCAGTTTCATGGGTGCAACCTCCGGGGAACCGATTGTATCCCCCTTGCCGGTGGTTGTAAAGGGCTTGTCGCAAGGTGCTGCTGGATCATCGTTGTCAGCTCCGCGCTTTGGGGTGGGCTTTGTCGTAGACCTCCATAAGCCGATCGATGCTCACATGGGTGTATTTCTGGGTAGTGGAGAGCGATGAGTGGCCGAGGAGTTCCTGGATGGCGCGCAGGTCTGCTCCCCCTTCCAGCATATGGGTGGCGAATGTATGGCGCAGGGTATGGGGTGAGACCTTCTTCATGGCGGCGATTTTTATGATGTACTTGTCGATGATGCGGGCCACGCTACGACTGGTCAGCCGCCCCCCCCTGGCGTTGAGGATCAGCGGGGCGTCCATGGAGGGATTGTTCCGTGAGGCCAGGTAGGCGGCCAATGCGTTGCGGGCATAAGTGCCCACCGGCACGATCCGTTCCTTGTTTCCCTTGCCCAGCACCCGCGCGAGCCGCTCGTCCATGTCCACGTCTCCCACATTGAGTCCGGTCAGCTCAGAGACCCTGATGCCGCACGAATAAAGGGTCTCCAGTATGGCACGGTTGCGCAGGCTCAAGCTGTCGGCGCTTTGCGGCGCTTCCACCAGAGCGGTAACCTCGTCGATGTTGAGGTGGAAGGGAACCTTTTTCTCCATTTTTGGTGTGCTGACAAGCTCGGCCGGATTTTTTGCCGCCAGTCCCTCGCGCAGCAGGTATCGGAAAAAGGCGCGGATCGCCGCAAGTTTCCTGCCGATGGAGCTCTTCTGGTGGTCTTTGTGGAGCTGGGCCATGTACCGTCTGATGAGCAAATGGGTTACGCTGTTGACGTCGGCTCCGGGACGCTGCTCCCGGTCGATGAACGCCAGGAACTGCTCCAGGTCGCTCCGATAGGCACCCAGGGTGTGTGGTGAAACATTCCGCTCAGTGGAAAGGTAGCGGCAGAATTGCTCTATTGCCTGTTTCATGGTATGACTTTAACCAATCAGCGCGGATTTTACAATGGTTTTGCCGGCCATGACAGCTTGGGAGGGAAGATGCACCTCGTTGCCATCGAGAGAGTGAATGTCTACGAAAGAGATGCAATAAAGAGCGGCATTATCCGCCTGTTGGCGCCGCTTGGCGGCATGGGTGCATTTGTCGGGCCGGGTGAGCGGGTTCTTCTGAAACCGAACATGCTTTCTGCCAAGCCACCGGAAGCAGCGGTCACCACACATCCCGAAGTCCTGCGGGCGGTCGTCGAGCTGGTGCAGGAGGCGGGCGGGGTGGCGCTCGTGGGGGATTCTCCCGGTATTGGCGGCATTGACCGGGTGGCTGAAAGGTCCGGGATGCTGTCGGTCATCAATGAAACCGGCGCGGAGCTCACGGAGTTTGCCGAGTCGGTGGAGGTTTCCGGGGCAGGCACCTTCAAGCGCTTTGCGCTGGCCCGACCTTATCTGGAGGCGGATAAAATCATCAACCTCCCCAAACTCAAGACTCACGAGATGATGACCATGACCTGCGCCGTGAAAAACCTGTTCGGTGCGGTGGTCGGACATGCAAAGGCGGGTTGGCACCTGAAGGCGGGAGCGGATCGGGAAATGTTCGCCCGGATGCTGGTAGAACTGTATCTCCTCCGCAAACCGGACCTGACCATTGTCGATGCCGTCATTGCCATGGAAGGGAATGGCCCGGGGAGCGGCGATCCCCGCCAGGTCGGACTCCTTCTCGCCGGCGCAAATGCGGTTTCGGTGGACGTCATTGCTGCGGAAATTGCAGGCATACCGAAAAAATTGCTTTATGTGGAGCAGGTTGCTGCGCGGCTCGGCATTGACGGGGCGGACAGATCGACAATCAGCACGGCAGGATTGTCTGTTGACGAAGCGTGTGTGGCGGATTTCCGTCTCCCTCACATTTCCGATGTGCAGTTCGGCCTTCCCCCCTTTCTCAAGAACCGTCTCCGCCATTATCTCACCTCCCGCCCATGCGTCATGCCGGAAAAATGCCGATTGTGCGGAATTTGCCGAGACGCCTGCCCGCCCCACGCCATTGAGATCAGGGATGGAAAGCTTCATTTCGACTACCACGCCTGCATCCGCTGTTTCTGTTGTCGCGAACTCTGTCCGGATGGTGCGCTCGATGTTAAAGATGGGGCACTGTCCAGATTAATCAAGATATTCCTATAAATTGATTTAATGGTGCGGCGGGTTGACATCGCTTTGGGGGAGGATTAATATGTAGACATCCTCGCAGAAAATATTGCGAGGGAAGGAAAATTACAGCGAAAGGAGACCTACTGACTTATGTGGACCACAATCTATATGCTTCGCCCGGTAACCCGCTGCAAAGAAGGTTGCCCTAGTTAGCCCGCCGGTTCAACGCGGCGGGCGTTCCCAAGAGGCCCCCTGTTAGTCCTGACAGGGGGCTTTACTTTTGTCGTTTTTTATCCGGCCGACATCTTCGGTACACGTATTTGCCGCTCAGTCGTTATTTTCTAACTCACACTCCATCGCCGCAAAAATCCCTTTAACATTGACAAATCAGTGAAATTCCGCTATTTTGACCCATCCAGGCTGGGGCTGTTTTGCTTGCCTTCGCCAGGTTTCTCCGCAGACGGTTCTTTGTTGTCCTGGCCATGTCCCTACGGGCTTGATATGTGGCGTAATGATGTTGCCTCTGTGCACTCCTTTCATCTCCCTTGCCGGATCAAAAAGAACCTCGATTTTCATCAGTAATTTGGATGAAACTGATATTCCCGCTTAAGTTCAGCGGAAGGTGTCTGTCAATGAATAAAATACTGCTAATGCTTGTAATGCTTCTGCCGGCGCCTTCGGCCTTCGCTGTGGATCAACCGTTTTTGCAGCAGGAGGCAATGGCGCATGAAGCAAATCTCTCCCTTTCTGATCCGGCAAAGCTTATCGGCAAAACCGAACAGTCCCGCAGCCGGCTTGCCTCCTCCACCAGCGAAGGACACCTGCTCCAGGCGCTTGAACTTCCCCCTTCCGAAATTTTCTCACTTGAAGAGGCCCTGGCCAAGCAGGTAGAAACGGACTTCGATCTCAAGCTCCCGGAAGAGGAGCTCCCCGAGTCCGACATTCCCCTGACCTTCAACAGCAAGGTAGAATATTTCACCCACTATTTCCAGACCAGCGGCAGGAAAGCCTTTTCCAAGTGGCTTTCCCGGTCGGAACGCTTTATCCCCATGATGCGGGAAGTACTGAAAAAAGAGGGGCTCCCCGAGGATCTCGTTTATCTGGCCATGATCGAGAGCGGCTTTTCTCCCCACGCCTATTCCGTTGCAAGTGCCGTGGGGCCGTGGCAGTTCATGTCCGCTACCGGCAAGCGTTATTCCCTGCGAATAGATTCGTGGATCGACGAGCGCCGTGATCCCCTCAAATCTACCGTTGCCGCAGCTTTGTACCTCAAGGAGCTCTATGCCATGTTCAACAACGACTGGTATCTGGCTGCCGCAGGTTACAATGCGGGGGAAAACAAGATCCTGCGTGCCATCAACATGTATAACAGCAGGGATTTCTGGCAGCTTTCCAAAGGCGCATACCTTAAGCGCGAGACCAAGGATTATGTGCCGAAACTGCTGGCGGCGGCAATTATTGCCAAGGAACCGGCTAAATACGGTTTTGCCGACGTCGCCTATCTCCCCCCCGTGGAGTTCGATACGGTGACGATTCCCTCCAGGACCGACCTGGAAGTGGTGGCCAAAATCTGTGAAATTCCTTACCAGGCCGTTCGGGACCTGAATCCCGAGCTGCGTCGCTGGTGCACTCCCCCCGATTATCCCGGCTACCAGTTGAAAATTCCCCGGGGAAAGAAGGCGGCGTTCGAGGCGGAGTATGCAAAGATCCCCGAGGACAAGCGTTACACGGAGAAGATCCAGTATGCCCGTTACAGAGCTAAAAAACGCGATACGCTGGCATCTGTGGCAAAGCGCTTCGGCACAACCAGTCAGGTGTTGGCGGAACTGAACAGCCTCGGCAAGGTGAAGCGGCTGCGGGGCAAGGTGCTGATTGTTCCCGTGCAGATAGCCGCCCTGGAAGGTCCGTCTGAAAAAGGTGCGCCGCGCCCTTCGCATGCCGGATCGGATAGTAAATCGTTCAACAAGTACTACACGGTTAAAAAGGGGGATACCTTGGCGGCTCTTGCCAAGCGTTTCAATGTCTCAGCCAGAATCCTCTCCCTCTGGAACAACATCAAAACCAGGGTAGCCTTGCGGCCTGGCAAGCGGATAATCGTTGCCAAGTATGTGGAGAAAAAGGGCGTGATGACGAATGCTGCCGAAGATAATGGCTGAACGCTCGCCTCGGTGAAGTGCCGTCGTTGCCGGATGAAAATGCTGCATGTCGTACCCGTTTAACATTACGAGAATTGAAAGGATAGACCTCGATGTACAATCTTCTTATTTCTGCTGGCACGGCAATAGCCATTTTTCTGCTGCTGAAGCTGGCCGTTGGCCTTCCCTGGTGGGGTGCGCTGCTCATCTCCCTGCCGGTTTTTCTTGGTTCGTTCATCCTCATATCCCGCATTATTACAAAGAAGCTGGAAGCGTTGATGGGTACGGCAATGAAGGACATCCAGTCCCAACGCTTTGAAAAGGGTATCCGGGACCTGAAGAGTGCCTTCAAGTACGGCAAGTGGCAGATATATGTCACGGGTCAGATCAATTCCACGATCGGCATGGTTTACTTCGTTAAACGAGACTTTTCCAACGCCTTCCCCTATCTGGAGAAGGGGTTTTTCAAGAACTGGGTCACTATGGGGATGCTTGCCGTTACCTACATGAAGCGCAACAAGAAGGACAAGATGAAGGACACCTTTGAGAAGGCTGTAGTCGGGAGCCCGAAGGAGTCGCTCCTCTGGAGTCTTTATGCCTATTGTCTCAACGATTGCGGTGATACGGGAAAGGCGAAAGAGGTCCTGGAGCGAGGGCTGAAAAAGTTGCCGGGTGATGAACGGATCAAGCAGAACCTGGAGCTTTTAAACGAAGGTAAAAAGATGAAGATGAAGGCTTATGGGGAAATGTGGCTCCAGTTCCACCTGGAGAGCATCGGCACCATACAAAAGCAGCAGATGGCGGCCATGGGCGGGAAAAGACGGATTATCAGAAAATAACTTGTAATTTGTCAGGAAAGCTGTCATAAATAGCTGTTACAAAAGGCGGGCTTAAAGCCCGTCTTTTTCTTTTATCAAGCACATAATAAATAAACTGCGGTTCCCGCCGCAGACAGGAAAGAGGAGCTGTTCGCATATGCAGGAATCAATCAGAAATATCGCCATAATTGCCCACGTTGACCATGGCAAGACCACGCTGGTCGATGCCATGCTCAAGCATGCCGGGGTATTCCGTGAAAACGAAGCCATCACCGAGCGGGTGATGGACTCAAACGATCTGGAGAAAGAACGCGGCATCACCATTCTCTCGAAAAATCTTTCCGTGCATCACGGTCGTTACAAGATCAACATCGTCGATACCCCCGGCCACGCGGACTTCGGCGGCGAGGTGGAGCGGGTGCTGAAGATGGTGGATTCGGTGCTCTTGCTGGTAGACGCACTCGACGGCCCCATGCCGCAGACCAGGTTCGTGCTGAAAAAATCTCTCGACCTGGGGCTGAAGCCGATAGTCGTCATCAACAAGGTCGACCGACCCGGCGCCAGGCCCGCCGAGGTTGTGGATATGGTTTTTGACCTGTTCTGCGAACTTAATGCGAGCGACGAGCAGTTGGACTTCGCCATCGTTTACACGAGCGCCAAGCTCGGTTACGCCATGCTTGACATGAATGCAGCCTCCACCAGCCTGGAGCCGCTTTTTGCAGTGATCGAGTCTAACGTCCGGCCGCCGGCAGGCGACCCGAACGCCCCGTTCCAGCTGCTTGTCACCAACATCGATTACAACGACTACATAGGAAGGATCGCCACCGGCAAGATCTTCAACGGCAAGGTCACGGCCGGTGAGAACATCGCCCTCGTCAAACGCGACGGCAAGGTGGTGAAGGGGCGTATCTCAAAGCTTCTCGGCTACGAGGGGCTGAAGCAGGTGGATATTCCCGAAGCCTGCACCGGTGACATCGTTACCGTAGCCGGTTTCGATGAAGTGGGGATCGGCGAGACCCTGGCCGCGGCCGACAACCCGACCGGACTTCCCTATGTTTCCATCGACGAACCGACCATCGCCATGAACTTCATCGTCAACAACTCTCCTTTTGCCGGCCGGGAAGGGAAGCTCGTTACCTCCCGCAATATCCGTGAGCGACTCGACAGGGAGCTGCGTACCAATGTGTCGCTTCGCGTAGAGGATACGGCCAATCCCGATACCTTCAAGGTTTCAGGGCGCGGCGAGCTGCACCTCTCGATCCTGATCGAGAACATGCGCAGGGAAGGTTTTGAGATGGCGGTTTCAAAGCCGGAGGTCATCATTCGCGAGGAAGACGGGAAAAAACTTGAGCCGATGGAGTATCTGGTCGTAGACGTTCCGTCCGAGTATCAGGGGGCCATCATCGAGAAGATGGGACCGCGCAAGGGGGAAATGGTTGCCATGAACCCCATGGGGGAGACGATCCGGCTCGAGTTCGTAATCCCGGCACGGGGACTCATCGGCCTGCGCGGCGAAGTCCTGACCGAAACCCGCGGTACCGCGGTAGTCACCCACACTTTTCATGAATATGCACCCTACAAGGGCGATATCCCCGGTCGCAAGAACGGCGTTCTGATGGCCATGGAGCATGGCGAAACCACTGCCTACTCCCTGGACGGTTTGCAGCCGCGCGGGACCCTCTTTATCGGCGCCGGTGTAGAGGTTTATGGCGGCATGATCATCGGCCAGCACGCCAAGGACAACGATCTGGATGTCAATCCCTGCAAGGGGAAAAAGCTGACCAACGTCCGTGCCTCCGGTTCCGACGATGCCATCAAGCTTACCCCGCCGCGCCTGCTAACCCTGGAGCAGGCACTTGAGTTCATCGACGACGACGAACTGGTCGAGGTGACCCCCCTGTCGATCCGGCTGCGCAAGAAGGAGCTTGATCCGAACAAGCGGAAGCGAAAGGGATAGTCGAAACGATCACCATGAGCTGCGGAATCAGAGAGGCGGGGATATCCCCGCCTTTTTTGCGAGCTCCGCCCGTTTATTTTCTGCTGCTGTGCAGGTCGGCAACTTTGCATTGACAATGCACCCTTTTTCCACTAATTTTCTTGTAATAATCCAACTGCTACAGGGGAAACAATGCCTTTTCAGAAACTTAGCAAACATGCCATTAACCTTTTCCTGCTGCTTCTCCTCGCCGGCTGTGCCGGTACCGTTCCGGTCGTCAAGACAGCGGATACCTATTTCAAGGAAGGCGAGGAGTTCTACGCCTCCCATAACTACGAAGATGCCATTGCCCAGTGGAAAAAGGTAAAAGAGACATTTTCCTCCCCGGAGCTGAGCACCCTGGTGGATTTGAAAATTGCCGATGCCCATTTTGATAACCAGAGCTACATAGAAGCAGCCGCTGCCTATGAGGATTTCCGCAAGCTCCACCCGAACCACGAGAAGGCTGCCTATGCTTTGTACCGGTTAGGGCTTTGTAATTACAACCAGATATCAGGGATCGATACCGACCAGACACCCGTCAAGAACGCGGTCAACCTTTTCGAAGCATTTCTCAAACAGTATCCGAAATCCGAATATGTCGCAGAGGTGAAGGACAAACTCGATGTCTGCATTATGAAGCAGATTGAGTATGAGATATATGTGGGGCGATTTTACCTGCGTACTGAAAAGTATGCTGCAGCAACCAAGCGTCTGGAAGAGGCACTACTGAAATATCCCAAGTCTGAGTTCCATGATGAAACCCTCTTTTATCTTGGAAAGGCGTATTTTCTCTCCGGGGATAAGGTCAAGGGACGGGAGACGTTCAACCTTCTTGCCAAGCAGTACGCATCAAGTAAATATATTGAAGAGGCAAAGCAGGTCATGGAAAAGTATTATTGATGCGAGTCATTCTTTCATGTTTGATCTTTATGCTTATGATCGGTTGTGACGGTCAGAGCGCAGATCGGCAGGCGCTCCATTCGGTGGCCCTTCAGCGTCAGCAGGCGCTTCGCAACAAAGATATAAATCTCTATCTCACCCTCCTTTCCCATGATTATCTGGATAAAGGCCAGGATTTTACAGCTAAAAAGAAGGAATTGGAGTCGAACTTTGCCCTGTTCGACCAGATCGATTATCGTTCCGACGGGTTTACGATCGACATAAAAGGGAACAGTGCCGATATTTCCGGGACCTATGGACTGAAGGTCGTTATCAGGGGAAAAACTCTGAAGCTGGAAGGAAAAGAAACGCTACGGCTGAAGAAGGAATTCGGTGGCTGGAAGATAGTAGCCGGATTATAATACCAATTCCAAATCAAGGCGCTTCGTTGGCTCGTCTTCGGCTCCTCAACGTACCCCTCACTCTATCTCTCTCCCAGAGAGAGAGAGGATACTGTTTACCTTCTCCCTCTGGGAGAGGGTGGCCAAAGGCCGGGTGAGGGCCTTCGTCGCCTCAGTCCTCGCCGCCTTGATTTCATCCTTGATTTGAAATTGGAATAAGTCGTGTTGCAAGTTTCGAGGGATCAGGGCTTGGTCTTCCGTGGCGGTTCTGCTTGCGGGCCTTTAGTCGTGCTTCTGCTGGTTCTCGATCGTTTGTCAAGGTACATGCGTGCATCCGCCAATCTCCAGGTATCGATCAGTTTTTCTCCGTTCTCTGCAATGGCTACTCCAACTGACAGGCTCAGGGGAGGGGCAGAGCTTGCAGAGCTGGCTTCGTTGTGGTGGGCCAGGCTCTTTTTCAGCCGATTTATGATTTCCTTGACGGCTGCAGCGTCGGTACTGGGGAGTAGCGCGGCAAACTCGTCGCCTCCAATCCTGGCTACTACATCTTCAGCCCGAAAGACTTCCTTCAACGCCTTGGCGGCCTGTTTCAGTAATGCATCTCCATGTGCATGCCCCATCTTGTCATTCACCGCCTTCAAGCCGTCCACGTCCGACATCACGATGCTGATCGGGAACTGTCGCCCCTTTTCCAGCCTCGCCAGTTCTTCATCGAAATAGGCCCGATTGTAGAGGCCGGTGAGTGCATCGTGGGTGCTCATGTACCGGAGCTTCTCTTCTGCCTCCTTCCTCTCGGAAATGTCCCGGACGATGTAGGCAATCCCTCCTCCCTCTATGAGGGCAAGGGATATCTCCTCGGGGAAAGGAGTCCCGTTCCTCTTCTTTCCCGTTGCCTCTCCCCGCCATTTGCCGTTCAGGCATAGGATCGGCAATATCTCGTTTTCAAACCTCCTGACCTCTCTTTCCTCATAGAGGCCCTTCCATGTTTTGCCGATGAGTTCCTCCGGGGTGTCGTATCCATGGATTTCGGCATGGGCGTGATTAAGATAGATGAATTCGCCGCTACGGTTGATGGTCGCCATGCCGTCCAGTGAACTTTCCATGGCTGCCAGTTGCTGCCGCAGAATTTCTTCGTCCCGCTTCCTCTCCTGTCGTATCCTTGCTTCGACCAGCTCTCGTTTGATGGCGGGTATAAGGCGCGCCAGCTGCCCCTTGACAAAATAATCGTGGGCGCCGCCGCGCATGGCTTCCACCGCTGCATCCTCGCCGATTTTACCGGAGACGATTATGCACGGCAGGTCGAGCCCCTTCTCCTGAAGCAAGTTCAAGGCGGCCATGCCGTTGAAGTGCGGCATGACGTAGTCTGTAATGACAATGTCCCACGTCTGATCTTCAAGGGCTGACATCATGCCCTCCGCAGTATCGACCCGCTGGAAAGACGGATCGAATCCACCGTGCCGCAATTCCCGCAAGAGGAGTTCAGCATCATCAGGAGAGTCTTCAACAATTAACACCCTTAGTGGTATACTCATACACTTTCCGTTTATTCCGAGGCGCATAAAGGCCGATAATGTTTATGAAATAATAGTTTAAATCATTCGCTCTAAATCGCAATGCCCATGAAAAATAATTATTAAAATCTAATTAGCTACCATTCTGGAGCTCGGGAAGTGACCTGTTGTGACAAACAAAAGCCTCGCACCGATTGACGGGAGCGAGGCTTTTCCGGATGGGCAAGCAGCAACTGTTACGGTTTTTTGGTTTTTTCCTCGATAGCCTTATTCAGAAGCGCTACGGCTTCCTTGGATGCGGTGATGGAGGCTGCCAGGCTATCGCGGGCCAGGTCTGGATTGTGGAATCCATCACTGTTCTCGGCGGTCCACCATTCCCAGAGCACATGGGCTTCTTCGTGCTTTTCCCTGGCTTTGGCCAGTGTCGTTTCATCCACGCCAAAACGCTTTGCTTCGGCGTAAGTGTCGATTAACTGTCCCAGCCAGTACTCTGACTTGCGCATCTTCCCTTTGATGTAGTTTTGGATTGCATCGATCTGGTAAAGTTTCTTTTCGACAGTGGAATCGGGATGGCAGCGCAGACAGGCTTCTTTTACATGGTTGCGTGGCTTGATAACCATGTGGGAGGTGAAGAGCTTTCCTCTTTTGTCCTTCATTCTTGGCATGTGACAGTCATCGCATTTTATGCCGTTCCGATCATGAACGCTGCCGGAGTAGGTTTCGGCCTCGGGGTGCTGTAGCTTTACCAGCCGTGCACCGGTGACCGCATGCTTGAAGTCGTAGAAGTTGAGCCTCTTGTAGTGCGTCAAAAGATCATTTACCTGCTTGAGGGGCATGTGGTTGGTCCGCTGGTCGTCGTAGCCGATGCCCTTGCCGCTGTTGAACTCGAAACCTTTGCCGCATGCGTATTCCACATGACACTGGGCGCACATCATGCGTGAATCGACTTTCTGCATGACGCCGATCTTGCGAAAGCCCTCGCGGAAGGAGATTACTTTCAGATCGGTTTTGCCGTCCTTTCCGGAGAACATCTTTGCTCCCTTGTCAATTTCGTTTATCAACTCATCCCTGACGATACGCGGCTGGGCGCCGTGGGGGTCGTGGCAGTGGATACACCCCATAATATTGTTGGTATCCTTGGCAACGGCAATGATGTCGGAGGTCCTATCCCACTTGGCCCGCGGATCTTTGTCTCCAAGGAACTTCCACTTCAGGATATGGTCGGAGGTCTTACACTGGATGCAGGTGGGGTTGCCGGCTTTGGCGGTTTCACCCATCTTGAAATCCGGTCCCTTGTCTTCAAGGATATTCCAGGTTTTTCCGACAGCGTCCACGTCCCACCAGCGTTTCTTGTATTGGAACCTGCCGCCGGCAAAGCGGTCGACGACGAACTGGTCGGTAACCATGAAGGCGTGGCCACGCGGCTCATTGTGCTCATATGTGAAGCCATAGGGTGCGAGCAGCTTGTCCATCATGGGGGACCGTCCGGTCGGAACCCCTTTTTCCTTGCGTGCCTGGCCCTCATAATCCACCTTGTAGAAGCTTTCAAACTGATCCTTGTGGCATTTGCCGCATACGGTCTGATCGATTCTGGTTACCGGTTTCACCTCGCCGCCACTGTCCAGGTGCTTTTTCAGTTCATCATGACATACGTCACAACCCAGTTTTGCATGCTTCGTCCCTTCCTTGAGCGCCTTGATGTCATCATGGCAGGTGTAACAGGTTTTGCCGTCCCACTTTGTCTTGGCGGCCGGTTTTGCTTTTGCAGCGGTTGATGACGTTGGAAGGGCGATGGCCAGCATTGCCCCTCCGATTGCCGCCAGTACGACAAGGTTCTTTTTCCACATACGGTTTTTACTCCTTTCTTTGCTATAGATTGTCCGGCTACGTCTCGATACCTGTTATTCCAATTCCAAATCAAGGCGCTATCTTCGTTGGCTCGTCTTCGGCTCCTCAACGTACTATCTGTACGTCTTCGTCGCCTCATTCCTCGCCGCCTTGATTTCATCCTTGATTTGAAATTGGAATTACATTCGCGGAAATTCCCGATCCGCTGGAATAGCGGCTATTTGCATGGCTTTTCACCCATTAGCTCGGTATTACTGCGGCTATTAAACATATGAACGGTAGGGGCTAGGCTTGCCTCGCCCAATCGGGGCATGGCACGCCGTGCCCCTACATCAGGATTGTGATGTTTAATTGCCGGAGTAATAGCATTGGTAAGATTAGCAAATGTTTGCCAAACATCAATCAGGTCTGGCAATTACGGGCATATTATTAGCCCTGACACCAGAGGTGCTGAATACAAGCTAATGCCGGCATCTCTACCGGTCATTGACTAAAGTCAAATAATGAGAGAATTGATGTTTGCTACAAGAAATATGTATTTCTATCCTCGTTCAATGTAAACATTTACCAGCCGGTCGATTTTCATTATAATAAACAGCCGATTATTTTAGAGAAGCGGGAGCCACCCCGTGCTAAGCAAAGGAGGCATTGATGGCGGAAGAAAAGAAAGAGTCCTGGCTGAATTATCTTGCCCTTAGTACTGTTATCCTGGCGGTTTGCGCCACGCTCTCAACCTTTAAAGGTGGTGGGTTTTCTACCCGCTCGGTTATGAGTCAGACCCAGGCGTCGGACCAATGGGCATATTTTCAGTCCAAGAGCATCAAGGGGTATCTGTACGAGATGCAGAAAGAAAAGCTGGAGCTTGAGCTGAAAACCCTCGGGACAAAACTCCCCCGAACGGCAGCCGAGGAATATGGGAAAAAGATAGACGTGTACGCCAGGAAAATAGCTAAATATGAAGAGGAAAAGGCTGAAATACAAAAGGCGGCGAAAGGGTACGAGGGTATCCGCGATGATGCCCAGAAACATGTGCAGGCCTTTGGCATCGCGGTAATATTCCTGCAGATAGCCATTCTTCTTTCTTCTGTTGCCGCGCTGGTGAAGAAGAAATATATCTGGCTGATCGGCGTGGCGGTGGGACTTGTCGGAATCGTCTATTTTATTAACGGGTTTTTTCTATATTTCTGATGATCGAACGAGCGTTTCCACACTGCATTGTCCTCGCGGGCAGCAGGATTAGAAAAGGCCTTGGATGTTTCCAAGGCCTTTTTTCACGGCATAATTTACGGTTTGTTATTTGATGCCGGCTTCCAGGGCGGCTTTTTTCTCCAGTTCCGCATGCGGCGCCGTTACCTGGGCTGTGACATCGCTTCCCGGTTCAGCCACAAGTTCAAAGTTGAGCAGCTTGCCGGTATCTCCCTCATAGCAGAGGATTTCCTTTGCTTCTTTGTAACCCTTGAGCTTCACGGAAACGATCTTCTTTTCCCTTACGAGTTGATTGTTTTCCGGAAAAGGCACCTTGATGGTGGCCGGAGTTTTTCCCATGACCGTGCCGTCAACAAGGATATCCGCTCCGCTCGGGGCGGATTTGACGGTAAAAGAGCTGTAGGTGCCGCAACCGGCGAGAAAAAGAAACAGCGACAGAACTATGAGTGATCGGATATTTATCATTTTGCATCACCTTTCGTATTTTCATGGTTTAATAGAAACTGGATGGTGGGCATGTCAATGGGATACAGGTCGCGCACTTGGGATTCGTACCCATCCTTTTTAACCTGGATCACCCTTCTGAGAAGGGAGTTGTAGAGTTCATCCTTGTTCCAGGTGAAAAAAGTCTGGACTTTCAGCGGCGTTTCGCCGATTTTGTCTCCGTCCAGGAAGACAGTGGCACCAGGCGGTTCGGATGAGATGAGAAGATCCTTGGTGATTTTGTTTGCTGAACTGCAGCCGGCAAGGGCTATACAAGCCAGCAGGCAAAGCGGAACGAGTTTTTTCAGCATTACTGCCTCCTTATTCTGGTGGTGTTTAATGAATCGCTATGGGATAAGTATCGGATTATTTATCATAAACTGTAGTGTTGTTCGAATAATTTTTTAGGAAATCGTCACAAAATGCAAAGCAGCCGGGCTGAGTGCTATTTTGAGAGGTGAACAATGAAGTTAAACATCCGGGAATTGAGGCTTGAAGGTGTGTACGAACAACGGCAGACTGAGGCTTTTATGCTGCGGGTCAAGGTGCCGGGCGGGGTGCTTTCTGCTGAACAGGCGCTCAAGGTCTGTGAGATTGCAGAGCGGTTTGCCGGTGGCGGCATCCACCTGACCTCACGGGCAAGCATCGAGTTCCACTGGCTGAAAGGCGAATACCTCGCGGAGGTCATGCGCATGCTGGCGGCTGTCGGGCTCACCACGCGTGGCGCATGCGGCGGGGCAGTGCGAGGCATTGTCTGCAGCACCCCCTTTGCAGCCGAGTTCCCGACTGTCCAGGTGCTGGCGAGGAAGCTGCACCACCATTTCACCCTCAACCCCCACTTTGAGGATCTCCCCAAGAAATTCAAGATCGGCGTTGAAGCGGGATACGACGGCTCACGGCACCTGATTCAGGATGCGGGCCTGGTTTATGCGGGGAATGACGGAGACGGGGCTCTCTATGATGTCTGGGTTGCGGGTGGACTCGGTCGCGAACCCCAGCCCGCCTTCCTTCTCGAAGAACGCGTCCCGGAGGCCCGCATTATTCCCCTCCTCGAAGGAATAATACGGATTTACAGGCGTCATACCCCGGCAGGCAAGCGTCTCAAGCACCTGTTGCGTGAAATCGGCAGGGAGGAGTTCATTCGGCGTCTTGGAGAAGAGGTCGACCGGGACGCCACACTGCCGCTTATCGACGGCTGCGACAAGTGTCTCACGCCTGTGGTTGAGAAGGGTCGACCGCAGAGGCTTGAAGTGCACGTATTTGCAGGTGAGCTTGAAGCGGGTCGGCTGCGCGATTTGTGTGGCATTGCAGCGCAGTTTGCCGGAGGCTTCATGGTCTTGACCTGTGATCAAAACGTGGCTTTTCTTCTGGATGAACGGGCCGATATCGGCAAGGTCGAAGCCGCACTCGTTGAAAAGGGGCTAAACGGAGCGGAGCCGGGGGCGCTGGTGAATTTTCGCGTCTGTCCGGGGAGCCACGAGTGCAGGATGGGACTAGGACCCACGCGTGACATTAGCCGTGCAATAATTAAAGCCCTTGGGCCGCAGGGGGAATCGCTCACTTGGGCCATTTCCGGTTGTCCCAATTCCTGTTCCCAGCCCCAGCTGGCGCAGGTGGGGATAATTATTGTGAAAATAGTTGCAGAACCGGGCGGGGAACGTACTCCCCGTTTTGACCTGTACCGAAGGGAAGGTGAAGAGGCTTTTGCTTCGGCAGTTCATCAAGGGATCACCCTTGATGAACTGCTTCAGGCCGTTGCAAAAATAGGGTGAAAGGGAGGGGTCAGCTGGATTTTCCCCTCTTGCCTTTGCCCATCACCGATTGCATCGTTTCACCCATTTTTGTCGGGCTGGTGGAAACGGCAACGCCGCATTCCTGGAGGGTCTTGATTTTGTCTTCCGCTTTTCCCTTGCCGCCGGTGATGATGGCGCCGGCATGTCCCATCCGTTTGCCCGGCGGGGCGGTGACACCGGCGATGAAGGCCGCTACCGGCTTCTTCATGTTTTCTTTTATCCAGTAAGCTGCCTCTTCTTCTGCGCCACCGCCGATCTCGCCGATCATAAAGACCGCTTCGGTCTGTGGATCCTCGTTGAAGAGTTTCAGCACGTCGATAAATTTCAAACCGATGATCGGGTCGCCGCCGATTCCCACGCAGGTGGACTGGCCAAGCCCCACATCGGTGAGCTGTTTTACCGCCTCGTAGGTAAGGGTGCCGCTTCTGGAGACCACGCCGATTTTACCCTTTTTGTGAATATGACCGGGCATTATGCCGACTTTGCACTCTCCCGGGGTGATCACGCCCGGGCAGTTCGGTCCGACCAAGCGCATTTTCTTCCCTTCCAGAACGCGTCGGGCCAGGACCATGTCGCGCACCGGGATTCCCTCGGTGATGCAAACTGCCAGCTCTATTCCGGCATCAGCGGCTTCGAGGATGGCGTCCGCTGCTCCCGGCGGCGGGACGAAGATCATGGAAACATCGGCGTTGGTGTAGTGAACCGCTTCATCTACCGTGTTGAAGACCGGAATTCCCTCAATGTGAATCCCCCCCTTGCCCGGCGTGACCCCCGCCACGATTTTGCTTCCGTAATCCCGGCACTGCTGGGTGTGGAACAGACCGCTCCTGCCGGTGATCCCCTGTACGACTATTTTGGAGTCCTTGTTTAACAGAATAGACATGGTTCTTCTCCATTTCCTAGATAGTTTCCATCCGGAAACGGTTCTTATCCGCCCTGGAGGTGTCAATCTTCAGGCTTGCTTGTGCGGCGTACCGATGTACGCCTCCGCGCAATCCCTCGATTTCCTTGCCAGGACGAAAAATCCCTCGTTTCCGAATTGGAACCAATAGTGTCACATCCGGAGTTTCCGGATGGACACTAGATAGTTTATTTCTGGCCAAGCATCTGGACAATCCGCGCAGCGCCGTCCCCCAGGTTTTCACCGATCTGGACGTTCAGGCCCGAATCCAGAAGGAGCTTTTTTCCCTCTTCCACCTTGCTGCCGTCCATTCTCACCACGATGGGGAGTGCACAGTGCACCTCGGAGGCCGCCTCGATGATCCCCTGGGCGATTACGTCGCAACGCATGATGCCGCCGAAAATATTGACAAAGACCCCTTTGACGTCAGAGTCCTGGAGGATAATCTTGAACGCCTCGGCCACCTTTTCCCTGGTTGCTCCACCCCCCACGTCGAGGAAGTTGGCGGGTTCGCCCCCGAACTCTTTGAGCACGTCCAGGGTTGCCATGGCCAGACCGGCGCCGTTCACCATACAGCCGATATTTCCCTGCAGCTTGATGTAGGAGAGGTCGTACTTGCCGGCGTTGATCTCCAGTGTGTCGAGCTGGGAGTAGTCGAGCATGTCGGGGTACTCCCGGTGGCGGAACATGGCGTTGTCGTCAAAGTTGATCTTGGCGTCCATGGCCATGAGCCACCCCGCCCTGGTCACTACCAGCGGGTTGATCTCCACCAGGTAGCAGTCCTTTTCCAGGCAGAGACGGTACAGGTTCAGGATCAGCTCGACGCAGTCCTCGCAGACGCTCCCCGCCAGGCCGAGGGCAAGGGCGATTTTGCGCGCCTGGTAGGGACGAAGTCCGGTGAACGGGTCGATGGTAAGCATGTGGATCTTCTCCGGCGACTTTTGCGCCACCTCTTCGATCTCTACCCCGCCTTCGGCCGAGGCGATCAGGCAGTAGCGGGATGATTCCCGGTCGAGGGTGATGGAGAGATAGAACTCGCGAGCGATTTCCACCGCCTCCTCTACCAGAATCCTCCGCACCCTTAGACCCTCCGGGCCGGTCTGCGGTGTGACCAGTTTCCTGGTGAACAGGTCCTTCCCCAGTTCCTGCGCCTGCTCCGGGTGGTGGACCAGCTTGACGCCGCCGGCCTTACCCCTGCCGCCGGCGTATATCTGGGCCTTCACCACGCAACGCCCTCCCATCTCCTTGGCCGCACGTTCCACCTGGTCGGAGGTCAGAGCAACCCTGCCGCGTGGCACCGGAATGCCGAAGGAGCTTAAAATCTCTTTGGCCTGGTACTCGTGAATGTTCATAAACGGCTCCCTTTTTAGTGAAAATAAATTATTTTATCTCAATACCATTAAAACGCGCAAAAGCAAGCGGGAAAGTTGAAAATCTGTCAGATCAATAGAAATAGTTCACATAAATAATAAAAAAGGACGTGTCTCGGCTGTCACATTACGGGTGATTATTTAAAAAATATTATTATACCGTTGACATGGTACGGCTACTTGATTATTATTTTAATCCACTTATATAAATATCAGAACATAGGGGGGCGGAATATGAAGAAGATGTTCTTTGTGATAGTTCTCTTTGCCGGTATGGCGGGGGTAACTTTCGCTCAAGTAGGCGTTAAGAAGAAGAGAGTGCCTCCCTATGAGTTCGGTAAAGTCACCATTAACAACTACTCGGAAAAGGTGGGACTCAAGCCTGTTCAGTTTGATCACTGGGTGCACCGGAGTAAATACACATGCAGGCTTTGCCATATGGATATCGGTTTTTCCATGAAGGCCGGCGAAACCCAATTGAAGGCCGCGGACAATATGCGCGGCTACTTCTGCGGCACCTGCCATAACGGTAAAATGGTCTATGGCGACAGGGTGGTGTTTAAGGCATGTTCAAAGGAGTTTACCAAGGAAGAGGTGAAGCGCTGTGAACGGTGCCATCTCTCCGCCCCCAACCCCAAGAAAGAAGCAGAATTTGAGAAGTTTGCGGAAAAAATGCCTAAAGAACGTTATGGCAACGGCATAAACTGGGAGCAGGCGGAAGTGCTGGGGCTGATCAAGCCGATTGATTTCATCGAGGGGGTCTCCATCAAAAAAGCGCCCCTGGCCACGCAAAAGGATTTTGCCCTTACCTCGAAAATCGAAGGAATCCCCGATATAATCTTCTCACATAAGAAGCACACTATCTGGAACGGCTGTGAAGTCTGCCATCCGGAAATTTTTATCGGCATGAAGAAGGGCGCCGATAAATACACCATGGTAGATTTATTCCAGGGGAAATACTGCGGCGTCTGCCACGATACGGTAGCGTTCCCCCAGACGGATTGTCAACGATGCCATACAAAACCGGTTTGAGACTGACAATTGTCATAATGATGTGGGGCTTGCTGTTCTGCTTGTCGTCGGCGTCGGCGTCCGAGTTTTTCGATCTTCCGCCGCTTCCCCCTGCTGAAGAATACGGCAATATTCTCATCAACCGCACTTCCACCAAGAACGGCGTCAAACCGGCCACGTTTTCCCATTGGCAGCACAGGATCAAGTATACCTGCCGCGTCTGCCACTCGGAACTCGAGTTCAACATGAAGGTCAACACGACCGAGATAACCGAGTTTGCCAACAGGAAAGGAAAATATTGCGGCGCCTGTCATAACGGCAAAACGGCTTTCAGGCATAACGGTAACTGCGACAAGTGCCATAATGGCGATATTACCTATGGCAAGCAGAAGTTCGATATATTTTCGAAATTACCGTTTGCCAGAACCTCCTATGGTGATGGCATCAACTGGGTTGAATCGCTGAAGCTGGGGGTAATTTCTCCTGCCCATTATGTTAAAACAAAATCCCAGGATCTCCCCTTTGACAAGATGCTGATACTGGACTCGGAAATGAATATCATTCCGCCGTCCATATTTCCACATAAAGCCCATACCGCCTGGCTTGATTGCGATAGTTGCCACCCGGATGTGTTCAATATCAAAAAGAAAACCACAAAATTCTTCTCCATGTCGTATATTTTAAAGGGTCAGTTCTGCGGAGTGTGCCATATAAACGTGGCGTTCCCCATGAACGACTGCAAAAGATGCCACCCGGGAATCAAGGAATAACTATGTTGACGAAAAAAAACATCGTGCGTTTATTCACCATCTCTTTGTTGTTATTGCTCCCCCCGGTCATGACTTTTTCGGGCTACAGCCTTGTTCAGCCGGTTTACGGCGAGGAAGGGTGGAAGGAAAAAATCATGGAGTTGTGTGCCAAGACGGACGTGGCGATGACCTTGACGACCGGCGAATTGAAAGAGCTGATTGCCGGGTGTGAAAAACTGAAACCGGTCATAGAATCCCTTGAGGAGACTCCCCGCAAGGTCTACCGCAAGCGCCTGCAAATGTGCCGGGACCTTTTTGCCTATGTCCTTGAGTCCAAGGAGAAGGCGGCAAAATAGAATATCAACAACGAATCGCAACCCAATAGCTCAGAGAGGGGGATAATTCCATTATCTCCCTTTCTTTATGTCAGCCCGTAGTGTATCTTACCCAATAAACCTAACCCCGATGAACGGGATAAGTCCCTTCACGAAAAATTCTTCGCAAAAAACATGCAAATAATTTTTCTAAGGGACTAAAAACGGCAGTTGGACACGGATTAACACGGATCCTGACGGATTAACACTGATAACCCAAGGACATATTCCGGTTTCAGACCATAATCCCTTTGGGTCTTTGTTCTCGATCTTCTGAATCCGTGAAAATCCGTACAGATCAGATTTGATCCGTGTTCAATGTTTTTTCCAGGATAACTGCCGTTTTTAAGATAAATGAAGACGTAGAGGAGAGATTGACGAATATGAAACTGTTCTTTTTTGCCACCACCGCCAAGGGGGTAGAGGATGTCCTGGCGGAAGAGCTGCGGGCACTGGGGATAGAAGAGCTATCTGTAGAAAGCGGTGGAGTCCGGTTTAACGGGGATCTGGCGACGTGTTACCGGACAAATCTTCGGCTGCGCACCGCAAGTCGAATCCTGATGACACTTGCGGAATTTCCTTGCGATACGCCGCAGAGCCTTTATGACGGCGTGCGCGCCATACATTGGAATGATTTTCTCACCCCGGATATGACCCTGGCCGTCGATTGCAATCTGCGCGATTCAGCCATGACTCACTCTGGTTTTGTTGCGCTCAAGACCAAAGATGCCATTGTGGACGAAATACGCGACCGCTGTGGCAGCCGGCCCGATGTTGATACCAGAGATCCCGATCTGCGGGTTAATGTTCACCTGTTCCGAAATCGGTGCACGGTAAGCCTGGATACTTCCGGAACACCCCTGGACAGGCGCGGTTACCGTTTGGACAGGAATGTGGCGCCTTTGAGGGAGACCCTGGCAGCGGCGCTCCTTGATTTAAGCGGTTGGGACGCCTCTGTGCCGCTGGTTGACCCAATGTGCGGTTCCGGGACCATACCGATTGAAGCTGCTCTTAAGGCAAGTCGCTGCGCTCCCGGTCTTCTGCGGCAAGAGTTCGGTTTTCAGCGCTGGCCCGGTTTTGATCGCAACAAGTGGAAAGAATTGGTTCGGGCGGCACGAGAAGAGGTCCATGAAACCATTTCGGTGCCGATTATCGGCCATGACATTTCTGCAAAGGCCGTCGAGATTGCGCGCAGTAACAGTATGCGGGCCGATGTGGGGGATATGGTGCAGTTTTCCCAGGGGGATATACGCAACCTTGCCCCTCCGCCTGCACCGGGCGTAATCCTCTTCAATCCGCCCTATGGGCAGCGGCTCGGCGAGGAGGAGGAGCTGAAAGTGCTGTACAAGGAGATCGGCGATGTCATGAAGCAGCGCTGCAAGGGGTACACCGCTTTCCTCTTTACGGGAAATCTGGAACTGGCCAAATACGTCGGCTTGAAGGCCACCCGGCGGATTGTTCTCTTCAACGGCCCGATTGAATGCCGCTTGCTGAAATACGACCTCTATTAAACAGTTCCCAGGGGGGGGAATGTTACTGGGAGATGATGACGAAACGGTCGTCGAGGCAACTCTCCAGAACCGGTTTCACTTCGCGCCAGTCAAGGCCGCCGCCACCGCATCCGGGCCTCGGTACGATCACCAGGCGCCACCCTTCTTTGTCGGCAAGTGTTGCCAACTCCCCGGCTGAACGTTTGATCAGGCGCAGGTCGGGCGTTTCATAGGGGGTATGCTCGACAGGAAAGCTGACAATCCCATTGCCCAGATAAAAAACGTGGTTTCCTTGCGCATTGATCAAGGAGCCGAGCCGTGCCGGCAGGTCGGGGAAGCGTTCCATTGCCTGTCTGGCGCACCCCCGGCCGAAAACAGCAAGCCCGGTTTTCCCCACCAGGCCGTTGGTGGTTATGGCGATGATGGCCTTATCCTGATAATCCCAGATGTTGCCGATAATTTCTTTCATTGCATGACTTTCTTCGTGATGGATGTTGTGCTGTCCGGTGTACGGGGTACATCCGGCGGCAATGAGTATAACATTACATGCAGCCGGTTGTCATGATTCCTTGGACGCGTGTACCTCTTTATTACTCCTACCTTCGCTGTAACTCTCCTTACGTTTAAACCTAGAAAAAGCATTTGAACCGCAAAGGCGCTAAGAACGCGAAGTAAAATCAATCATTTATCTAACGGAAACCTTTCACCCGATTGATTTGGATCTTTATCCCCATAAGTATTTGAATTTCTTTGCGCCCTTTGCGCCTTTGCGGTAAACAACTGCCGTTTTTAGGTTAAATAATCAAATTTAAAAGAGCTGCTCAAAACTCAACGGCTTATATCCTTCCGCGGATTTGCACCTAATTAAAAAAATATATTCTTAATGCACTTGAATACTATGAAGCATTCCCATATATTGCGAAATAATTAGTAAAAACAGGGGGATAAAGTGTAAAAAATTTTTACACTTGTAAAAATTTTTTACACTTTCGCGTCGTTTTTTCATTTTATTTTATTAGATTGCTTCGGGAGGATAGATGTTCCGCAAATATTCGAGGACGATAGCAGCTGTTATATTGTGCTTTTTCACCTGGACTTCGGGTGGGGTGTTCAGCATCGCCAATGCGGCGCAGGTTGAGGCCAGGAAGGCAAAGACGCAACGTCAGGAGAAAAAGCCGGAAGGGGCGGAGGAGAAATTTTCTAAAGTTACCGGGGAGATGGAGGCGATACTTGCCGACCCGAAGGAGGACATTGAAGCAAAGAAAGGTCGCCTGCGGCTCAAAAAGGCGGAGGTGGACGCACTCGACACGGATATCCGCAAGCAGTTCGCCGAGACGGAGAAGCGGCTTAAGGATGCCAAGTTACCGGCCGAGATTCTGGAGCGCCATCGCCGGTTCGTCAAGCACTATGACGACAATCTGGCTGAGTTGAAGGGGAATATCGAGCGGGTTGAGAAGGCCAAAGATAAGAAAGAAGCAGAGGCTGAGATCGAGAAGACCCGGAAACACCTGGAAAAGGTGAAGGCTCCGACACGACATCAGCCCCTTGATCCGAACAACCTTCCCCACCGGCAGCCGAAGGTGATAAAGCGGGAGCCGCGGCTGAAGAAGGAGGAGTTTGAGCGGGATTTAAAGAAGGACAAGAACGCATGGAGAAATGAAAAGCGGATCATGGTCGCCTCGGCGGGGTCTTTGGCCGGGTTGCTTACCTCCAGCATGGTCAATGCCGTTACCCCACCCACTGCCGCTGATCTGGCGGAGACTGTTGACGTCCAGTTGACTCCTGAGATCAGGGCCAAGGCTCTGGAGTTGGGGAACAACCCGGTTAAGATTTACGAGTGGGTGCGGAACAACGCTGAATATGAACCGTATTATGGTTCCCTAAAAGGGGCGCAGCAGACGCTGATGGAAAAATCCGGGAATAACTACGACCAGGCCAGCTTGTTGATTGCTCTGTTAAGAGCGGCAAATATCCCAGCCAAATATGTTACAGGAACCATTGAAATACCAATCGAGAGGGTAATGTCATGGATTGGAGTCAAGGACCCAACTACGGCGGCAAATATACTGGCAACAGGGGGGATACCTGCAAAAGCAGGCGTGAGCGGTGGAAAAATTTCAACGATCCGTCTGGAGCATGTCTGGGTGGAGGCGTATGTCAACATGTACCCATCCTTTGGCGCCAAGAATGGCCCTGGTAACGCCTGGACACCCATTGACCCGAGCTTCAAGGAGCATGAACTCAATACCTCCGTGGATATGTCAAAGATTGTTAAGTTCAATGAGTCCGACTATCTGCGGGCTCAGAGCAAATTGCCCCCTTCACTTACCTACCTGTTCGCCTTGGAAGACTACCATACTGCCAACTACCAGGGTGGCATGTATGAGATGTTTTACCTGAAAAAGATCAAAGAGCACGAATTCGGCGTCTTTCTTGGGACGCTGCCGTACAAAACGGTCGTTGTCGGCAGCAAGTTCGCAAGTATCGATACATTACTGCGACACAAGATTTCAATAGGACTGCGCGATCCCACAACAGATGATGCAACAGCCATAACGAAAGACGTCTGTGAGCTGACCGGAAAGCAAATCACCGTATCCTACACTCCCGCCACAGATCAAGACAGCGCGGTAATGACCAACTATGGAGGATTGCTGAAGACACCGGCCTATCTGATAAAAGTCAAGGCGCGGGTGAAAGTTGACGATACGGTTGTCCTGGAAGGGCCGCCGATAGGCATGGGAGAATCGTTGAAGCTTAACCTACAGTTTTCCACGCCCGGCAGTTTCGGCGACTCCATCGAAACCGAAATGGCAGCTGGCCTCTATTACAACATCGGGCTTTCCGCCCTGAATGTCGCAAGCAAACAGGCACTGGGGGGACTAGACAACTCGGAAAACCTCGTCGGCACCTTCTACGATTCAATCAACAGCGGGGACAATCAGGTCGGCAAGGTACTGCACAACATCGGCCTGCAATACTTCACCCACACGAATAATGCCTCAAAGGTGCTCGAAGGTGTGATGCACATTTATAACACGAGAGCGGTAAATGCCGGGTTCGTCTCAGTATCGGCGAAGTACCGGGAGTTTTTCGGGCTCATGGTATCGCCCCCCATCATTTCGGGGCTGGTTATCGACATCCCGAGATACATTCAATCTCCATTTTCCATCATCGGCGACAAGGAGCAAGAAAAGGCGTTCACCAAAATCCAAGGCCTCAATTCATCGTACTTTGAGCATGCTATTTGGGAAAGCTTTTCCGGGATTGATTCAGTATCTACGGTAAAACTACTTCAGCTGGCAAACGAGGCGGGGCAGACGATTTACACGATCAATAGCGCAAATGTAAGTCAAACCCTGCCGCTGCTGAACCAGACGCAACAGGTAAAAGATGACATTCAAAATGCTGTTGCTGCAGGTAAAGAGGTGACAATTCCTGGAAGCAAGATCACTCGCAATGAGTGGAGCGGTACAGGATTCATAGTGAGGAACCCGGATACTGGCGAAGGCGCTTACATGATTTCGAATGGGCTGGCAGGAGGAGGAAGTACCAGTTCACCTTCATCAATATCACTGTTGGGGAGGCTCCTTTCGCGTCAATATGCAGCTCTTGCACTAGGAAAACCAGCAAACCAGTTCGCCTTAAATAGGGGGATAGGGAGATGGATTGGAGCTGGATATGATGAGATTATGATTTTTGCCATCGGTGGTATGTTACTTTCTAAAGGATTTATACCAAGGCATGAGTATACTTTTTCTAAAGAAGAATTGTTAAGTCTTATCAACAGGCCAGATAATTGGATTGTATATTATAGCGGACATGGAAATACGAGCCCAGACTATGGGGATATGTTAATACCAGGTTATGATAAAGACGGTAAACCGGAGTATGTTTATTCTGGCGATATTACAAAAGCTAATGCACGTGTTGTTTTCCTTGACAGCTGCCGTTCTGGAGATCGGGGTAGTTTTATGAATTCATTTGGTGTCGATAATCTAGTATTCATGGGGTGGACTCACTCTGTAGAATATTTTGAATCGGGAGATTTTGCTTTTGATTGGTGGCGTAGCTTTATTTCAGGTAAATCCGCTGCGATATCAGCTGCAGGTATTGCTGATGGTAAATACGTAACTCCAAGTTCAGACGCTAATGAACCATATGTGGTTATAAAAGGTGGATCATTAACTTTGGATTCACTTTGATTGGATTGGATAATTATAATCGGAGGCAAGATGAAAAGAAAATTAGGATCAATAATCTCAATCTTAATCAGTTTATGCTCAATGTTTAACGTATCGGCGTGTACCAACGGTAATGAGTCACAATCCGCAATAACAAAAACTGAGCATACAATCATTTCTTCACATTTAGAGGATCAGATCAATTTAAGTAACAATTTGCTCTACTGCGCATCATTCCAGATGGCCTGGAATATTATGCGTGATCAAATCATTAAGGGCGATATCATTCTTGAGCCTGATACACCCCTTGCCAAGAATCTGAACCGGCAATTGCAGAGAAATAATGACATATCTTCTGGGTCATATGTAGCAGTAGCTGGTGAGTTGTCGAAAAACCTTGCCGCAAGAATTGAAAAAGAATTGCATGAAAAGTTCGGTGAGCAGGTTGCACACGAGTTCAATATCCCACAAGCTACGAGTAGCGCCAGGCAGCTTATCGCATATGCTTTCCTGTACAAAAATTTGGAGTTTCCGACTGAATTCGAAAGGCTGGATGATCCAATTGCATTTATTGCCAATGGACGCGAAGCACATGTAAAAGGGTTTGGAATACCATCATTTTCCTCATCTAATCGGCGTCACGAAAAACTATCCAACCAAGTTTCTATTTTCGATTACAGAAACGAAAACGACTTTATTCTTGTATTAACCAGTAAATCCAATGATGACCAGATAATTATGGCTAAAGTTCCGCCTAATAAAACCCTTTTACAAACATATACAACCGTGCTGCATAGAATGGGAGTTAACGCGTCTGAACTGCGAGAGAATGAACCCCTAAGAATTCCAAAGGTTGATTTTGATATCACCCACAGCTTTACTGAACTGGAGAACAAACGGATATTAAACAAAGGTTGGGAAGGGTGGTTCATAGCAAAGGCGACCCATGATATCAAATTCAAATTGGATGAGAAGGGGGCCGTACTTAAATCTAGGGGATTCCTCAACATGATGAAAGAAGAGGTCCCACCACCAAGTGTGGAAAAGCCAAGGAAATTTGTTTTCGACAAACCATTCCTGATTTGTCTCAAACAAAAGAATGGGGATTATCCTTACTTTGCTCTGTGGTTAAGTAACCCTGAGTTGTTTCTGAAGAAATAATAATTTCAACAGCCGTTAGCGAGCCAAATTCAATATGAAATTTCCTTTGAAAAAATTTGTATTTGTTGCCGCCATTCTGGCGAGCATCGTTTTGTGCGGTGGCCTATTCTTGCCTGAAGAATTAATAATTCCAGTCAAGGGCGCAACCAGAGCAGATTGGAACTCAAAATCCTTCTGGTTCAGCCCGTGGGGCAAATCTGGCGTTCACAAAGGGATCGATATTTTTGCTAAAGAAGGAACTCCTGTTATTGCCGCTTGTTCTGGCCTTGTTGTATCTGCTGAATCCAATAAAGATGGGGGCAACGTCATCTCTGTCCTTGGGCCAAAATGGCGGGTTCACTACTATGCTCACCTAAAAACTCTAAAAGTCGGTAGTGGTGAATTTGTCCAACAAGGCTCAGAAATAGGGACAGTCGGCGCTACTGGCAATGCAGTTGGAAAAGCTCCACATCTGCATTACGCCATAATTACGCAAATTCCTTATGTATGGGAATATAAATCAGAAAAATATGGTTTCGAGAGGATGTTTTTCCTCAATCCGCATGAAAAATTAATTCAGAAAACTGGTAGAAAAAATTAGTCCAACTTATAGGATGGCTTCGTTTGTTGTTGATTACCATTCAATGAAAAAATTCAGATTCGGAGAGGGCATATGATAAGGAAAATATTCGGTGGTCTCCTCTTGATACTGTCGCTTTGGCCCGTAACATCTCACGCACAAAGTGCGGCAATATTGAACGGGTTGAATTGGCTTAAGGCAATTCAGGCGACAGATGGGAGTTGGAGTAATTCACCGTCTTCATCGACCGATTATTATACTACGGCCGCAGTTTTGGAGTCATTTGCGGTTTTGAGCGATGCGTCATTCTCATATACAAATGGCCTTAACTGGCTGAGTAATGAGAAAGCTGAAAGCACAACATATTTGGCTCCTAAGGTCAAGATAGTCACGGCTTCAGGGGGAGACGCCACTACCGACGTCAATACTCTTCTTTCTTATAGAAACTCTGGAACTGGCTGGGGAGGGTATCTGAACCAAGCTAACAGTAACTTTCATACCGCCCTTGCCCTCCAAGCCCTGAAAGCCGCCAACTACACCGACCAGAGCGTCATCTATCCCGCCCTCAGCTACCTCCTCTCCACCCAAAACCCCGACGGCGGCTGGGGGTTCTATCAGGGAGACGACAGCAACATTTACGTAACGGCGCAGGTGCTTTCCACCCTGGCCCGGTTTAGAACCGTCTATATCGTCGAGCCGCAACTCGCGAGCGCCGCCTCATTCCTCCTTTCCAGTCAGAACCCCGACGGCGGCTTCGGTGTGGGTTCATCCATCGTCTACGAAACCGCCCTGGCCTTCATCGCCCTCATCGAAAGCGGGCAGGGGCAAGCCCAGCCCCTACAGAATGCCGGCAACTACCTCACCGCCACCCAATCTGCCAACGGCTCCTGGAACGACGACCCGTATTCCACAGCCCTGGCACTGCGGGCGCTCTCCTACGTCAAACCCGACCTGGCCATTGCGACTGCCAATATCGCCGTATCTCCAAACAGCCCCACCGTCGGCGACAGCCTCACCGTTACTGCCATCGTCGCAAACATCGGTCTGGAAGCGGCAACCGGCGTTGTTGTCCGGCTCCTCGACAACGGCGCTTCTATCGGCGAGCAGACCATTCCGACCATCAATCCAGGCGCAACCGTCCCGGCCACCTTCGCCATTGCCCCCCTCGCTGCGGTCGGCGAGCATGTCCTGACCGTCGCCATCGATCCGGCCAATACCATCAACGAAGTGAGCAAGACAAACAACAGCGCCAACGTTCGCCTCTGGGCCAAGGCTCCGGCCGACCTGGTCGTCACCCCCGACTTTCTCACCGTGACCCCCGCCTATCTCAAACCGGGGGAGAGCGTCACCCTTGCCTTCGCGGTCGCCAACATGGGTGAGAGCGCAGCCGGGAGCTTTAGCGCCATCCTCTACGACGGCGACCCGAACGCGGGCGGCATCCAGCTCGGCACCGTCACCATGGCCGGCATCGCAGCAGGCGCTTGGGGAGAGGGGAGCTTCACCTTCACCCCGGCCACCGCCGGCGTCCACACCCTCACCCTGGTTGCCGACCCGCAGCATGCCATCACCGAGCTTTCCACGGCAAATAACACCGCCCGGAAGGACATCACCGTCAATACCACCAGCGGCGCAGGCTTCATCGACCTGGCCATCCCGATGAATGGCATCCGGCTCGACCCCGCCCGCCCGGCAAGCGGCGCCACCGTCACCGTCACCATTGCCGCCGTCAACAACGGCACCGAAGCCGCCACCGCTGACCTGGAGCTCTTCGACAGCGACCCGGCCGCAGGCGGCACACTACTACAGAAAGCCACCGTCACCCTCAATGCCGGCGAGACGAGAAGCGTAGCCGTCCCGTGGCAGGTTCCCCCCGGCATACGCACGCTGCGCGCCTACATCGACCGGCTAAACGCCGGCGCCGAGCGGGACGAAACCAACAACAGCCAGATCCTCCCGGTCATGGCCGACATGGTGGACATCGAAGTCTCCGCCTCCGACATCGCCATCGCCCCCGAGCACCCCATGGACGGCGACCCCGTAACCGTAAAGGTGACCGTGCAGAACCGGGGGATAAAGGCAACCGGCCCCTTCAACGTCAACCTCTACAACGGCGACCCAAACAGCGGCGGAACCCTCCTCCAGACCTTAGCCATAGCCGACCTTCCCGGTGACGGCACCGTAGACCTGACTTATCCGTTCACCGCAGCCAGAGGCACCTACCGCTTCTACGCCGTCTGCGACCCGGACAACAAGGTCGCGGAGCTGTACGAAGACAACAACACCGCCATCCGCTCCCTCTTGGTGAAGAGTTCCGCTGAAGCCAAAGGACCGGACCTGGTTCCCCTGGAGTTCGACCTCTCCGCCACGACCACCGACCCGCAGAGCCTGCGCATATCCGGCATGGCGAAGGTCAAGTTCCAGAACAAAGGAGACGACAAGGTCGCCACACCATTCCGCATCACCGTCTTCGAGGACAAGGACAACGACGGCGTCTACACCGAAGGAACAGACCAGGCGCTCGGCTCCTGGGACTACGCCACCCCCATGAATCCCAACATGGTCGGAGTCGTGTCGATCAACCTCTCGGGAACCGTGACCTTCAGGGATGCCCCCATTTACGCCTTGGTGGACAGCGGCCAGGCGGTGTTCGAGCAGAACGAGATCAATAATACTATACGGCGGGGGGCGGCTTGCGCGGCGCGGCCGGCAAACCCAATCGAGCCGGTGGTGAAGTGGCAGTGGCCACGCACACCTGACCCAACTTTGGGCCGGATACTCTCCACGCCGGTGGTGATAAGCCTCACCGACGATAACGGCGACGACAAAATCGACAATTACGACAAACCGGCAATCCTGGTAAACGCATTTGCTGGCAACTACCAGACCTTGGAAGGAAAGCTTTGGGCCTTCAAGGGGGATACGGGGGATGTGAGCTTCACGAGATTTGTCACCGGTCAGGCTCCGTATGAGGGGGGATATCCGATAGTAGGCGATATCGATGGAGATGGCAAGCCTGAGATAGTAATAAAAAGAAGATTCGGTGTGGGATTGCTAGCTCTTGCCCATGACGGCACCCTCAAGTGGGATAACAGTGCCCAGGTAACAGCGTGGCGGCTGGCTAACCCAGGTTACAGTACCACCATGGAAGAAGGTAACATTCCGGTGCTAGCCGATTTGGATGGCGATGGCCATTCAGAAATCATCTACGGTCCAACGATTTTCAACTGGGATGGATCCGTTCGTTGCGCGCCGGATTATCGGTTGAGAGGCGGTGCGGGAATGTCGAATGGCTTCGGCTATTCAGTATCAGTGGCGGACCTGGATATGGACGGAAAGCAGGAGATCATTGCTGGTTACACTGCCTATAACAACGATTGCACCATTAAATGGATTAATAGCTCTCTGACAGATGGGTTTACAGCAGTTGGAAACTTCGACAATGATCCGTATCCGGAAGTGGTGCTGCTTACCAATCTTAATCCACCCCCATTCGCTGGGGGGGTGGGAGGGAGAGTGTACTTACTCGATCATACCGGTCAAGTCAAATGGGGGCCGGTCTTTTTGAAAAATCTGGAGCCGACTGCCAAATACGATATGACTGGCGGCCATACGGTCATTGCCGACTTTGATGGTGATGGCAAGCCTGAGATCGGCATACGAGGAGAAAGCAAATATTTAATCCTTGATTCAGAAGGACGTCTCAAAATGACACTTGCCATTCCTAATTCCGGTTGGCAAATGGATGTCCCTGCTCCGTCTGTTTTTGATTTAAACGGCGACGGACGTCCAAAAGTCTTAATACACAGTGGCCCATATTTCAGGGTTTTTGAAGGGAAAGATGGGACGCTCCTTTTCGAGGAAAATATCGGACAGGTAGGGGATTACTCCAGTGTCGTTATAGCCGACGTCGATGGTGATGGCCATGCCGAGGCTGTTGTAACTGGGAACTATGGTTACGGCCCGACGTCTGGAAGCCTTCGCGTCTACGGAGCCAAGAACAACGACTGGGTCGGTACCCGCCGCATCTGGAACCAGCCATCCTACCACAGCACCAACATCAACGACGACGGCTCCATCCCGCAGTATGAGACCCCCAGCTGGCTCACCAACAACAACTACCGCTGCAACGTGCCGACCACGCCGTCAACCGGCAGTCCCTACCTGGCGGCAGACCTCTCCGCATCCTTCGTGCGCGTCGACATGGCCAACTATCCCAGTTCCGTCGCCATCACAACACGCATCGGCAACGGCGGCGCCAAAGCCGTCGATGCGGGAGTAAAAACCGCCTTCCACGACGGCGACCCGGCAACCGGCGGCACCCTCATCGGCACGGCAACCACCACCAGAACCCTCAACCCCGGCGACTACGAAGACGTAACCATCACCTGGAACGCCCCAGCAGAAGGGAACCACACCATCCAGGTAACTGCCGACGCCGACGGCGTAATCAGCGAATGCGACAAGACCAACAACATCGTAACCCTGCCGGTCTTCGTCACCACCGGCCGCCCGGATCTGGTCATCTCAGCCGAAGACATCGCCATCCCGGCATCCATTCCCGAAGGAACCCTCGCCGACATCGCGGTCACGGTCAGAAACAGCGGCACCCTTAATGCCAACAACATCCTGGTTAGAGTGTACGCCGGCAACCCGGCAACCGGCGGCAAACAGATCGGAGCCGACCAGGTCATCCCCACAATCGCCATCGGCGGCGCCGCAACCATCCATGCCGCCTGGAACACCCTTGCTGCACAAGGAACGACATATCTCTACGCAGTAGTCGACCCACTTAGCGCCATTGCCGAAATCAACAAAGCCAACAACACCGCTATCCGCGAAGTGCTCGTCACCCCGGCAGACAAGCCCGACCTGCAGGTGACCGCGGCAGACATCACCATCACCCCTGCCGCCCCCAACGAAGGGGACCAATTGACCATAGCCGCCAACATCCACAACCTGGGCCAGGCAGTAGGCAACATCAAACTAGCCCTCTACGACGGCAATCCCGCAGCCGGAGGCAAACGGACCGGTGAGACGGTCATCCCTCAGCTGATCCCCCAGGGGGGAAGCAGCCAGGCAGTCTTCACCCTCTCCACCATAGGACTATCCGGCAACCATACCTTCCATATCGTTGCAGACCCGGATAACACCATCACCGAAAGCAACGAAACCAACAATCAGGGCATGCGCGAAGTATTTATCCAGGCCGCAGGTCTGCGCCTCGATGCAATTACCGACAAGCAGGAATACACCGCCAACGAAGAAGTGCGCATAACCCTCTCCGCCAATGAATTGAACGGAACAGCCAGGAATCTCGGTTATGATGTGACCATAATAGCCGAAACCGGGACATCCGTAGCCACCGTCACAGCCGATACCCCCGTCTCACTTGCCGCAAAAGGGAATATAGCCCTGACAGCAGCCTGGAATACCGGCACCACCTTCAGCGGCAGCTACCTGGCCGTTGTCCGGCTGAAAGACGCAGGGAAGGACGTAGCCCAAGCCTCCGCCCCCTTCACCATCCTGCCGGTAAAAACCGCCACAGCCAATATCTCAGCCGACAAGCTCACCTACACCTCCAGCGAGAGCGCAGCCATAACCGCAGCCATAACCAGCACCAGCCCCAACTTCCCCTTTGCCGACTTGACCTTCCGACTGACCCTCGAAGACAGCAGCGGGACGACCGTCTTCACCGAGACGCGAACCATCGCCTCCCTCACCCCCGGCGGCCGTTTCGAAATGAAGAAATGGTGGAACTGCACCGGCAGTGCAAAGGGAACCTACCAGGCAAAAGTAGAGATCCTTGACGGAACAACCCTGCTCGCCTCGGCCAACACCACCTTCCAGATCGTCAGCTCAGCCACATCCGGGGCAGGCCTTTCCGGGACCGTTGCAGTCCAGCCAACTACAATTGAGGCAGGAACAACAGGAAACCTCACCTTCACCGTCACCAACCGGGGGAATGAAGATATCTCCGCCTATTCCCTGCGCATCCTCCTGACAGACCCCGACACCGGCGAGCTTCTCAAGACCATAGAAGCCCCGCAAACCGAACCATTGCCGATAAACGGCACAAAGACCGGAAATATCCCCTTCTCCACAAGCAATCTGCGGGTAAAGACCATCCTGGCAATCCTCCTCTACGACTACCAGGGGAACGTAAAGAGCCTCACCGGCGCCCCCTTCGAAGTGAAAGACACCACACCGCCTGTGCTCGTCATCTCCACGCTCAAAGACGGCGCATTCACCGCCGGTGAAACCCTCAACATAGCCGGCACCGCAAAAGACGAAGGAGGAATGCAGGAACTCCGGATCAACGACATCCCCGTCCCACTCAACGCCGACGGCAGTTTCAGCCATACGGTCATCCTGAAACCGGGGGGGAATCCGATCACAACCACAGCCCTCGACCGTTCCGGCAACAGGACCACCGATACCAGGACGATCAACCTCGATCAGAACGCGCCCGTCATCACCATCACCACCCCGCCCGACAACAGCGCAACAGCCGGTCCGGCAATCCAAGTGGCCGGAACAACCGATGAACCCGCCTCCATAGAAGTCAGAATCGGAGAACCCGTCCAATACTTCAACGGCACGAGCTTCTCGACAACCGTAGCGCTTGTGCCCGGTCTCAACACCATAGACATCAAAGCCACCGATCAGGCCGGAAACCCCGCCAACGACAAGCGTACCGTCATCTTCGACGACCAGAAACCGTCCCTGGCCATAACCGACCCAGGCCAGGACCTGCGCACCAATCAGGGCAGCATCACCGTCAAAGGAACAGTCACCGATGCCCTGACCCAACCGACCGTAACCATAACCATGGGCATGGACACCTTCACTCCGCAAGTAACGAACGGCGCCTTCGAGCAGGCCGTAAGCTTTGCCGAAGAAAAAACCTACGAAATCCAGGTTACGGCCAAAGACGCAGCAGGAAATGAAACAAGCGTGCAGCGCAACGTCATCCATGACATCACCAAACCGGTTCTGACCATCGACCCCGTAGCCACACCCACCGACCGGAAGAGTCAGGTGATAAGCGGAACAAGGGAAGAAGGCTGCACCGTAACCGTAACCAGCCCCACGGCAACCGTCGGCACGGTTGCCTATCCGACGGCAACCACCTGGCAAGCCGCCGTGTCCGCCCTTTCGGACGGAGCGAACATCATCAGCGCAGCAACCGTAGACCCAGCGGGAAACCAGTCAACCACAACCACTACCATCGTCGTGACAACCACCGCACCCGTCGTAACCGTCACCGCATCACCCGCCACCCTCTGGCCGCCCAATCACAAGCTCGTGCCGGTGACCGTCCGGGGGAACATCCTCACCACCGCAACCGACATGGAATCCGTGCTCATCTCCATCAGCGACGAATACGGCAAGTACAACTACAAGAACCTTCCAAGCGGCAGCACCGTCTACCTTGAGGCGTGGCGGAACGGAGACGACATGGACGGACGGGTGTACACGGTGACCGCAACCGCAACCGACAAGGCGGGAAACACGGCTACCGCGGTGACCAGCGTCGTGGTTCCACATGATATGGGGAAACAAGGATGCAGTGGGGAATCGGACGACGAAGATCGGGAACGGCATGAACGGAAGGATGGGCATCATCACCACAGTGACGATGATCGAGATGGAAGGCATGACCGCGATGACGACGACTGATGTGCTGCTAAGCCCCTGTCGTGCATGTTCACACGGGAGGGGCTTTCGTTGATCGAATGTCAATAAAAGAGTGGCAAAAAAAACTTGACACTCCATGCCGGTTATCATAGTATTATTATTCGCTTTGCGGGCCTATAGCTCAGTTGGCTAGAGCTACCGGCTCATAACCGGTCGGTCCCAGGTTCGAGTCCTGGTGGGCCCACCACCTAACTACATAGGATGATGTGGGGATGCCCTTAAAGCACCTGGTCAGAAGAAACAATACTCAACGAGTAGAGAAAAAGAGTGCACACCGAAAGGTTGCACTCTTTTTCTTTTATGTGCGATGAAAACTCCCAAGGTCTCAGACATAGTTGGAATCATTAATAAATTCGCTCCATTCGGCCATGCTGAAGAGTGGGACAATGTGGGGTTGCAGGTGGGAAATCCCGCTGCCGCGGCCGGGAAAATCATGGTGGCGCTCGATCCCTGTAAAGCTGCCGTTGAAGCTGCCGTTGCAGATAAATGCCAACTCCTGCTCACCCACCACCCTTTGATCTTCGCACCGCTCAAAAAAATTTCCGTCAACGACCCCACCGGCTATCTTGTTTCGTATGCACTGAAAAATGACCTGTCGGTTGTGTCCTTGCACACCAACTATGATGTGGCAGATGGCGGGTTGAACGATCTACTCGCTGAACGCCTGGGACTGGAGATGGGTGAGCCTCTCAGGGTTACCGGCTCGGAAGAGTTGGTCAAGCTGAGCGTGTTCGTTCCCAAAGGCCACGAGGAGCGAGTGCTGGAGGCGCTGTTCAGGTTCAGCGGCGTTATGGGCAATTACCGGGATTGTTCGTTTCAAACCGGCGGCACGGGAACTTTCACGCCGCTGGCAGGCGCCCAACCTTTTCTTGGAAAGGTCGGGGTTCGCGAGCATGTGGAAGAAACCCGCCTTGAGGTGCTTATTCCCAAGGAGAACTTGCCCGCAGCGCTTAACGCGTTGCTGTCCGCCCACCCCTACGAAGAGCCTGCCTACGATCTCTACCCCCTGTTGAACAAGGGGAATGTTCGGGGGCTGGGGAGGCTTTGCAGGCTTAAAGAAGAAACTACGCTGGGTGACCTGGTTGCATTGGTCAAGGAACGGCTTACCCTTGCCGGGGCCCGATTCGTCGGGGACAGTGGCAGCCGGGTGAAAAAGGTCGCCATCTGCGGCGGAAGCGGGGCTTCGTTGCTCAAAAACGCCTTCCGCCAGGGGGCTGATGTCCTGATAACGGGTGATGTAAAATATCACGATGCCCGGGATGCAGAGTCCCTCGGACTGGCCTTGATTGATGCCGGGCATTTTGCCACGGAAATACTCATGGTGGAGGGGGTGGCGGCCAAAGTTGCCCGTGAGTTGCTGGAAAAAGGATATGGTGCAGATGTTGTTGCTTACAAGGAAGAGAGAGAGCCTTTTAATTATGCGTAGGCGCTTCTTTTTTGCATAGAAAAACTAAAGGGAACGGGGGAGGCTGAATTGCGGAACAATTTGAAACTGCTGGGAGAGTTGCAAGAGATTGACCTGAAGATCGACTTGCTACATGGAGAGAAGGATACTTTGCTCGGGGAAATTGCCGCACTGGAGAATAGCGTGGTTGAGGCGCGCAATGTAATTGCTGAGAAGAGTGCCGAGGCTGTGTCATTGGAAGAGGCTAAGAAGGCCCTGGAGGAAAGTCTTGCTGTGGAAAGCGAGAATATTGTCAGGTCTGAAGCACGCTTGAAGGAAATCAAGACCCAGAAGGAATACCAGGCCGTTTCCAAAGAGATATCAAGTGCTAAAAAGCTGACCGTTGAGCTTGAAGAACAGATTTTGCAAAAGGTGGGACAGTTCGAAGAGCTGCAGAAGGTTATGGCGGAGAAGCAGGAAAACCTCAATGCGCTTGAAGTGAACATTGCGGCGCAACAGGGTGAATTGCAGACAAAGGTCGATAAGCTGGAAGCGGAAATCGCCGCGGGTGTTGTTGCTAAAGATGCAGCCGTAAAGGGACTTCCTGCTTCGATAATGAAACGCTATTACAAGCTGAGAGACCAGCGCAGGGGGCTGGCTGTTGTCGAAGCGAAGGATGGCAGTTGCCTCGGCTGTAACATGAATCTGCCGCCGCAACTCTACAATTCGCTCTTCCGCGGAGACGACGTGATAACCTGTCCCCACTGCCAGAGGATGTTGATCCTCCGCCAGGAAACGGAGAACTGAGAGAAGGATAAAGTTTTTATAGCTTGGCCGAAGTAGACCAGATGGCCGCCGCCCGCAAGGGGGGAGGAAAGTCCGGGCTCCATAGGGCATGGCGCTGGATAACATCCAGCGGGGGTGACCCCAGGGAAAGTGCCACAGAGAGAAGTCCGCCTGCCGGAGCTTTGCGAAGGCAGGTAAGGGTGAAAGGGTGAGGTAAGAGCTCACCGGGTCCGGCGGTGACGTCGGATGCCAGGTAAACCCCGCCAGGAGCAAGACCAAATAGGGAAGCGTTAAGGACGGCCCGTCCGTGCTTCCGGGTTGGTTGCTTGAGGCCGTCGGTAACGACGGTCCTAGATGAATGGCCATCGCCCGCGGTCGGGAAACTTGCAGCGGGAACAGGACCCGGCTTATGGGCTGCTTCGGCCAATTAATTAAAAGGTGTTTTCGAATCAAGCGCCTCTTAATAATTGTCTTCGGATAAATGAGATGTGAAAATGGTCATTCAGGCGCAGTTTGCCGGAATGACCTTTTTTGCATAGCAACAGGTGCAGCGCACGGGTAGTGTTTGCTAAAGCTCCGGGCATTCATGCCGATACATAAATAGACTCAATAAGGCATGGATGCGCCAAGATCGATTTGGTCGAAAGGACGTAATAATGGAGAAACGCAAAATTCTTCTCGTTGACGATGTGGCGTTGATACTGGAAATCGAGAAAAGTTTTCTCAGGAATTCGCCGGTTCGAATCTTCACCGCCCATAACGGAAAAGAAGCTCTGGAAATTGTAAAAAATGACCGACCAGACCTGATTTTCATGGATCTGAATATGCCTGAAATGGATGGCGCTGCATGTTGTGCCACTATCAAAACGGATGATCAATTGTGCTCCATACCTGTTGTAATGGTTACAACCGCCGGGAAGAACGAAGACCGTGAGTTATGCCGGCAGGCCGGCTGTGATGATTTTATAACCAAGCCCATTGATAGAAGAATTTTTCTGGAAAAGGGGCGAAAGTTTCTTCCGGATATCGACCGCCGCGAGCCGAGGGTCCCTTTTGACGCAAAGGTAAGCATCAGGGACGACGGGGATGTGCTCGCCGGCGTGATTGCCGACATAAGTGTCGGCGGGCTCTATGTGATCGCCGAGGGCGCGGTGGGTAAGGATGGTATGGTGTCCCTTTCGTTTCCATTGCCGCCGGACTCACCGGAACTGGTAGAAGTTCATGGACGGATAGCCTGGCAGAACAGCAAAAGTGAACGGAAAAAGCCGATGTTGCCGGTGGGCTTCGGTGTGGAGTTTACAGAGGTTGCAGAGAAGACCATCGAGGCGATTCAAAACTTTGTGGATTCTTTCAAGCCGCAGAAATAAAGCTGTTAGGGGATATTCATGTTTGCAGGTGTTGTTTGACTTTTCACGGCTTTTCATTTTACAATTCGCCACTATGGAGCCAACGGGCGTTGTAACGGATGATGAAGTATGGCGTTTAGGTGTCAAGGCTGTTGTCAATGAGTTCCGGATCCTGACGCATGATCAGTTGACCAGTCTCAAAGCCGGCGCCGAAGAGCTGATAGCCCTCAAAGCGGCAATGCAGGAAGTTGTGGAGAAGGTTAACTGTGCAGCAATCTGTGCCACCTGCGGGGGGGAGTGTTGTGTGCGGGGCAAATATCATTTCTCTGCCATTGATCTCGTTGTCTATCTGTTGACCGGCAAAAAACTTTTTGAACCGCGCTTTGCAAACGGCCGTTGTTCATATCTTGCGGAGGATGGCTGTCTGATGCCTCCTCAGTATCGGCCTTTCAATTGTGTGACGTTTGTCTGCGAGCAGATTGAGGTGCATTTGCCGACTTCCGACAAAGAGTTCTTCTATGCAGCGGAAGGCAAGCTGCGCCTTGTCTATAAGGAATTACAAGGGATGTTCACGGATTGCCGGATGCGTGGTTCCGTGATGAGTTATGTTCAGGCGAGCTGAGGCGACCACTGTCCGGGCGATAATCAATGCGGTAATTGGGGAGAGGCGATGACGACGATAAATGACTTGGTGCTTGTGCATATTGATAACAAGCCAGGTTTTTATGCTAGGATAGAAGATGTTTCCCCTGACGTCAAGGCGGGATGGTGGAAGGTGAAACTGCTGGTTCTGACCATTCCGGTGCAGATCTACACCTGGATTCTGGAGGAGAGCCAGATAAACGGCGCACCATTTACCATGGGCGGGACGCCTGTCCTCCTGGAAAAGATTGTTTCGCCCGAGCCGGTGGCGCAAGCGGCAAGTCCTGAGGCTAAAGAGGATGACAACGAAAAAAAAGGGGGGGCGAAGGTAGTTTCTCTCTTCGACAGAAAAAAGAAGGAATAGCGGGCATCAAATCGCCTGTTAATCCGTTTTCCTGTCGCCGCCCAGCTGATAATCCTCGGCATGATTGCATTTTGGCCAATTGAATACCCCAACTTCCTAGAATGACAATGTATTTATTCTCCTCCCCCGGAGTTTCCCTCCTTGATATCCTGCTTCGCATAACTCCTTAATAAAACGCAGAAAAATTCAACATTTTCACCTAATTTTGCCTTGACAACCCAATTGACCGCTAGTATAGTTTCTCCGTAAAGTGGTATAAAGTGGTAAAGTGTGGAAAGTAGTGCCAGGGTGACCATGTTTAGAGGGAAATTCGAGACAACTATCGACGTCAAGGGGCGAACGAGCTTGCCGGCCAAGTTCCGGGATGTGCTCTTTGAGACCTTTGGCGATGAGCGGTTTTTTATCACCAATTCCAATCCGGTGAGGCTTGGAGAGGGTGTGTACAGTTCGGGTCTCGTCGTTTATCCTTACAAGGAATGGCTCGCACTGGAGGAGAAGCTCATGGTCGGTACTGGATTGGGGCTTTCATCTGCCGAGCTTGCCGCCGTCAAGCGGCGGATCGTGGCGCCGGCCATCGAGTGTGTCGCCGACAAGCTCGGGCGTGTGCTTGTTCCGCCCCATCTCCGCAAGAGCGCCGTCCTGGAGCGGGAAATTCTCTTCGTCGGGATGCTGAACAAGGCGGAGATATGGAGCCAGGCGGAGTGGGAGAAGGTTTGCAGGCAGGACGAGCAGAACTTTCCCATTGATTCTCCGGTGCTGGCTGAGTTGGGCCTTTAGGTGTCGGATTTTCACCATATATCAGTCATGGCGGCGGAGGTTATCCAATATCTGGCGCCACGGGCCGGCGGTATCTATGTGGACGGCACTCTCGGCGGTGGGGGGCATGCCCGGCAGATTCTGGAGGCCTCGGCTCCCGACGGTCTGTTGATCGGATTCGACCGGGACCGGGAGGCAATAGCAATTGCGGCAGAACGGCTTGCACCTTACGGGGAGAGGGTGCGGCTGGTTCAGAGGAATTTTGCCTGCTTGGCAGAGACCCTGGATGAAATGGGTATAGATGCAATCGACGGGTTTCTCCTCGATGTGGGGGTTTCCTCCCATCAGTTGGATACAGCGGCGCGGGGGTTCAGTTTCCAGCACGATGCTCCCCTCGATATGCGAATGGACGTCAGTTCCGGCCAAAGTGCGTCGGATCTGGTGAATACTCTTTCCGAGGCAGATTTGGCCCGGATCATCTGGGACTACGGAGAAGAACGCTGGGCAAAAAGGATTGCCGCATTCATTGTCAAAAGACGGGAAGAGTCGCCCATTGAAACCACCATGCAACTGGTCGATGTGATAAAGGGGGCGGTTCCTCGCGGGGCATGGGATGTTCGGCTTCACCCGGCGACACGAACCTTCCAGGCGTTGCGCATAGCGGTTAATGATGAGTTGGCAAGTCTGGAAAAGGCGCTGGCCGCTGGTGTAAGGTTTCTGAAAAAGGGGGGGCGAGGGGTCGTCATATCGTTCCACTCCCTGGAAGACCGAATAGTCAAAACCAGTTTTCGTTCCTTTGCCCAAGGTTGTACCTGCCCAAAGAGCATCCCGCGCTGCGTGTGCGGCAAACTGCCTCTGGTCAAGGTAATAACCGGCAAGCCGGTAATGGCAAATGAGGCGGAGGTGTCGATGAACCCTCGCTCGCGCAGCGCCAGGCTGAGAGCTGCCGAAAAGATTTAGAATTATGGGGAGGCTGCATATGGCACATAGTAAAGCGACATTCAGCAAAGTAGCTGCTCCAACAAAGAGCGCCGCTGTTGTTGATTTGCGCTGGAGTTCATTTCCCTACCTGACGGCAGTCATGGCGATGGTAACCGTGGTTTCCATCTTCCATGTCTGGTCACGGGTGAAGGTTATCGATTTGAATCTCCAGATTGTTGGCACGAACGGTTCATACAAGGAGCAACAGCAGGAGAATAAGCGGCTCAAGCTGGAGGTTGCTTCATTGAAAACGCCTGCCAGGATCGAGGCGCTTGCCAAGGGCGAACTTGGCATGACGATGCCGACGGAACAACAGGTGGTTGTCGTAAAATGATGGACAGCAGGGAAAAATGGACAAGAGTCCGCATCCGTTTGATGTGGGTGCTCTTTGTCACCATTTTTGTCCTGGTCGCATCCCGTGCCTTTTATCTGCAGGTGGTAAAAAAAGATTCGTTGGTCAAGCTGGCGGAAAAACAGCATCAGCGTATCGTGCCTCTGACGCCGGCCCGCGGCGTCATATTCGACAGTAATAATGCCCCGCTGGCCGTTTCCATCGAGATGGATTCCTGCTATGCGGAGCCGCGCAACATGGAGAGCCTGCCCGAAGCGGCGGCCAAGCTTGCCCCGCTTTTGGCGCTGCCGAAAGAGCAGGTGGAAAAGAAGCTCAATGGGAATAAAAACTTTGTCTGGCTCCAGCGACGAATGGCGCCGGATCTCGTGGCCAGGATCAAGTCTCTCGATCTGGATGGCATAGGCTTTGTCAAGGAAGGCAAACGATTTTATCCCAACTCCGAGGTAGCTTCCCATGTGGTGGGCTTCACCGGACTGGACCCTGAAGGTTTGGAGGGGATCGAGCTGAAATATGACTCCACCATTCTCGGCAGTACCGGTTACCTGGTAACCGAGCGGGATGCCCTGGGCCGGGACATCGACCTGAAAGGGGCGGTGGTGAAAAGTGCGGACAAGGGACACAACGTCACCCTTACCCTCGATAAAAACATTCAGTATATCGCTGAGAAGGAATTGACCAAGGCAGTGGAGACAAACGGCGCCAAGGCGGGGATTGCCCTGGTGATGGAGCCGGAGACGGGCCGTGTGCTGGCCATGGCCAACTACCCGAATTTCAACCCGAATACCTATTTCAAGTATTCGCCGCAGGCATTGAGAAACCGATCCATATCGGACAGTTTTGAGCCTGGCTCGACTTTCAAGATTTTTCTTGTCGCTGCGGCACTTGAAGAGAAAGTGATACGGCCGACCGATGGCTTCAACTGCGAGAACGGCAGTTACAGCATCGGCGGCAGGACCATACACGATACCCATAGATACGGCGGTCTCAGCGTTGCCCAGATTCTGAAATACTCCAGCAATATCGGTGCAGCAAAGATAGGGACCAGGCTTGGCCAGGAACGGCTCTATGCAGCACTTACCAATTTCGGTTTCGGCGAAAGGAGCGGTATAGATCTGCCGGGGGAATCAGGCGGCAACCTGCGCAACAAGAATCAATGGTTCGGTGTGGATCTCGCCACCATATCTTTTGGCCAGGGGGTTTCAGCCACTGCCTTGCAAATCGCGACGGCGGTTTCGGCAGTTGCCAACGGCGGATTGCTTATGAAGCCGTATCTGGTGGAAAAGATCAGCGATGACAGTGGTAATGCATTGCAGGTCTTTGCTCCTGTGGTTAAGCGACGGATTCTTTCGCCAGAGACGGCAAAAACTGTTGCGAGGATGCTGGAAGGTGTCGTAGTTGAAGGGGGAACCGGGGTAAATGCCGCTGTTGACGGCTATCGCTCTGCGGGAAAGACGGGAACTGCCCAAAAGGTCGATCCTCTTACGAGGGGGTATTCCGTAAACAAGCGGACCGCTTCGTTTGTCGGTTTTGTTCCCTTGGAAAAGCCACGATTGACCATCCTGGTGGTAATCGATGAGCCGAAGACCAGCTCCTACGGAGGGGTAGTGGCCGCACCTGCGTTCAGCGCCATTGCCCAGCAGGCACTCTGCTACCTGAAAGTTCCACCGGACAAGGGGATGAAAAAAAGGCCTGAGCAGCTAGAGGCAAAGGCGACTCCCTCTGTCGAAACGGCCGATGCTGTGGCTGACGGGGGTATAGTAGACGGCACGGGGGGGACGGTAATGCCGAATTTCCAGGGGCTGAGCATGCGCCAGGTACTGAAAATCATGGAAAAACGCGGCATCAACGTCAAGTTGCTGGGGAGCGGTCGGGCTGTAGAACAAAATCCAATGGCCGGGAGCCGGATTGGTGCGAACGATCAGGTCTGGGTCAAGTTTGTTCCGGCTGCCTGACGAACAGAACTCTGAGAAATAACTTTTGACAATTGCCCATGTTTGAGGTCAAATGCTACTTTCCGAATTGACAAAATCCGTTATGCCGCTTGAAGTTGGCGGTGGCGCCGACCCGGAAATCGAGGGGCTTTACTACGATTCCCGGAGGGTGAAGGCCGGTGGACTCTTTTTCGCTTTAAAGGGGGTTGCCAGCGACGGATACAGCTTTGTCGATACAGCGATAAAAGCCGGAGCAGTTGCCGTTGTGGTTGATGGGACCCTGACTCCACAAGGAATACCATGGGTGCGGGTAGCCGATGCCAGGTTGGCCATGTCTCGGATGGCTGCTGCCTTCTACGGCTTCCCGACTGCTACCCTGCCGCTCGTCGGCATTACCGGTACAAACGGCAAAACGACCATAACGTACCTGATTGAATCGATTCTTGAGAAGAGTGGTATACCTGCGGCCGTGCTGGGCACGGTCAATTATCGTTTCAGAGAAAAGGCCATCCCGGCCCCCAATACAACACCCGAATCCGTTGATCTGCAGCGGACCCTGCGAGAATTAATCGACATGGGGGCCAAGGGGGTTGTCATGGAGGTTTCTTCCCATGCCCTCCAGCAGCGGAGGGTAGACGGATGCTGCTTCGATGTAGGCGTATTTACCAACCTGACCCGCGACCACCTGGATTACCATCTTGATATGGAGTCGTATTTTCAGAGCAAAATGCGGCTCTTCTCCGAACTCCTCGCTGCAGACCGGATAAAGCCGAAACGTTGCGCAGTAGTTAATATCGATGACCCATACGGTCCGCGGATAGTGCAGGGTGCTGCCTGTCCTGTCCTTTCATACGGCATCTCCGGTAATGCCCACGTACGTGCGGAGCGGGTGGTGTTTTCCGTAGCCGGCATCAGCTGCGTCCTGGTAACCCCGCAAGGACAGATTAACCTCCATTCGGAACTGCTGGGCCGTTTCAACCTTTATAACATTCTGGCTGCAACTGCAGCCGGAATCGCCATGGAGCTGCCGCTTGATGCAATCCATGAGGGTCTCGAGCACCATCCACAAGTTCCGGGGCGGGTGGAACGGGTTGCCAATGACCGCGGACTCACCATTCTCGTTGACTATGCCCATACCGGTGATGCCCTGGAAAACGTGTTGCGCACCCTGACCGAGCTGAAAAAAGGGCGCATTATAACGGTCTTTGGCTGCGGTGGCGACCGCGACCGGGGAAAGCGTCCGGTGATGGGAGAGATCGCGGGGCGCTACAGTGATTTGAGCATCATAACCTCTGACAATCCCAGAAGCGAAGATCCGGAGAAGATCATTGCCGGAGTGCGGGAGGGGATAGTTCCTCTGGGTATCAGGGAATACGGCAGTGAGGAATTGCGCCACGGTTTCAGCGAAAAGGGGTACGCCGCCGTCGAGTCGCGCCGCGAGGCGATCAGGCTGGCGGTAGCGGCGGCGAGACCGGGAGATATCGTCCTGTTGGCCGGCAAAGGGCATGAGGATTACCAGATTATCGGCAGCGAAAAGCATCATTTCGACGACCGGGAAGAGGCGGCGCAAGCGTGCCGTGAGCTTGCCGGATAAATGTTATGGTTGAGGGAAGAATGGCGCGCATGTTCACAATCGACGAGATAATCGAAGCAACCGGTGGGACCAGGATCGGCAGCGGCAACGATGCTGTTTCCGGCGTTTCCACCGATTCGCGGCAGGTTGCTGCCGGTGAGCTCTTCGTTGCTTTAAAGGGAGAACGATTCGACGGACATGACTATCTGGAGGCTGCGGTTGCCAGAGGTGTCCGCGCTTTTCTTGTTGCTGCGGACCGGCTTGCCGGCAAGCAACCACCAAACGACGTAATTTATGTGGCAGTACCCGATACCCTAAGGGCGCTCGGTGACCTGGCTGCCTGGCATCGCAGCCGGTTCGACTTGCCGCTGGTCGGGATCACGGGGAGCAACGGCAAAACCACCACCAAAGAGATGCTGGCCACAATTCTGGCGCAGACCGGGCCTGGATTGAAGACCAGCGGCAATCTGAATAACCTGATCGGCTTACCGTTGATGCTGCTGCGCCTGACGAAAAGGGATCGCTGGGCGGTCCTTGAGATGGGAATGAGTGAGCCTGGAGAAATAGACCGTCTGGCGGAAATGGCGAACCCACGGATAGGGGTCATTACCAATGCTTTTACCGCTCACCTGGAGAGCATGGGGAGTGTGGAGGCTGTGGCAAAGGCGAAAGGCGAGCTGTTCATGCGTCTCAAGACAGACGGCTGGGCAGTGTATAATGCCGACGACCCGCTCATCTCCCGATGCCCGGCTCCTGCCGGCGTAAAGAGGCTTTCCTTCGGCCTCCGCGGGGCGGAGGTGAGTTCAGAAGGGATTGAGAGCCTAGGCAGAGAAGGGCTCCGCTTCACCCTTCGCCTTCCGGGAGTGGATGTGCCGGTGCGGATGAAGGCTTATGGCCTGCATAATGTGTACAATGCCCTGGCTGCCGCCGCTGCCGCCCATCTGCTCGGAGTGGACCCGGAGCTGATCCGTTCGGGGCTGGAGGAGTTCACCCCCTATGACAAACGGTTCAGTCTGGAAGAGATCCGCGGCGTAGTGCTCGTTGATGACAGCTATAATGCAAATCCGGCCTCCATGGCGGCGGCGCTTGTGACTCTCCGCGATATACGCGAAGAGAGCCGTGCCATTGCGATCCTTGGAGATATGCTGGAACTGGGTACAGGCTCTGTGGCAGCCCACCGTGAGGTGGGGCTTCTTGCCGCAACCTGCGTAGAGCGCCTCTACGCCATGGGCGAGATGGCGGAGACTGTCGCGGCCGGAGCGGTTGACGGTGGTCTCAGCCCGGAAAACATCGTCGTGGCTCGTACCCATGAGGAGATTATTGCCGACCTGCGCCGCAGGGTGGCCAAGGGGGACAATATTCTGGTCAAGGGGTCGCGCGGTATGCGCATGGATATCGTGGCGGAAGCCATCAGGCAAGGCTTTGCTCTGCCTGGTGAAAAGAACGAGGTCGCCTGATGCTCTATCATCTGCTGTTCCCGCTGGCATCCAGTTATAAACTGTTCAACGTATTCAAATACCTGACCTTCAGGACCATCTACGCCATGATTACTGCGCTGGTCGTTGCCTTTATCCTCGGCCCCTGGCTCATCCGCAGGCTGGAGAGCCTCCAGGCCCGTCAGGTGATCCGGACCGACGGCCCCGAGTCACACCTGAAGAAGCAGGGAACGCCGACCATGGGGGGAGTGCTGATACTCGCTGCCATTATCATACCGACGCTGCTCTGGGCCGACCTGACCAATGTATATATCTGGTTGACGCTCTTTATTATCGCCGGTTACGGCCTGATCGGCTTTGTCGATGATTATAAGAAGGTGGTGGAAAAGAACCCGAAAGGGCTCTCTCCACGGCAGAAGATGTTCTGGCAGGTGCTGCTCGGGAGCGGGGTGGGAATTTTCCTCTTTAACCTGGCGGGCTTTTCCACTGATCTCTACTTTCCGTTTTTTAAGCGTCTCCACCCTGACCTGGGACTGTTGTACATCCCGTTCGTCACCCTTGTCATTGTCGGGGCGAGTAATGCGGTGAATCTCACCGACGGCCTGGACGGCCTCGCCATCGGCCCGGTGGCGATCAACGCCGCTACCTATCTGCTCTTTACCTATATTGCCGGCAACGCGAAGCTCTCAGGTTACCTGCAGATCCCTTATGTTCCCGGTTCCGGTGAGCTTGCCGTGCTTTGCGGCGCCATGGTCGGGGCGGGGCTCGGCTTCCTCTGGTACAATTCCTATCCCGCCGAGGTGTTCATGGGGGATGTGGGTTCCCTCTCCCTCGGGGGGGGGCTCGGGACCCTGGCGGTCATCACCAAGCAGGAAATCCTGCTGGTCATCGTCGGCGGCGTTTTCGTCGTCGAGGCGCTCTCTGTAATCTTTCAGGTCGGGTCGTACAAATATCGCGGCAAGAGGATCTTCCGCATGGCGCCCATCCATCATCACTTCGAGCTGAAGGGGGTCGCCGAACCGAAGATCATCGTCCGTTTCTGGATCATCACCATCATCCTGGCGCTGGTGGCCATCTCGACGCTGAAGATGCGGTAGACATAATGATGTAGGGGCGGGGTTCCCCCGCCCTGGGCGGGGGAACCAGGGCGCGGCAACCAGGGCGGGGGAACCCCGCCCCTACGAATGCGAAGAGGAACATGGAATTATTAAACAAGAAAATACTGGTAGTCGGTCTGGCCCGTACCGGGGTTGCCGTGGCCCGTTTCCTGGCAGCGCGGGGGGCACGGGTCACCGTTACCGACATGAAGGATGAAGCGGCGCTCGCACCGTTAATGGAGCAGCTCGCCGACCTGGATATCGATTATGAGCTTGGCAGGCACGAGAGGCACAGCTTCCTCATGGCGGACCTGGTTGTCGTCAGCCCCGGTGTGCCGATGGATATCAAGCCGTTGCTGCTGGCCAAGGCCCAGCGCCGGACGGTGATCAGCGAAATAGAACTGGCTGCCCGGTTTCTCACAGCGCCCCTCGTTGCCATTACCGGCACCAACGGTAAAACCACCACTACGACCCTGACCGGTGAGATTTTTGCTGCCTGCGGTTTCAAGACCTTTGTCGGCGGCAATATCGGTAACCCGCTCATCGAGCTCGTTACAAGCGGCGAAGCGGTTGACCGGGTAGTGGTCGAACTCAGTTCGTTCCAGCTTGAGGGAATCATCGATTTTCGGCCGCAGGTGGCAGTGCTGCTCAATATCACCGAAGACCACCTGGACCGCTACGCAACCTACCAGGAGTATATCGACGCCAAGCTGAGAATCTTCGAGAACCAGACCAGCGCGGATTATGCGGTGCTTAACATGGATGACCCGCTCGTCGCCGCGTATGCCGGTAAAATGAAGGCGCGGGTGGTGCCCACAAGTCAGCGGCAGGAGTTGGCGCAGGGGATTTTCTACCGCAACGGCTCCATAGTCTACCGCTGGGAAGGGCGCGAGGAGCTTTTTGCAACCGCTTCCTTCCGGCTTAAAGGGGTGCATAACATCGACAACATCATGGCGGCGCTGGCAAGCACGCTGCTGATGGGGTGCGATGCGGGACAGGCACTGGCTGCCCTGGAGGCTTTTGCCGGTCTGCCTCACCGGATGGAGTTCGTCCGTGAGGTGAACGGCGTTGCCTGGTATGAGGACAGCAAGGGGACCAACGTGGGGAGCGTGGTCAAATCCCTGGAGAGCTTCGACTCGGGGATAACCCTGATTGCCGGCGGCAAGGACAAGGGGGGAGAGTATACCCCGCTGGCCGGGCTGGTCAAGGAGCGGGTCGGCCACCTCATCCTTATCGGCGAGGCAAAAGAGAGGATGTGCAACGCGTTGGGCTCCCTCACCGATACCCATTTGGCCGATACGCTGGAAGATGCGGTGGCGCTTGCGCACCGGCTGACTTCTCCGGGCGGGGTGGTTCTGTTCTCTCCTGCCTGTTCCAGCTTTGACATGTTCAAGAACTATGAAGAGCGCGGGGAGTGCTTCAAGTCCCTCGTCCGCTCTCTTGATGACGGAGCAGGGCGGTGAAGAAAATAGAGGGATATGACATGATAATTCTGCTGATGGTGGTGATGCTCACCTGTTTCGGCGTAGTCATGGTCTATTCCGCTTCGTCGATAATGGCAGCAAAAAAATTCAACGACGGTTTCTATTTCCTGAAAAGACAGGGTATTTACGCACTGCTCGGCTTCGGGGTAATGGCAATTGCCATGCAGGTCGATTACCATGTTTGGCGGCGGGTTGCCGTGCCGGTACTGCTTGCGTGTCTGGCGCTGCTTATCCTGGTTTTCATTCCCGGCATTGGTGGAACGGCCAAGGGGGCATCCCGCTGGATTCGTCTGCCCGGCTTCAATTTTCAACCGTCCGAGATGGCAAAGGTGGCGCTCATTATTTACATGGCCTACTCACTCGATAAGAAACAGGAGAAGCTGAAGGAATTCATGTCCGGCTTCCTGCCGTACATGGTGATTCTGGCGGTCCTGCTCGCCATTCTTCTCAAACAGCACGACATGGGAGCTGCATTGACCATGGGTGCCGTTGCCCTTGCCATGCTGTTTGCCGCAGGCACCAGACCCCGTTATATCCTCGGCATGGGTGTGCTGGCGGCACCGTTTGCCTGTTACCTCGTCGTGACCGAGGCCTACCGGATGAGGCGCATCACGGCTTTCCTCGATCCCTGGTCGGACCCTACCAATTCGGGTTTCCAGATCATCCAGTCCTGGCTTGCCTTCGGCACCGGAGGGATCTTCGGCCAGGGGCTCGGCGAAGGGAAGCAGAAGCTTTTCTATCTGCCGGAGGCCCATACGGATTTCATCCTCTCGGTGGTGGGAGAGGAATTGGGATTTATCGGAGTTATGGTGATTGCCGCCATGTTTCTCCTGCTGATTCAGCGCAGTATCCGGGTTGCGGTAGGCGCGGAAGACAATTTCGGCCGTTTTCTCGCCTTCGGCATTGCCGTTCTGCTGGGGCTTGAAGCGTTCATCAACATGGGGGTTGTGACCGGTATGCTGCCGACGAAAGGGCTGGCCCTTCCCTTTATCAGCTACGGAGGTAGTTCCCTGATTATCAGCCTGTTTGCCGTAGGTATGTTGCTCAATGTTTCGTCACGGATGAGGGGGACGCCATGAAGCTGCTCATCGCCGGCGGCGGAACAGGTGGCCATCTCTTTCCCGGTATTGCCGTTGCCGAGGAATTCCTGGCCCGGAACCATTCCAACGAGGTGCTTTTCGTCGGCACCGAGCGCGGCATAGAGGCGAGATTGCTGCCCCGGCTCGGCTACCGGCTCGAATGCATCACCGCCAGCGGGATCAAGGGGCAGAGTCCGCTGGCCAAGATAAGGAGCGCAGCGCAGCTTCTCTATGGCTATGCCCAGTCGAGACGCATACTCAAGGAATTCCGCCCCGACCTTGTCCTCGGTGTCGGCGGTTATGCTTCGGCTCCGGTTGTGCTGGCTGCGCGAGGGATGCAAATCCGGCGCTTCATCCATGAACAAAACGCCATTCCCGGGCTCACCAACAAGCTTTTGGCCCGGTTTGCCGAAAAAGTGTTCATCTCCATCGAGGAGTCGAGGAAGTTTTTTCCCGAGGATGCTACGATTTTGACCGGCAATCCGTTGCGCAAGGAGATACTCTGGAACGTGCCGCTGGGACAGAAAACACCGGCGAGCGACGAGAAACTGAAGCTGCTCGTATTTGGCGGCAGCGCCGGCGCCCACCGCATCAACACGGCAATGATCGAGTCTCTGCCATTTCTGGCAGGCGTGAAGGAACGCCTCATCATCACTCATCAGACCGGTGAAAAAGACCAGGCCGAGGTTAGAAAGACTTATGAACAATCAGGATTTGCGGCGGAGGTGACGCCGTTCATCGACGACATGGCCGCGGCATATTCAAACGCAGATATGATCGTTTGTCGTGCAGGCGCGACGACCATTGCCGAAGTTACGGCCTGTGGCAAGGCCTGTATATTCATTCCTTATCCGTATGCCGCCGACGACCATCAGCGTCGAAATGCCGAGGCGCTTCTCAAGAAAGAGGCGGGATACATGATACTGGAGCGGGAACTGTCCGGAGAGAGCCTTGCTTTTCAGGTAATGGAGTTGATTGCGCACCCCGGGAAGATTGAGCAGACCGGCAGAAATGCCCGCAGCCTGGCGCAGCTGGATGCTGCACAGGTGATAGTAGATGAGATGACGAGGGAGCAAGCGTGTACGGAAAAATAGAAAAAATACATTTTGTCGGCATCGGCGGCATCGGCATGAGCGGAATTGCCGAAGTGCTCCTCAACCTCGGCTACAAGGTGTCCGGCTCGGACCTCAGGAAAACGGAGATCACCGAACGTCTGGAAGGGCTCGGCGGTGAGATCTTCATCGGTCATGCCCGGGAGAATGTGGCCAATGTCGATGTCGTGGTCATTTCCAGCGCAGTCCATGATGACAACCCTGAAGTGGTGGAGGCCATGGAACGGCTGATACCGGTCATTCCCCGCGCCGAGATGCTTGCAGAACTGATGCGGATGAAGTACGGCATAGCCATTGCCGGCACCCACGGCAAGACCACCACCACCTCCATGGTGGCCACCATCCTGGCAAAAGGGGGGATTGATCCGACCATCGTCATCGGCGGACGGCTCAATTCCATCGGTACCAACGCCCGCCTCGGCCAGGGGCAATTCCTGGTTGCCGAGGCCGATGAATCGGACGGCTCATTTTTGAAACTGTCGCCGACCATTGCGGTGGTTACCAACATCGACGCGGATCATCTGGATTTCTATAAAGACATCGACGAAATCAAGGATACCTTTGTCCAGTTCATCAACAAGGTCCCCTTTTACGGTCTTGCAGTGCTTTGCCTGGACAACGGCAACATTGCCGACATCATCCCTCTGGTGAAAAAACGCTTCAATACCTATGGCTTGTCGACTCAGGCCGATTTCCGCGCCACCGACGTCAGGCACACCGGATTCACGACCTCCTTTGTCGCCCATTACAAGGGAACGCTGCTCGGGGAAATAACCTTCAGCATGCCGGGAGCGCACAACGTGCTCAACGCCCTGGCGACCATTGCCGTGGCCATGGAGTTGAATATCCCCTTTGCCGAGATCCAGGCCGGATTCAAGGCGTTTGGCGGCGTGGGGCGTCGTTTCCAGGTCAAAGGGGAAGTGCGCGACATCATGGTGGTGGATGATTACGGCCATCATCCGACCGAGATCAGGGCGACCCTGGCGGCGGCCAAGGGGGGGTGGGATCGACGGCTGGTGGTGGCATTCCAGCCCCATCGCTATTCCCGTACCAAGGAACTGTTCGAGGAGTTCGTCAAGGCGTTTTATGATGCAGATATTCTCATCCTGACCGATATATACCCTGCCGGCGAAAAGCCGATCGAGGGGATTACGGCAGAGTCTCTGGCAGCACGGATAAAGCGACATGGCCAGAAGGACGTGACCTATATCGCCGACCGGAATGCCGTATGCGACCATTTGCTCGGCATCGTCAAGCCGGGCGACATCGTCATCACCCTCGGCGCAGGCAACATCTGGCAGGTGGGTGAAACGCTGGTGGAGAAGCTTAAGGGAGATCTTTGACAGACGATACCCGTACACGACTGGTTGCGGCGTTGCGCGGCGAGTTACGGTTCAATGAGCCGATGGCACGGCATACCGCGCTGAAGGTGGGTGGTCCGGCTGATTTCTTCGCCATCCCCGCAGATCCGTCCGACCTCCAGTCGCTCATGGCCGTTATCCTCGAGATGGGGATGCCGTATCTGGTTGTCGGCGGCGGCTATAATCTGCTGGTCAGGGATGGCGGTTTCAGGGGGGTAGTGATTTCTCTGAAGCAGTTTTGCAGCATGGAAAAACTTCCGGATAACCGCTTACGTGCCGAGGCAGGGAGCACCAACCAGCAGCTCGTACGTTTTGCCAACGGGCAGGGGCTGACGGGCCTGGAGTTTCTCAGCGGGATACCCGGCATGGTCGGCGGTGCGCTCAGCGTGAATGCCGGTGCCCACGGCCGGTCGGTGCTGGAGCTGGTGGAAAGCCTGACAACGTTGCAGGGAGGCAAGATAACCGTTACTTTCCGGGAAGACCTCAGATACGGATATCGCCACCTGGAGCTGAAACCTGGCGAGATCGTTCTCGCTGCCGTATTTTCCCTTGCCGCAGGAGATGCCGAGGAGATTGAAGGCAGAATTCAAGGCTATCTCGAACATCGGCGCAACAGCCAGAGGGTCGGCTATCCCAATGCCGGTTCGTTCTTTAAAAACCCGGAGGGGAAACAGGCCTGGCGCCTGATAGATGAGGCGGGGCTGCGAGGTTGCCAAATCGGCGGTGCCCAGGTTTCGGAGGTCCACACCAACTTCCTCGTCAATCGCGGCGGGGCCATGGCGGCGGATTTTCTGCAACTGGCGCAGGTCATAAAGTCAAAGGTCCGGGAACGGAGCGGGATAGATTTGGAAGAGGAAGTGCGGATCGTCGGTGTGGATTGATAAACGGTCGATGGCTGATGGTCGATGGTCGATGGTCGATGGTCGATGGTCGATGGTCGATAAAGTCGTTCGAAAGTGATGGTAAGGACATGACAGTTGATGAACTGAAAACAAAAAAAATAGGCGTGCTGATGGGGGGACTGTCGGCGGAGCGCGAGGTGTCCCTGAAAAGCGGCGCAGCCGTTCACCAGGCGCTTCTGGCAAGGGGCTACGATGCCGTTGCCATAGACGTTGACCGCGATATCGCCCAGGTGCTCGTCAGGGAATGGGTGGATGTGGCATTTATAGCTCTCCACGGCCGCTATGGTGAGGATGGCGCTATCCAGGGTCTTCTGGAAATCATGGGAATACCCTATACCGGTTCCGGCGTCCTTGCCAGTGCCCTTGCCATGAACAAGATTTTTGCCAAACAGGCTTTTCAGGCGGCCAGACTGACCGTAGCCCCGTACAAGGTGTTTTGCCGAGGCGATAAGGCCGCTCTTGCCGAGCTCGAATTTTCTCTTCCCGTCGTGGTAAAGCCATCGCAGGAAGGTTCTTCGGTTGGTGTCAGCATCGTTAAGAAGGAGTCGGAATTTGCCGCTGCCATGAAGGAGGCCTTCAGGTACGACCGTGAAATCCTCGTCGAGCAATTCATCAAGGGGAGCGAGGTCCAGGTGGGTATCCTTGAAGACAAGGCGCTCGGGGCCATTGAGATCGTACCGAAAAACGAATTCTATGATTTCGATGCAAAATACTCTCCCGGCATGGCCGAGCATATTCTCCCCGCCCGACTGCCGGCAGAGCTTTACCGAAAAGTGCTGCGGGCAGGAGAAGATGCACACCGTGCCCTGGGCTGCAGCGGTTACAGCCGGGTCGATTTCCTCGTCACGGAGGAAGGGGCATGCTATATCCTGGAGGTCAATACCTTGCCCGGGATGACCGATCTGAGCCTGTTGCCGGAGATAGCCCGCGGCTCGGGAATAGGATTCGAAGATCTGGTGGAAAGAATCCTTGCTGCCGCGGCGTTGAAAATAAGCCAGTAGTTGAAGCGGTGGATGGTTGATAGCGGATGGTTGATGACTGCCTGGCTCCTATCAGCGATTCACTATTAACCATAGACCATCAACCATCGACCGGTTTCTACCATGCGCGATCTGCACAAGAAAAAACAGCGACCGACCTCGCAAAACCGGCTGAAAAAACCGCCGAAGCCGCGCAAGCCGATTAATTTCCGGAGTATTTTCAGGAAGTCGGCGAAGGTAGTGTGCGGAGCGGCACTCGTTTCACTGACCGGATTCGTTGGGTACGAGATGTACCGGCTGATTGCCCGGACTACATTTCTGCGGTTGGAGCGGATCGAGGTGTCCAATCTCAAGAAGCTGAGCCGGCAGGAGGTCGTTGCCCTGGCCGGTGTGAAGGAAGGGGATGCAATGCTGGCCTTGAGGCTTAAGAGCATCGGCGAGCAGATAGCGAAAAACCCCTGGATAGCCCAGGTAAAGGTCAGGCGATATTTCCCCGGCACACTTACCATCGAGGTGGCGGAGCGTGAGCCGGTGGCGGTGGTCAACATGGGGTATCTCTACTACCTGGACAACAAGGGAGAATTGTTCAAGCCCCTTACCGAAGGGGATCGGCTCGATTATCCCGTGCTTACCGGCATAACCGAAGAGGATATTGCCAAAGACCCGTCAGGTTCCAAGGCGACGCTGAAGACGACGCTGGAGCTGATTGCGCAACTGAAGTCGCGGACGGATTTCAGGCTGGATGATGTTTCAGAGATACACTTCGATAAAGGTTACGGCTTTACCATCTTTACCGCCTCGGGCGGGGTGCCGGTGAAGCTGGGCAACGGCGGTTTCAGCGAAAAACTTAGCCGTCTTGCCAGAATCTACCGGGATCTGCAACCGCAGATGTCGGCTCTTGAATACATTGACCTTGATTACAGCGACAAGATAATAGTGAAAAAGGCTTAGGAGCTGTAAATTGCCCATGTTATTTGTTTACAGTTCCTTAGAGAAGAAAAGGGGGGGGTATGTCCGCTAAAAGGGATAATCTGATTGTAGGACTCGACATCGGCACCACGAAGATCTGCGCAATAGTCGGCAATCTCACTGAAGAAGGTATCGATATTGTCGGGATCGGCACAAGCCCCTCCCGGGGACTGCGCAAGGGAGTGGTCATCAATATCGAGAGCACGGTAGCTTCCATCAGAAAGGCGGTGGAAGAGGCTGAGCTGATGGCAGGCTGCGAAATCAAGTCGGTATATGCCGGCATAGCCGGTGGCCACATCAAGGGATTCAACTCTCAAGGGGTGATTGCCATCAAGAACCGCGAGGTCTGCTCGGATGACGTGAAAAGGGTCATCGATGCGGCCAAGGCGATCGCCATTCCCATGGACCGTGAGGTTATTCATATCCTTCCCCAGGAATTCATCATCGACGACCAGGACGGCATCCGCGAACCGCTGGGCATGAGCGGCGTCAGGCTGGAGGCCAAGGTGCATATCGTCACCGGTGCCGTTGCCAGTGCCCAGAACATCATCAAGTCATGCAACCGCGCCGGACTTGACGTGGCGGATATCGTCCTTGAGCAGCTCGCTTCGTCCGAGGCGGTTCTTTCTGCCGACGAAAAGGAGCTGGGAGTGGCACTGGTCGATGTCGGCGGGGGAACCACGGATATCGCCATTTTCGTGGACGGCGCCATCAAGCACACTTCCGTGCTGTCGCTCGGGGGAAATCATCTGACCAACGATATCGCCGTGGGACTCAGAACGCCGATGGCTGAAGCTGAGAAGATCAAGCAGAAGTATGGTTGCTGCATGGCCTCCCTGGTCGGCAAGGACGAAACCATCGAAGTGCCGAGCGTCGGCGGCAGAAAGCCGCGGATACTCTCCCGGCAGCTCTTGTCGGAAATCCTTGAACCTCGGGTTGAAGAAATATTCACCCTGGTGAACCGGGAGATCGTCAAGTCGGGTTTAGAGGATCTGATCGCCTCCGGGGTGGTAATCACGGGTGGCAGCACCATTCTCGAAGGGATGCCCGAGCTTGCCGAGCAGGTGTTCAACCTGCCGGTGCGCAGAGGATTGCCGCAGCGCATCGGCGGTCTGGTCGACGTGGTGAATTCGCCGGCCTATGCAACAGGTGTCGGACTTGTGGTCTATGGCAGCAAAAATGTCGGGGTTCACGAGTTCCCCTCAGCCCAGAGCGAGGACAACATCTTCCGCAAGGTGAGCAGAAGAATGAAGGAGTGGTTCGGAGAGTTCTTTTGAGTTGTTGATGATTTTTTAAATACAATACAGTGAAAGTCAAGAAAGGGGGTAGCGAATGTTTGAATTTGACGAGAGCATTGACCAGAGTGCGAAGATCAAGGTAATCGGGGTAGGTGGGAGCGGCGGCAATGCAGTCAATACCATGATCAGCAGCAATGTCCACGGTGTTGATTTTATCGTCGCCAACACCGATGCGCAGGCTCTGCGTTCATCCAAGGCACCGTTGAAGATCCAGATCGGCGGTCAGCTGACCAAAGGGCTTGGGGCCGGGGCGAATCCTTCCGTGGGGAGAGAGGCGGCCCTGGAGGACCGGGACAAGCTGGCTGAATCGCTCAAGGGCGCCGACATGATCTTCATTGCTGCCGGCATGGGTGGCGGCACCGGAACCGGAGCCGCACCGATCATCGCCGAAGTGGCAAGGAGCATGGGGGCGCTGACCGTCGGCGTGGTTACAAAGCCGTTCAGTCGCGAAGGTCGGCAGCGCCTGGCAAAAGGTGAGGACGGCATCAAGGAATTGAAGAAGCACGTTGATTCACTCATCGTCATTCCCAACGACCGCTTACTCGGGCTGGCCGGCAAGTCCATGTCGATTCTCGACGCCTTCAAGCCGTCCGACGATGTCCTGCGCCAGGCCGTGCAGGGTATTTCCGACCTTATAACCACATCGGGCCTCATCAACGTGGACTTTGCCGACGTCAAGGCGATCATGAGCGAGCGCGGCATGGCCATGATGGGAATCGGCATGGGCTCCGGCGAAAATCGGGCTGTTGACGCCGCCACCCGGGCTATTTCCAGCCCGCTCCTGGAAGACATCGATATTTCCGGGGCGAAAGGGGTGCTCGTCAATATTTCCGGTTCCTCGGCCATGACCATGGATGAGTTTGACGCAGCCAGCCGCATCATCCACGAAAAAGTCCATGAGGATGCCAACATCATCGTCGGCCTCGTCATCGACGAAGAGCTGGGCGACGTCATCAAGGTGACCGCTATCGCCACCGGCTTCGGTGACCGCTTCGACATGGAGAAGAGCCGGCAGGAAATGAAAAACGTCGCGCCGCTCATCAACAGGAGCGAGGTTAATCGCGAGATCCCGACCTTCATCAGGGAAAAGCAGCAGCGCGAGACCTTTTCCCGCCAGCGCAGCTTTATGATGGAGGACGAGGATCAGTACGACATCCCGACTTTCCTCCGCAAATCCGTGGATTAAGGAACGCGTCTTTTCCGAAGGGGGCCTTGCCCTGACGAAAAAATCGCGTTCCGTTGGACTGTAATCGTCTAACTTCAGGTCGTAAAAATTAACCGGTGGCGGCCCCCCTGCCACCGGCGAGGCTTTCATTCCCCGGCCTCCATACTTCCCCCTCCAGAGGGGGCCGGGTCTTTTTTCCCCTTTTTTATCTCCTGTCCCGCCAACATATCAGCCACCTCCGTCGACAAATGAATATCTCGGCGTTTTTATTGGAAAATGCCGGGGGATTCTGATAAAACTGAATGGCTTATTCGGAGGGTTTTCCATGTCTACCGCAGCTCAGTCAGCCATAAAGACAACCGCTCTCGAGCAAGGTTGGCGACTTCCTGAAGGACTACCTCATGGGGCGGAAGATTTTGAACTGGTCACGTGGCTGGTGATCAAGGGTGAGTGAAAGAGGGATTGCGACAATGACCCATGAAACTGCGATAAAGCTGTTCGAGTCAAAGAAGATCCGTTCGTTATGGGATGCGGAAAAGGGCAAATGGTATTTTTCAATAGTGGATGTGATTGAGATATTGACAGAAAGCCCACGCCCAAGAAAATACTGGAATGCCTTAAAAACCAAGCTGATCAGTGAGGGTAGTGAGTTGTCCCCAAAAATGGGACAACTGAAAATGCAGGCAGCGGACGGCAAGTATTATCTGACCGATGTTGCTGACACGGAACAGCTGTTACGGCTCATCCAGTCGATACCTTCCCCTAAGGCCGAACCGTTCAAACGCTGGCTGGCGCGGGTGGGATACGAACGGCTGGAAGAGATAGAGAACCCGGAACTGACAGCAAAACGGATGCGTGAGCTGTACAAGGCCAAAGGGTACAGCGACGAATGGATCGAAAAGCGTGTGCGCGGCATTGCCATTCGCGACGAGCTGACCAACGAATGGCAGAAGCGCGGGGTAAAGGAGCAGCGGGAATACTCCATCCTCACCGCCGAGATTAGCCGGGCCACCTTTGGTATGACCCCGTCGGAGTATAAGGAGTTCAAAGGGCTGGAGAAACAGCGGGACAACCTGCGGGACCACATGACCGACCTTGAATTGATTTTCACCATGCTGGGTGAGGCTTCCACCACCGAGATTGCCAGGAATCGTGATGCCCAGGAATTTGATGAAAACCTGGATGCGGCCGTTGAAGGTGGTACCGTGGCTGGTAGCGCCAGAAAAGACCTGGAGCGGAAATCGGGGAAACGGGTATCAACGCGGGAGAATTTCAAGGAGATACCGGAAGTAAAGAAGCGGAAGATCGGGACGGGTAAGAAAAAGTAATAGAATTATTACATGAATATGTTGCTTGTGTAGCTACGGGCATAATCAGGAGCCAGGCGAGTGGAGTCCGTGTCATTCTGAATGGCGGTGAGCCGTCACTGAAATTTGCATCCTTTGTTTATGAAGAGGATAAGGCGGGAAGGCCGTTTGTATTGTATGAATTGATTGTCTTGAATACCCTCTTTGTCGAGCGAAGAATTGATTCCGATCAAGTTTCCAAGGTTATCCAGAAAGGCGCCTCAGAAGGGAAAAGGGTGCTGGAACGCCTTCTTGAACGCGGGCTGATCAGCCCGTGGCGAGATGTTTCAGGCTATGTGAGGACGAAAGGATTCGACAAGATCCAACAGCACCAAATGGTTCTTTCGGCACTGGATGCACAAAAAGACAAACGGATCACACGGGAAGACGTTGCCGAATTGTGCAAGATCACCCCAGCCCAGGCATACCATCTACTCAAAAAAGATGTCTAAAGATAGTGAGTTAGAGCTTCATGGCGGTGGCGAGGGGCATATTACACGTTGAAAACACGCGGTTAAACACACAATCAATTACAAAACGCACTTTGTGCGTTTTTCGTGTATTTTATCTGGTATTCGGATGGTGAAATACGACATGTCAAGCACCACTCGAAATGAGATTCGAGAACATCTAAACGAAAGCGGGACAGGCGCAATGCGATCCGCAAATCTTGAGCCGCCGCGGTTTCAGGACCGACGGAGTTCGTTTCTGGTTATAATGCGCAATTTGACCTTGATGAATACAGAGGCTATTGCCTGGCTCAATCGCTATGCCGACAGACCGCTCAATGACCGGCAGCGGCTGGCACTGGTGTACTTGCGTCACAATCAACAGATCACTAATTTTGATTATCAGCGGCTTGCCCATGTCGATTCACTGACTGCAAGCCGTGAACTTCGCGGTCTTGTGCAGAATGGTCTCACCTTGCAGCATAGCTCCCGCCGTTGGACTCACTACACGCTGAATGTGTCGACTATCGATAAGGTTGAAGTGTCTTTACCCCTCCTGCTTGAAGATAAGGTGCTTGATTATGTTCGAAGGCATGGTTTTATAACTCGAAAGCAATGCGCGGAATTATTGGACCTGAAGGATATTCCGGCGCGAAAATTCCTTTTCCGGATGCGAGACAAGGGGATTCTCAAACAGACCGGATTTAAAAGGGGGAGCCAATACGTGTTACCGGGATAGAAAAGGCGAGGTACAAAACAGTACAAAACAGTACAAAATAGTACAAAACAGTACAAAACAGTACAAAAAGACGGGCAAGGGCAGACCTAGCTGAACTAGCGGACGCTGGCTACATGGAGCGAATCTGAAAAGGACGCTCCATCCTTTACGTCAGAACACGCAAAGAGCAGGAAGATTACATCTCGCTGACTGATATCGTCCGCTACAAAAACCCAAATGAGCCCATTGATATTATCAAGAACTGGCTTCGGAGCCGGACGACTATCGAGTTCATCGGCCTTTGGGCGCAACTGCATAACCAGGATTTTAAAGCGGTCGAATTCGACCGCTTTATGTACGGATTGCCGGGGAGGATATATGACCACACTTCGGCTGTTTGCCGGGCAAACTATTTCTGTTCCTGTCGGCACCTCCTGGTATCTCGCCGACCTGAGCGAATATCGCGGTAAGCAAGAGCTTTATACGCGGCAATCTCCACAGCGGCTGAAGGCGCTACGGGAACATGCCATGGTTGAAAGCGCAGTTTCGTCCAACCGGATTGAAGGTGTCTTGGTTGATCCGTCGCGGGTAAAAGAGGTGCTTGTTGCGCCAAAGCCGTTGTTCCGGGATCGTGACGAGGAAGAGGTGCGAGGAGAATATCACAGTGTCGCGCCTACACCTTAACAAAATAACTACTTATCCCGAAATCGACATCCTCGTCTACGCCCTCTACTGTCTGACGGATGACGAAATCGTCGTGGTGGAGGGGAAGAAATGAGCGAGGAAAAAACCACCGGAAAGACAAAACCGGCAACAGCTATAAAGCCACCCCAAACGTCGGGTCGCCCCTTGTTGACCGATGTCCGCCAGATGATCATGCAGGCGCGTGAGAGCGTTGCACGAGCCATCGACTCCGGTCTGACCATGCTTTATTGGAATGTTGGCCTGCGAGTAAGGCAGGATATCCTCAAGGATAAGCGGGCCGGCTACGGCGAAGAAATTGTCTCTGCACTGGGGAGACAATTGGAAATTGAATTTGGACGAGGATTTTCATCAAAAAGCATTCGGCATATGATCAGATTTGCCGAAGCTTTTCCCGACCTTGAAATTGTCTCCGCGTTGCGGAGACAATTGACCTGGACCCATTTTAAATCCCTCATCTATCTTGAAGACCCTCTCAAACGCAACTTTTACGCTGAACTGTGCCGTATCGAAGGCTGGAATACACGAACTCTGGATAAGAAAATCCAGTCCATGCTTTTTGAACGCACGGCGCTTTCCCGTAGGCCCGAACAGCTCGCCGAAATTGAACTAAAGGCTCTTCGCAATGAAGATAAACTTACACCCGACCTGGTATTCCGGGATCCTTACATTCTCGATTTTCTGGGCCTCAAGGACACCTATGCCGAAAAAGACCTGGAAGCAGCAATTCTGCGGGAAATGGAAGCGTTCATTCTGGAGCTGGGGGTCGGTTTTGCGTTTTTGGAGCGGCAGAAACGGGTCACCGTTGATGGTATCGATCACTATCTTGACTTGTTGTTCTATCACCGAAACTTGCGTCGCTTGGTTGCTATCGAGTTGAAGTTGGGAGAGTTCAAGCCGGGTCATAAGGGGCAGATGGAACTCTACCTTGGATGGCTGAATCGCTATGAGCGAAAATCAGGCGAAGAGCCTCCAATCGGCCTAATCCTGTGCGCCGGTAAACGACACGAGACCGTGGAATTGCTCGACCTTGACAAAAGCGGCATCCACATAGCCAGTTACTGGACTGAAGTACTTCCGAAGGCCGAATTGGAACGCAAGCTCCATGAAGCGGTGATGCTCGCGCGAGCACATCTGGAGCAAGGTGGGGATGGAAAAACTGAAAAATGAAGTATTATCTGCTGTCCACCCTCAAGATTGCTGGGGAAAGAAAGGGTAGTTACCTCTTAGTAAGGGCAATAAAGAGGGTAATAACGCCATGACAGGGAAGACAAAATGGGGTCGCTTAACAAGATAAGGAATCGGGGAATATGTCCTGGAAAATCATCGAAAAATACCGCAAAATCCTCGCCTGCGAGACCGGGGTTACCCCCAAGGCGGCTGCCGGGCTGACCTTCTGCCTGGTCTATCCGAACCGCTACCATGCCGCCATGAGCAACCTGGGTTTTCAGGCCGTCCATTCCCTGCTCAATGCCTATCCGGACGTCCTCTGCGAGCGGGCTTTCCTTCCCGACCGGGAGGAGCTGGAAGAATACCGCAAGTCCGGTTCAAAATTGCTCTCCCTGGAGTCGCAGCGGCCGCTTACCGAGTTCGACGTCATCGCTTTTTCCGTCTCCTTTGAGAGCGACTACCTGAACATTCCGCCCATTCTGAATCTGGCCGGGATACCCGTCTATGCTGGGGAACGCGACGAGTCCATGCCGCTCGTGATGGCCGGTGGCGCAGCTTTATTTCTCAATCCCGAACCGGTGGCCGATTTCATGGACCTCGTCTGCATTGGTGAGGCGGAGCCGCTCCTGCCCGGGCTCCTCGAAGTACTGACCAGCGAGGAACAAATCGGCCGGGATGAGCTTTTAAAACACTGCGCCCGGGTGCCCGGCATCTATGTCCCCTCCCTCTACGAAACAGTTTATGAAGGGGGACGCCTCGTGTCGCGCACGCCTCTCGCCGGTGCGCCTCCGACGGTACGGCGGATATGGGATGAGGAGGCAGGGCGGCGGCCGACCACCTCGGAAATCCTCACCGAGGCCACGGAATTTGCCGACATGTATCTGATCGAGGTTTCACGCGGTTGCCCCCGCGGATGCAGGTTCTGCGCAGCCGGATTCATTTACCTCCCCTATCGTCAGCGCACACTTGAGGCGGTAAAGGCTGAGGTGACAAAGGGGCTGCAAGAGCGGCAGCGCATAGGTCTGGTCGGTGCGGCGGTTTCCGATTATCACGGCATAGGGGACTTGTGCCGCTACATCCTCGATCAGGGGGGGAAGATATCCGTTTCTTCCCTGCGCATCGATGGTTTGGACGACGAACTGATCGAGGCGCTCAAGGAGAGCGGTCACAAAACCGTGGCCCTGGCGCCGGAAGGCGGATCCCAGCGGCTCAGGGACCTCATCAGAAAGAACATCAGCGAGGAGCAGATCCTTGCCGCCTGCGACCGCTTGATCGGCAGGGATATTCTCAATCTGAAACTCTACTTCATTATTGGTTTACCTACTGAAACAGCGGCCGATCTGGATGAGATGGTGGGGCTTGTGGAAAGAATCCGCGAACGGGTAATCGCCGCGGCACGGAAAAACAAACGGCTCGGTGAAGTGGTCCTTTCGATCAACCCGTTTATCCCGAAGCCGTTCACCCCCTTTCAGTGGTGCGGCATGGAAGATCTCAAGTCTCTGGAGAAAAAGGCGAAATACCTGCACAAGGCTCTCGGTCGGCTGTCAAATGTCAGGATTCAGCTGGAGGGGTTGAAAGATGCCTACCTGCAAGCTCTCCTCTCCCGGGGTGACCGGCGTCTTGCCCCGCTGCTCGTCAGGGCTGGTGAGTCGGGAGGATGGAGGCGGGCGGCAAAGGAGCTGGGGCTCGATACCGATGCGTACGTCTGTCGCAACATCCCCTTGGACGAACTTCTGCCATGGGACTTCATCGACAGCGGCGTAAAGGAAAAGCTGGTGAGTGAGTATGAACGGGCGTTTGCGGAGGGTGAAGGGACGGCCTGCATGGCCGTCCCTCAGTAAGATAGGGGTTAATTGAAAAAATATCTGACCCCCCCGGTAACCGTCACCGAGGAGGGGTCAAAACTGCCGATTTTTTGTCCTGATGGATCCTTGATATCCGAGTTTGGCGCAAGTACCCCTTTTATTTCACCGGTTATGGCAAGCTGTTTCATGATGAAGTAATCTACCCCCCCGACCAGTTGCGCGCCCAGAACCGTATCGACATCCCTTCTCTCGCCGCTGTCTGTTCTGAAATCATTGATGAGAATATCAATGCCGGCGCCGGCATAGGGGACCAGTTTCGTGATCGGCAGGTTGATGAAACGGTATTGGGCGCCGAGGGCCACGTTGGTCGTTGCAAAATCCCCATCCTTCAAAGCGGAAACGTTATGGGGGTGAGAGCTGAATTCGGCGTGGGTGATATCGACTTCAACGGCGATATTGTCGCCAATACCGTAGATGAAGCCGCCACCCCCCAGAAAACTGGCGTCGGTATCTACCGCCACAGCGCCTGACCCAACATCCTCACTGTCGGCAGGGATCAGAAAACCGATCCGGCCGGTCACACCGATTCTTCCCTTGATGCTGTCGGCCATGGCTGTTCCGCATGCCAAGGAAATGGTCGCCGTCAGGCAGGCTAGCATAAGTAGCTTTTTCATTCCTAGTTCCTCCTCCATATGATTTAAAAAGATTGCAATAATATCATATGGCAAAACTAATTTTTCGCAAGCTATAGTTATGCCGCATGCTGGTAGAGCCTTCGTAACAGCGGGTTTCGGTCCCCGCTGGCCGGTCAGATCAGATCGATTACCGCCTTGACCGCTTTTTCAATCCCCTCGGCAGCCTCGGAGATGTGCTCTGCAAGCATGTAGGCAGGGGTGGAGACGATCTTGTTCTTCTTGTCCACGACGAATTCCGTAACCGGGCATTCCAGGTGAAGGCTGCCGGTTTCAGCGATGGCAGCGGCGGTGCCGGCATCCGTGCCGATGGTCACCTGCGGGGCATACTCCTTGCCGAGGGTCGCGGCGATTAGGACCGGAGCGATACAGATGGCGCCGATCGGTTTTTTTGCTGCGGCCATCTCCTTCAGGAGACGCGCCACGTCCGGCTGGATGGTGGCGGCAGCCCCCTTCTCGGCAAAATTGCAGAGGTTTTTGGCAGCTCCGAAACCACCGGGGAAGATGACCGCATCGAGATCGGCTGCCCGCACATCCTTTATGTCCCTGATGTTGCCGCGGGCGATCCTTGCCGATTCCACCAGCACATTTCTCCTGGCGCCGGTTTCCTTCATGGTGAGGTGGTTTGTCTCGGGTACTTCGATGTCCGGGGCCATGCAGACCGCTTCCGCGTTGTTCCTGTCGATGGCCAGAAGGGTGAGCACCGCTTCGTGGATCTCGCTGCCGTCGCGGACGCCGCAGCCGGAAAGTACGACGCCTATTTTCTTCTTCATAAGTTACCCTCCATAACAAGCAGTTCTGTAACAACGATTTTCTGCAATTTTAGCTGATTTTAGTATATTGACAATGGTTTATTACCCCTGTTCCCTTATAACCAGACCGGATTGGATTTGCCAATGTCATATAGACGAGTTTATTTTATACGGGATACGGAGACTTTAAGCCTGATACACCTATAATCATTGCGAAACTTCTGGTAATGGCATCGGAAATATTTTACATTGCCTGTCGAACTAATATTCGACAATCGTGCACAAGGAAACAGAGTATGTCCCAACACCAGACCCCTTTGGCGGCTGCGCTACCGCCTGGAGCAGGCCGGCCGCGCCCTGTACTGCGGCGTTGACCGTTTCACCTCACTGTTCGGCTATACCCTGAAACGGGTGGAAGGGGGTGGCGATGCCCCGGAGCGGCCGGTTGATCTGGTGGAAGGCCTGGTCTACCTTCTGGGGCTGGATGTGTCGCGCATGGTCCGCGAGGCCCAAGGGGTGGTTGTGACAGGGCGCGACCGGCGGCAGCAGTCGGTTGCGGTATTTTTCCGCGACTGCGCCGCACCTGATTCCGCTGACTGGCTGAAGGCGAAGCTGGCCGAATACCCTGCTGAACGGGTGCTGACCAATGACCCGGCCAGCCTGACTTTTGAGGGATGCGACCGATTTGAGGCGATTGAGACGGTCTTTGCCGGGCAGTTCGGGAGGGTGTAGAGGGAGACATTGCCCAATTGTCGCCTCAGTGCGGCGACAATTGGGGGTATAATCTAATTCGGGAGGAACTGATATGCCAACGATAAGTGTGTTTTACGGAATCATCATTTATCTGTATTTTTTCGACAATCAGAAACATCATACACCCCACTTCCATGCCCGCTATCAGGGACAAATGGCCGCTATCTCCATTCTCGACGGCGATGTGCTTGATGGGGCGTTCCCTGCCGCCAAGATGAAATTGGTGCAGGCCTGGCTGGAGATACACCGTGAAGACCTGATGGCAGATTGGGAATTGGCCGTCAGCGGGCTGGAACCGTTCCCTATTGAACCACTGCGTTAGATTTACTTTTGCCAGATTCAAAACCAACCCCCTCAATCCCTAAAGGCTCTCCCCTGACAATGACCCTCTTGGGCCTAAAGGGAGTGGGGATGGGTCAGGAGGAAACCAATGGAATCGGTTATTCGTGTCGTCCCCAAAGAAAATTTTCATCTCGAACTTGAATTCGATACCGGCGAGGTGCGTCTGTTCGATGTGCGCCCTTACCTTGAGATGGGGGTTTTTCGTAAACTGAAAGAGACTGCATTGTTCGAGCGGGCTTTTGTCGCCTTTGATACGGTCTGCTGGCCCGGCAATCTGGATATTGCGCCGGAAACGCTCTACGATCTTTCCGTTTCGGTTAAACCATGAGCAAGGCAAAACACCGGTCATTCCCGGCTGAAGGCGTCCCTGGTGCTGCGGGACGCCCTGGCTTTTGAGCTGGGGATCGACCTCCTAAACGCCATGCGACAACTTGCTAGAGCCGAGGAGACCCTGGGCGCACGGCAGGCGCTGGATGGGATAATCGCACACCGTGTGAAGAACTATGGAAACGCAAGTCGAAAGCTGGTTTCTAAAATTCTACGCCTCATCCCCATGAGCGGGCTCTATTTCTTCTTTATCACCAAGCTGTCACCGGTCATGGCAAGGTCCACCTGGACAATATCCCCCTCCTCGAATTTCCCCTGCAAGAGCATCAGCGCCAGCGGGTCCTGGATTTTTTTCTGCAGGGTCCGTTTCAGCGGCCGGGCGCCGTAGGCTGGATCGTATCCTTCATGGGCAAGGAATTCGCGGGCCTTGTCGGTGATCTCCAGCGTCAGGTGACGTTCCGCAAGGCGGTCTTGCAGGGCCTTGATCTGGATCGCGACGATATGTTTGATCTGATCGAGGGGGAGGGCGTGGTAGATGACGATCTCGTCCAGCCGGTTGAGGAATTCCGGCTTGAAGTTCTCCTTGAGGGTTTCCATGACCATGGTCCGCATCCTGGCGTAGTCGCTGACGCCGTACTGCTGAATCCACTGGGAGCCCAGGTTGCTGGTCATGATGATGACCGTGTTGCGGAAATCCACGGTGCGCCCATGGCCGTCGGTGAGCCGGCCGTCGTCGAGCACCTGGAGCAGCACGTTGAAAACTTCGGGATGCGCCTTTTCGATTTCGTCGAAGAGGACGATGCTGTATGGGCGACGGCGCACCGCCTCGGTGAGCTGGCCACCTTCCTCGTAGCCCACATAACCGGGGGGCGCACCGATGAGCCGGGCCACCGTGTGCTTTTCCTGGTATTCGCTCATGTCGATGCGGACGATGGACTGGTCGTCGTCGAAAAGAAACGCGGCCAAAGCCCGTGCAGTCTCGGTCTTGCCCACACCGGTAGGGCCGAGGAAGATGAAGGAGCCGATGGGGCGGTTGGGGTCGGAGAGCCCGGAGCGCGCCCTGCGCACCGCATTGGCGACCAGGGTGAGGGCATCATCCTGGCCGACTACCCGGCTCTTCAGCCGCTCTTCCATTCTGACCAGTTTTTCCGATTCGGTTTCCAGCATGCGGCTGACCGGGATGCCGGTCCACTTGGCGACGATCTCCGCCACCATGTCGCCGTCAACCTCTTCGGGGAGCATCTTCCCTTCCTCTTGCCGCCGGGTCAGTTCCTCCTTCTTTTCGGCGATTTCCTTCTCGATGGCGGGAATCTCACCGTAACGGAGTTCGGCGGTTTTGGCCAGGTTTCCTTCCCGCTCGCTTTTCTTTGCTTCTTCCTTCTTCTCTTCCAATCTTTTATTCAGGTCACTGATGGCGGTCAGGATCGTTTTTTCCTGCTGCCAGTGTGTCTTGAGGGTTGCCGACTGGCCTTTCAGCTCTTCCAGCTCATCGGAGAGCTTCTTTAGCCGCTCCTGGGCATGGGGGTCCTGCTCGCGGAGCAGGGCCTGTTTCTCAATTTCCAGCTGGATGATCTTGCGCTCCACCTCGTCGATCTCGGTCGGCATGGAGTCGATCTCGATCCGGAGCCTGGAGGCTGCTTCGTCGATCAGGTCGATGGCCTTGTCCGGAAGGAAGCGGTCGGTGATGTACCGGTCGGAGAGAGTGGCTGCGGCGATGATGGCGCTGTCCTTGATGCGGATGCCGTGAAAGTTTTCATACTTTTCCTTGAGACCGCGCAGGATGGCGATGGTGTCCTCAACGCTCGGCTCTCCGGTGTATACCTGCTGGAAGCGGCGCTCCAGGGCAGCATCCTTTTCGATGTACTTGCGGTATTCGTTGAGGGTGGTGGCTCCGATGCAGTGCAGCTCACCCCTTGCCAGGGCGGGCTTGAGCATGTTGGATGCGTCCATTGCCCCTTCCGCAGCTCCAGCGCCAACCAGGGTGTGAAGCTCGTCGATGAAGAGAATGATCTTCCCTTCGGATTTTTCCACTTCCTTGATCACCGCCTTGAGCCGATCTTCGAATTCCCCCCGGTATTTGGCCCCGGCGATGAGCGCGCCCATGTCGAGGGCCACCAGCTTCTTCTCCTTGAGGGTTTCCGGCACGTCGCCGGAGATGATACGCTGGGCCAGCCCTTCGACGATGGCGGTTTTCCCCACCCCCGGCTCGCCGATCAGGACCGGGTTGTTCTTGGTCCGCCGTGACAGGACCTGGATCACCCGGCGGATCTCGTCGTCCCTGCCGATGACCGGATCAAGCTTGCCCCGCCGTGCCAGATCGGTCAGGTCGCGGGCGTATTTTGCCAGGGCCTGGTATTTGTCCTCCGGATTCTGATCGGTAATCGGTTCCTCACCCCGGACATCCTTCAAAGCAGCGAGAACCCCCTCACGGCTCACCCCGCTCTCCATGAGTATCCGCGCAGCCGCGCTCCCCTTAGCCGCTATCATCGCCAGAAGCAGGTGTTCGCTGGAGACGAAGGCGTCCTTCATGGTGTCGGCTTCCTTCTGGGCCGCGTCCAGCAGCTGGTTCAGCGCCGGTGACAGGTAGATCTGCATGGTGGCGCCGCTGGCCCTGGGGAGTTTTTCGAGCGCTTCCATTGCCTTGTTTTTCACAAAGCCGGCATTGGCGCCGAGCTTTTGCAGGATTGCGGCAACCAGGCTCCCTTCCTGCTCCAGCAGGGCCAGCAGCAGATGTTCCGGCTCGATGGAGCTGTTTCCCCGCTGCGCCGCTGTTTCCTGGGCAAGGGCCAGGGCTTCCTGGGTCTTAATGGTCATTTTATCCGGTCTGATCATGGCAAGGCTCCTTGGTTTGAATCTTTAGGAGGCTGTCGGACTTAGGAATGAATCTACTGCGAGAATGGCAAATCGGTCCATATTCCCGGAAATTTTAGACGAATAGGTCCACTATTAGCTCTCAAATTTCCGGAAATCTGTCCTCGATTTTCCATCCTCTCGCTACGATTCCCTAAGTCCGACAGACTCCTAGGGAAATAATAGGTACGGTCCCGGCCCCTGTCAAGGCGGCGTCCTCCATCTGTTCACCGTTTGCATATCTGTTCAAATTTTGACAAAACCACTATTTACGGGAGGTTAACGGTATTTACACTCCGCCATGTTCACATGGCGCACAAACGCAATAAAACCCGCAGTGAACATAATGTAAGCATTTCAACCGGTTATGCCTGTTTTTGCTATGGCATGCATCTCGTAATGGAAAAGGTAACGGTTAACGAAATCCAGGAGGTGCGCCATGAAATGCTTACTTTTACTTGTTCTATTAATGGGTTGCCTGACCGGTTGCAGTGAATTGAGGATTATTGGCGCGGCAGCGGTGCATGAGCTGAGGGCCGAAGCGATAAACGTCGAGTTCGCCTCCTGCAAGGAGCCGGTTTTGAAGGAGGAAAAGGCGCCGGAGAAACCGGTAATGGTGGCAAAGGCAGAGCCGGCCCCAGCCAGGACGGAAACCAGTCGGACCACCCGGAAAGGCGCCTGGGAACGGCGTTAACCGTTATTTATGTCGCCGTTGTGGAGCATGGCCAGGACCGGACACTGGTTGAGGCAGTCGCAGCAGCACTCGCACCGGCTCTGCCCGTGTCGCACGGCATGCTTCCTGTAACCGGAGGTTTCGAGGGTGATGAGCTTGTTTTTGCATGCGGCGACACAGCGACCGCATCCGGTGCATTTATTTGTGTCGATTGTTGGGGGAGATTTTTGGGTCATGAATGGGCTGGCTTAGAGGGCGAGTTCCAGTTGCTTCCAGGTGCAGCGCTTGATCCTGGGGCCGGCATAATAGCGAGGACAGACAGCGATCAGCACGGCTGCCGGCTGTTTGCATGTGCGGCGGCAGGAGAGGCACAGGGCGTTGGCGTAGGTTTGCTCTTTCATAATCCCACCCGATGGAGAATATCCCGCAGGGCTATCGGTCAACCCTGCGGGATGCGACAAATCTAAGCGATCTTTTTTATCCAGCCAAAAGAGTCTTCCATTTTTCCGTATTGGATGGCGGTCAAGGTGTCGTAGAGCTTTTGCGTCAGTTTGCCGACTTCGCCGTCGTCTACGGTGAGGCATTCATCCTTGTAGCTGAGGGCGCCAACCGGGGTGACGACCGCGGCAGTCCCGCTGCCGAAAGCCTCTTTAACTTTGCCCGAGCGGATATCGTTCATCAACTCGATGACGTCGATCTTCCGTTCTTCCACCTTGAGGCCGAAGGATGCAACCAGCTTCAGCACCGAATCGCGGGTAATGCCGTGGAGGATGGAGCCTTCGAGGGGCGCGGTTACCACCCGGTCTTCGTAGGCAAAAAACATGTTCATGGCGCCCACTTCCTCGATGTAACGCTTGTGCACGCCGTCGAGCCAAAGGACCTGGTCGAACCCCTTCTTTTTCGCTTCCAGGCCTGCTTTGAGCGAGCTGGCATAGTTGCCGCCGGTTTTCGCCTCGCCCGTACCGCCCGGAGTTGCACGTACGAATTTGTCTTCCACCATTATCTTCACCGGCTTGAAGCCTGAAGCATAGTAGGCGCCTACCGGCGACATGATCACATAGAAGTAATAGTGATCCGAAGGTTTTACACCAAGCACCGGCTCTACGGCGATCATGGCCGGCCGGATATAGAGGGAGGTGCCTTCTGCAGAAGGTACCCAGTCTTTCTCCAGTTGCACCAGTTCTTCGATTCCCTTGAGGAAAAGCTCTTCCGGCACAGTCGGCATGCAGAGCCGGTCTGCGGAAAGGTTGAAACGGCGGGCATTCATTTCCGGACGGAACAAGGCAACGGTGCCATCGGTCCATTTATAGGCTTTCAGCCCCTCGAATATTTCCTGGGCATAATGAAAAACCAGGCAGGCAGGGTCAAGGACGAACGGTGCATACGGCTCGATCCGGGCGTCAACCCATCCCTTGCCGGCCTTCCACTCCACCATCAGCATGCGATCGGTGAAGATCCTGCCGAACCCAAGCTGCGATTCATCGGTGAACCTTGCCTTCTTTTTCTCGTCAGGGAGAGGGATTTTCTTGATTTCCATCTGCTGAACCTCCGGTTTGTCCGGCGCAAAGCGTCGTTATTCTTCAATCTATTCGTATCATAATAGTTGTATACGGGCAAGGGTTTTTGCTTGAAAAATCACTGCTTCGCCCGACAATAACCCGGGTTGGAATATCCGGTTTTTGGCCTGTAAATTTGCCTATTGATTTTTTTATCGACAGTTGTTAAATTTTTAGCACTCTTAACTTGAGAGTGCCAAGATGTCTGGTATTATTTCCCAGACCATAATGAACCCATGCAGGAGGTTTTCCCGTGAACTATACAATGCCGGCAGTAGTCGATAATTTGAGTTTATACCTGGCGGAAATAAGACGCTTTCCGGTTCTTTCTGCGGAAGAGGAGCACGGGTTAGCCGTCAAGCTCTACGAAGAGAAGGATCTGGAGGCGGCCCACAGGCTCATTACCTCCAACCTGCGCTTTGTGGTCAAGATTGCCGGGGAATACCGTTCTTACGGCATGAAAATGCTCGACCTGATCCAGGAAGGGAATATCGGCCTGATGATGGCGGTGCGTAAATTCAATCCATACAAGGGATTCCGTCTTATTTCCTATGCAGTCTGGTGGATAAGGGCCTATATCCAGAACCATATCGTCTCGACCTGGAGCCTGTTGAAGATAGGGACCACCCAGGCGCAGCGGAAACTTTTTTTCAAGCTGAACCAGGCCAAGAGCGCGATCAGAAGCATGACCGGAGGCGGCGACGACCTCCAGGCTGCGGCGCTTTCCCTCGATGTGAAGGAATCCGAGGCGCAGGAGATGGACCAGCGCATGCGCGGCGATTATTTCCTCGATGCCGAGGTTGTTACCGGCGAAGGTCTGACCATGCTGGAAAGTCTCCCCGATGAGCGCCGGAACCAGGAGGAACTCTTGGGCGAGGCAGAGGAAAGCGCCATACTGGAAAGGGAGGTGGCCGCGGCGCTGACCTGCCTGAATGAAAAGGAACGCTATGTGATTGAGCAGAGGGTCTCTTCTGATGAACCCTTGACCCTCCAGGAGATCGCTGATCATTTCTCCATCTCCCGGGAACGGGTACGGCAGATCGAGGAAGGCGCCCTGAAAAAAATGAAGCGGGCACTCCTGCCGCTCGCGACCCGGGCCGTTGCCTGAGAGCGATGACTATCATTTGAACGCCCATTTTCAGCACTGGAAATGGGCGTTTTGTATTGCTATTGTTTCAAAGGAAGGGAAAACATGCAGTGCCACACCCGTCCCGCCGCGATAAAACCTTGTGAAGAAGCTGTGCCAATTTTACTGTTCATCCTCGCCCTTTTGATGATCAGCGGCTGTGCCGGCACGACAACCTTTATTGCCTACCCCGATAAAATCAATCCGTTGATAGCCGATTTGCAGACGAGGAAATCGATTGACTTCACCCACTGTTTTTTGAGTGAGTGCAAGAGCAGCGACATGATCCTTTACAACATGGAGCGAGGCCGTATTGCCCAAATCGTCGGCAATACCGATGCCAGCATGAGGGACTTTGCCGCCTCCATGGACGTCATCAGGGAAAAAGAGCAAAAGGCAATCGTCAGCGTTTCCGATATCGGTGCCCAGGCCGCATCTGTCGCCGTCAATGACAACGCCATCCCTTACGAGGGGGCCGGATATGAACGGGTCATGCTTCATCAGTTCCAGGCAATGAACTATCTCAGCAAAAACGATCTGGAAGGTGCGGGTGTGGAGATCCGCAGAGCCAATTTCGAGCAGGAAGAGGCACTGAAGCGTCATGAGGACGAGTTGGACGAGGCCCGGAAGGTTGCCGAAGAAAAGCGGCTGGAGAATCCGCAACAGGTTGATGCGATCAAAAGCCAGTTCTCCCAGCTGGACGAGGCTGCCGGCAAGGTCAAGAATTCCTTTCAGAACGCCTATACCTTTTACCTCTCAGGATTTGTCTATGAACTTGCCAATCAGCAGAACGACGCCTATATCGATTACAAAAAGGCACTGGAAATATTCCCGGAAAACACCATCCTGCAAAGGGATGTAATCCGCCTTGCCATGAAACTGGAAATGAACCGGGAACTGGAGGATTTAAAGAGCAGATTCGATCCTGGCCCGGCAACTGGCGAGGCCGTAACGGAAAAAAATGCCGGTGAATTACTCGTGCTGTTTGAGGACGGATTTGCCCCACAGAAACAGGAAGTGAAGATATATATCCCCGTCCCCAGGGTAGGATTGATAGCAGCAGCTTTCCCCATTTACAGGTCCGGATGGACGTCAGCCCGACCGCTGCTCGTCACCAGTGGCAAAGAGGTGGTGGGGAGTACCGAAACGATCTGCGACATCAGGGCTTTGGCGGTCAAGTCGCTGCAGGAGAAAATCCCGGCCCTGGCCATCCGCCAGACAATACGAGCTGTCGCAAAAGGGGTTGCCGCTAAACGGGCAGACGAGAAGTTCGGGGCGTTGGGATTTTTTGGCGCTACACTCTGGAACCTGGTCAGCGAAACTGCCGACCTGCGCAGTTGGATTACACTTCCGGAGGATGCCCAGATCATGCGGGTCACCCTTTCGGCGGGCATGCACAAGCTCACCTTGCAACACGAGGGTAGCAGGGCTGAAGCGGATATCGACGTCAAAATCAAGCCGGGCGGGAAAACCATTCTGCGTGTGGTCAGGGCGGGTGACGTACTGTACAATGCGGTGCTGGTTTTCTGATTCATGCCCATGGGGGACGGCATCATGGGGAATTTGCTGCTTGCGGTCCGCCAGTGCTGCTGTTATTCTTCCCCATGGTCGGCCATTAACCGGGCTCTGACGATAAACCGGTCAGTCGGTGATAAAAGGAGGTTCAATGAATAGTTTTCTGTATGGTAATAGGAAAAACCTGTTGTTGCTGCTGTTCGGTTTGATGACGGCTATGGCGCCGGCCGGTTGCAGTACTACTGCCGGCATCGAAGCGGCCGGCAAGACGGGCTGGAACCAGGATGGAGAAAGGGTGCTCGGTAAAAACGTGGTGATCAATAATTCCAGCTTGGCAGGGGATATCGAGATCGTCGACTTGAAGAGCAGTATGGTCGGGGATATGATGAAGGCGCAGGTTTCGCTTCGCTCGAAAGACCGCGACACCATCAACATTCAGTACGCCTTCGACTGGTTTGACATGCAGGGGATGGAAGTCGGCGGGAGTACGACCGCCTGGAAACCGTTCATACTCTATGGCCGTGAAACCAAAACCATCCAAGGCGTTGCGCCGGACTCCCGTGGCCGCGAGTTCAAATTGAAAATCCGGGAAAACATCGATTAAAAAAACGAAAAAGAGAGGTGTTCATAGTATGCGATATCTACGTAGCTTGTTGCTCTGTCTTTCAATTGCCGCCATGTTTCTGGCCGGTTGCGCCACCACCACTGTCCAGTATGGTGATGCCGGATCGGCAAAGCCGATCGGCACCGATTTCGGCTCGTCCGATCTGCAGCAGATTGCCGAGGCAATGGTTGATTCCCTGATCACTTTTCCACCAGTAGCCGAGCAGACCAGCCAGCGGCGACCCGTTTTGAGCGTGGACAAGGTGAAGAACAAAACCATGCAGCACATAGATACGGAGTCGGTAACCGACTCGATCAGGGCAAAACTGATCAAATCCGGCAAGTTCCGTTTTATTGACCGGACCACGGATGAAGCAGCCGTAGAGGAGATCAAGACCCAACAGGAAAGCGGCCTGGTTGATAAGAAGACCGCCGTCGAGTTCGGCCGGCAGATCGGCGCGGAATTTCTGCTGACCGCAAATTTCGCTGAAATCGTGCAGAAGGCGGGCAGTGTTACAGATGTCTATTATAAGTTCACCATGAACCTGAAGAACCTGAAAACGGGCATTCTCGAATGGTCGGACGAGAAGGAGATCCGCAAGATCTCCAAACGGTCCATGTTTGGGGGGTAGCGACATGAAAAAGATCATGCTTTTATGCATGGGGCTGTTCCTCACCGCATGCGCGCCGAACCACAGTTTTGTCTTTCTTGACCAGACCGCGGTTGATCAGGGGACGGGCCTGGTCTGGTCGAAGAACGCCAATCTGCCCGGTAAGCCGTTGCTCTGGAAAGCGGATGATAATGTCTACTCCTTTGTCCAGAAGCTGAACAGTGACAACTATGCCGGTTATGCCGACTGGCGGGTGCCGACAAAGGACGAGATGGCCGAGTTGATCGCTTATGCCAAAAGCCTGGGGTATGATAAAAACAAACTGGAAACATGGCCTTTCCAGAAATTGCGGCAACTGGGTTTCATTGATGTGCGCGACTACGATTATTGGACTTCCACGCGCCGGTCTCCCGAAGAATTGTGGGTAGCTGATCTGGCAAGTGGGCAGATTCTGCCCAAGTCTGAAGCAAAACCGTATTACCTCTGGCCAGTGCGGGGCGGAAATCGGTCCAAGTAAGACATCTGCCCTGTGGTTCGTTAAACCCAAAAACGGCAGTTAGCCACGAATGACACGAATAAGCACGAATGTTTCTAACCCCTTGTTAAGTCTTGAGTAGTAACTGATCTGGTGAGTGTCTTATGCATCACAAGAGCTTGTATATTCGTGAAAATTCGTGGTTAAAATGCTTTTTATAGGTTAAACAGTACGACCATTTGCAGGTATCAACCTCATCTTCCATCCGGAATAAATGAAGGGGTTCAAGTTGTAAGACTTGAACCCTTTTTTTGATTTCTCTGGAGAATAGTGCGTCTGATTAAGTAGCTGTAGAATGCTGGTTGGTATGGATGTCTATACTCTACCAAAACACTAAACTAATATGGTTTATTAAGTTGACAATTTAATTTAAGATAGTGTAGAGTTCAATCAAACAATTGAAGACAAAACCCGTGCTTTATCGAGAGTGGTGGAGGGAAAGGCCCTGTGAAACCACAGCAACCGGTTCGCGAAAGCGAATGCCAGGTGCTAAATCCTGCCGACTGACCAGGCGAAGATGAGGTGGGTGCTCAACGGTCCTTTCCGTATAAAGCCCCTTCTCAGCAATGATGGGGCTTTTTTACTCAAGGGGAGAGCAGATGACAGACAGAACCGTAAAATACAGTTTCGACACCCTCCTGATCCATGGCGGACTGGAGCCGGGCCCGGCAGGCGCCACCACCGTCCCGATCGTCCAGTCCTCTTCATTTGCCCAGGCTACGGCTGAAGAGCTGGAAGACATCTTCCGCGGCCGGAAGGTGGGGCAGGTATACACGCGGGTCGGGAACCCCACCACGGAAAGCCTGGAAAAGCGCCTGGCGCTTCTGGAAGGGGGACAGGCGGCGATTGCCACAGCATCGGGCATGGCCGCCATCACCACGGCGGTGATGACCATCGTCAGGAGCGGTGACGAGATCCTCGCCTCATCGTCCCTGTTCGGCGGCACCTTTTCTCTTTTCCGCGACACCCTTTCCGGCTACGGCATCAGCACGACCTTCGTCGATCCGACCGACCTGGCCGCAGTCAGGAACGGGATCAACGACAGAACCCGTCTCGTCTTCGTCGAGACCATCGGCAACCCGAAGATGGATGTGCCGGATATCCCGGCAATCGCCCTCATTGCCCGGGCGGCCGGCATCCCGCTGCTGGTGGACGCAACGGTGACGACTCCCTGCCTGGCGCGCGGCTCCGATCTGGGCGCCGACATCGTTATTCACTCCACCAGCAAGTTCATCAACGGCACCGGCAGCGCCATCGGCGGTGTGATTATCGACCTCGGCCGGTTCGACTGGCAGAGCGACAAATTTCCCCATTTCGAGCCGTTCCATAAGAAATATCGGGCATTCGCCTTCACCGCTCGGGCCAGGAAGCTGATCCACAAGGACTTCGGCGCCTGCGCCGCCCCCATGAACTCCTTCCTGCTCGCCGAGGGGGTGGAGACCCTTTCGTTGCGGATGGAGCGCCACTGTGCCAACGCCCAAAAACTTGCGCAGTTCCTTAAGGCGCATGACCGTGTGAGATGGGTCAATTATCCGGGACTTGAGGATTCGCCCCACCACCAGGTGGCAAAAAAACTTTACGGCGACAAATTCGGCGGCGTGCTGACCTTCGGCCTTGCCGACAAGGCCGCAGCCTTTCGCTTCATAAACGGCGTCAGGCTGGCAAAAAATCTCGCCAACATTGGCGATGCCAAGACCCTGGTCATTCACCCTGCCAGCACCATCTGCTGCGATTACGGCCCGGAAGAAAAAGGGCTGATGGGAGTGGGCGAGGAGATGGTGCGGGTTTCGGTTGGCATCGAAGCCATAAATGATATAATTGAGGACTTTGATAGTGCCCTCAATAACCTTTAAATGAGGAGATTAAAAAGATGAATCTGACGGTAAACGGCAAGAAAGCCGCCATTGACGGCAAAGATACGGTGAACATCCCCGCGCTTCTGGCGGAACTGAAGGTGGAGCAGCCCGATTACGTGACGGTCGAACTGAACGGCGATATCCTGGAGCGCGAGAACTTCGAAGCCACCCATGTCAAGGATGGCGACAGCGTGGAGTTCCTCTATTTCATGGGCGGAGGAGAGCACTGATGCTGAGCGAAGAACAGATTGCCCGCTATTCACGGCACATCATCCTCAAGGAAGTCGGCGGCAAAGGGCAGAAGAAGTTGTTTGACGGCCGGGTAATGATCATCGGCGCCGGCGGCCTCGGCTCGCCCATCGCCCTTTATCTGGCTGCGGCAGGTGTGGGGACGATCGGCATCGCCGACGCGGACGTGGTGGACCTGTCCAACCTCCAGCGCCAGGTGATACACCAGACCAAGGACGTGGGGATTGCCAAGGTCCTGTCGGCCAAGGAAAAGATGCAGGCGATCAATCCCGAGCTGAAGGTCAACACCTACCAGGAATGGATCAGCGCCGCCAACATCGCCGACATCATCAGTGAGTACGACTTCGTCATCGACGGCACCGACAACTTTGCCGCCAAGTTTCTCATCAACGATGCCTGCGTCCTTGCCGGCAAGCCTTACTCCCACGGCGGCATTCTCCAGTTCGACGGCCAGACCATCACCATCGAGCCTGGCAAGTCCCCCTGCTACCGCTGCCTCTTTCCCGCTCCGCCGCCCAAGGACGCCATTCCCACCTGCTCCACTGCCGGGGTGATCGGCGTGCTGCCCGGGGTGATCGGTACCATCCAGGCGACCGAGGCGATCAAGTACCTGCTCGGCAAAGGGGAACTCCTCACCGGCCGTCTCCTAACCTACAACGCGCTGCGGATGCGGTTCCGCGAGGTTCCCGTCAAGAAAAGCGCAAAGTGTCCCATTTGCGGCGAGAACCCGACCATAACCGAACTTAAGGACGAGCTGGACGCCCTGACCGTATGCGATCTGGAAACAAAATAAAATCCACCACAGGGCTCCGTGGTGAAAAAGGTTTTTCCCATGCTGAAAATTTCCAAAGCGATCCACGACGACATCATCGCCCACGCCCGTGAGGGTTTTCCCCTTGAGGTCTGCGGCATTCTCGGCGGCCGCGACGGTGTTGTCTCCGCCATTTACCGGATGACCAACACGGACCAGAGCAATGAGCACTTCATGATGGAGCCGAAGGAGCAGTTCGCTGTGGTCAAAGGTTTGCGGGCCAGCGGGCTGGAGATGCTCGCCATCTACCACTCCCACCCGGAAACCCCGGCCCGGCCGTCCGAAGAGGATATCCGTCTGGCCCTGACCCCCAACGTTTCCTATGTCATCGTCTCCCTTGCAGAGCCGGAGCGGCCGGTGCTCAATTCCTTCCGCATCGCTGCCGGCCGGGGCGAACCCGAGGCGGTCGGGGTCGTTTAACGATCACAATGTTTCTTTACTTGATCACTGTAATATCTTTTGATGTTTTATCTTGACTATTTTACTTGTAATTCGTAGTATCAAAGCATAGCCAATTGCACGGCAACGGAGTGGACCATGGCAGACGAGAGCAGCAAGACGAGTATCGACCTGAATAACCTCAAGGCGGGTGGTTTCATCAAGGAGCGCGGCAAGGACCTGTTCACCGTCCGGCTGCGGGTGCCCGGCGGCCGGATGACCGTGCCCCGGCTGAAGAAAATCGCCCAGGTCGCCGAGAAGTTCGGCGGCGAGTTTGTCCACCTTTCCGTGCGACAATCCATCGAGCTGATCAATATCAACTTCAGGGATTTCGACGCGGTGGTTGCCGAGCTGGGCGAAGGAGAGCAGAAGGTCGCCTCCTGCGGGGCGCGGGTGCGGGTGCCGACGGCTTGCGGCGGCTGCGAATACAATCCGAACGGCCTGGTTGATACCCAACGCTCCGCCCTTGAGGTGGACGAGAAACTGTTCGGCACCCCGACCGGCCATCACAAATTCAAGGTCGGCTTTGCCGGTTGTCCCTTCGATTGTCCCAAGTCGGCCACAAACGACGTCGGTTTCCAGGGGGCAATCTGGCCGGAGCTTTCGAAAGAGGAGTGTATCAGCTGCGGTCTCTGCGCCAAGTCGTGCACCGAAGGGGCCATTGCCATGGGTGATGACGGCAAGCCGGTGTTTCGCGCGGATAAATGCATTTACTGCGGCGATTGCGTCAAGGTTTGCCCGACCGAGGCCTGGAAAACCGAGAAAATCGGCTACACGGTCCGCATCGGCGGCAAGTGGGGGCGCCATCCCCTCGTCGGCACCCTGTTCGCCACTTTTGTCCCGGAAGAGCGGGTGGTGGAATTCATCAGCGAAGTCCTCGCCTGGTACAAGGAGAAAGCGGATGGGGCTGGACGGGTCAGGATCGGCGACATCATCATCAAGGAAGGCTCCGACTCGCTCTTGAGCCGCCTGCGGCCTAAATTCCCCGAATACGTGGTGGCGGAGACCATTGCGCCGCAGGTGATCGCGACCCAGATAGGGACATAGAAGTTCGAGGTTCGAAGTTCGAGGTTCGAGGTTCGAGGTTTGCCTCGCACCTCGCTCCTACCAGTTCAGATAGTATTCCGGCGAAGCCGCGGAGGGAAATATGCACACAGTTGATTTAAGAGGCGTCTCTTGCCCGACAAACTTTGTCAAGGCCAAGCTGGCCCTGGAAATGCTGGATGAAGGGGAAGTGGTGGAGTTCCTCCTCGATGACGGCGAGCCGGTCAAGAACGTGCCGCGCAGCCTCAAGGGGGAAGGGCACAAGCTCATCGGGCTCAAGGAAGCGGACGGCCACTACGTGCTCACCCTGGAAAAGGTCGGGGAGTAAGCCATCGGGCGGCGCCTGGTCCTCACCCTGTTTCCCATAGCCCGCACGTACCTGCCATAACATTAACTCGACCCTACGAAAGGGAGAGGCGCATGATTGTCGACCAGCAAAAGCTCCGGTCTTTGATGACAAAGCCTGAAAAACCGGTTGCTGCAACCGAACTCCGCCGCGAGGAAAATGTTTTCTTCATCGGCGGCGGGTTGCAGTCAAGTGAAACTCTCGAAGCGCTCTTTGACAGCTACTGCCAGGCCCCGGCTGAACTCTTCCACCTCACCTTCGGCGATATCGGGCACTTTCACCTGGGAGAGGACCTGGCGCGGCAGATCAAGAAAAACTTCAGCACCCACCTGCTGGGAAGGTTCGACTATCCGGCACCCCCCTTTATTGAGCCTCATAAAACCCCGTCCTGTGGGCGGGGTCAGCGTTCGTTGGCTTTGCCTGTAGATTGCCCATCTGCTACACCTGAACTTGAGTTGTCCCCACAATTCAAGTCGAAAGGAGCAGCAGATGAGCAGGTTTCAGAAGTTATCTCACGTTCTATGGCACTGTCAATATCACATTGTTTGGGTGCCGAAGTATCGTTATCGTGTGTTGCGTGGTCCAGTTGCCGAAGAGGTGTATAAGTGTATCCAAGTGTTTTCGGGTCGTCTTGGTTGCGAAGTGGTGGAGTTGAATGTGCAACCGGATCACGTGCACTTGTTGGTTAAAATTCTTCCGAAGGTATCAGTGTCGGAATTCATGGGTGCTATCAAGGGTCGCACGGCTATTCGGGTATTCAAGCAATATCCATATCTCAAAGAACGCCCCTATTGGGGCAACCATTTTTGGGCCGAAGGTTACTGTGTTGATACAGTTGGTCTTGATGCGGAGATGATCCGCAAGTACGTTGTCTATCAAGAGAAGAAAGAGCGAACAGAAACCAAATAGCAACCTTATAAAAGGGGACAACTCGCAGCGTGCCTTCTATGAGGGCACGCATTCAGCACCCCTATGGGGTGCCTTTCAAAGCCCCGTCCTCTGGGCGGGGTTCTTTACTATTGAACGTGCCTACGCCGCCGGCGTGGACATCCTCGACATTTCCCTGAAGGTTTTCGACCAAGGGCTTGCGAAGGAACGCGGCATTGAGAAGGAAGAACTGCTTCGTTCAATCCAATACGCCCGGACCGTGTTTCCGAAATGGGGGGTTACCGCAACCCTGCTGGCCGGGGAAGAGCCGCTCTGCTCCACGGTGAGCGGCATTGATTACCTCCTGGATGCCGGAGTTGTGCCGCTTGTACAGATATCGGCCAAGGCCGGCCATTACCCGGCTGCGGAGATCGGTGCGCTCTTCGAACACCTGGCATCCCGATTGAAGAAACACAGAGTCGCGGTAAAGCCGCTCCTGCCGTTATTAAGCCTCACCACCCCACTTGTTTCCGCCAGGCCGAAGGGCCTCCTCAGGGGTTTCATCGAAAAGGTTTACGACCGGCAGCTCCTGGCCACCTCTGATCTGCGGCGAAGCCTCAAGGTGAAGCAGGTGGAAGAATCATTCGAATCGGCGGGGCTGTAATGGGACAGGAACTGTTCGAAAAGCCGCTCAAGATAGACAACAGGCCCCTCTGGCTGATCGTCCTGGACCGCACCGCCCGCTATCAGGTGATCGCCGGCTTCCTGATCATCTGTCTGGTCCTGTTCAGGTTATCACCGCCGGCCGGTCTCACGGTAGCCGGTTACCATGCCCTGGTCCTGTTCGGCGCCGCCATATTCCTCTGGGTTTCCGGGCTTTTGCCGATAGCGGTAACCGCCCTTCTTTCCATGGTGATGCTGCCGCTTCTGGGCATCATGGAGGCGAAGAAGACCTATTCCCTGTTCGGCAACGAGGCGGTCTTCTTCATTCTGGGCGCCTTCATCCTGGCGGCGGCCATGACCGGCACCGGCCTCTCTGCCCGGCTGGCGCGGGCGATGCTGGCCCGCTTCGGCAAGACCCCGACCCGCCTGGCACTGACAGTCTTTCTCCTCTCGGCGCTTCTCTCTTTCGTCATGAGCGAACACGCCGTTGCCGCCATGATGTTTCCCGTGGTGGCTGAAATCGCTACGGCGCTCAGGCTTGAGAAGGGAGAGAGCAACTACGGCCGGCTCCTCTTCATGTCCATTGCCTGGGGATGCATCATCGGCGGGATCGCCACCTTCCTCGGCGGGGCAAGGGCTCCCCTGGCAGCGGGCATGCTGCGGGAGAACACGGGGCTCAGCTTCAGTTTTCTGGAATGGACCACAGCCGCCTGCATGATCGTTCTGCCGCTCCTGTTCATCGGCTTCCTCATCCTGGTGAGGTTTTTCCCGCCGGACCTTTCAAGCGTCGAGGATGGGCTCAAGTTCCTCAACCGGAAGCGCCTCGATACCGGAAGGATAGGCTTCGACGAATTGCTCACCGCCGTGGTGATGGTCGCCACCATAGTCTGCTGGATCAGCTTCGGCGAGCGGGCGGGACTGGCCGCCATCGCCTTGCTGGGGACGGCGGTGCTCTTCACCTTCCGGGTTGTTTCCTGGGAAAAGATCGAGGAGTACGTCAACTGGGGAATCATCCTCATGTACGGCGGCTCCATAGCACTGGCCACGGCCCTGGAAAAGACCGGCGCTGCGCTCTGGCTGGTGGGGAAGGGGCTCGACTCTTTTTCCCACTCCCCCCTTGCCGCCATTGCCGTCATCTCGATGGTTTCGATCATTCTCACCGAGTGCATCAGCCACGCGGCTGTGGTGGCGATCCTCATGCCCATCGGCATGGGGCTGGCGAAGAGCATCGGCATGGACCCCAAGGTGATGACCCTCTCCATCGCCCTGCCGGCGGGGCTGGCCTACTGCCTTCCCATGGGGACCCCGGCCACGGCCATCGCCTATGCCTCGGGTTACCTCAAGAGTCGTGATATAATAGTATCGGGTGTCGTCATAATGATTATCTCCTGGCTCCTGTTCCTCGGTTCGGTGGTGTTCGTCTGGCCGCTTTTGGGGTTGAAGATATAGGATAAGAAAGCGGAACTATAACCAAAACAAAGTTAACAAGTCAAAAGCATCTCACACGGATAACATCTGATCGAATCGGATAAAATCTGATTAAACACAACTTCAAAGTTATAAAACAAAGGCATTTAAATCTGCCTTGATCCGAAGTTATCATTAGTGACGGTTGCTGCGCATTTTGCAGCTTACAGGCACTTAGTTGTTTTATCAGATTTGATCCGCGTGCAAGGGGTTCTTCCTTGGGTTGTAATGCCGTAAAAAAACAGATTTTTGGAGGATACGCATTGCATCAAGATATTCCTGAAATACCCGCAAACGCAACGCCGCAGGAAATCCTGCAAGCGGGGGTCGCAGCGGCAAAAGGCCCGGTTTCCCTTGCCTGCTCCTTCTCCGTGGAGGACGTGGTGATCATCGACATGGCGAAAGAATTATCTCTCCCCATAGGCGTCTTCGCCCTCGATACCGGCCGCCTCCACGAGGAAGCATACGAGGTGGCGGACGCCATTATGGAGCGCTACCGGATCAAGATCGACTGGTACTACCCGCGCCACGAGGCGGTGGAGAAGCTCCTCCGGGAGAAAGGGACCTATTCCTTCCGCGAGTCTTTGGAAAACCGTCATGAGTGCTGCCATATCCGCAAGGTCGAGCCGCTCGGCCGCGCCCTCAGTGGGCTCGGCGGCTGGATAACGGGCCTCCGGCGGGAGCAGAGCGTCACGAGGACCGGCCTTGCCCCCATCGAGATCGACACGAACAACGGCGGCATCCTCAAGCTCAATCCGCTCCTGGAATGGACGGAAGCCCAGGTCTGGGAGTATGCCAAGGCGAGGCGCATTCCCACCAACCGCCTCCACGGCCAGGGTTATCCCTCCATCGGCTGTGCCCCCTGCACGAGGCCGGTGGCCCCGGGGGAGCATCCCCGGGGTGGACGGTGGTGGTGGGAGAACCCGGAGCACAAGGAATGCGGGTTGCACAGGAGGTAGGATTTTCGTAGGGGCGCATGGCATGCGCCCCCAGCAAATCGTCAACTGAACCGGAAGGGCGCACGCCGTGCGCCCCTACATAATTCCAAAAGAGGCACTTATGAACGGCACCCTGACACACCTCCAGCAGCTTGAAGCCGAAAGCATCCACATCATCCGCGAAGTCGTGGCTGAATTCGCCAACCCCGTAATGCTCTACTCCATCGGCAAGGACTCGGCGGTCATGCTGCACCTGGCGCGCAAGGCATTTTTTCCGGCGCCACCGCCTTTTCCGCTCCTGCACGTGGACACCACCTGGAAATTCCGTGAGATGATCCAGTTCCGCGACCGGATGGCGGCCGAATGCGGTCTCGACCTGATCGTTCATGTGAATGAAGAGGGGGTGAAAAACGGCATCTCCCCCTTCACCCACGGCTCGGCGCTCTACACCGACGTGATGAAGACCGAGGGACTGAAGCAGGCTCTGGACAAGTACAAGTTCGACGCCGCCTTTGGCGGAGCCCGCCGGGACGAGGAGAAATCCCGGGCCAAGGAGCGGATATTCTCCTTCCGCTGCACCAACCACCGCTGGGACCCGAAGAACCAGCGACCGGAGCTCTGGAACCTCTATAATACCCGCATCAAGCCGGGGGAGAGCATCCGGGTCTTTCCGCTCTCCAACTGGACCGAGCTGGACGTCTGGCAATACATCCACCTGGAGAACATACCCATCGTGCCTCTCTACTACGCCGCGGTCCGGCCGGTGGTGGAGCGGGACGGCATGCTCATCATGGTTGACGACGAGCGCCTGGAGCTGAAACCGGGCGAGAAGGTGCAGTACAAGTCGGTCCGGTTTCGTACCCTGGGGTGCTACCCCCTTACCGGTGCGGTGGAATCCACTGCCGACACCCTGCCGCAAATCATCCAGGAGATGCTCCTGACCCGCACCTCCGAGCGCCAGGGACGCCTGATCGATCATGACCAGGACGGCTCCATGGAAAAGAAGAAACAAGAGGGCTATTTCTAATGGCACACCAATCGGATCTGATCGAAAAGGACATTCTCGCGTATCTCAAGAGCCAGGAAGAGAAGTCGCTCCTGCGCTTCATTACCTGTGGCAGCGTCGACGACGGCAAGAGCACCCTCATCGGGCGGCTCCTCTGGGACTCCAAGATGGTCTTCGAGGACCAGTTGGCGGCACTCGAGGTAGACAGCAAGAAAGTCGGCACCCAGGGGGGCGCCATCGACTACGCGCTGCTGCTGGACGGCCTGCAGGCGGAGCGGGAGCAGGGGATCACCATCGACGTGGCCTACCGCTTCTTCTCCACCGACCGGCGCAAGTTCATCGTCGCCGACACCCCCGGCCACGAGCAGTACACCCGCAACATGGTCACCGGTGCTTCCACGGCCCAGGTGGCCGTGATCCTCGTGGACGCCCGCAAAGGGCTCCTGACCCAGACCCGGCGCCACAGTTACCTGGTCTCCCTGGTGGGGATCCGTCACGTGATGCTTGCCATCAACAAGATGGACCTCATCGATTTCGACCGGGAGCGATACGAGTCGATCGTACGCGACTACGAGGAGTTCGCGGCTCCGCTCGGCTTCGCCTCCATTACCGCCATTCCCATCTCGGCCCTGAACGGCGACAACATCATTGAAAAGAGCGCCAACACCCCCTGGTATCACGGTCCCACCCTGATGAACTATCTGGAGACCGTTCAGGTTGAAGATGATGCCCAGGAACAGCCCTTCCGGCTGCCGGTCCAGTGGGTCAACCGCCCGCATCTCGACTTCCGCGGCTTCTGCGGCACCATTGCCGCAGGTACCATTCGCCCGGGCGATGAAGTCCGGGTCGCATCAAGCGGCCGCACGAGCCGCGTGGCCCGGATCGTCACCATGAACGGCGACCTGCAGCAAGCTGTGGCCGGCCAGGCCGTGACACTCACTCTCACCGATGAGATCGATATCAGCCGGGGCGACATGCTGGCAGCGATCGATGCCCCGCCGCGCCTTTCCCGGCACCCGGAGGCGCACCTCGTCTGGATGCACGACGAACCCCTGCAACCGGGAAAAGTCTACCTGGTGAAGACCGCCAGCGCCGTGACCCCCGGCCGGGTCACCCGCGTACAGTTTGCGGTGGACGTCAACTCCCTGGAACAAAAGCAGGTGCCGACACTGGGGCTGAACGGTATCGGCGTGGTCCGGCTGGAACTGGACCGTCCCGTTGCCTTGGACCCCTACCGGCAGAACCGGGAGACCGGCAGCTTCATCCTCATCGACCGGTTCACCAACGCCACCGTGGCGGCAGGCATGGTGATCTCCGTTGCGCCCCTGGAATCGCAGAAGACGCAACCGACGGAACTGGACGCCAGTTCCTCAGACGCAGGCGGCCTCCTCCCCCGGCGCTTCATTCTGACCGAATTTTCCATGAGTGGTACGGAACCGGGCGTGGCTGATCTCACCGCGGAACGCGGCCCAATCGAATTCGAGGTATCGGAGAGTTTTATCGACTATCTCGGCAAGGGAAACAGGATTCTCTTCAGACTTCGGGATGTGGGGCAGCTGGAACCGGTGGCCCGGATGGCCTATGAGCACAACCTCAACTTCGAGTTCGGCCGGGATCAGGACCGGGTCAACGTGATCCTCTACCGGGATCCGCAGAGTGCCGTTGCGCTTCCCGCGCAGGTACACGGCGGGGGGCTGTAGCGGAGCGACTTTCGAAACCCGATATTATCGAGGGTGGCTGGCTGTAAGGCTGGGAGTTGGTGCAGTAAAGGAAAAGGGGCAACCGGAATCGGCTGCCCCTTTTTGTTGGGATTTAATCGGCAATAAATACGCCACGGCTTGGCTAAGCTGCGTCTTTGAAAGTATGGTAAGGCTGTATCAGCACTTCTGCCGGTATGCCAAGCCCTTTATGAAGATTTCGGATCATCTCCATAGTTAGCGGGCGTTTTCGATTAAGTACCTCAGATACACGGGCGCGGCTGCCGATATACGGTTCGAGATCACGGCGTGTCAGCCCCCGGCTATCCATGTGGTACAAAATTGCCTCAATCGGATCAGGCATGGGGATACTATAGTGCCTTTCTTCATAGGCTTCGACAAGGGTTGTCAACACCTCTAGCCGGTCTCCTTCCGGTGTATCGGGAGCCGCGTCGAACAGAAATTCAATTTCTTTGAGTGTTGCTTCATAATCGACTTCGTTTTTTATAGGTTTGATTTCCATCTGATTTCTCCGTTCAGATTGTTGTTGCATCAATCCTGTCATACTCCCGATGAGTGCCTACGAAGCGGATATACAGTATGCCATGAGCGTACTGGACAGCCACGACAAGTCGGTGGTCGTTTCCCTTGATGTTGAATATGGCCCGGTTGTTGGCTAAAAAGCTGGCATTGCGGTAAATATTCTTGATGTCTGCCGGAGAACGCCATTCCGCGTGCTTAGCATCGTCATGCCATTCCTGTAACGGTTGCCGGGGCGCTGGTTATAGCTTCCTTGTCGTCAGAGCAATTGCTATTATTGGTACTTTCATGTAATATGATTTCAAGTTAGCCTCTTGGAATAGGAGACATTATGAAGGCAGTTAAGAGCGAAAAATTAATGGAAATAACCGAGTCCCCTGAAAATAGGGAGAAATTCCGCAAATTCATCGCCACCAGATCTTCGACTTCTGGGCAATTTGTAACCAAGACTGGAACAAGCACCACTGTAGAATTTGTAGTTGGTAAATCCTCAGCGGCAAAAAAACAGTGAATATTGCATTCCCTGCACTCTTGGTATTCTTGATAATCCTTCCTGGTTTTATCTTCCGCTTTTCATTCAGAATTTCCGAAAAAACCGTAATTGATCAAACCCCTTTTGCTACAGCTTTTGTAAAAGGGGTTATAATAGCAGGATTTTTTCATTTACCATGGTCGTGGATCGCCAGCCTAATAGGGCATCCCATTGATTATAATGCACTTTTGATGTTATTAGCCTCGCCTCAACGTGAATCTGCCTTAGTTACGATCATAGCCAATGTGGCAGATGATTTTCCAATAATTATCCTCTATTTTATTTCTCTTTTTATTTTCGCAGCGGCACTCGGCACGCTACTCAGATCTCTTGTGGTCAAGTTCAAGCTCGACCGTAATGAGTTAATTGGCCCGTTCGTAAAATTCGATACTCCATGGTATTACCTTTTCAGTGGGTATCATGAAGCATTTGAAAGTGACGGGGTAGTAGTTTCTGCAATAGTCGAAATTGATAAGACTGGCTATATTTACACCGGCTTGCTTAAGGAATATTTTTTCGCTCCAGATGGTGCTCTGGAGCGCATTGTAATTGAAATGGCAATGCGTAGGCCGTTATCAAACAACAAATCGTCTGACGAAAACAATATCGAAGAACGATTTGAACGGTTTTACAAAATTGATGGTGACTATTTTGTTTTGAGATACAGCGAAATCAAAACCCTCAATATTGAGTTCCTAAGAGTTCAGGAAATGAACCCTTAAAATTCTCACTCATCATACCCAGCTTAATTCTTTCCCTTTTAAATGCGATAACGCCTTAAGGCGCAGCGGCTTGTCCGTCTGCCGCCGCAAGTTGGGCATCTTCCTTCTCGGGGTTATGCACCTCGTTCTCACTCTGGAGTGATTGTAGGGCATTTTTTACCCATTCCACATTAACTAAAATGTGAATAAATTCACCGTGAAAGCTTTCGGCTTTTTTATTGATTTCAGATAAGGTCCGGCCTTTCTCAACAAATTCAAATATCTTTTCTTTGACAGATTCTTCGTCGTCTTTTCCCACAATCAGCTGCTGGCTTTGAATGGTTAGAGAAGAATGAGATGCCAGAACGGTTTCTAGTCTCTCGTCAAACGTGAGGCCAATGGCAGTAAATGGGGCCTCTCCATGAAACTGGCTTCCGATATCGCACAACGATAAAAGTGATAAATCTCCTACTCCCTTAAGTCTTCCTTTTTCGATTTCCATAAGTTTAGATTCAACGATTACTTCATTGTTTCGCATTATTTTTCGAGCATCTGGGTCATTTCCTTTGTGATGAACAATTTTGCTCTGTATTACATTTTCTAAAAATATTTTTGCTCGACGTTCTGAAAAATATTTAGTTTTGATTTGTGGCAGCGTTGTCCGGTTTGGTTTGTGCATCAAGGTTGTTAAGCCCCATTAGGGGCGTTTGAATGTAGCCGGGGGATTCATCCCCCGGATGAGATGCTATATTTCCCCACGTCACGTACGTGACGTGATGATATTTTGCCTGGATGACCGGGGAATGAATTCCCCGGCTACCAGTATTCTGTCCCTACGGGACGTAAGCAAAAACCAAACCGGACAACGCTGGATTTGTGGACACATTTTACAGGCGACAACATGTGGAAAAATAATGGCACTACCTTCTTTTAGATTTACCTTCCAATTCGTTTTTTTAATTTTTTCTAGTGCAGCATTTATCGCGGCAATATCATGCTTTATGCTTTTGATTTGCGCTTTTGCCATGTTAAAGGTCTTAAACCCAACTGAATATATTTTTAATCCTGTTGGATTTACTGTTCTTCTAAATATAATCCAAGCTGCGTCATAATCATCTTCGCTTTGAAAAGCTTTTTCTCCGCTAAACTCGTAAAAAATAGCCATATTCACCAAGATTCTGAAATCACTACCTTGCTTTACAATTGTTCTAAACAATAAAATTAAGGCTACATATCTAACTGAATACAGATCTGGCTTCTGTAATGTGCAAAATCCGGAGTAAACTGGACACCGATTCCGATATAAACTGGACACCAATTCCGGAAAAGGTTGGACAGTCATTCCGGTTTTGAATGGACACCGATTCCGGTTTCGGCGGGTGTCAAGGTAGTTGTCGCCTCTGTTGAATTTTTATGCGGCGTCAAGAAGTTCGACTTCCGCCGTTGGTTCAGGGTTAAGATAAACTGTTTCCACTGGCTCCCAGTTTCGGATGTTTTTTGACCAGCGGTTTGGGTTTTGTTGCCGGGCCTTCTCGTATATCTCCCGGCGGTTTAACAGGATGGCTTTCTCCCGGCCGAAGTGGCGATCGTCCGGGGTGACGAAGCGAATGCCGCTGTGCAGATGCTCCGTGTTATACCAAGCGACGAAACCATCAACCCAAGTCTGGGCCGCTGCCAGACTTGAAAAAGGCCGACTCGGATAACCAGGTCTATATTTCATGGTTCGGAACAGCGCTTCTGAGAAAGGGTTGTCGTCACTGACCTGTGGCCTGCTGAAGGAAGGAATTACGCCCAGGCGCTGGAGAGTAGCCAGCATGGTCGCCCCTTTCATCGGGCCGCCGTTGTCGGAGTGAAGAATCAGGCCTTCCGGATTGATGCCGAGCCTGATACAGGCTTTCAGAAACAGCCTGGCGCTATAGTCATTGGATTCTTTTAAAAACACCGTGGACGCTACGATCTTGCGGCTCCAGACATCCATGATCATGTAGAGATAAAAGAACTGCCCAAGAATCGGGCTCTTCAAGTAGGTGATGTCCCATGACCAGACCTGGCAAGGACCGGTAGCCACATGTTCTTTTGGCTTGCGGCTGGTGGCGGGCCGGGAGGGTTCCCGGTGAGTCATCAGCCCATCGTCTTTGAGCACCCGGTAGAAACTCGATTCCGACGCCACGTATATTCCCTGATCGGCCAATTGCGGCACGATCTGTTTCGGCGAAATATCCCGAAACGCCGGGGAGTTTGCAATATCGATGATGTTCTGCCGCTCCGACGGAGCCAGCTTGTTCGCCGGTTCTGCGACTGGCCCATGTCGCCGATCTGCTCCGTCATCCTGGAGATTCCAACGCTGGAACGTGCGAATGCTCAGCCCGATGGCGACAACGGCCGATTCAAGTCTCGCTCCGGAATGGGTTGCCTCTTCAATAAGTTGCCCGATCATCTGCCGTTCCTCTTGTCCGTGGGCTCGTCCTCGCCCCCCCAGATCGATTGGACTTTTTTTTTGAGGATCAAAATCGCGGCGGCCTCGGCCAATGCTTTATCTTTGCGCAGTAATTCTTTTTCCAGTGCATGAATTTTGCGAGTTTCCTCTGATGTTTTTGAGGAAGGCCGAGACGGTTTTTGCAGCCCCGAAAGCATCATGGCGCGCCACTCGCGTAACTGTGCTTCATGAATTCCATTGCGACGCAGGAAGGCGCCAAGTTGATCTTCGGCAACCGTCTCGGCTTCGATGACGATTTTGAGCTTTTCTTCGGCAGACTTGTCTTGTGGGCGCTTTGGGGACATTGTTCTCCATGGTGCTTCAGAAATTGGGGAGTTACCAGATTCATTCACGACATTTGCGTCTCGAAGCCAGCGAGAGAGTGATTGTTGGGGAATTCCCACTTCTCGGGATAGAGCTGAGGCCGAGACGCCATTAGGGCAGGCCATCTTGCGAACCAGGCTGGATTTGAATCCTTGTGTGTATGTCATTATAGATCCTTGCTGCCCCCAGATGTTGAAAAAATACGGGTCGCCGGCTTTTGCCGGTCCCGGTCTTTCGAGCTGAATCGCAAGCTCGCTACGCTCGTTGCAATTCAGCTCGAAAGACCGTGGCTAAACAACCCATCTGAGGCGACAACTATTCTGACACAGGGGGGTTTTAACTGGACACTTTTTCGGGATTTCCGTGAAGCAGAGGGGTCAGCCCTTGACACGAGACACCGTGAAGCAGAGGGGTCAGCCCTTGACACGAGACAAATTTGCTTCCAGCCGACCGACTTCCTTCCGTAAAGCTGCTTCCTTTGCCATTCCCGCCACCAGCAGCTGATGGGCCTTTGCTACCGCAAAGCCGCTCATGCCGCCAAGCATACCGCCAATCTCACTATTAGCCACTGCAGTATGTTTTTTCAGCAGATATATGCAGACCTTGCGAATATCATTTCTCTCCGGACCTGCCACGGTTTCTACCGTTACGCCGTAGTGATCTGCTACCACCGATAATACCTTATCAGCTTCCCAGATCGCCCGTAACTCCTTTTTATGCGACGTTTCCGTTCGCTGCAAAAGCTCTTCTTCGAGCCGGTTCAGGGCTTCCTTGATGAACGGCGCACTTCCCAGAATCATGCCACCGTATACTTTCTTCGTCGGGCTTTCCTGTTTCTCTTCCAGGGTACTTTCGACAAACTTCTGGTAGTGCTGTTTTGCCGCTTTTGTGTCCTTGGAGAACATGGCTAACAGATCTGTTGTATGGACTAGACCGTCACTTTCTCCTGTGTAGGCAGCATAACTGCTATGGAGGTACTCTTCTGGACGTTCCACCATGTTTGCGCGCACCGGGTTCAGATGCAGGTATCTGCTCAGTTCGAGCAGATAGTTGTCCCGGTCTACAAGGATGGCCTTGTATCTTCCCTGAAACAGATGGCCGCTCCGTTTTCGCTTGATGTTAATGTAGGTGGTGTATGAGCTGTTCAGGTGGTGCATGATTCTGCTCAGGTTTTTCTCGGGCGTTTCGAGGAGCAGATGGAAGTGGTTGGTCATAAGGACATAGCTGTGCAGGACAAAGCCAAATTTCTTTTGCCCTTCCCGAAGATAGTCAATAAATTTCCGATAATCGGCTTTGGTGAAAAAGACCTTGCCCCGTTCGTTGCCACGGGCAGTTACATGATAAAGGGCACCTTCATATTCTATACGTAGCGGTCTCGCCATAATGCGTCATCCTTCGATCAACTGAAGAAAGCATACCTCCTACATGTCTCATGTCAAGGGCTGACCCCTTTAGCTTGTTCCCATTCCTTGGCGAAGTCATCCTGATCCAGCGCCTGGAGAAGTTCGCTCCCGGAAGAGAACTCTTCCAAGTGATAAAAGATCAGGGCTTTTAGCTGATCATCGAAAGTCATTTGCAACGGGCGATACCCCCTGGATTCAAGTTCATTATCTGACTTGAATCTCTCAAAAATCGGGGTAAGAAGCAATTTGAAAGCGCGTGATTTTCGTCTTTGTTTCAGTCGTTTGAACGGTCGCATATCGTAACTCCTGTAATATTGGATAGTTACGAGTGCGGACCACCGTTTTTTTACTCAAAGTCAAGCAAATAATGCGGTATAACGCTGATTTTACAACTTTTTTACATTCTCAAAGAACCTTGCAAAGACCAAACCGGACAATGCTGCTTATTAGTAGGTTTCCGTATACAAGGAACATGTTCCTTGTATACGGAACCAGCGGAACTGTGTGGTTCCCTGTATAGGTAACTTCAACCTCATTTTTCCTGCCCTAATCATTTATCGGAAAGTTCCTTATATTTGTAACTTGTTTCTCATATAGTGAACGACCTTGACACTTCACAGGTAAATCGCTCTTTGCCTTTGGTTCAATCTTTCAATATCCTCTCGACCAGCTCGCTATTCCGAAAGTTATGATCAGGCGCATCCATAGAAATGATTAACCTTCTACCATGTTCCACAATCGGTTCCTATTAAATTTTTCCAAATGAGAGGTGCCGGAGAACACGAAAGGTGGGCCTGCAACGGTGGCCCAGCTATCCTCCCGTTGGACGATTCAGTACATCGATGACTTCCTTTGCGACGAAAGTCCTGTTTCGTTGATGTTTGACCGGCTGGACCAGGATTCCCATTTTTTCCAGTGCAGCCAGGGCTGCGCTTGCCGCCGGGAACGAAATGCCGAGTGCATCTTTGGCATGATGCGCCGTCAAAACCGGCGTCCCGATCATGAGCTCCGGGAATTTGTATAACACCGAATGAGAGCGGAGCCCAAGCCCGGCCACAAGCCCTGTCCATTTCTTGAGGATATTTTCCAGTTCGATCGTTGTTTTTATCGATTCCTGTACCGCGGCCTCAACCCCGATTGCAAAGAATTTAACCCACTCCGACCATTTTTCCCTGAGCTGCACACCGGCAAGCGCATCATAATACTCCCGCTGGTTGTCTTTCAGATATCCGGCCAGATAGACCGGTGGGTAGCCTTCCGCTGCGAGCATCAGGGGGAGCAAGATCCTGCCTACCCTGCCATTTCCGTCAATAAACGGGTGAATCGTCTCAAACTGTGCATGGGCGATTGCCATTCGGATCACAACCGAGAGCACCATTTGATCCTCTTCAGCCGCTGAATACCTGAGCAGCAATTCAAGGTTGTCCATGCAGGCCTGTACATTACCAGGTGGCGGCGGGACAAAACGTGCATTGTATATGTTTCCTCCCCCAATCCAGTTTTGCCTTTTCCTGAATTCGCCCGGTGTCCCGTTGTAGTCCACGCCATCCATCAAGTGGGCGTGGAGTTCCTTGATCAAGTTGCAGGTAAGCGCTGGAACACCGCTCTGCCGGACTTTTTGCAGGCCATATTCAAGTGCCCTGACATAGTTGAGAGTCACCAGGACATCAGGGGGTAATCCCTCGTCACTACCCGTTGCCTCGTAAGTCAGCAGATCATTTACGCCGGAATTAGTTCCTTCGATCTGGCTGCTCCGGACCGCTTCCCGTCGATCCGCCGTCCTGGTTATGAGATCCGGGTTTGGAAACCTTGAAGATAGATCCTTCAAAAGGTCCAAGGCTGCACGAGCACGAGGCAGTTCGTCCCGTAATCCCTTCAGTTCAAGACCGCGAGGCGTTGGTGGCGGAATAAGCGCAAAAGCCCCGGAATAACCGACGGCGGGGACGAGCAATTTTCGGCGGGCGGGGCAGAGATCGGTTCTTTGCATGTTGAAACCTTTAATAACGTAGTTAGTTATTTAAAGTTACATCAGATATTTTAAATAAGCAACTATGTTATTTAATGTTTCGGCTGAAAATTTAAATAAGTAATCTGGTTATTTAACGATTCGCGGCTGAAGTCAGCTCTTGATCTCCTCAAAGTGGCTTAGCGGACTTCATGAAGGGGCGTCATCAAGGGGTAGTAATAACCGGGCGACAGCATGCGCAAAAGAGCATTTTCCGGCACGCACCTCCTGCATCCTTGGAATTTTGCACCATCGGTGATAGACTGCTAAAAATTCCCGGTCATGCGGCCGGGGAGGACCTTTCCACGGGACGGATCGCCATGGCGCACAAGTTTCCTGAATACGAACCCTTTTTCCATAAGGGGCTGCGGATCGAGATAGGCATTCCACAGGCTGACGGTGATGTCTTCCGCGACTGGGCCATTGTCAGGGAGTATCGGGACGATACCATCCTCGTTCAACTGTCCCGCGATTATCTGCCCATGAACGTCCGGGTCAATGTCAGTACGATCCTGGACGCCAATGTCTGGATAAATCAGGAGGTGTATACCTGCACCTGCATCGTCACGGAAAGACAGAGCGACCGGGTACTGCGCATACGGCTTTTCGGGCTGTTGACCCTCAAGGAGAGGCGGCATTTCTTCAGGCTTGAGGCGAACTTCCGCTTTCGTTTCACAGAGCCGGACAAACGCATTCGGGAAGAGGTGGAAACGGAATGGAAGAAGCGTAGCCAACTGGAATCCATGAAGTTCGGCGGCTACGATGAGATCGTGATCGCCGCAAGGCATGCGGAGTTCCACGCGTCGCGGCAGGAGCTGGTCTGGCACGAAAGCCTGGACAACCCTGCTGTTTTGAGCGGAGGAGGAATCGGCTTCAAGCTCGAAAAAAGACTGGCTCCGGAAACACTTCTCCACATGGAGCTGCATCTGCCACTCTCTCCACCGCGCGTCGTCCATGCCGTCGCAGAGGTCGTCTATACCCTTGAGCCGCGCAGGCAGGTCGAAAGCGGAGAGGCTGCCTACAGAACGGGGATGCACTTCATCCTGATGGAAGAGCGCGACCGGGACCACATTTTCAGATACATATCCATGCTGCAACTGATTCGTTTACGGGCGATAAGCGAGAACCGGCCGTTCAAATACCCTTATGAAGGCAGCCCGGCGGCGAAGAGGGACGTTGACGGGAAAACAATATTGCGAAGGGCGCTTTATACGGTGATTTTTCTCATTTTATTGTTTTTTATCGGCAGGTTTCTCATCGATTATAGGGACAAGGGCAATCCGAACGAGATAAAGGCGATCTACGAGAGAGCGATCAAGCAGTACCGGAAGGAGCGTTGACGGTAATAAATCAAAGTCAAAAAAACGTTTCACACGGATAACTTCGGATAAAAATCTGATTTAACCGGTTGAAAGGTTTGATCCGACTTTATCCGATTTGATCCGCGTGCTATTGCTGTAAAGGTTTTTCTGGTTGGTTCCGGCTTTGCCGGTTTATGATGATTTGAATTTGCTTTCCGTGCCGCTTCTGAGGCGCTGAATGTTTTCCCGGTGCTTGTAAATGACGAGAGCTGCTATTGCCAGAGACATGGCGATGAGCAGCTTTTTCGGTTCAAGAAAGGCGATGACGAGGGGCATGGCAGCTGCTGCGGTAATGGATGCCAGTGATACGTAGCGCCATCTGACGAGGACGAGGATGAAAACCCCGAGGGCAATGAGCACCGACAGGGGCGAAACTCCCAGAAATACACCCAGTGCCGTGGCCACCCCTTTTCCCCCTTTAAAACCGAGAAAAACGGTGTAAACATGGCCGAGAAAGGCGGCAAGTCCTGTTGCGGCGATCCAGACTTCAGGGAGCCCGAGCTGCTTTGCGATCAGGACCGGGATAAGCCCCTTCAGGCAGTCGCCGATGAGGGTCATGATCCCGACCTTGCGCCCAAGGGTGCGGTAAACATTGGTCGCGCCGATGTTCCCGCTGCCGGTTTCCCGGATGTTGACGCCTGATGCTTTGGCCAGCAGAAGACCTGTGGGTATTGATCCTAACAGATAAGCGCACACGAGGAGCGTAATTTCCTTTGCCACGAAAGACCCCGTTACCTGGTTAATGAAAAACGCTCTGGATCATACACCATTCATGGCTAACGTGCAAGTAATGGTCGGCGGTCGGCGGTCGGTGGTCGGTGGTCGGTGGTCGGTGGTCGGTGGTCGGTGGTCTGCGGAACTGGGGTCAGGCGGGCGGGTCCTCTTTCAGTTTTCTGTCCGCGCTCCGCAGTACGGTCAGCGCCATGACGAGCAGGACCGCGTCCCGCAGCAGGGCCTGCCAGGCCGGTGTCTTGGCGCCGGCCTGCTTGAAGCAGCCGCAGTCGATGTCGAGTCCGCGGACCATGGCGGCGGCAAGGGCGATGATGAAAGCGATGTTGAGGAGAACGACCATGCCGGCCGCTGCTCTCACCCGCCAGCCGATGATGAGGAGCAGGCCGCAGCATATCTCCAGCCAGGGGAGGATGGCGGCAGCCAGATAGGCGGCAAAATAGGGGAGGAGCTTGTAGGCGGCGATGTTCCCGGCAAAGGCCACCGGGTCGTTGATCTTGAGCGCCCCGGCATAGACGAAGACCGTTGCCAGGGCCACGCGCAGAATGCTGAGCAGATGTTTCCCGGCAAGGTTCATGGCTTTCCCCCGTCGGTCGGGTAACCGGCATCCCGCCATTCGGGATAACCGCCCAGGAACACGTAAACCTTCCGGTAGCCCGCCTTCAGCAGCCTGTTCCCCAGGTCCATGCTGTCATGGCAGTCAAAGCCGTTGCAATAAACGACGATGGTTGTCTCCGGCTTGACCCTGGAGTTGAGCACGGTCAGCCCCCCATCCGCGTCCCCCGGCGGCAGTGACAACGCCCCCTTGATATGTCCGGCAGCGTAGGTCTCCGTGTCTCTGGCGTCGACAAAGGTCCCTTCCTTGTGGTCGTAGATCTCCTTGACCTGCATCAGGCCCAGGGGGAGGGGCGTTGTCCCTTGGGGAGACGCTGGAACTGCCTCTTGTTTTGGCTGGACGGCCTTGCCTGACCATGCATCGGCGAGGAGCTTGTGGTTCCAGCCGATGCCTGCTGCAGCAGCCAGCAGAAAGATCATGGCCATCTCCACGAGGATGTGCGGTTTTTGATTGGCGATCATTTTTTCCGGCAGGTTTCCCTGTCCTCCTTTTTCATCTATTATCCAATAAAAAGCATTTTAACCATGAATTATCACGAATTTGCACGAATATAAAAGCTCTTGTGATGCAGAAGGCATTCACCAGATCGGTGACTACTCAAGACTTAACAAGGGGTTAAAAACATTCGTGTTAATTCGTGTCATTCGGTACGCCAGGCCAAGCCTGGCTGATCTATCTGACTGAAAAGTGTCAGACATGTAAATTGCTCGTTCACCATGTAGTCGCGGTCTGTCACGAGAGGGTAACCAAACGTGGGGAGTAAGACCGGTTCTTTGTAAGAAAAGAGCGAAGGGTACGATAACTACCCTGACGACGAAGACGCGAGCCCAGCGCAAGCGAACCCGTTTCGGCCTCGTTACACGTAGTTGACAGTGGCCAACCTTCCGAATGTGGTGAAGCCTGCCACCCACCGGTGATAAACGAGCGAAAGAACCGGTGGGACTGTCCGGGGTGATTGGGGAGGGCGCGTGTCGAAAGATCAGCCGAGGAACCTGGGAGGTCCGACGTAATTCCCAAAGCGAAAGGGTTTCGCCGAAGGGAGAACGCCGACGGGGAATCAATAACCCGCCAAGCGTGTACGGTCGGAATTCGGAGCGGCCCATAGTAGCCGGGAAGCGGGGTAATGCCCGTGGAGCCAAGGGGCCGTACTTCAGTCATGTTTACACGGAAAGAGAGGAGACCCGCTTGAGCGACAGACGCTCCATAACGGAATGGATGGCCGAAGGATTCGAACCTGAACCCGGACTGCCGGTAAAAGTCTCCCTTCTGCGGTGGAAACTGAGCAGCAAGGCCAAACGAGAACCGCAGTTCCGGTTCTATGCCCTTTACGACCGAATCCATCGTCGTGATGTACTTGAAACGGCGTGGTTGCGAGTAAAGGCGAACAAGGGCGCGCCGGGAGTCGATGGTGTCAGCATTGAATCCATCGAGGTGCGGGCAGACGGAATATCCGGCTATCTTGACGAAATTCAAGAAAGCCTGAGAACCAAAAACTACAAACCATCCCCGGTGCGTCGCGTCTACATCACCAAGCCCAACGGCAAACTGCGCCCGCTCGGCATACCGTGCGTGCGGGACAGAATTGTACAGGCAGCCGTACTCCTTATCCTCGAACCGATATTTGAGGTGGACTTTCTCGACTGCTCCCATGGATTTCGTCCCAAAAGGCGTCCCCATGGAGCCCTCGACCAAGTCGGTAATAACCTCCAACTCGGACGGCAGGAAGTGTATGACGCGGATCTTTCGAGCTACTTTGACAGCATCCCCCACGAGCACCTGATAGTAGAACTTGAGCGGCGCATAGCCGACCGGAGTGTCCTCAAACTGATCCGGCAATGGCTTCACAGTCCGGTAGTAGAAGAAGACGGCAGCATCAGCCGTCCCAAACAAGGGACGCCACAAGGCGGGGTAATATCTCCCCTTCTTGCCAACATCTACCTTCACCGGCTCGACCGGGCCTTTCACGAAGAAGCAGACAGCCCCTACCACTTCGCCAGAGCGCGCATGGTACGGTTTGCCGACGACTTCGTAGTAATGGCCAGACACATGGGCAATCGCATAACCGGATGGCTGGAAGAGAAACTCGAAACAGACCTTGGACTCAGCATCAACCGTGACAAAACCGGTATTGTCAGAATGAACAAGAAAGAGAGCCTGAACTTTCTGGGATTCACCCTCCGCTATGACCGTGACCTGCGGGGCAGAGATTGGGATTATCTCAACATCATGCCGAGTAAGAAGGCCATAGGAGCACTCAAGGGAAAAATCCGGGAGAAGACCCGAAGCGGATACAAAAAGCCGCTTGTCGAAGCAATTGCCGAGGTAAACAGCATCCTTCGCGGATGGGGCAACTACTTCGACTACGGGTATCCCCGGAAAGTATTTCGAGACGTGAATCATTACACGAGGACTCGCTTTCGAATATTTCTGAACAATCGGAGCCAAAGGCGGAGCAAACCCTTCAGGGCAGGTGAAAGCCTGTATGCCGGACTTAAGCGATATGGTCTGGTTTACCTGTAACAGCAAAGCCACAACTCCTCAATAATGCCGTGCAGCAAGAGGCTGATAGGTAAGCCGTATGCGGGAAATCCGCACGTACGGTTTGACGAGGGGGAGCTGGTTAAGGCAACTATGGTAAGGCTACTTAGGCACCGCCAAACGAAAGGGGCGGAAACGGACAAGCCAAACCTAATGATGTAGTAACCTGCTTCCTACTCTACTGGCTAACTGCCGTTTTGGGGATTACTCCATAGTCCAGCCGGTAAAGGTAAGGTTTCACCCTCTGCCTGATTCTCGCGTGCGAAAGATCAGATGCCGCGCTCCGAGACGGCCAGACGCACGCCGATGCCGATGAAGGCGATCCCGGCGGCGGTATTCAGGCGCCGACTCACGGCCGGCCGGGTTCTGAGCCAGTTTCCCAATGTCCCCGAGCATAAGGCGATCATGCCGAAAATGACGAGTGTCTCCACCATGAACACGCCGCCGAGCACGAGCATCTGGAGTTCGGGGTGGCCTGCGTCACGATTTACAAACTGCGGCAGGAACGAGAGGAAAAAAGCGAGACCTTGGGGTTGAGCAGATTGGCGACGACGCTCTGGCCGTAAATCCGGCGCAATGCAACGGCGTTGCCTGCCGGCTCACCGGAAAGCAATGGTTCACGTTGCCGCAGGGTCCTGTATCCCAGGTAAAGGAGGTAGGCGGCTCCGGCGAACTTGATGAGGCTGAAGAGGAGTTCGGAAGAGCGGATCACCGCCGCCAGGCCGAAGACGGCCAGCATGGTGTGGCCGACGAGTCCGGAGGTAAAGCCGAGTGCTGCTGCCAGTGCAGCTCCCCGTCCCTGAGCGATTCCCCGTGTGAGGACGTAGATGTTGTCCGGTCCCGGGGCAATGGTCAGGAGGACGGAGGCCAGCATGAAAAGGTAAAGATTGTACATTCGGACCACCTCCGATTTAACGGGCCTGTCAATAGTTTTGTGTAAATGGTTTTGGTTCCCTGTTTTTAATAGCTTGGCATTCTGTCTTCAAAAAGAATGGAAAAGCGGTTCATGGCAGCTTTCCAGTCTCTGATCGGCAGGGTCCATTTCTTCGCGATGTTTCTCAGCGCCAGGTATAGTAACTTGAACATTGCCTCATCATTGGGAAACGAGCCCCGGTTTTTGGTCACCTTTCTGAGTGACATATTCAGTGATTCAATGGCATTGGTTGTGTAAATAACCTTTCGTATATCAGCTGGATAGGCAAAAAATGGTATAACTTGCGCCCAGTTCCGGCGCCAGGACTGGCTGATCGTCGGGTGTGTTTTGTCCCATTTTGCCTCAAATGCTGTCAGTTCCATTTCGGCCTGCTCAGCGGTCGCTGACTGGTAGATAACCTTCAAATCTGTCGCAACTTCTTTGCGTTGTTTCCACGAAACGAACTTCAAGGAATTGCGTACCATATGGACGATGCAAAGTTGGACTTGAGTGTTGGGATAAACTATTTCTATGGCCTCAGGGAACCCCTTCAGGCCGTCAACGCAGGCAATGAAGATGTCCTGGACACCACGGTTCTTAAGTTCGGTCACAACCTGCAACCAGAACTTGGCTCCTTCGTTTTCGGAGACCCACATTCCCAGAACTTCCTTGGCACCGTCTATGTTGATGCCGATGGCCAGATAGACAGCCTTGTTCACAACATGGCCATTGCCTCTGGCTTTGACCCTGATGGCATCCATGTAAACGATGGGATAAAGCGCATCCAACGGGCGGTTCTGCCAAGCTTTGACCTCTTCAGCTACTGCTTCAGTCACTATTGAAATCAGAGCGGGGGATACTTCAACACCGTAGATTTCCTCCAAGTGTCCCTGGATCTCACGAGTGGTAAGCCCGCGGGAGTACAGGGAGATAATCTTATCATCGAACTCGGCGAACCGGGTTTGGCCTTTGGGAATGATGACTGGTTCAAAGCTGCTATCCCGGTCACGAGGGACCTCAATCGGCATGGTGCCAAAATCGCCTTTGATGGTCTTTGCCGACGAGCCATTGCGTGCATTGCCACCTTTGGCGGAAACGGAAGCATGCTTCTCGTGGCCGAGGTGCAGTGTCATTTCAGCCTGGAGCGCCCGCTGAAGAACAGCCTTGGTCAACTGCTTCAGCAGCCCGTTTTCCCCTAGAATCTCTTCGGGGGTCTTATAATGTTTGAGTAGATCGTCGATTACGTCGGTGTTAATAGTCATGTGATCTCCTTAGGGTAACTTGGTGTACCCCCTAATGACCATTTACACAAACCTTTTTACACCCTCGATTTAACGTCTGAAGCTTTCCCGTCTTGCCACGAAGGGGCTATTGGTGGCCTACAGATGTGTTGGCGGTTGGAAGCACGTTCTAGGAGCCTGTCGGACTTAGGAATGAATCTACTGCGAGAATGGCAAATCGGTCCATATTCCCGTAAATTTTCGACGAATAGGTCCACTATTAGCTCTCAAATTTCCGGAAATCTGTCCTCGATTTTCCATCCTCTCGATACGATTCCCTAAGTCCGACAGACTCCTAGGCAGCAGTGACAGTAGTATCTATTCTGACGTGCAAGGTTTTTTTGATGGTTGCAAAGATAGCCGATAGATTCTCCATTGTAGGGTTGCCGGAAGTGGAAAGCATGCGGTGGAGGCTTTTGCTTGGCTTATTGACTTCTTCAGCAAGTCGCTCGAACCCGACAGTTGCGTTTATCAGATCGCGTAAAATCAGTTTGGCGGTCGTTGAGTCGCCATCCAGCATTAAATCGACTGCTTCATGAAGCAGTGCCCTGGCAAAATCCGGGTCACATTCAACCCGTTTTTTTACAGTTTCTTTGAAGTCTCTTGTAAGAGCCATTTTGCCTCCTGTAACTTCCTTAAATCTATTTCTTTTTCTGTTTGGCTTTTCGTTCTTTGTATTCTTCCCACATGGCTTCTGCCCGGTCAATATCCCTTTGCTGTCCCTTCTTCGTTCCACCGCCGAGAAGGATAATCAGCCGTTCACCGTCTCGACCGATATAGACCCGATAGCCCGGTCCCCAATCAAGACGGTATTCACCAATTGCCCGGAACCACTTGACGTTGGAAAAATTGCCCTGTTCCATTTTGAGTTTCACGGTCGTAATTTTTGCCGCCGCGACGGTGTCCAGCCCCATGAACCATTCTTCGTAAGGGCTTGTTCCGTCTTCGCGGAGGTATTCTTCAACCTTATAGCTCATGGGGTAATGGTATCCTATATGTTACTATGATTCAATGATTATTTTGATCTATGTATTCCCCTGCATGGTCATATCATACGTAAGCAGCCATGTAAAAAAGCAGCGGGGCGCCCTCTTTAGCTTCTCTTTTCTCAGGTCTTCGATATGGCATACTGTAACCGACATCGGTACGTAATTGTTGATAGTCATAGCACATGAGCTGCAACTTAGAAAGACGATTTTGAATACAAAAAAGTCCCGTTTTGCCGACGGGACTTTTTTGTATTGCTGGTTGGTGGGAAAATGGTTGAACCTATTCCACCAGATCACGCAGAGTTTTCAAATTTACCCCGTCCATCTCGTCGTTGTCCCCCTTGGGGGTCTCCAGGATCTTGGGGATTTTGACGAAACGCGGGTCGTTCATGATGAAGCGGAAGGCGCTTAACCCAATGGCTCCCTGACCGATGTGCTCGTGACGGTCCACACGGCAGTTGAGTCCCTTTTTTGAGTCGTTGATGTGGAAGCATTGCAGCCGGTCGATGCCGATGATCCGGTCGAACTCCTCCCAGACCGCCTTGTAGCCCGCTTCGCTGGTGATGTCGTAGCCGGCGGCGAAGGTGTGGCAGGTGTCGTAGCAGATGCCGAAGCGGCCGGGATGGGCCGAACCGTCGATGATCGCCCGCAGGTGCTCGAAGGTGTAGCCGACGTTGGTTCCCTGGCCGGCAGTGGTTTCCAGGAGGATCATGCCGGTGTAGGCGGGCGTATTTTCGAAGAGATGGTCGAAGGCCTCGACGATCCGCCGGAGCCCTGTTTCTTCGCCGTCACCATTGTGGGCGCCCGGGTGCATGACGATCTTGCCGATGCCGAGACGGGCGCAGCGTTCCATCTCTTCCTGAAAGCCGGCCAGGCTCTTGTCCCGCACCTCGCCGGGCGCTGCGGCAAGGTTGATGAGGTAGATGTCGTGACTGATGATTTCGTGGAGGCCCGATTCCTTCAATTTTTCTTTGAAGAGGGCGACATCCGGGTCCGAGATCGCCTTGCCGCGCCACTGGTTGGAGTTCTGGGTGAAAACCTGGATCACGCCGCAGCCGGCTTTCACGCCCCGATCGGGGGCGTTGTGCAGGCCGCCGGCAATGGACATGTGCGCGCCTAAGTAATCCATAATCTATCCTTTCATAACGGATGGTAATCATGAGAGAAACAGCAAAGCTGATAAATCTTTGAACCGCAAAGGACGCAAAGGGCCTAAAGCGCAAAGGACGCAAAGTCAAATCAAGAAGTTTCCTGATTAACATTAATCTTCCGTTGAGCAGGACAAGCCAAAACCAAAATATTTTATTGAGCCTCATAAAACCCCGTCCTGTGGGCGGGGTCAGCGTTCGTTGGCTTTGCCTGTAGATTGCCCATCTGCTACACCTGAACTTGAGTTGTCCCCACAATTCAAGTCGAAAGGAGCAGCAGATGAGCAGGTTTCAGAAGTTATCTCACGTTCTATGGCACTGTCAATATCACATTGTTTGGGTGCCGAAGTATCGTTATCGTGTGTTGCGTGGTCCAGTTGCCGAAGAGGTGTATAAGTGTATCCAAGTGTTTTCGGGTCGTCTTGGTTGCGAAGTGGTGGAGTTGAATGTGCAACCGGATCACGTGCACTTGTTGGTTAAAATTCTTCCGAAGGTATCAGTGTCGGAATTCATGGGTGCTATCAAGGGTCGCACGGCTATTCGGGTATTCAAGCAATATCCATATCTCAAAGAACGCCCCTATTGGGGCAACCATTTTTGGGCCGAAGGTTACTGTGTTGATACAGTTGGTCTTGATGCGGAGATGATCCGCAAGTACGTTGTCTATCAAGAGAAGAAAGAGCGAACAGAAACCAAATAGCAACCTTATAAAAGGGGACAACTCGCAGCGTGCCTTCTATGAGGGCACGCATTCAGCACCCCTATGGGGTGCCTTTCAAAGCCCCGTCCTCTGGGCGGGGTTCTTTACTTCACGCAACGACGCGACGACGCAACGAAAGGCTTTTAAACCAAATTATTGGTTCATGGTTTTAAAACGTTGCGTCGTTGCGTCGTCGCGTGAGTCATGTATTGCTTTAACATTTTGAACGACTCAAGTAGTAAGAGACTAAATCCCCTTTTCATAAAGGGGGACTTCCCAAGAAATTGCTGTTGGCGGAATAGAAGAAGTTTTGGGTTTCTTCGCGTCCTTTGCGGCTTTGCGGTTCAATGATTGTATTTTCAGCTGTTTCAATGTGTTTTCTGCAGTGAAATTGCTTTTCTGATCAACTCAATCCGCCCGGCATATTCTGTGGAGGTGAGGACCACCTCGTCGTGGGGCTCGGACCAGATGGGGCGGGGCCAGATCGGGTCGGTGGCGAAGCGTGGCACCAGGTGCCAGTGCATGTGCGGCACCATGTTGCCGAGGAGCTCGTAGTTAATTTTAGCCGGCTGAAAGAGCTTGTAAAGGGCGGCGGCTACGGCGGAAACCTCTTCCATGACGGCGCTTCTCACCTCCCGCTCCAGGTGGAACAGTTCCGTCACGTGGTTTTTGGCAAAGACGAAGGTGTAGCCGGGAAAGAACTGGTCGCGGTTGAGCATGACCAGGCAGTGCTCCAGTTCGGCAATCTGCAAATCTGGTTCATCGTTCCACTTGCTGCACATGGGGCAATTCTGCATGGGGACCCTGTAGGGGCAGACCCATGTGTCTGCCCGGTTCTGAATCCGATGGTTGAAAACCAGGGCGCACACATGGGTGCGCCCCTACGATTAAATCTCGATCTCTCCGCTGAACACTTCCACCGCCGGGCCGGTCATGTAGAGGAAGCCGTCTTCGGCCCATTCCAGCTCCAGGTCGCCGCCTGAGAGGTGGTTGAGGATCTTCTTCTCCGTCAGTCCGTTGAGTGCGCCGGCCACGCAGACGGCGCTGGCGCCGGTACCGCAGGCGAGCGTCTCGCCGGCGCCCCGTTCCCAGGTGCGCTGGCGCACTTCGGTGCGGGAGATGATCTGGACGAATTCCACGTTGGTGCGGCGGGGAAATATCTCGTGGTTCTCGATGATAGGGCCGTATTTTTCCACCTGGAAGTTCTCCACGTCGTCGACAAAGATCACGCAGTGGGGGTTGCCCATGGATGCGCAGGTGATGTGGAATGTGGTGTGAAGGATGTTGAGCGGCTCATTGATCACTTTTGCGCCAGCCTCTCCGGTCATGGGGATTTCGCTGCGGGTGAGGCGGGGCCTGCCCATATTGACGCGGACCTTTTCCACCTTATTTGCCTCGTTGGTGAAGAGTTGGAGGGTCAAGATACCTGCGCCTGTCTCGGCGGAGATCTCTTTTTTGCCGACAATGCCATGGTCGTACGCATATTTTGCCACGCAACGGATGCCGTTTCCGCACATTTCCGATTCGGAGCCGTCGGAGTTGAACATGCGCATCCGCACATCCGCCTTGTCGGACGGCATGATGAGGATCAGTCCGTCGGAGCCGATGCCGAAATTGCGGTTGGACACCTTGATTGCCACGTCCGCCGGGTTGTCCACCCGCTCGGAAAAACAGTTCACATAAACATAGTCGTTGCCTGCGCCATGCATTTTGGTGAATTTCATATCTATGACCCCTTTTCATCCATGTTTTTTCTAATAGAATCCATGTAATAGCAAAAACTTGACCCGGCAACAAGTAAAAAGCGGAGTTGCCTGACCCGGTCACACTGTAGTACTATCAATCAACAACACTACGGAGGTTTTTCAATGGAGATAAAAAATACAATATGGATGACCGGCAATCTTGAATGGTTTGCCTATATCGGTGAAGACGAGGTGTTTCTCGGCAGCCGCGAGGTCCCTTATCCTCTTGAAGAAGGGGACAAATGGACCAACCAGTATGGGGACACCTTTCAGGTGACGGATGGGGAAATCAGACTGACGGGGCGGACAGCGCCGCCGGAGAGGCACTGGTGACATTGCTGCATCCAGAGATTGCACATGGGATATGGGGTGATAAACTTAGATTGACTAATGCTATGGGGGGACGATGTATCTGGATCGACATATTGTGGAGGTAGTGATATGCGAAAGATACTCTATCTGTTCAGTCTGTTGCTGGCCGTGGTCCTGATGGCCGTGATGCTGAAGTCTCCCTATGCCGAACAAGTGGATCATCACGGATATGTGGTCAATGCTCAGGGCGTTGCCATGGAATGCCTCACCTGTCATGATGGGACGGCGGCAAAATCCGTTTCCAACTGTCTCGGGATTAATTGCCTCACCGGCGGTTCTCATCCGGTCGATAGACCATACCCCCCGGAGGGGAAAGAGAGCTCGTACGCGCCGGTCGAGCAGGTGACAATGACGCAGATAAAGCTTGATGAGGGGAAGATCACCTGCATTTCCTGCCATGACCTGAAAAATCCGCTGCCGCTACACCCTGCCGTTAATAACGATGGAAGCAGGCTTTGTCTCACTTGTCATCTGAAGTGAGATAAGCGGTTCCCATCCGGAAAACGGTCCTTTTGATTCGTCCTGCGGACTCACCCTTCGGGCTGCCACCGCCGTCCAATCCCGTTGGGACCGTCCGCCGTGGCGGCTTCGATCTACGCTTGCTTGTGAGGCGCACCAAGGTGCGCCTCTGCCCATCCCTTGATTTCCTTGCCGGTTCAGAAATCAACAGTTTCACATCCAGAAGTTTACGCATGGGAAAAATCTAAGAAATAAGCCGCGGAATTAAACTGTAGCTTGAGTGTGGTGAATTTTGTCGCTTGTTTTTTAAAGTTCTTGACGGAATAGGTAAAGGATTGTATATTTTTGCTAATTTAATAATGGGGTGGAATTTATGAGGCTTTCTACTAAAAGCCGTTACGGTTTGCGTGCACTTTTTGATATTGCGTACAATTCCGGGAACCTCCCGGCTCAGATTCAGGATATATCCCGGCGTCAGGAAATCTCTCCGCGTTACTTGGAACAGATCTTCCAGTCGCTGAAGAGAAAGGGGATACTGAAAAGCAAGCGCGGTCCCCAGGGAGGATACTGTCTGGCCAAAAATCCCGAAGAGATAACCGTTAAGGATATAATCCAGGCGACGGAAGGGGATACGATGCTGGTGGATTGCGCCGGCAGCAAAAAAAAGAAGGGCGAGTGCGCTTTTGACGGGAGTTGTGTTACCCAGACCGTCTGGGAGGAGGCGAACGCAAAACTGAACGAATTATTTGCCTCCATAACCCTGAAAACCCTCTGCGAGAGGGGACAGGCCATGGGGATCAAGCGGGAGCAGGACCACCGATTCATGTATTTCATATGAAGCGGCTTCGCCAAAAAAGTCCATCTGCTGCGTTGCGCGCCTTGCATTTGGAACTTTTTACCGTGCCGCGGCAACATTCATGTTAAGGAGATCATTATGCCGGTATCGAGAAGTGAAGACGTCATTGCGCAGATAGGGAACACGCCTCTGGTGAGGCTCTCCCAGTTTGAAAAGAAGGGTTCAGCGGCTATCTGGGGCAAGGTGGAAGCTTTCAACCCCGGCGGGAGCATCAAGGACCGTATCTGTTTGTCCATGATCGAGGCTGCGGAGAAGGACGGCTGCCTGAAGCCCGGTGCCACGGTTATCGAACCTACGAGCGGCAATACCGGCATCGGCCTCTCCATGGTCTGCACAGTTAAAGGCTATAAACTCATCCTTACCATGCCGGACACCATGACCATCGAGCGGCGGCGCCTGCTGGCCGCCTACGGTGCGGAATTGGTCCTGACGCCGGGCGCCCAGGGGATGCGCGGCGCAGTGCAAAAGGCTGAAGAGCTGGCTGCTGCCCATGGCTACTTCCTTCCGCAGCAGTTCAAGAACCCGGCAAACCCCGAGGTCCATCGCAGGACCACCGGGCCGGAGATCATAAAAGGGATGGATGGGCTTTCCATTGACGGCTTCGTGGCGGGGGTCGGCACCGGCGGCACCATCACCGGGGTCGGCGATGTTCTGAAAAAACATAATCCGGCGGTGCACATAGGGGCGGTTGAGCCCGCGGATTCAGCCATTTTGTCGGGCGGAGAACCCGGCCCGCACAAGATCCAGGGGATCGGGGCCGGCTTCGTCCCGGATGTGCTGAACACGAAGATCTACGATGAAATCATTCGGGTCTCCAATGATGCTGCCTACACCGCCACCAAAAGGCTGGCCATGGAAGCGGGGCTTTTGGTGGGGATATCGTCCGGCGCGGCGCTGGTCGCCGGAATCCAGATGGCGGAAAAACTCGGCAAGGGGAAAAACGTCGTGGTTATTCTGCCGGATACGGGTGAGCGCTACCTCTCAACGGGCGTGTTCGACTAAACGGCCGGAGCTTTTCCATGCCGTTATACATCTGTCAGAGGCGGCCCGTTCTTACGGGCCGTTCTTTATTGAGGTCTGCTATGGATGAATTGCACTTGAAATACGAGAAACTCAAGGGGCTCCTGCGGGAGATGGGCTCCGTGCTGATCGCCTTCTCCGGCGGGGTGGACTCCACCTTTCTCCTCAAGGTGGCCCATGACGTGCTGGGCGACAAGGCCTGCGCCATCACCGCCACTTCACCCACCTATCCCGAATCGGAGTTTCGGCAGGCGGTTTCACTGGCGAGGGAAATCGGCGCCAGGCAGATCGTGATGGAATCGAACGAGCTCGAAATTCCCGGGTTTGCCGAAAATCCGAGGGATCGTTGCTATCACTGCAAGAAAGAGCTGTTTCAGCTCTGCGTGGAAAAGGCTGCATTGGAGGGATACGCCTGCATTGCCGACGGCAGCAATACCGATGACCTGGGTGATTACCGGCCTGGGCGGAGGGCGGTGGGGGAGCTGAAGGTGCGGAGTCCCTTGCTGGAGGCGGGTCTGTCCAAGGACGATATCCGCGGGTTGAGCCGAGAACTCGGTCTCCCCACCTGGGACAAGCAGCCGTATGCCTGTCTTGCCAGCCGTTTCCCCTACGGGGTGCAGATAACTTCTGAGCGGCTGGCGATGGTTGAATCGTGCGAGGAGTTTCTCAAGGAAAAAGGCTTTGCGGTCTACCGGGTGAGATTCCACAATGAAACCGCCCGGATCGAGCTGGCGGAAAAGGATATGGCGCGCTTTCTGGAAGCGGAAATGCGCCATTCCGTGGTGGAGTTTTTCAAAGGGGCCGGTTTTACCTATGTGGCGCTGGATCTGGAGGGATACCGGACAGGAAGCATGAACGAAGTTGGAGAGGAACGAGGATCGAGGCAATAGGTTCGAGGAGAACCTCGACCCGATCCTTGTTTCCTCGAGCCTTTTACCTTTGACCTTTATCCTTTAACCTGCCTATTTCACTTCCACCTTGATCTGCTTCGGCTTGGTTTCCTCTTTCTTCGGCAGGACAACGGTCAATACCCCTTTGTCGCAGACTGCCTCGACCTTCTCCTGGTCGATGGTATGTGGCAGGGTGAAGCTGCGCTGAAAGGTGCCGAAATAGCGTTCGACCCGGTGGTAGTTCTCCTTTTTCACTTCCAGGTTCTGTTTTCTCTCGCCGCGCAGGGTCAGGGTGTTGTTCTCGATTTTTACTTCAATATCCTTCTGGTCGATATCCGGCACTTCCGCCTTGATAACCACCGAATCCCGATCTTCGTAAATATCGACCGGCGGCTGCCAGATTCCTTCTTTCAAATCCTCGCCGGATTCCCTGTTCCAGGCCAGGTCCAGCAGGTGGTTCATCTCTTCCTGCATGGTTCTCAGGTCTTTGAAAGGGTTATACTTGACGATTGCCATGGGTTGCCTCCTCCTTATTCCAATTTCAAATCAAGGCGCTATCTTCGTTGGCTCGTCTTCGGCTCCTCAACGTACGCAGTTGTACGCCTTCGTCGCCTCACTCCTCGCCGCCTTGATTTCATCCTTGATTTGAAATTGGATTAGATCATTTTACGTAAAAATAAGCAGCATCTTTCCAATGTCAAGGGGGAGAAGACGCATGTAACGCCTTCTCCCCCTCTCTGATTGGTATCTATTCAATTATCTGAATTTTCAGGCTTTATACCCTTTTTCCTTTAGGTACGCTGTGTTTCAGTTTTTTTGAGCCGTCGTAAAGGGTCTGTTTCGTCATCGCCCTCTTTTCCTTCTGATCCTTCTTGTCGTAGTCATATTTAAGGGTTACTTCCGCCTCATTTGCCAGTTGATCGATTTCTTCCACTTCTCGCTCTGTCATACTGACTCCCCTTTTTGTTATGATTCCTGGTTGCGTTGCAGCTGTGATGCTTGTCGGCACCTCCCTTCGCTTTTTCTGACATGATATCAGTTTTTCAATCGGATGCAACAGCATTTTGGCGCGCAGTTCGGCGCAAGCCGGAAGTGAGGCAATGGCTGTATTATTCCCCTTGAAGAGCGGGGAGTTATCGGCTAATATTCCCGGAAATTCAAGCATGAGGTGGCGGATGCCGGTTTATAAGGTTGTGGAAGTGAGTTCCGTGGCGGAAGATACGCTGGAGGAGATTTTAAACGAGTGGACGGCCAAGGGTTGGCGTTTTGACGGCATGCAGTTCGCCATGCGCGAGTCGAGCAAACGGCCGAGCATGGCCTTTGTCATCTTCACCCGGGAAGAGGTGAAATGATGTCGGAAAAACCAACCATCTATCTCATCGACGGCTCATCATACATCTACCGGGCTTACTATGCGATTCGCCATCTTTCTTCGCCGAAAGGGTTCCCCACCAATGCGCTCTATGGCTTCATCCAGATGCTTTTGAAGGTGATCAAGGAGAAAAAACCGGACCATCTCGCCGTGATTTTCGACGCCGGCCGGCAGACCTTCCGCAACGAAATCTATGCCGACTACAAGGCAAACCGCGCTGCCATGCCTGACGACCTGCGGCAGCAGATTGAGCCGATCAAGGAGGCGGTGCGGGCTTTCAACATCCCGGCGCTCGAGTTGGCCGGTTTCGAGGCCGACGACATTATCGGCACCATCGCCCGCGATTGTGAAGAGAAGGGGATGGCCGCGGTGGTAGTGACCGGCGACAAGGATCTGATGCAGATCGTCAGCGACAACGTCACGCTTCTGGATACCATGAAGGACAAGGTTTCGGGGCCTGCCGAGGTGGTTGAGCGGTTCGGAGTTGGTTCTGAGCGGGTTATCGACATCCTCGGCCTGGCCGGCGACTCTTCCGACAATATTCCCGGTGTTCCCGGTATCGGCGAAAAGACGGCGATCAAACTGGTAAACGATTTCGGTTCGCTGGATGAGCTCCTGGCGCGGGCCAATGAGGTGAAGGGAAAGACCGGCGAGCGTCTGCAGGAATTTGCTGAGCAGGCTCGTCTCTCGCGGAGGCTTGCAACCATCGATTGTCATGTCCCTTTGGCCTGGTCTTACGACGACTTTGCCGCGTCTCCGCAGGACAACCGGCGGCTGGCGGAATTGTTCAAGGAATACGGATTCACGACGCTGATGAAGGAGTTGACCAGTGAGGCGACCCTCTCGGCGGAAGATTACCGGACCGTTCTCTCCTCCGACGATTTCACGGCCCTTGTCCGGCAATTGACCGCCGTCCGGGCCTTTGCCGTTGACCTGGAAACCACGAGTCTCAACCCGCTCGAAGCGGAGATCGTCGGCATCTCCTTCTCTTTCCGCGAGCATGAGGCGTACTATATCCCGGTCGGCCACCGCTATCCGGGGGCGCCGCACCAGCTCTCCCGCGACGATGTACTCGGAGCACTCAAGCCGCTACTGCTCGATCCGGAGAAGCACAAGATCGGTCAGAACATCAAGTACGATTACCAGGTGTTGCGCCGGGCCGGGATCGATATGCAGGGGATCTGGTGCGACACCATGCTCGCCTCCTATCTGCTCAACCCGACCCGCACCAGCCAGGGGCTTGATTCGCTGGCAGTGGAATTTCTCGATCACAGGATGATTTCCTATGCCGAGGTGGCCGGCAAGGGGAAGGAACAGAAGAACTTCGCCCAGGTCGAAGTGGAGAAAGCGTCGGTCTATTCCTGCGAAGACGCCGATGCCACCTATCTCCTGCACAAGCTCTTCTTGCCGAGGCTTGCCGAGTCAGGGATGGAACGGCTCTTTTTCGAGCTGGAGATGCCGCTGGTCAAGATCCTGGCCGAGATGGAGCTGTACGGGGTAAAGCTCGACCTGCCGCTTTTGCAGCGCCTCTCAGACGGATTCGGCGGCCAGCTTGCCGACTTGGAGCGAGAGATCTTCGCCCTGGCCGGGGGAGAGTTCAATGTCAACTCGCCGAAGCAGCTGGGGGAGGTCCTTTTTGAGCGCTTGCAACTGCAGGTCGGCAAAAAGACCAAGACCAAAACCGGCTGGTCGACCAATGTAGACGAACTGGAACGGCTGGCCGGGGAGCACGAGATTGCCCGGCTGATCCTCCAGTACCGGAGCCTGTCCAAGCTGAAGTCCACCTATACCGATGCCCTGCCCAAGCTCGTCGATGCTGCATCGGGGCGGGTCCATACCTCTTACAACCAGGCGGTGACCAATACAGGTCGACTCTCTTCGTCGGAGCCGAATCTGCAGAACATCCCGATCCGCTCGGAAGAAGGTCGCAGCATCCGCCATGCCTTCATTGCCGCGGAGGGGTGCCTCCTCCTTTCCGCCGACTATTCACAGATCGAACTGCGGGTTCTGGCCCACCTGTCGGCGGACCGGGTCTTCTGTGACGCTTTTGCCAGGGACGAGGACATCCATACCCGGACCGCCGCCGAAGTGTTCGGCCTCTTCCCCCAGATGGTTACCCAGGAGATGCGTCGCCAGGCCAAGACCATCAATTTTGGCGTAATCTACGGCCAGGGAGCCTTCAGCCTGGCCAGGGAGCTCGGCGTATCGACGAAGGTGGCAAAGGAATTCATCGACAACTACTTTGCCCGTCACGCAGGCGCCCGGACCTTTCTTGACGGCTGTGTCCGGGAGGCGGAGGATAATGGGTACGTTACCACTATTCTTGGCCGGCGCCTTCCCATCCCGGATATCAAGAGTTCAAACGGCAACATTCGGGCCTTTGCCCAGCGGAACGCCGTCAACTATCCGATCCAGGGGTCGGCGGCCGATATCATCAAGCAGGCGATGGTGCGCGTGGTTGACCGGATGGAGCGGGAGGGGATGAAAAGCCGTCTCATCATGCAGGTCCACGACGAATTGGTGTTCGAGGTGCCGGAAGAGGAAAAGCTGGCGATGGAGATGCTCGTGAAACACGAAATGGAGCACGCTGTTACTCTGCGCGTACCGCTCAGGGTGGATATGAACTTCGGCAGGAACTGGAGCGAGGCCCACTGACCTTGCGGGCAGGTGGATGCGGTGGCCGTTGCGGTCAAACGGGCGTTACAGGGTCAGCACTCCTGCATAGGCCAACTCGCCAGCCTGGCGCCGAGCATTGGTTTTCTTGCGCTCCGTTTTCCGGCCGACAGGCTCAACCTTTCCGGTTGAATAGACGCTGATTCTGTTCTTGCCTTCCTTTTTGGCTCGATACAGTGCATTGTCTGCCCGTTGAACGAGGTCGCTGACAGGGACGCTTGACGTGTCGAAGGTGCAGGCAATGCCGATACTTGCCGTCAGCTTGAAGTGGCGACCTTCAAAGGCAAATGCCGTGGCGGCAAATCTGATCCGAAGGCGTTGGGCGATCTCGAAAGCTTTTGACGATGGTGTAGTCGGCAGGACGACGGCAAATTCCTCGCCCCCGTAGCGCGCCACAAGGTCCGCTCCTCTGCAGCTTTCCCGCAGGATTCTGCCGAAGGTGGCCAGCACCTGATCTCCTGCGGAATGGCCGAAGGTGTCGTTGACCTGTTTAAAGTCGTCCAGATCGATCAGGAGCAGGGACAAGGGCATCAACTTCTGTCGCTCTCCTTCAAGGCCCAGCATCTCGTCAAAGACGCGGCGGTTGAACAGGCCGGTGAGGCTGTCCCGCATGGCAAGTTCCTTCACCTTGCTGTATTCCAGGGAATTCTTGAGGGTGCGCGCAAAATTTTCAGCGACGCCGGTTAAAAAGAGGACGGATAAACTGCTGATGGCCCGTTTGTCAAAAAAGACCTCGATGTTTCCCATCTCTTCCGGCAGCTCAAAGGAATAGCGGCGGAAGCGGATGTTGTCGTTGCATAAGAACGTCGGATTGTCGCACTGGATTTGCCTGATACTATCCGCATCGGAATTGTAAATAGAATCTGCGGCTGCGGGATTAAATCCTGATTGTTTCGGTTCTGCCGGTGAAAAGGTCAACGTGTTGCTGCCAAGTTTCTCTGAAAGGGAAAAAACGATTCTGAGATAAGGGACATGTTCATACAAGACCCTTGCCGCAATGGCGCAAACATCGTTCGGGTCGAGAGTGGCATTGATGGCTCCCATGAACTTTCCGATAAACAGGGCCTCATTCAACTGCTTTTGCAGCTCTGCTTCCCTGTTATGCCCGGCCCCGTTTCCCAACTCCTGAAAATTCTCAGGGGGCGTTTGTTTCTTGGGCAAATTCTTCATTGGCGGATTCCTTCCGTGCAGCTTCAGCATATTTGAGGAAGTTTTAACGTGTCATCCGTACGATCGTCAAGTTAGTACCATCAGGGCACATGCAAAATTATTGTTAAAGCATATCTAAGATAGCAAAATGCTTGCCAAAGTATCACCGACCCCTTTAGATCCTGTCCCATTGAGGGTTTGTACGTAGTGGCGCTGAGAATATTCTTTGACGACCAACGATGATGCTGCTGAAAATTGTCGTGGTTGGTCAAAAATATGACATGAATGCGGATATATGTGAGGCAGCACCGTTAAGGTTAAATCGGCTGACCATGATAATTAAGGCGGTTTAGGGAAAGATTATGAACTCTTTCTTTTGCTTTCGGAAAACTTGTGATAATCTCGAAATCATTTTTCAGAGAGTCGATATGTTCAAATCGCATTATTCATTAATAGTGATTCCTATTGAATATTAATAGCTACAGCAATTGAAAGGAGGGTTTCCCAGTGGAACAGAGGAAATTCGACCGGTTCGGTTTTCGGGCCGAAGCTCTCATTACCCATAACGATGTAACGTTTAAAGGCGAAGTTGCAGATCTGAGCTTGAGAGGTCTGTTTGTTAAAACAGAGCATCCGCTGGCTGTTGATGATACGGTATCAGTGGCGATAAACTTTGATGGGGCGGATGAAAAGTTCTCTTTTTCGATCCCGGCAACGGTTGTCAGAACGACGGAAGCCGGCATTGGGCTCAGTTTTAAGAGAATCGACGTTGATTCGGTGCTCAATGAAAAAAAGAACGAAGCTGCTGAGGGGCGAAGCCGGCATGTCGAGGCGGAAGATTTTGAAACGTTTGTTGGCCGGGGCGGGATACTTTCCTGAATGTTGATGGATTGTCGATTGGCCGACCATTGTCGGTGCATCGGGAGTGAATGGCGGGAAAGGGGGTGGCTGGATAACGGCTGGCCCCTTTTTTATTGCTCCAAAATTGGAATTACTGCGATGGCGGAGCAATCCCCATGGTGTCTTCAAGCATTATTTCAAGTTCGGCAAGCATGATTTCCTTGATGCCTAGAACTTGTGCTTCAAAGGTGGCAACAAGAACGATGGTCGGATCATGGTGCAATCCGAGTCCGATTTTCCGGCAGGTATTGTCGACGAGGCGCACAATGGAAAGTAATACATTACCGGAGTCGGATTGTTCCTGGTTGTGGTCGCGAACAATTACACAGTACGTTTCAGGCAGATTCCATTTTTGCATGAGAGAGTACCCTGATTCACGGTGTACTGACTCCATTATTTCCAGCGTTAACGCCTTGGAAAACTTCAGATCGGTTTTCTTTGTCACCAGGATTTTTTCCAGCACTTTCAAGATGAAGAGCTTGCCGATATCATGAAGCAGTCCGCCTAAAAAAGCCTCCTGTGCAAGGTTTTTGTATCCCGTCTTTTCTGCCAGCCATCTGCTCCCCAGTGCACATCCCATGGCGTGCTTCCAGAGATCCTGGGAGAATGTCCGAAGTTCCGGAATGGCAAAAGTGTAATTTTCTTCCAGGTTTGCCATCATCGCTATGTTTGCAACCTGCTTGGCCCCGAGACGGATTACCGCATCATGTATCGTCGAAACTTTGCTCAAGCCGCTGAAAAATGCGGAATTTGCGATTCGAAGTATCTGACTGGCCAGGGCCTGATCTCTCATGATGAGGTTTATGACGCTTTCGATGGTAAAATCGCTTTTTTTCAGGACTTGCTGAAGTTTCAGAGCGACAGGGTGAAAGAGGGGAAGCTGCAGGTCTTCGGCGGTTGATTGTTCTTTAATTATGTCGACAAATGACTTGTTTTCCACGTGTTATTCTCCCAGCAGTCTGCGAATTTCATTCAGCGGTCGCGGTTTTCCCAATCGGGGCAGCATCCTGATGGCGTCAGGAAGGGAAACCAATCCCTTTGCCGCCTTTGACAAACCCGATTCCATGAGTGTGACGAGGCCCGAAGTTTCAGTGCTGATACGTCTGATTTCGTAGGACGTTTTTTTACTGAGAATAGCGTCTTTGACCATTTCGTTTAATACCAACATTTCAAAAATTCCGACTCGACCGCGATAGCCGCTGAACCGGCAGTGGTTGCAGCCCCGCCCGATCTTGAACTCATTACCTTTCAGTTCTTCATTGCCGTAACCAAGGCGGCGGAGTTCGGTCGGGGTCGGGATGTACGGTTCGGCGCAGTGTGGACAGACTTTCCGGAGCAGTCTTTGCGCCAGAACGCAGACTACCGTTGAGGAGATGAGAAACGCTTCTATATTCATGTTCATCAGCCGGAGAAGTCCTCCGATACTGTCTTCGGTGTGGAAGGTGGTAAGGACCTTGTGGCCGGTGAGTGCGGCCTGGATGGCCGTTTCCGCTGAAAAGGTGTCACGGATTTCGCCGAGTACGATGATGTCCGGGTCCTGACGTACAATGTGGCGAAGCGTTTCTTCAAAGGTGACGCCTATTTTTGTGTTGATGGAGCACTGGGAGATGCCGTCTATGATGTACTCTACCGGGTCTTCCGCGGTGATGATGGATGTGTTGAGGTTGTTCATGTGGTGAACACAACTGTAGAGGGTCGAGGTCTTGCCGGAACCGGTAGGGCCGGTGATGATGAGCACGCCGCTCGGCGTATCAACCGCATCGTCCAGGAACCGTTCCAGCATGCGTGGCGGCATGCCGATATCTTTGATGTCCAGGAGTTCGCCCTTTTTATTTAAAAGCCGCAGCACTATTTTTTCGCCATAGATGGTGACGTAGAACGAAACGCGCAGGTCGAGGGTGAAACCGTTCTGGTCGCTCTCGTAGAGGATTCTGCCGTCCTGATGGCGTCTTCTTTCGGCAATATCAGCCTCGGCAAGGATCTTGATCCGACTGCTGATCGGCGGGGCCAGCTCCTTGGGAAAATCCTTATGGAGCAGTAAGACGCCGTCGCGGCGAAAACGGACGCGAAGCCGGTCCTTCATCGGCTCGATGTGGATATCGCTGACCGCTTCCTTGACCGCCTCCTCGAATAACGCATTGACGATCCCCATGATGGTATTTTCGTCGACAGCCGTGGTGTCAGTCCGTGTGCCGCTCCGTTTGAAGAAGGCGATGGCCTCGCGGATCCCCTTGCGTGTCGATATGGCGAAATCCATGGAGTTGCCGAAGATCTTTTCCGCGACCGCCCGGTCCTGCGCGTCCAGTGGGTCGGCAAATGCCACCAGCACCTTTCCGTCCTTTGCCGTTATCGGTATGAAATTGTGGTCGGAGAGCGTCTGAAGCGGCACTCTGGAGAGGATGGAGCGGTCGATGGCCGCTATGTCCACATCGAGGCATGGGAAGCCGAGCTGAAAGGCGAGGGTTTCGGCGAACGTCAATTCGTCGATGAAGCGGTTGTCAACGAGGACCTCGCCGAGTCTCTTTGCGCCGTTCGATTCTTTCTGGATGCCGAGGGCCGCTTGCAGATCCGCCGGTTTCAAATGACCCAGTTCGACTAGAAGATCTCCGATTCTGACCGAGACCAGGTTTTTCAGCAGGGCGTCGCGAAGTTGCTCTTTGCTGATGAAACCCAGCTCCTGAAGCACTGATGTCAATGTTTTCGGCGAAGATAGCTTGGATTTGACCCTTTTGGCATGGGCAAGATTTTGAGGAGAAAGAAACCCTTCCTTGGCAAGCAGAGCGGCAATCTCGCTGCCTGAGTCAGCATCTTTCACGGCTACGCCGGAGGACGTCAGCAATGCCTTGTCCTGTAATGATTTGCCATTCGGGATAATCGCGTCGTTAGCCATTGTTCTCCTGACTCAAAGAGACTGTACGGTGATAACAATAGTATCGGCTTTCAAGGGCAAAACTTTAATGGTTGGTTTCCTGAGCAGTTTGTTGACTTTGCCCTGGCCGGTTGGTAGTATTAGCAACTCTTGGGGTGGGTTATGCGGGCTCGTTTTGCCCGGCAAAAGGGTGCGACTGATGCCGCTCCCATAAATAAGGAGGCTGACTATGCTGAAAAAGGTCTGGTTGCTGGTGGTATTGACGGTTCTTTCCTTTTCATTGACCGGCTGTCTGGTGGGTGAGGGCAAATATCTGAAGAAGGTCGAGGAGGCAGAAACCCTCGACAAGAGTCTGGTCGCGCTGCAGAAGCAGTACAAGGCCCTCAATGCTGAAAATGAAGGGTTGAAGGCAACTGTAGACAAGCTGAATAAGGACGTTGCCGGACTGGGCAAAGAAAAGGAAAAGCTTGTTGCCGACAACAAGGAGCTGGACAATGTGCTCAAGGCGAAATCCGATACCCTGTCGAAAAATATTTCGGAGTTGCGGCAGAAGATCGCCGACCTGGAAAACGAGAACGCCAAGCTGAAGGAAGATATAGCCAGTCTGAAAAAAGCCAAGGAAGAAGAGGTGCAGAAAACGAGCAAGACTTACGAGGACTTGCTGGAAAAGATGAAGAGCGAGATATCCCAGGGACAGGTAACCATCTCGGAGCTGAAGGGAAAGTTGACGGTGAACATGGTTGATGCCGTTCTCTTCGATTCGGGCAAGGCAGAGGTGAAGCCTGATGGACTCGTGGTGCTGCAAAAGGTGATCGATATCCTGAAAAACATCAAGGACAAGTCGATCCGCATCGAGGGGCATACCGACAATGTGTCGATCGTCGGCGCCCTGGCGAAAAAGTACCCGACCAACTGGGAGCTTTCGGCTGCCCGCGCGATCAATGTCACCCGCTACCTGCAACAGCAGGGGATCGATCCGACCAACCTGGCTGCGATTGCCTACGGCGAATTTAAACCGGTTGCCGGCAACGATACCCCGGAGGGGAAGGCGAAGAACCGGAGGATTGAGATCATTCTGGTGCCGAAGGAGTAGTTGCCGGGATCCGGTTTCCTGGTTTTTGTTCCAGGCCCGTTGTTTGGGTCAAACCTCGGCTCTTTTTGGACTAAATCAAGGCAAGACTGTTCCCATGAAAAAGGATAAAAAAACACAACCAAAGAGCAAGCCTTTTGTCAACTCCCCCTTTAAGGCGCTGAAGGGGGTCCAGGCGATGCCGGCGGGCTCCGGCGCCAAGGCTGATGCGGTTCCGCAGCCGAAGCCCGTAGTCAAAGAGTTGGATGACGCGGAGTTGTTCCTGCGCGAATTTTCCGATGTGCGCAGATTGCATCCCCCAGCTTCAACTCCCGGCAAGGCGCCGAAGCCGGCAGCACCCATAGCGCGCAAGATCGACGAGGAGGAGCGGCGCCTCTTTCTCCAGGCATTGGAAAAGCTGGAGATGGATGTGGTCTTCCAGGATGAGTTGCCCGAAGATGTTTCGCCTCTTCGGCCGTTGCCGTCCAACAGGCTGCGGCAGTTGAGGCGGGGGACGATCCGTATCGATTTCCAGCTCGACCTGCACGGCTTGACCAGGGACGAGGCACTGGAAAACCTGGCGCGCTTTATCGGCGGTGCGTACAATCGCGGTCAGAAGGGGGTGCTGGTCATTACCGGCAAGGGGAATAATTCTCCCGGCGAGCCGGTCCTGCAAACGGCTGTGGCAGGCTGGCTGCGCGACAAGGGAAAGGGGATGGTCGCCGAGTTCTCTCCCGCCCCGCGGCAGATGGGGGGGGCGGGTGCTTTTGTCGTCTTTCTCAAGGACAAGGAAAAAACCGCAGAAAAAATTGACATTGCCTGAAATGTTTTCTTGACAGTTTGAATAAACAAATATAAAGTACAATCCATCGACTTAGTAGGGTATCCAAATGATTTCCAAAAAAACAAAATACGCCTTAAAGGCGATTATTTATCTCGCCAGGGTCTATGACAAGGGGCCGATCCTGATTGCGGATCTTGCGCGGGATGAGCGGATCCCGAAAAAATTCCTGGAGCTGATCCTGCTGACCCTGAAAAACAACGGCATACTCCAGAGCAGGAAAGGTAAGGGGGGAGGCTACTACCTGGGTAAGTCTCCCAAGGATATCAGTATGGGCACCGTAATACGGATTCTTGAGGGACCGTTGGCCCCGGTTCCCTGCGTGAGCGAAACCGCCTATGCAAAATGTGATGAATGCGTGGATGAAAGAACCTGCGGCATCCGGTTGATGATGAAGGATGTCCGTGATGCGATGGCCAAGATCCTCGACGGAACAACCCTTGCAGATGTACTTGAGCGTACCGAGAAGGCGGAGCAGCAGGGTAAAGGGGTCTTGCACTACTACATCTAATTTTTTTGTCTCATTAAACTACTAAATAGATAGATTTACGAGACGCGTAAAACAACACAAGGAGGCAGCATCATGTTATTGAAAAAAATAAGCAAAATCCTCGTCTTCGCGGCCCTGGCCGTTTCCGTGCCCGTCGCCGCGCTGGCGGAAGTAAGCCTGCTCAACGTTTCCTATGACCCGACCCGGGAGCTCTACCAGGACTTCAACGGGGCCTTTGCCCAGTACTGGAAGAAAAAGAGCGGGGAGAACATTACCGTCAAGCAGTCCCACGGCGGTTCCGGCAAGCAGGCGCGTGCAGTCATCGACGGCCTTGAAGCCGATGTGGTGACGCTGGCGCTGGCTTACGACATCGATGAAATTCACGACAAGGCCAAGCTGATCCCTGCCAATTGGCAGAAGCGTCTGCCAAATAACAGTTCCCCTTACACCTCCACCATTGTCTTCCTGGTCCGCAAAGGCAACCCGAAGAAAATCAGGGACTGGAATGACCTGGTGAAACCTGGGATCTCGGTGATTACACCGAACCCGAAAACCTCCGGCGGCGCCCGCTGGAACTACCTGGCTGCCTGGGGCTACGCCCTGAAGCAGAAGGGGGGCAACGAAGCCAAGGCAAAGGAATTTGTCGGCAAGCTGTTCAAGAACGTTCCGGTCCTTGATTCCGGCGCCCGTGGCTCAACGACCACCTTTGTCCAGAGGGGGATCGGCGACGTGCTTCTCGCCTGGGAGAACGAGGCATTTCTCGCTGTGAACGAACTGGGTAAAGACAAGTTCGAGATCGTTGTTCCGTCGCTGAGCATCCTCGCAGAACCGCCGGTAGCCGTGGTGGACAAGGTGGTGGACAAGAAGGGGACCCGCAAGGTAGCGGAAGAGTACCTCAAGTATCTCTACACCCCTGAAGGGCAGGAGATTGCGGCCAAGAACTACTATCGCCCCCGCGACAAGAAGGTGGCGGCAAAGTACGCCAAGAACTTTCCCAAGGTGAAGCTCTTCACCATCGATGAGCTTTTCGGCGGTTGGCGAGCGGCCCAGAAGAAACACTTTACCGATGGCGGGTTGTTTGACCAGATCTATAAACCGAGCAAGTGACATGGTGTAGACAGGGGCGGACCTATGTGTCCGCCCTGTTATCCACAACGGAAAGGGCGCACACTCGGGTACGCCCCTACAGGATATATCGATGAAATTTTTCATCAAGAAACGACATAACGTCCTGCCCGGATTCGGCTTGACACTCGGCTACACGATTTTCTATCTCTGTCTGATCGTGCTGATTCCTCTGTCTGCGCTGGTTTTCAAAACGGCAACCCTCACCTTCGGGGATTTTGTCGCGGCCGTAACCGCGCCGCGGGTGGTCGCCTCCTACCGGGTGACCTTCGGCGCTGCACTCCTGGCGGCGTCCATCAATGCTCTGTTCGGGGTGCTGGTGGCCTGGGTACTGGTGCGTTACCGCTTTCCCGGCAAAAGGATCATCGATGCCCTGGTCGATCTCCCCTTTGCCCTGCCGACAGCCGTTGCCGGCATTACCCTGGCATCGGTCTACGCCCCGAACGGCTGGCTCGGCAAATGGCTGGAACCGCACGGCATCAAGGTCGCCTATACGCCCCTCGGCATTCTCGTGGCAATGGTCTTCATCGGCCTGCCGTTTGTCGTGCGCACCGTCCAGCCAGTGCTGGAGGAGCTGGAAACGGAAATCGAGGAGGCCGCCGCCTGCTTGGGCGCCAACCGCTGGCAGACGTTTCACCGGGTCCTGTTTCCCGTCATGCTCCCCTCACTCCTGACCGGATTTGCCCTCTCCTTTGCCAGGGCGGTCGGAGAGTACGGCTCGATCATCTTCATAGCCGGCAACATGCCGATGGTCTCGGAAATCACCCCGCTCCTGATCATCACCAAGCTGGAACAGTACGATTATGCCGGGGCCACCGCCATTGCCTCGGTCATGCTCTCGGCCTCGTTCATCCTGCTGTTTGCCGTCAACCTGCTCCAGAAATGGAGCAGACGGTTTGCGGAACAATAAAGAAAGGGGGGAGAATGAATCCGATTGGCGGCTTGAAACCTAAAAAGGACCGGATACCCGGTGCGGAATTGACGGAACCGGCAGCAGTGCGCTGGCTGCTCATCACCGTTGCGCTCATCTTTCTCGGTCTCTTCCTTCTGCTGCCGTTGGCGGCGGTCTTCAGCCAGGCCCTGGAAAAGGGGGCAGCGGCTTACTTCGCCGCTTTCCGCGACCCGGACGCCATTGCCTCCATCAAGCTCACCCTGCTGACGGCGGCGGTCTGCGTGCCGCTCAACCTGGTTTTCGGCGTTATCGCCGCATGGGTGATCGCCAAGTTCGACTTTCCCGGCAAGAGTTTTCTCATCACCCTGATCGATCTCCCTTTCTCCGTTTCTCCGGTCATATCCGGTCTGATTTATGTGCTGCTCTTCGGGCTCCAGGGATGGTTCGGGCCGTGGTTGCAGGCGCACGACGTCAAGATCCTCTTTGCCGTGCCGGGGATCATCCTGGCAACCATCTTCGTTACCTTTCCCTTCGTGGCGAGGGAACTCATCCCCCTCATGGAGGCGCAGGGGAAGGATGAAGAGGAGGCTGCCCTGGTTCTGGGCGCCGGCGGGTTGCAGACCTTCTTCAGGGTGACCCTGCCGAACATCAAGTGGGGGATTCTTTACGGCGTCATCCTCTGTAATGCCCGCGCCATGGGGGAATTCGGTGCAGTATCGGTGGTCTCCGGCCATGTGCGCGGTTCCACCAATACCATGCCCCTTCATGTGGAGATCCTTTACAACGAATATAACTACGTGGCGGCATTTGCCGTCGCGTCGCTCCTGGCGATGCTGGCCATCGTTACCCTGGTGGCAAAGAGCTTGGTGGAGTGGCGGCTCAATCGGGAACGGCAACCGGTGCCCGGCAATGAGTAACATCTTGAAAGAGTATGGGGAAACCGCATGAGTATTGATGTAAAGAACATAACCAAGAGCTTCAACGGATTTGCTGCACTCAAGGATGTCAGCGTGGATATCCCGACCGGCGAGCTGATCGCCCTTCTTGGTCCGTCCGGCTGCGGCAAAACCACACTGCTGCGGATCATCGCCGGCCTGGAAACCCCGGATAGCGGAAGCATCCGCTTCCACGGGGAGGACACCACGCGTCGGGCCGTCCGCGAGCGGAAGGTGGGGTTCGTCTTCCAGCACTACGCCCTGTTCAAGCATATGACGGTTTTTGAAAACATCGCCTTTGGTCTCAAGGTCCGGCCGCGCAGTACCCGACCGGGCAAGGCGGAGATCAGCACCAAGGTCCATGAGCTGATCCGTCTCGTACAGCTGGAGGGGATGGCCCATCGTTTTCCGTCCCAGCTTTCCGGCGGGCAGCGCCAGCGGGTTGCCTTGGCCCGGGCCCTGGCGGTGGAGCCGAAGGTACTGCTTCTCGACGAGCCATTCGGCGCCCTCGATGCGCGGGTCCGCCAGGAGCTGCGCCGCTGGCTGCGCAGGCTCCATGACGAGCTGCATATCACGAGCGTCTTCGTCACCCATGATCAGGAGGAGGCCCTTGAGGTCGCCGACCGGGTGGTGATCATGAACCAGGGCAGGGTCGAGCAGGCGGGAACACCGGAGGAGGTCTACGACCGCCCCGCGACGCCCTTTGTCTACAACTTCCTCGGCAACGTCAACCTCTTCCACGGCAGGGTCCATGATGGTCATGTGCAGCTTGGGCAAATGGAACTGTCCGCCCCGGAGCATGCGGCTTTGCCGGACCAGCCGGCAGTCGGCTATGTGCGCCCCCACGACCTGGAGATCGAGCGTTGCTACGCGGACAGTTCCTCTGTCGAAGCGGTGATTCGCCATATCCACTCGATCGGGCCGATCGTGCGGGTAGAACTGGAGCGGGGGGATACCTTTGAAAGCCTCGATGCGGAACTGACCAGGGATGTTTACCAGAAACTGGCGCTCAAGGTTGGTGAAACCGTTTTTGTCAGGGCACGGAAGTTCCGCGTGTTTGTCGATGATTACCAGATATGAGAGTGCTTAACGGAAATGTGTCCGTTTACCCGGGGCAGAGGAGGCGATGATGATAAGAAGTGTCGAAACAGTAACAACGCAAGCGTGGAGCCGGGAGCTGGAGCAGAGGATCCGCGAATCCGTGGGGGCGATCCGTTACGGGACCGTTACCTTGGTAATCCAGGATGGCAAGGTGATTCAGATTGATCGCAACGAAAAGATCAGACTTAAGTAGATTAGTCGATAATCCCTGAATTGAAGGTAAAAGCAGGGAAAATTTTTTACATTATAAGTCTATTAAGTAGATAGATTTATATCATTGAGGTCGGCGCCTCATGGTCTGAAAATGAGGCATAAGCTCCCGGAAGAGAGGATTATCCATGGCTGCGCAGCATATTGTCCTGTATGGCAAGGGAGGCGTCGGGACCTCGACCACGGCCGCAAACATCAGTGCGGCACTGGCCGAGTTGGGATTCCGGGTCGTCCAGATCGGGTTTGACGCCAGACATGATTCGACAAGAACCCTCAGGGGCGATGTGAGAGTAAAAACCATCCTTGATCTCCTCTCGTCAAAGCGGCCTCTGGCTGTGGAAGATGTGGCCGTCACCGGATTCAAAGGGGTTCTCTGCGTCGAGGCGGGCATGCCTGATCCGCATGTGGGTTGCAGCGGACATCGTTTCAAAGCCGTTATTTCCCGGTTGGGTGAACCGTCCTTCCTGGAGAGCTACCGGCCGGACTTTGTCCTGTACGACGTATCGGCGGAAGCGGTCTGCGGCGGCATTACCGCGCCGCTCCTCAATGGCATCGCGGAACGGGTTTATGTGGTGAGCTCATCGGATTTCATGTCGATCTTTGCTGCCAACAATATCCTCAGGACCATCCAGAAGCACGGGGACGGAGGGCGATTGACATTCGGCGGCATACTTGCCAACGGCCTGGCCGCTCCATTCATGGAGTCGATAATCGCCGACTTCGCCGCTAAAACGGGGGTGACGGATGTTCGGTACATACCCCGTTCGCTGGTGGTTATGCAGTGCGAGCTCTACGGCCGTACCGTGATTGACGCTGCGCCACTGTCGAACCACGCCTACCTCTACCGACGTCTGGCAAGGCATATCGCCGAGCATGAAGCGGTTGGCCTTCCCCATTCGCTCTCCCGTGAGGAAATGACAAACTGGGCCAGGGGGTGGGGTGACCGGATTGTTGAGTTGGAAACTGGAGTAATATCGAATGGCGAAGGAATTTAAACAATCAAGAAATATTGTTTCAAATGAAAAAATTGTTGACAGCATTTTTTATACCTGATATTAGTCTATTAAAACGATAGGTAAATAAGTTTAAGTAACCGGTTCTTAACGAACGGCGGCTGACCAGACAACTGGAGGCTAAGGAAATTTCCTTAGCCTCTTTTTGTTTGTGCGCCAGGCATGGCGCGTGGCGCGTAAGCGCCATCCAATTGGGTATGGTGCCTGATTGGTGACTTGGAGGTGAAAGTCCTCTTCGGACCCTGATGGTGGGAACCGATAGCTGAACAGCAAGGGTGTCCGGGGCGACCCGGAATCTGAAGGAAGCTGTAGGCAAAGTCCTGGCCCGACGAACAGGAATCGCATATGAGGCAGCCACATCTGGGCGAGAAGGCAAACAGATTCAAAGCCCGATAACCATCCAGAAAGATGTGGAAGTAGATGCGGCGGGTATATGGGATGAAGGTCACGCGCATTACCCTGGGAGGTCTGTCAACCTGCCTTGTGCTACCGGCATCGAGAGGTGCCGGGATGGGTTGGCAGAAGTCAGCAGAGGCCATACGAGTCGGAATAACCGACCGACAAAGGGCCGAACTTGAAGTAAGCGGACAGGAGCCTTGAGTTTCGATGACGACAGGAGCAGCAGAAGGCCGGGTTGGGATACCCGGCGCCAGCCCGGAGGGTAGCGGTTGGAAACCGCGAGAGAAAGGGAGAGGTGCGGCAAACGTCACGGGAAGGAAAGCAGCTCACTGGCCGGAAGCGGCAACGGGACTGATGGAGAAGATCGTCAGTCGCGGCAACATGATGGCGGCATACTCACGGGTAATGCGCAACAAGGGAGCGCCCGGCGTCGATAACATGCCGGTAACGGCCCTGAAGGGCTACCTACAGGAGGAATGGCCGCGCATCAGAGAAGAACTGCTGACGGGAACGTATCACCCGCAACCGGTGCGGAAAGTAGAAATTCCCAAACCGGGAGGCGGCACACGGATGCTGGGAATTCCCACCGTCCTTGACCGACTCATTCAGCAGGCGGTGCATCAAGTTTTGAGCCCGCTGTTCGACCCTGGTTTCTCCATAAGTTCCCACGGGTTTCGCCCTGGACGGAGCGCCCATCAAGCGATCAAGGCAGCTCGGAAGTATGTAGAGAGCGGCCTTAGGTGGGTGGTTGACATTGACCTTGAGAAATTTTTCGACCGAGTCCACCACGACACCCTTATGTCGCTGGTGAAACGCAAGGTTGGAGACCGTCTGGTGCTGTCCCTTATCGACAGCTACCTTAAGGCAGGGATACTTGAAGGAGGAGTGACGTCACCCCGGTTGGAAGGCACGCCGCAAGGCGGGCCTCTCTCGCCGCTGCTGTCCAACATCCTCCTCGACGAACTGGACAAGAAACTGGAAAGAAGGGGCCATAAGTTCTGCCGCTATGCCGACGACGCAAATATCTATGTTGCAACGAGGAGAAGCGGCGAGCGTGTCATGGCCTCAATTACCGGCTACCTGTCCGAGCGGCTCAAGCTCACGGTCAACCAGGGCAAAAGCGCGGTTGACCGTCCGTGGAAAAGGTCGTTTCTGAGTTACAGCATGACCCGGCACCGCAAACCGCGGCTTACCGTGGCCAAGAAAGCGGCTGCCAGGCTCAAGGCCAACCTCAAGACGATCTTTAGGCGGGGAAGGGGTCAGAACATCCAAACCACCGTTGAAGAGACAACCCCGAAACTTAGGGGTTGGTTAAACTACTTTCGGTACGCGGAAGTAAAAGGCATCTTCGAGGAACTGGACGGATGGCTGAGACGTAAACTGCGTCGCATTCTCTGGAAGCAGTGGAAGCGCCCCAAGACGCGAGCAAAGAAACTGATGCGGCGGGGATTATCGGAGGCAACTGCATGGCGGTCGGCCACAAACGGCCGCGGCCCCTGGTGGAATGCAGGGGCCGCGCATATGAACAAAGCTGTTCCGAAATTCTACTTCGACAAACTGGGGCTGGTATCACTCATAGACCAGCTTCACCGACTTCAACGTACTTCATGAACCGCCGTGTACGGAACCGTACGCACGGTGGTGTGGGAGGACGGCGGGAGCAATCCCGCCTCCTACCCGATTTCAGGTAGTCGGCTTTCGTTAAGGAAAAAATCAGGACCCGGCCACCGGTAACCATCGGCGTGACTGACCGGATAACCGGAGGTTGAAAGAATGTACTTGGTCTTTTTGTTTCCCATGGGCAAGTGAAATTCGTGCAAATCGGCAGGGTTAACCAGAAGAAAATCAACAACAGAAAATTCTTGCCTGCCGGTCGACCGGAAGCAAAAAAGTATCAAGGGGGAAGTAAGATGAAAGTTGTGAAAGTAGCGAGTTTGCTGTTGCTTGGCCTTGTGTTGCTGGCGCCCGCTTCATGGAGCGCCGAATCCGCCGCCGTACCCGAAAATACCGATGAACAGGCAGTGAGTGAAGAGAAGAAAGATGATGCATTGAAAAGCAGTGATCAGGCATCCGGAGTGGAAACGAGTGATCCGTCGACAGCCAGTGCGGCTACTGAGAAAGATCCCGATGATGAGCCGGTAACTCAGGGAGACCTCAATGGGTTAAGAACGGAACTGGAGACGCTACGCGACCAGTTCCAGACCAATTATGACCAGAAAACCGCAACCACGTCGAGGTCGCTCAAATTCGGCGGCTCCGCCACCACTAAGTTTGTCGTGTCGGATGACCCGGCGGTAAAGGAAGGATTCGGCACTCCCTCGCTAAACCTCAAATTCTCCGGGAATCTGAGAAAGGATTACGAGGACGGGAAAAACGTCGATTATGTGTTCGGCACCAATGCCGGCGGGTCGGACCTGACGCTCAGGATCCAGGACGCCTATCTCAGCTATTCCATCCTTCCCTCCAATGATGTCACCAAGCCATACCTCTATGTCTATGTCGGGCAGCAGAAGAAGATTTTCGGCCTGGAGGCGACGGCGTCGGAGGAATACAAACCGACGATCAACGGGGCCCAGTTCACCAAGGCGCTGTCACTCGACGAACGCGACATCGGGCTTGTACTCAGCGGAGACCTGTTTCCCCATAACGACTATGGCTTCAGCAAGTACCGCGTACCGGCAATAGCCTACTCTATTGGGGTGGTAAACGGGAGCGGACCGAACAAGGCTGACGACAACGACAACAAGGACGTCTTCGCGAGGGTTGCCTTCAATGCGCCGGTTGACTATAACGATTTCCTGCGGGGGCTGACCCTGGGGGTTTCCGGTTACTGGGGGGTAAAAACGGCAACGGCCACACGTACCTCGACCACAACGGTAAACGTGCCGAACGCAACACCTCCGCCGGCCACGATTTCCGTAACGACCAATACGACAGACACCACGTTGTCCCAAAAAGGCGACAAGAACAGGTATGGGGGCGACCTGTCCTACGTAAACACGCCGGTCGGATTTACGCTGGAATATGTCCGGGGTGAGGACCCGTCGCTCTCCAAGGAGAAGATCAAGAACGGCACGATCACCACCCCATCTACTTTTAGAAGTGTCAAGAGTGAAGGCATTACCTTCACCTTGTTCTACAACTTCGGTGAACAGTTTCAGAAGTCATACAAGGAGCAGACCCGCTATGGTGACTGGTACCCCCAAACCATTCAGCCATTCCTGAGGTTCGACCGGTTCGATCCCGATCTGGATGCGGAAGATGACCGTAAAGACATCTATACCATCGGCTTCAACTGGTTCTTTGCCCCAACGACCAAGCTGCAGCTTAACTATAACATCGTGTCCGGGCAGATTCCCAAAGCACAGAAAAACAACGAATTCCTTGCCCAGTTCCAGTACGGATTTTAGCCACACAAATAAAAGAGGGAGGCACATTGTATGAAAAAGTTATTGAGCAGTTTATTTATCGTTTTACTGATGGTAGTGGCGTTTGGGCCTACCGTCGCCTTTTCCGCAGAAAAATATCCGAAAGTGATCAGGATCGGCAGCTCCGGCGGCGCCTACGGCAAACCATTCATTTCAGGAACCCTGGGCATCATCCATGCCAAGGGGCTTCTGGAGGAGGAGTTCAAGAAGGAGGGGATCAAGTTCGAGTGGAACTTCTTCAAAGGGCAGGGGCCAGCGTGCAACGAGGCATTTGCCAACGGCAACATCGACTTCTCGGAAAACGGCTCATTCCCGGCGGTCATCGGCAAGGCGGCTGGGCTGAAGACCAAAGTCATTCTCGGCAGCGGGCCCAGTAGAGGCGCCCAGATCATGATACCGCGCGATTCCAAGATCACCACCGTGCAGCAGCTGAAAGGAAAGAGAGTCGGGGTCATCCGGGGTACTAATACCGAGTATACCTTCCTCAAGGCACTGGAGCTGCATGGTCTGTCGGAAAACGACTTGGTCCGGCTGAACCTGCAGGCGACTGATACCGAGGCCGCTCTCGCCACCAAGGATGTTGATGCCGGTGCCGTTGGCATTCGGATCCGCGATACCGGCGTGGCCAAGGTGCTTTATTCGGGGAATCCCGACATCAAGTACATAGCCCCAAAAAAAGCGTTTCCAGAGTCTTCCGGTCCGGTGAGCGCCGTCTACGTGACGGAGAAATTCGCCAAGGAGTACCCGGACGTGGTGAAGCGCTTCGTCAAGGTCTACCTGAAGGCATCGCGTTATGTGGCCGACGAAAAGAACCGGACCGAAATTTTCAAGCTCTGGTCCCAGGCGGGGACCCCCTATGCCAACATAAAGGAACAGAACAGAACCGAGTCTTCCTATGAATTGTCGAGGGTCCTGAGTGACGACTTTCATAAGAGCCAGCTGAAAGCCCTGCTGGATTTCGCCATAAAGAAGGGCTACGCCAAGAGGAGCTTCGATATTGATAAGTGGGTGGATACCAGTTACCAGGAGGCGGCACTGAAGGAGCTGAAACTGGAAAATTTCTGGGCCAGATACGACAAGGATGGCAAAGTAGTAAAAACAGGGACCGGCTTGGTGCAAACAGCGAAAAAGCATTGACATCATGATTGAAACTGGCTATTATTCTACTTATTAGATAGGCCAATGGGTTTAAATAAAATACCAATCCGTATTGCTCGGACAAGGCTGACCAGAAAACTGGAGGCCAAGGATTAATAATCCTTGGCCTCTTTTTTTATGCGCCAGGCAAATTCCGCTTGGCGATGCAGCAAGGAAGGATTAGCGACGATGGCGATTACTCTAACACTTGATAACAGTGAACTCGCCAAAAGCTACGATGAACTCAGCAACTCGCAATTCAATAATGGGGTTGCCCTGATCGAAAGTCTCGACGTCAGTCAGGGAGCTACAGTTCTTGATATAGGTTGCGGCACTGGCAGGCTCGGCCGCCATGTGGTCGACATCATAGGGCCTACCGGGACATATATCGGCATAGATCCTCTTGAGGAGAGGATCAAGATCGCCAACGAAAAGAATGCCCATCAGAATGCGTATTATGAGATCGGCACTGCCGAGAATCTTGAATCCATAAATGATAACAGCATCGACGTCGTCTATTTGAACGCGGTTTTTCACTGGGTGCAGGATAAGGAAGCCGCTTTATTGGAAATTGTCAGGGTCCTCAAGCCGGGAGGGAAAGTCGGTATCACCACCGGCGCCAAGGAGCTGAATTTTTATTCCGGCATAGAGTTCATCACGAACCGTGTGCTGCAGAGAGAGCCGTACAACAAACACGTACAGCTGCCGGAGAAGCGCCACCTGACGACCACGGAACTCATCAACATGTTGGTAAAGGTTAATCTCAAGGTGATCGACATCCAGGTGAAAACAGTCAAAAGAACCCACCCGACGGCGAAAGAATTCATCAGGCACAGTGAGGCGAGTTCTTTCGGCAATTACCTGAGTAATGTTCCGGAGTGGCTGCGGGAACAGGTGAAATCGGACATCGAGGTCGAGCTGGAAAAATACCGGACCAAGGATGGCATCCAGTTGAGCCGCCACACCATCTTTGCCATTGCCAAGAAAAAAAAGGGACTGGCAATCGTGCATTAGGCCAATGCTGTATTCAATGCTTTTGTCTAATTGCTCCTCCCCTTAAACTAAGGGGAGGCTGGGAGGGGTTACGACCACATAACTCCCCCTAACCCCCTCTTAACTTAAGAGGGGGGATTTATAAGACATTGAAATGAGCTTCACAAAAGCCTTGCCAAGATTAGCAGGGGCAAAAGGGAGGATTAGAGATGAGATTCCCGGAAGGATTGCAGTTACATAAAAAGGCCCTGGGGCTGATTGTCCCGGTACTGCTGCTGATAGCCTGGGAAATCGTCACGCGCAAGGAGCTGTTTTCCAGCCTGTTGTTGATACCGCCGCAGATCGTGGCCCAGACATTCAAGGACCTCATTGCCAGCGGAGAGCTGATAAATCATCTACTGGCAAGTTTTGCCCGGGTTTTTGCCGGATTTCTCATCGGTAGCTTGGCAGGGATTCTTCTCGGGGCAGCACTTGGTTTGTCGAAGAGAATTGAAGAGTATATCGGCCCTACGTTTCATACGGTGCGCCAGGTTCCCCTCTATGCCTGGTTTCCCATGCTGGTCCTCTGGTTCGGTATCGGGGAGAAATCCAAGGTGCTGTTCATAGCAGTCGCCCCGTTCTACATCATGGCGCTCTATACCCTGGAAGGGATCAGGGGTGTGCCGCGGGAATACCTGGAGGTAGGTAAAGTCTTTGAATACGGGCGGCTGGGGCTGCTGAGAAAGTTTGTCCTTCCGTCTGCGCTCCCCTCCATTGCCACAGGTCTGCGGATCAGCCTCAGCTTTGCCTGGATGGCGGTCGTCGGTGCGGAGATCCTGGCTGCCTCAGTCGGTATCGGCTACATGATGAACTGGGGCAGGCAGATTTTCCAGAACGACATCGTCTTTGTCGGCATCATAACCGTCGGTATCCTCGGGTTCATCATGGACTACCTGGCGGGGCTGGTTGAAGCGTACTTCCTACGCTGGCGGAGCAGCTACCGCTAAGGGATAAGTATGAAGGATGAGTTATGAATTATGAAGGGCAATCCTAACCCCGATGAACGGGATAAGTCCCTTCACGAAAAATTCTTCGAAAAAACATGCAAATAATTTTTCTAAGGGACTAAGGAATAGAACCATGGGTTTCACAGTTTCATTCAACAACAAAGAGCATCTGAGGAAAATCAGTCGTGGCATCATTTTCCCGCTGCTGATCCTGGCCGCATGGTGGGGTTTGGCCCGGTGGGAACTGGTGCCCCCCATGTTTCTTCCTACGCCGGGGAAGGTTGTAACGGCATTTATCTCCCTCTGGAAGGAGGGGGTCCTTGCCTTTAACCTAAAAGTCAGTTTTATCAGATTTTTCGCCGGAACATTCCTCGGCATCACGGCGGGATTTCTCCTCGGCATGCTGTTCGGCATGTTCAGAACCCTGGAGAAACTGGTGGCGCCCCTGTTCAACGCCATCCGGCAGGTCCCGCTGCTTGCCTGGATACCGCTGATCATCATCTTCTGCGGTATTGCCGAGGCTTCGAAGATATTCTTCATCGCCCTCGGGTGCTCGTTTCCCATCGTCCTCAGCACGTTCGACGGCATACGTGGTGTCCGCAAGGAATACGTGGAAGTAGGACGTGTCTTCGGCTTCGGCAGAATCAGACTGATCAGGAAGATCTTCCTGCCGTCGGTTCTCCCCTCCCTTGTGACAGGGTTGCGGATGAGCCTGAACATCGGCTGGGGGCAGCTGGTCGCAGCCGAGTTGTTCATGTTTACCCAGGCAGGGGGGATCGGCAACATGATCGGGCAAGGGCGCATAAACTGGCGCATGGATATCGTGATGGTCGGAATTATCATTATCGGCTTCATCGGTTTCGCCCTGGACTATGTGGCCAAAACCTTTGAAAACCGTTTCATGCAGTGGCGGAATTCCTGACCCCCCCCACCAAGGGAACGGCAAGGCGGAGATTAAACCGAAACTGCAGAGAAGGAGGAACGTTATGTATCAGAAACCAGGGACAGTAAAAGTGGCAAACCTGCACAAGAAGTTCGTTGCCAAAGGGAAGGAGGTACCAGTTCTTGAGGATATCAACCTCAGCGTGTCGCCGGGAGAGTTCGTCAGCGTCATCGGCCAGAGCGGCTGCGGAAAAACCACCTTTTTGCGCCTGCTGGCTTCCCTGGAAACCGACTACAGCGGCGAAATCCTCGTGGACGGCAAGAAGATCAACGGTCCCAGCCTGAACCGGGGGGTGGTATTCCAGGACCATCGGCTCCTGCCGTGGCTCACGGTGGAAAAAAATATCGGTCTCGGACTGAAAAAGCTGAATGGCAAGGACAAGAAGAAAATCATCCAGGAGCATATCGACCTGGTGGGGCTGAACGGTTTCGAAAACGCGCACCCGTCCCAGCTTTCCGGGGGGATGTCGCAGCGGGCGGCCATTGCACGGGCGCTGGTGAACAGGCCGGAGATTCTGCTTCTCGACGAACCGCTGGGAGCGCTGGACGCCCTGACCCGCATGTACATGCACAAGGAGATCGAGCGGATCTGGAAAGCAGAAGCCATCACCATGATCATGGTCACCCATGACGTGGAGGAGGCGATTTATCTATCCGACAAGATCGTTATCATGTCGTCCCGTCCGGGGACGATCAGGAAGATCGTTCCGGTCCAGCTCCCCAGACCGCGGGATCGGGCATCGTATGATTTTCAGAAACTAAAGGATGAGGTGCTGGCGGAGTTTCACCTGGATGCGGATAAGCTGTTCAGCTATGCCATCTGAAACGTTCAATTCCACATCAAGGCGCTATCTTTGTTGGCTCGTCTTCGGCTCCTCAACGTACCCCTCTCTCTATCTCTCTCCCAGAGGGAGAGAGAACTGGAGTTTGGACATATATAGTTTCAAGTATATGCGTAGGGCATGATATTTTTCGCGATGTTAAGTTTCAAAATATCGGTAATTGGTGCTTCGCTGATCTCCTTTCTGAGTAGAGTAATCAGGTCGAGAGCCGAAGGTCTGTTTGCTTTTTTTCTCCATTTTGGCAAGGGAACAAAGTCATGAGTACGTCCAGGTCCAAATTCTTTCAATCCCGCAAGCAGCAAGAGGCTGTAGCTGGCAACGGCGAATGCCGGTTGTCGTGGGACAGACTTGTCAGACCAGACCTGAGCGTTTCCGACACCAATGGTATCCTTTTGCTCACGATGATTGACCTCTATCTGCCAACGATCAAAGTAACTTTGCAGCAACATCTGAGAGTCACTTTGTATGTCAGTGCTCAAGAGATAGGCCGGGTCACGATAATTCCTTTTAGCATTTGGCGATGTCCTGTACGGTTGCGGTGCAACCACCAGCAGCCGAAGAGAGCGGAGTTTCGCACCTCTTTGCCACAGAACATTATTGACTTCTTTGTACCGAATATCCCGCCATGCTCCGCCAAAATTAATCCTGCAGGTTTGCCAGGGGATCGTCTCATCTTGCCTGACCCCTTCAGGAGAAAATCGCTCTTCGCTGTATTTGCGCCTTCCTCCTGCCGGAGCAGGAAAACACAACCGCGCATCTTTCCTGCAACGACCGACAACCTCAACACGATCCAGCGGTTTGGAGAGGATGGTGCGATTACAGAGACTGCCATCAACTGCGACCACCATTCTCCTCTTTGTTTCCCCCAGACGGTCAAGATCGACTCTCAACCCCTTGATCATTTCAAGTCCCTGCTGCGAGAGATTATGAGTCTTCACCGCCTTCTTGTATTGCGCCCTCTCTTCATCAGTTGCCTTTTTCCCCGGCTTCTTGATCGCTGGGCATTCCACGAAGCGGACAGGATATCCGCGAGCGGAGAAATCGCCATCCCGGTAGTGAGGGAAGATCAGGGATGCGTGCATAAATCTCAAGCCATACAGGAAGTTGACATGGAACGGCGGAGACAGCGGATCCCTTTGCCAAAAGGCCGACTTGATCTTTCGCCCGCTCTTGGCCAGCTTGGTATCGTCAAACGCCACACAAACAGGCTGATCCGCAGGGTACCGCGTACAATACTCTTTCAAGACCGGAGAGAACAACTGGTCGGCCTCCCACTGGCTACGGGAAAACACCTTGTAATCAGCACTCCAGTCCTGATGCTGTCTTCCAACGGCACAAATGGAACGGGAGAGGGTCCGTCGCCCCAATGCGCACAAAGTTCCAAGAGAAAGCTCCATAGCGCGGATTTGGGTTCGCTGTTGAACAAAAGCCCCAGCACAGGCATCCTGCAAGAGAGATGTCATCTGTTCGCTCAGCATATTCCTCACCTGCCTTTCAAGGCAAAGGTGTTTTTGCCGGTACGAATGAAACGGTCCTCCTTCATCACCTTTTTTGAAAGAGCAGAGACGAGAGACTCCCTCTCCAGCTTTACTCCAAAAGTCTTTTCAACATCTTCAATGATTTGCGAAATGTGTAGTGGCTTTCCGACTGCATTAAGTATGTTAAGCACCATGTCAATCTGCGACATACCTTTGCTGCGGGGCTCCACTTCCTCGGCAGCACCCCGAAGTTTCTTCAAGGCCCGCAATTGCGCTTCCAAGGAAACTACCATTGTGTCTAAAATGATGTCGCGGATTTCCTCTTTTTCCATAATGGCATCCTCCATTCGAGAATTTGTACAGAGGCGCCATCTTAATAAATACAGGGTATGTATGTCAAGCTTTTAATAAAGGAACATACGTAAATGTCCAAACTCCAGATCTCTCTCCCAGAGGGAGAGAGAATACTGTTTACCCTCTCCCTCCGGGAGAGGGTGGCCAAAGGCCGGGTGAGGGCTTTCGTCGCCTCATTCCTCGCCGCCTTGATATCACTCTTGATCTGGAATTGGAATAACCGTGTAATCGGAATTTCCGGGCGGCCACAGGCCGACCCTACAAAACACCAAAAGGAGAATAACATGAGCATCGTGGTTGGTATCGACATCGGATCAAGGACAGCAAAAGGGGTAATTCTGAACGGCGAGACGACTCACTCGACCATAACGGCAACCGGTCTGGACATGCAGGAAACGGCGACCTGGATTCTTTCGCAACTGCTGGAGAAGTCCGGGCACAAGTACGAAGAGATCGACTACATCGTCGGTACCGGCTACGGCCGGGTATCGATCAATTTCGACAACATCCCCACCAAGATCATCACCGAGATCAGCTGCCACGGCAAGGGGGCTCACCACCTCAAGCCGAACACCCGGACGATCGTGGAAATGGGGGGACAGGACTGCAAGGCAATCCGCCTGGACAAGGACGGCAACGTCATCGACTTCAACATGAACGACAAGTGCGCCGCCGGTACGGGCCGCTTTCTCGAAATCATCGCCAACAACTTCCAGGTGAAGCTGGAAGAGCTGGGTCCCCTGTCGCTGTCAGCCGAGGAATTCGTCCCCATCAGCAGTACCTGTACGGTCTTTGCCGAATCCGAGACCATTTCGCTCCTGGCCCGGGGCGAAAACAAGGCCAACATCGTCAAGGGGATCCATCACTCCATCGCCAACCGGATCGCCGGGATGTTCTCCCGCGTAGGTGTCGAGAGCGACCTGTTCTTCTCCGGCGGGGTTGCCAAGAATGAGGGGATGAAAGCAGTTCTGGAGGAAGTACTCAAGGCGAAAATAGTGACGCTGGATAACTTCGACCCGCAGCTGGTCGGGGCTTTGGGTGCTGCGGTATTTGCCAAGGAGCTGGAAGCAAAGCAGGCAAGAAAAGCCGCATAAAGACATGCAGAGACGGGAGCGCAATGCGTTTCTATCAGGGCATATACTCAAACATTGGAGGATTCGATCATGAGCAGTACCCACATATTCCATTATCCGGAAGAATTAAAAGCGGACTTCATTAAAACTCCCGGACTGGATTTCAAAAACGGCAAACATGTTTCAGCCGCTGAAATCTGGGATTTCATGACCATTGAAGCACCGAAAAGATTTCCCAATGCCTTCGACCACTCCCGCCGTTATTACGGCAGGCTGTCCGATGATGTCACGTTCTTCACCGGTATCAAGCTGGGCTACATGGCGCTTTCCTTTCGCGACCGGCTGCTGGAGGCCCATGAGAGCGGCACACCCATCATCCATGTTGCCGGAGGACAGACCGTTGATCCCTACTTTGCCGCCGGCGGCATCCCCATTGTTCCGGGGCCGCTGAGAGGCTGGGCGCGGGACATGAAGGAGGGTCTGACTCTGCGTCAAGCGGATCAGGTGGCCAATGAAATTCTCGAAGCAGGCAGAATTACCGTATCCGTCGATGCCTGCAACAATCCGATCGGCTCCATATCGGCCATCAGCAAAGGTATTGTACCGGTGGACCTGATCGCCCCCTACCTGAACCTGCGCTGCACCGACATCGGTTTTTCCATCGAAGCGTACAGGAATAAATTCAATGGTATTCCCTTTACCCTGATCGACTATCCGATCACCGGGGACAAGGAATCAGCCGTCGAGTACTTTGCCGACATGCTCCGCCGGTTGATCAAGCAGATCGGCGATATCCGCGGCAAACAGGCCACGGAAGAGGATCTCTGGAACGAGATCAAGCTGGAAAACCGGGGTCGCCGCGCAGCCCGCGAGGTGACCGAGCTTGTCTGGTCTGCCGCTCTCCCCCCTGTTCAGAGCTCCAACCTGGGCAGCCTGATCACTACCGGCCGCTTTTCCTCCGGCGATTCCCTGGCAGCGACCCAGCTCCTGGAGCAGGCTATCGTAGAGATCAAGGAACGGATCAAAAATTCCGTGGTTGCACACGGCGTCAGCTCCGATCCGGTGAAGCTGCTGGCATCCGGCTCCTGCTTTGGCTTGAATGGCGAATTCGTGGAGGCAAAGGGTGGCCTGCTCGTCGGCACCGACGACCACCTGAGCAAGATTTACGCGGATGTGGACGAGACCGGCAATGACCCATACGTGAATCTGGCCAGAGCGGCGCTCACCTATAACTATGAGAAACCGGCCGAAGAACGCGCCCGGTACGTCGCCGACCTGGCGCGGAAATCGGGCGCCGACGGGGTGGTATGCGGCTACAACTGGGGTTGCAACTACCAGTCGGCCACCTCCCGACTGGTGGCGGACATCGTCAAGAAGGAAACAGGCATTCCGACCATCAACATCGAGGTTGCCGAGCTTGGCCGCTCCGAAGCCACCGAGCAGACCCAGAACCGGATTGAATCGTTCATCGAGATTCTGAAAAATGGTAAAGCCAAGAAAGCCGCATAGGGCTGGGTGGCACATAAAAAGCCAAAAAGGAGATTAGAAATGCCGCTTAACACACTGGTAAAAATAGAAAATGCTGTCAAGGAAAGGCCGGCACAACTGGAAGCGGCCAAGCAGAAAGGGAAAAAGGTCGTCGGATGGTTCAGCTACAACGTCCCCGTGGAAATATTTCATGCCCTGGGCCTTATCCCGGTCAGACTTGGCCTGGGTGGTAGCGAGGCCCTGGTGGAAAAAGGGGGTCGCTATCTTTCCACACAGAATTGCGTATTCCTGAGGGAGGCGGTTGGTCTCTTCGAAGAAAATACGGACCCTTACATCAAGAGCGCGGATCTGGTCGTGTTCGACACCACCTGCCTGCAGACCTTCCGCACAGCACAAGTGGTCAAATACTATTTCAATGTGAACACCCTGCTTATCGACGTGCCGAAGAATTTCCATCTTCCCGAAGGAGTGGAATATTACCGCAAGGAAGTGGCGGATTTCGCCGCAAAACTGGAAGAATTCGCCGGCACCAAGCTCGACGCAGGGAAACTGGCCGAGTCGGTCCAGTTGCACAACGACATCAGGGCCGCAGTCAGAAAACTGTACGACTATCAGGCCGCAACCAATCCGGCCATTTCCTGGCGTGAAACCTACAATGTCGTGCAGGCAGGCTATTACCTCTGCAGAACCAAGTATCTGACCCTGCTGGAGGAATTGTTGGCCGAACTGAAAGAAGCCGTTGGGGAGCCGGTACTAAACGACCTGGGGGACAAGCCGCGGATCTTCATCTCCGGCAGCGTGATCCCACCCGGCGACACCAAGCTGATCGAAATCATCGAAAAGGCCGGGGCGAGGATCGTCGGCGATGATTTGTGGTCAGGATTGGCCCCTGCCATCGAGCTGGACATCAAGGAGCCGACCCTGAAAGGGATCGCGGAAGCCTATCTCGGCCGTTTTCCCCATGGCGCCCTCCCCATACTCGACGCAAAGACGGACCGAAGACTGGCGACCCGCACCGCGCTTGCCAGGAAATTCGGCGCCCATGGCGTGATCTATCACACCCTCCGCTATTGCGATCCGTTCACCTTCAAGGCATCCGAAGCAAAAAGGATACTGAACAACGAAGGCTTTGCCGTCCTGGAAATTCATACGGAATATGCGGGTTCCGATTACGAAGGGATCAGGACCCGGGTCGGCGCTTTTGTTGAATTGCTGGAAACCAGGGTAGCCCTGGCAAATGTAGCTTAGAAATAGGGTAGAGACGCATTGCGATGCGTCTCTACCGTAAGTAACACCAAGAATCATGCAGGACATAAACTCAGACAACTTGTCTCCACTCTTTGGGTTGGGGGATTTCATAGCTGGGGTAGAAACGGGAACCGGGACTTGCGGGCAGTTTGGTGTTGGGAAAAACAGCTTAACATTCAGTAAATGGAGGAGGCACAGATGGCTGCCGGGCAAAGTGATACCAGTGAAAGACGCGAGACCGACGAGAGTAAAATCATTTTGGAAAATATCAGCCAGGTTTATCGCCGGAAAAAAAGTAACGGGGAAGTACCGTCTGAGTTCACGGCCCTCAGCAATATCAACATGAAGGTGAAAAAAGGGGAGTTCGTCGCCATTGTAGGGCCTTCAGGCTGCGGCAAATCCACTCTTCTCGACATTCTGGCGGGGCTTACCCGGCCCGCTTCCGGAGAAATCCACATCGACGGAAAGAAGATTACCGGACCGGCACTTGATCGCGGCATTGTCCTTCAGGGTTACGCCCTTTTCCCCTGGCGCACTGTCCGGAGGAATGTCGAGTTCGGCCTGGAGGTGAAGAATGTCCCCAAGGAAGAGCGCAAGGATATCAGTCAGCATTTCATCCGGCTCGTCGGCCTGGATGGATTCGAAAACCGTTATCCCCTTGAGCTTTCCGGCGGTATGAAACAGCGGGTTGCAATCGCCCGCGCCCTTGCATACGATCCGGAAGTTCTTCTCATGGATGAGCCGTTCGCCGCAGTGGATGCCCAAACAAGGGAAACGCTACAGGACGAACTGCTCCGCATCTGGGATGAAACGAAAAAAACGATCATCTTCGTCACCCACAGCATTGACGAGGCGGTTTACCTTGCGGATCGGGTTGCAGTCCTGACCACCAACCCCGGTACGATCAGGGAAATCGTCGCCACCAATCTACCCAGACCGCGCTACAAGAGCGACATCAGATCATCTGCGGAATTCAGCTGGACCAGGCACAAGATCAAGGAGCTGTTGCAGGACAAGAACGACATCATCGAGCGGAAACAGGTTAACGGTCCCCCCGTGGCCGATGTGATTTCAACGTTTGCATCCATATGACCACGATCCATACAAACCGGGCATGACCGGAAACTTTCAGCAGACTTGAACGGCAAATACGTGAAAGGAAGGTGTTAAAATGACGGAGATCATCTTGAAAAAACTCGGATTGAATCAGAGCGCAAAAGATTCGGTCGGGCTCCCCAAATCAAAAACAGTACAGGTTCTCAGTCGGATTCTCCATTGGAAGGAGAAAGCCGGAACCGTTCTGTACGGATTGCCCCTTGTCTTCGTCTTTTTTGCCGTCTGGGAAATCGCGCCGCTGACAGGGATCGTCAGTCCGATTTTTTTTCCCCCGTTTTCCAAGGCAATAATCGCCCTCAAGGGTTTGATCCTTTCAGGTGAATTGTTCGGCCATATCGGAGTGAGCCTGCAACGCGCGCTTACGGGATTTTTCCTGGCGGTGGTGGTCGCCGTTCCCCTGGGGTTCCTGATGGGAAGATACTCCCGGCTGGAGAAAATCGCCGACCTGATGATCCAGGGACTGCGCAATACCCCTCATTTCGCGTTACTCCCGGTGTTCATCATGGTCCTGGGTATCGGTGAGTCATCGAAGATTGCGATCACCTTCCTGGCAGCGGTCTGGTTTATCCTCATCAACACCATCAGCGGCGTGAAATGTGTGGATCCTCTCTATCTCAAGGCCGCAAAATCAATGGGTACCTCGGATACGGATCTGTTCATAAAGGTAATCTTGCCGGCAAGTATTCCTTCCATCGTTTCAGGTGCGCGTCTGGGGGTCAAATCCTCACTCATGGCGGTGATCGGCGCCGAAATGCTGGCAGCAAAATCGGGTTTGGGCTTTTTCATCCAGAACTCCCATTTAATGTACCGCATTCCGGAGATGTATGCGGGTATTCTGGCACTCGCAATTTTCGGCCTGTTAATCAATTACCTGCTCGTCTGGTTCGAAAAGTCTGCAACCCCCTGGAAAGCATCAACCCATTAGGCGCTTTAGCGCCAATCTCATGACAACATGTTGCCAGAAGAAGATTCGTTGGAGCGTAGGCGTCTCGCCTGCGTTGGCAGCTTCGCTGCCATGACAGGCAGGATGCCTATCCTCCTGTCGTCCCGAAGGGGTCGCTTTTCACGCTGGTTCCAGTTTTGCCGGCTAAGAAATGGTAACCAAGAAGAAAGGTAACTATTCAGCTTACTGCCAAAACCAATAACCCCACCTGTCCTCCCCTTAAGCTAAGGGGAGGGACGCAATGTTGTCGCTGTATCGGAAGTCCCAGACGAAGCCGATTTTCACGTCCCCCCTCTTAAGTTAAGAGGGGGACAGGGGGAGTTATTCATCGGTGCTGAATAATTTTACGAAGAACGTAGATGAGGAGTAACAGATGACCGATAAAAAATCAAAAAAGCCCTTGGTCATCGGCAGCTTTCTGCTGGTGACGATATTAGTGGTGGCCGGATATGCTCTGTCCGGTAAACCGAATCCCGCTGAGAAAAAAGTGCCTGTAATCCGCATCGGAAGCACAGCCCCGGGCCATCTGAAGTTTATTCTCAGCCAACAAAAGAGATTGTGGGACGAGGAATTTGCCAAGGATGGCATTAAGGTCGAGTACTATCCCTTTTCCGGCGGTGGACAGGAAGCCATGACAGCATTGGCTACCGGTGGTCTGGATGTGGCGTATACCGCATCGGATCCCGCCCTGCGCACAGCGGCATCGGGCGCTAATGTCAAGTTGATAGGCCTTTCCAGCTTTGGTAAAAACGGAGGCTCCGACATCGCCGTCAGGAAGGACTCTCCGATCAATTCGGTGAAGGACCTGAAGGGGAAAAAGGTTGCGTATTTAACTGGCACGGTACGGCACTCCACCATTGCCAAAGCCTTGAAGCATGAGGGTCTTTCCCTCAAGGATATCGATGGGCTCAATCTTGCCTTCGAAGCCTCCGGGCCAGCCTTGATGCGCGGAGATATCGATGCCGTCGTCGAGGGGAGGAATACTTTTACTCCCTTATTGGAAACCGGATCAATAAGGATTATCCACGATGGAAGAAGCCATCCCGAATGGTCCAGTCCTTCGGCTATTTCTGCCAACGGTGATTTTCTCAAAAAACATCAGTCCCTGATCAAGCGCCTCCTGAAGATCGACCTGGAGGCCGCCCGCTGGGCCGATGCACATCCGGCAGAGACCATAAAGATTTTCTCCGAGACGACCAAAAAGAAAGAAAGCGCCGTGCAAAGGGATTATCCGGACAATATGTTTTACCAGTATCCCCGAATTACGGGGAAAGCGATCGAAGCGTTTAAAGCCGAGGAGGCATTCCTCAAGGATGCCGGTCTTGCCAACGGCTCCGTCGACTACGTCAGCTGGATCGACAGCCGTCTCATCGATCAGGTGTATGCGGAATCGCCCGGGAAATAAACAAGCAGTCTTTGGTGTACGGAGAGATAAGAATGTCAGGTTGGCGCATCATGCTGTCATATATTTACCGGCACAGGCTTGTCTACTGTATCGCCGTCATCATCATCGCGACTTCAAGCCTCTTATCGGTATTCATTCCCAGGGTGCTTGGCCGCTTTGCCGACCGTTTGCAGCATGGCAACCTGAGTATCGAGGATACGGCTAGTTGTGCGGGGGTGCTGATCCTGCTCGGTCTCGGCAGGGTGACGGCGGCATGGACGGGGCGCACCCTTTCCCACCGCCGGGGGCGCATTCTCACCTATGACCTGCGCCGGGACCTGCTGCAAAAATGGGGGACCCTTTCACCTGCCTATTATCACGGCCACAGCACGGGCGAACTTTTGTCCCATGCCCTGAGCGATGTGGAGGTTATCCGGGAATTCGCCACCATGGGGATCAATCAGGCGGCAGCCGGCCTGACCATGCTGACGGCCGTGCTGTATATGATGGTGGTGCACGGAGACTGGAGGCTGACCGTTGTCGGTCTGGGGCCGCTCTTTATCATTCCGGTTCTGGTCAGATATCTTGGGCCCAAAATCAGAACGCAGTCCACCCATTGCCAGGAGGCACTGGGCTCCATGGCCCAGACCGTTGAAGAGGTCATCGGCGGCATCCGCGCTGTCAAAGCCTTCGGCAACGAACGGGTGGTTATCGGACAATTCGAACAGAAAGTGGATACCATCGTTGCGGAAAAAATCAGATTTGTCCGCAACTCTTCCCTCTTCGGCGCCCTCGTCCCCTTGATGGCCAATCTGGGTTTCATCGGCGTCCTCGGTTACGGCGGCTTCCTGACCATCACCAAGGTGATCACCATCGGGGACTATGTTGCCTTCACCTTATACATAGCCCTGCTCCGTAACCCGCTGGAGCACCTGGGGCAGGTGCTCAACGTCATTCAACGTGCAAGCGCATCCCTCAACAGGATCTCGGAGCTGATGCAGGTCGTGCCGGCAGTCCGTGACCGGCAAGGGGCTTTGCTCGACCGGCCGCTTCAGGGGACCTTGAGCGTGAACGGACTGACCTTCCGTTATCCGGGCACAGAGCGGGATGTCCTGACCGATATCTCCTTTCACGTGAAAAGGGGGAAGACCCTGGGCATTATCGGTCCCATGGGAAGCGGCAAGACCACCTTGGCCGACCTGCTCCTCAGGCTGTACGACCCGCCGGAGGGGACGGTTTTCATCGACGGCGCGGATATCCTTCAGTATCCACTGGCGCGGCTCCGGCAGGGGATGGCGTATGTGCCGCAGGACGGCTTTCTCTTTTCGACCACCCTCAATGAAAACATCGGCTTTTCAGATGAGGCGCCCGACTTGGAACGGGTAAAAAACGCCGCGAGAATTACCGCTGTTTACGAAAACATCGAGCGCTTTCCCGAGGGTTTTGCAACCGAGGTCGGTGAACGGGGGGTAAGGTTGTCCGGCGGTCAGAAGCAGCGCGTCGCCATAGCGCGGATAATTTACAAGGATGCGCCCATCCAGATACTTGATGACAGTCTGAGTGCCATAGACACGAATACGGAACGGCAGATCCTGAGAAATATGGGAGACAAGGGACGCCTGAAGGCGCGTTTGAGCTGCAAAGACAAAAAGACGACCATCATCATCTCCCATCGGCTGAGCTCGGTCCAGCAGGCGGACGAGATCCTGGTCCTCGACGAAGGGCGCATCGTGGAAAGGGGTGACCACGCCGGGCTGATCAAGGCGGGCGGCCCCTATGCCGGATTATGGCAGATGCAGGCCGGTCTGACGGAGGAAGGGTCACCCGGGCGACCCGGTTTGACGGATGATGAGGCTTTTATCCCGCCCGGTTTGACGGAAGGTTTGGCAGCCATGCAGGCCGGCTTGACAGAGGAGGTGGCATGAGCACTCAATTACAGTCACAGGGTGCTCTGCGCACCCTTTTGCCGTATATGCGGATCTATCGGGCGCGCCTTGCCCTGGTGCTCTGCCTGGTAATTACCGTGGTCCTCATCGACCTGGCGCAGCCTTATCTGGTCAAAGAGGCCATAGACCGCTATCTGGTGGTGCCGAACCCCAATGCCGAAGCCATTTTCTGGATGGCGGCAGGGTATCTCGGGATGTCGCTCCTCTCTTTCGGCCTGACCTATTACCAGGACATCCTCTTGCAGTACGCAGGTCAAGCCATTGTCAGGAGCATCCGAGTCGACCTGTTCAAGCATATTCAGAAACTCTCCCTGCGCTATTTCGATCAACATTCTGCGGGGAGCATCATCACCAATGTTGTCAACGACACGGAGTCCATCAACAATTTCTTTACCCAGTTCCTGCCGAACACGTTACGCGGCTGTCTTTCCCTGATCCTGATCATGTTTTTCATGCTCCGGCTGGATATTCCCATCGCACTCTACTGTTTTCTCCTGATCCCGATAGTTTTGATTATTTCTCTCTCCCTGAGAAGAATATTAAGCAAGACCTACCGGGAGATCCGGAGCCGCCTGTCGGCAACCATTGCCTTTCTTGCCGAGAACCTGACCGGGATGGCCATTGTCCAGATCTTCAATCAGGAGGCCAAACAGCAAAGGAAGTTCGACGAGAAGAACAAGGCCCTGCTGGACGCGACAATCTTCGAGAACCGGATCAACGTCCTCCTGAACAACCTCACCGAATTGGTGGGTGATCTGGGGGTGGCGGCACTGGTATGGTTCGGCGGCCGGGCGGTTATTCACGGGGCGGTCTCTTTCGGGGTGCTCTATGCGTTTGTCGGCTATGTGAGGCGGTTTTTCCAGCCGATCAACATAATCACCCAGCAATTCAACGTGCTGCAATCTTCCATTGTCGCCTCGGAACGGATCGCCCGGACCCTGCAGGAACAGCCGGAAATCAGGGAGCTGCCGGGAGCGTTGGCCCCGTCGGTGCATGGTCGGGTAAGGTTTGAACAGGTCTCACTCGCCTACCGGCCGGGACATCCCGTCCTCAACAAGATCCAGCTGGCGATTCAAGCCGGGGAACGGGTCGGTTTCGTCGGCGCGTCGGGCGCCGGCAAGTCATCGCTGATGAACCTGGTAACCAGGTTTTATGACGTAACCGCCGGGGTAGTGGTGATCGACGGTAAAGATGTCCGGGAATGGCCGCTTGATGCCTTGCGGCAGACGGTGGGCATAGTCCAGCAGGATGTCACCCTCTTTTCCGGGACCATCATCGACAATATCCGGTTTTTCCGGGAAGAGATCCCGGCGGAGCGGGTGAAAGAGGCCTGCCGCCTGATCGGCGCCGAGCCTTTCATCCTGAAGCAGCCGAAAGGGTATGACACCATGTTGTCGGAACGGGGGAGCACGCTGTCTTCGGGTGAACGGCAGCTCCTGTCATTTGCGCGCGTACTGGTGTTCGACCCGAAGATCCTGATCCTCGATGAAGCGACCGCCAGCCTGGACTCCAATACCGAGGCGGTATTGCAGGCGGCAATCCACCGGGTTTCGCAAGGGCGCACCCTGATGGTCATTGCCCACCGTCTATCCACGGTGCAGGAAATGGATGCCATCGTCGTGCTCGACCAGGGAAAGATCGTCGAAACCGGCAACCATCACGAGCTGTTGCAGCGACAGGGGTATTACTGGCGGCTGCACCAGTCGGGAATACTGCTGGAGGAAGCGGTATGAAGGGCTGCCACCCCATCATCTGCAAGAACTGCGCGCTTATGCTCGCCCGAATCGTCCATAAGCGACACTGGTGGTTCCCCATTGTACGGGAACCGCTTCTTTTGGGTATGCGCATCCTTGCCTGGAGACACCGCATCGACGCACGGAAACATGCGGTACGCAACCCGGAATGCAAAGGCTGCATCCGCTTCATGAAATCCGAGCTGGAGGAGAAGTCCGCAACCTTTCGCTTTCTCAACGACCGGATCGGCAATCGCTTCAGCAATCTGCGGAATGCGCGGCTCACCCAGGCGGAACTTGACGAGGCAAAACGCTTCGCCAGGGAAGCCGGTTTCTTTTCACCCCCACCTACTTTTTGACTTGACCATCATGTAAAATACATTATCTGCCGTTCCCAACAGATTACGGTTATCCTGGTGACCCACGACCTGCGGCTGGCGGGAAGGATCGCCGATTACCTCATCTACCTGGAGGGGGGACGGATTCTGGAGGAGGGACGGGGGGAGGAGATTCTCGCCCGCCCGCAAACAGCCGAGCTACGGCGCTTCCTGGCGGAGCCGGACGAAAAGGAGTCCTGAACCAGTGGAAAACGCAAAGATTATCAATCTGGAGTTGCTGGACCTGGCGCTCGCCTACGGCCTTGTTCTTTTGGCCATCGGCCTGGCGCGCCTGTCGCGCATCGGCCAGGAGGGGCAGATGTTGTGGGCTTCGGTGCGGATGGTGTTCCAGCTTCTCGCTGTGGGCTATCTTCTCCATCTCGTATTTGCCGTCCGGAGTCCCCTGGCGGTAATCGCCATCTGCTTGCCATGGCCGGCTTTTCGCTGCAAGTCATGGGTGGGCGGATCAGGCAGAAGATGCCGCATTTTTACCGGGTGGTGGGGACCTCCCTGTTCATCGGTTGCGGCGGGGTGACTTTCCTCTTCTGCGGCCTGGTGGTCGGTTATTCTCCCTGGTACGACCCCCGCTACCTGATACCCCTGGCGGGGATGATCATCGGCAACTCCATGAACGGCGCCAGCCTTGCAGCAGAGCGGCTCTCGGCAGAGATACATGAGCGGCGCGAGGAGATCGAAACCGAATTACCGGCGCGGTCGCAATCACCGCCTTTCTCATCCTCCTTCAAGGGTACCGCCATTATTTCACCGCCGCACATCAGCTCCGGGAGAGCCAGGGGTGAAAACCGCTGCAGGCTCAGGTTCGGCATATCAGCGTTCATCTCCATGAAGGGGGGGACGATCCTTAACCTTGGACATGATCCGGTCGAATGCCTCGCGGCTGCCTTGGGCGGCCAATGCGTCCAGATATTCCTCGGTAGCAAGCGCGGAAATCTTTTCCGCAAGTGCGGTAGCGACAAGCTGATTGACGGAAATGTGCTCGCTCTTGGCTAACTGCCTGGCCGATTTATGTAAATAATCGGGAAGTCTCAGACTCATGGTACTCATTTTACACCTCCATTATTCTTTATGAACCAGCCAGGGGTGACGGCCCGAACTCCAAACCGCTCAGCCCCCTCAAAGTCCTTGGTGTTATGCGTGACAATAAAAACTACACCGGCAGTAACAGCAACCTCCAGAACCATGTCATCATTCGGGTCTTTGAGACATGGGCGCCAAAGGTAATGAATTTTAGTGCGCTCAGCCTGATTTACCAGAAAACCAAGAAACGCCTTGATATCCGCTTGGGTTAATTGAAGTACATTCCGGTGTCTTGTCAGTACGTCTTCGTATTCCAAAACCAGCGTAACCGATATGCATGGGATTATTAAGCCGTCGCGTAACATAATCATAAGCGCGTTAGAAGCCCCGTTCGATGAATAAAGGGCGGCGTAAAGAATGTTCGTATCAATCACAACGCGAATCGGTTTCATGTTGGTATCGTATATGATATCTGGTAGTGTGTCAAGGAAGGGTGTGTTGTTTTCTGCCGAACAGCTCCGTGAGCCTCAGGGATGATGAGGCAGCACCGAGCTGAATGGGAGAATCCCGGAGGATTTCACCAAAGGGAAGAGAAGATAAGACCGTAGGTTATATGAGACATAAGCTACTTATATGGGTAACTTAGACCAGCAGCTGACTAATATGTTCGCTGAATAAAAACCTTTTGGATTGACGGCGACTCCTTAATAGTTTACACTTTCAAGTGTAAACTTCAACACAGGAGGCGCTCATGAAAGCTACAGCAAAAGATCTTAGATTTCATTCAAAGGAATTATTGGATACCGTCAACAGAGGTGAAGAAGTTGTTATTACCTATCGTGGCAAACCCTGCGCCAAACTTATCCCCTATTTGGGGGCAGGAAGGAAAGCCGCAAAAAATGAACTGTTTGGGATTTGGAAAGACAACGAAAGTACTCAAAACGTTGAAGAGTATGTCAGAAAATTAAGAAAAGGAAGATTCTAAATGGTGCTCATAGATACCGATGTTTTGATCTGGTACATGCGAGGCAATGAGAAGGCATATGATACAATTGAGAATTTGAACAGTTTTTCCATCTCTGTCGTCACCTATATGGAACTGGTCCAAGGGATGAAAAACAAAAAAGAACTAAACAGTCTTAGGCAAGCTCTTCATGGGTGGAATGCTCAAATTGTTTACATATCAGAGGAAATATCGGCTAAGGCGATGTTTTTCGTTGAACAGCATTTTCTAAGTCATTCCATCGAGATAGCTGATGCCTTGATAGGGGCTTCAGCTATTGCCTATGGTCTTCCACTCTTAACTGGGAATGACAAACACTATAAAGTCATGAATGATATCGAGGTTAAAAAGTTTTTCCCTTAGTTGTTGGACAAATGGGGCAATAACAGCGAACAACCGGCTGGTGCTGAGTTCGCTCCGCTCCCAGCACAGCCTATGACTGTTACAGGGAGGGGCAGACGATGGGGCCTGATGGTCAAGCCGAAGAAACGACGCCTTTCCTGAATCAAGAGACGGGCTTCCGTGCGAAGCCCTAAGTGAGAAAATGCAGCACAATCTGCTGCAATATTAAGATCTTGACAAAAGCATACATTAAATACATATTAAGATGCATAAAACATGCATACAGGGGAATGTTCATGAGAACTACGCTTAATATCGAAGATGCTCTGTTGGAAAAAGCTGCGAAATTGACTGGCATAACGGAAAAAACATCCCTTGTCAGGCTTGGGTTACAAGCACTTATTGCCAAGGAAAGCTCGAAGCGACTTGCCGGATTGGGTGGGACTGAAAAGAATTTGAAAATGATTCCTCGAAGAAGAACAGAGGGTATATAACATGATTCTTGTTGATACGTCGGTCTGGGTAGAACATTTACGATCCGGAACTATCGGACTTGATGCACTCTTAACTGATGGCCAGGTAGTTATTCACCCATTTGTTATTGGTGAACTGGCATGCGGAAACCTCAAAAATAGAACAGAAATACTCTCTCTTCTTCAGGACCTTCCTATGGCATCCTGCGCAGATGATGATGAGGTAATTGAATTCATTAACGATCACAAGCTTATGGGTAAAGGGCTCGGTTATATCGACATTCATTTGCTTATGTCTGCCCTGCTGACCAGAATACCCCTATGGACAATTGATAAACGGTTGCATGAGGCTTCGCTGTCACTACTGCCGACACATTGACGCCGTGGCACTGCACCGGCTAGTTTGTTTAAGAAAACGAGGCCGATTGAAAGCAATCGGCCTCGTTTCATTGCAGTGGGTTTACGTTTACAGCGGAAGTCGCAGCCGCCAACTGCTCATGACTGGTTGTCTTTCCCAACTAATTTAATTTAAAACCGCATGATTCCTCTTTAGCCTGCGAGTATTTGCCGGACGATATCATCATCTTGTTGAAATCGTTCCTTCCGGCTTGATACTCGCCAAGCATTGCATTCAACCTCCCCTGCATGTAGACACAATATTGCGTGCCATCCGCAGAATTCTTACACCGATTGTAGTCGAATCTCTGGGCTTCGATGTTTTCGTACAGGTCACGCAGTTTGACCGCCTGATTGCTTGCGGCAGTCAGATAGCTTGTATTACTTTCAGTACGTGACATTTTTCTCAGGCTCTCCAAGTCCTTGTGACAGACGTTCCAGTCTAGAGCCCATGACATGTTCGCTGTAAAAACTATGGCAATGATCAATAAGATACGAAACATATTGTTCACCTCCATTCTTTGTGAGCAGTGTTTGGCTGCTTGTAATAATTGTCGCTCGACAGTGGGATATGTCAATATGAAAAAACGATTAAAAAACAAATAGTTATGTCGTCTAGCAGTGCTTTTGTTCTATCTTTAAAGTAGTCCAAACATCCAATTATGTATCGGCCTGGCGGTGAGCTTGACGGTCTTCAAATTTCTCGCGAAACTGTCCTCGATGCATGCCCCTGGCGATTCTACACCGAAACGGTATATTCCTGCGTCCCGGAATCTTTCCGTCGTCTGCAAGAACTGCGCGCTCATGCTCGCCCCTATGGGTTGGTCCTCACCCCTGAACCGTACCCGATCAAGGTCAAAATGCCTCCCCAAAATGGGGGCCAAGGGCCTGAAGAACCGGGACTGACGCTCGTCTGATAAATATTTGTCTTGACATTTTCTATTTAAAAACATAGCCTATCAACTAACTATATTAATATTAGTTGACCAGAAAACTGGAGGCTAAGTTCCTATCTTATTGATAGAACTTGGCCTTTTTGTTTTTTGGCACCGGAATGCGCTGGTCTGGATGCTCAAACCGTCGCATCCGGCAAATCGATGGCGATATTCACTTGCCGAAAATTACCTGCCATAGGAGTCAGTATGCCTGTTCAACCCAATGCACAGAATATCAATCTGGCCACGCATCCATTCCGCTGGGCGATGCTGTTCGGGGTGTGGCTACTCTATTTCTCCTTCGGGTTGACCGTGTCGGGTATGGCGCCGCTGGTGCCGTTGATCGCGAAAGACCTGGGCATCAGCTATTCGGCAATCGGCGGGGTCATGGGCGCATGGCAACTCGTGTACATCTTTTCGGCCATGCCGTGCGGGGCGCTGCTCGGCAAGTACAGTCCGCGCTGGATGCTGTTCGCGGCGGCGATGACGATCGCTGCTTCGGGCCTTTTGCGCGGCTGCGCCACCGGAAACCTGTCACTGTTTATGGCCGTCGCCTTCTTCGGCATCGGCGGGCCGATGATATCGGTCGGCGCACCCAAGACGGTCAGCCAGTGGTTCGCGGGAAGGGAGCGCGGCATCTCGATGGGACTCTATGTCACGGGCTCGGCGCTTGGCAGCGTGACGGCGCTCTCGCTGACTCACAGCGTGATCCTGCCGCTCATGCACGGCAGCTGGCGAGCCACGGTATTTGCCTATTCCGGGTTCATCGTGGTGGCAAGCCTTGTCTGGCTGGCGATCACGGCTCACCCGGTGAGCCGGGCGGCCGACCACCTGTTTGCAGCAGGCCCGAAACAGTCGCAGCGCCAGGTATTCCGCGAATTGCTCGGGATCCGCACCGTGCGGATCATTCTGCTGATGAGCGTCGGCATGTTTTTCTACGGTCACGGTCTCGGCAACTGGCTGCCCGAGATCCTGCGCACCTCCGGAATGGTCCCCAGGACGGCAGGATTCTGGGCGTCCATACCGACAACGGTCGGTATATTCGCCTCGCTGCTGGTGCCGCGTTTTGCGATTCCCGAGCGGAGGCTTGCCCTGCTTGTCGTGCTCTTCGCGGCCGAATGCTGCGCAAGCATTCTGCTGCGCAATCCGCCCGGCATGCTGCTTGGGTCAGGCCTCGTGCTGCAGGGGATCGCCCGCGGCTCGATAACTACGATCGCCGTGTTGCTCCTGGTCGAGACGCCGGGAGTCGGCAGCCGCAACGCCGGCGCGGCGAGCGGCATGTTCTTCTCGGCAGCCGAGATCGGCGGGGTCACAGGCCCGCTGACGATTGGTGCGCTCTATGATGCGACGGGCGGCTTTAACGCGGCACTGGCCGCCCTGACGGCGATCACGATCGGCCTGATGTTCGGAGTCCTCGCACTGCGCAGAAATGAGCAGCGCGAACGCGCAACGGTTTTCTCTGTTGTGCCGTCAAGCGGGGCAGATTAGAGGCTTGAGGAAATCCATGAGATCAATGTCCCGCCCACGACGATAAAAATACGAAACAAGGAGATGGAATGAAAGTCATCGTTACCGATGAGGTTGCACCTGAAGGTCTGGCGCTTTTGGCGCAGGATCCGCGGGTGGAGATGGATATCCGCCTGGGGCTGAAAAAAGAAGAGCTGCTGGCGATTATCGGGGATTACGAGGCCATTATCACCAGAAGCGGGACAAACGTGGACCGGGACCTGCTGGATGCGGCCAAAAAACTGAAAATGGTGGCCAGGGCCGGAGTCGGCATCGATAACGTCGATGTGGATTACGCCAGCGCCAGAGGGGTGATCGTGGTCAACGCCCCGTTCGGCAACACCAACAGCGCTGCTGAGCATACCATGGCGCTTTTGCTCGCTTTCTACCGCAACATAACCAAGGCCAATGCCAGCCTGAAGAGCGGCGAGTGGAAGCGCGCCCCGTTCACCGGTTATGAGCTCAAGGGGCGGACTGCCGGCGTAATCGGACTGGGTAAGGTCGGGGGTCGGGTTGCCACCCGTCTGAAGGCGTTCGAGTGTGAGGTGCTGGCCTGCGATCCGTACGTGGCCGTGAAACGGGCACACGATCTGGGTGTCAGGCTGGTTTCGCACGAAGAGATTTACAGAAATTGCGACATTATTACCATCCACACCCCTCTGAACGGGGAGACGCTCGACATGATCGGCGAAAAAGAAATCGCCATGATGAAAGAGGGCGTGGTCCTCATCAATGCCGCACGTGGCGGCATCTTCAACGAGCAGGCGCTGTTGAACGCGCTGCAGACGGGTAAGGTGGCAGGCGCGGCGGTGGACGTATGGAGCGAGGAACCACCTAGAACCGAGCTGTTGAAGGAGTTGATCGCTCAACAAAGGCTGGTGGTGACCCCCCACCTGGGGGCCAATACCTTCGAGGCCCAGATCAATGTGGCTGTGGACGTTTCCAGGGAGATCCTCAATTACCTTGACGATCAGCCGCTGGAGAACGCGGTCAACATCCCCCGTTTCGACCTGACGCTCATGGAGCAGATGCGTCCCTTCCTCAACCTGGTGAAGGTGATGTGCGATCTGGCATTCCAGCTGGTTGACGACAATCCGGCAAAGCTAGCCTTCGGCTATGCAGGCGCAATTGCCCACTATGACTGCTCACCGCTTACGGTCTGTGGCCTGGCGGCGATTCTCAACCTGGTCGTCGATCAGGAGGTCAACATGGTGAACGCCCCGCTGATCGCGGAAAACATGGGAATCGTCGTTGAAGAACATAAATCGACCCGCGCCGATGCCTTTTCCAACATGGTCACCCTGACTGTCGAAGGTCAGGGAAAGCGGCGGCTGCTCTCGGGGACTCTTTTTGAAGGTGCGCCCCGCATTGTGCGTCTGAGGGACTACGCCATGGACTTCAGCCCGGAAGGGCACATGCTGCTGCTCAACTATATTGACCGCCCCGGCATGATAGGCCGGATCGGAACCATTTTGGGCACCCGCGACATCAACATCGCTTCAATGAATTTGGGCCGTCGGGAGAAAAAGGGCGAAGCGATGGTCATACTATCCCTTGATTCGGCCGTGCCGCCGGATGTGGTCGAGGAGCTGCGCAATGCCACTAATGCCACCTTCATCAGGCCGCTCAACATGACGAGTGCCGGCCGTAGTCGTGGCTTCACCGGATAAAATACTTGATGTATTTGTGATGTAATTACCCCTGACCAGGGGTTTATTTTGTTGACGCAATGTGCGTAGAGCCTGAAAACATCCAAGTTTAGTATAAGACTACCAAATACATAGATTTGTAAAATTTATTTGTTGACAAAAAAACTAGTATTGGATAATGTAAAACCGAGTTGAATAATCAAGTATAGTGGTGTTGCTGTAGAAATAAACCATATGGAAGGAGGGGGTATTTGTCATGGCAAAAATTGCAAACAATCTTACTGATCTTATCGGAAGAACTCCACTGCTCAGGCTCAACCGGCTGGTCAAAGGGGTCGGGGCCGAGGTCGTGGCGAAAGTGGAGTCGTTCAACCCGGGCGGAAGCGTCAAGGACCGGATCGGTTTTGCGATGATTCGGGACGCGGAGGAAAAGGGGCTCCTCAACAAGGATTCGGTGATTATCGAGCCGACCAGCGGCAACACCGGCATAGCCCTGGCGTTTGTGGCGGCTGCCAAGGGTTACCGGCTGATCCTGACCATGCCCGATACCATGAGCATCGAGCGGAGGAACCTCCTGAAGGCGTATGGTGCGGAGCTGGTTCTCACCCCGGGGGCAAAGGGGATGAAGGGGGCGATCGACAAGGCGGATGAGCTGGCCGCCCAGACTCCGAACTCATTTGTGCCGCAACAGTTCAAGAATCCGGCCAATCCGGCAATTCACCGCATTACCACTGCCGAGGAGATCTGGGCGGATACCGACGGGAGCATTGATATCATTGTCGGCGGGGTGGGGACCGGCGGAACCATTACCGGTGTCGGCGAAGTCATTAAAAAGAAAAATCCGGCGGTCAGGGTGATTGCGGTGGAACCGCTGGATTCGCCGGTTCTTTCCGGCGGACAGCCGGGGCCGCACAAGATCCAGGGGATCGGTGCGGGATTTGTCCCCGAGGTGCTCAATCTGGATGTGGTCGACGAAATCATCAAGGTGTCCAATGAGGATGCCCTGGAAACCGGCCGCCGTCTGGCCCGGGAAGAGGGGCTTCTGGTCGGCATCTCATCGGGCGCAGCAGCATTTGCCGCATTGCAGGTCGCCGGTCGGCCGGAAAACAGCGGTAAACGGATCGTGGTGATCCTTCCCGACACAGGTGAACGGTATCTTTCCACGGCGCTGTTCCAGGTGGATTAAGAGAGGGCTTCAAACGTATAAAAAAACAAAATTGTTGACAAAAAAATACCGGCTTGCTAACTTTTGTCTGCGGTTAACTTAACCGATTTAGTCGGTAATTGAGTAACGGTAAAATCCAGCAACGATGATGTCACATCGTTGCACAACAATTGAATAGATATATTCTTATCAAGAGCGACTGAGGGACCGGCCCTGTGACGTCGCGGCAACCCCCTGAAAAGGGAAGGTGCCAAATCCTGCGAAACCATGAGGTTTCGGGAGATAAGGAAGAGAGAGCCTCACTCGTGAATCCTCTTCCGCCCCCGGAAGGGGATTTTTTATTTGGGAGGTTATATGAAGATTTCGACGCAGGCGGTACAGATTGGTTTGGATTGGGACACGAGGACGGGCGCGGTAACGGTTCCCATCTATCAGACGGCGACGTTTCGCCACCCCGGGTTGGGGCAGAGCACCGGCTACGACTACAGCCGCTCCGGCAATCCTACCCGGCAGGCGCTGGAGGATGGGATTGCCCGCCTGGACCGGGGTTGCAGGGGCTTTGCCTACGCATCGGGCATGGCGGCCATCACCAACCTGCTCCTCCTTTTTCAGCGGGGAGACCACCTGGTCGTTACCGAAGACCTCTACGGCGGCACCTACCGGCTGTTTGAACAGGTTTTCCAGCAGTACGGCCTGGAATTCACCTACGTGGACACCTCGGACATGGCGGCGGTCAAGGGGGCGTTCAAGGCCAATACCCGCGGACTGTTTGTCGAATCCCTGACCAATCCGCTGCTGAAGGTGGCCGATATACGGGCACTTGCCATCCTTTGCAAGGAACGGGGGGCGCTTTGCATCGTCGACAACACCTTTCTCACCCCTTACCTGCTCCGGCCGCTGGAGTTGGGAGCGGACATCACCGTCTACAGCGCCTCCAAGTACCTGGCCGGTCACAACGACACGGTGGCCGGGCTGGTGGTGGCGAAGGCGCCGCAACTTGCCGAAAAAATCTACTTCCTGCAGAATTCGGTCGGCGCCGTGCTCGGCCCCCAGGACTCCTGGCTGGTGATCCGGGGGATGAAGACCCTCGCAATCAGGATGGACCGGCAGGAGGCAAACGCAGGGCGAATAGCCGCATGGCTGCAGCGCCATCCACTGGTGGCAAAGGTCCATTATCCGGGACTTTCCGATCATCCCGGCCACGCCCTGTTGCAGTCCGAGGCCGCCGGATTCGGCGCCATGATCGCCTTCGAGGTGAAGGAGCCGGCGCAGGTGGAGCAACTCCTCATGAAGACGCAACTCATCTCATTCGCAGAAAGCCTGGGCGGGGTGGAGACGCTCATCACCTTTCCCGAAGCGCAGACCCATGCAGACATCAAGCCGGAGATCCGCAAAAGGCTTGGGATCAACAACGTGCTCCTGCGCCTCTCGGTGGGGATCGAGGATGCGGACGACCTGATCGCCGATTTGGAACAGGCGTTTGAATAGAAGGAACGAGGAGAAAGGAACGAGGAGAAAGGAAAAAGGAAAAAGGAAAAAGGAAAAGCGATAGGTTTGCCTCGCACCTAGAACCTAGAACCTCGAACCTCGAACCTCGAACCTTATTTTAAGGAGACAACATCATGAAAATCGGCACAAAGATCATCCATAACGGCCATGGCATAGACCCCTACACCAAGGGGCTCTCCATCCCCATTTACCAGGTTTCCACCTTTGCCCAGGAATCGGTGGACCATTTTGGCAAGTGGGACTACGCCCGCTCCGGCAACCCGACCCGTGAGGCCCTGGAGGAGACCATTGCCATCCTGGAAAACGGCACCCATGGCTTTGCCTTCGCTTCGGGAATGGCTGCCATCTCCTCGGCACTCCTGCTCTTTTCTCCCGGCGACCATCTGGTGGTCTGCGAGGACGTCTACGGCGGCGCTTTCAGGGTCCTCACAACACTTTTCAAGCGTCTCGGCATCGAGACGACCTTTGTCGACGCCACTGACCCGGCGAACATCGCCGCAGCCATCCTTCCCGCCACCAAGGGAATTTACCTGGAGACGCCGTCAAATCCCCTGCTGAAGGTCACCGACATGGCCGCGGCAGTGGCACTGGCCAAATCGAGGGGGCTTCTGACCCTGGTGGACAACACCTTCATGACCCCCTATCTGCAAAGGCCGCTGGAGCTTGGGTGCGACATCGTCCTGCACAGCGGCACCAAGTTTCTGAACGGCCACAGCGACGTGATCTGCGGCTTTGCCGTGGTGCGCGACGAGGCGCTGGCAAAGCGGATCGGGTTCGTCCAGAACGCATTCGGCGCGGTGCTTGGGCCGCAGGATTCGTGGCTGGTGCTGCGCGGGTTGAAGACTTTGCGGGTGCGGCTGGAGGAGAGCCAGAAGAGCGCCAGGGCGGTTGCCGAGTGGCTTTCCGAACAAAAGCGGGTAACGGAGGTATTCTACCCGGGCCTGCCAAGCCATCCCGGCTATGCCGTCCACAACAGCCAGGCAGCGGGGCCGGGCGCGGTTCTCTCCTTCAAGCTGGAAACGGTGGAACTGACGCGGCGGGTACTGGAAACGGTCGAATTGGCTGCCTTTGCCGTCAGTCTCGGCGGAGTGGAGAGCATCATCTCCTACCCGGCAAAGATGTCCCATGCGGCCATGCCGCCGGAGGAGCGGGCAGCGCGCGGGGTGACCGACAATCTGGTGCGCCTGTCGGTGGGGCTGGAGGAGTGTGAGGACCTCATTGCCGATCTGGACCGGGTGATAAACGGCTAGTACACTGTAATACTTATTTTTTCGCAGCTAACCCCTCCTGTCCTCCCCTTAATTAAGGGGAGGGACGTGCTAAGTGAGCTGGCTGGTTTGCTCCCCCTCTTAAGATAAGAGGGGGTTGGGGGGAGTTAGATTTAGATGTTTCATGGTACTAGGAAAGAACCTGTGGAAGAACTCCATGCGAATCCGGGAACGTATGATAAGATATTATTAATATGTGCCCAATTGAGGAGATGCAGAGGAGATCAGGCATGGGGACCAATAAGAGTGCAGATGAAAAGAGCACCTATGACTGCGTTTCGAGCCTCATCGAGTTGAGCCGCATCGACACCCTTTACGGCGACCTCTACCTCTGGCGCTCCTGGGAACTGCTGCAGAAGGAGATGCCGTTGACCACCTACCGGGGGCTCAGGAGGATGGAGACGGAGCTGAGCAATCTGCCGAACAGGATCCATAACGCCATGATGCAGGGGAATTGGGCGGAGGTCAAGGAGCTGAGCGGCCAGATGCAGTCGATGAAGCAGTGCGCCGAGCAGAACCAGTCGTTGCTCTCCGGCTAAAACCTTGGGGGTGGGGGACACAGGCGATCTGGACCCACTTTGACGGCTACATGCTCACTGCTGACGGCAAGATGCATGCCCTTGCGGGCGGTGATGTCCGATTCGGCGGGATCTACGACATGGTCGGCATCAGCCGCAACTACGAAGCCGACCGGATCATCGCCCGGTTTGCCGTTGTCCAGCGCCGGCGGATGGCGAGACGTCAGAGATGACGCGGCTTTTGCCATGGAGACACGGAGGTTTATTGACCCGATCTGAAACCCTTTTTACCACTAAGACACTAAGATCACTAAGAAATACTATAATCCTTTAGAGGGGTTAACTTCGTGTCCTTAGTGCCTTAGTGGTGTATTCTGACTTTTTGCGGTGTTATCACACGGGGCAGATGTGCCCATTACACCGGCTGCACCTTCCAAATCATGTCGCAGTATTCCCGAACTGCGCGGTCGGAGGAAAATTTCCCCATCCGCGCCACGTTCAGGATGGACATCCTCGTCCAGTTTTGCTGGTCGCGGAAGGCCGCCGACACCCGGTCCTGGCAGTCGATGTACGGCTGGTAATCCGCAAAAAGCATGTAATTGTCGCGCTGCATGAGCAAGTCGACGAGCGGCGCGAAGAGCTGTGCGTTCCCCCCGGAGAAATGTCCCGAACGGATGAGGTCGATCGCTTCCCGAAGGGCGGGGTTGGAGTCGTAATATTTTCTCGGGTCGTACCCCCGCGCCTTCAGCTCCTCCACCTCGTCCACCTTCAGGCCGAAGAGGAAAAAATTCTCGGCTCCTACCTCTTCACGTATTTCCACGTTGGCTCCGTCGAGGGTGCCGATGGTCAGCGCCCCGTTCATGGAAAATTTCATGTTGCCCGTTCCCGACGCCTCTTCGCCTGCCAGGGATATCTGTTCGGACAGGTCCGCTGCCGGATACACTTGCTGGCCGGTCTTCACGTTGAAATCGGGGAGAAAGGCCACATTCAACCGGCCGCGGATATCGGGATCGGTGTTCACCACCCCGGCCACGGAATTGATGAGCTTGATGATGAGTTTGGCCATGGCGTATCCGGGCGCGGCCTTGCCGCCGAAGACGAACGTCCTGGGAACGCAGTCGGATGCAGGGTACCGCTTCAGCCTTGCATAGAGGGTGATGATGTGCAGGACGTTCAGGTGCTGGCGCTTGTATTCGTGCAGGCGTTTTACCTGGATGTCGAAGAGTGAATCGGGATCGACCGCCACCCCGGTGCGGTTCAGGATAAGGGTGGCGAGGTCGTTCTTGTTCTCCCGCTTGACCCGGCGCCACTTCTCCTGGAACGCGGGATCGTCGGCAAAGGGCTCGAGCTTTCTCAGCTCGTCCAGTTGTGTGATCCAGCCATCGCCGATAACCCCGGAAATCAGCGCGGCAAGCCGCGGGTTGGAGAGCGCCATCCAGCGGCGCGGGGTGACGCCGTTGGTCACATTATGGAATTTCTCCGGGAACATTTCATGGAAGTCCCGCAGCACCTCGCTCTTCAAAAGCTCTGAGTGGAGCTTTGCGACGCCGTTGACGGCATGGCACCCAACGCAGGCCAAGTGGGCCATCCGCACGTACCTGCAGCCGGATTCGTCGATGAGTGACAGACGCGCCGCCTGCTCTTCGTCTCCTGGAAACGCCAACCTCACCTGGTCGAGGAAGCGGCGGTTGATCTCGTAAACGATCTCCAGGTGCCGCGGGAGGATCTGGCCGAACAGTTCGACGGGCCATTTCTCCAAAGCTTCGGGAAGGAGGGTGTGATTGGTGTAGCCGAAGGTGTTCTGCGTTATCTCCCACGCCTTCTCCCACGCCACGTCGTGCTCGTCCACCAGGAGTCTCATCAGTTCGGCAACGGCGATGGAGGGATGGGTGTCGTTCAGCTGGGCCACGTACCGCTGGTCAAAACATTCTGGAGAATTGCCCAGCATCTTGCCGATGCGGATCATGTCCTGCAGCGAACAGGAGACGAAAAAGTATTCCTGGATGAGCCGGAGCATCTTGCCGATCTCCGGTTCGTCGTTGGGATAGAGGACCTTGGTGATGGTTTCCGACTTTACCTTTTCTTCGACCGCTGCATAATAGTTGCCCACGTTGAAGTCCTGGAAGTCGAACGATTCCACCGCTTCGGCCTTCCAGAGGCGGAGCGTATTGCAGATATTGCCGCCATACCCCAGGATCGGCGTGTCGTAGGGGATCCCCTCGACCACCCCGGCCGGGATCCACCGCACCCGCGACCGCCCCTGTCCGTCCTGGTAATGTTCCGTGTGGCCGCCTAGTTTCACCTCCTGGCACAATTCAGGGAGCGGCATTTCCCAGGGATTCCCGAGCTTCAGCCACTTGTCGGTAATCTCCACCTGCCAGCCGTCGCGTATCTCCTGGTCGAAGATGCCGAACTCGTAGCGTATCCCGTAGCCGAACGCCGGGACCACGATCGTCGAAAGCGAATCCATGAAACAGGAGGCAAGCCTGCCGAGCCCGCCGTTACCGAGCCCCGGCTCGGTTTCCTGATCGATGAGCTCCTCCAGATTGTACCCGAGCTGCTCCATGGCCTGGCGCGTTTCATCGTAAATCCCCAGGTTGAGCAGATTGTTGCCCAGGTGCGGCCCGGGAAGAAACTCCGCCGAAAGGTAGCAGACCACCTTGATGCTTTTTTTCAATTCCGCTCGCCGAAATTGCTGCATCTGCGCGACCCAGCGGGCCGCAAGCCGGTCGCGGACCGTATAGGCAAGCGCCATGTACAGGTCGTTTCGCGTGGCGAGGACCGGTATCCTCCCCTGGGCATAGTAAAGATTGTCGAGAAACGCCTGGGCAATGTCGTCGGGACTCGATCCGGTGCGGATGTTCCGGCACTTCTCCCCTGTACTTACTTCGTCCTGATTTTCCATGACATATCCCCCCGGTCTGTTTATTTACATATCAGTCCGGGGCTCAGGGTTTGACGCAGTTTTTGTCGCCGCGCCCCATGCAGAGCACGTAGCGGGTCCTTTGTGCCCAGTATTTCAGGGCGGCGTCGGCGTTGTGCCAGGTGTCGAAGACCCCCTTGACGTCCTTGCCGCCGACACGCTTGTCGAGTGCTGCTCCGAGCAGTTCGCCGGTCATGGCATCGGTTCCCTTGAACTCGACCGTGATCTCACCCACCCCCGTCGGTTTCCCGGTGGCGGCGTATGATACCAGGGAGATCCCGATGCCGATGGGCAAGATGCTCGAAGTGACATTGCGGACCGGCTTCGAGTTGTCGGCGTCGACGATGGCCAGCTGTATCCTCATGGTGCCGGGCTCGGGAGACTGCACGATCTTGTAATCCTGCTCCAGTTCCTTGTTCAGGTAGACATAGGCGTTGTTGGCGAGTTTCTGGTAGTTTGCCAGATCTTCCGCGTCGAGTTCCGCCTGCTTTTCGATGAGGACCGGATCGATCATGATCTTCGTGTACTGCTTGACGTCCATCTTCGGATTGACGTAGCGGTAGAGTGCCTGGTCCCCCGTCCCCTTCTCCATGATGGAGGGGTTCACCAGCCGCGACTCCTTCAGATCAACGCTCCGCGACTGCATGCTCGCAGCGCACCCACCCATAAGCAAGGCGAGAACGAAGAACGTTACCGAAACAGCTGCCGTTTTGATACTTTTCATGGCGATACCTCCCGTGCAGTTTGGATTCATCCGCGTGAATTTTTCCTCCACACGAAATCGGACCGCGATATAATTATAACATTCTAACAATGCATGGCATTATTACAAGGGAACGCATACGGAAGGGTAACGACCGGGACGAACACCACTCCGGCGATAGCTGGTGGACCGTGGAGGGAAACTGACACCTTCTTTTTTCCGCAAAGGAAGGGGAAACGGAATCCGAATACAAAAGGCCCTGCAGGATAACCTGCAGGGCCTTGATTTTTCTGGAGCCGTTAAGCGGAGTCGAACCGCTGACCTATTGATTACGAATCAATTGCTCTACCAACTGAGCTATAACGGCAATGGAGCTATTTTATTATAACAATTCTCCGGCTAAGTCAACCCTTACGATTCGACCGCCTGCTTTTCCATGGCGTCGTCCATCACCTTGTAGGCGCAGAACTCGCCGCACATGGTGCAGGCGCCGTGGTCGGCAACCCCTGATTCGGCGCGCAGCCGCCGGGCCTTTTCCGGGTCGAGGGCCAGGGCGAACTGCCCTTCCCAGTCGAGCTTTTTCCGGCACTTGGCCATCTGGATGTCCTTGTCCATCGCCCCCTTCACCCCCTTGACGATGTCGGCAGCGTGGGCGGCGATGCGGGAGGCGATGACCCCTTCTCTCACGTCGTCCACGGTCGGGAGGCGCAGGTGTTCGCTGGGGGTGACATAGCAGAGGAAGTCGGCCCCGGCGGCGGCGGCGATGGTGCCGCCGATGGCGCAGGTGATATGGTCGTAGCCCGGGGCGATGTCGGTGACCAGCGGGCCGAGCACATAGAATGGGGCGCCGTGACAGAGCCTCTTCTGCAGGAGGATGTTGGCCTCGATCTGGTTGAGCGGCATGTGCCCCGGACCTTCAATCATGACCTGGACGCCGAATGCCTGGGCGCGCTGGGTCAGCTCGCCCAGAAGGATCAGTTCGTGGATCTGCGCCCGGTCGGTGGCGTCGGCGAGGCAGCCGGGGCGGAAGCCGTCACCCAGGGAGAGGGTCATGTCATACTCTTTGGTGATTTCCAGGAGCCGGTCGAAGTGCTCGAAGAGCGGGTTTTCCTTGTTGTTGTGGGCCATCCACTCGATGGTGAACGCCCCGCCGCGGGAGACCACGTCCATGATCCGACCCTCGTTTTTCATCCGCTCCACCGTTGCGCAGGTCACGCCGCAGTGGACGGTGATGAAATCCACTCCGTCTTCGGCATGCTTGATTATCCCGGCGAAAATGTCGTCCACGGTCATGTCGACGATCGCCTTCTTCTTTGTCCGTACCGCATCGAGGGCCGCCTGATAGAGGGGTACGCTGCCGATGCAGGCACTGGTTTCGGCAATGATGGCGCGGCGGATCTCATCAACCGGTCCGCCGGTGGAGAGGTCCATGATGGCGTCTGCGCCGTGTTTTACCGCTACGCGGGCCTTTTCCAGCTCCTTGGCTATGTCCAGGTCGTCGGCCGAGGTGCCGATGTTGGCGTTGACCTTGGTGCGCAGTCCGCGGCCTACCGCCAGCGGTCGACCGCCTGCGTGCTTGATGTTATGGCAGATGATGATGTTGCCGGCAACCAGTCCGTCGCGGATGAACTCCGGGCTTACCCCTTCGGCGAGGGCTGCTTCCTTCATTTCTTTGGTGATCGTGCCCTGGCGGGCGTAGTCAAGTTGAGTCTTTGTCATCTACTGCTCCTTTTATTGAAGAGAGACGAGAGCCGGGATCCGGAAGGGCTCTTCCAGGTCCGGTTCCTTAAGGTCCAAGGAGGGCCTGATTCCGCATCTCTGAAGTTACCGATCCCTGGTCCCAGGTCCCAAGTCCCGAAGTTCGCATGCTGCTCTGTAATGGTTCACCGGGCCATGTCCCTTGCCCAGCGGTTGGGCGAGTTTTATGGCGGTGGTGATGAATTCCTTGGCTTTGGCGATTGCAACCGGCAGCGGTTCCCCTTGGGCGAGGAACGCGGCGATGGCTGAAGCCAGGGTGCAGCCGGTGCCGTGGGTGTTCTTGGTGAGGATGCGCGGCACGGGGAAGCGGGTGAAAGCGCTGCCGTCATAGAGGATGTCCACGGCAATCCCTTCGGGGAGGTGCCCCCCTTTTATCAGTACATTTCTTGCCCCCATACTGCAGATGGCGCGGGCTGCCTGCTCCATCCCATCTTCATTGCTGATAGCGATGCCGGTCAGCTTTTCCGCCTCCGGGATGTTCGGAGTGAGGAGATAGGCCGCGGCCATAAGCCGCTTTTTGAATATGGCCAGGGCCTCATGGTCAATGAGCTCCGCTCCCCCCTTGGCCAGCATTACCGGATCGATGACCACTATTTTCCTGTTGTATTCGCCCAGCTTGTCGGCAATGACGCTGATTATTTCCGCGGAAAAGAGCATACCGGTCTTGACCACGTCGATCCTGATGTCGGAAAGTACCGCATCGAGCTGCTCTGCGACAAACTCGGGAGGCACGCCGTGAATGGCGCTCACCCCGCGGGTGTTCTGGGCGGTGAGTGCGGTGATTACCGAGGCGCCGTAAGAGCCGAGCAGGGTTACGGTCTTGAGGTCGGCCTGGATGCCGGCCCCGCCGCCGGAGTCGCTGCCGGCGATGGTCAAGACATTGCCGCGCGGAAAGGCCCCCTTGCGGTTGAAGAGAAGCGACAGTTCGGCCGCCGCCAGCCCCGGCTCTCTGCTACCGAGTATGCCGGAGATGACCGCAACGGCGTCTGCGCCGTTGTCGATTACCCGTGCCCCGTTGTCCCGGTTGATGCCGCCGATGGCCACCACGGGGATCTTGACCTTCGCCTTGACCTCGACAAGCATGTCGGGTCCGGGGAGATGCTCGATATCCTTGCTCCCGGTGGGGTACATGGCGCCAAAGCCGATGTAGTCGGCTCCGGCGGCTTCCGCCCGCAGCGCTTCCTCCAGGTTGTGGGTGGAGACGCCGATGATTTTCCGCGGTCCGAGCAGTTTGCGGGCTCCAATCGGATCGCCGTCTTCCTGCCCCAGGTGGAGGCCGTCCGCGTCGAGTTCTCTGGCTAATTCCAGATCGTCGTTGACGATGAAAGTGATCCCCGCTTCGGCGCAAATGGTTTTCAACTCCATGCCCACGGTGAATTTGTCCTCGGCATCGCCCATCTTGTTGCGGTACTGGAGGACGGTTACGCCGCCGGAGAGGGCGCCCCGTACCCTTTCTGTCAGGTGGTCGGCATGGTCGGTAATGAGATAAACCCCTTTAATCGGGGAATCGGTCGTTTCCCGGTCTACCACGAGGCGGAGAAAATCTTTTTTGTGTTCCATGGGCAAAACCTATGGGGGAAGCACTGTAAGAGGGTGTAAAATCGCAAAAAGCCGCGACTAATGGTCGCGGCTTTCCAGGAATAAAGAGTCTCACTCTGGCCGCTTTCCTACGCCGGGATCAACCGGATCAGGTTCAAAGGGTTTGGGCAAGGCCCATCTCAGTTCTTGCGAACTCCCCTAGCTGGCAATTTTGCCTTAGGCTAAAGTAAAATTCCCGATAAGTCAATGTATTTTCGGGATTTTGCCTTTACAGCTTATGAGAGAAGTGGTAGATAAACGGTGAGAGGTGAACAGCGGGTGTCGAGAGTAGATATGGAGCGTTTAAATGTGTTGAACCTGGATAGTCGCCCGACCATTGCGGAAATCGACCTTGCCGCCCTGCGGCACAACTATTACCAGGTAAAAAAAGCGGTGCCCGCCGGCAGCGGACTGCTGGCGGTGGTCAAGGCCGATGCCTACGGCCACGGTTTTATGGATATCTCCCGTGAACTGGAGGCGCTCGGCGTGACGGCCTTTGGCGTCGCCTTTCTTGCGGAGGGGATTCAGCTCAGGAAGAGCGGCATCGACAGGCCGATCCTACTTCTCGGCGGTATATATCCGGGACAGGAGAAGAAGTGCGTCGGCTTCAACATCTCCACGGCGGTCTTCAGCCTGGATCAGGCGCGGGTGCTCGATGACGTTGCCCGAAAGCTGTATCGCAAGGCAAAAATCCATCTCAAGGTCGATACAGGCATGGGGCGCTTGGGGATACGTTACGAGGAGGCCCCCGCATTCTTCCGGGAGCTGAAAAAGTTGAAAAACCTTGAATTGGAAGGTATCTTCTCCCACTTCGCCTCGGCCGACGAACTGGACGACGAAGGGAGCGGTTACACCGCCCGCCAGACCGAAATCTTTGCCGCGGTTTTGCAGGAGGGCACTCGCCAGGGGTTTTCCCCCACCTTCGTTCATATCGCCAACAGCGCCGCTGCCTTCAGCAGGGATTTTCCTTTCTGCAATCTGGCCCGGCCCGGCATCGTCCTCTACGGCGCGCTTCCCTCCGCCGATTTTCAGGGGAAAATCGATGTGAAGCCGGTAATGCGGCTGAAGAGCCGGGTGGCGATGCTCAAGTGGGTGGAGCCCGGCACCAGCATCAGCTATGCCAGGCGTTATGTGGCGGGAAAGAAAACCCTCGTTGCGAGCGTCCCGGTAGGATACGCCGACGGCTACTGCCGTGCCCTTACCAACAAGGGGGAGGCGTTGGTTCGCGGGCAGCGGGCGCGGGTGGCCGGGACGGTCTGCATGGACTGGATCATGCTTGACGTGACCGATATCGCCGGTGTTGCTGTCGGCGATGAGGTGACGCTCCTTGGCTGCGACAATCAAGGCAACTGCATCCATGCCGAAGAGCTGGCCGCATGGTCCGGTACCATTGCCTACGAGATATTCTGCGGCATCAGCAAACGGGTGCCGAGAGTGTATATTCCGTGAGTAGTGAGTAGTGAGTAGTGAGTAGTGAGTAGTGAGTAGTGAGTGGGGGAAAATGACCAATAAGAAGATCAAACTGACCGCAATGGTGAAAGCCGCCGGTTGAGCGGCAAAGCTGGGCCCGGCGGGCCTTGAAAAAGCTTTGAGCGGCCTTGTGCAGGCGGATGATCCGGACCTCCTCGTGGGGGCCGATACAGCCGACGACGCCGGTGTCTACCGGATAGGGGAGAGGCTCGCCCTGGTGGAGACGACCGATATCATCACCCCCCTCGTGGACGATCCCTTCACGTTCGGTCGTATCGCTGCGGCCAATGCCATATCCGATATCTATGCCATGGGGGGGAAACCGGTGACCGCAATGAACCTGGTGTTTTTCCCGGCCTGCGACCTTCCCGGCGAGGTCCTCTCCCGGATTCTTGCCGGCGGCCAGGCCGCCATCAGTGAGGCGGGCGCCTGCCTGGTCGGCGGACATACGGTGGAAGACGCAGAGCTGAAGTACGGACTGGCTGTCACCGGGCTCATAGATCCCGAACAAATCGTCAGAAACTCCACCGCCCGTGCCGGTGACCGGCTGCTCCTTACCAAACCGCTCGGCACCGGCATTGTTTCCACGGCGATCAAGGCTGACATGGTGTCCGCCGGCGTAGCGGACGCAGCGATAGGGTGGATGACGATGTTGAACAGTATTGCCGCAGAGCTGATGCTGGAATGCGGGGCAAGCGCAGCCACCGACGTGACCGGTTTCGGCCTTATCGGTCATGCCTGCGAGATGGCCGTGGGGGCGGGAGTGACGATCCGCCTCGATCCTGCCAAGGTTCCGCTCATGGCCGGTGTTGATGAACTGATCAGGGACGGGTTGGTTCCCGCTGGTTGCTACCGCAATCGCGATCACTATTCACGATTTTTAAATTGCGGCAGCATTCCTGCCGATGCCCTCTTGCCGCTGTTCGATCCCCAGACCTCCGGAGGCCTGTTGATATCACTCGCTCCGACATCTGCCGAACTGTTCCTTGCCCGAGCGGCCGAGATCGGCTGTTTTGCCGTCTCTGTCGGCGAGGTGCTGCCACGCCGGGAGTCTGCACTTGAAATTGTCTAAGCCTGTCGCAGTCGCCATTGATGTGGGCACCACGACCATTGCCGCATCGCTTCTGGACTGCGAAAGCGGTGAGCGATTGGCGATGACTGGCAGCCTCAATCCGCAGCGGGAATTCGGCGCGGATGTGGTGTCGCGCCTTGCCGCGGCGGTAAGCTCCGCTGATAACCTCTTCAGGATGAGCAAGCTCATCAATGCCGAGCTGGAACGCTTGACCGTAAAACTCCTCGACGACTGCGGCGCAGCCCGCCGCGATTTGCGTTGCATAGGGATTGCCGGGAATCCGGCCATAGAACACCTGCTCCTGGGGCTTTCCGTGAAATCCCTTGCCTTCCCCCCCTACCGCCCACTTTTTTCTGCCGGCAAAACCATGACTACCGCCTCCCTCGGCTGGGGCCTGGATCTGGATGCATATATTTTCCCCCTGCCGGGCGGATTCGTCGGCGGCGACCTGGTGGCCTTTCTCTACGGCGAAGGCGTTTGCGCAGCACACAGCACGCAGCACGCAGCACGTCTTTATCTGGATCTCGGCACAAATGGCGAGCTTGCCCTTGTGGCCGGAGGAAAAATTTATGCAACTTCCGCCGCCGCCGGTCCAGCCTTCGAGGGGGGGAACCTGGCGTGCGGCATGGCTGCTCTGCCGGGGGCAATAAGCGGAGTAAGCTTTGCCGGCGATAAGGTCGGGATTGCCACCATCGGCAATGAAGCGCCGACCGGAATCTGCGGTTCAGGGGTCATCGCCGCCGTGGCCGGACTGCTTGAAGCGGGAATACTCGATCAGAGCGGCAGGCTGCTCGAAGCAGATGAAATTCCCTCCAACCTGGCCAATCATGTCCGGAACGTGGACGGGGAAACCGGCTTTGTGTTTTACCGCGACGCGAGGCGCACCATCTATCTAAGCCAGGGCGATATCCGCCAGGTGCAACTGGCAAAGGGGGCGATCAGGGCCGGGATGGAAGTCCTGCTCCAGCGCGCCGGCATATCGGGCGACTCAATTCAGGAAGTCGTACTGACCGGTTCTTTCGGCGCGATACTCTCTCCTGAACATCTAAAAAACGTTGGAATTTTCAGTGAAAACATGGTAAAAAATGCCGGGTTTGTCCATGAGGGGGCTTTGCGCGGCGTGGAAAAGGCGATCTGCGCAGGCGACGACTTTGCTGCTCTGGACAGGCTTGCCGAGTCAATCAAGGTTATCCCCCTGTCAGGCACACCTGCCTTCGAGAAACACTTTCTCGAGCACATGAATTTCCCAAAGTTGCAAAACGGTGCATAGTCGTTTTCTTCTGCGTCAGAAGCACAGGAAAAATTCCGAAATTCAAGATTAAAACAGCCCTCGATACGGAAAGTGCTGCAGGAACGGCGGCTTTTATCCGACCGTTCTTGATAAATTTACAGGTTTAAAGGAGCAAAAACATGGCAAAGATTACCCGTGCGCTGATCAGCGTATCTGACAAGACCGGCATCGTCGAGTTCTCCAGGGAACTGGCCGGCTATGGCGTTGAAATTCTCTCTACCGGCGGTACTGCCAAGCTGCTGCGGGAGGCGGGTCTAAAGGTCAAGGACGTTTCGGAGTTTACCGGTTTTCCGGAAATGCTAGACGGACGCGTCAAGACCCTCCATCCAAAGGTTCACGGCGGCCTCCTCGGCATGCGGGGGAATCCTGAACACGTGGCAACCATGAAGGCGCACGGCATCGAGCCGATCGACATGGTGGTCGTCAACCTTTACCCCTTCGAGGCGACCGTTGCCAAGCCGGACTGCACGCTTGAGGACGCCATCGAGAACATCGATATCGGCGGTCCGACCATGCTCCGTTCGGCAGCCAAGAACAACGCAGATGTGACTGTTGTCGTCGATCACAACGACTATCGGCTGGTGCTGGATGAAATGAAGGCTGCGGGAGGCGGCGTGTCGAAGGAGACCAACTTCCGCCTGGCGGTAAAGGTCTACCAGCACACCGCAGCCTATGACGGTGCGATCTCCAACTGGTTGGGAGCCCGGACCGGCGAAGGGGTTGCCGCATACCCCGACACCCTGACTCTCCAGTTCAAAAAGGCCCAGGGGATGCGTTACGGCGAGAATCCCCACCAGTCGGCAGCTTTCTATGTGGAGCGGGACGTCAAGGAGGCGTCGGTCGCTACTGCACGGCAGCTCCAGGGGAAAGAGCTTTCCTACAACAACATCGGCGACACCGATGCCGCCCTGGAGTGCGTGAAACAGTTCGCTGAAGGGCCGGGCTGCGTCATCGTCAAGCATGCAAACCCATGCGGGGTCGCGATCGGCGATACGCTTCTGGACGCCTACGATCGTGCCTACAAGACCGATCCCGAGTCCGCTTTCGGCGGAATCATTGCCTTCAACGGCGAACTGGACGAGGCGACGGCCAAAGCCATTGTCGAGCGGCAGTTCGTTGAGGTTATCATCGCCCCCAAGGTTTCCGCAAAGGCGAGCGAGGTGGTTGCTGCCAAGAAGAACGTGCGTCTTCTGGAGTGCGGCACGTGGCAGAAGGAACCGATGCCGCGACTGGATTTCAAGCGTGTCAACGGAGGTCTCCTGGTCCAGTATACGGATCTCGCCCTCCACGGGGAGCTGAAGGTCGTGACCAAGCGGGCTCCGACGGAAAAGGAGATGATCGACCTTCTTTTCACCTGGCGGGTAGCCAAGTTCGTCAAATCCAACGCCATTGTCTACGGCAAGGACGGCATGACCATCGGCGTCGGCGCGGGGCAGATGAGCCGGGTCAACTCGGCCCGCATTGCGGCCATCAAGGCGGAACATGCCGGCCTTCCTGTAGCCGGTTCGGTGATGGCTTCCGACGCCTTCTTCCCGTTCCGCGACGGGTTGGATAATGCAGCTGCGGTTGGCATCACCGCCGTCATCCAGCCGGGTGGGAGCATGCGCGACGAGGAAGTGATCGCAGCAGCCGATGAACACGGCATGGCGATGGTGTTTACTTCCATGAGGCATTTCAGGCATTGATAAACGAGCGGAGAAAGCAGGATTCAGCCTGCACCTTCATCATTTGGTGTTTCTGACGTTGGAAGGGCGCGGGGTATTTGTTACCCATTCATCCTGAACTCCCGTGAAGTTGGTAGAAATATATCTCGGTAATCTATTTTTGTTCCTTGAATCACAAAAAAGCCTGCTTTTGCAGGCTTTTTTGTGATTCGGTGTGAGAAGGTGAATTTAAATCATATTAAGGTGCATATTATTATGTGTACATAATAATATGTGGTGTGTTATAAACCCTCGCTAATAAAGAGCGGCCGCCATAATTCCGATATACTCGGCGTCCAAATCAAAAAAGGAGGGTTTATTGAAATGGGTTATCATTGGGGAAATTTAAAAAAATTACCGTTACAGCTACTGACAATTATCCTGCTAATTGTCAGCCTAACGGTAGCAGCCGGCAGTATTGCGCAACCGGCGTGTGCAGCAATGTCATCAGTAACATGGACAACTCAACCAGATTTTGAAAACAATGCTTCTACGACAAACACTCCTACAACGCGCGTAAACATTGACACCACAACAGTTTCTGGTGATGTGAAAATCGGCATTCCGAAGGATTTGTTGAGCACTGCGACGATCATCAATAACACTTCGAACAACAAAGTCTATACCATTGGGGCGGAAAGGAACTCCGTCGCCGTCATTAACGCAACGACGAAAGAGTTGCTTCCTTCGATACCATTACCGGCGCAACCTTCGGGAGCTGTTTACAATTCAGTAAATAACAAGCTCTATGTGGGATACTACAACGACAACAAGGTGTCGGTCATCGACTGTGTCACTGATACGGTAATTGCAACCGTGACCGTTGGCAATGGCGCCAATGCTGCTCTTTACAACCCGACCAACAACAAGGTCTACATCGCCAACATGACCGACCAGACGGTTTCCGTTCTCGACGGGATCAGTGATACCGTCATTGCAACGGTGCAGGTGATTGCTGGCCCTTACACCGCATCCTATAACTTGGCCACCAACAAGGTCTACCTGACCAACAAATTCAACAATGTCGTGTCGGTCATTGACGGGGCGTCGAACCAGGTTGAGAAATCACTGGAGATCGAGCCGGTGGTGAGCATGCTCAGTGGGCTCCGGGTCACCGGGGTCGCCCCTTTCGACAAGGCGCATCTTTCCTGGAACTACGACGAGCTTACAACTGGTCAGAAAATCCAGTTTCAGGTCAGAACCGCTCAAGACTTGACCTCCCTTGAAAGTGCCCAGTACCTGGGACCCGATGGCAGCGCCGACACATGGTACGACCTCACAACCTCCGGTGCAACTACGGTCGACGGACCCGTGGTCAACGGCATCCAAACCAAAACCACGAGCATTGATTTGAATATCCAGTACGCTCATGTTGCGGAACTGCGATTAAAGCTTTCATCAAGCGACATGACAACTCCGGTACTCCATGCCGTAACCCTGGCTTACGAATCGTATACTGATCTGGAAATCACCGATGTCAGCGGTCCTGCAACGGGGGTGATCGGTAATTCTGTTACAATATCCACCACTGCATTCAACAAAGGGACTGACTCAGCCACTGCTTTCAAAATTGGGATTTATCTCGACGATTTGAAAGGGACGAGCTGCTATTTGGGTGAAAGAACCGTCACATCTCTTGCTCCGAAGACACCTGATACCGGCAGCATCACAGTAATTATTCCAACGGCTTGCAAGACTGGCGATTACTATTTGAAGGCTATTGCTGATTACACAAATCTTGTTGTAGAAGGGGATGAAACTAATAATACCAAACTGGGGAATAATATAACAATCTCCTCCGTACAGCCCGACTTGGTGGTGAAGAATGTTTCAGGTACTGTCAGCGGCGGGAAGCTGACGTATTCTGTAACGATACAAAATCGAGGCATAAATGCTGCCGGAAATTACGCTTTCCCTACCGCCATCTATATCTCCTCTGACGCTGCCATAACTACCAGTGATTATCTTATCGACGCAAATTATGCCCATATTCCTGGCAACAGCGAAGTCATTCTTACCGGAACCCGCTCGGTCCCGCCAAATCTACCGCCAGGAAACTACTACATCGGCGCCTATGCAGACTACACCAATCAAGTCCCAGAGTTTGATGAGACTAACAACTCCCTTGCTGGCAACCAGCCATATATCAACAACGACCTCATTGTAACCGCCGTGTCTGGCACCGTGGCGAACGGCAAAGTAACCTATTCAGTGACTGTTAAAAATGTCGGTAACGGTGTGGCCGGAAATTACGCTTTTCCTACCGCCATCTATATCTCCTCTGACGCTGCCATAACTACCAGTGATTATCTTATCGACGCAAATTATGCCCATATTCCTGGCAACAGCGAAGTCATTCTTACCGGAACCCGCTCGGTCCCGCCAAATCTACCGCCAGGAAACTACTACATCGGCGCCTATGCAGACTACACCAATCAAGTCCCCGAGTCCGATGAGACTAACAACTCCCTTGCTGGCAACCAGCCATATATCAACAACGACCTCATTGTAACCGCCGTGTCTGGCACCGTGGCGAACGGCAAAGTAACCTATTCAGTGACTGTTAAAAATGTCGGTAACGGTGTGGCCGGAAATTACGCTTTTCCTACCGCCATCTATATCTCCTCTGACGCTGCCATAACTACCAGTGATTATCTTATCGACGCAAATTGGACCAATATTCCTGGCAACAGTGAAGTCGTTCTTACCGGAACCCGCTCGGTCCCGCCAAATCTACCGCCCGGAAACTATTACATCGGCGCCTATGCGGACTACACCAATCAAGTCCCCGAGTCCGATGAGACTAACAACTCCCTTGCTGGCAACCAGCCATATATCAACAATGACCTCATTGTAACCGCCGTGTCTGGCACCGTGGCGAACGGCAAAGTAACCTATTCAGTGACTGTTAAAAATGTCGGTAACGGTGTGGCCGGAAATTACGCTTTTCCAACCGCCATCTATATCTCCTCTGACGCTGCCATAACTACCAGTGATTATCTTATCGACGCAAATTGGGCCAATATTCCTGGCAACAGTGAAGTCGTTCTTACCGGAACCCGCTCGGTCCCGCCAAATCTACCGCCCGGAAACTATTACATCGGCGCCTATGCGGACTACACCAATCAAGTCCCCGAGTCCGATGAGACTAACAACTCCCTTGCTGGCAATCCTGTAATAATGTAAGCACCTTACCAACACAAAACGCCCTGGGTAACACCAGGGGTTTTGTGTTATGTGCGCCGAAAACGCTGTCCTTGAGTTTGTTGGCGAGGGTATTGACAGATGTTCTGCGCCCAAAGCCCTCTGCTTCTTTCAACGACAAGCGGCTTGATACGACTTCTTTCAAGACCTTACTAGGTTTAATCTACCTTTCTGTTCGCGATAATGTGTCCCTCAAAGAAAAACACAGACATGGTGAATGGGGCGTAAAATCGTTTAGCTAACACAAAGAGATCTCTTTGCTCTTGCCCTTATCGAAAAAGTGGTGTTAATATGCTGCGCTGTTTTTCACGAATCCAAAAGTCCGGGAGTTCTGATATATGAAAGTTCTTGTAATCGGCAGCGGCGGGCGTGAGCATGCCCTCGTCTGGAAGATAGCGCAATCTCCGCTTGTGGAAAAGGTTTACTGTGCACCGGGAAATCCCGGTATCGGCACGATTGCGGAGAATGTCGACATCAAGGTTGATGATCTCTCCGGGCTCCTCTCCTTTGCCAAAAAAGAGGATATAGCGCTCACCGTGGTGGGACCGGAATTGCCGCTTTCTCTGGGGATCGTCGATCTTTTTGAAGAATACGGTCTTAAAGTATTCGGAGCGCAAAAAAATGCCGCGATCATCGAGGCGAGCAAGGCGTTTTCCAAGGACCTGATGAGAAAATATAACGTGCCGACTGCTGCCTATGAGGTCTTTACCGAGGTCGAACCGGCGATAGCCTTTATCGACAGGACAGGGGTGCCGATCGTCATCAAGGCGGATGGTCTGGCGGCCGGGAAAGGGGTCATCATCGCCCAGACGCGAGACGAGGCGGTGGCAGCGGTGACCGACATGCTTTCAGGCAACTCATTCGGTGCAGCCGGCTCCCGGGTTGTCATCGAGGAATTCCTCAAAGGGGAGGAGGCCTCGTTTCTTGCCTTTACCGATGGGAAAAACATTATACCCCTTGCCAGCGCCCAGGATCACAAGGCTGTTTATGATGGTGATACCGGACCGAATACGGGGGGGATGGGGGCGTATTCACCTGCCCCGGTCGTAACCCCGGCCATCCATGAAAAGGCCATGCAGGAGGTTATGCGCCGTACAGTCGACGGCATGGCGGCGGAAGGGCGTCCTTACCGGGGTGTGCTCTATGCCGGGCTGATGATCGACGGCGAAAGTGTCAAGACCCTCGAATTCAATGCCCGCTTCGGCGATCCGGAGTGTCAGCCTCTGCTGATGAGGATGAAATCCGATATTGTCCCCATCTTGTTGGCTGTTGCCGAAAAAGATATCAGCAGGGTGCAAATCGAGTGGCATGATAAAGCGGCGGTCTGCGTGGTTATGGCAGCTGAGGGTTATCCGGGGGATTATCCCAGGGGTGATGAGATTCATGGCTTGGACGATGCGGCAAAAATTCAGGATCTGTTTGTGTTCCATGCCGGCACGGCTCTCGATAAAGACAAATTCGTCACCAATGGCGGCCGGGTGCTGGGTGTCACGGCTTTGGGCCCGACCGTGAAAGAGGCCATAGACCGGGCATATCAGGGGGTTTCTCTCATCTCGTGGCGGGGGGCGCATTATCGGAAGGACATTGGAAAGAAGGCCCTGGCCAGGTAAGACAATCTCTGACATTGTTTGCCCGGATACGACTTCAACGGAGGAAGAAAAGTAGATGAACCCACCACAGGTATTGATTGTCATGGGCAGCGACTCTGATCTCCCGGTAATGGGAGAGGCGGCAAAGGTCCTCACGGAATTCGACGTCCCCTTTGAGATGCGCATTTCTTCTGCGCACCGCTCACCTCGCCGGACTGGCTTGCTTGCTTCGGAAGCTGAAGATCGCGGCGTAAAGGTCGTTATCGCCGGGGCCGGAATGGCGGCCCATCTGGCCGGGGTTGTAGCTGCCGAAACGACTTTGCCGGTTATCGGCGTGCCGATCGGCGGCGGCGCTCTAAACGGCGTTGATGCCCTTTATTCCACGGTACAGATGCCCGGCGGTATTCCGGTGGCAACTATGGCGATCGGCAGGGCAGGCGCCAAGAACGCGGCTATTCTTGCGGTGCAGATCCTGGCCCTTGCTGACGTCAGTCTGGCGGCAAAGCTCAAGTCATACCGCGCACAGATGGCGCAGGAAGTCGACGAGAAGGATAAACAATTGAACGCCGGCAATGCCTGCTGACTCGTTTGTCTTGGCCGGTAATAATGGTCTTTTGGCGTTGTTTTAATGAATGATTTTGCTTGACAAAGAAATAACCCTGTATTACTTTTTCGACGATTTTAATTTAATGTGAAGGAGGTGACGTCTGATGAAAAAGATTATTGTTGCGGTTGCATTGACACTTTCCTGTGCAGTAGCTGCCATGGCGGCTGATACCATTACCCTGCCTGCAAAGAACGGTAACGTAACTTTCAACCACAAGAAGCACCAGGAAGCTCTCAAGGACTGCAAAGCCTGTCACGAGAAAGCTCCCGGCAAGATTGAAGGCTTCGGCAAGGATGCGGCTCACAAGCTCTGCAAAGGCTGCCACGAAACGAAAAAGGCCGGCCCGACCAAGTGCGGAGAGTGCCACAAGAAGTAATTGCTGATGAAGCATCGCATTCGGACTGAAAAAGGGGTAACAGGTTTCTTGTTATCCCTTTTTCTTGATCCGATTTCAAATTAATAAATTTTATTTTGCCGCTGTTTATAATTTGGTTTATACTGCCCAGTCGATAATGAATTTTCATTCCTTATGTCAAACCTTTCATTCAGGAGACAGCCTTGACTACAAACAAACGCGGATTTGCACAAATGCTGTGGGATTTTTTCTGCTCTCTTAAACTTTCCATCGCCCTCCTCATCGGACTTGCCTTGACGTCGATAATCGGTACCGTCATCCCCCAGGCGCCGGTTCCGCAAGAGTACATCCAGAGCATAAGCACCGTAAAGCTGCAAATGTACGACAAGCTCGGCTTTTTCGATATGTACCATTCCTGGTGGTTTATCCTTCTTCTCTATCTGTTGACGGTAAACCTGGTGGCTTGTTCGATCAAGAGGCTGCCGCGGGTCTGGAAGATAATCTCCGAGCCGACCCTGATCATGGATGAAGGTTTTGAAAGGTCCCTGTCACTGACCCGTGAATTCAAGATTTCGGGTGGGGCCGCGGCACTCAAGGATAAAATGGCGGCGTTTCTTAAGGGTGAGTTTGCCGAACCGGTGATTACCGAGGTGAACGGCGAGTACCACCTTTTTGCCCAGAAAAACCCCTATTGCCGTCTGGGGGTATATGTTGTACATCTGAGTATCATTATCATCTTTATTGGCGCTCTCATCGGTTCGTTTTTTGGCTATAAGGCCTACGTGAATATTGCTGAGGGGACCAGCGTAAATACGGTTGAGAGCCGCTCCGGCAAGAGCATAGATCTCGGTTTTGCCGTGAAGTGCGAGAAGTTTGCCGTTGCATTTTACGACACCGGCGCGCCCAAGGAGTTCAAGAGCATCCTGACCGTCTTGCAGGATGGCAAGCCGGTTCCCGGCTACGAAAATGTCAAGGTCATCGTCAATGATCCGCTGACGTACAAGGGGATCACCTTTTACCAGTCCTCGTACGGTGCTGCAGGTGACGCCGTTTACCATTTCTCCGTGAGAAACAGAAACGGCGGCCAGGCTGTGCCGGTAGTCGCCCACCAGGATGAACGGGTATCCCTGCCGGACGGAAGCTTCCTGCAGATCATCGGTGTGGCGCCGGAGGTCGGTAATGACTTTCCCGGCTGTCCGGGGCCAGGGGCAAAACTGGAAATTACCCGGCCAAACGGCGAAAAGCAATACGCAATAGTACTGCTTAACTCCAATTGCCGTGATTTCGATGAAAAACGCGGCAGCGATCTCATCTTCACCTTTGACGGTAAGGACGAGAAGTTCTTTACCGGTCTCCAGGTCGCTAAGGACCCGGGGGTATGGGTGGTCTGGCTCGGCTGCGCATTAATGGTGGTCGGCATCTGCATGGCATTTTTCATGTCTCATAAACGCGTTTGGTTGCGGGTTGCGAATGGACGCGTTACAATTGGCGGCACCGCCAGCAAGAATCCTGCAGGTTTCGAACTTGCCTTTGACGAACTTACTGAAAAACTTGGCAAGCAGTGATATCTATCGATATTTTGACCGGCCACAGAACTTTAAAAACCCCCAATTGCAATAACTGCGGAGGAAAGAACGATGTCCAGTTCCATGCTGTTTAACGTCACGACAATTTCATACATGGCTTCAACGGTGATATTCCTGGCCTACCTTGCCAGCAAGAACAAGACCGTCGGTTTTGCCGGCACGCTTGCGGCAATTTTCGGGTTTGTGGTCCAGACTACCGCCATCGCGTTGCGTTGGAAAGAGTCTTACGACCTGGGACGTGGCCATGCGCCGCTCTCCAACCTCTTCGAGTCGGTGGTCTTTTTCTCCTGGACCATTATTCTTATTTTTCTCCTTCTCGACTTCAAGTATAAATACCGTGCCGTCGGTTTCTTTGTCGTCCCTTTTGCCCTGTTGGGGATGGCATGGGCGCAGCTCGGCCTCGATAGCGGCATAGAGCCGTTGGTTCCGGCTTTGCAGAGTAACTGGTTGTTATATCACGTGATAACCTGCTTCCTCGGCTATGCGGCCTTTGCCGTTGCCTGTGGCCTTTCCATCATGTATCTGATACGGGAAAGGCAGGAAGATTCCTCCGCCGGCTCGCCGGCCGGCGGGATTATTTCCATGTTCCCTTCCGTCAAGGTATTGGATGATCTCAACTATAAAGCGATCATGATCGGCTTTCCGCTTTTGACCCTCGGCATAGTTACCGGCGCCGCATGGGCCAATTATGCCTGGGGGACCTATTGGAGTTGGGACCCGAAAGAAACCTGGTCGTTGATCGTCTGGTTCGTCTATGCTGCATTCCTTCATGCCCGCATCACCAGGGGCTGGGTCGGAAGAAGGGCGGCCATTCTTTCCGTGGTCGGCTTTGCTGCCACCATATTCTGCTACCTTGGTGTTAATCTCTTCTTGTCGGGACTGCACAGTTACGGCAAGTAATCACGGTGGATAATGAAAGGTTTTCTGTACGGTCGCAACGGGAACAGTCCGGTCAATCTTTTATCCATTCATTAAATAATGGCGATGGAATCGGTCTATGTGTGTAAGCTTTAGGTTTCTGCTCCCGGCTGCCCTTGTTGCAACCATTTCTTTATCCTTTACTTGTCCCGATTTCGTCAGGGCAGAAACTCTTAACTGCCTGGCATGTCACAATGACATCGGCAAAGAACAATTCGTTCATTCCCCATTCGGCGCCGGCGAGTGCGTCTCCTGCCACCAGCCTCTCAAGGGTGGACAGCATCCGGATGAAAAGGGTTCTGTCGCCCTTGTCGAGGTCGGGTCAAAGCTCTGCTACATGTGTCACGAATCATTGGCCGGTAAAAAACATGTTCATGCCCCCGTTGCTTCGGGAGACTGTATCGCCTGCCACAGTCCCCATGCATCTGCTGACGCAAAGCTGCTGAAAGGCAGGGGCGCGGCCCTTTGTCTTACGTGCCACGAAGATAAGTTCAGGCATACGTTCGGTCACGGGCCGGTCGTAGCCGGCAATTGTCTTGTTTGTCACGATCCACATCAGTCCGACAACCGCATGTTATTGAAAATAGGCGGCGCTGCCCTATGTTTCAGCTGTCATGATCGTACCGGGATGTCGGGAAAATCGGTTCATGCGCCGGTTGCAAAAGGTGACTGCGTTGCTTGCCATGCGCCCCATGGTTCAAAATATCGTAAACTGTTGCGCAACAACTTCCCCGAATTCTTTTACATGTCTTACAACGCCGATAATTTTTCCTTATGTTTTAATTGTCATAACCGGGAACTTGCCGCAGACCGGCGGACAGATACCATTACCAATTTCCGTGATGGCGATCGGAATCTGCACTATCTTCACGTCAACATGTCCGGCAAGGGCCGTTCGTGCAAAACCTGCCACGATCCCCATGCTGCCAGCCAGGCAAAGCTCATCAAAGGTAGAATACCCGGCTTCGGCAGGTGGGAAATACCCATAAATTACGAAAAAACCTCAACCGGCGGGACATGTATAGTCGGTTGCCATAAACCCCGGACATACAACAGGTCCGGATACGGCGACTAATAGAAGCAAGCGGGGTTTATTCAACGTCGGGCTGTGACCCGTCCACGGTTGGTCACCCATTCGTTGCCGTCAAGAGGAGTTACTATGTTCTGGAAGAGTCTTGCAACAATCGCAGCGTTGAGTGTGGCCCTGACGGCCTTTGCCGCCGAAGCGGCGATTACCTTCCTTTATCCGGCGCAGAAGAGTTGGGTCAAACGTACCGACTACCTTATTTTCAAATTGAACAACCCTGAAATCACCGGAGTCAGGATAACCGTCAACGGTCTGGCCAGCGAACTCATGCTGATAAGCTCGCCGGAATACAGGAAGGCTTTTCAGGATTTTCTCATTCTGCAGCCGGTCTGGGATCCCGGAAAGAACGACATTGTTGTTGAAGGCTACAGCGGCGAGAAAAAAATCGAGACGGCGACGACCGACATTTATTACAATCTCAAGGGAGACCCGGCCGCAGTTCCTGCCGAATACCGCCCCAATGTGGTTCATGTTCCTGAAATCGAGAAGCTTTGCAGTGCCTGCCATAACATGACCCCTACGACTGCCCAGCTCGACGGCAGTGTCGACCAGAAAAACCCCTGTTATACTTGTCACAAGAAGATTGCGAACCTGAATTATGTCCATGGACCGGTAGGCACCTTCTCCTGCGCCTATTGTCACAGTCTCCAGGGGAAACCGAAATATGCGCTTCCCCGGCGCGACGCGGCGTTGTGCAACGATTGCCATGCCGACAAGGCGGCTGAATTCAAGAAGCGCAAGTATCTGCACGGCCCGGTTGAAGCCGGCATGTGTGAAATCTGCCACGATGCACATAGCAGCAATTATCCGGCCCAACTGCACCAGCCGATCAATGCGCTCTGCCTTTCCTGCCATGAGTCGATCGCCGTCGACACGCATGTGGTGCGGACTTCCAACGGCACCGGACATCCGCTCAAGGACAAACCGGATCCATCCAGGCCGGGTTCCGGCCGGGAGCTTTCCTGCGTATCTTGCCATAACCCCCACGGCGGCGATGTGCGGTACTTTTTCCAGAACAATCTCGAAGACAGGATGCAGCTTTGCCAGATGTGTCATAATAAATAAAGTTGGTCGTCACTTACTCTTCTTCAGAAAATAAAAAGGCCGACACATTCCCTCCTCTCCCTGGCCCTCTCCTTTAGGCCCGCAATTTGGGTCCGCCAAGGGAGAGGGAATAAAAGCTCCCCTCCCTTCGATGGGAGGGGCTGGGGGAGGGTGCAAAAAAGATAGTTTTCACAGCTTTTGATGTCAGTGCAATTATCTAACTGATGCTGTAAAAAAGGAGAAATTATGAAAGAATTCTGTTGGCGTACAAAGATTGTCGCGATGCTCATCATGGTTGGATTATTGGCGGGATGCGCCGGCACTCCCCCGATGAAACACAGATTCTACTGGCCGCCGCTGCCGGATGACCCGAAAATCGAGTGGCTGGGCGCCTATCGCAGCCAGCACGACCTGCCGAAGACGGGATCGCAGCTCTTTTTCGAAGGCGTTTTCGGCAAGGACGACCCGATCGCCTTCAACCGCCCCAGCGGTATTGCCGCCGATGGAGAAGGGCTGGTCTACGTCTGTGACCCGTTGAATCATGCAATAGTCGTCTATGACCTGAAAAACAACAAGGTGCATATATTCGGCAAGAATCTGGAGCAGCTTTTTCAGGAGCCGATGGGGATCGACATTGACGTGGCCGGCAATATCTATGTTGCGGATGCAGACGCCAAAAAGATCTTTATCTTCAACAAGGATGAAAAGCCCGTGGGCAACATCGATCTGGCCGCATTTGTCACGCGGCCGATCGGCATTGCCATCGACAAGGAGCGGAAAAGGATAATCGTCTGTGATTCCCAGGGACATAAAATCGAGGTCATCGACCTTGCCGGCAAACAGCTCTTTTCCTTCGGCAAGCGTGGAGGGGAGGAAGGGGAGTTCAACGTCCCCGCCTGGGCCACGATCCTGAAGGACGGCACCATTGTTGTGGCGGATTCTCTTAATACGCGCGTCCAGCTCTTTGACCCGACAGGGAAGTTCATCCGCAAGTTCGGCACGCGCGGCGACAATCCCGGTGAATTCCAGATGATAAAGGGTATTGCCCGCGATACGGAGGACCATATCTACGCGGTTGACGGCAAGGGGAACACCTTCTCGATCTTTTCTCCCAAGGGGGAGTATCTCCTGACGGTGGGTGGAGCGTTTACCTCTGAGCAGAAAATTGCCCCCGGCGGCTTCCTCCTTCCCATGGGGATATTCATCGACAAGAACAACACCATCTACGTGGTCGACCAGATGAATTACCGCTTCCAGATGTTTCAGTACATGGATGAGCGTTACCTCAAAAATCACCCCGTTGAGACGGGTGCAGCATCGAAGGAATAGCGCCGTGAAATGACTGTCAATTAGCCTGCGTTAATCGGTGGGCTGGCGAAATGACCGGTTGGTATGTAGCGTAAATAAACAATACTGTAATGAAATTGGTTGGTTAACGTGCGTAAGGATTGTGGCACGGGAATTGCTAGTGTAATGTTCAATACGATTACTAATTGTGTCTGGGGAAACAATCCTTGCAGCACAAACAACCAAGAAAGAGGAGGAGTAAAGAGATGAAAAAGTTATTAGCAACTCTGGTAGCGGTATCAGCAGTCGTCATGGCAGGCAGCGCCTTCGCTGCCAGCATCGTCGGCACAAAGCATGACCTGTCCTTTGGAAACGGCGTAGCGGGCGGGTACTCCGCCGGAAACTCCGGTGCGACACAGGTCTGCGTTTACTGTCACACCCCGCACAACTCTGCCAAGACCAAGGCACTGTGGAACAGAAAGGGAGCAACGGCTGACACTGCATTTGCCACCTATACATCAGGTATCATGATGGAAGGCAGTGTTGCGGATGGCTGGTTCCAGGGCTCCGTTAAGGGCCAGTTCAGCACGAAGAGCACGTCGCTCCTCTGCATGACCTGCCATGACGGTGCAACCACCATGGGCGGCGCCACCCTCAACAATCAGCCGTATGGTTTAAGTGCTGCTCAATCAAACGTGCAAAGTGCTGGTGTTGGTGTTGTAATTACCGGTGCGGCAAATCTGGGAACCGACCTGACCAACGACCACCCGGTCAACATTGATTATGCCAAGGCTGTGGTAACCGTTAATAATGCAAGACCCGGCAGCTTGGCAGATACGACTGCCGCCACCGGTCTGCCGTTCCAGAACGGCATCATGGAGTGCAGCTCCTGCCACAACGTGCATGACAACGCCATCGCACCTTTCCTGAGAGGGTCGCTTGCAGGCAGTGGTCTTTGCCTCAAATGCCACATTAAGTAATCGATTGTTCTGCTGTGTTGAAAGGGGATGGAGTTTTCCATCCCCTTTTCTTGTCCATCACCCTTTCTTGTCTACCACTTGTCCGCAGTATATTCATTGCAAACTTCTCATGTTGAAATAACGGTTCTGATGTGATAGGGTAAACGCTTTGCAGGGCGACTGTCGTCTTCATTTCTGATGTAGACCGTTCAGTTCAAAAACGGCAGTTAGCCACGAATGACACGAATAAACACGAATGTTTTAACCCCTTGTAAAGCCTTGAGTAGTCACCGATCTGGTGAGTGCCTTCTGCATCGCGAGAGCTTGTATATTCGTGTGAATTCGTGAAAATCGTAGCTAAAATGCTTTTTATAGGTTCTATCGTTGCGCGCTATTTGGCAGGTAATTTTAAGCTATTCGGCTGGCAAACGACCGGTTGTCGAAGATTAGTCGGCTGCAATATAAATCTTGTGAAAAAACGCGCAGTTATGCAATTAAGGCGTGTCAAAATATTGTACAAAAGGGTACGATACTTGCAGAATATACTACTCTAGAGACCCCGTGTTGTTGATAATTAGGGTGGAATAATCCTCCGAGGAAAAAACAAAGAGTGCCATGCCGACAAAGTGCCCGAATATAGAGATAATAGCTTGCATCGCGCTCTTTCTTGCGGCCTTGTTTTCTGTTTCGCCGTCTGCGGCCCTTGCCGGCCTGAGCGGTGAGGCGGAATTGGGCTACGTAAGTTATGACCGGGAAGACAACGGCGTCAAGCAACTCGATGGATCGAGCTTCAGGCAACGATATTCTCTCCGCTATGACATCAGCGACCGCTTCGCCAAAGGGCGCCTCGGCGGCTACAAGCTTTCGTTGGGATATGAATGGTCTGCCCTGAACGGCAAAATAAAAACTCCGGGCGAAGAGGATAGCTTTAATAGTACAGCCGGACACATTCTCTATAATGGCTTGTTAGTCATCGATCCGCAGGAACTTCCGTTTCGCTTGAAGCTCTTCAGCGGCGACATGACTCGCTCTGTTTTCCTCAGAGACTCATCCATTATTAATAGCACGACTTTGATTTCGTCGGATGTTGCGATGATTAATCCAGGTCTGGACACCGCCATTATCGACGGTACCCGCATAAGAAGCGGTGCAACCATGGAGTTTGGCGTGAAAAACTCCATGAACAACCGCTACAACTCTGTTTTTAATAGTTTACCGATGATCGTGTTGGATTACAGCGACGAGATCAACCGTGACCTCAAAAGCATCACCCCAGTAAATAATCGACTGAAAAAGCTGGCGATTGCCAGCTTGAACAAGAAGGACAACTGGGTGCAGTTCAGGTCTACACGCTACAAAGACTATATCAATAAAGAGCAAGACTTTGATGAATACCAGTTTCTTATAGGAACCGTGGATCAGTCCATGCAAAGAAAATGGGTGCATTTTTCCAACTGGATACAGATTTCGGCTGATGGTTCGTATACCAAACGTACCGACAGCAGCAACAGTACAGAAAGTTACGATGTGAACCTTTTCGGTATTGCATCAAGGAGTAAATGGGAGGCAAGGACCTTCAATACCTTCAGTCGTATCATCGATAATAACGGTCTCAGGTACGACACCAGGTTGCCTTTATACATAAGCGGCGTATGGGGCACGGAAACCGATTGGCGCGCCAGATTCAGTAATCAGCAGGTTAAGTATGCGCAATCGGGTTCAAATCTGGACAATATGGAAACCCTGGCTTCTCTGCGTGTCAATACATTCAAGCGCGCCCCTTTTACCCTTTCCCAGGAATTCCTGATTGATAATTATAAAAACGGTTCCGACAATAACCTGTCGATTCAAGGATCAATCGAAACCGCAAGCACCCGGAGATTTTCCTCCCAATTGGGTCTTTTTGCCAGTTACAAGGTCCGATCGGTCACCTCTGATAATGCATCTTCAGATTCCTCTTTGAACCATGATATTTCTGCCAGAATGGTTTATACGCCAATCAGCGCATTCAGGGCCGAACTTATTGAAGCTGTTACGATTGCCACCGGCACTGGAACGAACTTTGTTGCTCCATCAGTTTCCGGTGGGAACAGCGGCATTACGACATTGGGGAATATTCAGCTGCCGTCAAACAGTTACAGCCGTTATTTGACGACAGCCAGAGCGGATTGGGAACCTGTAGCGAGGTTGCGTTTCGGCCTCATATATGAGAATGAAGCCATTGTTGCGGAAAACAGGGAAAGCATTTTTTCCAACAAATACGGGACCAACCTGGATTATCAACTTAAGTCTTTAATGGTCAGATTGAATGCGAACTACACAACGACAGACACCGAAAGCACCAATAGTTCGCAATTCAGTATAGATGGTAGTGCAACCTATACCCCAAACCGTTACATGGATGCATTGATTCGCTACAACTTTCGCCATTCTAGTGACTTTGCAGGTGTCAAAACAAACAGCGCGGAGTTAAAGCAAAATGCCAATTACTATTTCTATCAGGTATCGGGCATCGCGCGAAGGATACTGGAACTAAATGAAACGCTGGAGTATAGCAAACTCAATGCCGGTAATAACGATAACAGGTTGACCCGCAGTCTTACCCTGGGCGCCAGATACTATCCGTTGAGCAGGGTATATCTTGCAGCGAGGATAAGATATTCTCTCATTGACCAGCCGCAACATAACGAACAGCTGGTCTATAACGGCACTATCGGTTTTAATTTCCAGAAGATGCAAGCTACCATAGACTATAGTTACGGCGATCAAAGCGGCTCTGGTAATAATAGGATTGAAAAGAGGTTTGAGGCAAATCTGAAGAAGTTCTTCTAATGCCGTATTGCTTTTGAAATAGTAAGCGTTGCGAAAACCGGGGTTGCCCGGTTTTTTCATTGCGCAGTCGATTCGCACGTTGATCAGTGAGTCCAATGGCAGCCAGAAAAATATCCATAATAATTCCGGTCAAGCCGGGCGGACCGGTGAAGGCGCTTGAGGCGTTGTCAGCCGTTGACTATCCATCCGACCTGATCGAGTTCCTTATCGCGTATGGAAGGCAGCCGAGCTGTCAGCGAAACCAGGCCGCTTTGCAGGCAGGAGGAGATATTTTATATTTCCTCGACGACGACTCCCGCGTCTCTCCACAGTTCCTGAAACGCCTCCTGCCGCATTACGCGGACCCAGTCGTTGCAGCTGTCGGAGGGCCGTCCTTGACGCCCGTCGAAGATGCCGCCCTGCAGAAGGCCATTGGTCTGGCATTGGCATCTGTTTTTGGCGGCGGTGGCGTGCGCAATCGCTACCGCAAGTCAGGAAAAGCAAGAGCTACTGCCGATAACGAGCTGATCCTATGTAACTTGAGCTTTCGTAAAGATATATTTCATGAATTCGGCGGACTTGATGAACGCCTCTATCCAAATGAAGAAAATGAACTGATGGAAAGGATCAGGAAGGCAGGCCTTCTGCTTATACATGATCCTGATTTGGCGATCCATCGGAGTCAGCGACCGACGTTTATGGCTTTCCTCAAGCAAATGTTCGGCTACGGGAGAGGACGGGCTGAACAGACGTACATTAGCGGCGAAATTAAGTACATTACCCTGATTCCGTCTCTGTTTCTTATTTATCTTTGTTTATTACCGCTTTTTATCACATCTGTTTACGTTATCCCCATTTTATGCTATGCAATAACAATACTCTGCTGCTCAATTTTCGAGGCATTGAACGCAGGTGCGGTCAACCTTGTACCGCGATTGCTATGCGTCTTTCCTGCCTTGCACCTTGCCTATGGTGCGGGTATGATCAGAGGATTAATTTCACCGCGATTCAGGAAATCCAGGCCGGTAGCGGATGGCGTTACTGTAATGCGTGTGAAAGAATTCGGCCAACCATTAAGCAAGCAATTTGATCGATCGGCAGTATCGACTCGAAAAACATAACATCATCTTCCAAGAGGTTTATTGTGGATTTGAGTATAGTCGTACCCATTTACAATGAAGAAGAGAATGTCCCCGCGCTCTACAAAAAAGTCTGCGAAGCCTTGGAGTCCAGCGGTCTTGAATACGAACTCATTCTTGTTGATGACGGCTCCAGTGATGGCTCGTTGGCTGCGCTGAAACTTATTGCGTCACGGGACCAACATGTCAAGGTAATCAGTTTCCGCCGTAACTTCGGGCAGACAGCAGCTATGGCCGCTGGGTTCAACGCAGCCTGCGGCAGGGTTGTAGTGCCTATGGATGGCGATCTGCAAAACGATCCAAGTGACATACCGCGCCTTCTTAGCAAAATCGAAGAGGGGTATGACGTGGTTTCAGGTTGGCGTAAAGACCGTCAGGACACCTTCATCAATCGAAAGCTTCCTTCCGTAATCGCCAATTACCTCATCTCCAGGATGACCGGCGTATATCTGCACGATTACGGCTGCACGCTGAAAGCATACAGGCGGGAGGTCTTGGACGGCATAAACCTGTATGGTGAAATGCACCGCTTTGTACCTGCCCTTGCTTCGCAGGTCGGAGCAAAGGTGGCAGAACTGCCCGTAAAGCACTATCCCAGGCTCTATGGCACGAGTAAATACGGAATTTCCCGTACTATGCGGGTAATACTTGATCTGATGACCGTAAAATTCCTTCTTACCTACTCGACAAAACCTATCCAACTCTTTGGCAAATGGGGGATATATACGTTGGGCGCCGGGTTTCTGAGCGGAGCAGCCACAATATACATGAAGTTGTTCGAGCATATGAGCATGAATCGCAACCCGCTTCTCATTTTGACTGCCTTTCTTCTCTTTATGGGGGTGCAGTTCATCGTGCTCGGCCTGTTGGGCGAACTGAACGCCCGCACCTATTACGAGGCCCAGTCAAAGCCGATTTATGTCGTCAAGGAAAAGATCAACCTTGGTTGAATGCAAGCTCAAAGTATTGATGCTTGCCCCTACACCATATTTCTCGGACCGGGGGTGTCATGTCCGTATCTATGAAGAAGCCCGGACCTTGCAATCACAGGGCGTTGACGTGCGCATCGTCACCTACCATCTGGGGCGTGACATGCCGGGCATCCCCACCTACCGGATTTGCACGGTTCCCTGGTACAAAAAGCTCACCGCCGGCCCTTCCTGGCACAAGCCTTATCTCGACATCCTGCTGTTCTTCAAAGCGCTTCAGGTAGCAAGGTCGTTTGCTCCGGACATTATCCATGCGCACCTTCACGAAGGCGCTTTCGTCGGCTATTTCCTTAAAAAAATGCTGGGCGTCCCCTTGATCTTCGATTGTCAGGGGAGTTTGACGGCAGAAATAACCGACCATGGTTTTATAAATGACGGCTCCATCTTGGCGAAGTGCTTCGCGGCCCTGGAGCATTTCATAAATAATTCGGCTGATTTTATTATTACCAGTTCCAGTGCCGGCGCCCACGACCTTGTCACCCATTGGCAGGTGCCTGACCATAAGGTTAAAGCCGTTATCGATGGTGTGGACACAGCGGTATTTCGCCCTTACGAAAAAAACGAATGTCGCAGTGCGCTGCAACTCCCATTGGATGTGCCTATCGTTGCTTTTCTCGGGCTACTTAACCGTTATCAGGGGATAGACATCCTTTTGGAATCCATTGCGCTTCTGCGTGAGCGAAAGGGGCAAATTCATTTTCTGATCATGGGGTTCCCTGAGGATCAATACATCCATAAATGCAGGGAATTGGGTCTGGATGAAATGGTCAGCTTTACCGGCAGGATTGACTATGCGGAGGCGCCATTATATCTGTCAGCCTGTGATATCGCCGTCTCACCGAAAATATCGCTGACAGAGGCGAACGGCAAGCTGTTCAACTACATGGCGTGCGCTCTGCCTACGGTGGTTTTCGATACGCCGATAAACCGGGAAATTCTAGGTGATGCCGGCGTCTATGCGCGCTTTGCGGATGCGGCAGATTTGGCGACCCGGATTGAAGAGCTGGCTGCCGATAAAGCCGGCCGGGAATCGTTTGCCAGGAAAGTCCGTGAGAAGGCGGAGCGTGACCATTCATGGCGGGCCAGGGGAGAGACGCTTCTGGAAATCTACCGGGGAATTTTAAAGGCCGTGAGAAGTGAGAAGTGAGGAGTGAGGAGTGAGGAGTGAGGAGTGAGGAGTGAGGAGTGAGGAGTGAGGAGTGAGGAGTGAGGAGTGAGGAGTGAGCGCTTCTGCGAGGGATAGTTTATTTGTAAACTGAATCAGCGTTGTCCGGTTTGGTTTGTGCATCAAGGTTGTTAAGCCCCATTAGGGGCGTTCGAATGTAGCCGGGGGATTCATCCCCCGGATGAGATGCTATATTTCCCCACGTCACGTACGTGACGTGATGATATTTCGCCTGGATGACCGGGGAATGAATTCCCCGGCTACCAGTATTCTGTCCCTACGGGACGTAAGCAAAAACCAAACCGGACAACGCTGAAACTGAATAAAAAAAGGGCGGTCATTAATTGACCGCCCTTTTTATCTGTTTATGTTTAAGTTGACTGCTATTTGATGGCGATATTGTCGGCGATCAAGGTGCCGTTGGTAATGGTCAGTGATCCCTGATACACGCTTGGAGCCGTCCCACGTGACGTATATGTTCTGTCGAGCCAGCCGCCGCTCAATGTAAACGTTGTACCGGCTTTGTTTAGGTTGAGCGTTTCGCTAAACGACTCGATGGTGGTCATGATCGTGGTCGTGGTTGGTGTTACAGCGTCAAAGGCGGCCTGGAGGGTGGAAAAGAAGCTGCCCTGTGGCATCATCTTCACCTTGTTAGATAACTCTGTAGCGGAGAAATTCGCGGTTACATGGGTGTAGGCGGTCATGGTGAAGGTGCATGTGGTGGACGTCACGCCGTCGCACACGCTGACGCCGGGTGCGGTGCTGTCGCCGATCCACCCGGCAAAATATTTACCGGCATCGGGAACGGCGGTGAGAGTGACAGTGGTACCGTTGCTAAACGTACCGTCGCATGTTGCACCGCAGTTGATAGTGCTAGGGATATCCGTACTGGTAACCGTGCCGCTTGCAGTGCCGGTTTTGGTGATGGAAACGTAATAATCATCCTTGATGAAAGTCGCCGTAATAATGTGCGCTGCTGTTATCGCGTTGAAAGTGTAGCCGGCGGTCGGCGTTGGCGAGACGATGCTTCCGTCCACATTTATCTTGTCGATGCGGTAGTTGACCGCGGGGGTAAACGTGAAAGTCTGGCTGGTTCCATCGGCTTTCAATATGGTTCCGGCCGGCGTAATGGTGCCGTTGGCGCCTGCACTTGCTTCGATCGCGTACAGTTGCGGGCCGATGAAGTTGCCCAGACTCTGCGGGGATTGGAAAAAGCTTGCGTAGCTGGTATCAGGAATATTGCCCAGTGTGGCTGCAACAGCGTTTGAGCTTGTGTTGATGACGGAGACGCTGTTGCCCATGTTATTCACTGCCAGGACGCGGAAGCCGTCGGGTGATACGGCAACGCCGAACGGCATGGCTCCGACGCTTATGGCGGTTGTTACCGTGAAGGTAGAGGTGTCGATAACGGCCACGCTGTCGCCGCCGTTGGTTGCCGCACCCGATTTGGTAACGTACACTGTGCTGCCGTCAGGCTTGGCTGCAACAGCGAAAGGCGCAGAGTCTGTGCCAAGCGGAACGGTGTTGGTTATGGCCTTGGTGGACTCGTTGATAACCGTAAGGGAGTTGGCCGTATTGTTTGCGACATAAATTTTGGTTACGGTCCCTACTTTTCCAAGGGCGATCCCCATCGGGGCGTTACCTGCCGGACCTGCCGAAAACGTTGTTAATACGGTATTGTCAGACGTTTTTACGGCAGTAATGTTGTCGCTGCCGGAATTTGTCACGTAAACGGTTGCGCCGTCCGGGCTGATGGCCACACCGATCGGTGCCGTTCCGACGCCGGGGGATGCGATTATGTTGGGTGTAGGAGCCGTGAGGTCAATTACCGAAACGGACATGGCGTCATAGTTTGCCACATAGAGCCGCGTTCCCGCGGAGTTGACAGCTAAACCGCTGGGTGTGTTCGGCAGGCTGATCGTATTGATGACCGACGGGTTGCTCGGATCGGTCAATGCGTCAATAACCGAAATGGTTTTACTGGTCTGATTGGATATATAGACGCGTGTGCCGTCACTGCTGATCGCCACGCCGTATGGCTTCACGCCGGTCCCCAAGGGTATTTTACTGATATAGCCGTTCGTTGCGACATCGATCACCGATACGGTGTTATCACTGAGGTTTGTGATGTATGCGTATGGCGCCGCATTGGCGAAAGTTGCACACATAAGCATACCTATGAGGCCTGTAATGAGTCTGAAATACATGGTTTCCTCCTCTTCCGTTTACGTTGTCTCTATGTAATTTAATGGTGTAATTGAAAATTCTTTCCCTGATTTATGCAAAATCGAAACCAATGGGGTTGATGGTTGAATCTTTTCGAGGTGTTCATCTTGTGCATCGTGGTTAACAGCTTTTTCAGGCTGTTAAAAATTAATAGCATAATCGGCCGGTGATTAAAAGCCTTTTCGGCCCAATCAGCGCTCCTGTTCTGAAATGGTTTTTCCTGATTCCGTAGTCGCGCATCGGTGAGAAATTCATAATGCTGGAGTTTTTTTTGTGGTTGATTTAATATTTATATTTCAAGCATGATAAATACGGCTGAGCAAAAACTGGTCATTAGTGGAGAAATTATTTATGGCTGAAAATGGTTTGAATATTGTCTGGCATAGTCGCTCCCTCACAAAAGCCGATTATTACGACCGCAACGGTCATCGACCGTTGGTCGTGTGGTTTACCGGCCTTTCCGGGTCCGGCAAGTCGACGCTCGCCCACGCGGCTGAAGAGGCGCTCTTCAAAAAAGGGTGCTACACCTATATTCTCGACGGCGATAACATGCGTCATGGCCTGAACAGCGATCTCGGCTTCTCTGAAGCGGACCGTCGCGAGAACATCCGGCGTATCGGCGAAGTGGCGAAGCTTTTCGTCGATGCGGGAATCGTCGTCCTGGCTGCTTTCATCTCTCCATACCAGGAAGACAGGGATCGGGTGCGGGCCCTTTTCGAGCCCGCCGAATTTATCGAGATCTATGTCAAATGCGATCTGGATACCTGCGAGAGCCGCGACCCAAAGGGGCTCTACCGCAAGGCCAGGGCCGGCCAATTACCACAGTTCACCGGCATAGACAGCCCGTATGAAGAACCGCAAGCCCCCGAACTGGTGATCGATACCTGCCGCCTTGGTGTGGAAGAATCCGTTGCTGCGATCATCAGGTTTGTCGAAAGGCGGTCGGCAGACGGCGGACGGTTGACGGCGGACGGTTGACGGCGGACGGTTGACGGCGGACGGCGGTCGATAGTCGATAGTCGGAATGGTATAAAACAGGTTGGTGATTGAATATATTTGGTTGGTGGTGTATGGGGTGCGGCAGTTTTGCTATCGACCGCCGACCACCGACCGCCGACAGGGGTTACCCATGAAGCATCTCGAAGAGCTGGAAGACAAATCCATATATATATTGCGCGAAGCTTACAAGAATTTCGACAACCTTTGCATGCTCTGGTCCATCGGCAAGGATTCGACGGTTATGCTCTGGCTGGTGCGGAAGGCGTTTTTCGGCCATTGCCCGATACCTTTGGTGCATATCGATACCTCCTTCAAGATCCGGGAGATGATCGCCTACCGTGACAGGCTGGCCGAGGAATGGGGCTTGACCCTGGTGGTGGGGCAGAACCGGCAAGCCCTTGAGGCTGGCATGAACCCTTCCCTGGGTAGAATGGAGTGCTGCACCGCACTTAAAACCGAAGGCTTGAGCCGAACCCTTGCCGATAAGGGGTACAACGGGGTCATTGTCGGCGTCCGTTCCGATGAGGAAGGAACCAGGGCAAAGGAGCGTTATTTTTCTCCCCGTGACAAGAACAACGACTGGGATTTCCGCGAGCAGCCACCCGAGTTGTGGGACCAGTTCAAAACCCGGTTCGAGCCGGGCACCCATGTCCGGATCCATCCCCTCCTGGATTGGACCGAGATCAATATCTGGGAATACATCAAGAAAGAAAATATTCCGGTCATCCCGCTCTATTTTGACCAGGGGAACGGGACCCGCTATCGAAGTCTCGGTTGCGCGCCCTGTACCGGCACCATTCAATCGAAGGCGAAGAATGTGGATGAAATCATCGCGGAACTGCGCAACACAAAGGTTGCGGAACGCTCCGGCAGGGCACAGGATGCGGACCGGGGGATGGAGAAGCTGAGGAAGGATGGGTATATGTGAGAGGCGGTCGGTGGTCGATGGCTGAACGGCGGTCGATGGCTGAACGGCGGTCGATGGTCGGTGGTCGATGGTCGGTGGTCGGTGGTCGGTGGCGGATGGCGGATGGCGGATGACGGATGACAGATGATGTGTAAAGGTATGGTAAAGGTAAAGGCGGTGAATGGTGGAGAAAATAAGGGACTATAAGGAACTTGATGTCTGGCAGCGTTCAGTCAATCTGGCAGTGTCTGTTTATGGAATACTTCAAAAATTCCCTCTGGATGAGCACTTTGGTCTGGCCGACCAGATTAAGCGGTCAGTGGTCTCAATCGCTTCGAACATTGCCGAAGGGGCAGGAAGGCAAGGCAATCGGGAGTTTATCCGATTCTTATCCATTGCCGGTGGTTCTGCTGCCGAACTTGAGACCCAATTGATTGTTGCACAAAAACTGGGGTATGCAGTTGAAGCTGAGACACTACTCGGAGAAACCGTAGTCATCCGCAAGCAGCTCAATGCGCTCATAAAATCACTGAGAGTCAAATATGAAAAATAGCGTGAGCCCATCAACAAATGACCATCCACCAACGACTATCGACCATCCACCATCGACCATCCACCATCCACCATCGACCGCCTTCACCGTAGTAATAGTCGGTCACGTGGACCACGGCAAGTCCACCCTTCTCGGGCGCATCTACGCGGACACCGATTCCCTTCCCGATGGGCAGCTGGAGAAGGTCCGCGCCATCTGCGAGCAACAGGGAAAGGCATTTGAGTACGCCTTCCTCTTTGATGCATTTCTCGAAGAGCAGGAGCAGGGGATTACCATCGATACCGCCCGCACCTTTTTTTCCTGGGAAAACCGGCAGTATATAATAATAGATGCGCCGGGGCATAAGGAGTTCCTGAAAAACATGATTTCGGGCGCTGCCAGGGCCGAGGCGGCGGTGCTGATCATCGATGCTGCCGAAGGGGTGCGCGAACAGTCGCGGCGCCACGGCTACATGCTCAGTCTCCTGGGGATCCGGCAGATTGCGGTGGTCGTCAACAAGATGGACTTGGTCGGCTATGACGAGCAGGTCTTTAACGCCATCGTCGAAGAGTACGGGGCATTCCTGAAGGGGGTGGGCGTCTCGCCGCAGCAGTTTATCCCAGCCAGCGCCAGGAACGGCGACAACGTGGTGCGGCGCAGTGATGCCATGCCATGGTATCGGGGGTCTACGGTATTGGAAAGCCTCGGTCTCTTTGAGAAGCTGCCGACCGGCGAAGACCTGCCGCTCCGCTTTCCGGTGCAGGATGTCTACAAGTTCGACGCCCGCCGCATCATTGCCGGCCGGCTTGCTGCCGGAGTCCTGCGGGTCGGCGATACCGTGGTGTTTTCACCCTCCAATAAAACCGCCGTCGTCAAGACCATCGAGGCCTTCAATGTTCCCCATCTCCCATTGGCGGCAGTTGCCGGCAAATCGACCGGCTTTACCCTCGACGAGCAGATTTTCGTCGAACGGGGCGAGATCGCCTCGTTAAAAGAGTCGGCGCCGGAGGTGTCGGACCGTTTTCGCGCCAACCTGTTCTGGATGGGGAAGAACCCCCTTGTTCGCGGCCGCAGGTACGGCTTAAGGCTGGCAACCTGTGCGGTGGAGATGGAGCTGGAAACGATCCATCGCATCATCGATGCCGCCAGCCTCGACCCGGTTGCGGTAAAGGACCGCGTTGACCTGAACGACGTGGCGGAAGTGACCATCAGGACCAGGAAGCCGATCGCCCTGGACTGCTATGCAGAATGCGACGTCACCGGCCGGTTTGTGGTGGTGGACGGTTATGACGTGTGGGGCGGCGGCATAGTCACGGAAGTGCTGAGCGACGAGCAGGAAGCGTTCCGCAGGGAAGCGAGGCAGCGCGACATCGCCTGGCGTCGCGGCGAGGTTCAGCTCGGCGAACGGGTGCAGCGCAACGGCCACAATCCCGGCATCATCCTCTTCACCGGCGAAAGCGGCACCGGCAAGGCGCGCCTTGCCCGACACCTGGAGCGGCGGCTTTTCAACAGCGGTCGGCAGGTGTATCTCCTTGACGGGAAAAACCTGCTATTTGGCCTGGGGCTAGATGTAACCGAGGAGGATAAGGACGAAATGGTGCGCCGTTTCGGCGAAGTGGCGCAGATCCTGCTCAGGGCGGGGCAGATCGTGGTTTCCACCACCAATACCTTTGCCCGGGCCGATCACCAGATCATCCGCACACTTGTCCATCCCCACCAGGTCATTTCCGTGCATATGGCCTTTGCCGAGGGGGAGGCGCCGGAGAATACCGATCTGAACTTTCTCGAGTCTGATGACCTGAAAGAGGCAGCCAGGCGTATCGTGGCGAAAATGGAGGAGATGGGGGTGTTGCTGTGAAAGGCGGTCGGCGGTCGGCGGGAACTGGGGACTGGGGACTGGGGACTGGGGACTGGGGACTGGGGACTGGGGACTGGGGACTGGGGACTGGGGGAAATTGGCGAGTGAACTGCTCAATCTCTGGTGTTTCTTGCATGGTTGTGATAGAATTGCTTGCAATGCTAGGAGGTGTGCCGTGAAAAAGCGATTACAGATCAATGTTGCCCTTGAGGAGGCTGAGGCTGCCATCATCAATGAGTACTGCCGTGTTCATGATCGTACACCGCAATGGCTCTTCAAGGCCGGCGCCAGAGCAATTGTTGAGGAAGATATGCGGGAACGCCGCGCCGATCTTATGACCATGCAGTCGCTCGGTGATATCGAAAAAGGCCTGTCCGGACCGGCTGACCGCCTTGTATCCATGATAGAAGAGGATTCCCGCCAGGGTGCGGCACTGTCTGACTCATTGCTGAGAAAGAATGCGTGAAGACCAGACGTCATTCCAGAATACGGGTAACACCGACATTCGAGGCGGCATACTCTGATTTGAGCAGTTATCTGCGTAAGGCAAGCCCTCTGGCGTTTATCGCCCTTCCGTCGGCAATGACCACCATCCTTGCCACAATCGATAATCATCCCCATGCCTGGCCGATCCGCAGAAAGGTTATTGGCGACAGGGAGATTGCATTTCATCTGGCTGTTATGCCAATTGCCTATCGTCGGCTGCATTTGCGCTATCTGGTGGCTGGTGATATTGCCCATCTTCTGGCAATATGGGTAGATGGCCATGATGAGCCCGATTATTTCAGGCCGTAAAGGCTGGGGACTGGGAACTGGGAACTGGGAACTGGGAACTGGGAACTGGGAACTGGGAACTGGGAACTGGGAACTGGGAACTGGGAACTGGGAACTGGGAACTGGGAACTGGGAACGGGGAACGGGGAACGGGGAACGGGGAACGGGGAACGGGGAACGGGGAACGGGGAACGGGGAACGGGGAACGGGGAACAGGGAACAGGGAACAGGGAACAGGGAACAGGGAACAGTTTTTACCGATCCCAGATCCCAGCCTTTTTAGATTCCAGATCCCTGATTCCAGTTCACCGCTTTCAAGGAGATGAAATGAAGGACCATAAAGAGCTTGATGCATGGAAAATCAGTATGGATTTAGTTGTTGATGTTTATGCGATTTCCAAGGATTTCCCGAAGGATGAACTCTATGGTTTAACCAGCCAATTAAGAAGAGCCGCGGTTTCGATTCCATCGAATATCTCAGAAGGAGCGGCGAGGAATTCAGAAAAAGAGTTTATTCAGTTTTTACATGTTGCTTTGGGTTCCGCTGCTGAGGCTGAGACTCAATTAATTATTGCCCAACGTTTGGATTTTTCTGGCGAAATTAACCAATTACTTGCTAAAATAGTCACAGTCAAAAAGCTCATAAGTGGTCTTATAAAACATTACAAATCAAAGCAATTATGAACAGAGAATCTATACGCATGGAAAAAGAACAAGTAGTTACCGATCCCAGATCCCAGGTCCCCGATCCCGACTTTTCAGATCCCAGATCCTAGGTGCCGTTGTGGCGATAAACCCAGTGGAATTCACCATGCTCATTTTGCAACAGGAGGCGGACAATGCCGACAGTTAAGAAATTAATAGTTGTCAAATGTCAGGACATCGGTTACCCAAGCCTAACTCTAAAAAGTGTCAGGACATCGGTTACCCGACCCCCTGATTATGCATACTATTTCATGAGCTGAACTCTGTAGGCATTCTGTACTCAAAGCTTTGAACAAAGTCTTCACCCAGGTACACTTGCAGCGTGTGAATTTCCGTTACGATCATGGCTCGCACATATGAATAGACGAGGTCTTTTGAAACCTCAAATTTTTCGCCAAAGATGTTAAGTGTTCTATCGCTCCTGATAAATCTAATGAGCGAAATGGTGCCGTCCGGGAGAAAATCAAGTTTTGGCATCCTGGTATTTGGCCCCAGCGTCAAGGGCTTGAATTTGTCAGCTTCAATAACCTCCAGTGGCGTTTTCCCCTTGAGATAGCTGTAACGGTGATTCTTGTTGTGAAACTGCTGGAAATTCTTGCTTTGCCGCTTGAGCATGGAATAGCTTGTGAACCACTGGCGGCGAAAAAACTTTTTGTCATAGGTATCGTTGAAGCTCTCTATTACGCCATCGCGCCACGGTTCCGCAACAGGGATAAAAACAGGATGAACGCCGAAGTAGAGACATAGTCGCAGCACCAGACCAAGTGACCTCGGATAGCGGTTACTGCCACGGAAACTGAGTTCATTGTCCATTTGCAGGAAGTCGGGAAGCCCCATTGACTTCCAGCAGCGCAGCAAACCCTGTGCAATGTTGTCATCCTCCTTGGTGCGATTTGATTCGATGAAGACCCGATGGCTGTACAGATCAATCACATTCATCGAGTAAAATCTGCCGTCACTCTTGATGTAGCGGGGGCCAACAAGATCCATCTGATGGATGTTGTTGCAGCACAGGGCTTCGGTAAAGTACGGGTACTCGACCCCTTTGGGGGAATATCTCGTTTTTTTTAACGAGTCCTTCCCGCTTCAGGGTCCGGTTAATGGTGCTGTCAGAGCGAAACGGTAACCCCAGCTTATGCAGCTCCCACTTGATAGCGGAAACGCCAATCTGTGCAAATGGTGACGAGTCCAGGCGGTTTCTGGTGGAGACAATAATCTCCTTATCTACGATGCTGAGTTCAGACGGTCTTTTAAGTGGCGCTCTTGAGTGTTCCTTGTACCAGTCAGTCGCGCCAGATTGATACCGGTTCAACCACTTAAAAAACCACTTCTTGGAGCGATCAAGGCTTGTATAGACTGCCTTGGGTGATTCGCCTGCAAGATGGCGCTGGACTGCTTGTTTCCTGAGTTCTTCTTCCATGCGGATGTTCTCCCCTCAAGTTGAAATCACAGAGAACATTGTAGCTGATATTTCTAATGAAGGTAACCGATGTCTTGACACAAAAAAGGGCGTTAAGGGTAACCGATGTCTTGACACATCCGGGTAACCGATGTCCTGACACTTGTCAAATAGTACCTTCCAGCGAAGAAGTAAGAAGTGAGGCGGTTCAGACGCTTATTAAGCAGATGGGCATTACCAAGGCTGCTATTTTCATCAGGGAAAACATGGCACACAAAGAGGATTACCTGAAGATCAAGAGTGAGCTTTTTGGCCAGAAATCGGCGACGCAGTTGTATGAGGAAATCAAGAAGCGGTGAAGAATTAGAGAGCGACGGGAGACGTTCTTACCACAGTCCGCCGACCATCGACCATCGGCCGAAGTTCAGCCATCGACTGTCGACTGTCGACTGTCGACTGTCGACTGCCGACCGACTTTAATGGCCGTAGCCGTAAGAAGTGAGAAGAATGCCGTAAACAGTGAAACCGCCGACCGCCGACCATAGAACTGCAGTCGGCAGTCGGCAGTCAACCACCGACCGCCGACCATCGACCGCTTTTAATTGGCCCCTATTTTGCATAATTTCTAGTCGTGCCGTTAAAATTGTATCTTTGAAATGACGATTAAAAGTAAAAATAGTTGAAGTTCTTTAATAATTGTTTTATGGTACATTCATAAAAGTTGTAAATCAGGCGTTGGGGCAAGATGATTAAGGTCTTGAGAACTCCGAGCGGCCCGTTGGGTGGTGCAGAAGTTTTTACGCTAAATTGAGAAGCATGCGGTTAAATGACAGGGGCCAGGCAGCCGGGATTAGAAATAAGCAGGATCAGTAATCTGTTCCCGATCTCCAGTCCCAGAATAAATGACAAAGTCAAAGACACATAAACAGGAGGTTTTACACATGAAAAGCTTGCGTAAGAGAATTTTGGCAATGGCCTCGGTGGTTGCGGTTTCGGGGTTGATGATGGCTTCGGTGGCTGGTGCGGCGGACAAGTTGATTGTGAAGCACGCAACAAACGTTGCCAATGCGATGGATGTTACTGATGCAGGGTTGACAGGATTTAACTTGAATACTCCCAAATATTCTGTTGACGTTGCTACACCTGCTGCTGCGACAGACTCTACTCTTCATTTTGCATATGATGGCGCTGATTCAGGTGGCTGGTTGTCATCTGTTGGTGAAAATAACTTTTGGATATCTTCTGGTGCTGTTCTTAAGAACAATGTTTGGACGCAGAAGTCCTCTGATGGGAAATCGATTTTTTTCGGGTCTGGGTCTGTTGGATTTAGAGCATTTGTAAATCAGGGTGCAACAGTTGGAGGAGCCGTTACGCTTACAGAAGCGTATAGGCTTGATTATGCAGGAAACTTTGGGTTAGGAACAAAGACACCTACCCAGCGCTTTGATGTTAATGGAGGTGTTCGGGTCAATCCTACAACAGCTACAAAGCCAACATGTGACAATACAACTGCTGCAAATGATAGGGGTACCTTCTGGTTTACAAAGAATGCTAGCACCGGTAAGGATATTCTTGAAATATGTGCACAGGATGCCAGTGGCAACACGGCGTGGAGAACTCTGTATTAAAGTTGCCGATTGGAATAGTTTATTGTGAATGGTTAAGTGGAGGGGCGGTTACGAAAGTGGCCGCCTCTTTTTTATTAAAAGCCATGAGGCGTGAGTTGTGAACAGTGAATAGTGGGGTAAAACAATAAAAATTGTCAGTCGGCCGAATATGATTGTAAAGGCTGTGAATCGTTAGAAGTGAGTTGTGAGTTGTAACGGCTTTGAATCGCAAGGGGAAGGAGCATGATTTAGGCATTTTGGACATTGATTAACACTGAAAAGGCATGATGTGAAGGCAAACCCCATGATCTAAGGATTTTTTTAGATCTGTGTTCATCACGGTCGTTGTCAAGGAAGTTGTCGCATCTTCTATGCTGCTCTGGCTTGAGACGGCGTACCGTTCTGAGCCGATTTTTGGGGGTTCAAGGAAACTTCTGCTGGTCGAGTCCAGTTCCGGCAAGCACCCGACCATCGTTCCGGCATTGCGGCCCTCGCCATCGCGTAAAGTAGCGCTCGTTTGTTGAGTATCTCTTTGTCATCGCCCCGGTGGCGCTGACCCGGCGTTACGAATTTTATGGCACTGTGCTGATGTTCCTCGTTGTACCAATGCTGGAAACCGGCAACCCAGTGCCGTGCCTCGTCCAACGTATCGAAAGGTTTCTCCGGTAGGCCGGGGTGATACTTCAAGGTTTTGAACAGTGACTCTGAGTATGGGTTGTCATTGCTGACAGAGGGCCGACTGAAGGACGGCATTACCCCAAGCTTCTGCATAGTTCCCAACATGGTAGCGCCTTTCATGGGCGAGCCGTTGTCGGAGTGAAGTATCAGGGTGCGACCGGCGACGCCTTCACGCAGATAGGCCTTGCGCAACGTTATGGCGGCATGATCGGCGGATTCCTCCGCATAGACTTCCCAACCGACGATCTTGCGGCTAAAGACATCCATGATCAGGTAGAGGTAAAAGTACAGCCCCTTAACGGTAGTGCTCAAGTATGTAATATCCCAGCTCCAGAGTTGGTTCGGCTCGGTGGCCAGCACGGCATCTGGGCGCTTGTGTCTTGCAGCCTTGGTACGGCCCCGGTGTGCCAGCTGCTTCTCTGCCCGTAAGGTTCGGTAGAAGGTTGACTCAGAAGCGAGGAAGATCCCGTCGTCGGCCAATTTAGGAACTATCTGGCTGGGCGGCAGGCTGGCGAATTTCTCCTGGTTGGCAGTCGCCAGGATTGTGACCCGCTCCGTTTCAGAAAGCTTATTGGCCGGTGCCCGATCGCGAGACGCGGCCTTGCGCCCATCTGAGGGTATTTCGTCAGGAAGATGCCAACGTTGCACGGTGCGGGGCGAAAGAAGAACAGCCTCGCAGGCCCTACCCAGACGTGCACCACCGGCACAGGCTTCGTCTATCAGGGCAATCAGTTCTTGGCGCGCCGGGAGGTCGATTTTTCTGCCTCGGGCTCCTCCCAGAGCGCCTGGAACTTTTTTTGAAGAATCAGCAGGGCTGCAGTCTCGGCCAATGCTTTATCCTTGCGGTTCAGCTCTTTCTCAAGCTGCTTAATGGTCGCTGTCTGTTCCCTCATTTGCTCGCGTTCGGCCTTGTTGAGGGGGGCAGATGATCCGAGTACGAAGCCGTTCTTCCAACCGGCGATCTGCTCAGGGTAGAGTCCCTTGCGTCGGCAATATTCACCCAGTTCAACTTCAGTGAGACTGGCGGATTCGATGACGATGGCCAACTTCTCTTCGTTGTTTAGGCTGGCTGCCGGATGATTTCCGCTCGCCTCGGCATTAACCTGCCTGTTGCGGTATTGATTCCTCCAAGTGTACAGGGTGTCTTTAGGAACCCCGGTCTCTTTTACCATGTCAGGAACGCTGACATTATGCGGAGGCAGAAGCCTGGCAATAATGCTCGACTTGAATTCTTCGGAATATTTGGTGGCCATGGTCCCTCTCTCTGTTGCCCCGCAGGTTAACACAAAAGTTCGGAAGAGAGGCGACAACTATCCTGACACAGGGGGATCATGAAGATCAGTGTCCCATAAAAAAAGATTGAAAGCTATTCATTTGGCCACGGATTAACACTGAAAGTCATGAACTGAAGGCAATACGAGGATCGGTAAAACCTGCGAAGAGTGAAGGAAAATAACCATTGCAATGTGTAACGTGTCGGGTTACGATTTAACCGAGAGACATGAATCTTCCCGGCCTCAGGTTGCATGGCCTGAGCGGAGATTTTGACGGGTTTTGGTCTGTGGATGTCAGTGGCAACTGGCGAGTCGTTTTCAGGATTGAAGGGAAGGACGTTTTGGATGTCGACTACCTGGATTACCATTAAAGGAGAAATACCATGATGCACAACCCACCCCATCCCGGAGAGGTGATCCGGGAACTTTGCATCAAGCCCCTCGGCATTTCCGTCACCCAGGCGGCAAAGGCCCTTGGAGTTTCCCGCAAGGCCCTTTCCGAGCTATTGAACGGTCATGCCGGGATAAGCCCGGAGATGGCGATTCGCTTGTCCATCGCATTCGATACAACACCTGAAAGCTGGTTGACCCAGCAGGTTCAGTACGACCTTTCGCTGGCCGAGCAGAAACGGAAAGACCTGAAGGTCGAAAGGCTGATGGCCGCATGAACAAATCTTGGAATTTAGCCACGAATGACACTAATGGACACGAATGAAATCCGACAAGCCATCAGGGTCAGAACCTCGATGGGACGCAGATCAAGGCAGAAAAGGCTATGATTTTAAAACAAAAAAGGATTTTGCTCCCGGAGTTGCTTTAAATCTGCGTTCATCCTGTAAATCTGCGTCCCATAAAAAGGTTTGAGATTAAGGTTGTTAGGTTATTTGTAGTTTGGAGATGATATGCAAGCATTGAAGATGTTTTCCAATTTTCTCACGGAGCTCTGGTCCCGTCGGCACATGATCCTGGAGCTGGCCAAGCGTGACTTCAAGACCAAGTACCTCGGCTCCTACCTGGGGATACTGTGGGCCTTCGTTCACCCGACCATCTACATCGTCATCCTCTGGTTCGTCTTCCAGGTCGGCTTCAAGTCCCAGCCCCAGGCAGACTACCCTTTCGTCCTCTGGATGATGACCGGCATCATCCCCTGGTTCTTCTTCAGCGAGTGTCTGCAGAGCGCAACCATGTCCATCATCGACAACAGCTTCCTCCTGAAGAAGGTGGTCTTCAGCATCGGCATGCTCCCCATCGTCAAGATCCTCTCGGCCCTCATTATCCACAGCTTCTTCATCGCCATCATCTTCATCATGTCTATCCTCTACGGCTATCCGCCGGACCTTCACTACCTCCAAGTGTTCTACTACCTCTTCGCTGCAATAGTGTTGCTGCTGGGGCTCTCCTGGCTCACCTCGTCACTGGTGGTCTTCCTCCGCGATGTGGGGCAGCTGGTGGCCATGGTCCTCCAGTTCGCCTTCTGGCTCACCCCCATCTTCTGGTCCGCCAAGATCCTCCCGGCCAAATACGCGAACCTGATCAAGCTCAACCCGGTCTATTACCTGGTGGAGGGCTACCGGGAAAGTTTCATCTATAAGGTCTGGTTCTGGGAGCAGCACTACATGCTTACCCTTTACTACTGGATTGTAACCGGCTGCATCTTCATTTTGGGGGCAGTGGTTTTCCGGAGGCTCAGGCCGCATTTTGCTGACGTGCTGTAAGGGCCGTGAATCGTTAGAAGTGAGTCGTAAGTTGTATAGGCTTTGAATCGTGAGTTGTGAGTTGTGAGTTGTGAGTTGTGAGTTGTGAGTTGTGAGTTGTGAGGAGAAAACTAACCACATGAACAATGAAGGGATGAAGACTCATAAGGATCTCCATGTTTGGCAGAAAGCCATGGACCTTGTTGTAGATGTCTATGAAATAACTTACCGACTCCCCCAGTCTGAGCTCTATGGCTTGACGAGTCAGATTCGAAGGTCCGCCGTTTCAATCCCTTCCAATATTGCTGAAGGTGCGGGGCGTAATTATGGTAAGGAGTTCATTCAGTTTCTCTATATTGCCCTCGGGTCTATTGCTGAACTTGAGACCCAACTTCTTCTTGTTCAAAGACTGAAATTTATAGAGACAATCCAGCTTGAAAAATTGTATGATGTTAAGAAAATGCTGCTGGGATTGATCAAATCGGTAAAAGCCGTGAGAAGTGAGAAGTGAGAAGTGAGAAGTGAGAAGTGAGAAGTGAGAAGTGAGAAGTGAGAAGTGAGAAGTGAGAAGTGAGAAGTGAGAAGAAATTCCGTAAACTGTGAGAAGTGAATAATGAGCCCTTACGACTTATTACTAACGACTCACTGTTTTTGAAATGAGGAGATTCGCGATGCCTGGAACGACAAGCATCAAAAAACCAATATCGGCAGTGGGCAGTATTGACAGGCAGATTAGTTCTCTTCCTCCGGCTGCCCGCAGGGAAGCGCTGGACTTTATCGAGTTTCTTGCTCAGAAGTACCAGAAGGAAAGGGGTGCTTCCACCGCTTCCGATAAACAGTACTGGCAACTCTTGAGCGAAAGATCTCTGAAAAAAGTTTGGGATAACGAAGAGGATGATATCTACAATGAACTTCTCTAAAGGAGATATAATTCTACTCCCCTATCCTTTTACCGATTTGAAGACTACCAAGGTCAGGCCGGCGGTTATCGTCGCCTCAGGCCAGGGGAAATATGCGGATCTATTCCTTGTCCCGATCACCAGCAAGACCGGTAATCTTTGTAATGGAGAATTCGTACTCGAAGATTCGAAGGCGGCCGGGTTGAATGTAGAATCAGCGATAAAGCGAGGATGTGTTCTCGTTGATATTGCATTGATAAGGCGGAAGGTCGGTAGCATTTCAAAAAAAGACTTGCAGAGACTCAATGCCTCACTAAAGGCGTGGCTGGAATTGTAAGGGCTGTTTCGACGTAAGTTGTTACGGCCGTGAGACGTGAGAAGAATACCGTGAGAAGTAAGAAATAAGAGAATTGACGCCTAACTACTTACGATTAACGACTCACGGCACTTACGATTTACGACTTACGAAATTGCCTTTACCACTTACTGCTCACGACTCACTACTCACGTAACGCCACTTCGCGGAAAACAATAATGAGCAACGACATCGCAATATCCGTCCAAAACCTCACAAAGATCTACAAACTCTACGACACCCCCCTTGATCGTCTGAAAGAGTCTGTTAACCCCTTCGGCAAAAAGTATCACAAAGACTTTTATGCGCTCAATGACGTGAGTTTTGAGATAAAGAAGGGCGAGACTGTCGGGATCATCGGCAAGAACGGTTCCGGCAAATCTACGCTGTTGAAGATCATCACCGGCGTTTTGACCCCGACGAGCGGCAATGTGACGGTCAATGGCAAGATTTCTGCATTGCTGGAGCTTGGCGCGGGGTTTAATCCCGAGTTGACCGGTATTGAGAACATCTATTTCAACGGTACCTTGATGGGTTACACCAGGGAGGAGATGGATGCAAGGCTGGATGATATTCTCTCTTTTGCTGATATTGGTACATTTGTTAACCAACCGGTAAAGAGTTATTCAAGCGGAATGTTTGTCAGGCTTGCATTTTCAGTTGCAACAATTGTTGAACCCCAAATTTTGATTGTTGATGAAGCTTTATCGGTTGGGGACGTATTTTTCCAGCAAAAATGCTATAGAAAACTGGAAGATTTAAGAGATAAGGGTGTCTCTATTCTTTTTGTTACACATGGTATGGGGGACGTAGTCCAGTTCTGTCAACGGGCATTATTGCTCAACGATAATAGAGTGGAGTATTTCGGTAAATCACCAGAAGCCGTTAAGCGCTATCTCCTTGTTCAACAGCATGAGCGGTTAGCAAATTATGTGGATAATGTTTCCCAAACATTTATACACCCCGATGGAGAGGGTGATACCAACGATGTGACTTTTTACTGGCCCCACGTGAGCCAATTTTCTGATATTACCAAGGTTGATGTAGTATCAAATGGTATTGCCTGTTGCTCAGGAGTCGCTCTGTGTAACGAAAACGGTGTAGCTACAAAGTTGTTCTACCAGGGAAGTACTTTAAGCATTTTTTGCGAATTTATGTTGAACGAGGCGATTGAGATCCCAATCGGTGGTTTTATCATAAAGAATGAAAGGAATGTCGTGGTGCACGGAAAGAATCTATTGCACTATGACAACTTGGTACTACCAGAATATGTCCCTCAAGGGGAATGGGTGCGCATCAGATTTGATGTGGTGTTGGACATTGCTCCAGGGGAGTACACCATTGACATGGGCTTGTCAGCATTAAGCAAGAAAGATTATGACGATAGGCTTTATTCTCATCCTTCGAATACTCAAGCAAAAACATTGCGCCTATGTCATCTATCGGCAGTAGGCGGTTTTACAGTGGTTCAAAAGCCTCTGCAAGATGGGCACAGTGCTAGTTTGCACGCGGGTATATGTAATATGCCTGGAAATGCAGGCACAACGGTTCACCGTAAAGGCAACTATGTGCGACTACCGGAAGAAACGAGGACTCAAATGCCGACGATACTCCATGTAACACATTGGAAAGCTGGGTCACAATGGATTAAGAAGATTCTCAAGGAAGCGGTTCCCGATTTGTACGTTGATTCAAAGCTTGGGATAGCTCATTTCTTGAACGAGCCAATTGGAGAGGGTATGGTTTACCCAACTGTTTACGTAACAAAGGAGCAGTTTGAGAGCGTTAAGCTTCCTGTTTTGTGGCGTCGTTTTGTCATTATACGTGATCTCCGAGACACCTTGATCTCTGGTTATTTCAGTCTTAAGGTTAGCCATGGTGTGTTATCATCAACCATTGCAAATTACAGGGATAACCTAGTTTCTATGAGTTTGGAAGAGGGGTTGATTTATCTGATTGATGAATGGCTTTATTTAAGTGCAAATATTCAGAAATCCTGGCTTGATGCAGGAGAGGATCTTATTAGATATGAAGACCTGCTGAAGGATGATGTGGCAATACTTCAAAAAGTTTTGATTGAAAAATGTCTACTTTCAGTGAAACCTGAATTGTTGGAGCAGGTTATTATTAAAAATAGATTCGAAAAATTAACAGGTGGTAGAAAAATCGGAGTTGAAGATATAACCGCCCATGAAAGGAAGGGAGTTGCAGGTGATTGGCAAAACTACTTTACTCCAAAAGTTAAAGAATATTTTAAGCTTAAATATGGTGAATTACTCCTTGAGACAGGATATGAAAATAAAAATGACTGGTAATGACCATGGTGTCGGCAAAATAATAGTCGTGGAATATCCGAAGTCCGGCGGTACATGGCTTGTCAGTATGCTCGCCCATAGTCTCAATCTGCCGAGAAGAGACATTTACATATCAGAAAATATAGCTGAAAATGGATATGATGCGAGTAAGCACCCTTGGTATACTGATGCAAGTTCTCTAGGTTTGCCTGACTCATGTATTATCAAAAGTCATGACTTTCCGGATTCTGCCCGGCATAGGATTCCTGCAAAGTTTGTACATTTAATACGAGATGGCCGAGATGTCATTGTTTCAAAATACTTCTTTGAAAAGGATTTTTGCGTAAAAAATGGCATTATTGATGATTTTAACATTCCGTTTGATGATTACGTCGATATGGTTTCAAAGGAATGGTCAGCTTTTGTTGAGAGTTGGCTGGAAACCGACACTGTAGCATTCAAGTATGAAGAATTAATAGTTGATGCTTTTTCTGTATTAAAAGATATCTACGGGCATATTAATGTTTCGCAAGACGATGATTCAATAATAAAAGGCGTTAATGCATTTACAAAAGAAAACATGAAAAAAGAACTAGGTAAAGCATATAAACATAATACTTTCGTAAGAAAAGGGGTTGTTGGTGACTGGCGAAATTATTTTACTGATAGGCATGTAGATGTCTTTAAAAAGAATGCCGGTGAATTGCTTATTTCTTTGGAATATGAAGAAAACAATAAATGGTAGCAAATAACATGACATCATTAATAGTGCACGAAATAATGAGAGTAACGGGGTTGTCCTCATCAATAGCCGATTATATTGGATTTAATGGCAGATATAGACCTGCTATGTTGATATGCGAGACCGTTAATATATGCAATAACAATTGCATAGTCTGTGCTTATTCTTATATGAAAAGAACTAAAACTACTATGTCGTGTGATCTATTTGACAAAGTACTTAAAAGCTATAGCGAAATGGGTGGTGGTTGTCTTTCTTTAACACCGGTTGTTGGTGACGTGTTACTTGATAAGTATTTAATTGACAGAATAAAAATCGCAAGAAAATACGAAAACATAACGTCTATTAGTTTTACGACCAATGCGATTATGGCTGGTGATTTACCTGTTAGTTCAATTAAATATATAACAAATAATGTTAATAAAATAATGATATCAATATATGGAATTGACCAAGAAGAATACAAGTTAATGACTAGAACAGATAATTATCATAAAATGGTTGACGGCGTAAACAGAATATTGTCCTCTGTCGAAGATTGTTCAAAAATAGAACTGGGTTTTAGATTATTGAAAAACAGGTCAGATCATGATTTTGATAATTGGATAATTAATAACTTGAAGTCCAAAAATATAAAACATCATAAAGTAACAAAATATGCCAATTGGAACATTCTGGACACCTCAACTAAATTGCCGTTTGATGCAGAATGGTTGGACAACAAATTCGTCATAGATCATTGCTTGATACCAGTGATAGCCCTGCAGGTTTTTTCCAATGGTGATATTTCTTATTGCCCATGTGATGATTACGATAGAGTTCCTGAATTTCATCTGGGTAATATAGTTAATATGTCATTGCTAGATATGTGTAATAGTGAAAAGTACCATAAATTGATTGATCTTAACTCTGCTGTTCCCCGATATTGCCGTAAGTGCACTTTTCATATGCCAATGTCTTCTATAAACGAACACAAACACGCACTAAATGATCCAGTCAGTTTTATAGGTGGGTAATATGCTATTAGATGAAACAAAACTATTAACTGTGGACTCAATAATGAATGGATATGATCTTGTCAGCAAGCTTTATCCGTTCATACCATCGATGTCTATTTGGCGAGCTTGCGAATACGCTGCTTATAAGCGGTACTCACTCCCAGAGCCAATTCTGGATGTCGGTTGTGGTGACGGACAGTATTTCCGGCTTGTTTGGCCGGAAATAAATAGTGTCGTTGGCGTTGATATCGATGTTTCGGCAATCGGCGCAGCGAGAGATTCTGGTGTATACAGTGCAGTTTATAACACTCCGGCTCTGGACATGTCATTTTCTCCAGAATCATTCGCATCGGTCTTTGCTAATTGTTCCTTGGAGCATATGGATAATGTTGACATAGTACTAAATAAAATATGGGACGTTTTAGTCCCTAACGGACTGTTCCTGCTCAGTGTCACTACTGATAAATTTTTGGAATGGACAACTCTGCCGCAGTTGATGAAGGTGGTCCAGGATAGTGACGTTGCAGCCCATTTGCTTGATAGCTATAAAGCATATCATCATTTGGTAAGCGCATTTCCACCTAACATATGGGCAAATATTCTAAGAAAAGCCGGATTCGAAATTGTTGAACATGTTCCTATTGTTCCGGAACTGCTTGGGAGGTCAAATCTCTTTCTTGATACTCTTTGGCATGTGCCGATTGCTGATGGTAGCGAGTTTGGATCTGTTTTAGAGCCTTATTTCAGAGGCCTTAATAATTTCCCAGATGAGTTGGGCCGCATAATTCGCGCACTTCTTGCGATGGAAACAAACTGGCCTGTAGGTAGTGGTGCTGTCTTCTTAGTCCGAAAGCAAGGGGCGAAACGTTGAGTGATTTAGAGTTAATCTCATGTTGGTGTGGTTCTGGCGAACTTATCCCCTTTTCCGAACATTACAATCGTTGTTCACAATGCAATACTCTTGTGAGTCGTTTTCGTAAAACAGAAGATTTCTACAAGGGGGGAGATTCTACCGACGATCTCTATGGCAAAGAATACTGGACGAAGCATGTCAAAAAACTCGGATTCCCTGATATTTATGAACGATCACGGTCAGATCTTACTGAACGAAGTGTCTACTGGTTAAGAAGTATACTGCAATACAAACTACCTCCTGCAAGAACCCTCGAACTAGGATGCGCTCACGGTGGCTCGGTTTATCTTCAGCGCCAAGCGGGATATGATGCTTCTGGTGCTGAAATGAGCAATTGGCTGTGCGAATTTGCTCGGACTACGTTCGATGTCCCGATGTATTGTGGCGGCATTGAAAAAATTGATGTTCAACCTGGGACACTTGATGCTGTTATATTTATGGATGTACTTGAGCACTTTCCCGATCCTGTGCAGGTATTGAGCCGAATTGTGTCAACTTTAAAGGAAGACGGGATTGCGGTCATTCAAACGCCATGCTGGCGCAGTGTTGCCAAGACATATCATGAGATGAAAGCTGATAATGAGATGTTCCTGCTTCATTTGAAAGAAGACGAACATCTCTACCTTTTTAATGAAGATTCAGTCCGCCTTCTCCTCTCTCGTGTTGGTTTAACTAATGTAGCATTTGAAACACCAATATTTGCATATGATATGTTCATCTTTGCTGGTAAGCATCCTTTAACAAAACATGATAAGGCTGAAGTAAGTCAGACGCTAATGCAGGACCCTTATAAAAGAGCTATTCTGGCCCTTTTGGACACATATAATAAGCTTGAGTTATGCGAGGAAGGTGCACAGACTCGAATTGCTGAGCTTGAAATGGCATTGGGCAAACTTCAGTCAGAGTTGCTTACAACGCGACAGCATGAAAGGTCTTTAGATAAAGTACTGAACAGTTTTACTTGGAGGCTAACCGCGCCATTTCGCAGAATTTGTGATAAGTTGCGGAGAGATCGTTAGGTTCTTTTTATTGCGTACCTTAATATTTGCAGGAACTGAGTTGTGCCTAAAATTCAAGAAGCTAATAAAATACTGATTCCCCGATTTGACACCTTTGGCGACATCATTCTTCTGGCCAATTTTATAGATTCATTACTTGAACGACTTCCGCATGCAGAAATAACGATGTTAGTCAGGGATGGGTATGATCAGTTAGCTCCAGTTCTTTCGCCTCGTCTTCGCTGGATCACTACTAGTCTTTTCCCTTACGCGAATTATGATCCCCTTGATCGCCTTCATGTTGATGCTTTGCTGAAGAGGCTTGGTGAGACGTCGTGGGATTTGCTCCTTAATACTGCATATACTCGTACTTGGCTTGACTCAATCATTAATGCCAGTGTGCATGCTGATAAGAGTATAGCTATTGGAGATAATCGGAGATTAGAGGAAAGTCATACCAAAGTACTGGACGTTTTCGGCTTGAGAGGCAAGGCTTGTTGGGATTATTATGTTCCAGTTAGTGGTACAAGTCATGAGACGGACAAATATAAAATCTTGTATGAGACTCTTTTCGATGAGCCCCCCCACACACAGCTGACGGGATTGTCGCTAGGTTCTGAATCGTTGGTTGAAGCGGAGTCTGTTCTTCTTGAGAACGGACTTAGCTTACAAGAATATTTCGTCTGCTTGCCGGGCGGCGGACAGAATGTGCCTATCAAGATGTGGCCTCTTGAACGATTTGTAGACGTGATACTTTGGGCCTGTGAAAAGTTTTCCCTAAAGGTTTTGTTAGTTGGTCAGGAGAACGAACGTGAACTTTTGCAAAATATTTCCGGGATGTTACATGATCGAGGGGGTAGTTCATCACTCTGGACTGGAAAGGCTGGGCAGCTGCCGTTGTTGTTGGCCATTTTAAGCAAGGCATCATTCTATCTTGGGAATGATTCTGGGCCCATGCATATGGCTTCTGCTGTCGGTATTCCAGTTGTCGGTATTTTCGGAGGGGGGTATTGGCCGAGGTTTCTTCCCGTCGGGAATAGAGCAATAGCGGTTGCAGGAGATTTACCTTGCTTCGGCTGTACATGGGAATGCCCGTTTATCGACGCACCTTGTGTAAGATTGGTTGAGGTAGAGGATGTGAAAAAAGCGCTGATGTTGGCGTACAAGGGTGAATCTCCGAAACAATCGGTCGTTTTTGCTGAGCATAAGGAAAGTGCCGAGGTGAAAGAGTTAATGCTTAAACAGTATGCCAATTTTATGGACTATAAAAACGCCCAATTACTTCATTCAATGCAAGATAAGAATTTAACCGAGGGGGTACAATCCCAAATCGGTACTCTATGTGAAAGATATCAAAAATTATTTGAATGGATAATCAAAATATTTAAATGGAAATAGAGAAGCCGTTAATATGAATTAAAAAATGAAAGCTGTGCCTGAAAATATTCCACAAATCTACATTTTACCAACTCCTTGAATCATTGAACTTCTTTGAAAATGTATTGATATCATTCTATTTCATAACTTTTATAATATTTAATCTATAAGAATAAATGGTCAAAGAGAACTTAATTTGGTTTAGAAGAGCCTATAATCATGGACGGAAGTTATAACTCCAAGTCTCTGATTGGCATTCAATACTGCAAGTCTAAAAAGTGCGGACACAATTTAAATGAAAAACTTATTCAATAAATTTGTTAAGTTTATGGTAAATAAACATTCTGATAGTCACTCTGCTAATGTAATGACATTGCCAACGGCTTATACCCACGAGCAAAAGGCGATCAATGCATGGACAATGACTACTGCTCTCAGACGTCTTTACAATCAAGGATTTACCGTTTCTACAATCCTGGATGTTGGGGCTTCAGATGGCAAGTGGACGAAAGATACCTTAACAATTTTTTCTAACGCACAATACATTCTTTTTGAACCTTTAGAGGAGCGTCGCTACGAACTAGATCTTCTTAGGGAAAACTTTGCTAACGTAGATTTTGAACTTGCTGCAATATAATTGAGGCCTATAATTTTCACATTACAGCTGACTCGCCAACCTTTAGTGAGCTGGTATCGCATATGGATAAATTAGGATTCTACTGCATTGATGTTGCCGATCCATTAAGGATGACACCCGAAGGGTTTGAGTGGCAGGTTGATCTCTTTTTTGCACGAAAAAATGACCCTGTCTTTGCTAATAAAACTTTAAGGTTTTAGCGGATAAATAAAAGTATCATACACTTATGTTTTACTCATGTTGGTTCTATGGCATACAATAATACTTTCCCATCTATATCAATAGTCACCCCTTCTTTCAACCAGGGGGAATTTCTGGAGAAGTGTATCGACTCCATACTTTCCCAGAATTACCCCAACCTCGAATACATAATCATGGATGGAGGGAGCAGCGATAATTCCATCGAAATTATTAAAAAATACGAAAAATACCTGACTTACTGGCAGAGTAAGCCTGATGGCGGGCACTATGCTGCGTTAAACGAAGGCTTTAAAAGATCGAATGGCGAAGTCATGGGTTGGTTGAACTCCGACGATATGTTTCATCCTGGCGGTCTTTTTGTCCTGGCTGAAATCTTTTCCGAGATGCCGGAGGTCAACGTCCTCACAGGGAGACGGGTCGGTTTTGATGCTATGGGACACCTGAATTCCTACGGCATTGAACGGCAAACATGGAGCAGGGAGATCCTGCTAGATCAAAGCTATGTCCACAGATATGCCTTCATCATGCAGGAGGCCACCTATTGGCGGCGCAGTCTCTGGGAAAAGGCCGGGGAGGGGCTTGACTTGTCCTTCGAGCTGGCAGCGGATTTTGAGCTGTGGCTTAGATTCTCCAGGCATGCCCAGATCCATACCGTTGACGCACTGATCGCCGGGTTCAGGTTCTACGGCCCAGCGCAGCGCTCGCAGATAATGCGCGACGAATACATTCGTGAATGCGAGAGTGCCATAGAAAGTGAAAAGTCTGTCAGGAGCGATAACCTTGATTTGGACGCCATCGCCCCACCCTTGATAAAATATCCGCCATCCGGTTCAACCATGCAGATTTTTGTAAAAAATCCCCCGCCGAAATTCTCCATAGTCACCCCATCCTTTAATCAGGGCGAATTCCTCGAAGAGTGCATCGATTCCGTACTGGGGCAGAATTACCCCAATCTCGAATTCATCATAATGGATGGAGGCAGTACTGATAAGTCGGTTGATATTATAAAAAAGTACGAAAAACACCTTGTATACTGGCAGAGCCAGCCGGATGGGGGCCAGTATAACGCCATAAATGACGGCTTCAAAAAAACTAGCGGCGAGATAATGGCGTGGCTGAATTCAGATGACAAGTACCACCACGTTGCGTTTTACAAGGTTGCCTATTCATTTTCCCGATTCAGAAACATCGAGTGGCTGACCGGCCGTCCCGCCTTTTGGGATAAAGATGGCGATATGTGCGGTGTTTTTGATTATTTACCCGGCTATAACCGGGTAAAGATATTGAACAAGGCATACAACGACCCGTTCATACAGCAGGAAAGTACCTTCTGGAAAAGGTCTCTCTGGCAAAGGGCAGGGGGAGAGCTTCGCACTGATCTGGATTACGCGGGAGACCTGGAACTGTGGAACCGTTTTTTCCGCCATGCCGAACTTTATACGGTGGACACTCTCCTTGGCGGCTATCGTTCTCATGGCAATCAGAAGGCAGCGCTCTTCATGGACAGGTATGTGGCAGAGTCCGAAAAAATACTCGATGAAGAAATGGTACTGTACCGGAAGAACGGTGAAGCCGGGTTGTCGTCTGCACCGGACCCGGTTTCGATATCAGCGCGTGAGGTTAAGGCATATATTGACGACATTTATTCGGTCAGCAATTCAAAACCTTTCACTCTTTCCGATGATTCTGATCGTGTCATTGCCTGTCTTTTGCGCAAAGTCGAGGAGTTAAGGCATGTTTCAGCGCAACTAGCATGCTGTGAAGCGGACAGTACTGCCCAAAACGAACTTCATGCAATGAGAAATTCTCTCAGCTGGCGTCTGACCAAGCCCCTAAGATGTTTGGCGGACAGGTTAAGACGGTGACGATTATCGAAAAGCTAGGGCGTAATGCAGTAAACTGGTCTGCTGTTACCGCTTGATACAGGGTTATGTAATTATTCCTAAATAAGCTTTAGAACCATTATTAAAGCCTTGAATACATCATCATCGACGGCGGCAGCTTAGGCGACAGTTAGACACAATTTATACTATCATTAGTTGGCTTTAGATTCCTTGCCAGGGTACAGAATCTACAACCTTTTAGTTTATGTTGCGTTGATAGGAGCTATTGAAAAGTGGAAAGTAACCGGAAAGTAAGCATTGTAACTCCTACATATAATGCTGTAAATGATATAGAGACATGCCTGTTAAGTGTTGCCCATCAGACATATAAGAATAAGGAGCATTTGATTATTGATGGAGCCTCGACAGATGCCACTTTAGAGATTGTAAAGCGATACGCAGATAAATATTCACATATAAAATTCATCTCTGAAAAAGACAATGGCATTTATGACGCCATGAATAAGGCGATTGACCTGACAAGTGGCGAATGGATATATTTTCTGGGCTGTGACGACGTTTTCTATAATGACACGGTTCTTGAAGAAATATTCAATATTGGCGGAATAGATTTATTTGATGTTGTTTACGGTAATGTGCTATGGGGGGATACCGGCAAAATTTATGATGGTAAATTTTCTACGCTTAAATTGATGGATCAAAATATTTGCCATCAGGCAATATTTTATGAAAAATCAATATTTAGTAAATTGGGTAAATTTGATACCAAATATAAAATATTGGCTGATTATGTCTTCAATATGAAATGGTTTAATAACGATGGGGTTAGATCAAAGTATGTAAATAATATTATAGCAAAGTATGGAATTAATGGACGTTCTTCTAATGTACAAGATATGGATTTTTGGGAAGACAGAGCACTTATTTATAAAGAAAATTTTCCGGCTGAATATGTATTGTTTAAGGATAAATTACAATACATTGAATTAGACATAAAGCAAAAAGAGCATCAGTTGGCTGAACGTGACCGACAACTGACAGACCGAGACAGGCAGTTGGCAGACCGAGACCAGAGGATTACCGATCTGATTAATTCCTTTAGCTGGAGGATAACCAAGCCACTTAGATGGCTGAATGCAGTTATTTTGACAAAACTAGGTGTAGGCAATTACAGAAGATAACCACCAGAGTAAAACCTACACAAATAAGGTCGTCAGGGCAAAGAAATTTATGGGGAATATTCGATATAGCATCTCGATTGTCGTTCTCAATAATCTGGATATTACCAAGAAGTGCCTTCAATTGATCGAAGCCAATTCAGGTCCTGATTATGAACTCATCATCAGCGATAACGGTTCAGTCGATGGTACTGCCGAATTTCTGCGCGACTACTCCCTTTGCCATGCAAACTGTAAAATCATTTCCTATGCGTACAACACGGGGTTTGGACACCCACACAATCAGGCCCTGCTTGAGGCGCGTGGTGAATATTTTGTTGTCCTCAATAACGATATCTTCATCCATGAGTCAGGCTGGCTGGAGAAGCTTTCCAGGTGTTTTGACGAAAATGCCAGGTTGGCAATTGTAGGTTTTACAGGTGGTTATTCTGCACTGGATGATATCGGTCATGGTGTGAAGGAACCAGCAAGAGGGGAGTATATACAGGCTTCTTGCCTGATGATCCCGAGGAGAATGGCCGATAGTTTTGGACTTTTTGCCGAAGAGTATGAGTTGGCATACTGGGAAGATGTAGACTTATCCTTGAGATACCGTCAGATGGGGTTCGATATCCAGCTTGTCAGTTGCTTACACGAACATATTGATAATGCCACCTCTGCCACTATCGATAAAGTGTTGTTGTCGAGGGTTCGCGCCCGCAATCACAAAACGTTTCAAAAGAGATGGTCCGGTTACCTGGAGAAACGCTCTTTCACCGGCCGCGTGTTGATTTGTGCCGTTACCGACAGTCTTGACAGCCTGCTGGCCGTTACCACGGTGCTGCAGAGGCTCAAGGACGAGCAATTATTGGTAAACTTCGACCTGATCACCAATCATCCTGAGGTGTTCTTACTTCATCCCGCTGTTGACGCCTGTTTTCTGCCGAACGAGGTACCAGATCATGAAGGCTATGACAGGATCATCGACCTTGATTTCAGTAGTATCCCCCCCGGACAACCGGTGGTCCTTGCTTTGGCAGAGCAGGCTGTCGTAACCATTACCCGGCTTTTTCCTGTACTTCATCTGGATTCGTTGAAACAGACCATTGCAACTCCCTTCTTGGTTCCAGGCAAGGAATATGCTGTCCTGACGGTTTCGTGCGAGGACGAGCATTTTGAGCAGATCAAGGCCCTTGTTGCTGAAGCAGGGTATGAGCCGGTTATAGTGGAGGTTCTTGACGATGGGGCGGCTTACAGTATCGACAACGGTGAGCGAGTCGACTTTCGTGCAATGGCGGCAGCGGTTTCTACGAGCAGATTGTTAATCGGCCCTAGCGGAGTACCTCTGAAGGTTGCCCAGGCGTTAGGTGTGCCGGTGATAGCCATATTCCGGCAAGGGGAGGATCCGCTTGCTCTAGGGATTGATTTCGCGCGTGCTAGCTGGATTTTTGCGCGCAGTGATCTGCCTCGGCAATTGGAAGATGTTCTTAATGAAGAGGGAGATAGGGCTGAAGCGGAATTAGCCTATTTGCAGAAATCGATACTGCAACGCATGGCCGACTATAATGCCTTATGGCTTGGATACAGGGGGCAGACTGAGCGGATCGAGCAAATTGCACAGGAGTATGCTGAACTGGAGAATCAGTTTCGATGCAAATCGCTAGAATATGACGAAATCATTGCAAGGCAAGAACAAGTAATTGCAGAGTACGATCATAAAATTAGTGCCTTGGAGAATTCTTTGATCTGGAGAGTAACCAGCCCGATCAGGCGGATGATTGATTTTATGCTGAATCAGTTTCGGGGGAATTCATGCGGCTGACTGGATACTGAGGGTCTCAATCATAGGAACTGGTAAAAATAGTATTACGCATAAAAGCCAATGAAGATGTGGACGATGTATTGGTCAAGATTTTTAAACATCCAATGGCGGTGTAGGACTATCAGTTGATTTAGGACAAAGGAGAGAAGTATGTCTGACCAGCAAAATAATAAAGCCGTTCCTGAGATAGATGTGGACACAATTATGGAGAAAATCACGGAAGAGTTGCAACTAAGCGGTAAAGCTGTTCCAGTAGATAATTCCCCTGGCACGTCTGTAAATATGACTGGCACCTACGGTATGACTTTCAATGCTCCAGCAGTCAGGGCTATCATAATGTCAGCTGAGGCAAAGGCTAATGCCGGTGCTGAAGTTACGCCAATGTTACAATTCTGTAGACCGATCCGCAAGCTGGCAGTACTTGTAGGTAAAATAGTTGTCTATTTGGCAAGTTTTATTACAGATCAGCAACGATCTTTCAACAAAGAGACTACTCGTGCTCTCAGAGCGTTGACGGATGGATTGGTGGTTTTGAATAATGAGAGGGCAAAAGAGTTCAGTCTGATGAGAGAGGAAATCAGGCAACTTAGAGAGGAGATTGAGACGTATAAAAAGGGCGTCACAAAGTAAACCCGGATTTAACAGGTCAGAAAGATTTACAAGGAGTAATTATGGAACAAGATTATGTATTAGTAGGATACAAGGCATGAAAAGAATCCTGGTCATGAATTTTTTCCCGGCATTTTCCCCGCCCGCAAGTGGTGGTGAATTGAGATATTTCCATTTATATAATTACTTGAGCAAGTTCTATGATGTTACTCTTTTATCTCCAACGTTTTCACATCACCAGCGAGAACTCATAGAACATTCGCAAACCTTTCGGGAATGCCGTGTGCCTAAGGAAAGCATTCACCATAATCTTCATATTGAGATGGATAAGGAAAAAATAGGGACTGAGGTCTCCGCATTGGTTTGTTCTTTGAGTGCAAAATCAGCAAATGCATACCATGACATGTACCTAGAATTATATCCAAAAGCGGATATTATCATTCATGAATCACCCTATATGCTGGAATATGATCTATTTTTCGGATTTGATAATAAGCCAAGAATATACAATAGCTATAATAGCGAATCTGTTTTAGTTAGTCAGATGTGGACTGGGCCAAATGCCCCTAAATATATAGACCATATTTGTGAGCTTGAGAAGCGACTTATTTCCAAAGCTGATTTGGTATTTGCAACTTCAAGAATAGAGGCGGATATATTTATTCATCAATTCGGCGCTTGCGCCAATAAAGTCAAACTTGCTCCAAATGGCATTATTCCGGGAGAACTCAATCTTGGACGACGTACAGCATCGTCGGAGAGGAAGAAGGCAATATTTATCGGCAGCGCTCATCCGCCGAACATTGAGGCTGTTGAGTTCATAGTTTATGGCCTATGCGATAGATGCCCAAGTATAGATTTCTATATTGCTGGATCATGCTGTGACAACTTCAATAGCGTCGATAAACCGAATGTTTATTTATGTGGCAGAGTTGATGAACAGCAAAAAAATGCCTTATTCGAAAGCGCGGATATTGCAATAAATCCTATGTTTTCAGGTGCTGGAACAAACCTTAAAACCTTAGAATTTCTCTCAAGTGGAATTCCACTTGTCTCTACTGATGTCGGGGCAAGAGGTCTGGACCTCATAGACAGAAGGCACTTCTTTCTAGCTACTCATGATAACTTCTCTGAAGCACTGAATATGATCATCAGTAATTCATCAGAGTTGAATAGTGTTGCTGCATCTGGTCAGAACTACATTGATTCTAACTATAGTTGGGAAAAAATAGCTGGGGATGTACATATAGCTTTGGAACATCTTGAAAGAGAGCAAAAGAAGCCATTTATTTTGCTCTTAAATGATTTTGAAGTGTCTAATCCAGTTTCTGGTGGTGAAATAAGGATAAATCGGCTTTATGTCAATTTGTCGAAGTATTACCGAATTTTGCTCTTCTGTCTTAACAACACCGGAAACCTCAAGCAAACTGCTATTACTCCTGATTTTGTTGAAGTGTCATTTCCTAAAACTCCAGAACATATAAGGGAAGAGCATAAACAGAATAAAGGTTGCCAGGTCCACGTTACAGACATTGTTAATTCGTATATGGGCGTAAAAAATAACCTGTTGCTGCAGGCAGTTAGGACGATTGAGAGTACTTCAGGTGTAGTTATTTTTGTTCATCCTTATATGGCTAGTTTGCTCGAGGTTATCACCAATAGAAATGTTATCTACGAGAGCCTGAACTGTGAAACTGAATTAAAAGCTTCAATGTTATCCGGCCGCCATGGTTACCGAAAACATATAAAACAGGTTGAGTATTTAGAACGCTTAGTTGCCAAACGCAGTTGTTTCATTGTAAGTGTTTCTGATGATGATCACCCTTCGCTCAAAAAGCTTGCGCCGGTAGGAACGGAGATTGTTACAGTAAAAAACGGCGTGGATATTGATCCCGATTTTCAGGGAACAGATTACGCTAGTGTAAAGGAGATCTTTAACGGTCATCCAATCATTTTGTTTATCGGTAGCGCGCATAAACCCAATATAGATGCGCTGAGTTTTATTGTTGGCGAGTTAGCTCCTGTTTTTTCGAATTGTTATTTTGCTATTGTTGGTACTGTCTGCGGCACCTTAACGACCCCAAAACCTTCAAATGTTCTTCTTTTTAATAAGCTAGACGAGCTGTATAAGGATGTAATCCTACGGATATCTGATGTTGCCATCAATCCAATGTTTAGTGGGTCAGGTTCAAACCTGAAGCTTGCAGAGTATTTTGCATATCAGCTTCCTGTGGTGACAACTCTTGTGGGGGCCCGAGGCTACAACATTGAACATTACCGAGATGCATTAGTTTGTGAACGCTCCCAATTTAGCAGCAACTTGTCTCAACTGCTGGGCAATAAAGCCTTGCAGGAGACTTTGTCACAGAATGGATATGATCATGCAAGGAAATTTTTAGATTGGGCCTTCCTGGCAAAGCGATTCCACGGTCTGCTCCAATCACGACTACTTGATACTGACATAAAAAGGCTTTTGGTGGTGACATACCGGTTCACTGACCCTCCCCTTGGCGGGGCGGAAGTGTACTTGTTAAACGTTATTAAACAGCTTGATTCACTGGGTACTTTCTTTATTCACCTTGTTGCTCCGGACATTTATGATATTCATAATAAATTCCACTTCTCAACGGAATTTACGAGCTCTGTAGATTCACATCATTTCCTAGAAGAAAATAATGTGTCAATAACAACATTTCCCACGGATAAACTGCCGAATTCTGTAATGTATCGGAATGCAAAAGAACTCTTTATGGTGTGGATGAAAGAGTTTGTTGAAAGTTCTCTCCGTTATATTGGACGTTATACTGAACCACTCCTTATGGGGGGGTGGCATTTTCCAGAAAAAATGGAAGAGCGCTTGGAGATTTGGTCGAGTAATGAAGCGCTGGTCTTTGTGGACGGTGCTCATGAAATATTGATATCAGCATTAAGTCCCAAAAAACGATCGTTGAAAATTTATGCGGATGAGAAACTTGTTTACAATCAGAAGCAAAAGGGTGTTTTTGACATTAGGTTAGAATTGAAGGGCGCGAAGATTATCAAGTTATTGATTGACCCTGTTTATGTTGAGAAGGTCGATCCACGGCCTTTAGGTATCCGAGTCTTCCATATGGCATGCCTGAAAGAAAATAGTAATACTGCTAAGGAGATTAAGTTTGACAGATGCTATCGTGATTTTCTTCGAGAGTTTTTTTTAGACGAATATGTGTCAGAGATGATCCAAATTGCAAGACATAGAGATGTTGCTGTGGATAACCTTTTCCAGACCACACGAGGCCCAAATTCAAAGCAGCTAGAAGAATGGCTTGATGCAAAAATAAAAAACTACGATGTTGTGCTTGGGCACAGCATTCCATTTAAAACATCAATCCTGGCGACGAACTATGCAAAGAAACATGGCAAACCGGTAGTCTTATTGCCCCATTTCCATTTTGATGATGAATTCTATCACTGGAATTCATATTATACCGCGTTACAACGTGCTGACAGTGTAATAACTTCTCCAAAAGCGTCAATCCCGTTCTTCTATGAGAAAATTAACGCTAAAACTAGAGATGTCCCAGGTGGAGGGGTGTTTAAGGAAGAATTTGAAAATGTTGATAGCGCTTCCTTTGCTGAACTTTATGGTTCTGAATTACCGTTTGTACTGGTTCTAGGGAGGAAATCTGGAGCTAAAAATTACTCCTGTGTTATTGAGGCAGTAAAAAAGGTGAATCAAGAAAAAAGGGTGTGTGAGGTAGTGCTAATAGGGAAGAATGAGGATGGCAGAGCTATCGAAAAATCTGAAGCTATTTATTTAGGAGAGCAGGCAAGAAAAGTGGTTCTGGGAGCTCTTCAAGAATGTATGTGTGTAATAAATATGAGTGAAAGTGAGAGCTTTGGAATTGTTGTGCTTGAAGCGTGGATGATGAAAAAACCAGTTATAGCGAACGAGAAATGCCCTGCTTTTGTAGAATTAGTAGACAATGGAATAAATGGCTTGTTGGCAGCTAAGCATTCTCTCTGTGATACTATCAAATTTATTATTGATAATCCTAATAAAGCTAAATTGATGGGGAATAATGGGTTTGAAAAAGTGTCCGATAATTATACCTGGGAATCGATAGGTAAAAAAATAAATACACTATTGATTGATTCTTTGTGACAGCAAGAACTGTTTAGCTAATGTTGTTAGGAAGGGAAATGGAATAATGAAAAAAGCCCTGATCTGTGGCGTATCCGGCCAAGACGGCGCATACCTCGCCCAACTTTTGGTGAGTAAAGGCTACGAAGTCTACGGCACTGCGCGCGATGCGCAGATGTCCACCTTTTACAACCTGGAAAAACTGGGGATACGTTCCCAGGTAAACGTCGAATCCATGGCGCTCAATGACTTCCGCAGCGTCCTGCAGACCTTGGTCAGGATTAAGCCCGATGAGCTGTACAACCTGGCCGGTCAGAGTTCGGTCGGGCTCTCCTTTGACCAGCCGGTGGAGACGCTGGAGAGCATCAGCGTCGGGACCCTCAACATCCTGGAGGCGATCCGGTTCCTGAACACCCCGATCAGGTTTTACAATGCCGGTTCCAGTGAATCTTTCGGCGATACCGGCGGCGCTGCCGCCGATGAAACAACACCGTTCCGCCCCCGCAGCCCCTATGCGGTGGCCAAGGCAACCGCCTTCTGGGAAGTGGCCAATTACCGCGAGGCGTACGGCCTGTTCGCCTGCTCGGGGATTCTGTTCAATCACGAGTCCCCCCTGCGACCCGAACGGTTCGTCACCAGAAAGATCGTGTCGGCTGCCTGCCGGATTGCAGCGGGAAGAGGTGAAAAACTCAACCTGGGCAACATCTCTATCTGCCGCGACTGGGGATGGGCACCGGAGTATGTGGATGCCATGTGGCGCATGCTGCAAAAGGAGACGCCGGATGACTTCGTCATCGCCACGGGCGAGACCCATTCCCTGGAAGAGTTTGTGGCCGAGACCTTCAGGTGTGTGGGGCTGGATTGGCGCGAGCATGTGGTTACCGATCCGTCTCTGCTAAGACCGACCGACATTGCCGTTGGCAAAGGGAACCCTGCCAAGGCTTTCAAGGAACTTGACTGGCGGGCAAAGTATGCAATGAAAGATGTGGTGCAGATGATGATGGACAGTGAGTTGCAGTCATGAAAATTGTTGTCGACGCTATCCCGGTAATGATTGAAAAAACCGGAATTGGCTATTATACCCACCATTTGCTTACGCAATTTTTAAAAATGGCCCCTGAAAATGAGTATTATTTGACTGATGCGCTCTGTGGGTCGCCGTTTTACAACACTATCAAGCTGGACAATGAATTGTCTGACGACAATAGATTCTTTACAGTCTTCAAGGCACCATTTCCTTTTATCACGGTTTGTCGCTTCCTGCTGTTTTTGCAGGCAAAGGTTACTGGCAAATCGATCAAAATTGCCAATGCGGATATCTTTTTCGGGACAAATTTCCGCGGTGTTTTTACCGGCTCGGCCAAAACCGTGCTTACCATCCATGACATGGCCCATGAATATTTCCCGGATGCGGTGGATGAGGTAAACATCGGCTATTTGAAGAACGAGCTGCCGCAAGCGGCCAAAAAGGCCCATCTCCTTATTGCTGATTCTGAAAATACCAAAAAGGATATCATGCGGTTTCTTGATGTCCCCGAAGAGAAGGTCCGGGTCATTTATCTTGGTGTGGATGAAGGATTCAAACCGCTACCTGATCCCGACCTGCAGGCAACAGTGCGGGACCGCTACAGGCTGCCTTCCCGGTTTATCCTCTTTGTTGGCACTGTGCAGCCACGCAAGAATCTCGATGGGTTGATGCGGGCCTATGCGCAACTCTGCGCTCGTCCGGATTTCAGTCATACGCTGGTGATTGCCGGTGGTTCCGGCTGGAAAAACGAAGGTCTGAAAGAACTCATCCGCACCCTTGGTCTTGGGGAAAAGGTCCATTTTACCGGCTATGTGGACGAAACGGATCTGCCGGTCATCTATAACCTGGCGGACTTGTTCGTGTTCCCCAGTTTCTATGAAGGATTCGGCTTGCCGCTCCTGGAGGCCATGGCCTGTGGTGTACCGGTGGTGTCATCGAATGCGTCGTGTCTGCCGGAGGTTGCCGGTGACTCCGCGCTGCTGGTCTATCCCCACTCGGTTGAGGACATTGCGGCGGGCATTGCCCGTCTCCTTGGCGACGAGGCGTTGAGAAGAACCTGCATTGAGAGAGGCCGTGAACGGGCAAAATTGTTTACCTGGGAAAAATGCGCCCGTGAGACGCTTGATGTTTTCCGAACAATCACGGCAGGTTGACTTGACCCTTTCGGAATTAAAACTTCTATTGGACGCTGATAAACGCAATAATGGCTCTGCTTTAAAAGAGAGATAAAGACGGTTTTGATAATGAACGCCACACCGGGAATTGAAACACCATGCATATAGGGATCAGCGCCCTGAATTTTTCTCCCGGCGAGATGGGGGGGCAGGAGACATATTTCAGGAATCTCGTTCACCATCTGCAGCGGGTGGACAGGGAAAACAGCTATGCCCTGTTGTGCGATGCACGCAAGGTCCGCGAGTTCCCCCTCTCCAACGACTCGTTCAGGGTTACGCTCTGCAATTACGACAAACCCTCGCTCAACTGGCTCATCCGTGGCATGCTGAAAAAGATGATCCATCTGGATCTGGTAAACCTGCGACTGAAAGGGCTAAAGCTCGATGTCATTCATCATCCGTTCACTGTCCTGAACCCCCAGTGGTCCCAGATACCCTCAGTGTTGACCTTTCTTGACATGCAGCAGGAATATTTCCCGCAGTTTTTCTCAAAACTCGAATTGGCCATCCGTAAACAGATATCCCGCCCTTCTGCTGAAAAGGCGACCAGGATCATCGCCATTTCCCGGCATGTTAAGGACTGTCTTGTGGAAAAATACGGGATTGATGCAGGGAAAATTGACGTGATTTATCCCGGTTGCGGCGCCGAATTCCGGGTAATTGACGATGCCGTGGGGCTGGCGGAGCTGAAGCTCCGCTACGGCCTGGAAAGGCCGTTTGCCTATTATCCGGCGGCGAGCTGGCCCCATAAGAATCACAAGACACTCCTGGCGGCCTGGAAGATTTTGCAGGAGAGGCGCGGCTTTGACGGCCAGCTCGTCCTTACCGGCATTGCCAAACAGGCGCACGGCGAAATCCAGGGGGAGGTCGGCAGGCTCGGTCTTGATGCTACGGTGAAGGTCTTGGGCTATCTACCTTCCGATGAACTCCCGTACCTTTACAACCTTGCCCGGCTGATGGTTTTCCCTTCGCTCTTCGAGGGGTTCGGCATTCCGCTGGTGGAGGCCATGGCCTGCGGTTGTCCGCTAGTATGCTCCACGGCGACATCCGTTCCCGAGGTGGCTGGTGATGCCGGGATTCAGTTCGATCCCCTTTCTCCGGAGGATATGGCCGACAAGCTCTGGATGGTCTGGAATGACGAAGGAGCCAGAGAGCAGTTGAGGGTTAAGGGGTTGCAGAGGGTGAAACTGTTTGACTGGGAAAATACGGCGCGTAAGACCCTGGAGGTTTATCAGAAGGCTGCGGGTGGTGCCAGGTGATGGTGAATATGCAAACCATGGAAGGGGGCTTGAGGACGAGAGGCTGTTTCAAGGATTCCGGCGGCGATAAACCGCTGATAACGGTCGTGACCGCTGTCCTTAACGGCGAAAGATACCTGGAACAAACCATCCTCAGCGTCCTCACCCAGAGTTACGGCAACGTCGAATACCTGATCATCGATGGCGGCTCCAGCGATGGAACGCTGGATATCATAAAAAAATACGATGCTCGGATCGATTACTGGCGCAGTGAGGCGGATAACGGCATTTATGAGGCCATGAACAAAGGGATTGACCTGGCCCGGGGTGACTTGATCGGGTTGTTGAACGCGGATGACTATTATGAGCTGAACGCGTTGCAACGAGTGGCCGATAGTTATGGCGCTGCTGGTTCTCCCTCCATACTTTATACCAATAATTATGTGCTGCAGGAAGACCTGCACCTTAAATACAAATCATATCCCCATATGCGTTACTGGCTTGGCATGCCCCTGTGCCATCAGGCCATGTTCGTGGCGAAGGAAATTTATCGTCAGATCGGCAGCTACAGCCTCAACTACAGGTTTGCTGCCGATTATGAATTCCTGCTCCGTTCGATACATAACGGTGTCGCGTATGTCCACTTGGATGAGTTCCTGGTTAATTACCGGGATACCGGGTTGACGAGCATGAATTATACGGAGTCATTGGCTGAAGGCAGGAAAATCAATGCCACATATTTCCCGACCGTCAGCCGGTTTCACGCCGGCTTCTTGCTTAGCTACTACAAGACCCTCACCTTGTTCTGGCTGCAAAAAATCATTGCCGTGCTTTTTGGCAGGGCGGTGCTGCAGAAAGCCAGAACCGTGTATCTTAAGAAATTTATCGCCAAAGAGTACGAGTGGCTATGAAAATACTTTCGGATGAGATATGAACATTCTGATTGTCAAGCTCGGCGCGCTCGGTGATGTCATAAGGACATCATACATCCTTCCCGGACTGCGCCGCAAATACGGTAAAGCGGTTATCTACTGGCTGACAGCCCCTTCTTCGGTAGACCTGCTGCGCTACAATCCCCATATCTCCCGGATCATCACTCCCGCTGAGCTGGAGGGAGTCGCCACCTCGCTTTCTTTTGACCTCGTCATTTCCCTGGATGAGGAGGTGGAGATCCTGAGGCTGCTTCAGAGGCTACGTTATGCACAGCTGATCGGCGCAAGTCTGTGTGAAGGACGACCCGTTTATACCGATAAGGGAGCCGAGTGGTTCGATATGGGATTGATCTCACGTTTTGGCAAGGAACGGGCAGACGCCCTGAAGAGAGAAAATTGCCGGGAGCACAACGAGATTTTTGCCGATATGCTCGGCATTCCCATTGAGACTGCGGAATTTTTCAATGCATCTGATATCGAAGAGCGGTCAGCGAGGCTGTTCCCGCGTTCATCCTGCAATATCGGCATCAACAGTGGTGCAGGTAAGCGATGGATATCAAAACAACTACCCGTTGCAGAGACGGTGAAATTGATAGAAAGGCTGCTGGCACAGCAGGTAAATGGGAAGAAAACCAAGGTCTATCTTTTCGGCGGCCCGGAAGAGGAAGAGCGGCACCGTTTGATCCGTCAGTCAGTGAAGTCTGAACGGCTCATGGACACGGGAAGCTCCAACTCGCTCCTTGAGTTCGCTGCTTTAATCAAATGCTGTGATTACATTATCACCAGCGATAGTCTGGCGCTCCATCTGGCTATAGCGCAGGGGGCAAAAAATCTTAGCTTCTATGCGCCCACTTCGGCGGCTGAGATCGGCACCTTCGGTACTGGCCTGAAACTTATTTCCCTTGCCGGTGATTACTGCAGTTATCGCCCGGATGCTGACAATTCCACCATCACTGCGGACAGAATCATGGCACTGTTTCATTCTCATCTCGCGTTGCTTGACGATTGCAAAGGAAATCACCAACTGTGAAGATTTTGATTGTCAGCCTGTTTCTCCCCCAGGAGAAGGCGTATCATGCCGGGGGACGTTATGTGTACGAAATAATCAGGCATCTCTCGCTGCGCCACGAGGTTTACCTGGCCACCAGGCTCGAGGAGGGGGAACGGGACTCACTTGACGAACTCAGACCATACTGCAGGGGAATCTATCCTTATTTCTATCCGTCAGTTGCGAAACGTAACATGGCGCATAATGTGAAGCTGCTTTTCAATTACCTGGGATTCAGTCGTTATGCCAATCGGCTGGTGGAGGACGGGGCATTTGATCTGGTCCAAGTGGAATGGGTCCCAGCCGCGCTCCTGATCAGGGGAGGCAAAACGCCTCTGTTTCTCGATGCCCATGATGTGATGACCAAGCCGGTTGAGCGGGGGATGGGGCAGGCAAAGGGGGCTGGAAAGGTTACCGGCCTGCTCCTCTATCTATTGGTCAAATACGCTGAACGCTGGATCATGAAAAAATGCCACACGATTTTCACCCGTTCCGAAAACGACCGGGAATATCTGCTTGCCATGCAACCCGGGTTGAGAGTGACGGTTGTTCCCCATCCTGCCGGTATGGACATCACGGAGAAGGAGTATCCCCGCCGTCCCCATACTATCCTTTTTCTCGCATCTTACAAGTATCGCCGGCTCAATGTGGATGCGGCGCTCTACTTCTATCGCGAGGTCCTGCCGCTGGTCAGGCGGCATATCCCTGACGCACGGTTCATCATCGCCGGATACGGTCCCCCCGAAGAATTGACGGCCCTTGCGGAGCACGACCCATTGGTGGAGGTGCCCGGTTTTGTGGATGACATAGACATGTGCTACAAGGAAGCGGAGGTATTTGTCGCGCCGATTCTGACAGGAGGGGGCATAATCGTCAAAATCCTTGATGCCTTGGCAGCAGGCACGCCAGTTGTCACAACTACTTACGGCAATGAGGGGATCAACGCGGTTCCGGGACGTGACCTCCTCGTGGCCGACGATCCGACTACTTTTGCTGAGGGGGTAATTCTGTTGCTGACCGACCAGGGTCTGGGGTTGCGACTGGCAAGGAATGGCCGCGCCTTTGTTCAAGAGAACTACAGTCTGGATGCGGTGATCGACCGCCTGGAAAGGGCTTACACGTCGGCAGGGCGTCAAGAATGAGAGTCTCCATAATAATCGTCAACTGGAACGGCCTGGAGCACCTGGCTGTCTGCCTGGACAGCCTGTCGGCCCAGAGCTTCCAGGACTTCGAGGTGATCATCGTCGATAACGGCTCTTCCGACGGGTCTGTAGGGTTTCTCCGTGAGCGCTACCCCTGGGTGAAGCTCGTCGAGCTCAAGGAAAACACCGGCTTTGCCACCGGCAACAACGTCGGCCTTACCCATGCCTCGGGCGAGTATATCGTTGCCCTCAACAACGATACCAGGGCTGATGAAAACTGGCTGGCAACCATTGTTGCCGTGGCGGACAGCGACCCGCGGGTGGGGATGGTGGGGAGCCGGATCTGTTCATTTGACGAGCCGGACCGGATCGATTCCCTCGGCCATGGCGTCTGCCGCGACGGCATGTCCCGCGGGAGGTTCCGCCTCAAGCGCTATTCAACCATGAATATGGCAGAGGTTGAGGAGATCCTCTTCCCCAGCGCCTGCGTTGCCCTCTACCGGCGGACAATGCTGGACGAGACCGGTTTCTTCGACGACGATTTTTTCGCCTATGCCGAGGATACCGACCTGGGGCTAAGGTGCAGGCTGGCGGGGTGGCAAGCGCTCCTCGCCACGCAGGCGGTGGTCTATCACAAGTATTCCAGGACCGGCGGGGTCTTTTCGCCGTTCAAGCTCTATCTGGTGGAACGTAACCATTACTGGGTGGCGTTGAAGTGCTTTCCCCTCGCTATGCTGCTGCTGGTTCCGTTTTTCACCCTGGTCCGCTACCTGGAGCAGGCGCGGGCGGTCATTTTCGCCAGCGGCTCCGGTGGGGAATTCCTTGCAAGCGGCTCCCGCAATGCCCTGCTCAAGGCGATCGCCAAAGGGACCAGGGACGCACTGTGCGGTGCGCCGGCCATGCTGAAAAAACGGGCGCTGGTGATGGAAAAGAGGAGAATCTCAGGCAGGGAGATGGCCCGCCTGTTGCAGCGATACCGGATGTCTTTCAAGGAATTGCTGGATAGATGAGAGGCGGTCGGCGGTCGGTGGTCGGTGGTCGGTGGTCGGTGGTCGATGGTCGATGGTCGATGGTCGATGGTCGATGGGTTGACTTCCGACCGCCGACCGCCGACTGTAGTCCTATGGGTTGACTTCCGACCGCCGACCGCCGACCGCCGACCGCCAAAAAGGGCCTATACATTAGATGCTTTTCGTGTTATTCGTGGCAAAAATAGTTTTTTGCTATTTTCAAATGATCATTACCTTCAATTCTGACAGGATTTCCGGGTGAACTCTCTATCCATGACAAGCAGATTCAGTGACTTTGTTTACCGGCGGACGCGGTTTGCGACCGTGCTTCATCTTCTCCTCGTTATCTCCCTTGGGCTTCTGGCCTACTCCAACACCTTCACCGCCACCTTCAACTTCGACGATATTGCCAACATCCTCGGCAACCCGGTCGTGAGAAACGTGGATCCGTTCGCCGACCCCTTCGCCGTCAAGGGGAGCCGGGCGGTGGGGGACTTCACCTTTGCCGTCAATTACCGGCTGAACGGTCTCGATGTCTTCGGCTATCATCTGGTCAATCTGGCGATCCATCTTGCGACCGCCCTCCTTGTCTATACCCTGGTGACCCTCACTTTCAGGACCCCGTTGCTCGCTCCGGCGGAAGAGGGGGAGAGGGGGCGCTTCAGCGGACCGATTGCGCTGTTTGCGGCGCTCCTCTTCGTTGCCCATCCGCTCCAGACCCAGGCGGTAACCTACATTGTCCAGCGCTTCACTTCACTTGCAGCCATGTTCTACATTGGTTCCCTCGTCCTCTACATCATGGCGCGGTTGGAGCAGGGGGGGGGCGGCCGGCGGGGAAAGCTGTTTGCCGCAGCCTGCTATCTCCTGTCGCTCTTAACGGCGGTCCTTGCCATGAAAACCAAGGAGATCGCCTTTACCCTGCCGTTCACGGTGATTCTTTACGAGTTCATGTTTTTCAGGGGGAGCATCGCCAAGCGGGTCATGTTCATCGGTGCATTTCTCCTCACCCTGGCCATCATCCCTTTGAGCATGCTCGGCTCCTCCGGGGCGGGACAGCTCCTGGGGAGGCTGGAGGCGGCAACCATGGTCCAGACGGAGATGCCACGGCTTGACTATCTCTTCACCCAGTTCCGGGTGATCGTCACCTATCTCAGGCTGCTGTTTTTCCCGGTAGGGCAGAACCTTGACCATGACTTTCCGGTGGCCCACTCCTTTTTCAATGCCCCTGTGTTCCTCTCTTTCCTGCTGCTGCTGGCGATCTTCGGCGTGGGGATTTATTTTGTTTATCGTTCTACGTTCTACGTTCTACGTTCTACGTTGGATAGTTCACCATCGACCACCGACCACCGACCTCCGACCGCCTTTTACCATCAACCATCGACCACCGACCACCGACCGCCGACCGCCGTTTACCGCCTCACAGCCTTCGGCATTTTCTGGTTTTTCATCGCCCTGGCGGTTGAGTCGAGCGTCATCCCGATCGTTGACGTTATCTTCGAGCACAGGGTCTACCTGCCGTCGATCGGATTTTTCATGGCGCTGTCAACGGCCGTGGTGCTGGCGGTGGACCGATTGGCTGTGCGGAGGCCACAGATTGCCGGAATAGCATTCATCGCCCTGCTGCTGGTCGCCGTCTCCCTTGCAACGGCAACCTTCAGGCGCAACATGGTCTGGCAGGACGAGACGACCCTCTGGCAGGATGTGGCGGCAAAGTCCCCCGACAAGTCGCGGCCGTGGAACAACCTGGCCTATGCCTATTTGAAGAAGCATCAGCCGAAAAAGGCGATACCTGCGTTGATCCGCTCCATAGGCATTTCTCCGGGGCATCCCGATGCGTGGAACAATATCGGCATAGCGCTTGGCCAGCTCGGGACCTATGCCGGCCGTTACAGCCCGACCTATGAGTTGTTTGATGCGAGCATGGGCATGAACGCCGCATACCAGAACGAATGGTTTGCCCTCGGCTATAACAACCTTGGATTGGCCTATGATTCCATGGGACAGCTTGCTGACTCCATAGATAATTATGAAAAATCCATTGCCATGAATCCACGCCTGAGCGAGGCCCACTATAATCTGGGCTTGGCCTATGCGGCGAGCAAGGAGACGCAGAAGGCCACCGACCAATATGTAATCCTTAAGTCGCTGAATCCGGAGTTTGCCGCAAAGCTGCTGAAGTCAGTGAACGGGGATCTGGGGTCGGGGATCGGTAAAAACCCAGTTCCCAGTTCCCAGTTCCCGGATTGAAAAAAGGTTTCTGAATGTCCAAAACCATTGTCGTGATACCTGCCTACAACGAGGGGGGGGTGATTGCCCGTGTCATCGAAAACGTGCGGCGCGTTGTCCCCGATTTCGATATCCTGGTGGTGAATGACGGCTCCAAAGACAGCACTGCCCGGGAAGCCGCGGCGGCAGGAGCCATCGTCGTTTCACACTCGTTCAACATGGGATATGGCGTGACGATCCAGACCGCTTACAAGTTCGCTTACGCCAAGGGTTACGACTTCCTGGTGCAGATCGACGGCGACGGCCAGCATGACCCGGCATTCATCCCCGAGCTGATGAGGCCGGTTGTAGCCGGAGACACGGATTTTGTCGTCGGTTCGCGTTTTCTGGGGGTGGAAAGCTACCGTCCATCCTTTTCCCGCCGGCTGGGGATACTCTTCTTTCGCAAACTGGTCTCCTCCCTGATCGGCCGGACCATATCCGACCCCACTTCCGGCTACCAGGCCTTTAACCGCGACGTCATGCGGTTTTTCACCACCGACGTCTTTCCCTGCGATTATCCCGATGCGGATATGCTGATAACCCTGAACCTGGCCGGATTCAGGATCAGGGAAATTCCGGTGCGCATGTTTGCCAATGCTGCGGGGAAGACCATGCACAGCGGTTTCAAACCGCTTTATTACATGTTCAAGATGTGTCTTTCCATAGTCGTTACCCTGCTCAGGAACCGTCAATTGTATCGGAGGTAGGAAATGCCGATAAAGCAGCAGATATTCGCCCTCGTTGTCAGTCTTCTCGTGTTCGTATTCACCATCGAAATGGTGCGCAAAAAACGGCTGCGGGAGGAGTATTCGGTGCTCTGGCTCGTCACCAGCTTCACCATGTTCATCCTGGTCATCAAGTACGACTGGCTGGTGGCCCTTACCCACCTTGTCGGCGCCGAACTCCCCACTTCGACGCTCTTCTTCGGCTCCATCATCTTCCTCATCCTGCTGGCGGTGCAGTTTTCCATCAAGATTTCCCGGCTCTCCGACCAGCTGAAGGACCTTGTGCAGGATAATGCGCTCATGCGTCACGAGTTCGAGAAACTGAAGAAAACCGGTGAACTGGGATCCGGGATCGGGGATCGGTAATGGACTTCCCAGTTCCCAGTTCCCAGTTCCCAGTTCCCAGATTTTTTATTGCTAATCTTTCCAGGTTGATGTATCGTTCATTTTGTGAACGATATCGATGAAAAATCCCTGGACAGTTACCGCGCCTTGCTGCTCATGGCGGAAATATCGACGGAAGAACCCATTTCCCAGCGGGAACTGTCCCGAAGGCTCGGCATTGCCTTGGGTCTCGTCAATTCCTACCTGAAGAACCTGGTCGGCAAGGGGTTCGTCAGGGTCAAAAACTTTCCCAGAAACCGTTACGCCTACCTCCTGACCCCCCAGGGGATCGCGGAAAAAAGCCGTCTCGCCTACCAGCACCTTGGATATTTTTCCAGTCTCTATACCATCGCCCGTCAGGACTACCTCGTCCTGTTCCGCTCGCTGCACGCCCAAGGCATAAGAAAGGTCGCCTTCTGCGGGGTGGATGAGGTGGCGGAGATCGCCTACCTCTCCCTTGGGGAGACGGGGCTTGAGCTCGTGGCGGTCATGGATGATGATGCAGCCGGCGGCACCTTTTTCGACAGGCCGGTGGCCACCTTGGCGATGGGGCTTCTGTCCGGCAATCACCGGATTGTCGTTACCTCGTTGAAAAGGGGGGCTGCGTTGCGGCAGGAGTTGCTGCGGCTGGGGGTCGATCCCGGGATGATATACCATGCCGACGGGCCTAAGAATAAGTGATTGTGGGCAGCGGAGAAGTGTCCGATACTATGCAGACGAAAAAGAGGAGCGCGTACCATGAAAGTAGTCATTCTGGCAGGCGGTCTGGGAACCAGACTCAGCGAAGAGACGGTAATAAGGCCGAAGCCGATGGTGGAGATAGGCGGCAAGCCGATCCTCTGGCATATAATGAAGATCTACTCCCACTACGGTTTCAACGACTTCGTCATCTGCCTGGGCTTCAAGGGGTACGTGATCAAAGAGTACTTTTCCAACTATTTTCTCCACATGAGCGACGTTACCTTCGATATGCGCACTAATTCCATGGAGGTCCACCAGAAAAAGGCCGAACCGTGGCGGGTGACCCTCGTGGATACCGGCATGGAGTCGATGACCGGCGGCAGGGTAAAACGCATTGCCCCCTATGTGGCAGATGAAACCTTCATGCTGACCTACGGCGATGGGGTTGCGGACGTTGATATTTCCAAGCTGATTGATTTTCACAAACGCCACGGCAAGCTGGCGACCGTTACCTCCACCCAGCCGTCCGGCCGCTTCGGCGCCTTGAGCATTGACGGCGCGAACAATGTGACGGCATTCCAGGAAAAGCCGGCTGGTGACGGCTCATGGATCAACGGCGGTTTCTTTGTCCTTGAGCCGCAGGTGCTCGATCGTATTGCGGGAGACGCAACGGTCTTCGAAAAGGAACCGCTCGAGGGATTGTCGCGCGACAGCCAGCTGGCGGCCTATAAGCACTCGGGGTTCTGGCAGCCGATGGATACGCTACGGGACAAGATGCACCTGGAGGAGCTTTGGACCAGCGGCCGAGCGCCGTGGAAAATCTGGTAGAGAAGACGGTCGGGGGGCGGCAGTCGGCGGTCGGTGGTGAAAGGCCTTATATCTTCAATGGCAAAAACGGAAAATGTATGAATGATATGGAGTTCTGGAAAGGCAAAAAAATCTTCCTCACCGGCCATACAGGTTTCAAGGGTTCGTGGCTTTCTTTGTGGCTCCATTCCCTCGGGGCAGAGGTGACTGGCTATGCGCTGGCGCCGCCGACGGAGCCGAGCCTGTTTGAGTTGTGCGGCATCAACGATCTTGTTGCCTCGACCATTGCCGATGTGCGGGACGGTGACCGGCTGAAGTCGGAGATGGTCAAGGCCTCTCCCGATATCGTCATCCACATGGCGGCCCAACCTCTTGTGCGGGACTCGTACAAAATCCCGGTGGAGACCTACGCCGTCAACGTCATGGGGACCGTTCACCTGCTGGAAGCGGTGCGCAGCTGCCCCCGCGTAAAGGCGGTGGTCAACGTGACCACCGACAAGTGCTACGAAAACCGTGAATGGATCTGGGGGTACCGGGAAAACGAGCCGATGGGGGGGTATGACCCCTACTCCAACAGCAAGGGGTGTTCGGAGTTGGTGACAGCCGCCTATCGCTCGTCGTATTTTGTCAATCAACAACTCAACAGTTCAGCCACTCAACGCCACGGCGCAGCCGTGGCAACTGCCCGGGCCGGCAATGTCATCGGCGGCGGCGACTGGGCAGTTGACCGGCTCATTCCAGACTGCGTCAAGTCGCTGTTGAGTGGCGAAAAGATTCTGATCAGGAATCCGCACGCCATCCGCCCCTGGCAGCATGTCCTTGAACCCCTTTCCGGCTACCTGCTCCTGGCGCAGCGGCTCTATGAGGAAGGTCCTGCTTTTGCTTCCGGGTGGAACTTCGGCCCCCATGACGAAGACGCCAGGCCTGTTGAGTGGATTGTGGAGAGGCTCTGCGCCCGGTGGGGTGAAGGCGCAGCATATGAGCTGGACATGGGCGACCATCCCCACGAGGCCCACTTCCTGAAGCTCGACTGCTCCAAGGCAAGGGCTGAACTGGGGTGGCGGCAGCGATGGGGCCTTGAGCGGTCGCTGGACAGCATCGTTGAGTGGACGGAGGCCTATCGGGAAAAACGGGACCTGCGGGAGGCCTGTCTCAAGCAGATGGAGGAATACCTGACGGTATAGCCGTTAATAATGTTGATATTTAAGGGTTAAGTTAGAGGTATAGTGTGGACGACGCCAAAAAACAGGAAAAAGAGTTGCGGGAGCAGGCTATTCAGGCTGCACTCAGGTATTATGAGTTCAGGCATAAAGGCGATAAGCCGTTCATCCCGGGAAATCGCATACCCTATGCCGGCCGGGTTTTTGATGAAAGGGAAATTGCCAGTCTGATTGATTCCTCCCTCGATTTTTGGCTTACCACCGGCAGATACGCGGAGAAATTCGAAAAGGAATTCGCCGAATTCCTTGGCGTTCAGCACTGCTCACTGACCAATTCCGGTTCCTCCGCCAACCTGCTGGCATTCATGGCGCTTACTTCGCCGAAGCTGGGGGCGCGACGGATAAAACGGGGAGACGAGGTGATTACCGTGGCTGCCGGCTTTCCCACCACCGTTGCGCCGGTTATCCAGTACGGTGCAGTGCCGGTCTTTATTGATGTGCAGTTTCCCACCTACAATGCGGACAGCACCCAACTGGAGGCTGCCCTTTCCGACCGCACCAAAGCGGTGATGCTGGCCCATACCCTGGGTAATCCCTTCGATCTCAAGGCGGTCAAGGCTTTTTGTGACCGGCACAATCTCTGGCTGATCGAGGACAACTGCGATGCGCTCGGCTCGCGCTATCTCCACAACGGCGAATGGCGTTATACCGGCACCATCGGCCATCTGGGCACCTCCAGTTTTTATCCCCCCCACCATATGACCATGGGGGAGGGGGGGGCGGTCTATACCGACGACACCACCCTCAAGCGACTGGTGGAGTCATTCCGCGACTGGGGTCGCGACTGCTGGTGCCCGTCGGGCCGCGATAACACCTGCGGCAACCGCTTCACCCAAAAGTTCGGCGAGCTCCCCTACGGCTACGACCATAAATACGTTTATTCCCACTTTGGCTACAACCTGAAGGTGACCGACATGCAGGCGGCCATCGGAGTCGCTCAACTGGAGAAGCTACCCGGCTTCATCGAAGCGCGGAAGAAGAACTGGCGGCTGTTGCGGGAAGGTTTGGCAAAGCTTGCCGACAGGTTCATTCTCCCGGAGCCGACGCCGGATTCTGACCCGAGTTGGTTCGGCTTCCTGCTCACCGTGCGCGAAGACGCCGGTTTCACCAGGGATGAGATCGTCAGCCACCTGGAGTCCAAAGGCATCCAGACCCGGATGCTCTTTGCCGGCAACCTGATTAAGCACCCCTGTTTCGATGAGATGCGGGAAGAAGGGAAAGGGTATCGGGTCGTCGGTAACCTGGAGAATACCGACAGAATAATGCACGACACCTTCTGGATCGGGGTTTATCCGGGTATGACCGGGGAGATGGTGGAGTTCATGATTGCAACGCTGCGAGGGTTTTGTAAGAGATGAAAATCCTTGTTACCGGTGCGACAGGTTTTCTTGGAAGCCATCTTGTAAAGGCCCTTCTTAACGAGGGTCATCAGGTGATTATATTGAAGCGGAGCTTCTCCGACACCGGACGCGTTGCCGACATCTTGCCCCGACTCACCTCCTACGACCTGGACCTCTGCAGCTTGGAAGAACCGTTTGAAGAACAGAGCAAAATCGATTCTGTTATCCATACCGCAACATGTTATGGCCGCAGCGGCGAAAGCGTTAGTGAGATTTTTGAGGCCAATGCTGCATTCCCGTTACGGCTTCTGGAAACGGCCGCATCTTTTGCCACGGATACCTTTTTCAATACGGACACCAGTCTTGACAGGTTTCTGAATCCGTATTCCCTGGCGAAAAAACAGTTTGCGGATTGGGGGCGGTTATTTGCCGGTCAAGGGCGGATACGCTTCGTGAATATTGAGCTGGAGCATTTTTATGGAGCAGGGGACGATGCATCCAAGTTCCTCACCCATGTCATCGATAGCTGTTTGGATAACGCGCCTGAATTACCCCTTACTGCCGGCGCGCAGAGGCGTGATTTTATCCATATCGATGACGTGGTTGCTGCGTATCTGCTGTTGCTGAAAAATAATTCCGGCAGTGGGCAGGCATTCCAGGAATACGATTTAGGGTCGGGCGAGGCTATTGGCTTACGCGAGCTGGTGGAGACCGTCCACCGTCTCACTGGTTCCAATACTCATTTGAATTTTGGGGCGCTTCCCTATCGGGACAATGAGGTCATGGAGTCTCACGCGGATATCAGCAGTCTCGTGGCGCTCGGCTGGTCGTGCAAGGTCGGCCTGGCCGACGGTCTCAGGAAAACCATCGAAGAAGAGGTGTCCCGTCGGGGCGCGAAAGGAACGCATTGATGAAGCTATTAATTACCGGTGGCTGCGGGTTTCTTGGCAGCAACCTGGCAGCCCATGCTTTGACAAGTGGTGGTTATGACCTGGCAGTGTTTGACAGTCTGTATCGGGATGGTTCCCTGGAGAACCTCCGCTGGCTGAAAAGCCGGGGAACGTTCCGATTTGTCCATGGCGACATCCGTAACCAGAACGACGTGAGCAGGCTGGTGCAGGAGTTCAGACCCGATGCCATTTTCCACCTGGCCGGTCAGGTTGCCATGACCACATCCATCGCCAATCCGCGCATGGATTTTGAGGTGAATGTGCTGGGGACGCACAACCTTCTGGAAGCAGTCCGTCAGTTTAACCCACAGGCGGCCGTCATCTATTCGTCCACCAACAAGGTCTACGGCGATCTGGAGCAGTACTCCTACCGGGAAACGGAAACGCGCTACGAGTGCATTGAAAGGCCCGTCGGCTTTGACGAAACCACCCAGCTGGATTTCCATTCACCCTACGGCTGTTCCAAGGGTGCCGCTGATCAGTATATGCTTGACTACGCCAGGATCTTCGGGCTGAAAACAGCGGTTTTCCGCCACTCATCCATGTACGGCGGCAGGCAGTTTGCAACATACGACCAGGGATGGATCGGCTGGTTCTGCCAGAAGGCCGTGGAAAGCAAAAACGGCGTGCTCAAGGAGCCGTTCACCATTTCCGGCAATGGCAAACAGGTGCGCGACGTGCTCCATGCCGACGACATGGCCCGTCTCTACTTCTCTGTGTTGGAGCGCATCGATATCTCAAAGGGGCAAGCATTCAATATCGGTGGCGGGATTCACAACAGCCTCTCTCTGCTTGAATTGTTCGCCCTTCTTGAAGAATTGACTGGCGTCAAGCTCGATTACAGGAAGCTGCCGCCGCGGGAGAGCGATCAGCGGCTCTTTGTCGCGGATATAGCGAAGGCGAAGCGCATGCTCGGATGGGAGCCGCAGGTGAGCGCCCGCGAAGGGGTCGGGCGGATGGTAGAGTGGGTAGGTGACATCTTTGACCGTCAATGCTAAACCGGGAATCTTGAACCGCATACCTTCCCATCTGCTGGTTGCGGCTAGTGCATGGATCAGCCGTCTGGTAACGGCGGTGGTGGGGCTGTTTAGTATTCGTATATTGATTCAAGGTCTTGGTACGGAACAGTATGCCCTCTATGCAGTGTTGGGGGGCTTACAGGGATGGTACCTCTTGGCAGACATGGGGGTTGGCACGAGCCTGCAGAACCATATTTCCGAACGGCGGGCAGGGAAGCAACCCTACGAGGATTTCATTGCGATGGCGGGGGTCATCGCCATCTTTCTCATGTTACTAAGCATTTTATTCCTGTTCTTCGCCAGTCCCTTCTTGGCGCCGCTCATCTTAAAGGGGTTTCCGTTCCTAAACGATGCTGAAAAGGCACGACATTTTTTCATCACAGGAGTGATATCGATAGCGACCTGTTTCGGCGGGATTGCCTATCGGATATGGTACGCCGAGCAAAAAGGATATTTGGCAAACGTAGTGCCGGCTGTAGCGTCTCTTATCAGTTTTGCTGCGATTGTTTTTGTGGCGCGGAGCCCACTTGAACACAAGTTGTATTGGAGCCTTGTCGCCGCATTTGGGCCCGCAGGGATGCTTCCTGCTGTGGCATTCCTGCTGCAGTTTACAGGAAGTCTGCAGCGGAGCAGTTCTGTCAAGCGGGAGATATTGTGGCCATTGATGAAACGGGGGCTTAAATTCTGGCTTTCCGCTATCATGGCGGCAGGGGTGCTCCAGGTGGACTATTTGGTGATGGCGCGTTTTTTACCGGCCAATGAAATTGTCGTCTACAACCTGACATCTAAAATATTCGGACTGATTTATTTTATTTACACAGCCCTTCTGATTGCTGTATGGCCGGTTTGTGCTGAAGCGGTGGCCCGGAATGACTGGCATGTGGTGATGGGCTACGTGAAGCAATATATTGTCATGGGAGTGCTGCTCCTTTCAGGAGCGACCCTGCTGCTTGCTTTCTTTATGCCAGAGTTGATTCACCTCCTTGCGCCGGGTAAGGCGGTTATGGTTCCGGTACTGTTTATTGTCATTATGGGTGGCTATAACGTAATACGCATCTGGAGCGATACCTTTGCCATGGTTCTGCAGAGCATGAGCTACCTGCGTCCCTTTGTCATCTATATCCCGGCCCAGGCGGTCATTACTGTACTCCTCCAGGTATCCCTAGCTCCCAGGTTCGGAGTGGCAGGAATAGTTTATGCCCTTATCGCCTCGTTCTCGCTGACGGCAGCCTGGGTACTTCCTTGGTGTGTTCTGCGTAGAAAAAGGGTAGCCTTGAGTGCCGTGGAATAAGGAACTAATAATAAGACAAACTTCACTTGCAGCAAAAATATTAACTCCGTCATCTGCAGAAAAGGACTGTTGTTATTGAAATGATTATCCCAAGAGTTAGCATACTGATACCAGTTTATAATAGAGAGTCCTTTATTGGGCCTTGCATCCAGTCTGCAATTGAACAAACCATAACTGATATTGAAGTCATTGTGGTTGACAATGCCAGTACAGACAAGACTTGGGAAGTATGTAAAACGTTCGCCCGACAGGACTCGCGCATTCGAATCTTTCGTAATGAAACCAACATCGGCCCTGTCCGAAATTGGCAGCGTTGCATTGATGAAGCAAGAGGTTGTTTTGGTAAGATCCTTTTTTCAGATGACCTTATTGATCCCCTTTTTTTAGAAAAAACGCTTCCTTTTTTATGTGATGAAGAAGTAGGTTTTGTTTTTACTCTAGCGATAATGGGTACAGAACCTTGGACAGGGCAAGAGCAGTATGGATTAGCAGAGAAGACGGGGAAATTGCCTTCTTCATACTTTATCCAGGAGTCATTGTTTGCAGGTAATGTTCCATATTCTCCAGGATGTGCCATTTTCAGGACTGATGACCTGAGAAAAAATCTAGTGGAAGAAATACCATCTCCAACAATCAAAAATTTTTATGAGCATGGTGCAGGTCCAGATCTTTTAATATATTTGCTCGTTGCTAAAGAATACGCGCAAATAGCATTTGTTTCTAAACCGCTTTCTTTCTTTAGAAAGCATGAAGGATCTATTACCATAAGTGACAAATCGAATTATATTAATAGATGCTATAGGCAGGCCAGAATCTGGTTTGCAGAACAGTACTTGAATGTCAATACAACAGGTAAAGTTTATGCTTTTGAGTGGAGACGTGAGTACTATGAAGGGCGAAAATTTCTATTGCCATCTCTCTGGCTAAGTAATTATACAAAAAAAGCTGTATCTATAAGTTTATTAGATATAGTGTGGGTATTATTTTATAAATTTATTAAGCCTAAGAGACGATCCACGAGGCGATGGTTTAAACTGATATAAACCAAGTTTATCTTTAAGTGGAGATCTTGGGGGCTAACCTAACCTAAACTATACCTATGATCTCTGCTGCCATCTTGCGGCATTCAATGCTACCCGTATGAAGCCAATCCGTTTCGGCACAAATCTCGCTTTGGTAAGAGGATAGTGGCGAATGAAGCACTGTTTGAGACGCTGAATCAAGCCGAAATTCTCATTCCTGAACATTGGTTTTGAATCCGGTTCGGAAAGGGTCCGCCAGGAGTTTCATGACTAAAATCATCGCATTGATTGACGGAGTCTGGACCGGACATCACCCGACATACGTTAAGTTGCTTACTGAAACAATACTGGAATTGGGCTATAACGTTGTTGTCTTCTGTCCGAATCCCGTTGAAGTTGGTGACTGGATAACAGAGAATTGTGGGGAAATGGCTGGGCGCTTTTGCCCATATGAGTATACGGAGCCGATATGTCAGCCTTTCCTTCCCGGGGTGGTCAAAACTACAAGACAGTGGAAGGCTGCTGCCTTGGCAATAAAGAAGGCAGCGGCAAATACCGGTATTTTGCCTGACTTGGTGTTTTTTACTTATCTAGATGGGTACTTTGCCAAACATCTTAAACCTTGGATTGTGGACGCTGTTTTCCCATATGTCTGGTCTGGTCTTTATTTTGCTCCGGAGCGCTTGCGGGTACCGACCCCAGTGCGTGACGCTCCATTATTTAGTTCCGGCTGCAAATCAGTTGCCTTACTTGACGAGGGCGTCAAAGAGACACTCGAAAGGGAACTCGCCAAGCCAGTAATCTCCTTTCCTGATTTTGCAGATTTATCGGCTCCAGATATGAATTATCCTGTCGTGGGACAAATAAAGGAGAGAGCTAGAGGCAGGAAGATCGTTGGCCTTTTCGGATGTATTGACAAGCGAAAAGGAACGCTGATGTTAGTTGAAGTTGCAAAAAAACTTGTGGACGAGGGATTGTTTTTTGTCTTTGCCGGGGTTTTTTACAAGTATACCTTCACAAGGAAAGAATTGGACCATATCGAAAACTTCATTGCCTCCTGTCCATCTAATTGTTTTTTCCATTTAGGATTTATTCCTGATGAGCCTTCTTTTAACGCGCTGGTTTGCGCAAGCGATATTGTCTTTGCCGCATATCAAAAGTTTTATCACAGCAGTAATTTGCTGACAAAAGCGGCTAGTTTTAAAAAAGCCATTATAGTCAGTGATGGTTTTTGCATGGCAGAAAGGGTCCGAAAATTCAGGCTGGGGAAAGTGATCAAGCAAGATGATGTCGATGCCTGCATTAGGGCAATTCGCCAGCTTGCCACAGGTATGGCGGATGACGAGAGCATTGGGCCGGATTACGAAGGTTATATGAGAAATCACTCAAAAGAGCGATTGAAAGACTCCTGTTCATTGCTTTTAAAGCTATCTTTAGTGTAGGATAAAAGTCTATGCGCATTGCCCACATCAGCACTTACGATATTGAAGGAGGCGCTGGACGTGCCGCGTATCGTCTGCATAAAGGGTTGCAAAGTATAGATGTCAATTCGCGGATGCTTGTCCAGTACAAAACGAGCCAGGATTCGACCGTAACAGGTTCACAGGGATTACCTGGAATAGCGATCAACAAGCTGTGCACCTACCTTGATCTCTTGCCCTTGAAGTTTTACCCCAACCGTCAGCAGAGTTCGTGGGGGGTATCCTGGGCGCCCAGCAATATTCATGGCTCCATTGAGGGGATCGCTCCTGATCTGGTGCATCTGCATTGGATCTGCTGTGGATTTGTGCCCGTAACGGCGCTACGAAAATTTAACCGGCCTTTAGTGTGGACGATGCACGATTCATGGGCTTTTACAGGCGGATGTAACCTCCCGGGTAAGTGTATGCGCTATTGCAACTCTTGCGGCGCCTGTCCACAACTTGGCTCTAAAAGAGACTACGATTTAACGCGCTGGGAATGGAATCTAAAAGCGAAATCCTGGCAGGGGTTGAACTTGACCATAGTTGCGCCAAGTCATTGGATGGGCGATTGTGTCAAGGCAAGCTCCCTGTTCCGGGAAGCACGCGTCGAAGTAATCCCCAATGGATTGGACTTGAGTCGTTACAAACAAGTGAATAAAGGGGTTGCCCGCGAACTCCTGGGGTTGCCGCAGGATAAAAAATTGATCTTGTTCGGTGCAACAATAGTTGGTGACCACAATAAAGGTTTCCACCACCTTAAGTCAGCTTTGCAGGTTGTTGCAGACGGTTGGTCGGAGAAAGCGGAATTGCTGGTTTTTGGTGCTTCACAGCCTGCCGATTTATCGGATATACCGTTGCCGGTTCATTGCCTGGGTAAACTGCATGACGATATAAGCCTGACTCTGGCTTACGCCGCAGCAGATGTCATGTGCGTTCCGTCGATGCAGGAGAGTTTTGGCCAGACTGCGTCAGAGGCAATGGCGTGCGGAACTCCCGTCGTGGCGTTTGCCTCCACCGGACTGCTCGATATTGTTGTCCATGAACAAACCGGCTACCTTGCCCATTCCTTTGACACCAACGACTTTGCCCGTGGTATCGACTGGGTCCTTGCCGATGATACCCGGAGAGAACGGTTGTGTCGCATGTCGCGGGAAAAGGTGGAAAAAGAGTTTGCTATGGATGGGGTCGCGAAAAGGTATGCGGATTTATATCAAGAGATAATCGATGACGTATAGAAAAAATGGAGTGTGGCAATAAGCCTTGTTATTCCGACATTTCTGCTTGCGGTCCTGGTCTGTCTACGCCATAGACTCATGGGACGAAAGAGGAGGGGCATGCCTTTACTTCAACGGATGAAAGATTTGCCCTTGACCGGTTTGGCCAGATGCCAATTTCAGATATTAAAATAAGGATATATATTGGAAACTCTTACGCGCTGCCTGCTCTGCAGTAATGATCGTCTGATCACGATTGATGCTATCTGTAACATTACTCGTTGCCCGGCTTGCGGCTATGTCTTTGATAACCCGCGTCCCACATCCAGGGAGATTGCTGAATATTATTCCAGACCGGCAAAGTACGACGACTGGCTGAACTCGGAAGCAGATCGGCAAAGGCTCTGGCGCCGTCGCCTGAAAAAACTCCTGCGACGTGGTGCTGCAGGATCACTGCTTGATATTGGTGCTGGTATAGGGCAGTTTCTTGCCATGGCACGCTCTCATTTTACGGAAGTATGCGGCACTGAGGTCTCGACTACTGCTGTCCAGATCGCGAAGGATAAGTACGGGGTGGAAATTGTCGGAGATTCGCTGGAAAGCATAGATTTCGGCGACCGGCGGTTTGACACCGTCACCTTATTCCACGTGCTGGAACATGTTCATAACCCGGTAGACGTAGTCAGGAAATGTCATGCACTGCTGAGGGATAACGGTATGCTGCTCATCGCCGTACCAAACGAACTTGAGTCATTACGGCGCAGGGTACGCCATGCCCTGAACCGGCTTGGTCTTAGGCAGATAAAATACCATGGACTTCTGGGCATCCCCAAGATAGTGCTGGACGGATCCCTCGCCGAGATTCATCTCTCTCACTTTACTCCTGCTGTTGTCGCAGATCTGGTTCAGCGTAACGGGTTTGCCGTGGTGGAAAATGATCTGGATCCCTATTACGTCAAGCATGGCCCCGCAGGATTACTGCATGCAGCATATTATCGCCTGATGCGGGTTTTATGGAAGCTGACGGGGAAAAACTTCTATGACACCATTTGGCTGGTGGCCCGGAAGCAGGACTGATCTGCAGCTATCATAGAAAGGTACTTCATGAAGAAAAAAGCGCTCATTACCGGCTTGGCCGGTCAGGACGGCTCATACCTGGCGGAACTGCTCCTGGCGAAAGGCTATGAAGTCCACGGCATCGTCCGGCGGACAGCCATCGAGGATACCGCCCACAAGCTGAAGAACATTGGCCATCTTGCGGACAGGATCCACCTCCACGTTGCTTCCCTGGACAACGTCCTCTCTATCATTAAGACGGTGAAGGACGTCATTCCCGATGAGTGTTACCACCTGGCCGCCTCCAGCTTCGTCAGCTATTCCTTCGAGGATGAGATCTCCATATTGAACAACAACGTCAACAGCACCCACTATCTCCTCGCTTCTATCAAGGAATTCGCGCCCGGTTGCCGTTTCTACTTCGCGGGCACTAGCGAGATGTTCGGCAATGTGACCAATGCGCCGCAGGACGAGGCGACACCGTTCAATCCCCGTTCCATCTACGGCATCTCCAAGGTGTCCGGCTATCACCTGGTGAAGAACTACCGGAGCCAGTACGGCATGTTCGCCTGCACCGGCATCCTTTACAATCATGAGTCTCCTCGCCGCGGCTACGAGTTCGTGACGCGGAAAATCGTCTCGTCGGCAGTGCGGATCAAACTTGGGCTCCAGGATACCTTGACCCTCGGCAACCTGGACGCATACCGGGACTGGGGCTATGCACCTGACTATGTGAATGCCATGTGGCTGATGCTCCAGGCTGATGCGCCGGAGGACTTTGTTGTTGCCAGCGGCGAAACCCACAGCGTGCGGGAGTTTGTGGCGACGGCTTTTTCATGTCTCGGCCTTGACTACGAAAGGTATGTCAAGGTGGACCCGAAGTTCTTCCGCCCGGCGGAACAGGTGCAGCTGTGCGGCAATCCGGCAAAAATCAGCACCCGTTTGCACTGGGCCAGGACAAAATCCTTGGGTGAGATCATCCGCGAGATGGTGGAGAGCGAGATGGAGCTCTATAAAGGCACGAGGAACGAGGATAAAGGATAAAGGATAAAGGATAAAGGATAAAGGATAAAGGACGCGGAATGGTGATGGGTTCAAGGACTACCTGGCAAAGGGTTTGGTGTCGGCGTGAATACCTCGTTCCTCGGACCTCGTTCCTCGAACCTCGGTTCCCCAAGGTCGCAGCGGTAGTACCGATCCACAACGGCAAGGACGAAACCCTTACCTTTCTGGAATCGATGGCGTGCGCAACGTATCCGAATCTGGAGGTCATCGTCGTAGATGACGGCTCGACCGACGGCTCCAGGGAGGCCATCGCCGCCTGCTTTCCCCAAGTGTCTATCGTTAGGGGCGACGGCAACCTCTGGTGGTCGGGGGCCACGAATCTCGGTGTCCGGGAGGCCTTGCGGCGGGGCGGTGACTTTATCCTGGCCATAAATAACGACAACGTGGTGGAGCCGGACTTCATCGAGCCTCTGGTGGAGACCGCCCGGAGCCACCCCAAAAGCCTCGTTACCTCGAAGATGTACGACTACTCGGACCGGAACTTCATCTTTTCCTTCGGCGGCGTCATAAACTGGTACGTGGGGGAGATAAGGGACCGCAACAACCGCCGCGACCTGATTGATTTCGACCGGACCAGCGATTGCGACTGGCTGCACGGCAGTTCCACCCTGATTCCGGCGGCGGCGTTCGCCGAGATCGGTTTTTTCGACCGGGAGAACTGCCCCCAGTACCAGGGGGACGCGGAGTTCTCACTAAGGGCGCGGCGGCGCGGCTATCGCCTCCTTACGGAGCCTAAAAGCGTTGTGTACAACAGGACTGCGGTGTCAAGCGGGACCGAGGCGCTTAACAGGGAGCGGGTAAGAGAGATGCTGACCAGTTACCGCTCCCCCTTTTATTTCCGGGCCAATTACAAGCTCTACCGCGACTATTGCCCCTGCCGGCCGGTGCTGCTATTTCTGGCCATCCGCTACCTGCGTATGCTCTACTCCATCTTTCGCCGCCGGTTTGTGGACAGGACGCGGCGCAATGGCTAGTGTGCTATGGTATCTGTCGATTCTGTTGAGGAACGTATGCCCATGAAAATCTGCATTGACGTCAGGCCCCTGCAGAACGCCCACCGGACCAGGGGGGTCGGAGTTCTACTCCATAACCTGCTGCGACAGATGGGGCGCCTGGCGGTGGAGGACGACGTCACCCTCATTACCCTGAAAGGGAAGGCGTTTCCCCCCCTCTTCCGGCATGAACGGCGGCTGGAGACCCGGCGGCTGGAGCGCCCCAACCGTTTCAACTGGATCGCCGACCAGTTCCTTCTGCCGGAACTGGTAAAAAAGAGCGGGGCGGAACTTTTCTTCGCCACCGATTTCAACAGCTACCTCGTGCCAACGGGTAATCTCAGGGTTGTTTCCATGGTCTACGACCTGATTCCGTTCGTATTTCCCGAGGCGATGGCTGCTCAGCCGCTTTCGGTGAAGATCGGCTGGCGGACCAATTTCAAGAAACTGCGTTACAGCCAGGGGCTGATCGCCATTTCGGAGGCGACAAAGCGAGACCTGGTCAGCCTCCTGGGGGTCGCGCCGGAAAAGATTGCCGTTATCCATCCGGGGATCGACCATGCATTGTTCAACCCCGACAATGCGGGGGATGGGGAACGGCGGCTGGAGGTCCTTGCCCGCTACGGCATCGAAGGGTGCTTTCTCCTCTATGTGGGGGATTCGGAATGGCGCAAGAACCTGCGGCGGGTCCTGGAGGCGCTGGCCGGGATCGACAGCGATCTCAGGATCGTACTGGCGGGAAAGCGCGCCCTGACCGACGCCACCCTCCATGGCTGGGTGAGGGAATTCGGCCTTCAGGAGAGGGTGGTGATTCCCGGCTATGTTCCCGATGCGGACCTGCCGCTCCTATACGGCGCGGCGCAGGCTTTTGTCTTTCCCACCCTCTACGAAGGGTTCGGCTTTCCCGTTGTCGAGGCCATGGCCTGCGGTTGCCCGGTGATCACCTCCAAGGTGTCTTCGCTGCCGGAAGTGGCGGGGGATGCGGCGCTCCTGGCGGACCCGCTGAGCGTGGCAGAGATCCGGAAGGCGCTTGAACTGGTGAGTGGCGATGCGGATTTACGGCAGCGGATGAGCTCGGCAGGCCTTCGCCAGGCGTCGCTTTTTTCCTGGGAGAGGTGTGCAGCCGAGACCCTGGCGTTCCTGAGAGCGACAGCCGGCGGATTGTGACCATATGGTGAGCCGGAAGACGACATTGCGGCGGGGGTACCGCTTTAAAAACAGGTGGGTGATCATTGCCCTTGCGCTCATCGATCGTCTGCTGGGGCATATCTGCGGCAAGGGGAGGCCTTTGCCGGACCGGGTTGCAAAGATACTGCTGATCAAGCCGGACCACCTGGGCGACATGCTGATGCTGACATCGGTTGTGCCACTGATAAAAAACAGGTATAAAGATGCGGACATCGACATCGTCTGCGGTGCGTGGGCGTTGCCGGTGCTTGAAAACAATCCCTTCATAAGAAAGAGGATCGTTCTCAACCATCCCGCCTATAACCGGGGGAGCCTCTCGTTTTTTCGGAAACTCGCCGATTTTTTTAAAACGCTGGTTAGCACGCTGAAAACGCTTCGTCGGGAAAGATACGACCTCTGTCTCAATTTCCGCGACGCCGGAGGAGACCTGGTCCTGCTGGCGAGGCTCGGCAATTGCCGCTTCATCGCCGGTCACCGCACCGGTGGCTTCGGCCCGCTTATCGATGCCGTTGCCGATTGGCGCGAAGGTGTGCATGAGGTGGCGCACTACCTGGAGGTTGCAGGCATGGTGGGGGTGGGGGCGCCATTGAAGTGCCTCCGCTACGAACTTTATCCGGGCAAAGAGGACTATGCGTTTGTAGAGGCAGTCCTTGAAAGATTTGGCCTTACGGATTTTGTTGCCATCCATCCAGGCAGCGGCGACAAGAGAAAGCTCCTGGACGGAAATTTCTGGGCCCGGGTGGTCCGCAATGTGGATGATCGCAGCCGGGTGGCCATAACCGGCAGCAAGGAAGAGGGGCGCCTCTTTGCGGAGATTGCAGCGGCGGCCGGTGAGGGCCTGTCGGACCTGACGGGGGCATTCACCATTTTGCAACTGCTGGTTTTTTTCCAGAGGGCCCGGCACGTCTACACCCTCGATTCTTTGGCCGCCCATATCGCCGCGTTGTCGGGCACAGAAACCACCGTGTTCTGGAACGATCTGAACGATGCGGAGCAGTGGCGGCCGTTGGGACAGAAGGTCGAGATTATTGATCCCGGCTGCGACTTTACGGCTAAAACCCTTACTGGATAGGAAACAAACTGTGCGTATCGCCATTGATGCTTCAACCATTTCCACCCAAGGGGGGCCGCGGACGTATGTATTGGGGCTGCTTGAAGCGCTGCTCCGCATTGACCGCGAAAACGAGTATATTGTTTTCTACAACGATCCCGTTCATTTGGGCAGATTCCCCGCGGCACGGGAAATGGTCCTGCCGGGCAAAAACCCGCTCACCCGGCTCTGGCGCGAGCATGTGCTGCTCCCCCTTGCCTGCAAGAGGGAGCGGGTGGACATCCTCCACTGTCCGAAGAGCGCGATCCCCTATTTCGCACCATGCCCGGTGGTGGTCACCCTGCACGACCTGATCCCCATCAAGCACCCGGAAACGGAGAAGCTGGCTGCGCGGATCTACTGGCGGCTGCAGATACCCATCGCCGCCAGGAGGAGCGCTTTCATCATCACCGATTCGGAACACGCCAGGCAGGAGATCATGGCCGATTTCCGGGTGGCGCCGGAAAAGATCAGGGCGATCATGCTCGGTTTCGATCCTGCCATGATCGAGTCCCGTGATGCCGCTGCCGGCGCGGCCGTCAGGGGGAAATACGGGCTGCCGGCTGATTACATCCTCTATGTGGGGACCATCCAGCCGCGAAAGAACCTGGACACCCTCATCGAGGCGTTCAGCCTGCTGAAAGGCAAGGGGGCATTTGCGGGGAAACTCGTCATCGTCGGTCGCAAGGGGTGGCTTTACGACAGGCTGTTCAGCCGGATCAGGGAGCTCAATCTCGACGGCGAGGTGGTATTCACCGGTTTTGTCCCCGACGGGGAACTCCCCTTTATTTACGACGGCGCACGGGTTTTCGTCTACCTGTCGCTCTTCGAAGGGTTCGGCCTGCCGCCCTTGGAAGCCATGGCGTGCGGCGTGCCTGTGATAACGTCCAACACCACATCCCTGCCGGAGGTGGTGGGCGATGCGGGGATTGCCGTCCCTCCCATGGCCGTGGAGGAGGTTGCCGCGGCGCTTCTCAGAGTGCTAGAAAATGAAGAAACGGCGACGGCCATGCGGGAGCAGGGACGTCGCCGGGCGAAGTCCTTTTCCTGGGAGGCGGCCGCCAGAGAGACGCTGGACATTTATAAGGCAGTGAAGAGTGAAGAGTAGGGGCGGCCCCATGTGGCCGCCCAATCAGGGCAACCACACAGGGTTGCCCTTATACAACGGAGTAATAAAAATGACAGAACGCAGGAAGGATTTACTGGCGCTGGCGCTCTTGCTTGCGGTATTGATCGGAGCTTTTTCACACATCCTCTTCACCGACAAGATCATCCGCGCCCCTGACATCCTCAATGAACATTACTGGGCGGTAAAGGACCTCCATTCAATCCGGTTTTTTGACATATTCCGCATTGACCTGTCAAGCGCCGGCTGGTCCATTTTCTTTAACAGCGGCGATACGACAGAGGGTGGTGGGGCATCCATGCAGTTCCTCTTTTACCACCGGCTCATATACTGGCTGATTCCTTCCCCTGCCAACGTGGCATGGTTCATCGTCTTCCATCTCTTTTTCGGTGCCGTGGGCACTTTCCTCTACTGCCGGGCCATCGGCGCCGGCAGGGCCGCCGCCTTTCTCGGTGGGCTCATCTTTGCCTGCGCCACGGAAAACGCCTCGCTGATCAATGCCGGCCATGTGCTGAAAATAGCCACCATTTCCTATGCGCCGCTGGCCTTCTATTTTCTGGAGAAGGGGTTCCAGGGGCGGCGCCTCTTTTTCTTCCTGGCAACCGCTTTCACCCTCGCCTTCCAGTTTTTCAACTATCACTGGCAGATCGCATTCTACACCTGCCTCGCAATCGGCATTTACGGCATCCTCCGCTCGCTCGGCATCATCTTTGCCGAACGTGAAAGGAGCGGCAAAGGCATAGGCCGATTGCTTCTGCTCAACCTCGCCACCCTCTGTTTCTTCCTTACAACCGTCGCCATCTCTCTCCTCCCCCTCGCCAGCTGGTCGGTGGAAACGAACCGGGGGGCGCAGAGCGGGGCGAACCAGGGGAAAGGCGGTTTGCAGATAGATGAGGCCATGTCCTGGTCCCTGCCGCCGGAGGAGCTGGCAACCTTCGTTATCCCCGGCTTTTTCGGCCTGTCGCGACAGGAAGGTGGGGAGAACCCGAGCAACATCGCCTCCTACTACTGGGGGAGGATGCACTTCACCCAGACCGCCGACTACATGGGGCTCCTCCCCTGGCTCCTGCTCCCGCTGCCGCTCATCTTCCGCCGCGACAGGTACACCTGGCTGGGTCTCCTGGCGGTGGCGGGGGGAATAACTTTTTCCATGGGGAAATACAGCATCTTCTACCAGTTTCTCTTCGATTATTTCCCCGGCATCAACCGTTTCCGGGTGCCGAAGATGATGATGTTCATCCCTGTTTTCGGCCTCGGTGTCCTGGCCGCGCGGGGGGTGGACATACTGCTGGACAAGGAGTGCCGTGCTGACAGGAAATTCAGGTACTACCTCCTGTCCCTCGTTGCCCTTCCCCTCCTTCTCCTTCTGCTCGTCGGCATCGAGCTGGCTGGCAAGGAGCGCTGGATCGGTTCATTCTACGATATGCTTTCCCAGCCGACCCGCTACGAGCAGGGACCGCAGCTCATTGCCCAGCGGTGGAACAATATCGTCTCCGAGACCGGCATTGCAGCTGTCGTGGCCGCTGTTTACGCCGCCGTATTCGTTGTTTCCGCCAGGAGCCGGCGCATGCTGAAGGCGCTTCCCTTTCTTCTTCTGTTCCTCTATCTGGCAGATGTGGGGAGGGTCAACGCCAAGTTCATGTTTCTTGTCGATGTGCCGCAGAAGTCAAAGGGGATAAAAACGCCGGTCATCGAGTATCTTTCGCGCCAGCCGAAGGAATACCGGGTCCTCCCGCTCAGCGCCGACCCTAACCAGTATGCCACCAACGGCATTCCGGTCATGTTCACCTCCATGCCGGTGCAGCAAAGGCGGTGGCAGGAGATCCTCGACATCTTCAGCTTCAATTCCGCACTGCCCGATATGCTCAACGTCAAATACCTCGTCTACGATGCGAACCAGTACCAGCAGGAAAAGGCGCAGCTTGGTGACAAGTACGTGCCGGTGTTCACGTCGCCCGATGGTTCCGAGGTTGTTGTGGAAAACAGACGGGTCCTGCCGAAGGCCTGGCTTGTGCCGTCGGTGCTTCCCGTAAGTGATCGTCAGCAGGGCCTGGCCATTTTGCAGAACCCCTCCTTTGACCCCCGCGCCATTGCACTCGTGGAATCGCCGGCGCCCATCCCGATGCCGGCCCCGAACATGCAGCCGCCAGTGGCGGTTGGTGGCGTCGCGGTCACCCATTACGAGGGAGACAAAATCAGTTTCACGGCAAATCCGGCGCAGAATGCCATCCTCGTTGTGGGTGAGAAGTTTTACAAGGGGTGGCGGGCTACCGTAGACGGCAAGGACGCCGATATTTATCCGGTGGACCACGTTCTGCGGGGGATATATCTGACAGCGGGTAGCCACGCGGTGGAGATGCGTTTTGACCCGCTGCCGTTCAAGGTCGGCAAGTACCTGACCCTGGCGTCGTTTGCATTTTTTGCCATGGTGGTGGGGAGGGAACTCTACCTGTGGCGAAAGCGCGTGAAAGGTGAAAGGTGAAAGGTGAAGAAACCGTCGACGAGTTGCGCAGACACCGGCTGAGCATTGGCCAGCCGCGGGACGGCTACCGATTCTCCCTCGACCCGCTTCTTTTGTGCGACTTTGCCGCCATCAGGACCGGCGAACGGGCCATTGACCTCGGGAGCGGCTGCGGCATCATCCCCCTGATCCTGGCCAGGGAGGCGGAGGATGTCACCGTTACCGGGGTGGAATTCCAGGCATTGCTGGCGGATTTGGCCTTGCGCAACGTCAGTATCAACGGCCTCGGCGACAGGATTTCCATTCTGGCCGCGGATATCACCTCCTTGAAGGGGGTGTTTCCCGTATCATCCTTTGACCTGGTCGTTTCGAATCCCCCCTACCGCAGAGCCGGTACCGGTCGGGTGAGCCCCAGGGCCGGACGGGACAAGGCACGGCACGAATCTACCGCATGCCTCACCGATTTCCTGACGGCGGCGAAATACCTGGTCAAACCGGGGGGGAGGATCTGCTTCATCTATCATCCGTCCCGATTGGTGGAGCTTTTTGCCGAGGCAGCTCTGCTGAAGCTCGCCCCGTTGCGGCTTCGTATGGTGCACGGCAACGACATCTCTGGGGCGGGAATGTTTCTCGTAGAGTTGGTCAAGGGGCGGAGGGGGGATTTATCGGTACTGCCGCCCCTCATCGTCTATGCCGGAGATGGCGGATACAGTTCGGAAATGCAACACATATGTTGGGGAAACGATGCTGAACAACAAGAGGATAGCAGTTGTTTTGCCGGCCTATAACGCGGCAAAAACACTTGAAATTACTTATAAGGAGATCCCCTTCGAGTTTGTCGATGACGTGATACTGGTTGATGACGCCAGTCGGGACGACACGGCCTAGGTGGCCCGGCGTCTCGGGATTCGGACCATCGTTCATGAGGAGAACAAGGGATACGGCGGCAACCAGAAGACCTGCTACAAAACGGCCCTCGACCTGGGCGCGGACATCGTGGTCATGCTCCACCCCGACTACCAGTATACCCCCAAGCTGATCACCGCCATGGTGTCCATGATTGCCTACAGCGAATTCGACGCGGTGCTCGCCTCCCGCATCCTGGGGGTCGGCGCGTTGAAGGGGGGGATGCCGTTCTACAAGTACGTTGCCAACCGCTTCCTGACTTTTTTTGAGAATCTCATGCTGGGGCACAAACTGTCTGAATACCACACGGGCTATCGTGCCTTTTCCCGGGAAATCCTGGAGCAACTCCCGCTCGACAGAAACTCCGATGATTTCGTCTTCGACAACCAGATGCTGGCCCAGCTTGTCTGGTTCGGCTACCGGATCGGGGAGGTGAGCTGTCCGACCAAATATTTCGAAGACGCCTCCTCCATCAATTTCCGGCGGAGCGTCATCTATGGCCTCGGCGTCCTTAAAACTGCTGTGCAATTCAGGCTCCAGCGGTGGGGTTTGATGTGCTTCCGGATATTTGGAAAAGAAAAATGATTAGAAACGTGAGGTTCGGTATGCTGCTGAAGAAGTGGGAATATTGTTTGCCGATTTTTGCCTGTATGCTGGCATTTGCCCTCAGATATCATTTCCTGGTGACCTACCGCTACCCGATGATGATCCATGAGCAGGACGCCGTAGGATATATGGTAGTGGCAAAAAATATTTTCCAGCTGCAGCCTTTGGATACCGCTGGCAGGCCCCCCGGCTATCCATTAGTCATTGCCCTTTTTGCCCTACTGCCGGTTGATCTGGAATATGCCGCGCGCCTTGCCTCGATTTTCATGGATGCACTGACAGTACTCCCCCTCTTTATCCTGGCACGGATCTACCTTTCCCGTATCCCCGCCCTGGCAGTCTGTCTGCTCTGGGCATTTTTCTCCTTCAGCTTGATTTTTACCACTTCCCCCCTGAGCCAATCGAGTTATCTCTGTTACCTTTTGTGGGGAATTGTGCTTCTCCACCAGGGAGTGGAAAAGAATGGTAAAGGCTGGTTATGCGGAGCGGGAATATTATTTGCCCTTTCCTACCTGGCAAGACCGGAAGGATTTGTCGGCTTTGTTTGCGGCTTCCTGGTGTGCTTGTTGCCTTTAATAGGAAAAGGTAATTTCAATAGAAAAAAGGTTGCTGCTCCATTAGTTTTCCTGCTTGGGTTTCTTCTTCTGGCTGGTCCCTATCTGATTTCTCTGCATAACCATATTGGCCAATGGGCACTGTCACCCCTGACGGAATCACATGTTAAAACTGCGGATGTCGTACTGACGCTGAATGCCAAGGGAGAATTGAAAAAAACCGGGACTGGCGGATCAGTCTGGAAAGATTACTATGGGACGGTGCCTGTCTTTATTGATGCAGTATGGGCAAATATCAAGGCTTTCTCACGGGTATATTATTCTACTTTTCCCATATGGATGCATCTCGTGTCCTGGGCGGGAATGGTAATTCTTCTCTGGGGCAGAAGGGCAAAGAATTTTATCTATATGTTAATACTATTGGCTGTAACTTCGCCGAATTATATAGTAACCATACCCAAAACTCATTCCTACATCTATCCGATCTTCACGGTTATGTTTGTCTGCTTTATTGCGTTTTTCGAAACTGCAGCTAAAGGGGTCTGGAGAGTTGTTGAAAAGTTCAGGCCTGTCATGAAATCCGCAGTATATGAGGCCGGATTGTCTGTCTTGCTATTGTTGGTCGTGTCATATGTTTCTTTTGGGTTCTATAAGCAGGCCGACGCAAATTATCAGTCACCGGAATTGGTAAGGCAGGTAATGTTAACGGAAAAAATTTACAAGGGCGCCGGTGAAATCATAAAAAATAATTCGCAAAAAAACGACGTGATCATGACCCGTTGGGGGCTTGTCGGCTATTTTGCTGATCGTCCAGTTATTACTCTCCCCAAAGGAGGGGTCAAAGAAGTTGTTGACTATGGCAGGAAAAACGGAGCCCGCTTCCTGTTGATCGATACAAATTCAGTCTTATCGCGGAGGCAGGAGTTGATTGAACTTCTCGGCCCGCTGGAAGGCAAGCCCGTCAACCCGGCTTACGGGATAGAGGTGTTAAGCGGAAATTATTTTCCGGATCTTGGCGGGTTCGTTATCTATCGCTACCTGCTGAAATAGAACTGTCCCTCCAATCAAGCCCCATTAAGGTATCTTATGCAATTATCAATTATTATTCCGTGTTATAACGAACTGGACACTATCAAGACTATTGTAGAGGCAGTTAAAGCTTCTCCTTATCCTCACAAGGAAATTATCGTTGTCGATGACTGTTCTACTGACGGCACAAGAGAAGTACTGAGAAACAGTGTTGCGTCGCTGGTGGATAAAGTCCTCTATCATGCTGTTAACCAGGGGAAAGGCGCTGCACTCCGGACCGGAATAGCGGCGGCAACCGGCGATATCGTTATAATTCAAGATGCAGACTTGGAATATGATCCGAATGAGTACACAAAGATAATCGATCCGATTCTGCATGGAAAGGCGGATGTCGTTTTCGGCTCCCGTTTTATTGGTGAAGGCGCGCATCGGGTGGTCTATTTCTGGCACAGGGTGGGAAATGGTATTCTGACCCTGCTTTCCAATACTTTCACCAACCTTAACTTGACGGATATGGAGACCTGCTATAAAGCATTCCGGCGAGAGATTATCCAGTCGATTGAGATAGAGGAAAACAGGTTCGGCTTTGAACCCGAAATCACCGCAAAATTGGCCAGGACGAAATGCAGAATCTTCGAAGTCGGCATATCCTATTACGGCAGAACATATGAAGAAGGAAAGAAGATTGGCTGGATGGACGGGTTTTCGGCTTTACGCTGCATTCTCAAATATAATCTTTTCAGGTCAGGCGGTCGGAGCAGGAGAAAATTTTGACGATATCCGGGGCAATCTCATCACTAACTTTCTCCCGGCGGGAAAAAGCTCCGCTGGCAGGAGCCGAAGGGAATAACGGCCTGGTCGGTTATCTCAAAAGAATACATCGGATTAATTTTCAATATGTGTGGTGGGGAAAATGAAGTTTCTGAAATTTTTTTCAGTCTCAGAAAAAAATCCCTTTCCCAATATTCCAATTCATAAAAGAAGGTTATATGAAGGCCAATAATCAAAATACCACTGAATGTATTCAATATTTTTTTCGAGAACATTACGGAATACTCTTTTCAATCATCTTGTCTGTTATCATCCTCTACTTTTATTCTCAACAACCCGGACTCTCTACCGACGGGACAGTTTATCTCCAGATCGCGAGAAACCTGTTGCAGACAAAAGAACTGGGCTGGCAGGCAAGCATGTTTCTGCCTCTCCAATCTATTTTCATAGCTGTTATTTCTTATCTCTTCAATGTCAAAGATTTATTGTCTGTTGCCGGTATAGTTTCACACATGATGTTTTTATTGCTTGTGCCTGCGGTTTATATGCTGGCACTTGAGATGTTTGAAAAAAGGACCGCAATTATTGCGGCTATAATGACTTGAATCAATTTTGTACGTAGGAACATTCTTTCATTTGTGCAGCGGTATTTCTTATATTGTATTTAATATTGTCTGGATGGTTCAATATGTATAAAAGATATGATGAAAATACTAAGATATCCATAGTGATCCCGGTTTATAACGAATGCAATACCCTTCTAGAGATTATTCAGAGAGTCTCCGAGGTTCCTTTTAACAAGGAGATAATCATTGTTGATGATTGTTCCACTGACGGCACACGGGATTTGTTAAAGAAGTTAAGCGTGGAAAACATGCAGTTGATTTTTCATGACAAAAATCTCGGCAAGGGTGCCGCCCTTCAGACCGGTTTCAGCATGGTCAATGGCGAAATAATTATAATTCAAGACGCTGACCTGGAATATGACCCACGGGATTATTCTCAGCTTTTACAGCCTATTTTTGATGATAAGGCTGATGTAGTTTACGGTTCACGTTTTGTGGGTGGGGCTCCCCACCGAGTGGTGTTTTTTTTGGCATATGATGGGAAACAAGTTCTTAACCTTCTTGTCAAACATGTTTACCAATTTAAATCTTACGGACATGGAATCATGCTACAAGGTTTTCATTAAGGATGTTTTGCGCGAATTGAGGCTGGAAGAAAAACGTTTCGGCTTTGAGCCCGAGTTTACCGCAAAGGTGGCCAAACTTGATGTGAGAATATACGAAGTCGGCATTTCCTATTCAGGAAGGACCTACAAAGAAGGGAAAAAAATCGGGTGGAAAGACGGCCTTTCTGCAATAAAATGCATATTGAAATATAACCTGTTCAATTAGGATTTACTCTGCAACGTAAGTTCAGTTAAGCCACGCGATTTACTCTTCCCGGTCGGCCTTATGTCGCGCCACCAGGCTGGCAAATGCACCGCGTAGTTCAGAGTCGGCTATTGCCGAAGAGTATTCGGCAATTTTTTCCTTTTCTTCGCTGGAGAGGGGTCTTGCTTTTTTTCTCAGTGCAGTTGGCTGTGGGACAGACTCTTCCCTACTTCCAGCTCGGAGAAAAATATCTTTTACCAGTTCTTCGCCGAGCCTCTTGTTCAGCTTGGCGATGATCTGCTTTTTCAGGTAGCTCAACTGCTGCATCCAGGGGGCGCTGTCCACAGTCACGGTCAGAACACCGTCACGGAAACCGGTCGGTCTCGCGCGGGCCGCTATCTGCTCTCCAACGGCTATCTCCCAGACAAGCCAGATCTTTCCCTCATTCAGCCGTTTCCCCACCGGTTTGCCCTGAAAGATTTCGGCAAGGAGGTCGGCAACGGCTGCCGGCCGGGGCATCTTCGGGCGTTTTTCAGCCAAGGGATTTCCTTTTCTTGTTAAGTTTTCCGCCGATCAATTGACCGGCAACTGCGCTCCCCAGCGTCAGTGGGATAAGCTTCCAGCTGAATCCCGACTTTATCCGCAGGTAGATAATGATCGGTATCGAGATGTGGACATAAAAATACCAGCCGAAGGTGAACTTCTCGTAATTCTGGCGCAGATAGCCGAACGGCAGGTTAATGATGCAGGCCAGCGCCATAATCCCTAAGAATAATAAAACAGGATGCATTCTCTACCTCTCGGCGGTATAGTATGAATTTAGCATGTTTTTGTCAATGCGCTTATTGCTTGAAAAGTTGACGTCCCTGTGTAAAATTGTGCAGCAATCGGTTTACTTCGTGAAAGGGTACGATATTGGTCCGAGACGGTGATTATGTGGCTGTTTTCAACTCCATCCATCGGGTGATGAAAGCTGAAAAGATATTGAAGGGGCGGAGGTTGGGAATTCTTCTCATTCCGGTGCCACGGGCGTTACAATCCGATTGCGGCCTTGCCATCAGGTATGGCACCGATATTAAGGATTCGGTGGAGATGGTGCTGGCGGAGGAAGGACTTCAGCCGGCTGAATTGTATGTGAAGCGGAATGATCGATACGAAAAAGTGGAGGGTTGTTGACCCTGTGAGACTGATTGGGAGGAAAGGTTGAAAACCATTGATTGCAGAAATATGGCTTGTCCGCAACCGGTTGTGATGGTGAAACGGGCTTTGGAAGAGAATCCGGGAGAGCCGCTGAATGTATTGCTCGATGACGGGGCGCCACGGGAAAATGTCGGCCGCTTTGCCGCAAACCGTGGGCTTGAAGTCGAGGAAACGGTCGTCGGCGGGGCGTTCTCTCTGGTCATTTCAGGGACGCAGCAGCAAGCGAAGGAAGGTGTCGTGAGCATAGGGGGTAAGACTGTCATGCTGGTCGCCGCTGACCGGCTGGGTGATGGCCCTGAGGAGTTGGGACGACTCCTGATGAAAAATTTCATCATAACCCTGCTCGATGTGACAGACGTTCCCGACCTGATGCTGTTTGTCAATACCGGCGTGCTTTTGACCACCGAAGGTTCCGAAGTGATCGAAGCCTTGGAAAAGCTTGGAAATCGGGGGGTGGAGATTTTTTCCTGCGGGGTCTGTCTCGATTTCTTTCATCGTAAGGACAAGCTGGCTGCCGGCACGGTGACCAACATGTTCACCATTGCCGAAAGCATGTTGCAGGCGCGTTCCGTGATTCGGGTCTGAATAGAAATGCATAAGTGAATTTTATCTTGACAAAAAGCTGGACTTTCTACTAAAGTTACCCCTTTACAAGTGGTAAATTGCGCGTTTTGCATGGCGTGACAAAATCGTCACATAACAGTTTGAAATTACAGCAGAGTTTAGATGTTCGAAAGCCTTTCCGATAAACTTGATCTGGTCTTTAAGAAGCTCCGCGGCCATGGTGTGATGACCGAGGAGAATATCAAGGATGCCCTGCGTGAAGTGCGTCTGGCGCTCCTTGAGGCGGACGTGAATTTCAAGGTCGTCAAGGATTTTGTCGAGCGTGTCCGGGAAAAAGCGGTCGGCACCCAGGTTTTGCAAAGCCTTTCGCCGGGCCAGCAGGTGGTCAAGATTGTCCATGACGAGCTGGTCAGTCTCATGGGGGGTGGTGAGGATAACAGCCTCGATCTGGCGGCCAAGCCGCCGGTTGCCATTATGATGGTGGGCCTTCAGGGCGCCGGCAAGACCACTACCTGCGGCAAGCTGGCCAGGTACCTGAAGGCGCAGCGGAGAAAACCGCTGATGGTTCCTGCCGATGTCTACCGTCCGGCGGCTATCGAGCAGCTGAAAACCCTTGGGCGGCAGCTGTCGATCGAGGTGTATGATTCTCAGGCGGACCAGAAGCCGCTCGATATCTGTCGCAATGCCTTGAAGTACGCAGAGCTGTCCGGCTTCGACACGGTGATCTTCGATACAGCAGGCCGTCATCAGATCGATGAATATCTGATGGATGAACTGGTCCATATCCGTGATGCGGTCGATCCCCGCGAAATCCTCTTCGTTGCGGATGCCATGACCGGCCAGGAAGCGGTCAACGTCGCGGCCGGCTTTGACGAGCGTCTCGGCATCACGGGCGTTGTTCTTACCAAGCTGGACGGCGATGCTAAGGGGGGCGCGGCCCTTTCCATCAAGGCGGTCAGCGGCAAGCCGGTAAAATTCGTCGGGCTAGGGGAAAAGCTGGACGCGCTCGAGGTGTTCCATGCGGACCGTCTCGTGTCGCGCATTCTCGGTATGGGGGATGTGCTGACCCTTATTGAGAAGGCCCAGTCCACCTTCGATGCAACGGAGGCCGAGCGTCTCCAGAAGAAGCTGAAGAAAAGCAATTTTGATCTGGATGATTTCAAGGGCCAGCTCCAACAATTGAAGAAGATGGGCTCCCTCGAGTCGATCATGGGGATGATCCCCGGTATGGGCAAGATGATGAAGCAGATGCAGGGCGCCCAGCCGAGCGAGAGGGAGTTGAAGCGGATCGAGGCGATCATCGATTCCATGACCCGCGCGGAGCGGGCAAACCACTCCATCATCAACGGCAGCCGGCGGTTACGCATTGCCAAGGGGAGTGGTACTTCCGTGCAGGAGGTCAACCAGCTCCTCAAGCGCTTCACCGAGGCGCAAAAAGTGGTCAAGCAGTTGCAGAAGCTCGGCCCCAAAGGGCTTATGAAGGGAATGGGAAAAGGGATGTTTCCCTTTTAATACTAAACACAAAGTTGCGGCAGAGGCCGTGATAATACCAGGAGGAAGAAATGGCAACAAAAATCAGGCTGGCACGCGCCGGCGCAAAGAGAAAACCATTCTATCAGGTTGTGGTTGCAGACGAACGTTGCAAGCGGGACGGCCGTTTCATTGAAAATGTCGGAACCTATGACCCGAACCAGAACCCTGCCGTCTTCAAGCTGGAAGAGGCAAAGACTCTTGAATGGCTTGGCAAGGGCGCACAGCCTACCGATACCGTCAAGCAGATCCTCAAAAAAGCCGGTATCTGGGAAAAATTCGTTTCCAAGCTTGCATAATCCTGTTTTTTCCGCCGGCACGCCGGACATTCTACACTTACAGAGGACAGCGACATGAAAGAGCTCGTAGAAACCATCGCTAAAGCACTTGTTGACGACCCCAATCAGGTAAGAGCAACCGAGGAGATGGAGGAAGAGACTACCGTTATCAAGCTGACTGTGGCGAAAGAAGACATGGGCAGGATTATCGGCAAAGAGGGGCGGACGGCGAAGGCTATTCGTACCCTGCTCAACGCTGTTTCAACAAAGGATAACAAGAAGGCGGTCCTGAAGATAGTAGAGTGATGTCCAGCGGTAACGAAACAGTTCTGATCGGTAAGGTCTCGGCAACACACGGGGTCAGGGGGCAATTGCGTATCACCCCCTTTTCCGGCGACGTGGATAGCCTGCTGACATTGCGATCGATTATGGTGAAAAAGCCTGGCGGGGAGATGGAAATCTTTGCAGTTGCGGCTTCCAAGGCCCACGGCAAAAAGGTCATTATTACCCTTAAGGCGTTTGATAATATAAATCAGGTGCTTCATCTGGTGGGGCGAGAATTGTACGCCCTGCGCGAGCAGTTGCCGGAACTTCCCGAAGACGAGTATTACTGGTGCGACCTTTTGGGGTTGCAGGTGGTAACCGAAGAGGGGGAGTCTCTCGGAGAACTGGTGGATATTATCGTGACCGGTAGTAATGACGTTTATGTGGTCCAGGGGAGCGGACGGGAGATACTCATTCCTGCCCTGGCGGATGTTGTGCTGGATGTGGATTCGGATGCAAAACGTATGACAGTCAGCCTGCCCGAGGGGCTGCTCGATCTATGAAATTCGATATTTTGACGCTCTTTCCCGCCATGTTTGATGGTCCGTTAACGGAAAGCATTCTCAAGCGCGCTGCCGAGAAGGGACTTATTGAGGTAAAACTCCATAACATTCGGGATTTTGCCTTTGATCGGCACAGCGTAACGGACGATTACCCTTACGGTGGCGGCGCAGGGATGGTGATGAAAGTGGAGCCCCTTGCGGCATGTATTGAACATGCCAAGGTAGGCAGTCCCAGGGCGCGTGTCATCCTTACCACCCCGCGGGGGCGTTCCTTCAACCATGCTGTGGCGGAAGAGCTGGCTCGTGAAGAAGCGCTGATTATCATCTGCGGCCGGTACGAGGGGGTGGATGAACGGGTCAGGGAACTGTTCGTTGACGACGAGATATCCATCGGCGACTTTGTCCTGACCGGCGGCGAGATGGCGGCCATGGTGCTCGTTGACGCTGTTTCCCGTTTTGTTCCCGGTGTTTTGGGGAGTGACGAGTCTGCCGTGAATGATTCATTTGCCGATGGTCTTCTCGAATACCCCCAGTATACGCGGCCGGCGGAATTTCGGGGACTGGGCGTGCCGAGCGTGCTTTTATCCGGCAACCATCAGGAGATCGCCAAGTGGCGGCGCCGACAGTCTCTGGGCCGCACCGCCGCATCGAGGCCGGATCTGCTGACGGATGCGCATCTCTCTGCAAGCGACAGGGAATATCTTGAGGAATTGCAAAGGGTAGCCGGCAGTGACGGATAATCTTCCAACCGCTCCGAATGTGAGCATTGCCCTGCTCCATTACCCGGTATACGACAAAAATCAACAGGTCGTGGCCACTGCGGTAACCAATCTCGACCTGCACGACATTGCCCGTTCAGCCAAGACCTTCGGCCTGTATCGCTACTATGTGATAACGCCGGTAGCGGAACAGCGCACTCTGTCGGAACGGATCAGGTCTCACTGGCTGGACGGCTGGGGCGCCACCTACAATCCCAAGCGCAAGGCGGCCCTTGAGCTTATGCAGGTTGTCGATTCCCTGGATATGGCTCTTGATGACCTGGAAAAGAGTCACGGCAAGAGGGCGAAGATTGTTGTCACCGGTGCCCAGGGGCGCGCGAACAGCATCTCTTCTGCCCAGCTAGGAGAACTCTTCCGGGATGCAGCTCAGCCCTATCTGCTGCTGTTTGGTACTGGGTGGGGAATGACGGAAGAAATTTTCAACCGGGCCGATTACGTCCTGGAGCCGATCAAGGGGCGCGGCACCTATAACCATCTGTCTGTCCGCTCGGCGGCAGCCATCATCCTCGACCGGCTGCTTGGCGAACGATAGCAATGCGGTTGATGGTTGATGGTTGATGGTTGATGGTTGATGGTTGATGGTTGATGGTTGATGGTTGAAAAAATGAAGAATGGCAACAGAATTCACAGGTAATTCTGCATATTAAATAAAGCTCTGGCTGCATAGATAAGGGAGGAAGAAAAAAATGAACAAGATCGATTTTATTGAAATGGAGCAGATGAAGAAAAACATCCCCGTGTTCAGACCCGGTGATACGGTGAAGGTCCACGTGAAGATCGTTGAAGGTGACAAGAGCCGTATTCAGGTCTTCCAGGGTGTGGTGATCGGCCGTCAGAACGGCGGAATCCGCGAGTCCTTCACTGTGCGCAAGATTTCCAACGGGATCGGCGTAGAGAGAAGTTTCCCCCTCCACTCGCCGTCCGTTGACGCCATCGAGGTGATAACCCGCGGCCAGGTCCGTCGTGCCAAGCTTTACTATCTGCGCAAGCTGCGCGGTAAGGCATCGCGAATCAAGGAAAAGAAATACGTGGCAGGCATGTAATTCCAATTTCAAATCAAGGATGAAATCGAGGCGGCGAGGAGTGAGGCGACGAAGCGTACAGATAGTACGTTGAGGAGCCGAAGACGAGCCAACGAAGATAGCGCCTTGATTTGGCATTGGAATAAGAACGCGAAGGAGCCCCGGCAGTGCCGGGGCTTTTGCTTTTGATGTTAACCGTTCACTTTACACCTTTCCTGGATTCATATGAAGACTTTGAATCTGTTCCCCTGTGAAGAGAGGCCGTCCCTGCTGGAATTCGAATCGCTGGTTCGACGCCAGGGATACGCATGCATTGCCGGCATTGACGAGGCCGGCCGCGGACCGCTGGCCGGTCCGGTAGTGGCGGCCGCTGTCATACTGCCCAATGGAGTCGAACTTCCAGGAGTAAATGACTCAAAAAAGCTCTCCCCAGTCAAGAGGAACGAACTGTTCGATCTCATCATGGCTTCCGCATCTGCGGTCGGGGTCGGCAGCAGCGATGCAGGCCTCATCGACGAGATCAACATCCTGCAGGCCACCCTTGCCGCCATGAAACAGGCGGTATCAATGCTATGTATTCCACCCGACTATCTGCTCATTGACGGCATCTCCAAGGTTCCCCTTTCCATCCCCCAAAAGACCATAAAAAAAGGCGACAGCCTGAGCCTATCCATTGCTGCAGCCTCGATTATCGCCAAGGTCTCCCGTGACCGGCTGATGATGGATTACGAAACCCGGTTTCCCGGCTACGGCTTTGCCGCTCATAAGGGGTACGGCTGCGTCTCGCACATGGCGGCCATTGCCGAGCTTGGGCCCTGTGCCATTCACCGAAAGACTTTTCGTGGCGTTAAAGAGTACGTGAGGAGTGAGGAGTGAGGAGTGAGGATAGGGCAGATAACAAGAGCCTCGGCGAGCAGGGTGAGGCGATCGCCGTTTGCTATCTGAAAGGGCGGAAATACGCCATTGTTGAACGAAACTTCCGTTGTAAGTGTGGTGAGGTCGACATTATAGCCAGAGACGGCAAGACCATAGTCTTTGTTGAGGTGAAGACCCGCAGGAATGAAGCCTGCGGCCCGCCGCAAGCATCCGTCACCCCTTTCAAGCAGCGGCAGATCTCCAAGGCCGCCCTCACCTGGCTGGCGAAGAAAATGCTTCTGGATGCCCCTGCCCGGTTCGATGTTGTCGCCATCCTCCAGCGGGATCATGCTGTGCCGGAGATTGAGCACATCAAAGATGCCTTTGAGCTGGCGTACTGACTCCGGTCGATGGTGGATTGTCGACAGTGTGTGGTGAAACTGCATAGTAATTGAATGAATCAGCCGGCAAAAATTTGCCAAGCTGCTTCTGCTGTGTTAATTTAGTGAAAAAACTGCGGAGAATACCATGGATTTTACCGTTGCCCTGGCGCAGATCAAGCCGAAGCTTGGCTGCCTTGCCGATAATTTTGCCCTTGTTGAGGCCGCCGTTGAACGGGGAATAGAGTCGCAGGCCGGTCTGATTCTGTTTCCCGAGCTGGCCCTGACCGGCTATTTTCTCAAGGACCTGGTACCGGAAGTGGCGCTTTCCCTCTATGCACCCGAAATAGGCAGGCTGAAGGAGCTGTCCCGTCGGATCTCCATTGCGGTCGGGTTCGTCGAGGTTTCTTCGGACTACCGGTTCTTCAATTCCGCAATCTACCTGGAAGACGGCGAAATAAAGCATCTTCACCGCAAGGTTTATCTCCCTACCTACGGCCTCTTCGACGAGCAGCGCTACCTTGCCCGCGGTGAAAGGTTCCGCGCTTTCGATACCAGGTACGGCCGGATGGGGATGCTGATCTGCGAGGACATGTGGCATCTGTCCGCCCCCTACATCATGGCCATGGACGGGGCGACCACCCTGCTTTGTCTCTCCAGCAGTCCGGGGCGCGGCATCAGTGAGGATGAGAGTCTCGGTTCAACCAAGGCCTGGCAGAAGCTTACCTCCACAACGGCCATGTTTCTTAACTCCCGGGTGCTCTACTGCAACCGGGTCGGCTATGAGGACGGGGTGAATTTCTGGGGGGGGTCGGAGTCGGTGGCGCCATGCGGCAGCGTTAGCGAGCGGGGAAAGATCCTCGAAGAGGATTTCGTCCTTGCCCGGTTGGAAGAGGGGGCGCTCAGGCGGGAGCGGATTTTCTCCCCCATGATGCGTGACGAAAGCCTTTCCATTACCATGGCGGAGCTGCGACGGATCGAGATAGAGAGGGAAAGCTGATGGCGGGACTTGCGATGAATACGGAATTACTGCGCCGGATACTTGTCGGCTTTATCCGGGAAGAAGTGCGTAAGATAGGGCTGCAAAAGGCCGTGCTCGGCCTTTCCGGCGGAATCGATTCGGCGCTTGTCGCCTACCTGGCCGCAGAAGCGCTTGGCCCGGAAAATGTTTATGCCTGCACCATGCCCTACCGCACCAGCAACCCGGAGAGCGAGGCCCATGCCCGGCTGGTTGCCGAACGGCTCGGTATCAATTACCGGGTGATCGAGATCACCCCCATGGTGGACGCCTATTTCCAAATGGTCCCCGATGCCGACAACATGCGGCGCGGGAACAAGATGGCCCGGGAGCGGATGACCATCCTCTATGACCATTCTGCGGCCTACTCAGCCCTGGTGCTCGGCACCAGCAACAAGACCGAGCTCTTGCTCGGCTACGGCACCCTCTTCGGTGACATGGCGAGCGCCCTCAATCCCATCGGCGACATCTACAAAACCCAGGTCTGGCAGCTGTCCGAGGCGATGGGGGTCCCGCGGGAGGTCATTGAGAAAAAACCTTCCGCCGATCTCTGGGCAGGGCAGACCGATGAGCAGGAACTGGGCTTCACCTACCGTGAGGTTGATGAACTCCTTTACCAGATGGTGGATCTCCGCTGCAATCGTCAAGAGCTCATTGCCCAGGGGTTTTCCGCCGACTTCATCGACAAGATTTACGGCAAGGTGCAGAATTCCCACTTCAAGCGCCGTCTGCCGGTGATCGCCAAGGTCTCCACCCGGACCATCGACCGGGACTTCCGCTACTCCCGCGACTGGGGGAAATAAGGCAGGATCGAGGCACGAGGTCCGAGGTCCGAGGACCGAGAACAACCAAAACCTCGTTCTTCGATCCTCGGTCCTTTTTACCCGGAGGACACGCAGGTTGTGGCTTATAGGAAAAAGTAATGTCTGAACCCACCGGAACCCTTTACATTGTGGCCACCCCCATCGGCAACCTGGAAGACATCACCTTCCGGGCGGTGCGCATCCTGAAAGAGGCCGACCTGATCGCCGCCGAGGATACACGCCATTCCCGCAAGCTCCTCTCCCACTTCGGCATCTCGAAGCCGCTTACCTCCTACTTTGACCACAACAAGCATCTGAAGGGGAAGTATATCCTGGACCAGCTCGGGGAAGGGCGCACCGTGGCCCTCATCACCGATGCCGGCACGCCGTGCATCTCCGATCCGGGCTATCAGCTGGTGCGTGATGCGGTTGCCGCCGGCTTCACCGTCGTGCCGGTTCCGGGGCCGTCCGCAGCCATCACCGCCCTTTCCGCTTCGGGGCTGCCGACGGATACCTTCGTCTTCGAAGGCTTTCTCCCCAATCGCCAGGGTAAGCGTCGGGATAAGCTCGCCTTGCTCAGGGACGAGCGCCGCGTCTTGATCTTTTATGAATCGCCCAACCGGCTTCACGCGGCCCTGGCCGACATGCGGGACATCCTCGGCGATCGGGAAATAGTTGTTGCAAGGGAGCTTACCAAGGTCTACGAGGAATTCATCAGGGGGGACATCTCCGCTGTCATCGACCAGCTTAACGAGCGCAAGATCAAGGGGGAAGTGGTTGTCCTCGTCGCTCCCCGGAGCGGCGGCCGGGAGGAGGGAACCTCCCGGCCTCTCGCCGAATTGCTTGGCGATTATCTGGACCGTGGTGAGTTATCGTTGAAGGATGCGGTGAAACTGGTGGCCATGGAGACCGGCCTCCCCCGCAGCGATGTCTATGCCGAAGCCTTGAAGCTGCGAGACCGGGAGTAGCAGGTGTTCCGTTGCGGCCGACAAAATCAGCGCACGGAACGGAATCTCCAATCGAAAACGGTTTCACCCGCTTCCCTGGCTATGCCGTGGCCCGGGTTGGCGGATGCATGGAGGAGAATCTTGAAAACGGTTTCCACCTCTTTCTCTGCTCCGATGGCGGCGGCCATCTCCTCTGCCGTAAATTCCATCCCTTGGGCACGATGCAGATACGACAGCACCTCACCTTGCAGGTTGAGCACTACTCCCGCTGCCTTTTTCCCCGCTTCCACTCCCGGTTGGTGATAGGCGTTGATATTGACGAGACTGGCATAATAGCCGACTGCCCGTTCGTAAAGCGCGATCAGGGCGCCGATGGTGCGGGCGTCGAGCCGGTCGACGGTGATGGTCAGGGATTCCCTGCCATTTTCATACAAAGCCTGCCGCGTCCCCTGGAAAAAGCCGTTCAGGTAGTCACCGCTGGTAACACCTGCTTCCACCTCCATGGATTTCCCTTCCCGGTCTTGCAGCACCTCGATGAAGGTGACGAAGAAGTTGTTCACCCCTTCCCGTAACTGCTGCACATAGGCGTGCTGGTCTGTGGAGCCTTTGTTGCCGTAGACCGCGATTCCCTGGTTGACGATGTTGCCGTCCAGGTCCCGCTCCTTGCCGATGGATTCCATGATGAGCTGCTGGAGGTAGCGGGAAAAAAGGAGGAGACGGTCCTTGTAGGGGAGGATCACCATGTCCTTCGCGCCGCGACCGGCGGTTGCGTGATGCCACATGAGCGCCAGGAGCGCGGCAGGATTGGCGCGGGTTTCCCTGCCGCGGGTGATTTCGTCGCAGAGCCGTGCCCCTTCCAACAGCGCGGCAATGTCGATCCCCTGGAGGGCGGCAGGGAGAAGCCCCACCGCCGAGGTTACCGAGGTGCGGCCGCCCACCCAGTCCCACATGGGGAAACGGGCCAACCACCCTTCCCGTACGGCTGTTTTGTCCAGTTCGCTGTCCTTGCCGGTCACTGCAACGGCGTGTTCGGCGAATTCAAGTCCCATTGCATGATACGCCCGTTTTGCCTCCAGCATGCCGTTCCTTGTTTCCTTGGTGCCGCCGCTCTTGGAAATGACGATGGTCATGGTTTCCCGGAGACTAGCGCCGATCTCCGCCAAGACCCGGTCCATGCCGTCCGGATCGGTGTTGTCGAAGAAGTACGGTCTTAGCCGATCTGCTGCCGAGCCGAGTGCATCGGCCACAAACTGGGGACCCAGGGCAGAGCCGCCTATCCCCACCACCAGCATCCGCATGAAGCGTTTGCCGGTCGGGGCGGTCACAGTCCCGTCATGGACCCCGGCGGCAAATTCCTTTATCCCTCGCAGCGTGAACGCTATCTCCGCCGCAAGTCCGCCGGTCGGGGCAAGGTTCGGTTCCCTTAACCAGTAATGGCCGACCATCCGCCTTTCGTCCTGGTTGGCTATTGCTCCCCCCTCAAGCTCGGCCATGTCGTTAAAGGCCTTCTGCATGCGCTGTTCAATGTCATTGAAAAAACCGTCGGGGAAATCCATGCGACTGATGTCGAGCATGAGGCCGATGGCAGGGTTGACATTCAGATGACTTTTATACCGTTCCCAGAGATGCAGTTTGTCCATTATTCCCTCCGTAAGATGATTGAAAATATCGCACAAGGTCCGAAACGATACGCTCTCCGGTTACGCCAGTACGCCTGTGCAGCTGGAGCCTTCACCTGCGGTGCAGCAGTAACAGTGCTGGGCCAGGAACAGTTCATTGCCGGTTCTGGCCGCATTTTCCAGATCGTCGATCATCAGTATGCCGCCATCTTCATCGGTGATGGGGAGACCTATGGCCTGGTTGAAGTCGCAGTTGTAGAGAAAACCCTTCCAGTCGACGCTTACCAGCGTGCGGCACATGATGTTTTGGGCGGCGTCCGGGTTAAAGCTGGTGGCCAGCAGGTTCAGGTAACGCTCATAGGCTCCCTTCATTTCCAGGTACTCCCTGAAGCGGCCTATCGGTGCGTTGGTAATGGCGTAGAGATTGTTGAACGTAACGCCGTAGCATTCGAGCAATTCGGCCTTATAGGCAGTCTCCAGCTCTTTCTGTGCGCCGGGTATGTAGTCTCCACCAGGATTATAGACCAGGTTCAGTTCGTGCGTCCTTCCGTAGCCGAGAGCGTTCAGTTTCTTCAGAGCCGCAATGGATTTGGCGTGGACCCCCTGGCCCCGCTGCCGGTCCACGTTTTCCTCAAGGTAGCAGGGGAGGGATGCGGTGATGACCAGATCGTGCTCCCGGTAAAACTCCGTCAGCCACGCCATCCCCGCTTCCTGCGTGATGGCCAGGTTGCTCCGCACGATGCGGCGGGGGGAGAGGCCGTCGGTTGCCTCGATGAGAAAACGGAAGTGGGGGTTCAGCTCGGGGCAGCCGCCGGTTATGTCCAGGGTGATGCCGCTTTGCCGGGCGAGGAAGGCTATGACCTTCGTCATTACTTCCTTGTCCATGATTTCCTTGCCGTGTGGGGAAGCGTTTACATGGCAGTGGCTGCAGCTCAGGTTGCAGAGATTGCCGAGATTGAGCTGCAGTGTCTGCAGTGAATCGAATCTGATGTAAACCGGGTTGATTTTCAGTAAGCGTTCTTTGAAGACAGCGACCATCTTGACTCCGTGAATAGTGAACTGGGAACTGGGAACTGGGAACTGGTGGTTCCACATCTTATTGCTGATCCCCGATCCCCGATTCCCGTTTTCTTGCTTTCAGTTTCTGGTAAAACACCGGCACCAGGGCAAAGAGGCCCAGCAGGGCAAAGGATCCGAGCACCCGCGGGGAGGCGATTTCCCTCATGCTGTTGATGGATGCCAGGCTGGCCCCGGCGTTGCAATAGACGAAACCACCGGGGATAATGCCGAACATGGTGCCGAAGAAAAAAGTCCGCAGCGGCAGTTTTGTCAATCCGGCCCCCAGGTTGATGAGGAAGAAGGGGAAGACCGGCACCAGGCGGAGGAAAAGCAGATAGTTGAGCCCCCTTTGCTCCAGCTCGGTGTTCAATTTGCTGAGCCTGACCCCGAATTTGCTCTGGATCGAATTGCGGAAAAGATATCTGGCCACCAGGAAGGCGAGGGTGGCGCCGAGGGTGGCTGCTATGTTGGAATAGATGGTCCCCATGGCCGCTCCGAATACGGCGCCTGCGGCGAGCGACAGTATGGCTGCGCCGGGAAGGGAGAGGGCGGTCTGCACGATGTAAACCGCCATGAATATCCCTGCCGTGGCCACTCTGTGTGTATCGTGGAAACGCACCAAGGTCAGCCGGTTGGCCTTTAATGATTCCAGAGTCAGATATCTCCCCAGATCGAAGTAGAAGAAAAGGGCGATGAGTGCAGCGACAATTGTGAGTATAACGAGTTTTTTCCGATTCATTGCGTTTTTCTCTGCCATTTCAACCAGACGCTGAGGATTTTCTTCACGAATGGGGTGAGCCGGGTGCGGTTATAGGCATCGGCGAGCTTCTTGATCGCCTCCGCCTGGGTGGGGTAGGGATGAATGGTTTTGCCGACAGCTGAGAGGCCGAGGCCGGCGGTCATGGCCAGCGACATCTCATTAATCATCTCGCCGGCATGGCGGGCGACGATGGTTGCGCCGAGAATCCGGTCGGTCCCCTTTCTCAGGTGCACCCGGGCAAACCCCTCCGACTCTCCGTCGAGGAGCGCCCGGTCCACCTCGCTGAGTGGCACGGTCAGGGTCGTCACCTCGATCCCCTTTTCCCGGGCCTCCCGCTCGTACATCCCCACGTGGGCGATCTCCGGTTCGGTATAAGTGCACCATGGGATGGTGAGGGCAGATGTCTTCTGCCGTCCCATGAATAGCGCGTTGGCGATCAGGATGCGTGCCAGGGCGTCGGCGGAGTGGGTGAACTTGTAAGGGAAACAGATGTCGCCGGCGGCAAAGATCCGCGGGTTGGTGCTCTGGAGCCGCTCGTTCACCGTTACTCCCACTTTAGGGTCGTAGGCAACCCCTGCCGCCTCCAGATTCAGCCCCTCCATGTTGGGAGCCCGGCCGATACCGACCAGGATCTCGTCGAACGCCAGCTCCATCCCTTTTCCATCCTGCTCGACGGTGATGATCTTGTCGTTGTCGCGTCTTGCGACAGCCAGGATGCTGGCTCGCAGGCAGAGCTCAACCCCGTCATCCATCAGGGCATTCTGCACGATTTCCGCAGCGTCGGCGTCTTCCCGGGAAAGGAGGTGGTCTGAGTATTCCAGGACGGTCACCTTGCTCCCCAGCCGGGCAAAGGTCTGGGCCATCTCGCAGCCGATGGGGCCGCCGCCGATGACGGCGAGCCTCTGCGGCAGTTCGGTGAGGGAGAAGACCGTTTCGTTGGTGAGGTAGCCCGCTTCAACGATCCCCGGAATGGGAGGGGCGGCAGCCCTCGCCCCGGTGCAAATGGCCGCCTTTTTAAAGCGCAGCAGTTTTCCTCCGACCTCGACGGAGTCGGAGCCGGTAAAGCTTCCCGCGCCGAAGAAGACGTCGATCCCCAGCTCGTCCCGGAAGCGCCGGGCCGAGTCGTGGGGACTAATCTCGCTCCTTATTCGCCGCATCCGCTTCATGGCGGCCGTAAAATCTATAGGGAGACTTTCTCCCCCGTCCACACCGAATTCATGGGCGGTTCGCACGTCATGGATAGCCCGGGCGGCACGGATGATTCCTTTGGAGGGGACGCAGCCGTAATTGAGGCAGTCACCTCCCAGGAGGTGTCGCTCGATGAGGGCTACCTTTGCCCCGAGGCCGGCGGCGCCGGCGGCAGTGACGAGCCCGGCAGTGCCTGCGCCGATAACCACAAGGTTGTAACGCTCGGCAGGAGCAGGATTTGTCCAGTTACCGGGGTGGACGTTGTCAACCAGGGTTCTGTTGTGGTCATCATCGGGAAGAATGAAGGGTGCGCTTTGCATGGGATCATCCGACAGTGTAGCATTAAATGAGGATTAATAATAGCATAGTTGCCGTGATATTCAAGCAATGCAGGTGCTTGAAGGTTCCCTGTGCAAAGAAGAACCGCTGTTCATTTTTATCAATTCATTCTCAACGTATTGATATAGCAGCCTATTTATTGATTCCACAATGATTCCTGTGCAATCTTAGAACAGTTGCGCTGCCGCAGTCGTGGTGACAACTTTCGCCCGTTGCCACCAATTTGCCCAACAATTTAAGGTCGTTACAGGATAATTACTGCTTATCCGTCCGCTGGTACGGCTGTTGTAATAGCTAAGGTAAAGACAACGCTTTCAGGAGGGACAGGCCATGCTAACGACAAACTTTACATCCGGCGCAAAGAAATTCATGGTAGCCGCTCTTTTTGCTTCCGCTTTCGTCTCTACCGCCAGCATCGCTTCTGCTTCGCTTGGTGATGGCTCATTGGGTATCTGCTCTTTTACCCGGCAGCTGGAGGACCCCTACGAAAAGGTCTTATTCCAAAACCGGTTTGCTGTCGCCAGGCAGGCTGCCACCTCACTCTACGGCGAGATGTCCGGCGACAATAACAGGGTAATCGTCAACGGCGGTGAACGATTGGAGATCGATGCGTTTTCCTTCGACTGCATCTCCTGCCACGATGGTACGAGCGCCCCTTCCCACGATACCCGTTTTAAAAACACGAGCCGGCCCGATGCGGATGCTGCGCAAAGTGCGCTGGGCAGTCATCCGATCGGCATGCATTACGGGAATGCCAGTTATATGAACGACCAGTTGAGAAGCGTCAACAGCCTCAATCCGAACATGCTCTTTGTCGACGGCAAGGTGGGATGCCTGAGTTGCCATAATCCGCTCAACCCGGATAGGAACCACCTGGTGACGAGCAATGAGTACAGCAACCTCTGCTTCTCCTGTCATATCAAATAAAAACGTCAACGACGGTAAGGAGGATACGACCATGGGATACCGTTATATGATGCCGGATGAAAAGGCCGGCGAATGCAGCTACCGCGTCATGGAAGTGGTTATGATGAGAAAGGGAAAAGCCGGCACGGAGAAGGCCGCAAGTCAGATGATGACCGTTGATAACCACTGGGATACCCTGAGGTATGTACAGGACAACATGGACGATTTTATCGCCAACATCGTAAAGGTGAAGAGAATGGACGCGTCCGGCAGAAGGAAAATCGATGAAAACGCCAGGCTGTTCGAACGCAACCTGGAACCGCTCTTTTCGCTGATCTCGGCAACGAGCAAAACGAATGTAATGGACAAGCTGTCCAATTCGCTGAAAAAGGCCCTGTTTCTCATGGCCCTGGACCGTTACCACTGCGACAAGGATACCATCTGCCGCGCTCTCGGCATCAGCAGGGATAAGCTGGACAAGGAAATGAGGGCCTGCGGTTTGTAACGGTTCATCTTCAGATCTTTACTTTCCTCCAGACATCAACGACCGTGCCTATGATCTTCGTGTTGTTGTCCTGCTTGAACGGGGCGTAAGCCGGGTTGTCGGGCGAAAAAAATATCTCATTTCCGGCAACCCGGTATCTTCGCAGGATCGCCTCATTCCACCTGTTGTTTACGAGAACAATATTCTTGTTGCTCAACTCGCCGCCAGAGTTAAAGATGACCAGATCGCCGTCACGGATGGTCGGTGCCATGAAATCTCCGTATGTGATGATGGCGTAGCACCCCTGCGGCCCATTCGGTAGAGAAACATAATCACAGATATCTTCCTCTTTAAGCGAATCGGGAAATCCTTGGGGGATCCGCTTGAGCAGCGGTATCCTTGTCGTGACGAATTCCTCGATGAGCTTGTCGGGTAACTGCGTCTTCCCGAACATGTCTCCCCTGCCGGTATATAGCCACTCTTTGTTTATTTTATAAAGATGACACAGGGCGATCAAGAGGGTATCGGATGGACTTTTTTTGCCTCGCTCGATGCCGCTTAGAAAGCCCTGCACGATTCCGAGCGAGTCGGCAAATTCTTTTTGGGTCATGTCTTTGGCCTGCCGGAGCTCTTTAATGCGCAGGCCAATGGAAATATCTGAGTGATAAATATTTTCTATCATGCTACTCCCAACAAAAAAAATATCTCTCTGTGTATTTATTTATTGACAATATATTTCTGTGTGTATAGATTAACTTATGTACATTGTTCATGGTTGGTGCTGCCATAAGCTTTACCGGTCAATAGAACCGATATGCCGGATATTCGTAGTAATAAATACATTAACATAGATATTATTTCTAAGCAATAAATAATTACTCAGAGATATTAATAGGCTGGCCTGGATGCGGTAATAGGCATGGTTGGCCGGGCTGCGGTGTATAGATATCTGCTCTATCCGGGGAAATCAAGTAGTGCCGGAAGTGGTGTTAAACGGGTTAATCTGTGCCGTGCTCATTTTGATGTGATCAGGCAGTTGTTTCTGTATGCATACAGGAGACACATTGCAATGGAAAAGAACTCCATGAAAACCCAGCCTGTGGAGCTGTTGGCGGCGCTCAAAAGCTATCTGTTTCTTGCTCCTTACAATCTTACACTCTATTACAGGGAAAACGGGGCCGTGGACTCCTTTGGAGATGGTTTTAAGTCCTGCGGTGCAATAATTCAGGACCAATTAAGCAATGATATGTGTCATCATTTCTTTGAAAAAAATATCAAAGCTGATTTGAAAACCAAGAAAACGACCGTTTACCGATATAGTGGGGGGTTTCTCAGTTTTGTTGTGCCATTCGATATCAGTGATACTTCGTTTTGCCTGATCGGGAATGGGGTGAGGGATAAATCGATTGATCTCTGGCAGCTGGAAACCCTGGCCAGGGGAGAGAAAGTTGATGGCTTTTCACTGCTGAACCAGTTGGAAAAGCTACCCGTTACAACCGTTCAGGAGATGGAAGAGGTTGCTGAGCAAATTCAGAAGATGTTGCCGTCACTTCAGGTGGACAGGTTCTATAAATCACTTTTCGACAAAACCATGCGGCAGCTGTCGACAATTGTCGGAATCCTGGAGCAGTTGGATAAGGTTGCGACAATTGAAGAAACTATTTCCCTCTCCAGCGAAATGCTGGGGTTTCTTTTCAATTTTCCCAAGATTGCCATTGCATTACGCGATGAGGACGGCAAGGCATTTTCAATGGCGGGGACATGGGGCCTGCCTGAGAAATTGGGGAGTATCCCCGAGGAAAATATTGCAGTATTGGTTTCTCCGGATAAAGTCAAAAAAACGGTTAGGTTTGGTAAGGAGTTAAGGGGTTTATTCCCCGGATTGAAAGCTGATCGCGTAACTTGTTTTCCCTTGGAATCAGAGGGACAGCTGTTTGGGGTTATTGCCCTTTTCGACAGTGAGCTGCAGACTGTTGATCTTTTGCTTATAGAACTCGTTGCTTCTAAGGTTGCTGCCAAGCTGATGCAGCTAAAAAGGGAGGCGGAGCATCTTCAGGTGAGTTTGTTGACGAACAAACTGATGTCGCTGACCAATATTCTCCTTTTTGCAGAAAGTAAGGAAGAGCTTTACAAGATCATACTGGAAATAGCCGCAGACCTGCTCAGTGCTTGTCAAGGGTCGATCATGCTGATCGACAAAAAAGGAGAAAATCTCCATATTGTTTTCAGTATGGGAATGAGTCTGCAAGTTGCTCAATGCATGACCGTCAAGGTCGGGAAAGGGATAGCCGGTAAGGTGGCTAAAACCGGGACACCGCTTCTGGTAAATGATGTGGAAAAAGATAGCAGGGTCGGTATGAAAAACCGCCCACGCTTCAAATCCAAATCTCTGATATGCATACCGTTGAAACTAAAGGATAAGATCATCGGCGTCTTGAACCTTTCCGATAAGGAAAACCTCGGCGCGTTTACCGAGGCTGATATGAACCTCTTGACATCTTTTGCAAACCTCGCTTCTTTGATGATTGAGCGCACACTCGTGCTGGAACAATCTTCCATGTTCGAGAAGCTTTCGGTAACTGATCCGCTGACAGGGCTTTATAACCGACGCTTCCTGAAAAATCGCCTTGAGGAAGAATTGAATCGCAGTGTCCGCCACGGACTCAACCTGACGTTCCTGTTTATAGATCTCGATTATTTCAAGATTTACAATGACTTTTGCGGCCATCTTGCCGGGGATGAGGCTCTGAAGAAGACAGCGGATATCATCAAGGCGTCACTACGCGACATGGATATCGTTGCCCGCTATGGTGGTGAGGAGTTCTGCGCCATTCTGCCCGGTACCTCAAAGAAGGAGTCAATAGTGGTTGCCGAACGGATAAGGGTGGGGATTGAAAAGGAGATATTTCCGGAAGAAGAAAGTCTCCCCCTTGGTAAATTGACAGCGAGTCTGGGTATCGCTTCTTTTCCGGAAGACGGCCATACTTTTACTTCCCTTGTTCATGCGGCCGATGTTGCTCTTTATGAGGCAAAGGCTAACGGACGTAACCAGATAATCGCGGCTTATCCTTCAATGCCGAACGACTCAAAAAGCGGCCTTCACAACAATCAATAAGCTTGGGTTTACTCAATCAGCGTAAGTTCCTTTTTTCCTCAACCTTCTTGATGGGCCGTTTTATGGGAATAGGAGTCATTGCCCTTTTTTCTTCAGCCGGTAGAATGTGCCGGCGTTATCGAGGGCAATTGCTGCAAAATTGGCAAGAGTTGTGATGAATTCGACTTCAGTGTCTGTAAACATCTTTCCCCCGCTGCGTCCGGATATGTTTACTACCCCTACGACCCGATCCTTAACAAGAAGCGGGACCGAAAGGATGCCGGGGGTGCTGAAAAGGTCGCCGCATACGTCTTCTTCCAAAAGACGAAGGGTGAGGGTGGCGGGAATGTCTGATTCAATGCACAAGGGTTTGTTGTTGGCTGCCACCAGTCCCGATATCCCTTGGTCGTGCCGCAGGGTAAAAGCCTTCGCCAGGTGATGGTCAATGCCGACGCAGACTTTCATGGAGAAATTCGTTCCCCCCTTGTCCAGCAGCAAAAGATATCCCTTTTTTGCTTTCAGCTGCTCGACTGCGCTCTCGACAAGTTTCCGCAGGATATCTCCTATATCGGTTGTTGAGGCAATGATGGCGCAGACATTATTGAGAGTCTTCATCATGTCCAAAGTTTCCTGAAGCGCCCGATTCTTCTCGGAAAGGTCGTTGATGAGGCGCCGATTTTCCACGGTCAGCAACTGCTTCTCCAAGGTCCTTGCCACTACGTTAAAGAGAATTGCTTCGTCGTCTATGGGTTTTACAATGTAGTCATAGGCCCCCAGACGTAGTGCCTTTATGGCGGTAAAGCTGGACGCGTTACTGGAGATAATGACTACGTCCATTTCGGGTTTCATCTCTTTAACCAGTTTGAGCATGTTCAACCCGCTCATGCCTGGTAAAATAATATCTGTCAGCACCATGTTGAAATCATCGGTCTGAAATATCTTGATGGCCTCTTCGCCCGAAGAGGCACAACTGACCCGGTATCCTTTTTTTACAAGACGCCCGGAAAGCATCTTTTGGAATGAGGGTGAGTCATCCACTATCAGTATATGGGGCGACATATTTTCCAAAGGTTCGTCTCCTTGGGAGCATGGACAGTTATTGTAAATATTTTTGAATGGTAGTGTAAGAGCCGTCAAAAATCAATAGTAAATGAGCGTTTATTTAACCCGGGACGGCCTGAAAGGCTGTCGTTGCTAGAAAAGCGTTGACAACTCCTGAGTATTTCCTATAGTATTGGCCAAAATTCAGCAGAGGTTTGGTAATGGAAGCAGCGCTTGCCCTCATCGGGGAAGACCTGAAAAATGTCGAGTTACAGTTTAAAAAGGATCTTCAGTCGGACGTCCCGCTGATTCGCAAGGTTGGCGAATATGTGCTTTCGAGCGGCGGCAAGAGAATCCGTCCTGCGCTGTTGCTCCTTTCGGCAAAGCTGTGCGGCTATCATGGCGACAGGCATGTACCGTTGGCAAGCGTGATCGAGTTTATCCACACAGCTACCCTTCTGCATGATGATGTGGTGGACAATGCCAACCTTCGTCGAGGTTTAGCTTCCGCCAATACCTTGTGGGGGAATGAAGCGTCAGTTCTTGTGGGGGACTTCCTTTTTTCCAAATCATTCTCTCTGATGGTTGCAGACGGCGACCTCAATGTTCTGAAGGTTCTTTCCGGGGCTACCACGATAATTGCTGAAGGGGAAGTGCTGCAACTGGTCTGCACCAGCGATCTGGATGTAACTACCGAACGTTACATCGAGGTTGTGAAGTCCAAGACAGCCATACTCCTATCAGCCGCATGCCAGTCCGGGGCTATCCTTGGAAAGGCTTCCTCGGAGCGTGAAGTCGCCTTGCAGAATTTCGGCATGGAACTGGGAATAGCCTTCCAACTCGTGGATGATACGCTCGATTATGTTGCCAGTGAAGAGCAGTTCGGCAAGAGCATCGGCCATGACCTGGAAGAAGGAAAAATCACTCTGCCGCTGATCCATACACTGCAGCACTGTACTGCCGCTGAAAAAGAGAAGATTGCCGAAGTTGTCGATAAAGACGTTCTGGACGAAGATGATTTTGCGGCGGTTTTTGAGCTGGTTCACCAATATGGCGGCATTGACCATGCAGTAACGGTGGCAAAAGACTATGTCGCTCGTTGCAAGGCTTACCTGGATGTTTTCGAGGATTCCCCGGAAAAATACGCACTTGTTAATCTGGCTGATTACGTAGTGACTCGCGTTAAATAGCAGTTCCCATCCGTTAAAACACAACTGATTACTTCCCGTCTATCGCATGGTTAGCAGCAGTTGCTTCCCCCCGAATTTGGCATAAATAGTGCTTTCCAATAAAACAAAGGTCTTCAATAAGCAAGTATTTGCTGTAAGGGCAATGTCATGTTGGAAGAGATGCTGGTTCACAAATCGGAAATTGAACTTCATGGTGACAGTTATCAGATCATGATTTATTGCCGTGAAGATGGCCGACATTTCGCGCAGACCCATTTGAGTGAAAATGACATCATCATTAATGACGGTTTCTCCCTGGAAGAGGTCCTTGCAAAGCATGAAAAGCTTCTCCCCCTTGCCATAAACTCGCGTAAGATCCGGCAGGATTACCAGGGATTCCCCGGCAGAGTCAAGTCGAAACGCTCTTAACTATGCCGTCAATACACTGTTTTTTCTGCCCCCCCGACTTTTCCCCGCAACAAAATATCCTTGCATTCAGTTCCTGCATCGACTAATAGTGTCTCCATGAAACGTGCAAACATAGTTCGCTTGGTGGTGCCGGCCGTTTTCATACTGGGAATCAGCCTGCTGCATTATTTGACGCCACTGCATCTGCCGATGCTGCACGACATCTTTCAGCGGCTTTATTATTTACCGATAATTCTTGCTGCCTTCTGGTTCGGATTACGAGGCGGCCTCGTCTCTTCCATTGTTGTGAGTATCATGTATGCGCCGCACGTCCTTTTCCAATGGGGGGTACACCCTTCTCTGGAGCTTGAGAAATATCTTGAAATTCTGCTATACAACATCGTGGGTGGAGTCACCGGTCTCCTCTCCCAACGAGAGGTGGCGCGCAGGGAAGAGCTTCACAAGACCGCGAGAGGCCTTGAGGACTCTTACAAGAAGCTGCAGAGCCAGGCCGATCTCGTCATCGAGATCGAAGAGCAGCTGCGGCGGGCGGAAAGGCTGTCAGTCCTGGGAGAGCTTTCCGCAGTGCTGGCCCACGAAATAAGAAACCCGCTCGGCTCCATAAAGGGAACTGCCGAGATATTGAAAGACAGCTTTCGCCCGGGAGAATCGAACTACGAATTTCTGGAGATACTGCTGAAAGAAACCGATCGCCTCAACCGGGTGGTGGAGGATTTTCTCGGGCTGGCAAGACCGCTTCAGGTGGAGAGAGCAACTTGCGACATCATGGCTGAACTGAATGAGATCGTTACCCTGATAAGTACAGAGGCTGCGGCACGCGGCGTCTCGATAGAGTTGAATCCGGCGGAGCTTCCGGCTGTGCATGGAGACCGGGAAAAACTGCGCCAGGCCTTCCTTAACCTGCTGATGAACGGTTTACAGGCTACCGGCCGCGGGGGGAAGCTGACCGTCAGCGCCTCATGCCCCGGGCCTGCGGAAGAGAGCCCTGCCGTTGTCGAGCTTTCTTTTGCCGATACCGGCGAAGGCATTGAGCCTGACAGGCTTAACAGGATATTCGAGCCGTTTTTTACCACCAAGCCGGACGGAACCGGTCTTGGTCTTGCCATCACCCAGAAGATTGTCGAAAGTCACGGCGGCAGCATTCAGGTTGCCAGTGAAAAGGGGAAGGGGACGACCTTCACAGTAAGGCTGCCCGTGTGAAAGGCTGTTCGCGGTCTATGTTAAAACGTAGAACGTAGAACGTAGAATGGCATTGCTTGAGAGAGGACAATGGCTGCAAAAATACTTATCATTGATGATGACACTTCGCTGCGACGGGTTCTCGAGTACAACCTCCAGGAAGAGGGGTATGAAGTTGTTACCGCCGCTGACGGTGAGGCGGGGCTTGCACTGTTTGCCGAATGTTCTCCCGCTCTGGTCGTCACCGACCTGAAAATGCCGGGAATAAGCGGTTTTCAAGTACTTGCGACCATAAAGGAGCGCTCTCCCGCCACCCTGGTTATCGTAATTACCGCCTTTGGCGCGATCGATACGGCAATTGAGGCGATGAAGCTTGGCGCCTATGATTACATCACCAAACCGTTCAACCGTGATCAGCTCAAACTGGTGGTAAAGAAAGCATTGGAGCTGCAGGGATTGTCTGAAGAAAACCGGCTTTTAAAGGAGGAACTGACCGAGCGGGCCGAGTTCAGAAACATCATCGGTATTTCCCGGGGGATGGAGCGGGTCTTTGCCATCGTGCGTAAGGTTGCCGATACGGAAGCGACAGTATTAATAACCGGCGAGTCGGGCACCGGCAAAGAACTGGTGGCCAAGTCGATACATTCACTCAGTTCCCGCAGGGCTTCTCCCTTTGTGCCGATAAACTGTGCCGCCATTCCCAGAGACCTTCTTGAGAGCGAGCTGTTCGGTCATGTGAAAGGGGCATTTACCGGGGCGGTCAGGGATAAGGTCGGCAAGTTCCAGTCAGCCGATGGAGGAACCCTATTTCTCGATGAAGTGGGGGAGTTGCCGGTTGACCTCCAACCCAAGCTTTTGCGCGCCTTGCAGGAGAGAATTGTCGAGCCGGTGGGGGGAACCACTTCGCAGAAGCTGGATGTAAGGGTTGTGGCGGCCACCAACGTGGATCTGGAAGCAGCCATAACCGAAGGGCGCTTCCGCGAGGATCTCTATTATCGCCTCTCGGTTATTCCGATTCATCTGCCCGCTTTACGGGAAAGGGAGGATGATGTTCTGCTGCTGATCAAACATTTCACTGCCAAGCATGGTGGGGCAGGTGTCACCTTTGCCCCTCGGGCGCTGGAGGTAATGAAGCACTATCCCTGGCCGGGAAATGTGCGGGAGCTGGAAAATACCATTGAACGCCTGTTGATCATGCGCAACAGCGACAGTATCGATGTTGAGGATCTCCCGGCCAAGCTCCGCGGCGTTAAGAAGAGCCGCGAAATCGGTGTGATTAATCTTCCTGCCGAAGGATATTCCCTTGAACAACTGGAGCGGGAGATCGTTGTCGAGGCGCTTGAGAGAAGCGACTGGAACCAGACCGCCGCGGCCCGTTTTCTCCGTATTCCACGCCACACCCTTATCTACCGTATGGAAAAATACAATATTACGCCCCAGGAGCGGAAAAGATGAAAAAGATTATTTTTGCTGTGATGATTTTATTTAGTGTTGCGGTTATCGGTTGTTCCCGCCAGGAGGAGCCGGTCATAGAAGGGAAGGTGGCGCCCGATTTCACCTTGAAGGATTTAGCCGGCCGTCAGGTACGCCTTTCGGACTTCAGGGGGAAGGTTGTCTTCCTCAATTTCTGGGCGACCTGGTGTCCTCCCTGTCGTGAAGAAATCCCGTCCATGGTCAGACTGGATCGGATGATGGCCGGGAAACCTTTCCAAATGCTGGCCGTATCCATCGATGAGGGGGGTAAGGACGCTGTAAAGCGATTTTTCAAGAATTCGGGGGCGGCGTTGCCGGCACTCCTTGATACCGACCAGGCGATCAGTAAACGCTATGGAACTACCGGGGTACCGGAAACCTTTATATTGGACAAAAAGGGTGTTATAGTAAAAAAAGTTGTTGGCGGTATGGATTGGAGTGATCCGCAGGTGGTAGCTTTTTTCAATGAGATCATGAAGCCGCAGATGTAATAGGGAATAATGGGGGGAACCATGGAATCCACCAACATAACCGTTGTCGGAGCGTTCATCGCGGGCTTTCTCTCGTTCCTCTCACCATGCGTGCTCCCCCTTATTCCTTCCTATATCACCTATATAACCGGCCTTTCCTTCAGCGACCTGCAGATGGAGCATCCGTCTCACAAGGTCAGGCAGCAGACGATTATCCATTCGCTCCTTTTTATCGCTGGTTTTACCTTTGTCTTTGTTCTGCTCGGTGCTTCTGCAACCTTTATCGGCGGTTTCCTCCAGGCGCACATGACCGCGTTAAGAAGGGTGGGTGGTGTTCTCATCGTTGTTTTCGGTATCCATGTGTCGGGAATTTTCGATATCGGGGTTTTGCTTGGGGAGAAACGGCTGACCCTCCATCGTAAACCGGCCGGCTTTTTCGGCAGTTTTGTCGTCGGCGTGGCTTTTGCCGCCGGCTGGACTCCCTGCATCGGTCCGATACTCGCCTCGATCCTGATGGTGGCGGCTACCGAGAGTACCGTCTATCGGGGGATAGGGCTGCTGCTTGCTTATTCCATGGGGCTTGCCATCCCGTTCTTCTTGGCTTCATTGGCCATGCACCAGTTTCTTGTCCTGTTTACCCGTTTCAAAAAGTACATCCGCATCTTCGAGATCGTTACCGGGGTTTTCCTGATCATCGTCGGCATTCTTATTTTTACCAATTATCTTTCCATTTTCAGCCGATACACGACCATCTGGTTCGGCGGGGAGTGAGGGGCGCGTGGCGGGCGAAGCGCGAGTTTTCATGCAGCTGGCGGTCGCGGATCTGGGGGTCACCGAAGCCTTTTACGGGGGAATTCTGGATGTGTCCGTGGAGAGAGCGCTGACATCTCCCGGTGCGCCAGAGCACCTGGTCATGGAACAGGACGGTTGTGTCGTTATCTTTGTTGAGGAGTCGGCCGTGGTTCAGGCTCATCCAATTCTGGGGGATCGCTTCAACGTCTACCCGAAGGGGGTAGGATTGACCCTCCATTTTCGCGTGAATGACATTGAAGAGATAAGCGATGCTCTCGATGATGAGGGATTGGAAATCCTCTATCCGCTTGAGCGCAAGCCATACGGTACATTGGAGTTGTGGTGTTTCGACCCTGACGGCTACCTGGTGGTGCTGGAGCAGCCGGTTAAAAGCGGGCGGTAGGTGAAAAAAGCGGTCGGTAGTTGAAAAGCGGTCGGTAGTTGAAAAGCGGTCGGCGGTCGGCAGTCGGCAGTTAAAACCGCCGACCGCCGACCGCCGACTGCCGACTGCCGACCGCCGACCGCCGACCGCCGACCGCTTTTCACGGAGCATTCACCGTTACTACCGGGCTTTCCTCGCTGTTTGGATTTATCACCTGGAGACTAAAGCTTTTCGGGGTCGAGTCGTACGGGTGGCGTTGGTAAATGAGGCGGGTGCAGTCAATATAAACAATCTTTTCACGTTCGGTGGCGGGTGCTGTTCCACTGTTAAGATTTGCGCCATCCACCACGAGCGTCGATCCCTGCTGAAAGTTTTTCCCTTCGATAATCAGTTCATAGTAATTGACGAACTCTCCCCCCTGACTAACGCTTAGAATCTCCGGCTTGGAATTGATGAAAAGGGCAACCGCACCGGAAACTTCATCCGTAGGGTTTTTCACCTGCACTTGGTGGAGTCCGCTGAAGAGCTGGGATGGAGCGTTGAATGAAATGGATTCGCGCGAGAGAGTGCGGCTTTTGATCGCAGCTCCGTCCAGCAGGATCTGCGCCCCTTCCTGGAAATTCCGACCACTGACAACCACTTCGCGCTCCTTCCCGCTGGCACAATTGTATATCGTGTCGGGCGACAGTGACATCGCCACCGGCTTTTGCGCCTGTAGTATAAAGTTATACGGTTTGCTGGTAGCTCCATCTTCCCGCCTTAAAAAGAGAGCATAGAGTCCGGGGGGGAGATCGGGTATGTCGAAGGTAAGTATTTTGGGCCCTATCACTTTCGTCGGCATACCGACACCACCAAGAAACGCAGTGGTCTTGTCGGTAAATCCAGTGCCGCTGAGGGTTACGGTTACCCCCGGCTCACCCTGGGCAGGGATGATGCTCAGGATGTTGATGGGAGGGCTCTGCTCTTCCGGGGGGGCGGGCGTCTTTTGTGCAGCAGCCCGTTGGGCCACTTTTTTGCCCTTTGCCGCGAAGACCGGCTGGAAAGTCGCAAGTGTAATAACGATCAAAAAAACGATGAAACGGGATATCACGGTCGGACTCCTTTCAACGCTTAACTCCTTCGCCAATTAAACCACGGCATGGTCCCTTGTCAAATTTCCACCTTCATGCCAAACCATATGCCGATCATAATAAAAATGAGATTTGTCGCCCAGGCCGAAACAAGTGGCGGCAGCACACCGGCCTGGCCGAATGAGAGGATGACCGAATTGATGATGAAATAGGCAAAGCCGATACCGAGACTTGTGCCGATGCCGAGTGCGATGCCGCTTGAACGGCCGCCGCGCATGGCAAAGGGTATTCCGATGAAAGCCATGATCACCGGCGCAAAGGAAAGCGAGATCCTGGAGTGCATCTGGGCCAGAAACCTGGTTGGATCGTATCCCCCTTTCCTGAGCTTGTCGCAATAACTGATCAGTTCGCGTATTCCCATATTGTCGGAGAACTTTCCGACTACTTTCAGGTCTGCTGCCTTCAGATTCAGTTTAACCAGCAGCGCTGGAAATGACTTGGTACTTATTATGTTTCCCCCCGCCATTTCCCGGATGACCACATCCCTGAAAAGCCAGTCGTTGCCGCGAAGTTCTCCCTGAGTGGCTTCGATACGCTGTTGCGGCTCCATCTCCGTCCCCGTCTTCCAGAGTGTTATCCCCTTCAGGTTGCCGGTTGCCGGGTCGAAAAGTCTGGCTTTGAGGATATAATTCTCATCCTTGTGCCAGATATTTTGCTGACGGAAAAATGTGCTTGGACTCTTTTTGTCTATCAATACTTCTCGAATGTATTGCCCCTGGGTATTACATCTGGGCATGACAAATTCACTTACGAATAGAGTGGAGAGACTGACGGCAAAGGCGATGGCGAAGATCGGTGCAGTGATGCGAGCAAGGCTGAGCCCGCAGCCGCGCATGGCGGTGAGTTCGCTGTTCAGTGAGAGCATGCCGAGGGTCAGGAGTGTGGCCATCAGGACGGCCATTGACGCAGTCTGACAGATGATTTCAGGGACTCGAGTCAGAAAGAACAAGGCAATAAACTTCCATTCAGCATTGGCGCGGGCAAAACGGCCGATTTTTTCCAGGAAATCGACAACCAGGTAGATGGCAATAAAAGCTCCCAGGCAGAGGCCAAGCATCTTTGCATAGGCTGTGGCGATGTAGCGGCTGAATATTTTCACCGTTCGCCCCTCTTTGTCAATCTGCTGCGCAGCCAGCCGGCAATGCCTGTGAGAAAAGCATAGAGAGGGATTCTCTCCTCGGCAGCTGTTGTTTTGAACAGGTAGATGCCAAGGGATACAAAGAGCAGGTTGGGTGCCCAGACTGCCAGAAGTGGACTGAGGAGTTCTCTTTCTCCGAGGGCTTTCCCGGCGGAGAGGACAATGTAATAGGCGAGGAGCAGGCCAATGCTCATGGTAAAGCCGGCTGCTTTGCCGGATCGCTGGTTTTGTATGCCGAGCGGCATCCCCACGAGGGCAAAAATGAGGCAGGCAAAGGGGAGCGAGAAGCGACGGTGATATTCCAAGCGCATATCGCGCATCATTTTGGCGTCGAAGCGGCCCGAAGCGAGGTTGGCGCGGAGTTCCGCAAGCGACATGTCCAATTCGTTCTTGTTTACTGTCTGGGCCGCCTGGTTAAGGTTTATGTTCAGGTCGTAGTTGCGGAACTCGACCAGACGGTAGCCCGTCTTACCTTGGGTGCGATGGATGCTGCCGTTATCGAGGCGCAGTCTGATCGACTTTGTTGCGGGGTCGGAGTTGATTACGCCGCTCCGGGCATAGATGGTTGACGGCTCGAGCGGATCCCGTTCATCCTGGATAAGGATGCCGGACATGGTCTGCTTCTGCTGATTGTAGCGGTCTGTGTAAATGACCAAGCCGGGGAAGTCGTCGTTGAATATCTTTTCCTTTATCCCGAGAGAGGCGCGGGCTTCCACCACTTCGACCAGCAGTTTTTTGAAAGAGGTGTTTCCCCATGGAACGGCGTAAACGGTAATAAATGCGCCGGCCAGGTAGGCAATGAGCGCAAAACAGAAAACTGGCGGGAGCAGTCCGTAAAGGCTTACGCCGCTGGCTTTCATCGCGGTGATCTCGCTGTCGCCTGAAAGCCTGCCGAAGGCGAGAAGAATTGCCAGGAGAAACGCCATGGGTATGGTGACGAGAAGAAACGAGGGGAGCAGGTAGAAAACCATGCGCAGGACATCGGCAAGGGGCACCCCCTTTGTCACGACCATTTCGGCCAGTCTCAGGAGCCGTCCCATGAGCAGGACAAAGGTGAAGGTAGCCACTCCCAGCAAGAATGGCGGCGGTATTTCCTTGAAAATATAGAGATAGAGGGTTTTCTTCATGGCCTGGGGGCATGATACATGAGATGAGCGGCTAAGTAAAGGGCAGTGAAGGTGAGACGGTCGGCTGAGGGTAAAATTGCCTTGCCAATCGGTAGTTGTTGTGTTATATAAATTCGCTGTTTAAAATTCACACGCTTCTTTTCTCACCGGTGGTGTCCGTAGTGCGGATTCCGGGGAAGTCGGGGAAGCGGAGGAAAAACCAAAGGAGAGTACTATGTCGAACATCACCATGAAGGAACTGCTGGAAGCCGGTGTCCATTTCGGTCACCAAACCAAGAGATGGAACCCGAAGATGAAGCCGTATATCTTTGGAGCGCGGAACGGGATTTACATTATCGACCTGCAGAAAACGGTCAGGCTCTTCAAGGGCGCCTATAATTTCGTCGTTGATGCTGCCCAGTCCGGCGAGACCATGCTGTTTGTCGGAACCAAGAAGCAGGCACAGGATTCGGTTTCCGAAGAGGCACAGCGTTGCGGCATGTTCTATGTGAACGATCGTTGGCTGGGTGGCATGCTCACCAACTTCAGTACGGTCAAGCAGAGTATCGACAGGCTTAAACGTCTGGATGCCATGGTTGCGGACGGCACCATCGAGGCATATACCAAGAAAGAAGCGCTGCAAATGGAGAAGGACCGGCAGAAGCTGGAGAAAACTCTGGGCGGGATCAAGGGGATGAACAAGCTTCCCGGCGTCCTGTTCGTTATTGACCCGAAAAACGAGGAGATTGCCGTCAGCGAGGCAAAAAAACTGGGGATTCCGGTGGTGGCCATAGTCGATACGAACTGTGACCCGGACGACATCGATTACGTGATCCCCGGCAATGATGACGCAATCCGTGCCATCCGCCTGCTGACCAGCAAGGTAGCCGATGCCATGATCGAGGGTGGGCAGGCGCGCAATATCAAACTTCAGACGGACACAGAAGGAGCAGAATTTGCTGCTGAGGCCGAAGGGGTTGTCGAGGAAACGGCCGGCGAGGCGTAATGACTTCCGGCGGAGCCGTTTTCGGTCAGCCGTAACGATGGAGCACCTGGGAAGGGTAATAAAAATACAAAAAGACGGCCGCAAGGGTCGGTCGTTTTGTGGAGGATAAACGTGAGCATAACAGCAGCGCAAGTAAATGAACTGAGAAAGGCTACCGGCGCAGGCCTCATGGACTGCAAGAAGGCTCTGACGGAAACCGGTGGCGACCATGAGCAGGCTGTCGACTATCTGCGCAAGAAAGGTCTGGCTGCCGCTTCCAAGAAGTCCGGCCGGGTTGCAACCGAAGGTCTGGTCGGCTCTTATATCCACGCGGGCGGAAAGATCGGCGTTCTGGTCGAGGTAAACTGCGAGACCGACTTCGTCGCCAAGAATGAAAATTTCCAGGCCTTTGTCAAGGATATCGCCATGCATATCGCAGCGGCCTCGCCTCTTTATGTACGTCGCGAAGAGGTTGATCCTGACGTGCTTGAGCGGGAGAAAGCAATCTACCGGGCAAAAGCCAAGGAAAGCGGCAAGCCGGACAACATTGTGGAAAAAATTATCGAAGGGCAGGTTAACAAGTTTTATGCCGATATCTGCCTCCTTGAACAACCCTTTGTCAAGGATTCTGATAAGACGGTGCAGACCTACCTGAATGAAACTATCGCCGCTATCGGCGAGAACATCAGCATCCGCCGTTTTGCCAAGTTTACCCTCGGCGAGGGATTGGCCAAAAAAGAGAGCGACTTTGCGGCAGAAGTCGCAGCCGCTGCCGGCGTGTAACGGACTAAAGCGAGCCGGCCATGATAAATGGTCGGCTTTTTTTTTCGTCGTATGTAACGGGCATTACATGCACAAGCAACAAAACATTTATAAGGTGGAGAAAAAATGGGCGAGCTGCGCTATAAAAGGGTGCTGTTAAAACTTTCCGGTGAAGCGCTCGCCGGCGAGCAGGGTTACGGAATTGATCCACAGACCATCACAACCATAGCGAATGAAGTAAAAGAAGTCGTTGAGTGCGGCGTACAATTGTCTCTGGTCATCGGTGGCGGCAACATCTTCCGCGGGCTGGCGGCATCATCCAAGGGGATGGACCGGGCCAGCGCCGACTACATGGGGATGCTGGCAACCATGATAAATGCCTTGGCCATGCAGGATGCCCTGGAAAAAATCGGCGTGGATACCCGGGTTCAATCGGCCATTGCCATGCAGGAGGTGGCTGAACCCTATATCCGCCGTCGTGCGATCAGGCATCTGGAAAAAGGGCGGGTCGTCATCTTCGGCGCGGGCACCGGCAATCCATATTTCACCACCGACACGGCTGCAAGCCTCAGGGCAATGGAAGTCGGAGCAGAGGTGATCTTGAAGGGGACCAAGGTGGATGGGGTCTATACAGCCGATCCCAAGAAAGACCAGAATGCCACCAAGTTTACCGAACTGACCTACATCGATGTCCTCAAAAAAGGGTTGCAGGTTATGGACGCGACCGCCATATCGCTCTGCATGGATAATAGTCTCCCCATTATCGTCTTTGATGTCACCACCGACGGAAATGTGAAAAAAGTGGTGTACGGTGAGCCAATCGGCACCATCGTGAAAGGAGCGTAACATGACGAAAGACGTCATAAACAACATGAGCACCCATATGGACAAGACCATCGACGCACTGCGCAAGGAGTACCAGAGGGTCCGTACCGGCCGGGCAAGCACTGGGCTTTTGGATGAAATCAAGGTCGATTTTTATGGGACCCCTTCACCGATCAATCAGGTAGCGACCCTTGCCGTCCCCGAACCGCGCACCATAACCTTGCAGCCGTGGGATGCAAAGATGATCCCGGTCATCGAAAAGGCCATCATGAACGCAAATCTGGGGCTTACCCCCGCCAATGACGGCAAGGTTATTCGGCTCAATATCCCCCCCCTTACCGAGGAACGGCGTAAAGATATCGTCAAGCAGCTCAAGAAGCTGGCTGAAGATGCAAAGGTCGCAGTCAGGAATATTCGCCGCGACGCCATCGATGAGTTGAAAAAGCAGGAAAAGGATAAAAAAATCTCGGAAGATGACCTGAAGCGCGCTGAAAAAGAGGTTCAGGATGTGACCAACAGTCATGTCGCAAAAATTGACGAAGTCTTTGTTCACAAGGAAAAAGAGGTTATGGAAGTTTGATGTATTAATTGCCGGCGGGGGGGTACTTGGCGTATCCCCCCTGCTTATTTTTTGCTTGCGAAGTCTGCATTTTTAAGGTTATATAATCTGCCCCTTCAATCAGGGGATTTTTTGTTTTCAGGGGTGGCGACCTGCCGGAATTTCTTCTGCTCTGATCCGGCAGGCAGGAACTATCACGTGGCTGTCTTAGGGTCCATATGCACAAATTAACGAAAGAGAATCTTCCACGTCATCTGGCCGTAATTATGGACGGTAACGGCCGGTGGGCGAAGCAGCGGATGTTGAGGCGGATCGTCGGCCACCAGAAGGGAGTGGAGACTGTCCGGCTGATCGTAGAAGAATGTTCCCGGTTAGGCATAAGTTACCTCACCCTGTTTGCCTTTTCTGCGGAAAACTGGCTGCGACCCAAAACTGAAGTGAAGGCGCTTATGGCGCTTCTGAAGAAATATATCAGATCGGAAATCGCGCGGATGATGCACAACAACATCCGATTCAATGTCATCGGCGACCGCGGAGAGTTGCCGGTGGATATCAATCGGGTGATTGACGATGCAATTGCACAAACAGCAGGCAACAGCGGCATGCTCCTGACCTTGGCCCTTTCCTACGGAGCACGCCAGGAAATCGTCCATGCTGCCCGGCAGATCGCGATTGATGCGGCGTCAGGAAAAATTGCCATAGATGACATCAACGAAGGGCTTTTTTCCGATTACCTTTATACCACGCGGATTCCTGAACCCGATTTTCTCATCAGAACCAGTGGCGAAATGCGGATAAGTAACTTTCTGCTTTGGCAGCTAGCCTATACGGAGCTCTATTTTACCGATGTGAACTGGCCCGATTTCGACAAAAATGAACTTGCCAAGGCATTCCGCGACTACCAGTCCAGAGAGCGCAGATTTGGCAAGACCAGCGATCAGGTGCAGGTAGGCGGGACGGCTGTCGGTGATATCACCCGCCATCGTTGAACCGATAACTCATAACACCATCACCTGTAACCAGGAGTTACCTATCAAACGATTAGCAACGGCGATAATTGCCTTACCCCTCCTCATTTTGTTCTTTCTCAAGGCAAGTCATGCATTTTTTACTGCATTTATACTATTTCTGATCTTCCTCGGACTTTGCGAATTCTATCGGATGGCCCTGCCGGAGCGTAGACTGGAAGGGTGGATTGCCGCCGTAGCCGGCACATTCCTGCCGCTGGCATATGTTGCTCCGCTGCAGTTCATCATGCCGTTAGGTCTTACCTCCTTGGTGATCTGTTTTTCCCTGCTTTTTCTCTTCAGAATCAAGGATGTCCGGCGGGCGGCAGGTGAGATTGCGTTGATCTTCATGGGCTTTTTGTATGTTCCGCTGCTCTTGGGCCATCTTATTCTTCTGCACGATCGCCCCGCCGGTGTGCAGTGGATTTTTCTCATGATGGTGATCGTCATGGCGGGAGACAGTGCGGCCTATTACGTTGGCTCCAGCCTGGGGAGGACGAAACTCTATCCGATCGTCAGTCCCAACAAGAGCGTCGAAGGGGCGCTCGGCGGACTGGTCGGGAGTGTTGTCGGTGCGCTGATTGCCAAGTTCACCTTTTTCCCGATGCTGACGGTGGCGGACTGCGTGGCGACGGCGCTTCTGCTCGGTGTGCTGGGCCAGCTCGGCGATCTTTTCGAATCGCTTCTGAAGCGGAGTTGCGGAGTCAAGGATTCCGGTACCATTGTCCCCGGGCACGGCGGAATTCTTGACCGTCTTGACAGTATACTCTTTGCCGCTCCAGCGGCGTTTTACTATGCCTATTTCTTTTTTAAGTGAAAAACGAGCAGTGATGGTGGGTCGCGAGAGCCATGAAGGCCCTTTTGTTCACCCTAACGCTCCTGGAGGGGTATCATGAAAAAGCTTGCCATACTTGGTTCCACCGGTTCCATAGGGGTCAGCACCCTGGATATCGTTGCGGCCCATCCCGACAAATTTCAGGTAGTTGCGCTTACTGCCGGGGGGAACCTGGATCTGCTGAAAAAGCAGATTGAGGAGTTTTCTCCGCAACTGGTGGCGGTCCTGAATGAGGAGCTTGCGCAAAAGTTGCAGCAGATGCTGTCGGGGAAGGGGCCTGCGATTCTCCATGGCGTGGAAGGTATGATCGCTGCCGCAACCGCCGCAGATGCCGACATGGTGGTCGCGGCGATTGTCGGCGCCGCCGGTCTGGTGCCGACCGCTGCCGCTATCAAGGCGGGGAAGGACATCGCCCTGGCCAATAAAGAGACCCTGGTCACCGCCGGCCGCCTGATCATGGATATGGTCAAGGCCCATGGGGTAAAGCTTTATCCCGTGGACAGCGAGCACAGTGCGGTTTTCCAGTCGCTTCAGGGGCACCGGATGGAGGATGTGAAGCAGATCATCCTCACCGCTTCAGGCGGGCCGTTTTTCACCTGGCCTGCTGAGAAGCTGGCGCAGGTCACGGTAAGCGATGCGCTCAACCATCCCAACTGGAGCATGGGGCAGAAAATCACCATTGATTCGGCCTCGATGATGAATAAAGGGCTGGAGGTCATCGAAGCGCGGTGGCTGTTCGATATTCCGGCAGAGAAAATCGCGGTTAATATTCATCCCCAAAGCATCATCCATTCCATGGTAGAATATATCGATGGCTGTGTCATGGCTCAACTGGGAATTCCCGACATGAAGGCTCCCATTGCCTACGCCCTGACTTATCCCGGCCGGGTGCCGACCGGCGTGAAGCCGCTCGATTTGACCGCGCTTTCGGGACTTACGTTCTTCAACCCCGACTACAGCCGTTTCCCTGCACTGAAACTGGCCTACCGGGCGCTCGAAGATGGCGAGAGCATGCCGACGGTCATGAATGCCGCCAATGAGGTTGCCGTCGGTGCGTTCCTGAACGGGAGAATTAAATTTACCGCCATTGCCGAGGCTATTGAGAAAACCATGGATTTCCACCAACCCCATCTGCTCAACACCATCGAGGAAGTGCTCTTAGTGGACCGGTGGGGAAGGGAAAAATGCAAAGAACTTCTGGGGATTGACAAGCAGTAAGCCGCTTCTTACTTCTTACTGCTTGCCGTTCACCGTCTAAAGAGGAGTCGTATGCTGAGCATAATATCCGCAATCATAGCCCTCGGGGCGCTCATTTTCATTCATGAACTGGGACATTTTATCTTTGCCAAATTGTTCGGGGTGGGGGTCGAGAAGTTTTCACTCGGTTTCGGTCCAAAGATTGTCGGTAAAAAGGTCGGCGAGACGGAATATCTTCTCTCCGCATTTCCACTTGGCGGCTATGTGAAGATGGTCGGAGAAGGTGATGGCGCTGATCTGTCGGACGCGGACAAGAGCCGTTCCTTTGCGGAAAAGCCCCCTCTGAAGCGGATTGTCATCGTTGCTGCCGGACCGGTCTTTAATCTATTCTTTGCCTGGTTCATCTTCATCGTGGTTTATATGGTCGGGGTCCCTGCGGCTACTACCAAAATCGGCGAGGTCGTCAAGGATAAACCCGCCGCCCGCGCCGGTCTCATGGCCAAAGACGTGGTGACTGCCATTAACGGCAAAGCGGTCAATCGCTGGGAAGAGCTTGCTAAAAACATTGCCGAAGGGAAAGGGCAACCGGTTGAGTTGCAGGTCAACCGCGGTACCGCCACCCTTGTCTTCCGCGTGGTGCCGGAGAGCAGGACAGTTAAAAACCTCCTTGGTGATACCGTTACTTCCCCGGTTCTGGGTGTCGTCTCTGCCGGCGAGGTGGTTATCGACCGCTTCGGCCCTTTGGATGCCCTTGTTAAAGGGAGCGGCCAAACCTGGAACGTCATCAGGATAACGGTACTTTCGCTGGTGAAACTTGTGGAACGGGCCATTCCCCTGGACACCATCGGCGGGCCCATTATGATCGTCAAGATGGCCGGACAACAGGCTTCAGAAGGTGGTGTCAGCTTTCTCGCTTTTGTGGCACTGCTTTCCATCAACCTGGGAGTATTGAATCTCCTGCCGGTGCCCATTCTTGACGGCGGGCATCTCTTCTTCTATTTTTGGGAGCTTGTTTTCAGAAGGCCGGTCAGTCCGAAGGCTCGGGAGATTGCCCAGCAGGTCGGCCTCGTGCTCCTTATAAGCCTGATGATCCTGGCCTTTTACAATGATATCGCCCGCTATTTAATCGGCCAACACTGAAAAAAGAGATGATCCCTTGAAACTCCTCACCATCGACACCTCCACCAATACCTGCAGCGTCGCTCTGACCCTGGGCGAACGGTTAGCCGGTGAGTATCTTGTCGATCTGGACAGAACGCTCACCAATCGCCTGCTGTCCTGCGTGGATATGCTCCTGACCGACGCAGGGTTGACTGTGGCCGATCTGGACGCCTTAGGCGTCGCACTTGGGCCCGGCTCGTTTACCGGCGTCAGGGTCGGCGTTGCGACCGTCAAGGGGCTGGCGTTGGCTGCCGCCAAGCCGGTGGCCGGTTTTTCTTCCCTGGCTATGCTGGCTATGAATCTCCCCTGGAGCTCCTGCCCGGTATGTGCCATGTTCGATGCGAGAAAAAAAGAGGTTTATGCGGGGCTTTATTCCTGCCGCACCCTTCCCGAGCCGCTTGACAAGGATGCCGTACTCCCGCCGAGCGAATTGCTGTATAAAATAAACGACCCTACCATATTCATCGGCGAAGGGGCGGTAAAGTACCGCGACCTTATCACAGCGTCCCTGGGAGACAAGGCGCTGTTTGCCCCATGGAGTCTCAACCAGCCGAGAGCCTCCGCCGGCGCTCTGCTTGCGGCAGAGGCCTTGGCCAAAGGGGAAACAATACCTCTTGCCGACCTCAATCCCGCCTATATCAGACCATCTGAGGCGGAACTGGCAAAGCTCGCATCTCGGTAATCCCCCCAAACGCCGGCTCTCTTCGGTGACCCGTCCAACTAACTTCATAAATGGTTTTAATATTGCATCTATTACCGTGTAAGACTGCGATATGTAAACGATGCACGCATTTCCAGGCGGTTATTTCACGCACAGGGAAATTGACTCCGCTAAATCCTGCTTTATGCCGCGTTTGTGGATGCCATTTTCAGGGCAAAAACCTAAATATTTATGTTTAATGAAAACTGTAACATCGTGATATTTGTTAATTAGTTATAAATAATATTAAATTTTATATATATTTGTGGGCCTATATCTGACGACATTTGCAGAACCGTAAATGGTCCGGGCAGAGAGGCTTATAGTGGGGGGCGCATGATCGACAATAAGCTGAGGCGGATATGTAACCGCATACTGATGTTGCTGCTGGCGATGACGGTTATGGGTAGCGTGGCGGAGGCGTCGATTTCCTGTTACGATTGCCACGGGAGTAAGAAAACCGCCGATTTCCGGCCGCTGGAAGATAGTTACCGGAATATTACGACCGGCGGCTTCCAGGGAAAGCACCGCACCCACCTCCCTGCGTATGCCGGGCCGGCAAACTGCGCCATTTGCCATCCGGGAAGCGAAAGCTACAACTCCTCCCATCGTGACGGACTGATCAAGCTTTCCAGCAATATCAATAATTCCCCCGTTAATGCGGTATATAAAAACCGCACCTCATCATTTGGCAACTGGACCACCCCTTTTCCCCAAACGCCTAATCCGACCCTCGGCAGCTGTGCCAATGTCAATTGTCACTTTGAAAAGAGCACTCCGGAATGGGGAAACCAGCTACTAGAAGCTCCGTCCGGTTGCAATGCCTGCCACGGTTTGCCGCCTGACGACGGAAGCCATCCCTCCCAGAGCGGGTCGGGTAAAAAACATGGCGACTATTACCGCGTAGACGAGAACAGCTGCGGCAAATGCCATCCCGTGCACACCTCATTTTCCCACGCCACCAGCGCAGGCCGCCGAGCGCTGGCCGTGCAGTTTCTGACCTCCCCCAACAGCGGCGGCTCGTACTCCGGCAATGTGGATTATCCCATTTACCTGCCGTCGCAAAGCACGGGACGAACAGGCGGCTGCAACAATATTTACTGCCATTCGAACGGTAACCCTGCCGGCCGGGTGAACACCTTTGCCGCTCCGACCTGGGGCGGGTCGCTCGATTGTACCGGTTGCCACGGCGGGAACAGCGATACCGTGACCATGAGTCCCCGCCATGACAGGCACGCCAAGGATTACCAATACGTCTGCGACAAGTGCCACAACTCGACCGCCACCGGTTCAGCGATGATCACAGACCGTCAAAAGCATGTCAATGGGGAGAAGGATGTCTCCTTTAAGGATGGCGGCAGCTACACCGCAGGCTCAAAACAGTGCACGAGCACCTACTGCCATTCGAACGCCCTTGGCCGTCCGGGCTTCAAGACGCCGTCCTGGAGCGATCAGGGTCCCTACAAATGCTTTTACTGCCATCGAGGGTTGACGGTCGATTCGACCTATGACAATTGCACCGAGATCGGTGGCGCCTGGAACGGAGATAACGGTGTCTGCACACCGTTCGTGAACATCTCCACCAACGCACATGCCAAACATGTCGGACCCCAATGGATCAGGAAGTATCCGTGCAGTTACTGCCATTATCAGACGGTGACTGCGGCCGGCGCCATCAAGGCCCTGACCATACATGCCGACGGGACCAAGCAGGTGGCGGTCGATCCCCAGTGGAACATTGCCGGTCGCCCTGCACCATCCTACGACCCGGCCACCCGTAGCTGCAGCAACGTCTATTGCCACTCGGACGGCACAGTGAACCCGCTCGATGCGGAAGTGAAGCAGCCGAGCTGGCCCAATAAGGGATGGTCGCGCTGCAACGCCTGTCACGGTCACCCGATTACCGGAACGTGCAACGCGAACGGCTGCCATGACGGCGCCAGCCACGACGGCAAGTTCTGGCCGGTCTTCACCAGCTGGTCCACCGGCACCGAATGGCGGGCGGCGATGCCGATCTTCCATAACGAGGGTGCAGGGGAGCCACGCGCCAACTCTCATCCGCGCCATACCGGCACCTCGTTCACCTGCGGCAACTGCCATGCAGCAACTGTTATCAACGGCGACTGCAAAACCTGTCACGCCGGGGGACTGCCGACCGGGAACATGGGGGAAACGGCTCACATCAATCCCGCCTACCACGTGAACAAAACGCGGGACGTCATATTCAACGCCGGCGGCTCGTACCGCCCGACCAACAAGACCTGCTCCAACACCCGCTGTCATACCGGCGCCACTGATCCCCAGTGGGGGGCGTCGGTCAATTCGAGCATTATCTGTCTCAATTGTCACGGCACTGCCGGGCCTGACCTGGACACCTTTGCCGGTTTCGACAACGGGACCATGGCGAGGATCAACCTCGGTCAGTGGGTGTCTACCGGCCATGGCCGCTATTCGACGGCCGGGCGTTATCCGGGGTCGAACAACCCGGCCGCCAACTTCCCGAGCAATCCCTGCTGGTACTGTCACGACAATACGGTTATCCATGGAGAGGGGTCGAATCCGTTCCGGCTCAAGAGGCACACGCAGTACGAGCAGCGCTTCGAGAAAGAATGCGTATACTGCCATATGGAGCATAAGGACTATGAGTGCATACAATGTCATGTGGGGCAACTTGAGAGCCTGGCGCCCCAGGCGACTATAGGCGGGATCGTTGTGAAACTGCGCTCCGGCGGTACCCGGACCGACTGGACCAGCCACGGTTATCTCGATTCCTGCACCACGTCCGGCTGCCATGACTCGGATGACGGGGTTTTCGCGCCATCGGGGGGGCATAAGGGGCACTCAACAGGTGCCGGTAGCTGGAATACCACCCATAAGGCCGACATCAAGAGCCAGTACGTCATGATGGGCGTTTGTCTGCAGTGCCACGACGACGACTCCGGCGGACAGTGCATCTTCTGCCACACGGCGCCGTCGGACAACCCCGGTAAATATTCCCTTGGCTTCGACCCAGGCACGGGCTTCATCAAGCCGAAAAAGGCGCGGGCCTCGGCCGCCCACTTCGGCAAGAAGCATTACGGTGCCTTCATCAACTCGGGAGGGTGGGCGAAGGATGCAAACGGCAAGTTTCTGGGGACGTGGAAGGGGGGGAAATTCTGCTGGGACTGTCATGACCCCCACGGCGACGACAACATCTATATGATTCAGAGCCAGGTGGCGACCACTACGGACGGGAAATACGGCGTACCCCAGGCGCGGGCGGCCGTCTCCTTCACCCAGAAGACAAAGGGTAGCGACTATGCAGGTGCCTCCAACAAGATCTGCAATGTCTGTCACGGCCCGGATTCCAAGCATTATCTGAGCAACTTCAGCGACGGCCACAACGCGACCAAGATATGCACCAGCTGTCACATGCACCGTTTTGCCGATGCCCATGCCGACTCTCAGAGTTGCAACACCTGCCACACCAACGCCAAGCCGGTGCCCAAGCACGTGGCCTTCGGTCTGCCGGTCATCTGCGTCAAGTGTCACGCCGGCTCCATTGGTGCTAGGGCCGACGTGGTCGGGCAGTTCAACAGCAACTCGCACCACGTCCAGAACCCTGGTGTGGCGCTTACCGGGCGGCAGTGTTACGCCTGCCACTGGGAAGCGACCTCGTTCGGAACGATCGACACGAACCGTCACGAGGGATTCGATTTCAGGACCTACTCGGGGGTAAAAGACGCCAAGGTCGACCTGGTGGTCTGGCGGCCGGGAGAAAGACCGACTTTCTACAGCAGCACTTCGGCGGTCCAGTTTCTCGCCAACCGGGTCACCACGGCGAACGAGCGGACAGAAGTGGCGAAACTGACCAACCACTGCCTCTCCTGTCACTCCGATCAGAACAACGACACGACCCCGTTCGGTGATTGCAAGACCCCGCGTCAGTATGCCTGGGACGGCCAGTCGATCGCTGCCCGCTACGCCCAGATGGGAACGACCACCTGGGGGAAGGTGAATTCCGGTACCTATCCCAATGCCAACAAAAAGGACACTGTCGTCAAGGCGTTCTCGGCACACGGCAACGCAGCCGCCAACCAGGGGGGGTGGAACGCTGCCGACGGTTACGACGCAGCGCCGCCGAACACGAGGGGCGCGGGGGGAAACATCCAGTGCTACGACTGCCACAATTCCCATGGCTCGAAAGTCAACGGCACCACCTCCAGCTATGTGACATTCAATAATACGCGTAACGGCGCCAACCTCAAGGAAACCCAGAACGGCAAGGGTGGATACGGCGCCACCTATATGGCCCAGGGGAACGTTTCCGGCAAGAACCTGTACGCTGCAGGCGCCGGCCAGTGCTTCGACTGTCACGAGAACCAGAACGCCTCGTCGACCAGGCCGTGGGGATACCAGTCGACCTACAGCGCCAGCCAGGCGGTCATGGGGTACGACGACAGCCCGCGCTTCGGCGGGGGGACCAAAGGGCGTTACACCCGTTTCCCGTTCCGCAAGACAACGGTCGCCGGGACCCACTTCTCCGCTTCGAGCATGCTCAACTACTCGAGTCACGAGCGGATCAACGGACTCTGCACGCCATGCCATGACCCGCACGGGGTATCTCCGACCCTTGGCGAACAGATGCCTTATGCCGTGCCGCTCCTCAAGGGAAGTTGGATGACCAACCCCTACAAGGAAGATGCACCTCCACCCAGCGCCAACGGCGGTATCGCCTCCCCCCCCTACCGATGGGGCGGATACTTCGGCGCCGGGGCTGGATCAACGCAGCTTGGCTGGGACAACCGAAAGCCGACCGTACCCGTGCTGCTCGGCTGGAACACGGACCGGAACACCTTCAACACGAACCGGATCGCGGAAAGCGACAAGCAGTTTGCCGGCTTGTGTCTGCGCTGTCACCAGCAGCGGAAGCTGACCGACGGGGTGAACAAGAACACCGACTGGAAATCGCGCGACCGGATGCACGAATCGGTCAAGGGTTGGGGGGCGAATACGGAACACTCGTTTACCTGTTCAAAGTGTCACCAGCCCCACTCATCTGCCCTGCCGCGGCTCATGGTGACCAACTGTCTCGACTACCAGCACCGGGGGCGGGTCGCCTCCGGCGGCAAGGTTTCTGCGGCCGACATCCTTTCCGGGAGCCGCGCCGACTGGACTGGCGGCCATTGGGGCTACCCGATCGGCGGGATCATCAACAGCAAAATCTTCACCAGCGATCCGGCCTATATGGCTGACCGATACAAGTACGAGGCATACACCCAGTGTCATCTGCGGCGCGCCGACATCACCATTTCGCCGACGTACGTGAATGGCATCCAGCCGGCGATTCCCAACCAGTGGCCGCAAGAGAACATGTGGAACAACGTGACCCCGTGGCCGAGCCTTGCGCCGCCGCGCAGCTACAGCGAGTGACGGAGAAAAGAGACATGAGAAGACTCATTACATCCATAGCCATCTTACTTGTCCTGGCTACGCCGGTTCTGGCGGGCGGGGGCGCTGACCTCACAGGCCATCCGCTTATGGACTCCCGCAAGGGAAAGCAGGAGGCGCGCGCTGCGTCGATCGTGCCGGCCAGCGGGTCAACGGTCGTTACCGGCTACCAGAGCCTGGCTGGCGACGGCAATGACGACGTCTACACGGTCAAGTACGCGGCCGACGGTTCGGTTGTCTGGCGGGCCGCTTATGACATTGCAGGCGGCAGTGACCAAGGGGTGGCGGTGACGATCGACAAGTCGGGCGACGCGATCGTTGCGGCGAGCGTCATGAATGCCGGCAACTACGACGTTTACGTGGTCCGCTACCGCGACAACGGGACAAATACCCCAATGGTGGTCTGGAGCAGGACCTGGTCCGGCACGGCCGGGAGAGCCGATATCCCCCAGGCGGTGGTCTACGATCCGGTCAACGACCGGGTTTATGTGGCCGGCTATTCAAACAACGGCAGCAATGACGACTGTCTGCTGCTCGCCTTCGATAACACTGTGACAGGCGACAATCCGCCGCTCTGGGCGAAGACCTATGATGCCGGCGGGACCGATCTCGCTTACGCCGTCGCTGTTTCGTCGGACGGGAACGGAATAGCCTTGACCGGCGAGTCGTCCAACGGCACCGACCTGGATCTGGTCACTCTCCTCTGGGACGCTGCCGGCAACCAGCTTCGTGTCTGGCCCAAGAGTGGCGCCGGTTCCTACAACGATCGCGGCACGGCGCTCGCCTTTACGCCTGCAGGAAATGTGGTGGTCGCAGGCTACCTGACCAACGGCCGCGGGGATGATCTCTATACCGCAGAACTGGTGCCGGGCTCCGCGACACCTGTCTGGGAGTCTGTCTACGATGCCGGCTTCGACGATCAGCCGGCCGCTGTGACCGTCGATCCGGCGGGAGACGTTTATGTCGCTGCTACGGCCGGGGTCCTTCCGGCATTTTCAAAGCTTTTCGTCGTCAAATACCACAAGAACGGGACTGCAGTCCCCGACACCGTCTGGAGCAGTACCTACGATGCCGGGTCGATCAATGCATCCGGGGCCTCTGCGCTTGCGGTCGATCCGGCGGGCGGAGTCTTTGTCGCAGGGTGGCGCGACTATGTTGGGGTGAAGAAGGTCGTAACAGCGAAGTTCAGCCGCAAGAACGGGCGGCTCCTCTGGGACAGGGAATGGAGCGGGGTGATCGGCAACAGCTCTCGCCCGGTGGGGATCAGCCTCGCGGGGCAGGGGGTGGTGACTGCTGTCTGGACTGACCGGACGCAGCCACTCGACGGGGGGACGCAGGCCGCCACAGGCGGGTCCAAGACCTCGTTGCAGAACGGGAATAAGTCGTGGACCGCGGACCAATGGGCGGGCTACACCCTATACATGGTCAGCAGTCAGAACAAGGACATCTTTCGTCGCATCCAGGGGAACGACGCCACAACCATTACCCTCGCCGCATCCCAGGCGCTCCCCTACGTCGTGGCGAGCGGCGATCTCTACTATCTCTACGACCAGGACGACATCGACTACGTGGTGCTCCGCCAGGACAAAGGGGTGCTCGACCCGCCGACCGGCCTCGCCACCCAGGTGCTGAGCAATACGTCGGTGCAGCTCTCCTTCCTCGACAACACCGAAACCGAGACTGGTTTCAAGGTGGACATAAAGATCGGCGAAAACGGGGCCTGGAGCCAGGACGCTTACACGATACCGACCCCCGACCAGCCAGGCTCCGGTGTCGTCAACTTCGACGTGACGGGGCTTCTCCCCGACACCGATTACTACTTCCGGGTCAAGGCTTACGACGGTTCCGGCAACGGCGACCTTTCCGGAGAGGCAAACGCCCTCACCAGGGTCGCCACCTTCGCCTCACCGGCGCTTACCTATGTCTACGCCGATCCGGCCGGAGGGGATGATCAGGCTATTGATGCCGCCTGCTTCTCGGGGGGATCGGTGGTCTTCACCGGTACTATTCATGCCGACCAGAACCTTATGGGCAATCCATCCAAAGATTACTATACGGTAAAGCTTAAGCGCGGCACCTTCGAGGTGCTTTGGCAGGACCGCCGCGACGGGGGGTACGACGAAGATGACGATGCAGTGGCTATTGCCGTGGATCAGAACCTTGAAGCCGTCATGACCGGCACCTCCAGCCAGAGCGTCCCCGGCGCGGGCAACATACCTTCGGTCTGGACCCACAAGTACCCGTTTTCACCCACCATCGACGGAGTGCTTGAGGCGACTCCAGCGTGGACCGATCAGCTGAACGGCGCCGGCCGGCTTTCAGACCATGCCGATGCGGTGGCCGTTCAGGGGGGCGCGCCGTACGCCGTTGCCGTCACCGGTCACGGCAATGCAGACCTCTCGAACATCGATTTTTACGTAAGAAAGCTCTCCGCAACAGGCACGGTTGTTTTTACGGCTCAAAGCCATCTGGGGGGCAATGAATATCCCGCAGCCGTCTCCCTTGATGCAGCCGGAAGTGTGTTTGTCGCCGGCCGGGTCGACCTTGCCGGCAATAACGACTGGTTTGTCGCCAAGCTGGACGGCGTCACCGGCGCTGTCCTCTGGAGCGACACCTACGGCGGCAGCGGCAATGACCGGGCACTGTCGCTTGCCATCGACGCTGCCGGCGACGTTTACGTGGCCGGCTACGTCACCGACGTCCCGACCGGTTTTACGAACATGGTGGTCATCAAATATTTGGGTGGGGCGACCGGAGCAGTCGACCGCCGCTGGGTCAGGACCTACCCGGCGGGGATGGCAGCAGGCAATTCGGCCGCCCGCAAGATCGCCTATGACAGCTTCGACAATGAGATCGTGGTCGCCGGTGAGGCCTATCGCGGCGCCAATGACCGGGACCTGGCGCTTCTTCGCTACGATACCGCGGGAACCCTCCTCTGGGAAAGGGAACTCAGCCGTCCCGGCGCCGATGAGGTCCTGACTGGTCTCTCCCTCGATCCATCAGGATACATCTACATTGCCGGGGATACCGGCGCAAGCCCTAATACCGATGTCGTGGCCGCCATCTACACCTCCGCCGGCGACTATGTAAAGTCATTCCTTTACAACGGAACGGCGGGCAAGGAAGATCATGCCGCAACGATCGCCGCCAACAAGTTCGGCGAGGGTTTTGTCGCCGGCTACACCACCTCCGATGCCGGCGACAGGAATTTCCTTGCCCTCAAGATCGTCAATGACCTGGTCGTCATGCCCAATGCATTGCTGGCTGTCGCCGAGGCGGATTCGTCCAGGGTCGATCTCTCCTGGACCAACGTGACTGCGGGCACCACTCCATACCTGAAGCGGAGTATCCAGGGGTCCGGTTCATGGGTGGACCCGCCGGGAACGATCAACGGTAAGCTATCCATGGATGCCGCCTCTTTCGTCGATACCGGCCTGGCTCCCAACACCTCCTACTGCTGGCGGGTCTATGCGGATCTGAACTCCGTTACTACCCGTTATAACGAGTTCTGCGCCACCACCACCCTGGCGAAACCGGCTGCGCCGGCTGCAACCAACCCGAACCCTGTAACGACGAGCTCGCTCAATATATCCTGGCCCAACATTGCCGGCAATACCGGCTACCTGCTTGAGCGGAAGGCCGGAACAGGCGGCACGTATGCGGCCGTCGCCACCCTGGCGGCGAATACGACTTCATACGACGATACCGGCCTCGCGCGGGCGACTACCTACTACTACCGTCTTTCCGTGCAGAGCTCTGCCGGCTGGTCTCTGCCGTCGGCTGATTCCGTGCCGTCCTATACCGCACCGAACCCGGTCACGGGTTGGTGGAGCTACGGAGCACCGAACGCCAATCAGATCGACCTGTCGTGGATTTATTGCATCAGCTGGGATGCCAACGGGTACAGGGTCGAGCGCAAAACCGGAGCGGGCACATGGTCAACTGTAGGCTATCCGGGCAGTTACAGCTTCAGCGACACGGGGCTTACCCCGAACACCACCTACTATTATCGTGTCTACGCGCGCTATAACGGGGTCGAAAACCCGGCCGCGGGACCGGAGCAGTCCGTAACCACCCCGCTCGTCCCGCCGACTCTTCAGTCCGCGTCCGCCCTGACCTCAACAACGTTCACTGCCACCTGGACCCAGGTGCCGGGCAATACCGGGTATGATCTGGTCGGCAAGAGCTGCGCGGCAAGCGCTTCGATCGCTACAATCCTCGCCAATCCGGCCACCTATTGCTGGGGTACGATTTATTCTGCCACCATGGCAGCCGATGCCGTTTCAGGCACGGGCGGCGGCGTCCTGGCACCCTACTACCGCGGCTGGTACGTTTCGGTCCGGACGAAGAGCGGCGGCACGACCTCTGTGGACAGCAACGGCATCGTTGTTTTCCCCCCCCTTGTGGTCACTCTTTCCAACATCGACATCCCGGCCTCCAACCAGCTCCGGCCGGTCTGGACCGACACCTACGAAGACAACTTCGACGTTCAACGGCGCCCGCCATCCGGTGCCTGGACAACGGTCGCGACAGGGCTCGCGGCAAACACCCTGAACTGGATCGATACCGCCGTGACCGACGGTACCCAGTACTGCTACCGCATCCGTGCCTACACCGCAGCAGGCGGACCTGCCGAAGCGTGGTCAAACGAGCTCTGCCAGACTGCCCAGGCGCCGCCTGCCAAGCCTTCGCTCTCCCTTTCCACACCGACCGCGACGACCATCAAACTCGACTGGGACAACACGAACTTCCCGACGTCGATGAACTTCGACGTCTATCTGAGCGGCTACCAGTATAGTTCTGGCGGCACACCGGAAACCTATCCCGGCTATTGGGCGGGGTGGGGGCTGCAGACGACCGTGACATGCGCAACTGCGACATGCAGCTACACCTATTCCGCCGGTCGTGGGCCGGGAATTAAGGCTTTCGTGCGGACGAGCTTCTACGGGACCACCATCGATTCCCAAACGGTCAGTCCGGCAGACGGCTACGTCCAGACCATGCCGACACCACCACCCATCGTCTCGACCACATCCACCGATTCATCCATAACCGTCACTTGGGGGCGTATCGATCAGGCCTACAGCTACAACATCTACTACAAAAAAGCGGCCGACGGCGCTTGGAGCGGACCGTTGTCCTCCCCCCATTCCTGGAGCCCTCCACCTTACACCATCACCGGTCTTACCCCCGGCACCCAGTACCAGGTGAAAGTGGAGTCGGTCGGCAAGACTATCGAGTCTAACGATGCGGTCATCAAAACCGTCTGGACGCTCAGCTCTGCCCCGACGATCACCGGCATTTCGGGCGTTACCGCCACCCAGGCAACCGTCTCCTGGAGCCCTTCTGCCAGTGCCACGACGTACAAACTGGAGCGCTCCACCGACAATGCCAGCTGGACACTTGTTACCAATCAGAACGTGTTGAGCTATTCGGACAGCAGCCTTGTAGCCGGGACGACCTACTGGTATCGGGTCAAGGCGGTCAACGCCGGAGGGGACTCCACCCCGTCGGTATCTGTGAGCACTACTGCAACTCCAGCCACGGCGGGCGTGCCGTTACTTATTACCCGTTCCGATAGCCAAATTACTGTAGGAATCCGCCTGGTAAAGGGAGCTACCGGCTATAAGATCTACAGGAAAGACGGCGGTAGCGGATCCAACCAGAATCTCGCAGCTACCATTAACGTGCCATACGTAGAATGGTTCTGTGGTTCGGATATTTCGACCATCGCCTGTACGTCTCCAGTGGCGAAAATCTTCGATTATGACGACTCTGCCAACCTCACTGCCAACACCACGTACTGTTACTCGGTAGTCGCCTTTAACAGTTCCGGTGAGGCGGCAATGGGACCAGAGTACTGTGGCGGGACCAGCCCTTACGGTCCTGCGGTATTGAATGCTGTACCCTTGAGCCCTTACAAGGTGCAATTCGCTATCACACCCGGGAGTGGCACCGCTCCGACCGGTTACCAGTTGGAGTTCAAGCAGGGAGATAATTGGGGAGTCGTTGCCAGAATTCCTTACGGAACCAACAGTTACACACTGTCGGGGGTGCTTGGTGCGGGGGGGAGCGGCATCTTTCGTGTGCGCCCCTACAAACTCCTGGCCGATGATTTCTCGGCCGGGATCAATCCGGCCATCTGGTCGCAACGTGTGACCATGAAGGATGCAAACAATCTAACGGTGGTCGATGCCCAAACCCCCCCGCTCAACTTTACAACATCGAACGGCAATTCCTCCATAGTTGCAGCGAACGGGGTGGTCACCTTGAGCGAATCGTCGAGCGGAAACGGCGTTGCCAACAGCTGGAATTCGGCGCGGCTGTTTCTATCAGATGTCACGCCACTCCTCGGCGACTTCGATTTCTCCACGAAGTTGCGCCTTCCTGCCGGAGAGGTGACCGGGAACCAGTACCACGTCTATGCCCGGCTCCAGTTCAATATGCCGGCCACTGCGGGAGACGGCACTCGAAGCAACTACTTCTACATAGGACGGTACGGCTCGACGACCAATGCATACGAAATCTGCTGGGCGCTGGATGGGACCGGTTACTGTAACGGGGCGAATGCCGATAACACGTCCGGTGGGTTACGGATCACCAGGATCGGACGAACAGTGACCGCCTGGGTCGCCAATAGCGCGGGGAATGGTTGGCAGCCGTTCCAGAGTAATACCGAATTTCAGGCGGCGCCGGGTTACTACGGCATGATCTCCCAATATCTTGCCAGGAGCGAAACCATGACTCTTGTCACCGAGTTGGACGACACCGTGCTGATAGGGGGGATCACCTCGCCGTCCAACGAGGTGACCATTACCATGCCGGACTACGTCAACGGTCAAAGCTCATGTCCGTGAGGAAAGGTGGGCCTATGGACGCAACATGGAAATCCTCGTTTGCCCGGCTCTTCGCCTTCTGGTTGATTGCCACGGGAAGCTGTGCACATGCAGGCGGTATCGTCACGGGGCAGCTTGCGCCGGAGCAGGAGCCGTTGCGTTGCGCCGTGTTCGCCTACCAGGCCGACAAAGCGCCCACATCACCTTACGCTGCGCCTTTATTTGCCGCTTCCTGTGCCCCTGATGGCAGCTTCAGCATGTCGTTGCCGGAGGGGACATATGTGATCGGCTCCGGCATCAGCATCGGTGGTCATACGTGGGCCGCTCAGCCCGATCCGGCCCACCGCTTGCCATTGACCGGTCCGCAAGCGCAAAAAATCATCGTTCGCAATGGTTTAAGCTACAGATTGAAGGCAACGGCAATAATCGCCAGTCAGCTTGCGGCAGCAACGCAGACCGTAACTGAATTGCCACCACCTGCTGCCAGACGAACGATGCCTGTTACGCTAACGGGATTGGTTCGCGACAGTGCCGGTCGTCCTGTTGCCAATGCGGTTGTCCAACTCCTGGAGCCGGGGAGCGACGGTGCTGTGATCGGTCGTGTTCGCTACCTGAGCGGCCCGAGCGATGTTGACGGGAAATATCGTATCGAGGGGGCGGCTCCGGCGCGCTTCGTCATTGGCGCGTTCAAGTCAGACCCTCTCCTGGGACTTTTAGCTGGTGAAACGGCGGCGCTCGATATGGCGGACCCGAAGATCCCGCTTGCCATCGACATATTCATCCGGTCAGCATCCCCCGCCCCCTTGACGGAGCAGCGGGAGGCGCCGCCTGCAACCGGAAATGCTGCTGCAGTCGACGCGGGTAAGGCCGTTGAGCCGATCCGGGGCCCCGATGCTGACCCCTCCTGATTCTGATCTCCATTGCGAGCGGAAATAAACGGCGCCGGTCGTTTGTTGCCGCACTCGCTTCCCCTTACGATAATTCTCCCGTTTGTTTCACAATATCAAACTTTCCTTTAAGCCTTATAACGCCTTTTTATTGCAGTTTTATTGCTGTTGACAGCTGAATCATAATGTATTATTTTCATTATTCACTTTTTCCCGGATAGATGAGGTTGTCATGCGCAGTGATATGATAAAAAAAGGTCTGGAGCGGACTCCGCACCGGGCGCTTTTGAAGGGGACCGGCGTCCCGCAGAGCGAGATGGATAAGCCTTTTATCGGTGTGGCCACCAGTTTCACCGACCTGATTCCCGGTCATGTGGGGATGCGGGACCTTGAGCGCTTCATTGAAAAGGGGATACACACCGGCGGCGGCTATGCCTTTTTCTTCGGCATTCCCGGTGTCTGCGACGGCATATCCATGGGGCACAAGGGGATGCATTACAGCCTGCCGACCCGCGAACTGATCGCCGACATGGTGGAGTCGGTCGCCGAGGCCCACCGTCTCGACGGCCTTGTGCTGCTGACCAATTGCGACAAGATTACCCCCGGCATGCTGATGGCCGCTGCACGTCTCGATATCCCCTGTATCGTCGTTACGGCAGGGCCGATGATGAGTGGCCGTGGCGAGGCCGGCCGGAAATATTCGTTTGTCACCGATACCTTTGAGGCCATGGCCCGCTACAAGGCAGGCGTCATCGACGAGAAGGAGCTAAAGGTCTGCGAGGATAACGCCTGCCCCGGCATGGGGTCCTGTCAGGGGCTCTTTACCGCCAACACCATGGCCATCCTTACCGAAACCCTCGGCATGAGTCTCCCCCGCTGCGGCACGGCCCTGGCGGTGTCGGCCTTGAAGCGGCGCATTGCCTTTGCCTCCGGCGAGCGCATCGTCGATCTCGTGCGCAACAACGTGACCCCCCGCAGCATTCTCACCCGCGCGGCATTTGAAAACGCCATCCGCGTCGACCTGGCACTCGGCGGCTCATCGAACACCGTACTCCATCTCCTTGCCATTGCCCATGAGGCCGGTGTGGAGCTGCCGCTGGAAACCTTCGACATCCTCGCCAAGGAAACGCCGCAACTCGCTTCGATGAACCCGGCCGGCGAGTATTTCATGGAAGACCTGGATGCTGCCGGCGGGGTCGCCGGGGTGCTCATGCAGCTGGGCGACAAGATCAAGGACAACCCGACGGTAATGGGTATGACTACCCTGCAGCTGGCCGCCAGTATTGCCAATGTGGATGAGGCGGTCATCCACCCCCTGACCGATCCGGTGAAGAAAGAGGGGGGCATTGCAATCCTGTTCGGCAACCTTGCCCCCAAGGGGGCAGTGGTCAAGCAGTCGGGCGTATCAGAGGCCATGATGAAGTTTATCGGCACGGCTCGTTGCTTCAACTCGGAAGAGGCGGCCATGGCGGCCCTGATGGACGGCAACATCAAGGCGGGAGATCTCGTTGTCATCCGTTATGAAGGCCCCAAAGGCGGGCCCGGGATGCGGGAGATGCTTGCTCCGACCGCAGCCCTCATGGGACTCGGTCTTGGCGATTCAGTTGCACTTATTACCGATGGCCGTTTTTCCGGCGGTACCCGCGGCCCCTGCATCGGTCATATTTCACCGGAAGCTGCAGAAGGCGGCCCGATTGCCCTCGTGGAAGACGGAGACCGGATCGAGCTGGATATTCCCGACCGCAGGCTGGAACTGCTGGTTGACGAGCAGACACTGTCCGAGCGACGCGCCCGCTGGCAAGCGCCTGAGCCGAAGATTAAAACCGGCTGGCTGGCCCGGTATGCCAAGGTGGTCACTTCGGCATACACCGGGGCCGTTATGTCGGCAGACTAAATCTATTTGGCAGGGGCAGGTCTTGTACCTGCCCCTACATAATTTTATCCGATTTCCCAACCGGGAGGTTTTGCAATGAAAATGAACGGGGCAAAAATTTTACTGGAGTGTCTCAAGCTGGAAGGAGTGGATACGGTCTTCGGCTATCCCGGCGGCACGGTCATCAACCTCTATGATGAACTTTTCTCCTTCAAGGAGATCCGTCACATCCTTCCCAGGCACGAGCAGGCAGGGGTACATGCTGCCGACGGCTATGCACGGGCGACCGGCAAGGTCGGCGTAGCCATTGCCACCTCCGGCCCCGGCGCTACCAATACCATCACCGGCATTGCCACTGCTTACATGGATTCCATTCCGATGGTGATCATCACCGGCCAGGTACCGACGGCCCTTATCGGTAACGATGCCTTTCAGGAGGCGGATATCATCGGCATTACCCGCCCGTGCACCAAGCACAACTTCCTGGTCAAGGACGTCAAGGATCTTGCCCTGATAGTGAAAAAGGCATTTTACATTGCCCGCACCGGCCGACCCGGCCCGGTCCTCATCGATCTCCCCAAGGATGTGCAGATTGCCACTGCCGAATTCAAGTACCCCGACACGGTAGAGATCCGCGGTTACAAGCCGACCATCGAAGGGCACCCGAAGCAGGTGGAAAAGGCCATGTCTCTGCTGCTGGGGGCGAAACGGCCGGTCATCTATGTGGGGGGCGGGGTAATCCTGGGAAATGCCGCTGAGGAACTTACCGCCTTGAGCAAGAAACTCGAAGCGCCGGTAACCACGACCCTTATGGGACTTGGATCCTTTCCTGAGGATGATCCCCTCTCTTTGGGGCTTCTCGGGATGCATGGCACCTATTATGCCAATATGGCGGTCTCCAATTGCGATCTCCTTGTAGCGGTCGGAGCCCGCTTCGACGATAGGGTGACCGGCAAGATAGCGTCCTTTGCCCCCCATGCGAAGATTATCCATATAGACGTGGACCCCACCTCTATCAAGAAAAACGTGCGTGTCGACCTCCCCATCGTCGGTGATGTGAAGGACGTGCTGACACAGATGTTGAAGGTCCTTGAAGAGCAGGGGGACAAGCTTGACGACTTCAAGAAATCAATCGTTCCATGGACAGAGGAGATTGAAGGCTGGAAGGCCAAGCACCCCATGAGTTACAAACAGTCCGCCACCGTAATCAAACCGCAGTTCGTCATTCAGAAGCTGCGGGAGTTGAGCGACCCCGACGCGATTGTGGCAACGGATGTGGGGCAGCACCAGATGTGGACCGCCCAGTTCTTCAAGTTTAACCGGCCGCGGACGCTCCTTTCCTCCGGCGGACTCGGCACCATGGGATACGGTCTTCCCGCTGCCATGGGAGCCCAGGCTGCTTTTCCCGATCGGCAGGTAATCGTCATCTGCGGCGACGGTGGATTTCAGATGAATCTGCAGGAGCTGGCGACCGTGGTGCAGAACCGGCTGGCGGTCAAGATCTGCATCATCAACAACAACTTCCTCGGCATGGTGCGTCAGTGGCAGGAACTGTTCTTTGACAAGCGCTATTCCCAGACCTGTATGGAGCTTCCCATAGACTTTATCAAGCTCGCCGAGGCATTTGGTGCCAAGGGTTTTCAGGCGACCAAGCCCGACGAGGTGGAAGCGGTCATAAAAAAAGGATTCGCAACACCGGGGCCGGTGATAATGGAGTTCAAGGTCGCCCGCGAGGAGAAGGTTCTTCCCATGGTCCCTGCCGGGGCATCGCTGACCGAGATGGTGCTCGCATCCTGAGGTAATGTTCGTAGAGGCGATCCTCGTGATCGCCCGATTGCTGGGCGAGTACAAGATTCGTCCCTACAGCGATTTCGGAGGATTTTCATGAAACATACAATAGCCGTCCTCGTAGAAAATGAATTTGGCGTCCTTTCCCGTGTCGCCGGGCTTTTTTCCGGTCGCGGGTTTAATATCGATTCATTGTCGGTGGCGCCCACCAACGATGAAACCATTTCCCGGATGACCATCGTCACCCGCGGCGATGAACAGATCATGGAACAGATAACCAAGCAGCTGAACAAGCTGATTGACGTGATAAAGGTCATCGACTTTGTCGAGGGGAGCGCCATTGAACGGGAAATGGCCCTCATTAAAGTTACCGCAGAGGATGAGAGCCGGGCCGAAGTGCTCAGGATAGTTGATATCTTCCGGGCCAAGATTATCGATGTGACACCCAAGTCTTACACAATTGAGGCAACTGGCGCGCCGGCAAAAATCGATGCGATCCTGGAACTGCTTCGACCGCTGGGGCTCAAGGAGTTGGTGCGGACCGGTTCGGTGGCCATAGGTCGCGGCGCGAAGGGATGGAAAGGCTAAACGGCTGCCGTTCATATATGCAGGAAGAAATCAAAATATAACCAGGAGGAAGGTATGAAAATTTACTATGACAAAGATTGTAACCTGAGCTTGCTCAAAGGGAAAAAGGTAGCCATCATCGGTTACGGCTCACAAGGGCATGCACATGCAAATAATCTCAAGGATTCCGGCATCGACGTGGTGGTTGGCCTCAAGGCTGATTCTGCCTCGGTAAAAAAAGCTACCGAAGCTGGTTTGACGGTGCTGACGACTTCTGAAGCCGTTAAGATAGCCGACATCATCATGATTCTCCTCCCTGACGAAATCCAGGGTGATGTTTACCGCGAGGAGATTGCACCGTATGTCAAACAGGGTGCTTACCTCGCTTTCGGCCACGGCTTCAACATCCACTTTGGTCAGATCGTTCCCCGCCACGATATCAACGTCATCATGGTTGCCCCCAAAGGGCCGGGACACCTGGTGCGCCACGAATACACCAAGGGTGGCGGCGTTCCCTCGTTGATTGCCATTCATCACGATCCCTCCGGCAATTCCAGGGATGTGGCGCTTGCCTACGCTTCGGCCAATGGCGGTGGCAAGGCTGGTATCATTGAGACTTCCTTCAAGGAAGAGACCGAAACCGATCTCTTCGGCGAGCAGGCTGTTCTGTGCGGCGGTATTTCCGCGCTGATCCAGGCTGGCTTCGAAACACTGGTGGAAGCCGGTTATGCGCCGGAAATGGCCTACTTCGAATGTCTTCATGAAACAAAGCTGATCGTTGACCTGATTTATGAAGGCGGCATTGCCAACATGCGCTACTCCGTTTCCAATACTGCCGAATACGGCGATCTGACCCGTGGTCCCCGCGTCATTACCGGCGAGACAAAGAAAGAGATGAAAAAGATCCTTACCGAGATCCAGGAAGGCGAATTCGCCAGGGAGTGGATGCTGGAGAACAAGGTGAACAATCCGAGATTTAATGCCCTTCGCCGCAAAGGGACCGAACATCAGATCGAAGAGGTTGGGGCTCGCCTCCGTTCCATGATGGCCTGGATCGGCAAATCCAAGATCGTGGACAAGACTAAAAACTGATACCTTCTTTTCATTGCATGTGAGGCCGGATTCGGGCTATAATCGGCATTTATTGCCGCCAGCCCGAAGACCGGCCTCTTTGCAGTTAATGCATGCATGAAATCTAAAAATAAGGAAGATTGATGCGCAATAAAAACACCCCCATTGCAGCGGAAGGTTATCCTTTTGTTGCGATTGCCGGTTTCATAACCGTGGTCCTTGCTCTCCTTGCCTGGAAGGTGCTCGCCGCATTTTTCCTGGTTGTCACGCTGTTTGTTGTCTTCTTCTTCCGAAACCCGCAGCGGATTACGCCGGGAGATGAAAATGCGGTGGTGTCTCCGGCGGATGGCGTCGTGATCTACCTGGGCAATGCCCGAGAGAGCCATCTCGACGAGGAAATGATGAAGATCAGCATCTTCATGTCGGTTTTCAACGTCCATATCAACCGGGTGCCTGTTTCAGGCAGGGTGGTGGACAGGTTTTATCTGCCGGGAAAGTTTCTCGATGTCCGCGACGAGCGAGCCACCTTTGAAAACGAGCAGAACGGCCTGGTTCTGGAAACAGCACGTGGGGTAAAAATGGTTGTTGTCCAGGTTGCCGGACTCATTGCCCGGCGTATTGTCTGTTATCCAAAAATTGGCGACATGCTTCAGCGCGGCCAGCGGTATGGCTTGATCCGATTCGGTTCCCGATTGGATGTCTACCTGCCTAAGAATGTCGAGCTGCGCGTGTCCATGGGCGACAAAACCGTGGCCGGCGAAACCATTTTGGGGATTTTACCGTGAGCTCTGAAAAGATCGACATGTCCGAAGGGATGCGGAAGGGGATCTATATTCTCCCCAATCTTTTTACCGCCGGAAGCCTTTTTGCCGGCTTTTACTGCATGGTTTCCACCCTGAACTATGATTACAGGACGGCGGCCCTTTGGATACTCGCGTCCTCCATTTTCGACGGTCTTGACGGCAAGGTGGCAAGGCTGACCGGCACTGCCAGCAAATTCGGGGTAGAGTTCGACTCTCTCGCCGACCTTGTTTCCTTCGGCGCGGCTCCAGGGCTTCTCATGTATGCATGGGCGCTTAAGCCGTTCGGCAGGCTGGGCTGGCTGGCTGCGTTTCTCTTTGTTGCCTGTGCCGCCCTTCGCCTAGCCCGTTTCAACGTGCAGGTAAATACGGTGGAGAGCAAGCGCTTCGTCGGCCTTCCCACCCCTGCCGCGGCCAGCATGGTTTCTGCGACGGTACTCCTTTTTTCACATTTTGGCTGGCCTAGTTCCTATAAAAAACTGGCCATCCTGCTGCTCATATATTTCCTGGCCCTGCTCATGGTTTCCAACGTCCGCTACTATTCCTTCAAGGACCCGGAAATGATCAAGCGCCAACCGTTTGCCTTTCTGGTCCTGGCCGTTATCCTCCTTATCGTCATTGCTGCTGAACCGATAATAATGCTCTTCGTGATTTTTACCTGCTATATTTTTTCAGGACCGATCGGCTTTGTCATGACTTGGCCACGAAGAAGGCGGCTGGAAAAGGCGCTGCACAAGGGGCACGAAGAATTGCACCCGCCGGCAAAGAAGTCTCGGTAATCGAGCCCAAGTTATTCAGTAATATTGAACTTAGTTTGAAATGATAAAACTTATTGAAATGACAAAGAAAATCCCTTGACAGATGCCGAGGGATTTTCTTATTATCTCTTTAATTGGAAAAAGGCTGTGAAAAGGAATAGTAGTCGTTGTTCGCCTTAAAGAGAGCTGACGGTCGGTGCGAGTCAGCAGGTGGATGCGGTGAACTCGCCTTGGAGCTGCTTCCGTGAAAAGAAACGTTAGTGTAAAGTTTTCTGAGTAATTGGAGCCGTTGCCCGCGTCAAGGGTTTAATGAGGTTCGCTAAGGCGAATGAATGAGGGTGGTACCGCGGAGCTCAAGCCTTCGCCCCTTACTGGGGTGGAGGCTTTTTTATTTTAGGCAATGGCTTTCAGGTAGATATGTGGGATACTAAAGGGCATCATCAAAGGAGGAAGAATTCATGACAAAGAAGAAGATGGAACTCAAGACAATCAAGATCTTTGACACCACGCTCAGGGACGGAGAGCAATCTCCCGGCGCCAGCATGAACATCGATGAAAAGCTGCGGCTTGCAAAACAGTTGCAGAAGCTGAATGTGGATGTGATAGAGGCCGGCTTCCCCATCGCTTCAGAAGGAGACTTTGAAGCAGTCAAGAAGATCGCGCAGACCATTAAGGGGCCGGAAATAGCCGGCTTGTGCCGCTCCAGCTTCAAGGACATCGACAGGGCGTGGGAAGCGCTTCAGTATGCGGGCGAACGGGGCCGGATTCATACCTTTATCGCCACCTCCGATATCCATATGAAATACAAGCTGAAGATGACGCCGAAGCAAGTGCTGGAGTCTGCGGTCAAGGCTGTGAAGCGGGCCAGGACGTACACGCCGAACGTTGAATTTTCCTGCGAGGATGCGGTGCGAACCGATCTCAAGTTCCTTGCAGAGGTAGTGGGTGCGGTTATCGACGCCGGGGCAACGGTGGTGAACATCCCCGATACGGTCGGCTATACCATCCCATTCGAATACTTCAACATAATCAAGTATCTGAAGGATAATGTGGCCAATGTTGAAAAGGCCGTCATTTCCGTACATTGTCACAATGACCTCGGACTGTCTGTGGCAAACTCCATTGCCGCTGTCCAGGCCGGGGCAGGCCAGGTGGAGTGCACCATCAACGGCATCGGCGAGCGCGCCGGAAACTGCTCCCTGGAAGAGTTTGTCATGACCCTCAAGACCCGCCAAGACATCCTCCCCTTCAAGACGAACGTGGTGACAGAGCAGTTGACTCCCGCAAGCCGCTTGTTGACCACTGTGACCGGCATTGTGGTGCAGCCCAACAAGGCGATTGTCGGAGCCAATGCGTTTGCCCATGAAGCGGGGATTCACCAGCATGGGATGATGATGGACAAGACCACCTATGAAATCATGACCCCCGAGTCGGTGGGATTGAAAGCAAGTGCCCTGGTGTTGGGAAAGCATTCCGGCCGTCATGCCTTTAAGAAACGGTTGGAAGAGCTGGGATACGACTTGGACGACGAGAAGCTGAACCGTGCTTTCGATCGCTTTAAAGCTCTGGCTGACCTTAAAAAAGAAGTGTTCGACGAGGACCTGGATGCCATCGTTGCCGATGAGGTGCTGACGGCTGAGGAAAAGTATAAGCTCTCCCATATCACGGTCACCTGTGGTTCCTTTGCTGTAGCCACGGCCACCGTGCAGATGGAGATCGACGGCATACAGGTTCGCACTGCGGAGCTTGGGGACGGGCCGGTGGACGCCACCCTGAAAGCAATCAAGAAGCTGACCAAAACAAAGGCAAAGCTCCTCCAGTACAACGTGGGCTCCATAACCGGTGGCACCGACGCCCAAGGGGAAGTGACCGTGCGCCTGACCGACGGTGCGCGCACCGTTATCGGCAGGGGTGCATCCACCGACATCATCGAGGCATCGGCAAAGGCTTACATTCATGCATTGAACAGGCTCCTCTTTCGGCTGGAAAGAGATGTGGAGAGCCTGTAGCTGAGTGTAGTCAGGTTCAGTCCGGCAACACTTTCATCTATACAGATAAGCCCAAAAGCCATCTTGCTTTACAACTGAAATTTAAAATCAGACGAGGCCGCGTTTCCCAAACATCCCCTTTTAAGGGGGTGTTTGGGAAACTGTAGTTTGCCCCCCGCTATTATCACCCTCAAAAGTATCCAGTAAGTAATCCCTTAGTTGTTGGTTTCATTTGGAAAAAACATTCATGATTGCAGAAGATCATGAATAACACTCAGTTTTGATAGACTTGCAATGAATAGTAAGAGCTTTAAATTGCAAATTATCAACTTCTAATGATTTCATTTGCATTTCTTTATGTAAATCAGTAAAATCTGCATAATGCATACAATTTAATTTTTATGAAGACTAAAGGCAATGTCGAGAATCCAAAGGAGGGCTTATGAAGACAACGGAGTATCGAAAAATTTGCGCTTTTATGGTTGTAACGCTCAGTTTTGTTGTACTGGCAGCCTGTGGCAGCAACAGCGGTGGGAACAACGGTCCGGCTACCACAACACTTAAAGGGGCGGTAGAATTTCCGGCCGCGAGCGCCAGCGCCAAGACTACCGCCAAACTGGTAGTAACAGAAAATGATATTGCGGTAGAAGTTTACGACCTTAACGGGAAAAAAGTTGCATCCGTACATCCTCAATGCGACGTTGCACAGACACCCCGGCTTTATTCCTACGAAGTTCCCGGTTTGACGCCCAAAGTTGACTACGTGTTAAAGGCAGTAAAGACCTCAACCGGCCAGATAGTTAAAAAGCTGATTGAAAAGGAAAAAGTCGTTGCCGGAAGTGTAGAAGGTCAAATAATCGACCCGGTTTCCACTACGGCAGTTGTTATGGCGGAAAAGACGTTAACATCCACATTCCGCCTTGCCACGGTAGCTATCAAGCTGGGTGAAGAAAATTATCTTCTTCCCGCTGCTGTAACTGAAGGGATTGTCTCTGCCACCATTCACACTGCCGTACGGCCGTCATACCTGGAAAACGAGATTCGCACGCTCGCAACCACCGTGGACCCCGGTTCCAGCAGCTCGCTGGCCGGCATCGACTCTCAGGCAAAAGCCGACCTCGTCAACAGCTACCTGATCGTCAATGAAGCGATCAAGCAAAATGTTGACGTCCAAGATTTTGTAGAAGGGACATCAGCACAGGTAATCAACAATATCCGGATAATCATCTATGATTCCATCGGGCCCGTTTCCGGCACCAAAACCATTACCAGTACAGACGCCGCCACCACAACTTCAGCAGCTTCTAAAGGTTACACGCCGCCGATATCGCAGACTGCAACGACCACGGGGCTCACAGCCGCAGAATATGTCACTCTCGCCAATGGTTATCGTTGTTAACCTGGCAAAAAAAAGACGAGAATTTGGGCGCTGCTGTGACGAAGGGGCTCATTCAGGTAACCCCCCCCCGCCTATGCCGGAGGTATCTGTTTTGTTCTATTATCAAGCTTTAAGGGCGGCCATGTGCCGCCCTTTTTGGGGCAAAAACTTCGAATAAAAGGGCTACTACGAGGAAGTGGCGGCAGCGACATTTCTAACATAATATAGTCGGGGCGGTTGATTTTCACGTTGACTTTTTAAATTTTGCTGTGCCATTGTTGTACAAAATTTCTTGTGAGGATATCCATGTTCAGGCAACTTGTATGGGGGCTTGTTTTTCTTTCAACATTTCTGGAGGGCGCCTTGGCTGTAGCCGCAGGAGAAAAGCCGCCGTTATGGCATGCATATTCCTTCAACGGCAAGGACTTTGGCGAAGCCGAAATTCCGGGCAGTGCTGCAATTGCCTTGCGTGACGGCTATCTGCCGGTTGTAGTGACCGACAATACACCCCGTGAGGACCGTCTCCCCAAGGGGACCGGCAGCCTGACCCTGTTCTGCTTTATCCAGAGTGCTGGGGGAAAACTGAAGCCCCAAAGAGGCGTCATACCCATGAGTGGCGTCGTTGTCGAGATTGTGGGGAAGGAGTTGAATCTCGCAGGAAGGACGGACAGTGCAGGTTATCTGATCCTGGCTTTGCCGCCGGCGGATTATGAGGTGCGCATGTCTGGCTTCAGCAGGAAGGTCAGGGTGGAAAAAGGAAAAAACGCCCTTGTCGCAATCCGGGGCGGAAAAAGGATGGTGGATTAGTGTTCAAGCCGTTTTTCAGGACAATATTGTTCACAGCCCTCCTGTCTGTGCTGCCCATATTGGCTGCGGCAGGTAGCCTCGATGATTACTACCTTCAGCGGTTCGATGCCATTTACGGCAAGCATTTGCAGCCGGCAGGCGTCGTTGCGGTCCAGACTGCCCAGCCTGCCGAGCGTTGTCTGACGCCGCTTTATCACGGTCTGAAGAGGGATTGGCTGCAGCTTGCCCCGCAGACCCAGACGGCATTGGCCAAGTACCTGGCAAAGCCAACCTTATCGGGAAATCAGGATAATATTTTTCTCTCAGCTCAAAAACATTTCAATATACATTACACTACCATTGCCCCGGATGCGCCCCCTTTGACTGATGCCAACGGTAATGGCATCCCTGATTGGGTTGAAACCGTTGGAAGGGTTTTTGAGGAAGTCTACAGCGCTGAAGTGATAACTATGGAGTACTCTGCGGCACCCACTATTGCTGGTGCACCATATGACGTCTTTTTGAAGAATCTTGGTGGCGGAATGTTTGGGGTAACGGAGACTGACAGCTCTGTGGCACTCAATTCGTCATCTTTCACGAGCTTCATTACCATCGATAATGATTTTTCTGTAACCGAATTTGGTAATCAGATTACAAATTACACCCCGGAAAAAGCACTGCAGATAACTGCTGCACATGAGTATCACCATGCCATTCAGTATGGTTACAATTTCTTCTTCGATATCTGGTACGCAGAGGTGACCTCCACCTGGATGGAGGACGAGGTCTATGACGGGGTGAATCAGCTTTACAATTATATACATAATTATCTGGGAAAACCGATGGCCTTGGATGCGCCGGCCCAAACAGGAGATAACAGCGAATACGGTCGCTGGATATTCAACCGCGATCTGGTAGAACGCTTTAATTCGCCGGTTATTATCAGAAATGTTTGGGAAAGGCTCCAGGCGATGGGGAATGCCAACAATAACAGCGATATCCCGATGCTGCCGGTTATCGATGATGTTTTGAAATCCAGATCGAGCGCGCTGGGGGACGATTTCTTCTCCTTTTGCAAAAAGCTCTATCTGCGTAACTGGACCAGCCACACAAGCGAGATCGGCCTGATGCATCCGGTTATGCCTGTCGCGACTTACAGCGATTACCCGGTAAACAGCGCCAGCACCCAGGCCCCGAGCGTAACGCTTCCCCGTTATTCCTTCGCCTATATTAAATTCCTGCCGTCGTCGACTGCGCCGCAGAATATGCAGCTCAAGTTGACAAAAACAAGCGGTATAACCGTCACTGCTTTTAAAAAGAACTCAAGCGGGGGGATAACTGAGTATCAGTTTGATCCTTCCAGTGGAACGATAAATATCCCATCTTTCAACTATTCGGACATTGCGGAAGTTGTTTTGCTGGTCTGCAACAACAGCGCCCAAGAAGGACAGACGGTAAACTTCAACACCGACGGTTCTTCACTTCCGCCACTACAAGATTCTGCATCGTCAGCAGGGAGCGGCAAGAGCGGCTGTTTCATTGCCACGGCCGCCTACGGCAGTTATCTCCACCCCAAAGTGGTGGTGCTGCGGCAGTTCAGGGACAGATACCTGATGACCAGCGTCCCGGGGAGGGCGTTCGTGGCGCTCTATTACCGACTGAGTCCGCCGCTGGCCCATTTTGTCGCCATGAATGAGTCTTTGCGGATTGCGAGCCGGCTGGCGCTTACCCCGGTTGTGTATGCGGTAGAATACAAGGGGACGACGATAATTTCGCTGCTGTTTTTAGTCTTTGGTGCAGGAGGGGTATGTCTGCGGTTGCGCAAACTCAGGTTGGCGGACGGCAGTGACTGCCGGTAGAAATTCTGTACAAAAAAAGCCCCGCCGGAACTTATCGGCGGGGCTTTTTTTGTCTTCAATCTATAGCGATATTGCGTTAGATTTTCTTGACGTTTGCGGCCTGCAGACCTTTGGGCCCGTTGGTGACATCGAAGCTTACGGCTTCGCCCTCGGTAAGAGATTTGAAGCCCTCACCCGTGATAGCGGAGAAATGTACGAATACGTCCTCCCCATTATCCTGCTCGATAAAGCCAAACCCTTTTGCGTCGTTAAACCATTTTACTTTGCCCTGTGCCATTTTTACTGCCTCCTTTTGTTGCCTCCGGATCTCTGCCGGGTCTTCGTGAAATACTGCAGTTTCCGGAGTCTTGGGCAGGAAAAACCCCAAAGACAAAGCGTACTTTGTTGTGTTTCCAGGTGCTGTAAAAACTTCCGAAACTTGCCGCAAGGTAAAATTAACATCATATAATTACTTTGTCAAGTGCTATTGTTTGCAGGAATCGGGCGGAGATTCAAAAGTGTTTATTCTGCCGATAAAGGCCATCAGCAAACCGTAATGCTGGTGGTCGAACTGGAGAGCAATTCGTGGTAATCTCAACAGGTCCGGCTCATCGGCCTCTTCCGGCAAAGGGGCGGTCGGGACTATTTTTGTGCCGGCATGGTGCAATTCGGGAAATTCGTTTTCCAGTTCTTCTATGTTTGCCTTGGAGAGTTCCATGTTGAGCCTGATAATCAGCCGGCCATCAACAAATCTCAGAGAATGGTAATTCCGGTAGAAATCTTCTATGACTTTCACTGCCTCTTCTTCGCTGCGTGTTATCGTGAAGATGGAGAAATCCTCTGCGGATATGAAGCCTTTGCCGAGCATCCGCTCTTTGATGAATTTGAACCACTGTTCCCAGTAACCGTCACTGTCATCAATGAGAACGAGTGGTTTGGGCGAGGTCTTCCCTGTCTGGATGAGGGTGAAGACCTCCATTGCTTCATCAAGTGTCCCGAATCCTCCGGGAAAGACGGCAAGGGCGTCCGCTTCCTTGACAAAAGCCACTTTACGATTGAAAAAGTATTTATAGGTTATGAGCCGCGGGTTTGCGAGCATGACGCGGTTTGGCGCCTGCTCGAAGGGGAGCCTGATGTTGACCGCGAAGGAGTTTTCGCTCCCCGCCCCCTCGTTGCCGGCCTGCATGATACCAGGTCCGCCGCCGGTGATGATCATGTATCCTTTATCTGCGAGGCGCCTGCTGAAGCTCACGCACTTCTGGTAGCTTTCTTCATGGGGTTCGGTCCTGGCCGAGCCGAAGATGGTCACTTTCTTTTTTTGCCGGTAGGGGGCAAAGACACGGTTGGTATAGCGCATTTCCTTCATGGTATTGTTCAAAAGCTTGAGGTCGGCAAGATAATCTGTGTCCTGTCCGGCTTTCAGCGCTGAAATTACCATTTCTCGAACCAATACCGGGTGATGGACCCCGTCTGCTTTCTCTATGAGTGAATCTATCAGTGTATCGATTTCGCCGTTGGTCCTGTTAAAGCGCAATTGCATAAGTTCGGTAGCTCTCCTTTGGATGATCGTATACAGTGTACCATTGGCGTATTGCTTAGGCAAATGTTTAGCATCATTGAACAAATATTAATTTGATTTGTTTGCCGGATTTGTTTACATTGTAACGGAATTATGACCATTTTATGGGTGAAAGGAATTAGTTTTATGGGTATGACCATAGCAGAGAAAATATTCGCCGCTCACCTGGTTGATGAGCCGTTTCACGGGACCAGGGTGCTCAAGCTCGATGTGGTGATGTGTCACGAGATCACTACTCCCATCGCCATTGCCGACCTTATCGCTCGGGGCAAGGACCGGGTCTTCGATACTTCCAGGATCAAGGCGGTGATCGACCACGTAACCCCCAGCAAGGACAGCAAGACCGCTACCCAGGCGAAAATGCTGCGGGACTGGGCACGTCGTCACAACATTAAAGACTTTTTCGATATCGGCGCCAATGGCGTTTGCCATGCGCTGTTCCCTGAAAAAGGGTTTATCCGGCCCGGCTACACGGTAATCATGGGGGACTCCCATACCTGTACCCACGGGGCATTCGGCGCTTTCGCAGCCGGTGTCGGGACTACCGACCTGGAGGTCGGGATCCTGAAAGGTGTCTGCGCCTTCCGTGAGCCGAAAACCATCCGTATCAACCTGAACGGCAAGCTCCCCAAAGGGGTTTACGCCAAGGACGCCATCCTCCATGTCATCGGCCGGCTCGGCGTGAACGGCGCCACCGACCGGGTCATCGAATTCCGGGGAGCGGTGGTCGACGCCATGACCATGGAATCGCGCATGACCTTGTGCAACATGGCGATCGAGGCAGGCGGAACATCGGGTATCTGCATGCCGGACAGTGTGACGGTCGATTACCTCTGGCCGTTCATAAGCGAGGATTACGCTTCGAAGGAAGCGGCCCTTGTGGAGTTCAAAAAATGGTGGTCGGACGAGGACGCAGTCTATGAGCGGGTGCTCGACCTGGATATCTCCGGTTTGGAGCCGGTCGTCACCTTTGGCTATAAACCCGACCAGGTTAAGACGATCACGGAAATGGCCGGGACTCCCGTGGATCAGGTTTATCTCGGCTCATGCACCAACGGCCGTTTGGAAGACCTGAGGGTGGCCGCCGAAATTCTCAAGGGGAAGAAGATCGCCCCAACGGTCCGCGCCATACTTTCACCTGCTACGCCGAAAGTTTACAGTGATGCCTTGCACGAAGGATTGATCGATATCTTCATGGAGGCAGGATTCTGTGTGACCAACCCCACCTGCGGCGCCTGCCTCGGGATGAGCAACGGCGTCCTGGCCGAGGGCGAAGTCTGCGCCTCTACCACCAACAGGAACTTCATGGGGCGGATGGGCAAGGGGGGAATGGTTCACCTCATGTCCCCGGCAACCAGCGCTGCAACGGCCATCGAAGGGAAGATGGCCGACCCGAGAAAATATCTTTAAATTCAATCAAGGAGACGATATATGAAAACCTTTGGCGGGCCGGCACTCTTTCTCGATCGGGCGGACATCAATACCGACGAGATCATCCCGGCCAAATATCTGACCGAAATCACCAAGGAAGACTTGAAGCCTTATATTCTTGAAGACTTGAAGCTTCCCGGTTTTGATCCGAAAGGTGAAAAAACCAAGGACTCCAGAGTGATCGTCAGCCGATCCAATTTTGGTTGCGGCTCCTCGCGCGAACACGCGCCGTGGGTTTTTGAGGTGAACGATATCAATGCGGTCATCGCTGAATCGTTCGCCCGCATCTTCCGCCAGAACATGTTCAACTGCGGCATGGCAGCCCTCGAACTCCCCAAGGAGAAGCTGGACTTGCTGTTCGGCTATGCCGGCTTTGCCGATACGGCGATTGCCGTGGATATCGAGGACCAGAAAATTATGGTCAAGGGGGGCGGAAAAGAAGAGAGCATCTCTTTTGAAATCTCTCCTTTCGACAAGGCCCTGGTTCTTGCCGGCGGCTGGGTTGATTACGCAGACAGTAAGTATTGATTTAACGGCCTTGCAATCTTTTCCTCCTTCTGCAAAGACCCGCGAAGTCAGCGGGTCTTTTTGCGTTTGTAGGGGGTATATTTCCGAAAACGCTATGCTTTTCTAGGAGCCTGTCGGACTTAGGGGGTCATAGCGAGAGACTGGCAAATCGAGGACAGATTTTCGGAAATTTGAGAGCGAATAGTGGACCTATTTGTCGAAAATTTACGGAAATATGGACCGATTTGCCGTTCTCGTAGTAGATTCATTCCTAAGTCCGACAGGCTCCTAGTGTTTTTTATTGACTAAGGTTAAGCCATGCGGATAATATTGGCAGTTCATTCTGTAGCTAGCTGCAATTTCCAGCTGGTTCGGTGGGGTGTAGTGTGTTGTTATTGGATTTCCAGGGTCTATGTCTATCATAAAATTTGCTATAGCTGTATTACTCTTCTGTCTCTTTTCCGTTTCTCCGGTTTTTGCCGAGGATGCTGCTTCCAGAGTGGATAACGGCACGATATTTACTCTTTGGCCTTTGCTCGATTTCCGGGAAAGTCCGCAGGACGGGTACAGCAACCTCTCCATCCTCGGCCCGGTTTTTAAACTCCAGCAGCGTGGCGATGAACGTGAGATGGCCATCCGGCCGCTTATTTTCCAGACTACGAACCGGCATAACAGGACCAGTTCTGCTGAATATCTTTATCCGCTCGCATCGAGTGCATCAACCCCGGAAGTGAGCACCGTTCAGCTGATTAAGGTAATCCAGAACAATGTCTATCGCAAGAATGAAGGGGAAAAACAGGACAAAAGCTCCATGTTTTTTCCGTTTTATATCAGCGGCAAGTCGGAGAAATACGGTCCCTATACCTCAATTTTTCCCTTCTACGGCGACATCTATGAACGGTTCTGGCGGGACGAGTACCACTACGTCATGTTTCCCCTCTATGGCAGGACCGTGAAGAAAGGGACCACTACCCGCAACTATCTTTATCCGTTTTTCGCAACCATTGAGGGGGAGCGGGAGAGCGGGTTCCAGTTCTGGCCCCTCTATGGGCAGTCGGCCAAGGAGGGGGTATATAACAGGCGTTTTGCGCTCTGGCCGATCTTCATGAAAGAGCAGATCGGGCTGGATACGGACAACCCGACAGATAAAGTGACCATCTTGCCGCTGTATGCGGCGACCGATTCGCAGAAAAAGGTTTCACGCTCTTATCTCTGGCCTTTTTTCGGATATACTGACGACATCGCCCGGTCGCAAAAGGAGGTCGATTATTTCTGGCCTTTCTGGCTGACGGTGCGCGGCGAGGCGAGAAATGTCACGAGCCTGTTGCCGTTTTATTCCGAGGACAAGGGGAAGGAAACCCTGAAACGTTGGTATCTCTGGCCGATTTATAAACATGAAGAAATGAACTCGCCGGCTTTCAGTCAGGAGCGGGACAGGATTCTCTACTTTCTTTATTCCGACAACCGCGAGATGTGGCCGAAGGACGGCAGTAATAGGCGTCGTACCGCTTTGTGGCCGCTCTTCGTCTATAAACGGGACCCGCGCGGAGTCAGTTCCTTCTCCATGCCTGCGCCGGTTGAGCCGGTGTTTGACCGGGACGGAATCGAGAGAAACTGGGCGCCACTCTGGCGGCTCTATCAGCAGAAATGGAATGACCGCGGCGACTCGGCGGTGTCGTTTCTCTGGAACCTTTACTGGCATGAGGTGCGTGGCGATGGCCTGGCCTACGAGATATTTCCCCTGGTGGCCTACAGTTCCGAGAACAAGAACCGCGACTTGAAGCTGTTGAAGGGATTAATGCGGTATCGGAACAATAACGGGGGAAAAAGCATCAGTGTGCTGTGGCTTCCATTCGGCGTTCACTGGGGCAAGGCTGAAGCAGACGTGGTTGCAGGCGATGCAGAGCCTTCAAGGAGCAGGAAGTGATGACTGGAGTCTTCGATAGAATCGGCAAGAAAGTTATTCTCTTTCATGAAATTGTCGGTGAGATGCTGATACTCCTCGGGCAGACGATTTATTTCTTCCGGGAAGCACCGCGCAATATCGCAAGTATCTTTGCCCAGATGGCCATAATCGGCTATGAAACGCTGCCGGTTGCCTCGGTGATGGCGTTTTTCGTCGGCATGGTGCTTGCCTTGCAGACCGGCGTCGAGCTGCAAAAGTACGGCAGTCAGAACATCATCGGCGCGATCGTCGGCCATTCCATGGTACGGGAACTGGGACCGGTCATGACCAGCTTTCTTGTTGCGGGCCGGGCCGGATCTGCCATGGCTGCCGAGCTCGGAGTAATGACAGTCTACGAGGAGATCGATGCGCTGAAGACCCTCGACATCAACCCGGTGCGTTATCTGGCAATGCCGCGTTTTATCGCCTGCATCGTCTGCCTCCCCGCGCTGGTCATATATTCGGACTTCATCGGCATCACCGGCGGTGCAATCATAAGCAATCTGCACCCGAAGATTTTCGTTTCATATTCCACCTATTACGATAGTCTGACTGCCGCGTTGAAGTTTCACGAGATCGGCATCGGGCTGATCAAGGCGTTTGTGTTCGGTGCGATCATTGCCCTGGTCTCCTGCTATATCGGTTTTAAAACGTCGGGCGGAGCCAGGGGGATAGGCATATCCACCACACGATCGGTGGTTCTTTCGTTCATGCTGATTTTGGTGGCGGATTATTTTCTGACAAGGATTTTGATGTAATCAGTGAGTAGTGAGTAACGGCTGTCGGTTGAGTTTTTTCAGCTTACAGCTCACTATTTACTGCTTGCAGGGGGTATTGATGGCGCTTTCGGTTGAAAAAAAAGTCGGCATATTCTTTGTGATGGGGATGGTTGTCCTCGGAGTTATGCTTGAAGTGGGTGAAAAGTGGAATCCTTTCGAAAAAAAGGTCCTCTATAAGACCTATCTGACCAGCATTACCGGTCTCAAGGTCGGAGACCCCGTCAGGTTGGCCGGTGTGGATGTTGGTAAGATTGACAAAATAACCATCCTCGACGAAAAAATACAGATCGATTTCGAGGTGAAGCCGGGGACAAAGATCAAGACGGATACCGTAGCCGGCCTCCGTCTGACCAACCTGCTGGGAGGGCAGTTCCTCGGCCTTTCCTTCGGCTCTCCCAATGCGCCTCTCCTTCCGCCGGGCGGCACGGTAAGGGGGCGGGATGTGGCCAATATCGATGTTATCGTCGATAACATGAGCGATCTGACGAAAGACGCCAAAATCCTCATTACCGAGCTCAACAAGAACCAGAACGAGGTGATGGGAAAGATTTCCTCAATACTTGACGACAACCGGGAAAACCTGCGCAACTCGATCGCCAATCTCAGCAGCATAACCGACAAATTCGATCGTGGCGAGGGATCGCTGGCCATGCTGTTGAATGATAAGGTGCTCTACGCCAATGCCAGTGAAGCTACAACGAGCCTGAAGAATATTACTGCCAAGATAGACAGGGGTGAAGGGACGATGGGCAAGCTCGTTAATGATGATGCCCTTTATACGGACTCCAAGGCGGCTGTGGCGAGCCTTAACGACAGCATGAAAGACGTGAAGGAGATTGCCGCCAAGATCAATCGGGGTGACGGAACGATGGGCAAGCTCATCAACGATCAGGCTCTCTATAATGAAGTGCGGGATGCCTCCAGGAACATCAAGGAAATCACCCGCAAGATAAACGACGGGGAGGGGACCCTGGGCAAGCTGGTGAATGAAGACAACCTGTATCGCGACACGACTGCCGCCCTGAAAAAGGCCGAAAAGGCGATGGACGGGCTTGGCGACACCGGGCCGATACAGGTGCTGGGGAGCGCCATCGGCACTTTGTTCTAGTAAACCCAAAAACGACAGTTAGCCACGAATGACACGAATAAACACGAATGGGGCCTGTCAATAGTTTTGTGTAAATGGTTTTGGTTCCCGGTTTTTAATAGCTTGGCATTCTGTCTTCAAAAAGGATGGAAAAGCGATTCATCGCAGCCTTCCAGTCCCTGATCGGCAGGGTCCATTTCTTCGCGATGTTTTTCAGCGCCAGATAAAGTAGCTTGAGCATTGCCTCGTCATTGGGAAACGAACCCCGGTTTTTGGTCACCTTTCTGAGCGACATATTCAGGGATTCAATGGCGTTGGTGGTATAGATAACCTTTCTGATATCAGCAGGATAAGCGAAAAAAGGCGTGATTTGCTCCCAGTTCCGGCGCCATGACTGGCCGATAGTCGGGTGCGTTTTATCCCACTTCGCCTCAAATGCCGTCAGTTCCATTTCGGCCTGCTCTGCTGTCGCCGACTGGTAGATTACCTTCAGATCAGCAGCGACCTCTTTACGCTGCTTCCACGAGACGAATTTCAAAGAGTTGCGTACCATGTGGACGATGCAAAGCTGGACCTGAGTGTTCGGGAAAACGGTCTCTATGGCCTCAGGGAACCCCTTTAGGCCGTCAACGCAGGCAATGAAGATGTCCTGGACACCACGGTTCTTTAGTTCGGTAACAACCTGAAGCCAGAACTTGGCACCTTCGTTCTCGGAAACCCACATTCCCAGAACTTCTTTGGCGCCGTCTGTGTTGATGCCGATGGCCAGATAGACAGCCTTGTTCACAACATGGCCATTGCCTCTGGCTTTGACCCTGATGGCATCCATGTAGACGATGGGATAAAGCGCATCCAACGGGCGGTTCTGCCAGGTTTTGACCTCTTCAGCTACTGCTTCAGTCACTATTGAAATCAGGGCGGGGGATACCTCAACTCCGTAGATTTCCTCCAAGTGACCCTGGATCTCACGAGTGGTAAGCCCGCGGGAGTACAGAGAGATAATCTTATCATCGAACTCGGCGAACCGGGTTTGGCCCTTGGGAATGATGACTGGTTCAAAGCTGCTATCCCGGTCACGAGGGACCTCAATCGGCATGGTGCCGAAATCGCCTTTGATGGTCTTTGCCGACGAGCCATTGCGTGCATTGCCACCCTTGGCGGAAACGGAAGCATGCTTCTCGTGGCCGAGATGCAGTGTCATTTCAGCCTGGAGCGCCCGCTGAAGAACAGCCTTGGTCAATTGCTTCAGCAGCCCGTTTTCCCCTAGAATCTCTTCGGGGGTCTTGTAATGTTTGAGCAGGTCGTCGATTACGTCGGTGTTAATAGTCATGTGATCTCCTTAGGGTAACTTGGTGTACCCCCTAATGACCATTTACACAAACCTTTTTACACCCTCCACGAATGTTTTTAACCCCTTGTTTAATCTTGAGTAGTCACCGATCTGGTAAGTGTCTTCTGCATCACAAGAGCTTGTATATTCGTGCAAATTCGTGAAATTCGTGGTTTTTATAGGGTAAAAGCATTGAAGAGTGAAGAGTGAAGAGTGAAGAGTGAAGAGTGAAGAGTGAAGAGTGAAGAGTGAAGAGTGAAGAGTGAAGAGTGAAGAGTGAAGAGTGAAGAGTGAAGAGTGAAGAGTGAAGAGTGAAGAGTGAAGAGTGAAGAGTGAAGAGTGAAGAGTGAAGAGTGAATGGCGCGTTACGCGCCATTTTTTCGCGAGGAGGAGGGTGTAAAAAGGTTTGTGTAAATGGTCATTAGGGGGTACACCAAGTTACCCTAAGGAGATCACATGACTATTAACACCGACGTAATCGACGATCTACTCAAACATTATAAGACCCCCGAAGAGATTCTAGGGGAAAACGGGCTGCTGAAGCAGTTGACCAAGGCTGTTCTTCAGCGGGCGCTCCAGGCTGAAATGACACTGCACCTCGGCCACGAGAAGCATGCTTCCGTTTCCGCCAAAGGTGGCAATGCACGCAATGGCTCGTCGGCAAAGACCATCAAAGGCGATTTTGGCACCATGCCGATTGAGGTCCCTCGTGACCGGGATAGCAGCTTTGAACCAGTCATCATTCCCAAAGGCCAAACCCGGTTCGCCGAGTTCGATGATAAGATTATCTCCCTGTACTCCCGCGGGCTTACCACTCGTGAGATCCAGGGACACTTGGAGGAAATCTACGGTGTTGAAGTATCCCCCGCTCTGATTTCAATAGTGACTGAAGCAGTAGCTGAAGAGGTCAAAGCTTGGCAGAACCGCCCGTTGGATGCGCTTTATCCCATCGTTTACATGGATGCCATCAGGGTCAAAGCCAGAGGCAATGGCCATGTTGTGAACAAGGCTGTCTATCTGGCCATCGGCATCAACATAGACGGTGCCAAGGAAGTTCTGGGAATGTGGGTCTCCGAAAACGAAGGAGCCAAGTTCTGGTTGCAGGTTGTGACCGAACTTAAGAACCGTGGTGTCCAAGACATCTTCATTGCCTGCGTTGACGGCCTGAAGGGGTTCCCTGAGGCCATAGAAATAGTTTATCCCAACACTCAAGTCCAACTTTGCATCGTCCATATGGTACGCAATTCCTTGAAGTTCGTTTCGTGGAAACAACGCAAAGAAGTTGCGACAGATTTGAAGGTTATCTACCAGTCAGCGACCGCTGAGCAGGCCGAAATGGAACTGACAGCATTTGAGGCAAAATGGGACAAAACACACCCGACGATCAGCCAGTCCTGGCGCCGGAACTGGGCGCAAGTTATACCATTTTTTGCCTATCCAGCTGATATACGAAAGGTTATTTACACAACCAATGCCATTGAATCACTGAATATGTCACTCAGAAAGGTGACCAAAAACCGGGGCTCGTTTCCCAATGATGAGGCAATGTTCAAGTTACTATACCTGGCGCTGAGAAACATCGCGAAGAAATGGACCCTGCCGATCAGAGACTGGAAAGCTGCCATGAACCGCTTTTCCATTCTTTTTGAAGACAGAATGCCAAGCTATTAAAAACAGGGAACCAAAACCATTTACACAAAACTATTGACAGGCCCGCGAGGAGAGGTTTATGGCGGATGTTTTATCTATAGCGGTCGGCACCGTTACCATGCGACCGTACGTGTTCGCTTTCTTTGCCGCTTACCTGGTGGCGGCCGTTACCCATATCGGCTGGAGAAAAACCCTTTATTTTACGTTTGCCGGCTATCTTTTATCCTTTCTCTCGGAGTTCTCTTCAATAAATACCGGTTTTCCCTACGGCTGGTACTACTACATCGAGGCGACCAAAAACAGGGAGCTCTGGATAGCCGGGGTTCCCTTTTTCGACTCCCTTTCCTACGTGTTTCTTGCCTATTGCAGCTACAGCACAGCGCTTCTGGTGGTGTCACCGGTCAAGGCGCGGTGCTGGGACTTTGTCACCCTTGAAACCCGTTCCATACGTAAATCCTTTTCCGTCCTCTTGCTCGGTTCGCTGTTTCAGGCCTTTCTCGACATCATCATCGACCCGGTGGCGCTCCAGGGACACCGCTGGTTTCTCGGCCGGATTTACGGCTACCGGGAAGCCGGGTATCATTTCGGTGTTCCTTTCTCCAACTACGCCGGCTGGTGGCTGGTGAGCGCGGTCATGATATTCGCCCTGCAAAGGATAGACTTTCGGCTGGACAAGAGGGGGGAAAAGCCTGCCGGCGTCCGTTCCTTCCCTTTTCGCGCCCTGTTCGGCCCGCTACTCTACCTCTCCGTGCTGATCTTCAACCTCGCCGTGACGCTGATTATCGGCGAGAACCTGATGGCCATGACCGGCATCTTCATTTTCACCCTGCCGGTCGCTATTTCCGTTGTGCTGATCATACGCAGGGCGAACCATTACAGCAGGGAGGAACTGGCCGAGCATCTCCGCGATTATCCCTATTCACCCGTGGCGATGAAAAAAGGGTAAACAATCATCCGAAACACAGTTACGCAGCGCCCCCTACCGTGATCCCGGAGATGAGCAGGGTCGGTTGGGCGTCGGAAACCGGCACACCCTGTCCTTCCTTGCCGCAGGTGCCGATGCCGAATCCAAGATCGTTGCCTACCATGGTAATCTTTTTCAACACTTCGGGACCGTTGCCGGTGAGTGTTGCGCCACGGACCGGCTCGGTGACTCTGCCGTTTTCGATGAGATAGCCTTCCGACACCTCGAAAACGAAATTCCCATTGACCGTGTTTACCTGCCCCCCTCCCATGTTCCTGACGAAGAGCCCTTGCGCCACGCCCTTTATTATCTCCTCCGGCGGGGTTGCGCCCGGTGCGATGAGGGTATTGCTCATGCGAACGATCGGCTTCGCCTGGTACGATTCCCGCCTGCCGTTGCCGGTTGATTTACAGCCGTCTTTCATGGCGTTCAGTCTGTCGTACAGGTATCCCTTCAAGATGCCGTTTTCAACCAGAACGGTGCGCTGTCCCGGTGTCCCTTCGTCGTCGAAGGAGAAAGAGCCGCGGGCGTTGGGGATGGTTGCGTCGTCAATCACGGTAACCAGTGGGGACGCAACCTCAAGACCGATTTTACCGGAATAGACCGACATGCCCGTCAGCGCCAGGTCAGCTTCCAGGCCGTGACCGATGGCTTCATGGACCATGGTGCCTCCCGCCTCAGAAGAGAGGACAACCGGCATCATGCCGCCCGGCGCCTTGCGGGCGCCGAGCATCATCAGCCCTCGTTTAGCTGCCGTCAGAGCCAGTTCTTCGGGACTCTTCTGCTGAAAAATCTCGAAACCGCGGAACCCGCCGAGCGGCTCATAGCCTGTTTGAATGAGGTTGCCATCGGCCGCAACCACTTGAACCATAAAAACTGTACCGGTTCGGAAGGATTCGGTGAACTCGCCCAACGAGTTGACGACCTGAGCCTTGAGCGTGCCGTCACGGTAAACTGCCGTGACCTGGCGAATCCTTGGATCCACCCCCCTCGCGGTCCTGTCGGCCGTTGTCACCGTGGCGACCTTGTCCTGCAAGGCTACCCCGGTCGGGGGGAGCAGGATGGGGAATCCGCTCCCCACGGTCTTCTGCCGCAGATCGATGGCGCCTTCGAACATTTTTCCCTTAACCGCCCTGCTTACCGTTTCCGCCAGGGACAACAGGGCGGTTTCGGTCACGTCGTTGGTAAAGGCGTAGGCGGTTCTCAGGTCGGAGATGACACGGATGCCGACGCCGCGGTCTGCTCCGGCCATCACTTTTTCGATCTTGCCGTCTTCGCAGGCGATGACCGTGGATGCGCCTTCCTCAAAATAGATGTCGGCGAATTCACCTCCGCCGGCGAGTGCCCGTCGCAGGATTTTTGCGCAATCAAAACCGTCAAGCATGGTACAATCCCTCCTTGCAGGGTTGGGGTGCTGGCTCCACAATCGAGCCTTCAGGCAATTCTACCTCAGTAATGGATATTTCCATGCGCAGCGCTTCTATCAGTGCGTCAACGTCATCGTTGAATGGCTGTGGAACGTTCAGCCGGACGATCCCCTTGTCCCGGTCCTCGGTGCTCAGCGTGGAAAGCCCTTCGTAGGCCTCAAGGATGAACTTCATGAATACAAGATCGCGGCGGTGAATCTGGAAATATCTCGTTACGGTATCCATCATATTCCTATCCCTGGATGGCGACCAGTCCGGCGCGCCCGGTCAATTCCCCCATGGCGAGGGGGGACTCGACGGCTGCTGTGGCAAATTCCCCTGCGGCATCGGCCAGGGTGATGAAACGCACGTTGCGCTGCTGGAGGCGCTTTATAAGATCGATGAACTGGGGCGCCATCGCCTTTCCTTCCAGCTCTGCATGGATGGTGTGGACATTGAGACCCGGTTTCAGGCATGCAAGGTAATGATCGTTGATATTATCCGCGGTTATGCCGTTTTCTCCCAGGAGCTCGTCCATGGTCGGCCAGGTCGTGGGGATCTGGAGGGTGTTGAACTGCCTGCTGTCCATCAGCGGGTAAAATGGGCCTGAGCCGCGGGAATCGCTGCAATAAGAGAGGGCCATGGCGTCCTGTATCTCCAGTGAGTCGGCGGACACCGTCCAGCCCGGCGCTGCCGTGGTTTTCGGCCGACATCCCATGATTTCCTCATAGAGGGCGAATGCCCGGCCAAGTTCCATGGCCACGGTCTTTTTCGGCATCCACGGCAGCAGGTCGTGCCATTTTACATGGTCCCAGCAATGGATGCCGGTTTCATGGCCCATGGCCACCGTGTTGCGCAGGACATCGGGGAAGGCGGTGGCGATGATCGGTGGTGGCAAGATGGTGCCATAGAGCATGGTCCGCAGGCCATAGACGGAGGGTGCACGGGTGCGGAGCATCTTTTTCAGGAAACCCTTCCTGGTGAAGATGCGGCGGATCGCCTTGCCGGAGTTGTCCGGCCCCATGGAGAAATAAAAGGTTGCCCGGATGCCGAGGCGTTCCATGATCTCCAGGAGTTTCGGCACCCCGTCACGGGTGCCGATGTAGGTGTCCACGTCTACTTTTATGGCGATGGTGGGGGGATTCATGCAGGCTTCACCTCGGTTGCTTGAAAGGAACGAGGAACGAGGTTCTAGGAAAAACCGTTTTCCTCGAACCTATATCCTCGAACCTCGATCCTATATCCTCGATCCTTATAAAAGGTGCTCGATCTTCTCTTTCTCTTCGACCAGGTAGAACTCCAGGGTCTTTCTCAGCGCATCGTCGATGCCGGTTTTAGGTTCCCAGCCGAGTCGCTCTCTGGCGTTCTTGACCGAAGGAACGCGGGTCAGCATGTCCTGGTATCCCTTGCCGTAGAAGGTATCGGAGGTCACTTCCACTATCTGACAGTTCTCCGCCCGATCACGGTAGTCCGGGTATTCCTTCATCATATCCCTCAATTTAATGGCCAACTCCTTAACCGACAGATCATTGCCCGGGTTGCCGATATTGAAGATACCACGGTCGGCGCAGCCGTCCTTGTTATCGATGATCCGCATCAGGCAGTCGATGCCGTCTTCGACGAAGGTGAAGGAACGGCGCTGATTTCCGCCGTCAACCAGGCTGATCGGTTCTCCTGCAAGAATGTTGTACAGGAACTGGGTCAGGACCCGCGAGCTCCCTTCCTTGGCCGTGCTGATGCTGTCCAGCTTGGGACCGATCCAGTTGAAGGGGCGGAACAGGGTGTATTGCAGCCCCTCGTGTTCGCCGTAGGCGTAGATGACCCGGTCGAGCATCTGCTTGGCGCAGGAGTAGATCCAGCGCTCCTTGTTGATCGGGCCGAGCGTGAGGGGGGAGGTCTCCTCGTCGAACTCCCGGTCCGGGCTCATGCCGTACACCTCGGAGGTGGACGGGAAGATCACCCGTTTGTTGTATTTCGCGCACTGGCGGATGATCTTCAGGTTTTCCTCGAAGTCGAGCTCGAAGACCCTGAGCGGGTCCCTGACATAGGTGACAGGGGTGGCGATGGCCACCAGCGGCAGCACCACGTCGCATTTCTTGATGTTGTACTCGATCCACTCCTTGTTGATGGTGATGTCCCCCTCCAGGAAGTGGAAGCGGGGGTGGCCGATGGAATGTTCGAGCTTGTTGTCGCTCATGTCGAGGCCGTACACCTCCCAGTCGGTGGTGTCGAGGATGCGCTTGGTGAGGGCGTTGCCGATAAAGCCGTTGACGCCGAGAATAAGAACTTTCATTGTTTCTCCAATCACGTGGATTTGATTATTGGCCACGAATGCACACGAACCTGCACGAATGCAATTATGTTTTTTCCCTTTTCGAGATTATCGGTGTCAATTCGTGGCTGAAAAGCTTTTGCCTTTCAGGTTTTGGTCGCCGGTGAACCTGTCTGCAGCGACTTCCTCTTGCTCCTCAGCCTGCAGTGACTTGATTTGCAGGAGCCCGTCGCCGGTGCCGACAAGGAGCGGCTCTGCCGAGACAATGCAACCCGGTCCTCCTATACCCTCCACCGGCCACGCCTGCCAGATGACGATCTTTTTTCCGTCCAGGTATGTGAATGCCCCGGGGTATGGGTGGGTGACACCGCGGATCAGGTTGTAGATCTGCACTGCGCCCTTCGTCCAGTCAATGAGCCCGTCGGCCGGTTTCCTGCCGCCGAAGTAGCTCCCTGCCGTCAGGTCCATGGGGATGCGTGGAGCCGTGCCGGCAGTTAGTCGCGGCCAGGCGCGGCGGATGACGGTCACTGCCGCGTCGGTAACCTTGTTGAATACGTCGAAGGCGCTGTCGGCGAAGGCGATGGCGACCTTTTCCTGATCGACGATGTCCCCGGCGTCCGGTTTCTCCACCATGTAGTGGAGGGTGGCGCCGGTTTCCGTCTCGCCGTTGATGACGGCCCAGTTGACCGGCACCCTGCCGCGGTATTTGGGAAGATAGGAGCCGTGCAGGTTGAGGGCGCCGCGTACCGGTATGGCGAGCACCTCCTGCCGGATCATGTTCCGGTAGTAAAATGAAATGATGAAGTCCGGCCGCAGTTCCCTGAGGAGTGCGATGTTTGCGGGCTCATTTATATCGCTGGTGCGAAACGGGATGCCGTGCTTTTCTGCCAGCTTCCGCACCGATTTGAACCAGATCTCCTCGGTGGGGGAATCTTCGTGGGTGAAGAGCATCGCCACCTCCGCTCCCTGCCGGAGGAGCTCTTCCAGGCAGTGGTAGCCGACGTTATGGTAGGCGCAGACGATAATTCTGTTAGCAGTCTCCAAATGTATTAACTCCAGGGAAAATATTTGTTCTAAGTTCTACGTTCTAAGTTCTACGTTGAAACCATCGAACCATCGAACCTCGAACCTCGAACCTCGAACCTTGAACGTAGAACGTCCTTACTCCCCAAACCCGTGCAGCCTTCTTACCACATACCGTGGCCGCTTGCGCACCTCCTGGTAGATCCTTCCCACGTATTCACCCACCAGGCCGATGCCGAAGATGATGATGCCGATGAAGAAAAAGAGGATGGCAAACAGGGTGAAGACCCCTTCCACCTCGGCACCGATGATGAAGCGCCTCACCAGGAGGAAAACGGCGAACGCCACGGAGAAAAGGGCGGTCAGTATCCCCATCAGGGCGAAGAGTTGCAGCGGCACCACGGAAAAGCCGGTCATCAGGTCGAAGTTGAGACGGATCAGCTTGTAGAGGGAGTACTTGCTTTCCCCCTCGGAGCGTTCCGCATGAGCGACCTCTATTTCGGTGGGGTTTGCGGAAAAGGTCTGGGCCAGTGCCGGGATGAAGGTGGTGGTCTCCTGGCAGCGGTTGATGTTATTGACTACGTTGCGATGGTAGGCGCGCAGCATGCAGCCGTAATCGCTCATGTGCATGCCGGTCATCTTGTTGGTGGTGATGTTGACGATGCGCGAGGCAACCTTCCTGAACATGGAGTCCCGGCGTTTCTGGCGGATCGTCCCGACCACGTCGTGTCCCTTCTCCACCTCTCTCACCAGCCTCGGTATCTCCTCCGGCGGGTTCTGCAGATCCGCGTCGAGGGTGATGACTATCTTGCCCGTGCTCTTCTCGAATGCAGCCAGAATTGCCATGTGCTGGCCGAAGTTGCCGTTGAACTCGATCACCCGCACTTCCGGAAACTTTTCCGCCATCCCTTGCAGGATGCTGAGCGAGCTGTCGCGGCTGCCGTCGTCGGTGAAAATGATCTCGAACGGCTTGCCGATCTGCTCCATGACCGGATAGAGGCGGTCGATGAGCGGCGGGAGATTCAGTTCCTCGTTGTAGACCGGGATGACTATGGATATGTACGGTTTGTCTGGCATGGTGGTGTCCTGACGGTTGTAGGGGCGGGGTTATCCCGCCCTGCCTGTTCTTTGATCGCGATCAGGGCGGGGAAACCCCGCCCCTACGCCATTATTTCCTGTTCTTTGCAATCACGGTCTTCACCGCCTCCACCACGTCCCGGGCGTCGTCCATGGTCATCTTCGGGAAGAGCGGCAGGGAAAGGATCCTGTCTGACGCATAGTCGGCGTTGGGGAATGCCCCTGCCGGGATCTGGAGTGTGTCGCGGTAGTAGGGGTGATGATGGATCGCCTTGTAGTGGAGTCCGGTGCCGATGTTCAGCTTCTTCAGTTCCGCCATGAACTGATCACGGTCGATGGTGAGCCGCTCGATACGGATGAGCGGCGTATAGAGGTGCCAGGCATGGCGTTGGTCGTACGGGGCGTAGCTGGGCCTGGCCAGCTCTGCCACATCGGCGAAGGCGGCGTTGTAGAATTCGGCGATTTCGGTCCGCTTGGCGATGAAACCGTCCAGTTTGGGGAGCTGGTGAATGCCCAGAGCGGCCTGGATGTCCATCATGTTGTACTTGAAGCCGGGGAGCAGGATCTCGTAGTTGGGGTTGCCTGTGGCGGAGAAGCGTTTCCACGCCTCCCTGCTCATACCGTGGAACTTCAGGAGGGAGACCTCTTCCGCCAGCGCCTCGTCGGTCGTGCAGAGCATCCCCCCTTCTCCGGTGGTTATATTTTTGTTGGGGTGGAATGAGAAGATGGAGATAGTATCGAAGGAGCCGATCCGCTTTCCCTTGTATTCGGTGCCGGCGGCGTGGGCGGCATCCTCGATGACCGTCAGGTTGAACTCTTTGGCCAGGGCGAAGATGGCGTCCATGTCGCACGGCTGCCCGGCGAAATGGACCGGCACGACGGCCTTGGTCTTTGCCGTTATCTTCTCCCTGATCTTTCCGGCGTCTATGTTGAGCGTACCCGGTTCGATATCGACCAGCACAGGCGTGGCGCCGCAAAGGATGATCATGCTCACCGTAGAGGCAAAGGTCATGGGGGTAGTGATTACTTCGTCCCCTTCCTTAAGCTGCAAGGCAAGTAGCGCCAAGTGCAGGCCGGCGGTGGCAGAGCTGAGCGGAACAGCGTAGGGGGCTCCCACATAGGCCTTGAAGGCGTCTTCGAAACGCTTGACCTTCGGCCCGGTGGTGATCCACCCCGATTTGAGGGAGTCGACCACCTCGTTGATTTCGTCATCCTCTATGGTGGGAGTGGAAAAGGGTAAGAATTCTTGACGCACAGTCAACCTCCGGCAATTTAAACAGTTATATATTGCACAAAATCAAACGGGATACCATTGTTTTCATGTTAATGGTTGGTTACGAGTATCCGTCGCCCTTCTCTGCCGAGCACTTTCATCGGTGTCGCCAGGGCCTTCTGCAGCGGCTCCACCTCTCTTTGCTGGATAAGGGCAAAAACCGGTGTCGGTGAATCCCACAACCGTTTAAACTGTTCCAGTTCGATGAACCACGCGGACTGGTCCCCCTGGCGGCTGCCAAATTCCAGTTCCCCCCGACCGCCGACAACTATGACGCGCCTCTTGGTGTAGAACGGCAGACCCTGTTCGTACTCGAACGTGGCCACCAATGCGTCTTTGCCGGCTTTTTCCCGGATGATCATTGCCAGCTCCCTGGAGGACTTTTTGGCGGCAATTTTCGCGTAGATGACGGGTGGGCCGAAAATGCCGAAAATGTAAGCGAAGATGAGCAGTGCGGAAAGAAGGGCGGCTGTTTGCGCCCTTGCGGTGGCTATCAAGGCGGGTATTCCCTGACAGAGTAGGATAAGGCCGATGATCGCTCCGCCTGCGGCAGTTATTGCCGGTTTGGCGGCAATCTGAGGATAGGCGATTACACCGGCGCCGAGGATGCAGAGCACCAGCGAGGCGGTCACTGCATGACGTTTCAGTGGCCTGAACCCCTTGTCAAGGGCGGCCACGAAAGTCCCGCCGATGAGAAGTGCTATCGCCGGATAAATGGGGAGTATATAGGGGATGAGCTTGGAATTGGACTTGGAGAAAAAGGCGAAAATAACGATCGCCCAGAGAGCGAGATAAAGCCGAACATCTGCACCGGTCGATTTCCGTTCTTTCCAGACCCGTATGAAGGCGGCTGGGATGAAGAACGACCAGGGGAGCATGCAGCCGAGAAGTATCGGGATGTAAAACCAGGGGGGCTGATACCTGCCGTGTACTTTGGTGAGAAAACGTTCGAAATGCTCGTGGATGAAAAAGAACCGGGCGAATTCGGGGTTTCGCAGGGAGACGAGGACAAACCAGGGGGCGGCGACCAGGAAAAAGAGGGGGACACCGGTAATGAGGCGCATTTCCTTAAGGATCGCCCAGCGTCTGGTGAAAAGCAGGTAGCAGAAAATTACGGCCCCGGGGAGGACAATGCCGATAAGCCCCTTTGCCAGCACGGCAAGGGCTGCGAACAGGTAGAAGAGGTGGTAGTACAACCCCTTGCGTTTTTCTTCATCCTGAACCGCGATGAGGAAAAAGCCGAGGCAGGCGGCCATGCAGATAGTGAGGGTCGTATCGGTGATATTGAGCCTGTTTTGCACCTGGTAGCCCACGGATGTTCCGAGGATAAGGGCGGAAATGAGTCCTTCCCGACGGCCGAACAGTTTGCGGCCGAGATGGTAGGTGAGGATGATTCCCAAAATGCCCCACAGGGCGCTGCCGAATCGTGCGGCGAATTCGGTCTGGCCGAATACCTTGATTGAAAGCGCGTTCAACCAGTAATGGAGGGGCGGTTTCTCGAAGTATTTGACATAGTTCAGGGTCGGCGTGATGAAGTCTCCGCTCTCCAGCATTTCCCTGGGTATCTCCATGTAACGACCTTCATCGGTCTCGATAAGGGGGAGACGGCCCAGGAACTGGAAGAATGCGATGCCGAAGAGAGTCAAGAGGACTCCCAGGTCCGTTGCTGGGCTCCCCTCTTTTTTGGTCAGGAAGGCGGTAAAGAATTTCATGGGTGTGGGTTTCCTTTGTTCAACGGAGCGAAGACCGTTTGCCGTACTTCGCTGGTATTCGGCTTGCGACAGCAATCTACAAGGATTTTTCCCGTCGGACCAGGTCATATTTCTCTGCTGCGAAAGCGGTCCTGACAATGATGCGTTGGTTAGGGTTGGCAGCTTCAACCCTTTCTCCCCGGTCGGTGATGATCTCTTTCATTTCGTGGAAGGAAGACGACATGGCGGGACCGATGAATTCCAGGGTGTCTCCGGTTTTTATCCTGTTCCTGACTTCCAATATAATGGCGCCGTCCGGCAGTGGCTCTTCTACTATGCCGACAAATTCATGGTTTCTAATATAGCTGGAGTGGTACTGGTGGTCAATATCTTTTGGCGGGCCGAGGAAAAAGCCCGTTGTGTAGCCGCGGTGGCTGATCTTGCAGAGTTCCTCCAGCCAGTCGGGATCACAGCGGTAGGTTTCCGGCTCTGCGAAGTAACGGTCCAGGGCCTGGCGGTAAATTCTCACGACAGAGGCAACGTAATAGATCCCCTTCATTCTTCCTTCGATTTTCAGGGAATCCACCCCAGCGCCCGCCAGTTCCGGCAGGTAGGTAAGTAGGCAGAGGTCTTTGGAGTTGAAGATAAAAGTGCCGTTTTCATCCTCCATGACCGGGAAATACTCGCCGGGTCTCGTTTCTTCGACGATGGCGTAGTTCCAGCGGCAGGGCTGGGTGCATTCACCCTTGTTGGCGTTTCTGCCGCTCATGACGCTGGACAGGAGGCAGCGCCCCGAATAGGAGATGCACATGGCTCCGTGAACAAAGGCCTCCAGTTCGATGTCGGTCCTCTCCCTGACTTGGCGCATCCCTTCAAGGGACATCTCGCGGGCAAGGTTAATACGCCGTATCCCCTGTTTCTGCCAGAAAAGAGCGCTTTTCCAGTTTGTGGTGTTGGCCTGAGTTGAGAGGTGGATGTCGCGTTCCGGCGAGATTTCCCTGATGGTTTCAATGACACCGGGATCTGCGGCAATGTAGGCGTCGAAGGGGATAGGGCGCACTTCTTCCAGATAATGCAGCAATTCGCCTATATCATCGTTGTCGGGGTAGGCGTTGACCGTGAGGTAGACCTTAACCCCCCGTTCATGGGCATAGACCACGGCTTCCGCCAGTTCGGCGGTGGAGAAATTATCGGCCAGGTTCCGCAAACCGAAGCTTTTTCCCCCCAGGTAGACGGCATCAGCGCCGTAATGGACGGCGATACGGAGTTTTTCCATGTTGCCGGCTGGGGCAAGGAGTTCGGGCTTTTTCATGCTTTGTTTCTGCAACAGTTCATCCGTTTACGAATCTAGGAGCCTGTCGGACTTAGGAATGAATCTACTGCGAGAATGGCAAATCGGTCCATATTCCCGTAAATTTTCGACGAATAGGTCCACTATTAGCTCTCAAATTTCCGGAAATCTGTCCTCGATTTTCCATTCTCTCGCTACGATTCCCTAAGTCCGACAGGCTCCTAGGGGGAGAGATTTACATTCATCTGCGCGGGGATGGTAACATATTCGCAGGTGTTATTAAACCCCAAATCAAAGCTTTATTCTTGACAAAAATCGGGAAAAAGCTTTAATTGTGTTAAATTTTCTCAAGGAGAAGACATGCGACTACTGTACGGGCTTATCATCGGCGTTTTTAGCTTCCTGGCTGTTGGTTGCGGCAATAACGATCTGGTTGTGAAAAAACAGGCTGAGATGGAAGCCCGGCTGGAGCAATTGGCCCAGGCTAATGTGGCTACCAATGCGCATCTCACAGATTTGACCAATGATATCAGAACGCTGCAGATACAGCTTTCGGCAACTTCGGCGGATGTTGAGGCGCTGAAGCCGAGCTATAAGGAATTCAAGGCATCCATAGAGCTGATCTACCAAAAGCTCGCCCCGCCGCCGCCGGCCGAAACAGCGAAAATCGAGGTGGTCAACAAGGAAGCCGCACCATCTGATAATGATTCCGCACCCCAGGACGCATATATAAAGGCATTCGGCCTGTTCAGCGCCAATAATTACAGCGGCGCCATCGAAGCGTTTGAGGCTTTCGTCAAATCCTATCCCGACAGTGAATATGCCGGGAATGCCGTCTATTGGGTCGGGGAGTGTTATTATACCCAGCACAATTATAGTAAGGCGCTGGAATCGTTTTCAAAGGTAGTTGTCGACTACCCGAAAGGGAACAAGGTTCCCGACGCCATGCTGAAGATCGGCTATTCGCTGATCAGCATGAACGAGCCGTTAAAAGCACGAGCAGAGTTGCAGTCCCTGGTGGGCAAATACCCGAAAAGCCCGGCTGCCGCGAAGGCAAGAGAACGGCTGGGACGTCTTTAAAATCCTGTGAGGTGTTTATGAGAAGGTTGATTTTTATCGGATTGCTACTCCTCATGTCGTTCATCTCTTCCCGCGAAGTCTTTGCCCAGGAGGAACCGACCGTTTACGTGATCCAGAAGGGCGATACCCTCTGGGGCCTGTCGGAAAAGTTCTTGCAGGATCCCTATTACTGGCCGAATCTCTGGGCACGAAACCAGTCCATAACAAATCCCCACTTTATCTTTCCGGGGCAGCGATTGAAGGTCTATCCCGACAGGATCGAAGTGGAAACTCCCGCGGAGGTTCCGGCGCCTGCCGTGCATGGCGAAGAGCCGCAGCCGGCTGAAACGAAGAAAATCGTTGAAGAGGTGGCCCCGGTAAAAACTTATACGGTGAGCGGCGGTGAAGGATTCCTCATGGAAAACGGGCTGAAGCCTTCCGGCTATATAGTCTCAACCTATCAGGGGCGGCAGATGGTTGGTGAGGACGACATCGTTTACACCGACATCGGCAAGGCGAATGGCGTTGAGGTCGGCGACAAGTTTTCCGTCTACAAGAAAATGGGCGCCGTCAGTCATCCGGTAACCAATGTGATCCTGGGGTACAAGGTGATCCCCCTTGGTACGCTGCAGCTTTCAGAGCTGGAGGAGAAAGTTTCCAAGGCGATTGTGACCAAGTCCTTTCAGGAGATCGGTGCAGGGTCATTCCTGATGCCCTTCCGCCCACGGAAGCTTGAGGTGGCGCTGAAAGCCTCCGACAAGGAGCTTGTCGGCTACATCGTCGAAACCAAAACCGGCAACAAGGCCATTGCGGCGGGTGATGTTGCATACCTGGATCTTGGGAAGCAGCAGGGAGTTGAGGTCGGCAACATGCTCTATATCGTTCGGGATGTGGCTCCCGATCAGACGTACGCCCTCGATAAGATAGAAAAACTGCCGGCGGAGCTATTGGGCGCCCTGGTGATTGTCGAGACCAAGGAAAATACATCTACCGCCCTGGTGGTAAAGAGCATCGACACCATATACCGTGGTGATCGTGTCGAGTTGAAAAAAAACAGATAACAGCGCTGAAAAAGGGACGGCCTTCCAGGCCGGTCCCTTTTTTTATTGATCATGGACCATTATTACTGGTTTGCCTTGAAATCAATCCCTTTGGTTGGGAATGTGACGTTCCGTCGCCTCCTGGAGCGCTTTGACACACCGGAGCGGGCGCTTAAGGCGTCAGCCTCAGAACTGTCCACTGTGAAAGGTGTCAGTGCCGCCGCTGCAGCCTCCATTCTGACCCATGATTACCGTCCCTTCGCCGAGCGGGAATCCGAGGCGGTGGCGCGGCACGGCGTGAAGGTTGTCGATTTTCTCGCTACGGAGTATCCGAAGGTCCTGTTGGAGATTTCCGATCCGCCGCCATTTCTTTATGTTCGGGGAGAGTTGCATGGGGTGGAAGACGCCGTTGCCATTGTCGGATCCCGTCGTGCCTCGACATACGGGTTGGTGACGACAGAACGCCTGGCCGGGGAACTGGCTCTGCACGGCGTAACGGTGGTTTCCGGCATGGCCCGGGGGGTAGACACGGCTGCCCATCGAGGAGCACTGAAGGCCGGGGGCAGGAGCATCGGTGTGCTGGGGTGCGGTATCGATGTCGTGTATCCGCCGGAAAACCAGCGGCTTTTTAAAGAAATGGCCGAAAAGGGGGCGCTCGTTTCCGAGTTTCCCATGGGGACGACCCCGCTGGCGGAGAATTTCCCCCGCCGCAATCGGATTATCAGCGGCATTTCCCGGGGAGTGCTGGTGGTTGAGGCAGTGCAGAACAGCGGCTCGCTCATCACTGCACGTTACGCCCTGGACCAGGGGCGCGAGGTTTTTGCCATCCCCGGCAATATCAACAGCAGCGGCAGCCGGGGAACCAACCAGCTGATCAAGCAGGGAGCCAAGCTGGTCGATGGGGTGGAGGACATCCTGGAGGAATTGCCGCAACGGTCCAAGGTTGTTGCACATGCCGACCCTTTGCCGAGTTTCAGTCTGACACCGCAGGAGGCGGGCATTTATACCTTGCTTGCCGAATCGCCGCTTCATATCGACGATATCATCGTCAAAAGTGAATTGACAGTGGGAGACGTTTCCGCTATTTTACTCCGCCTGGAGCTGAAAGGGGCTGTAATGCAGCTTCCGGGCAAGCATTTTGCCATCACATAGCCTGACAATCAAATTGAAACCAACTTAATTATCGGTGAACATATGCCACGACATCTAGTCATAGTTGAATCTCCGGCCAAGGCCAAGACCATTGAAAAGTTTCTCGGTACGGATTACAAGGTGCTCGCCTCTTTCGGCCATGTCCGGGCGTTGCCCAGCAAGCAGGGATCGGTGGATATCGAGCATGATTTCGAACCGAAATATGCGGTCCTCCCCGAGAGTAAAAAACATATCGATGCTATCAAGAAAGAGTTGAAGAACTCCGATTCCCTGCTCCTGGCGACTGACCCCGACCGTGAAGGGGAGGCGATCTCCTGGCACCTCCTGGCGGCGCTGGGACTGGATAAAAAGAAGCCGGCCATCGACATCAAGCGGGTCGTGTTCCATGAGATTACCAAAGGCGCCATTATACACGCCGTTGAGAATCCTCGCAGCATTTCCCATGAGCTGGTGGACGCCCAGCAGGCTCGCTCTGTGCTCGATTATCTGGTCGGTTTCAATCTTTCGCCGTTTCTCTGGAAAAAGATTCGCTACGGCCTATCCGCCGGGCGTGTCCAATCGGTTGCTTTGCGCCTGGTCTGCGAACGGGAAAAGGAGATCCAGGCCTTCACGGAACAGGAGTACTGGACCATTGCCGCCCAGCTGGCAACCGGTGCGCAGCAGAATGTCACCGCCAACCTGGTGGAAGCTGAGGGACAAAAGCTCGGCAAATTCGGCATCCCCGACAAGGCGGCCGCAGAACGGCTGACGGAAATTCTCGCCAATGGGAGCTATCAGGTTGACAAGGTAACCAGAAGCGAGCGCAAGCGGCAGCCCTCGCCCCCCTTTACCACCTCCACCTTGCAGCAGGAGGCGGCGCGCAAACTCGGCTTCTCCGCCAAGAAGACCATGTCCATTGCCCAGAAGCTCTACGAGGGAATCGATGTGGGGGAGGGGACGGTCGGTCTCATCACCTATATGCGTACCGACAGCGTGGTTCTCTCCCAGCAGGCCCTCGACGAAGCCCACGAGGTTATCACCAGCCTCTACGGAAAGGAATATGCCCTGGCGAAGCCGAGGTTCTTCAAGAACAAGGCGAAAAACGCCCAGGAGGCCCATGAGGCGATACGCCCCACCTACATCTGCAAGACCCCCGTTGAGCTGAAAAAGTTTCTCTCTTCGGACCAGTTCAAGCTCTACGACCTGATCTGGAAGCGGACCGTTGCCTGTCAGATGGCCGAGGCGCTCCTGGATCAGACCTCGGTGGACATCGGCGCCGGCGAAGGTTACAAGTTCAGGGCAGCTGGAACCGTGATCCGTTTTCCCGGCTTCATGAAGCTCTACATCGAGGGGGTTGACGACGAGACGGAGGAGAAGGAAGGGGTGCTGCCGCCGCTCAATGAAGGTGACCCGTTGAAACTTAAGGAATTGCTTCCAGAACAGCACTTTACCCAGCCGCCTCCCCGCTATACCGAGGCAACCCTGGTCAAGACCCTTGAGGAATACGGCATCGGCCGCCCCTCCACCTATGCCAGCATCATGAATACGCTCGTGGAGCGTAAATATGCCCGTCTCGACAAGAAACGCTTCTTTCCCGAAGATGTGGGGATGGTGGTCAGCGAACTGCTGGTAAACCATTTTACCAAGTACGTTGACTACAATTTTACCGCTTCGCTGGAAGAGGAGCTGGATCGGGTATCGCGAGGTGAAAAGAAATGGAAGCCGCTTCTCCATGACTTCTGGGAACCTTTCCAGACGTTGCTCAAGCAGAAGGAAGGAGAGGTCAACAAGTCCGATCTCACCACCGAAGCTACCGACGAGATCTGCCCGGAGTGCAGCAAGCCTCTGGTGGTAAAACTCGGCAAGTTCGGCAAGTTTTTTGCCTGTTCCGGCTATCCGGAGTGCAAGTATATCCGCCCTCTGGACAAGGACAAGAAAGATGTTGCCGAGCCGGTCATTTCCGAGGAAAAATGCGACAAGTGCGGCAGCCAGATGCTGATCAAGGAAGGACGGTTCGGCAAATACCTGGCCTGCTCAGCCTATCCCGCCTGCAAGAACATCCAGCCGCTGGTCAAGCCGAAGGGGACCGGCATCAAGTGCGTGGAGTGCGGCGAGGGGGAATTGACCGAAAAAAAATCCCGCTACGGCAAGATGTTCTATTCCTGCAACCGTTATCCCCAGTGCAAGTTCGCCCTCTGGGACCTCCCCGTGGAAAAGCCCTGCCCCAAGTGCGGTTTTCCGCTCCTGGTGAAGAAGGTTTACAAGCGGGAAGGGGAGTTCCTCAAATGCCCGAAAGAGGGGTGCGATTACAAGGAAGGCGGGAAAGAGAAGTAAGTGTTCCGATTGCCGCTGCCGGATGGGGATAGTCCAAATTCGGTAAACGGTCAAACTTTGATTCTTAAGCGGGATTTTTTGATCCCGCTTTTTTGTGGGTGCAACGAATGATTAAGGAAAAACTGACAATTATCGGCGCCGGTCTTGCCGGTTGCGAAGCGGCTTGGCAGGCTGCCGGGCGCGGTGTGGCCGTGACCCTCCACGAGATGAAGCCGGAGAAATACTCTCCCGCTCATCACCTGCCCGGCCTGGCTGAACTGGTCTGCTCCAACTCGTTGCGCGGCGAGTCACTGGAAAACGCGGTCGGGCTCCTGAAAGAAGAACTGAGACGGCTCGGCTCTCTGTTCATGGAGGCTGCCCTTGCCACCCGCGTGCCTGCCGGTGGCGCTCTGGCCGTGGATCGCGGGCTCTTTTCAGCATTCATAACTGACAAAATCGAGAATCACCCCCTGATCGAGGTGGTGCATGGCGAGGTTGCGGAGATTCCGGCTGACGGCACGGTGATCGTGGCTTCCGGTCCTTTGACCAGCGATGCGCTGGCTGCGAGCATCGGCAAGTATACGGGGGATTACCTTTATTTCTATGATGCCATTGCTCCTATCGTCACGTCCGATTCCATCGACCTGTCCAAGGCCTTTCGCGCCTCCCGCTATGGAAAGGGAGACGGTGATGATTACCTGAACTGTCCGCTGGATGAGGCTGAATACAAGGCATTTATTGCGGCGCTACTCGCCGCGGAGAAGGTCGCCGCGAAAGAGTTTGAAAAAGTGGTACACTTTGAAGGGTGTATGCCGATCGAGGAAATGGCGGAGCGCGGCCTCGACACCTTGCGTTTCGGGCCAATGAAGCCGGTAGGTCTCATCGATCCCCGTACGGGCATCGAGCCGCACGCGGTGGTGCAGCTTCGGCAGGAAAACCGCGAGGGGACCCTGTTCAACCTGGTCGGTTTCCAGACCAAGCTCACCTACCCCGAGCAGCAGCGCATCTTCAGAACGATACCGGGACTGGGGAAAGCCGAGTTCGTCAGGCTCGGTTCCATGCACCGCAATACCTTCATCAACGCACCGCAGCTTCTTTTGTCAACATTTCAGTTGAAGCGGGAGCCACGCATCCTCTTTGCCGGACAGATCACCGGCGTAGAGGGGTATGTGGAATCTGCGGCGAGCGGATTTCTTGCCGGCTTGAACGGGGCTCGGCTGGCAAAAGGAGAGGCGCTGATCGTGCCGCCATCCGTCACGGCGCTGGGTGCGCTGGTGAACCATATCACTTCGGCCCCGGCAAAGCATTTTCAGCCGATGAACATCAATTATGGCCTCTTTCCCGACCTCGCCGGCAGGGTGAAGAAGAAAGAAAAGCGTGCTAAACTTGCAGAACGGGCACTGACTGAACTGGACGGGTGGATGAATACGCTGTAGGGGCGCGGTTTTCGTGCCCAGGGCGGGGAGTCCCCGCCCCTACAAGGGGAAGACATGGACAAGGACAAGGAAAAACAGGAAATATCGGTCATCGGCAGGCTCTTTTCCCTGGAGGCGCTGCTCATCCTCATGGGGCTCTTTTCCCTTGGTTCCGGCTTGCAAACCGGACAGCCGACCCAGATCTTCTTTGGGGTGATGATTGTCGGCGGGGCAGTGCTACTCCATTTCGTTCGGAAGAAGGACTGGAAAAAGCACTGGGAGGAGCAAGAGAAGTTAAAATTGTTCTACGAGATGAAGGAGCGGGAGAGAAAGGAGCGGGCGCGCCATGATGCAGGCAAAAAGTAATATAATCCTGGCTTCGGCTTCTCCCCGACGGGTGGAGTTGCTCAGTTCGGCCGGCATCGAGTTCGAGGTGGTAGCCGGCGATGTGGATGAGGGTCTTCTTTCGGGCGAGACACCGGAAGACCATGTGGTGCGGCTTGCCCGGGCCAAGGCCGAGGATGTGGCGCGAAAGTCCGGAGGCCGCTTTTACATCGGGGCTGATACCATCGTCGTCTGTGAAGGTGAGATTATGGGAAAGCCGAAGGATTCTGCCGATGCGGAGCGGATGCTCAATAAGCTTTCCGGTATTCCCCATGAGGTTGTCACCGGATTTGCCGTTTACGACAAAGAGCGCGACGGTGTAATTACCGACGCTGTCAGGACCAGGGTTTATTTCAAGCATTTACGCGACGAGGAAATTCGGGCATATATTGCAACCGGTTGCCCGTTTGACAAGGCCGGGGCTTACGCCATCCAGGGAGGCGCAGCCTACATGGTGCAGAAGATCGAGGGGTCCTATTCCAACGTGGTCGGGCTGCCGCTGTGCGAGGTGGTTGATGCGCTGCGAAGAATGGGTGCGATCGAGTAATAATTGAATTTTTTATCAAGCAGCACAGAGACGCAGAGGAAACCACATGGGCTTTTACGGTTTCTCTGCGCCTCAGTGTCTGTGGTGGGTCTCTAACGTATGTTCATTGCCGATAATCTCAAATTCATTCACGAAAGAATAGCAGCCGCAGCCCTGAAAGCCGGCCGTGATCCCGCTTCCGTGCTCCTCGTGGCCGTGTCCAAGACCCGGGATGCTTCAGCCGTTGACGATGCAGCCAGGAGTGGGCAGCGACTCTTCGGCGAGAACTATGTGCAGGAGCTGGTGACCAAGGCGGCGCAAGTCTCGGAATCGGTAGCCTGGCATTTTATCGGCGGTCTCCAGTCCAACAAAGTGCGGCAGATCGCCGGTTTGGTGGAGATGATTCATTCCGTGGACCGGCTGTCCCTTGCCCGGGAGATTGACCGGCAGTGGGGGCGGCTGGGAAAAACATGCAATGTGTTGATTCAGGTGAACATTGCCTGCGAAGCCAGCAAGTGCGGGGCGAACTCTGCGGATGTGCTCGGGCTGGTGCGTAATGTTGCCGCGTTGCCCCATCTGCGAATAAAAGGGCTTATGACCATGCCCCCCTTTTTTGACGACCCGGAAGGGGCGCGACCATATTTCAGAGAGTTGAAGCGGCTCTCTGAGCTTGTTGCAGCGGAACGTATTCTCAAAGTGGAAATGACCGAGCTCTCCATGGGGATGTCGGGAGATTTCGAGGTGGCGATCGCAGAGGGGGCGACCCTCGTCCGGGTCGGTTCAGCCATATTTGGCGAAAGAGAGCGGCAACGATCTCCCGTTCAAAGAACGTGAGATCGGGTGAGGGTGGTCGACATTGAAGGGGATGTGCTCAGGGTAGTAAGGGTAGAAGGTATGCTTTCAATGGAAGGTTAAAAAATTTTATATATATTTTGCTTGATTAATGTTTGCTTTCTGTATACATTCCCCCGCAGTTTTCCGCTTTGGGAAAATTTAATTCATTTTGTGGGGGTTATGTATGAAGAAGTTTACCGCTGTTCTCGCTCTGGTTGGAGCACTCCTGTCGGGCAGCCTTGCCCTGGCATCTACCACCGCTACAACTGCCGTTACGCCGGACCAGGCTCTGCGTCTCTTGATGGACGGCAACAGGCATTTCGTCAAAGGTGACCTCGACAACCTGGAGCATATGTCGACGGTCAGCCGCCGGGCTGCTCTTGTAGCCGGCCAGCATCCCTATGCAATCATCCTCACCTGTTCCGATTCCCGCGTTCCGCCCGAAATTCTCTTCGACAAGGGGCTTGGTGAAATTTTTGTGGCAAGGGTCGCCGGGAATATCGCTACTGCCAGCGAGCTTCTGGGGAGTATAGAGTACGGCGTCGAACATCTGGGGGCTTCTCTGATCATGGTGCTCGGTCACTCGAAGTGTGGAGCTGTTACAGCCACCTATGATGCTCACGTGACCGGCGCCATGCCGGAGAAAAATATCGACAGCCTTGTTAAGGCCATTGACCCGGCCGTGACTGCTGTCCTTGCAACAAAACCGTCCGGCACCAAGGATGAGGTCGTTGAAGAGTGCATAGTGGAAAACGTAAATAAGGTTACCGAATCCATCGAAGCCAATTCACCGATCGTCAAGGAATTTGTGGAGCATGGCAAGGTCAAAATCGTCAAGGCCAAGTACGACCTCAGCACAGGGGTTGTCAGTCTGCTTCCGTAACCGGAAGAACTGATGGTTTCATGAGAAAAGGGGCGCAGAAATGTGCCCCTTTTCTCATTCGTTTGTTACGGTGTATTAGGTGTGATGGTGATGGAAACGCGGTGGTTCAGAGTATTACACGACATGGGGAAGGGGGATGGGAGGTTTTTCTCCTTGATTTATCGTCTGAATTGATTTAGATAAATTTACTTGCTCTGAAAACGGCTTCGAGGGAATAAACGCGTGAAGAAAGTGAAACTCAAGGCCCCGGCCAAGGTCAATTACCGCCTGGATGTGTTGCGCAGGCGGCCGGACGGCTACCATGACCTGCGCATGATCATGCAGCGCATCGATCTCTGCGACGACATCGAAATTGCACTTTCAGGCACCCGGGGTGTGCGGGTGACTTGCGGCAGGGATGGTGTGCCTGACGGGCCGGACAATATTGCCTGGCGGGCGGCTGATGCACTGCTCACAATCTCGGGAAGGGCCGTGGGGCTTGATATTGCTATTACCAAGAACATACCCGTGGCGGCAGGCCTCGGCGGTGGCAGCAGCGACGGCGCAACCGTGCTGATGGGGGTGAATGAGCTGCTCGGGCTGGGATTCTCCGATGAACGGTTGATGGAGATAGGTGTCAAACTTGGGGCGGATGTGCCGTTTTTTATTTTTAAAAAGACGGCTCTGGCCGAGGGGATCGGTGACAAACTTACTGCGGTCGAAACCATATCGCCCGTCTGGCTGGTGCTTGTCAATCCGCATCTCCATGTTTCAACGGGCTGGGTTTACCAAAATTTACGATTGACAGCCATGAAAGATGACGATATAATTCCTCGCTTCTATGGGAAGATTGAGGACGTTTGCGCAATTCTTGCCAATGATCTCGAGTCTGTCACCATCGGCAGATTTCCCGTGATACAGGAAATCAAAGAGCGGCTACTTCGGGTTGGAGCCTGCGGGTCACTCATGTCCGGTAGCGGGTCGACGGTCTTCGGGCTCTTTAAGGATGAAGCTGCAGCCAGGCGAGCCGCAGAAACGCTTGCCGCTGAAAGCAACTGGTTTGTAGTCGCTGTAAAGACGTTATAAACTTCGGTGAGTCGTGAGTGATTCATGCACGGTTCACAATTCACTGCATTTTGGGGCGTCGCCAAGCGGTAAGGCACCGGATTTTGATTCCGGCATTCCCAGGTTCGATCCCTGGCGCCCCAGCCATAAAACTCAGTAAAGCCACAGAGGAAGCGGTTACTTATGGAAGACAAAATCAGGGTGTTTAGCGGCAATTCCAACCCGGCTCTGGCAGAAAAAATCTGCGCCAGCCTTAAAGTGCCTTTGGGGCAGGCGAAAGTAAAAACCTTCTCCGACGGCGAAATCATGGTGGAAATAGGGGAGAATGTTCGCGGCCGCGACATTTACGTGGTCCAGTCGACCTGTTCCCCAACCAACAATAACCTGATGGAACTCCTGATTATGATGGACGCCCTGAAGCGTGCGTCTGCCGCCACTATTACGGTGGTCATGCCTTATTACGGTTATGCCCGTCAGGATCGCAAAGCCGCCCCGCGCACCCCGATCACCTCGAAACTGGTGGCCGATCTCATAACTACCGCAGGTGCCGACCGGGTGGTTACCGTTGATCTCCATGCCGGTCAGATCCAGGGCTTTTTCAATATTCCGGTCGACAACCTCTATGCGGCGCCGGTTATTATCGATCATCTGAAAAGTCGTTTCCCGAACGAACATGACAAAATTGTCATGGTATCACCCGACGCCGGCGGTACCGAGCGGGCCAGGGCCTTTGCCAAGCGTCTCGGCTGTACCCTCGCCGTCATCGATAAGCGTCGTACCGCTCCCAATGTGGCGGAAGTCATGCATCTTATCGGCGACGTCAAGGGCAAGACGGCAATCATTCTCGACGACATGATCGATACAGCCGGAACTCTGACCCAGGCAGCCAATGCCTTGAAAGCGCACGGCGCCGATACCATCTATGCCTGCGCCACTCATGGTGTTCTTTCCGGTCCCGCCATTGAGCGGATCAACAACTCCGTGATTGAAAGAATAGTGATTACCGATACCATCCCCTTGGGGGAAAAAGCTGATCAAACCGAAAAAATCAAGGTGCTGTCCGTGGCTAATCTTCTTGCTGAAGCCATCAGGCGTATTCATGAGGATGAGTCCGTCAGCTCGCTTTTTGTATAATCGCGTAACATCAAGTTTTGGAAACATTGATTAATATTACAATTAACATCGGAGGATGTATGGAAGAGAGAGTATTGAATGTTGAATTGAGAACCAAGACCGGTAAAGGGATCTCCCGTCAACTCAGGAGAAACAATTTCATTCCCGGTGTCGTTTATGGAAAGGGGATGGAGTCCGTTCCCGTCTCCCTCAGCACGAAAGAGCTGAGCACCGCTATCGCCGGTGAGGGGGGGCGTAACCACCTTCTTACCCTGAAAGGGGGGGGGGGCCTCGATGGCCAGATGGTGATCGTTGCCGAACTTCTCCAGGATTGTCTTAAGGGGACCCCGCGTCACGTGGATCTGCACAAGATAAACATGGCCGACAAGGTCAGGGTGAAAGTGCCCGTTAATCTGGTTGGCTCGGCGGTTGGCGTAAAGGAAGGCGGTCTGCTCGACTTTGCCATGCACGAAATCGAGATCGAGTGTTTCCCCACGCACATACCAGAGCACATTGATGTTGATGTGACGGAATTGACCATTGGCCATTCGCTCCATATCGGTGATATCAAGGAGCTGCCCGGGATCAAGGTATTGGGAGATGCCACGGTATCGGTGGTAAGCATTCTCGGCAAGGTAAAGGAAGAGCCTGTAGTAGATGCATAGAAGTTCCTTGTCTGGTGATATATGGCTGTAAAACTTATTGTTGGGCTGGGGAACCCCGGCCCAAAATACCAATGGACCCGCCACAACGCGGGTTTTATGGTTTTAGACCGACTCTCGCATCTGACCGGCATTACTGTTACCAGAAAGAATTTCTCCGGCTTGTGTGGCGAGGGGAGCTGGCAGGGAGATCGCCTGATTCTCCTCAAACCTCAGACCTTCATGAATCTGTCCGGTCGTTCCGTCGCGGAAGCCCTCCGATTTCACAAACTTACCGTTGAAGATCTCATCGTCATCCATGACGACCTCGATATTCCCTTTGGTCGGGTTAAGCTGAAGGCAGGAGGCGGTCATGCCGGTCACAACGGCCTCCGCTCCCTCTCCCAGGAACTGGGGAGCGGTGCCTTTTTAAGGGTCCGGATGGGGATCGGACGTCCCCTTCATGGCGATGTGGTCAACTATGTGCTCAGTAATTTTTCGCCGGAAGAGATGATCGGTCTTCCCCGGCTGCTGGACGGGATTGTCGACCTTCTTGAGATGCTTATCACGGAGGGTCTTCCCAAGACCATGAGTCTTTATAACAACAAAGAACTGCTTTAAAGGATTGAATTATGGGTTTTAACTGCGGCATAGTCGGACTTCCCAACGTGGGAAAGTCCACCATCTTTAATGCGCTTACTTCTGCCGGGGCTGAATCGGCCAATTATCCGTTCTGCACCATTGACCCGAATGTCGGCATCGTTCAGGTGCCGGACGAGCGGATGAAACAACTGGCAGTGATCGTCAAGCCTGAACGGATTCTCCCCACAACCATCGAATTCCTCGATATTGCCGGTCTGGTCAAGGGGGCGAGTCAGGGGGAAGGGTTGGGGAACAAGTTCCTTGGTCATATTCGCTCGGTAGACGCCATTGTCCACGTGGTGCGCTGCTTTGAAGACGAGAACGTCGTCCATGTCAGCGGCAGTGTCGACCCGGTGAGCGATATCGAGGTGATCAAAACCGAATTGGGCCTTGCTGATCTGGACAGCGTGGAAAAGAAGCTGGTGCGGGTGGAAAAACTGGCCAAAAGCGGCGACAAGAAGATCAAGGATGAGGCTGATTTCTACCAGCGCCTGAAGAGCGCCGTCGAGCAGGGTAAATCACCGCGGGATGTCGTCCAGAACGATGATGAAAAGCTTCTGCTGCGCGAACTGCACCTCTTGACCGACAAGCCGGTCCTCTACGTTGCCAATGTCGCCGAGGATGATCTGGAGGGGACGCATCCGTTTGTCGGTCGGGTCCGGGAACTGGCCGTAGCGGAAGGGGCAAAGCTCGTCACCATCTGCGGCAGGATAGAAGCGGAGATTTCCGAACTTGCCGGGGAAGAGAAGCAGGCGTTCCTTGCCGAAATGGGGTTGAAGGAGTCCGGCCTTGATCGGTTGATCCGTACAGGTTATGAACTGCTTGGCCTGATCACCTATTTTACGGCCGGGGTGAAGGAAGTGCGCGCCTGGACCATTACCAGGGGGACCAAGGCGCCCCAGGCGGCCGGTGTTATCCACTCGGATTTTGAGAAAGGGTTCATTCGCGCCGAGGTGATAGCCTTCAATGATTTCATTGCTGCCGGCGGGGAGGCCGGGGCCAAGGAAAAAGGTCTGATGCGTCTGGAGGGGAAGGAGTATGTTGTGCAGGACGGTGACGTGATGCACTTCCGCTTCAACGTGTAGCTTGACAAACGGGCAGGTTTTAACAAAAGCCGTTCACCGGGTCAGCCGGTTGAGCGGCTTTTGTCGTTATTCCAATTCCAAATCAAGGCGCTATCTTCGCTGGCTCGTCTTCGGCTCCTCAACGTGCTATCTGTACGCCTTCGTCGCCTCACTCCTCGCCGCCTTGATTTCATCCTTGATTTGAAATTGGAATTACAGGCGGGTTGAAGCTGTCCGCCTTTTATCAGGAAATTATCTGGAAAAACACTTGTAAAAGTAGCTGAGCTATGCTAATAATTCCTCTTTCCAAAAGAGCGGCCATCCGGCCGTATCTCCTTGCTCCGGGTTGGACCGGGGCTAACTAAACCGTGAGGAGGAAGTAACAATGAGGATGTACGAGACGATTTTTATCGTCCAGCCCGACCTTGGCGAAGAGGAAATGAAGGGCATTTCCACCAAGGTACAGGATGTTATCGCCAGCATGAAAGGTGATTTCAAAAGGCTGGAAGACTGGGGGCCGAGGAAGCTGGCTTACCCGATCAACAAGTTTGCCCGTGGTCGCTACTATTATCTCCGTTTTGACGGCGATTCAGCACTCATTGCCGAGCTTGAGCGGCGTCTGAGACTTGACGACAAGGTCATCAGATACCAGAGTGTCAAGCTTGAGAAAGAGGTTGCGCTTGCTGCCGCCATCCCTACCAAAGTCGCTGAGGAAGAGGCTGTCGAGTCCGCCGAAGAGACCAAGGTAGAAACGACAACTGTGGAGGAATAGATAGATGAGTGACGAAAGAACACCCCAAAGAAGCAGCGGTCCCCGGAAAAAGAGACCTTTTCAGCGGCGCAAGGTATGCCGCTTCTGTGCGGATAAGCAGGTAAGCATTGATTACAAGGATCCCCGCACCCTTCGCTATTTCATCAGCGAGCGTGGCAAGATCATCCCGAGAAGGATTTCCGGTAACTGTGCAAAGCATCAGCGGGAAATCACCGAGGCGATCAAACGTGCGAGAAACATCGCATTGCTGCCCATCGCTGGTAGCCATGCATCTCAATAACAGGCGGCTTGCTCGATGAAGTTTCCCGTGCAGGGGACGCCGTTGGACGTAATGAAGGGGAGCGCCGTGACACTGGCGCTCTTCCTTGCCTATATATCCTTGCCGCTCGTCGGAATATTGCCGGGAGTAGCGGCTCCCGTAGCGGGTGTCTACTATTCTCTGAAAAGCGGCAGGATTGCCGGTGTTGCCATTGTTATAGCAACCGCGGCGCTTCTGGCCGTTGCTGTTGATCCGGCGACCACGGCGATATACTTGATGCAGTGCGGGGTGATGACGCTTGCCCTGCCGGAATTCCTTTCGCGGGGTAAAGGCGGCTCCCGATCAATCGTCTATACCGTGGCAATCAACCTTGTCGTCATCCTGGCGGTTGCCGCTGCTTATGGAATTTTGTCGGGCCAAAACCTGCATGCACAGGTAATAAAGGGAATAAATGCGAGCATTACGCAAACCATAACCCTTTATGAGAAAGCCGGCATCAAGGGGGATGAGCTCAAGACGCTCCAGCAGGCGATGCAGCAGGCCGGAATCCTCATCGGCCGGATATATCCGGCGCTTGTGACAGTCGGACTGAGTATCGTTGCCGGGTTAAACCTGCTCCTGCTCAGGAAACTGGCATCTCGGTACTCAGTGTCGCTGGTGCTTGGCGACTTCAACAGGTTCAAAAACCCGGAACAATTGATCTGGGTGCTTATTGCAGCCGGTTTTGCCATGCTTGTAGACAACGACGTGGTCACACCGGCAGCTTTGAACCTGCTGATCGTCATTGTTTCGCTTTATTTTATCCAGGGGATGGCGGTAATTACCCATTCCTTCAACCGATTTGTCGTGCCGGGCTTTGTCCGGTTCATATTTTACCTGCTGCTGGCAGTACAGCCCTTTCTTGCCCTGGTGGTTGCTGTGCTCGGCATATTCGATTTATGGGGCGATTTCCGTACCCCCAAAAAAAAGGAAAACCTGTAAATTCAGGCTAGGAGGAAACAGACATGAAAGTAATTCTCAAGGAAAACATTGAAAATCTCGGCCACATCGGTGACATTGTCAAGGTGGCGCCCGGTTATGCCAGAAACTACCTGCTTCCCAAGGGTTTCGCTCTCGAAGCGACCACCAAGAACGCCAAAGCACTTGACCATGCGAAAAAGCACCTGGAATACAAAAAGAACAAGGTGCTGGAACAGGCAAGAGTGCTTGCGGCAAAAATCGAGGGTCTCGCGCTTAACCTCAGCCACCAGGCCGGTGAAGAGGGTAAGCTGTTCGGCGCCGTTACCAACATGGAACTGGCTGAGCAGATGAAGGCACAGGGGATTGAAATCGACCGCAAGAAAATCATTCTGGCCGAGCCGATCAAGCACCTGGGCGAGTTTACCGCTACGGTCAAGATTCATCCCGAGGTAAACGCCACCCTTAAGGTGACCGTTTCCAAGGCGTAATAAGTTTTCGCACTGGTGTGCGGCGAGAAGTACAAAAGGCGGCGCGGGTTTTCCCGGCCGCCTTTTTGCGTCCGGTGCAACTCAAGATAAGGCCGTTCAATGCTGGCATCTGTCGCAGAAATAGGTGGATCTTCCCCCCTGTCGGCTGCGCCGGATCGGCGCGCCACAGCCGGGACAGGGGGCGTCGTTACGGCCGTAAACGGAGAAACTCATGGGAAAATAGCCCGGTTTCCCTTCGCTGACGAGGAAATCACCAAGAGTGCTGCCGCCGCTGGCGATGGCGTCTGTCAACACCTCTTTGATGGTATCGGCCAGCCGAAGACAGTGTGTTGTAGAAAGGGCTCCGGCAGGTGTTTCAGGGTGGATGCCGGCACGAAACAGCGCTTCGCAGGCATAGATGTTTCCAACTCCCGCCAGCACCCGGCTGTCCATGATGAACTGCTTGACAGTTATCCTGCGGCCGCGGCTTTTCGTGTAGAGGTAATCGCCGGAAAAGTCGCCCGTCAGTGGTTCGGGGCCGTGCTTTGCCAGCAGCGTGTGGCGCAGGGGATCGTCATGGGTCCAGACGATTGTGCTGAAGCGGCGCGGATCGGTTAACCGCAGGCAAAGACCGCTGTTGAGTACAAGGTCGAGATGATCGTGCCTGCCTGGCGGCGTATCCGCCTGTACCAGACGCAGATTGCCGGTCATCCCCAGGTGGAGGATAAGGGTTCCGGCGGTAAAGCGCACGAGGAGGTACTTGCCTCGCCGCTCCACCGCTGAAATGATCCGGCCGGAGAGAATGGAATCGAGATCCGGCTGTAAGGGGAGGCGAAGTTTGGCGGTGCGAACCGTAACCCGGCAGATACGCTTTCCCACCAGGTAAGGTGCAATGCCGCGACGGGTGGTTTCAACTTCAGGGAGTTCAGGCATAACATCCTTTTGGCTGCAGAAGGTGAACGGCTGATAGTTGCGAATAGTGAGAAAGGCTAGCACATAAGTGGCCCAATCTCAACATGGGATACTCATTGACCTGAAAACCCCGGTTAACCGCAGATGCGCTTTCTCCCCAATTCCCCTGAATTTTCAATCGCCTTGCGCTGCCAGTGTCGATTCCGGGCCGATAATCCTTGACACTCAGTGCCATAAATTGTAATCTACGGCCGCTAAATGATTGTATATAGTATGCTTTTTCACCCTTATCAAATCCGCGTTTACACTGAATAAAAATGATATTTCCATATGCCGAGGAGGTACTGTGTTGACCTTTCAGGATCTGATTCTCTCCCTTCAGGGGTACTGGGCCAAGCAGGGATGCGTTATACAGCAGCCCTATGATTGCGAAAAGGGCGCCGGCACCTTCAATCCTGCCACCTTTCTGCGTGTGCTCGGCCCGGAGCCGTGGAACGTTGCCTACGTTGAGCCGTCCCGTCGGCCGACCGACGGGCGCTACGGAGAGAATCCCAACCGCCTTCAGCACTACTACCAGTTTCAGGTCATCATGAAGCCTTCGCCCATGAATATCCTCGACCTCTATCTCGACTCCCTCCGCTCTTTCGGCATCAACCCCAATCAGCACGACATCCGCTTCGTCGAGGATGACTGGGAGTCACCGACACTCGGGGCCTGGGGCCTTGGCTGGGAGGTCTGGCTCGACGGCATGGAGATCACCCAGTTCACCTATTTCCAGCAGGCCGGCGGCATCGACCTGAAGCCGGTTTCCTCGGAGATCACCTACGGCTGCGAGCGGATCGCCATGTACCTGCAGGGGGTGGACAATGTCTATGACCTGGAATGGGTAAAAGGGGTGCGGTACGGCGACATCCACCATGAGAGCGAGGTGGAATTTTCCACTTATAACTTTGAGGAAGCTGACGTGGAGATGCTTCTTCAGTTGTTCGGGATGTACGAAAAAGAGTGCGTCAGGCTGGTGGAAAAGGGGCTGGTGCTCCCCGCCTACGACTATGTGATGAAATGCTCCCATACCTTCAATCTGCTCGATGCGCGGGGCGCCATCTCCGTTACCGAGCGTGCCTCCTACATCGGCAAGGTGCGTAATGTGGCGAAGCTTTGTGCCGAGGGGTACTTGCAGATGCGTGAGCGGCTTGGATTTCCGCTTTTGAAAGGAGGCCGCTAATGACAAAAGAACTGTTCCTGGAAATTGGCACCGAAGAGATTCCTGCCGGGTTTCTTCCCAAGGCCATGGCCGAGATGGAAGGCCTGATCAGGAAAGAGCTGGACAACGCCCGAATCGCCTTCGGCGAGGTGAAAGCCATGGCGACGCCCCGTCGTCTGGCGCTGGTGGTAAGCCAGGTGGCCGGGCAGCAGGCCGATGCGGAGATTACCGCCATGGGGCCGGCGAAAAAGGTTGCTTTCAACGAGGACGGCACGCCGACCAGAGCGGGGGAGGGCTTTGCCCGCGGGCAAGGTGTGGAACCTTCCGCCCTCAGCATCGTGGTCACCGAGAAGGGCGAATACGTCGCCGTGACGAAAAAAGAGACCGGTGTCCCCACTGTCGGGCTCCTTGGCGAGATTCTTCCCCGCCTGATCAACAATATATCGTTCAAGAAATCCATGCGCTGGGGGGATCTGGACGTCCGTTTCGCCCGCCCTGTGCACTGGATCGTGGCTCTGTTCGACGGCATCGTCGTGCCGTTCAGTTTCGGCAACATCGAAAGCGGCACCATGTCCCGCGGCCACCGCTTCATGGCCAACACTTCGTTCCCGGTGCGCGATTTCACCCACTATCTGGATGAGTGCGAACGGCACTTCGTCATACCTGACCCGGCCAAGCGGAAGGAGATTATCCGCCGCGAGATTCACCGGGTGGCGAAGGCCGCCGGCGGGCGCCTCCTGCCGGACGAAGGGCTGCTGGAGCAAGTCACCTATCTGGTGGAGTACCCGAGCGCAGTGCACGGCACCTTCTCTGCAGAATTCCTGGTGGTGCCGCGGGAAGTGCTCATTACCTCCATGCGCGAACACCAGCGTTATTTCTCCCTGGTGGACGACAACGGCAAGCTCCTTCCCGGTTTCATCACCATTAACAACACCCTCACCGAGGACCCGTCCGTGGTGGTGAAGGGGAATGAGCGGGTGCTGCGCGCCCGTCTTTCCGACGCCCGCTTCTTTTTCGACGAGGACAAGAAGGTCCCCCTGGAGAATCGGGTCGAATCGCTGAAGAGCGTCCTCTATCAAGCCAAGCTCGGCACTTCCTATGAGAAGATGGAAAGGTTCCGGGCACTGGCCGAAGGGGTTGCAGAGGAACTCCAACCCGGGTTGAAGGAAAAGGTTTCTCAAGCCGCCACCCTCTGCAAGGCGGATCTGGTGACGGGCATGGTCGGTGAATTCCCGGAGGTTCAAGGGATCATGGGGCGTGAGTACGCATTTCTGCAAGGAATCGACCCGGGGGTGGCGAACGCCATCGCCGAGCACTACCTGCCTACACAGGCAGGGGGGGAACTGCCTGCTTCGGACATCGGCGCCTTCGTCTCGATCGCCGACAAGCTGGACACCATCTGCGGCTGCTTCAGCGTCGGCCTGATCCCGACCGGCTCCGCCGACCCATACGCACTGCGCCGTGCCGCACTGGGGATCATCAACATCATTGTCGCCAAGGGGTATGCCCTGCAGCTGACAACCCTGGTTTCCAAAGCCCTTGCCCGGCTGGAAGGCAAACTTACCCGGAAGAAAGAGGAAGTCTTCGGCGATGTGATGGACTTTTTTCAAGGCCGCTTCGTCAACCTGATGACCGACCGTTTCCCTGCGGATGTGGTGGATGCGGTGGTGGCAGTCTCTTTCGACGATCTGGTCGATACTGCCGCCAAGATCGAGGCCCTCGCCGTATTCAAGAAGCGGCCCGACTTTGAGCCGCTGGCAGTGGCTTTCAAGCGAGTCTGCAACATCGTCAAGGGCCCGGTAGTGGTGGTGGGAGTCAATGAACTGGACTTCGAAGAGGACGCTGAAGGGACGCTGCATCGGGCTTACCATAGTGTTGCCGGCACTGTTGCGGCAAAGGTCGCCGAGCGGGACTACCTTGCGGCCCTGACGCAGATCGCCACCCTCAAGGGTGCGGTCGACGACTTCTTCGACAATGTCATGGTCATGGCCGAGGATGAACGGGTGAGGAACAACCGGCTGGCCCTGCTTCAAGAGATTAAGGGCCTGTTCAGGGACATTGCAGACTTTGCAAAAATAACCGCTTAGCCGAAAGGCAAGCGGTTTTTTTTATGTTTTAATATCGCTAAATCGTCTTTGAATAAGACTAAATAGTTTTTAATAAAGCTTAACGGTATTTGAATCTAAATAAAAAAACCGGCTATGGAAAAAGTTCCTGCTTTTTAAGGACCGAGGAAAAAAGGTGAGGATCGAGGTTTAAATTCCTCGCTCATCGAGCATTCAACCTCAATCTTTTAGGAAGTTGACTTCGGCCAAAGCCGGCAAAAACAGAGGAGGAAGCACATGGCAGCAAAGTATGTCTATTTTTTTGGTAACGGCAAGGCTGAAGGGCGTGCGGAAATGAAAAACCTGCTCGGCGGGAAGGGAGCCAACCTTGCGGAGATGACGAGCATCGGACTGCCGGTGCCGGCGGGCTTTACCATCACCACCGAAGTCTGCACCGAGTTTTACAAAAATGATCGCAACTATCCGGCCGGACTGAAGGAAGAGGTGGCAGAGAACCTGCGCCAGGTGGAAGGGTTGATGGGGAAGCGGTTCGGCGACCCTGAAAACCCGCTTCTCGTTTCGGTTCGTTCCGGCGCCCGGGCCTCCATGCCCGGCATGATGGATACCATTCTCAACCTGGGGCTCAACGATACCACGGTGCAGGGGATTATCGAGCAGAGCAGGGATGATCGCTTTGCCTATGACGCCTATCGCCGCTTTGTCCAGATGTATTCGGACGTGGTGATGGGGATGAACAAGGACGAGCTGGAACATATTCTGGAGAAAAAGAAGGAAGAAAAAGGGGCCCGCCTCGATACGGATCTGACTGCCGCCGATTGGAAAGAACTGGTCGGCAAATTCAAGGCGCGGATCAAGGAAGTGCTCGGCCAGGATTTCCCCGAAGACCCGCAGGAGCAGTTGTGGGGGGCCATCGGGGCGGTATTTGGTTCATGGATGAACCAGCGGGCCATCACCTACCGCAAACTCAACAACATTCCGGCTGACTGGGGGACAGCGGTCAATGTCCAGTCAATGGTGTTCGGCAACATGGGGAACGACTGCGCCACCGGCGTTGCCTTTACCCGCGATCCTTCCACCGGCAAAAACTATTTTTATGGCGAATACCTGATCAATGCCCAGGGGGAGGATGTGGTAGCGGGAATCCGAACCCCGCAGCCGATCAACAAGGCGAATGGCGATTCCTGCCTTCCCTCCATGGAAGAGACCATGCCCGAGTGCTATCGGCAGCTGGTGGAGATCCGCTCCATACTGGAAAAGCACTATAAGGACATGCAGGATATCGAGTTCACCATTGAAAAAGGCAAGCTCTACATGCTCCAGACCAGGAACGGCAAGCGGACCGCCACCGCAGCCATCAAGGTTGCCGTGGACATGGTCAGGGAAGGTCTGATCGACGAGAAGACCGCCGTGCTCCGTGTCGCGCCGAGCCAGCTTGACCAACTCCTCCACCCGTCTCTCGACCCCAAGGCGCCGAAGAAGATAATCGCCAAGGGCCTTCCCGCCTCACCGGGGGCGGCAGGGGGCGAGGTGGTCTTCACTGCCGACGAGGCCGAGGCTGCCGCCAAGGTCGGCCTCAAGGTGATCCTGGTCCGGGTGGAGACGAGCCCGGAGGATATCCACGGCATGCACGCTGCCCAGGGAATTCTTACCGCGCGCGGCGGCATGACCTCCCACGCGGCCGTCGTCGCCCGCGGCATGGGAAAATGCTGCGTGGCCGGCTGTGGTGATATCAAGGTGGACTATGCCGCCGGGCAGTTTGTCGCCAATGGCGGTCTGGTTGTGAAGAAGGGCGATGTCGTCACCCTCGACGGTTCGACCGGTGAAGTTATACTGGGGTCCGTTCCTACAGTCACGCCGGAGATGACCGGCGACTTTGCCACCCTCATGACATGGGTTGACAAGTTCCGCAAGCTCAAGGTGCGGACCAACGCCGATACGCCGAAGGATTCCAAGACCGCCCGCGAGTTCGGTGCTGAGGGGATCGGCCTCTGCCGGACCGAGCACATGTTCTTCGAGGCTGACAGGATTGCCGCAGTGCGCGAGATGATTCTCGCCGAGGATGTGGAGGGTCGGAAAAAAGCGCTGGTCAAGATTCTCCCCATGCAAAAGGGGGATTTCCTCGGCATTTTCCGCGAGATGAAGGGGCTGCCCGTTACTATCAGGCTTCTCGATCCGCCGCTCCATGAATTCCTCCCCCACGAGGACAAGGATATCGACGAGCTGGCCAAAACCATGGGGGTAACACCCAAGACCTTGAAGAACAAGGTTGAATACCTGCACGAATTCAACCCGATGCTCGGCCATCGCGGCTGCCGCCTCGGCCTCACCTTCCCGGAAATCTATGACATGCAGGTGCAGGCCATAATGGAAGCCGCCTGCGAGTTGGTCAAGAATGAAGGGTTCGACATCGTTCCCGAGATCATGATTCCGCTGGTCGCTGTTGACAAGGAACTGAAGACCCTGCGCGAGAATGCGATCACTGTCTGCGAGGAGGTAATCGGCCGCTACGGGATCAAGGTGGAGTACCTGATCGGCACCATGATCGAGTTGCCGCGCGCTGCGCTGACTGCCGATGAAATTGCCCTTGAGGCGGAGTTCTTCTCCTTCGGCACCAACGACCTGACCCAGACCACCTTCGGTCTCTCCCGCGACGATGCCGGCAAGTTCCTGCCGTTCTATGTGGAGAGCGGTCTCCTCGAGGACGACCCGTTTGTCTCTCTCGATCAGAACGGGGTAGGCCAGTTGGTCAAAATAGCCTGCGAGAAAGGGCGTGCCACCCGGCCGCATATCAAACTCGGCATCTGCGGCGAGCATGGCGGCGATCCCGCCTCGGTCATCTTTTGCCACAAGATCGGTCTCGACTATGTCTCCTGCTCGCCGTTCAGGGTGCCCATCGCACGACTGGCCGCCGCCCATGCGGCACTGATGGATAAATAAGAACGTAAACTGGGGGCAATCCTTGTGATTGCCCTATGATGGGGCAGACACAAGATCTGCCCCTACCTTTAGACATTTATTCACCGGGGAAATAAATCATCTTGACACCGTTCGGCTAAAAGTGTAAATACGCAGAAGATTTTCTGTGGGCCCCGGAGTAAGCCCTTATTTCTAGAGCGAGCTAGTCGTTACAGGAGAAAGAAGAATGGCCAATGGTGTGGTGAAATGGTTTAATGATTCAAAGGGATTCGGCTTTATCGAGCAGGAAAACGGCGAAGATGTTTTCGTTCATTTTTCTTCCATCCAGGGTGATGGTTTCAAATCACTCGCCGAAGGGCAAGCGGTAACGTTCGACATCGTCCAGGGGGCGAAGGGGCCGCAGGCAGCCAATGTGTACAAAGCTTAGTCTTGTTGAAAACCGTAAGGCCCCGAAGCGATTCGGGGCTTTTTTTTTGGAGGTATCTATGCGGCGCGTTATTCTGCTGGTGCTGATGCTGTGGGCGCTCGGCTTTGCCGGATGCTCCGGCGACAATGGAAAGCAGCTCTTTGAAACCGCGCAGTTCGAGGAAAAGCAGCATAACCTGGAGCATGCGAAACAACTCTACGAGGAAATAGCAAAGAAGTATCCCGGCGGTGATTACGGCAAGAAGGCCGAGGAGCGGCTTGCGACCCTTAAGGGGGGTAACGGTAAGTAGTGAGGATGCCCCATGCTTGATTATGTTGAGCCGCTGTTCCGGCCGCCGAGCGAGGCGCGGAGTCTTATCTTTCAGATCACCATCGGCTGCTCGCAGAATCACTGCACTTTCTGCGGCATGTACAAGGGAAAGCGCTTCTGTGTCAAGCCGCTTGAGGAGGTGCTTGGCGAGATCGATTCGATTCCTTTGCGCTTCCGCCCCCATGTGGATCGGGTGTTCCTGGCGGACGGCGATGCGCTGGTGTACCCCTTTGACGGGCTTACGCGGATACTCGACCACCTTGCCGCGACCTTTCCCACCCTGACCCGCATTGGCTCCTATGCCTCGCCGGCAAGTCTTGCCGGCAAAAGCCCCGAAGAGCTGTCCGTACTGCGGCAGAAGAAGCTGCGTATCCTCTATTTCGGCCTGGAGTCGGGCGATACTGTAACACTCGCCGCAATAAACAAGGGGTTCAATGCCGACGAAATGGCGGTACAGGTGTTGAAAGCGCGCGGAGCAGGAATGAAGCTTTCGGTTACGGCCATTCTCGGTCTGGCCGGACGGGAGCGGAGCCTTGAGCATGCCGGGGGTACAGCCGCCTGGGTGAACCGGGTCAACCCGGAATATTTTTCACTTCTGACCCTGTTTCACCGTCACAACGATGCCTTCATCAGGACCATTCACCAGTGCACACGGGGCGAGCTGCTTCTGGAAGCACGGGAGATTGTTGCCGGCCTCCATCCTGAAAAGACCATCCTTCGCTCCAACCATGTTTCCAACTTTCTCAATCTTGCCGGGAGCTACCCAAAAGACCGGGAACGGCTCATCCGGGAGGTGGACGCAGCGATAGCTTCTGCCGGGCGAATGCCGGGGTATAAGGATAGTACGCCGGAGTATAGTGAAGAGTATTATTAATGCACCATATTTGAAGTGTGCAGGGAGAAGTAAATGCGTATCAATGACAAAACCGGTTCACGACAGGTGGACAAAAGAACAAAAGGTGCTGCTTTGCGCAAGGCAGCTGACTCCGGCAGTTCGCTTTTTGCAAAAAAACTGGGCCAGATGTCGAAGGATTCCGCCGATTATGCCGGTCAATTGCAGGCATTGAAGGAGGAGATCGACCGGGCGGGGGATAGTCTGGAGAAAGAGCCGACCATCGTCAATTTCAAAATCTACCGTGATTTGATCTCCGCATTTGCCAATAAGGTAACATCCGATGCGTATCGTCTGGAGCTGGTCGGCGGGCCGAACAGCCAACGCTGCCATGAAATCATCACCGTCATCGACAAGGAAGCCGATGAGTTGTACCACCTGATCATGAAAGAACAGAAGAACCATATCAAGATCACGGCGCAGATCATGAAGATCAAGGGGATGGTTGTGGATTTCATGCTGTAATCGAAACCGGTTAGCCTGACGTGGGTTAAAAACGCATTCAAAAAGGAGAGGGGGCATCGATATTTCGATGCCCCCTCTCCTTTACTTACAATCGCTGCCGCAGTTTTTCAAATCCCCGCCAGCAAATGACAATTTCTTTCCGCACTTCTGGCACCGCCAGAAGAGGCCGCCTCAGCCGGGTAGAAGGATCATATCCCCTTGACATTCGGGACAAAGTTTCTTTGGCTCCATGTTCACCTCCGTAATAATTTACTCGCTCAAGGGTAACTATTCTGCGGGTGAAAAGTCAAGTATGCAAATATTAAAATAACGATATTGTTACGCCACTGTCACCCGCAGGCTTCCAATCCCGGGAATTTCTGCGACGATTCGATCTCCGGATCTGACGGGACCGACTCCGGCCGGGGTGCCGGTGAGGATAATGTCGCCCGGCTCCAAGGTAAAGATGCCTGACATGTGGCTGATGATGGCAGGGATGGTGTGGATCATCATCGCGGTATTGCCGTCCTGACGAGGTTGATCGTTTACCGAGAGCCTGATTTGCAGATTCTGGGGCTCGGCTACAGTTCGGGCATCAACGAAATCGGAAAGGGGACAGGCCGTGTCGAATCCCTTCGCGATGTCCCAGGGGAGCCCTTTCTTCTTCAGCTCGGCCTGTACGTCCCTCAAGGTCAGGTCAATGGCTACGCCGTAACCGGCGATGTGCTCCAGTGCCTGCATTTCCGGGATATTCTTCCCCTGCTTGCCGATCAGCACCGCCAATTCCGCTTCGTGGTGGCAATCGTTGGAATAGGAGGGGATGACGATGTTTTCCCCCTCAGAAATGACGGATGATGCCGGTTTCATGAAAATCACCGGCGCTTCCGGGGTCTCGTTACCCAGTTCCTTGATGTGGTCAACATAGTTGCGGCCGATGCAGAGAATCTTGCCGATGGGGTATGCTTCGTTTGTACCGAGTATTCTGGCTGTTTTCACGGGTCTCTCCGAAAATCCGATAGGGTAAATTTACAAAATAGGTGACTTCAGTTTTGCTCTTTTTCCGTAGAATGGGGCCTGTCAATAGTTTTGTGTAAATGGTTTTGGTTCCCTGTTTTTAATAGCTTGGCATTCTGTCTTCAAAAAGAATGGAAAAGCGGTTCATGGCAGCTTTCCAGTCTCTGATCGGCAGGGTCCATTTCTTCGCGATGTTTCTCAGCGCCAGGTATAGTAACTTGAACATTGCCTCATCATTGGGAAACGAGCCCCGGTTTTTGGTCACCTTTCTGAGTGACATATTCAGTGATTCAATGGCATTGGTTGTGTAAATAACCTTTCGTATATCAGCTGGATAGGCAAAAAATGGTATAACTTGCGCCCAGTTCCGGCGCCAGGACTGGCTGATCGTCGGGTGTGTTTTGTCCCATTTTGCCTCAAATGCTGTCAGTTCCATTTCGGCCTGCTCAGCGGTCGCTGACTGGTAGATAACCTTCAAATCTGTCGCAACTTCTTTGCGTTGTTTCCACGAAACGAACTTCAAGGAATTGCGTACCATATGGACGATGCAAAGTTGGACTTGAGTGTTGGGATAAACTATTTCTATGGCCTCAGGGAACCCCTTCAGGCCGTCAACGCAGGCAATGAAGATGTCCTGGACACCACGGTTCTTAAGTTCGGTCACAACCTGCAACCAGAACTTGGCTCCTTCGTTTTCGGAGACCCACATTCCCAGAACTTCCTTGGCACCGTCTATGTTGATGCCGATGGCCAGATAGACAGCCTTGTTCACAACATGGCCATTGCCTCTGGCTTTGACCCTGATGGCATCCATGTAAACGATGGGATAAAGCGCATCCAACGGGCGGTTCTGCCAAGCTTTGACCTCTTCAGCTACTGCTTCAGTCACTATTGAAATCAGAGCGGGGGATACTTCAACACCGTAGATTTCCTCCAAGTGTCCCTGGATCTCACGAGTGGTAAGCCCGCGGGAGTACAGGGAGATAATCTTATCATCGAACTCGGCGAACCGGGTTTGGCCTTTGGGAATGATGACTGGTTCAAAGCTGCTATCCCGGTCACGAGGGACCTCAATCGGCATGGTGCCAAAATCGCCTTTGATGGTCTTTGCCGACGAGCCATTGCGTGCATTGCCACCTTTGGCGGAAACGGAAGCATGCTTCTCGTGGCCGAGGTGCAGTGTCATTTCAGCCTGGAGCGCCCGCTGAAGAACAGCCTTGGTCAACTGCTTCAGCAGCCCGTTTTCCCCTAGAATCTCTTCGGGGGTCTTATAATGTTTGAGTAGATCGTCGATTACGTCGGTGTTAATAGTCATGTGATCTCCTTAGGGTAACTTGGTGTACCCCCTAATGACCATTTACACAAACCTTTTTACACCCTCGTAGAATGAAGACCTGGTCATTTAGCTTTTCTCTTCTTTCGCAAACCCTATCTTCTTCCGCTTCGATTCCGGTGGTGTCATGATCTGCCGCATGGCATCAAAAACAATGGCGAATTGAGCGTCGTACTTCATTTCCAGTTCATCCAGTTTTTTCGCTAAATCCTTGTGGGACGCGATCATCTCCCGGAGCTTCACGAACGCCCGCATGATGAGGATGTTCACTTCGATGGCCCGGTCGCTGTTGAGAACGCTTGAGAGCATTGCGATTCCTTGCTCGGTAAAGGCATAGGGCAGATACTTCCTGTGTGAGCCCCTTTCTTTAAGGTCACAAGTTGTGACCTTAAAGCTGTCGACTCGGTATATTCTCCCTCGCAGCTCCGCCAAATCCTCATCCAAGTCAAACTATGCCTTATTCCCCCACCCTCAAGATTCCAATATGAATCGGATTTACCCTGAATATCCTTTTCTGCCTGCATTCCTCACTTCACAATATCCATAAATGTTGCATAATCGGTGACAACGTCGTATTTGACTTGGTCGGTGGTTATTCCTGCGAAGAACTATTTCGTAGGGGCGACAGCACAGCTTCATCGTGCTTCGCCCTTGTCGGCAACGCCCCTACTTGTACGGTTACTTGTTCGGTCTTTGGTGGTGTGTCGGGCAAAACAATAACAACGGCGATTGTATTGTCTTTACATCTGTCCCTGACGATAATAATTTGGAAATATACGCCATATTTATCTTTATGCTATCGCTGCCAAATTCCTTATTTCATGGCTATTTAATAGGGTTCTATTCTGCTTTTATTCTTTTTTTATTCTTTTTTTATTCTTTTTTTATTCTTATTTTTTTTCTTTGAGAGTCCATTTGGGTAATTTACGAGATCCCGTATTCACTATTGTTTCTGTAGTTCGCATACTGGTAATCAAGTTGCCGATTTTGTTCTGTTTTTGTTCGACATCCAAAGCATCACTCAATTTGCCCCACAACAGAGTATCAATCTCCTTGCGGGTTGCAGAACCAAACTTAACCAGATAATCACGTATCAGCTTGGTGTAATAATCGTCATCCTGGGCACGGGTACGAATATAGTCCGCCTTGCTCGCTGTCGCAGCGGCAACGGTAGCGGAGACGTGGAGGTTGGGTTTTCTGCCTTCAATAAGATTTGCTCGGCGCAAATGTTTCACCATTACGTCATCAAGTGGGAGTTTTTTCTGGACACGATCAAGGGCAAATATGTCTTGTAATGACAAATCAGTTTTCTGGATAAGCATACGACTGTAGGCAGGATCAACAATCTTGCCATGGATTGTCATCTTGACCGCGTAGGGCTCGCTCAAATCATAATCAGGCAGGGGGAAATAGCGCCGTGCCTGTCCAATGTGCATTTCATAAATGCCATACCCCATGGTGTCGATCATATTAAGCTCAGCCATCGCCTGGGCCAGAAAAGGGTTACGGTAGCGTCTGGGGGTTTTGTGCCCAGAAATATAATCAACTGGTTGCCCTTCATAAAACGAGCCCTCGTTTTCAAAAATCAGCCTGTCAGGTAGTTCTGTGACAATGATGCGCCCATTGCGGCCGTAGTCCTGATGAGCAATGCAGTTGTGCAATGCCTCAAGCACAATCTTCTGGTCATATTTGGCCACTTCAATGGGGAGCAATTGATCTTCCGGCAGGATACGCAACTGAATATTGCGGATTTTCTGATACAGAATGCTGGTATTCAGCAGAAATGGGGGGCCAAAGTGTTGGTAAGCACGCTCAACCCCCTCCAGTTTCCAGGTCATTTGTGCTGGTTGCGGTGAGAGCAAATGGGCTGCTTCAGCTTTTCCCAGTAATAAAATGGTAGCGCGGGTAATTTGGCCATCTTTTGTTAGTTTTGCACGGTCCAAAAATGTACTTTCAGGCCATGTCATAACCTCTTCCAGGGCAAAACGATTAGCGTACTTTTTGGCGAAAGATTCACGAGCCTTAGTCAGTGCGTGTGTGTCCAGATGATCCAGTGTAGCTGCGTTAGCCACCTGACCAGACCAGTCAGTTGCCCCTACCTGTTTACGAATTTCATCCAGCTTATCCAGGCCAAGATGAGTCAGACTTTCGCCTGCGCGGGCGTAATAATGCCCTTTCCAGGCAATCGGCATCCCCAAAGGGGCAGCAGGTATTTCAAACAGGATTACGCGTCCCTTATCACTTTGCAACTCATGAATTTCACGGAACGTAATGCTGGGCTCAGTCTCCGCTGAAATCTGCATTTTCAGGCTTTGTAGGCGCTCATTGTCCTGCCGGTAATCGCTGCCGACGATGGATCTGCTTTTATTATTCACACCAAAAACCAGCCAAGCCTTTTCAACATCCCGCAGGTTGGCTTCATTGGCAAGAGCCGAAAAATATTTGCCGATGTCAGATGTCGAATATGAGTCACCGACATTTTTGAACTCGATTACTTCATTTTCCCAACGGGAGATTAACTCAGACAAAAGTATATGTAAGGCTTGTTGTGCCATGAAATCAGCCCCCCCCTAAATTGACTTTACTTCAGTTCCTGGGGGTAGAAGTTTCGAAGCGGTGACTGCGCTGGCCGTGGCTTCTGATCCCCAAACGATCCTTAAAGATGGCGATATTGACGGAATCGAACGCCCGTTATTCCCGATGGCAGAATGCGTTAAAGATGTTCACCTTTTTAGCAGATTGCGGCACCTAATCCAAGTAAAACCACGTGATAACCTGGAATCGAAACCATCTGTTGCTCGTTAATAACCTTGAAAATTGTTGGATGGCTGAAGCGGGGCGCATCTTCCCGAAAAGGAGGCCGCGCACTGGACTGGTCGATGGTTGTCTGTTCTATGAAAATTGAAAGGGAGCAAGGATGTTTCAAAGGGGGGGTACGGTTCAGCGGCAGGTCATGGTCAACTGGTCAACTCTGAAGCCCGTGCATCAAAGATTGCTTACGTTCTCATCTGCCCCTGCCAGCCTGCACCCCTGCCAGGTGCCGCGCCTCTTCAGCTCGTTGACCACAGAGTACCACATCTGGTTGTTTTTCAGGTCCCAGTTGGGGGCAACACGGATTGCGAGCGGCGCGGAGCCGTAGAGCCGCTGGATGGTAACTGACGGCGGCGTCAGTTCCAGGAAATCGCAGACTGCCGCCACATACCGGGCATGGGAGAGTGGGATGAAGCTGCCGTCATGATAGAGGTCGGCGAGGCGCGTACCCCTGACGGCATGGAGTTGGTGAATTTTCAGGGAATTGACGGGGAGTGAGGCTATCAGGTCGGCGGTCTTGAGAAATCCCGCGTGGGTCTCGCCCGGGAAACCGTAAATGAGATGTGTGCAGATGTCGATTCCCCGCCCGGCAATTCTGTTCACCGTGTTGAGATATTCGGACAGGGTGTGGCCGCGGTTGATCTGCTTCAGGATTGCGTCGTCCATGGACTGGAGGCCCAGTTCCACGCAGACGTAATGGTTGCGGGCCAGGCCGGCGAGGAGCTGGATCGCCTCGTCGCTGATTGCATCAGGCCTGGTTCCAACCGAGATGCCGAGCACATCGGGATGGGCCAGGGCGCGGCTGTAAAGGTCGCGGAGCTTCTCAACCGGGGCATAGGTGTTGGTGAACTTCTGAAAGTAGATGATGAACTTTTCGCTCTTGAGCCGCGTGCGGTGGTAGGCCATCCCTTCGCTCATCTGGGTTTCGATGGGAATCTCGGCCACTGTTCCGCCAGGGGAAAAGGAGCTGTTGTCGCAGTAGATGCAGCCGCCTACGCCGCGGGCGCCGTCCCTGTTCGGGCAGGTAAAGCCTCCGTCGACGTTGATCTTGCTGACCCTGCAGCCGAAGCGACGGCGCAGGTATGAGCCGTATGAGTTTATGCGGAGATCGGGGTGGATCTGGTCGTTGGACATATTACACTTCGTGCTGTTCCATCGGCGGCAGAAGAGAGATAAGGGTCTTTGCCGCCGTCCGCGGCTCATCAGCTGAGAGAATCGCGGAGACGAGAGCTATGCCGTGGGCGCCGGCTGCAATCACCTCCGGTACGTTATAGGGTTTAATGCCGCCGAGTGCAAAAATCGGTATAGTGAGGAGGTGGGTGATCTCTGCCAGTTTGACTATGCCCACCGGTTCGCCGTAGGGGGCCTTGGACTGGGTGAAGTATATCGGGCCGAAGGTGATGAAGTCTGCTCCCTGTTCCTGGGCGATTATGGCCTGAACCTGGTTATGGCAGGAGACGCCGATCAGCTTTTTCTCCCCGAGGATTTTTCTCGCCCGGTAGATGGGGATGCTGTTGTATCCCAGATGAACGCCGTCGGCATCCACGGCCAGGGCGATGTCTACCCGGTCGTTGATGAACAGTTTGGCGTTGTGGCGGGCTGTGAGTTTTCGCAGTTCGTAGGCTGTTTCGTACAGTTCCCGGCTGGGGAGATCCTTTTCCCGTAACTGGACGGCGCGGACCCCTCCCCTCAGGGCTTCTTCGACGACAAATTCAAGACTCCGACCTTCGGTCTGCTTCCGGTCAGTGATGAGATAGAGGTTGAAATCTATCCATGGAGAATCTGTCGCAGTTTTCACTCTATTGTTCCTTCGACAGGGCTTGATGCGGTGGCATAGAGCTTCTTCGGGATACGCCCGGCCCGGTAGGCAAGCCGTCCTGCCCGCACTGCCAGGTTCATGGCCTCTGCCATGGCGATGGGGTCCTTTGCTCCGGCTATGCCGGTATTCATCAACACACCATGGCAGCCGAGCTCCATGGCAATGGCTGCATCGGAGGCTGTGCCGACGCCGGCGTCGACGATTACCGGAACCTTTACCGTATCGAGGATGATACGGATGTTGTACGGATTTCTGATGCCGAGACCGCTGCCGATCGGAGCGCCGAGCGGCATGACCGCAGCACAGCCGATGTCTTCGAGTTTCTTGCAGACGATGGGGTCGTCCGTTGTGTAGGGGAGCACAGTAAAGCCTTCTTTGATAAGGACTTTGGCTGCTTTCAGCAGTTCCTCGTTGTCGGGAAACAGGGTCTTTTCGTCACCCAGCACCTCCAGTTTGACAAAGTCGGACAATCCCGCTTCCCGAGCCAGACGGCAGGTGCGGATGGCGTCATCGGCAGTATAGCAGCCGGCGGTATTGGGCAGGAGGGTGTATTTTTTCGTGTCGATGTGATCGAGTAAAGATTCCTTGTTTCTGTCGGAGATGTTTACCCGCCGCACGGCAACGGTAATTATTTCTGCGCCGGATACTTCAATTGCCTTGACCATCTGCTGAAAGTCGGCATATTTGCCGGTTCCGACCATCAGGCGGGAGTTGAACTCGCGGCCTGCGATGATAAGTTTATCTGTATCAGTTCTCATGTTGATCTCCCTGAAGATTTCTTTTATAAACTGCCGCCGCCGACGAAGTGGACGATTTCAATCCGGTCTCCGTCATTGATGATGGTTGTTTCATAATCAACTTTCGGCAGGATATCCAGGTTGAGCTCCACCGCGACCCGCCGGGGATCGATATCGAGCGTCTGAAGATAGGAAAGGACGGACATTTTTTCTATGGTTGTCGAGTCGCCATTTACGGTTATTTCCATTGCTGCTCCATTGCTGTGAAGGTGATTCAGGCGTTGAAAACAAAAAAGCCGCTGAAGCGGCTCATGGTCTGGTGGACCTAAATAGTGCGCTTCCCTCCGCCGGGATCAGCCGGATCAGGTTCAAAGGGTTTCCGGTTAAGACGGATCTCAGTTCTTGCGAACTCCCCCAGCGATGTATGCGATTGTCTGTTCAGCAATATGGGTGTGGCATGCGGTTTGAGTGGTTATGAACCCACGAATATCAGGTAAACTAGCAATATTGACCGTCTTCTGTCAACTCTTTTCTTGGTCCATATAGTGTCGTTTTATCGGGGGTTTTGCGCACAAGGTCATTCCCCGGCGCTCTCGCCGCTACCTTTGCTCCCGCCATGCTCAGCCAGGCTTTCCTGCTCTTTTTTGATCTCTTCCGCACAGAACGTCCAGATGTGGTAGCTTTCCAGTCCGAGAATTGTTGTGCCGGCGGCAAAGACGGCCCAGAAGTTTTCATACAGTGCGCCGCTAAAATGATAAAAGGCGAAAAACGCGGCGAGATAGCCCACATGGGAAAATCCGCTGTAGCTGCCGGAGCCGCTCATCATCCGCGAGAGGATGAGGATGATGGCAGAGAAGCTGTAAAGCATGAGCGCAGCGCTTATCATGTTTGCCGAGGGTGGTGTGCCGAGGATGGCTCGAATCTGAGGCGTGAATGTGGGGAGGAAAGCGAAATTCTGCACTGCACCGATGCTGACGGCAATGAAGAGGGCCATTGCAAAAAGCCCGCGGCTTGCCTTTGTCTTCAGCCGCCGGATTTTTTCCATGCTCTCCTGCGTGCCCTTTTGTACCGGCAGGCTTGCCTCATCTTCCGGCTGAGAGGAGTGGGTGGTTTGATTCTTCATGGCGAGCGTTATCTCCGGATGGCCGATGGCTGGATGGCCGCAACAGCTCACCTAGGAGCCAGTCGGACTTAGGGAATCGTAACGAGAGAATGGCAAATCGAGGACAGATTATCGGAAATTTGAGAGCGAATAGTGGACCTATTTGTCGAAAATTTCCGGAAATATGGACCGATTTTCCGTTCTCGCAGTAGATTCATTCCTAAGTCCGACTGGCTCCTATACGCTGTTCGCGTTCACGCCTGCCTTCTCTTTCATCTCTTCCGTGCCCCCTCTCAGCTTTTCGAGCTCATCGACGGCGATCCTGAGCCTGGAGGCCATTGCCCGGATGTCGCCGGCAAGTTCGGTCAGTTCACCGGAAATTCCTGAAAGTTCGGGAGAAAGATTACCACGGTTCACTTTTGCTGTAAACGCCTTAATTTCCCGGAGCGGCATAAAGACCTGTCTCCTCAAAAGCGCTGCGACTCCTCCCACCGAGAGGATGAGCACCATAATGCTGAAAACCATCATCCTGCTGCGCATGATGGAAAGCGTTTTCGAAAGAGGCGTCGCAGAGAGGCCGATATCAAGGGTCCCGAGGATCTTCTGGCCGGAAGTGTGGAAGTGGCAGGAGGCCGTATAGCATGCGGGCTCGTTGTATATGGGAGCAGTGATTGCAATCACCTCCGTACCCAGTGTGTTGACAAAACGGCGTGCCCGCTCCATGTCCCTCATGGTGGCGTGCGGTACTGTCCCGGCGTGACAGCCGATGCAGCCCGCAGTTTTTTTGTCCACATAGCGGTTGATCTCCTCATGCTGCTGCGAGAACATGATGAGCCCTTTTTTGTTGAAGATGCGCACATGTTCGATTCCGTCCTGGCTGCCGATGTTGTCGATGATGTTGCTCACCGTTTCCCGGTCCGACTTGAGCATGGCGTAACGGGTCGACTTTATGATGGTGTCGGCCAGGTTTGCTTCATAGCTGACCGCGTCGTTGACCATGTCTGTTTTCATGACCGAGTAAAGGAGAATGCAGCAGACGATGACGAACCCGGTCACCGCCACTGCGACCGGCACTATGGCCCTGGCTGTCAGGCTTCTTAACATGGCGGTTTACCTCCTCCTGTCATGTTGCTGAAAATCGGCATGGTCTGCACTGCCTGTTGCTCAAGGGCTCAAAACCATTCCGTACTGCCTGTACGTTCGGGTTTATCGCCCTTTCGCAACGCGTCCTCATATGCCCTCGTTGTTCAACAACCCGCTACGTCCTGTGACACTTGTCACAGCTTTCCTTCACGGTAAAAGCCGATTTACTGTCATGGCAGGCGCCGCAGGATTTGCCGGCCTCCATCTCGGCCATGGAAACGGTTTTGTTGCCGGAACCCGGGATGTAGAGCCTGCTGTGGCATTCCCGGCACTTGTACATGTCGATATGAAGCTTATGGCTGAAAGTGACGTTTCCGGCATCGGCAACCTTATAGCTCTTCTCCTTTACCGGGTGGCATTTTGTGCATTCTCCCAGGGCAAAGGTCTTCTTGCCGTTATGGCATGCGCCGCACGATTTCCCCCGTTCCATTTGCGCCATGTCGACACGCTTGTTTGGGCCGGCTTTGAAAACCTTGTTGTGGCATGCGCCGCATTGCATGGTTTTCAGGTGTTTGGCGTGGCTGAAGAGGACCGGCCCGGTTTCCTTCACCTTGAACGTGATCTCGCGCACTTTGTGGCAGACCGTGCACTTTGCCAGTGCGAAGGCTTTTTTGCCGTTATGGCAAATGCCGCATGATTTTCCCTTGTCCATGTCCGCCATGGTATAGCGGACGTTCTCACGCATATTGCCGTTATGGCAGGCTTTGCAGCCTACATTGGCGCTCTTGGCATTTTTCTTCTTCAGGTGTGACGTGTGGCTGAAAACAACCTTGCCGGCGTTTGCGGTACTGAAGGTTTTGTTCTTGAGTTCCAAGGCGGATGTCAGGGACGCGCTTCCCAAGAGCGCCGCCAGAATATAAGCAGTCCAACGGAATCTCATGATTATCTCCTGTAATTGATCTATTTTTGCCGGTCAGACGGGCTACGCGGCATTTTTCACTGCCCGCGCGCTCAGTTCCCTTTTTCCAGGCTTGAGAAGCCGGCTGTGGGAATGATGCTCTCTTCCCTCGTCCTGTACGTTCCAACAGGCACCGGCTCTTCTTCACGGATGACTTTTTTCGGTACTCTCGCACCTTCCGTTGCTTCTACCGTCTCATCCGCAGTCTTCCACGAATAGAGAATCGGCAGGCGGTAGAGGATAAAACGATAAACCGTGATATAAATCGCGAAAATGGTGACGGAGATGATGACCTCACGCCAGTGGGGAATTTCGCGTTCCGCCAGTTTCCAGTTGAATGTTATCATGGCGGTATTCACCCTGTTGAGCACTACGCCGAATACGGTAAGAAAGGCGCTGAAGCGGACCAGCCCGACCTTTTTGTTTCTGATGGCGTAGGCGAAGAGCCCCAAAGGCAGGATGACCCCGAAGAATATTTCGAACATGTACCATTGCCCCCAGCCGGTGGCGAGGTATTCCCATTTGTTGTCGTGGGCCATGCCGATCAGCTTGATGGTAAGGTAAGTGGCAAGTCCCATGCTGGCACCCTTGGCCAGGGCGATGGTAAGTTTGTCCAGATTGTCGTTGAAACCCTGGCCGCAACGCCAGGCCATCGTCTTACGGGCAATGGTGCTCACCGCGATGACCATGCAGAGCCCCCCCGGCAGCGAGGAAACGAAAAAGTGGAGCCACTGGAAAGAGGCGGAATACCAGAGCGGGTGCACCTTGCCGGGGGCATAGGTGAAGAGAGCTCCCAAGGCGCCCTGGTGAAGGGTTGAAAGAATGATGCCGGCCACGGTCAGGCCGAGGGTGATTTTTCTCACCCCTCGTTTGCCCATCGGGAAACCTATCCATTCGAAGAACGCTACCGAAACCTCCGCTACCTGGACTGACAGGTAAGTGGCCACATGCCAGGCCACCAGGAAGAGAACCGCCGCGGGGCCGAAGGATACCACCATGGGATAGGGAAGCCGCCATGGTTGCCCTAGGTCAACCATGAGATAGATGACGGCGAATAAGTAGCCTAAGAGGCCGTTCAAGAGCCCTAGCCGCTCAATGGGTTCAAAGTCATGGCGACCGAAGACCTCACATGTGGTTCCAAGCTGGAATCCTGAAGAGGATAGGGGCACCATGGCGAAGAGTCCGAATCCCAGAAACATTCCCCACGGATAATCATTTGAACTGTGGGTTACCCATCCTAACCCGAAGAAGAAGCGGCCGAGGATTATCGGTATTCCGATGGCAAAGATAACTGCCAATATCCAGTTGAAAGGGTTGCGCAGGGCCTGGGCAATATACTGCCGGGGGGTGAGGCCCAAGAGCAGCTTCTCCATCAAGTTCCATTTTTTCTTCCCGCTATCCTTGTAGAGGGAATCGACTATTTCCACTCCGTTTGCTTTATATGTTTTCATTTTTTTGCGTCCTCCTGCTCTGATTTTGAATGTGCGTCATGCCCATGGTCGTCTCCATGGCCCTTTTTGCGGGTAGAGAGCAGGTGGAATCCGGTAAACAGGGCAGGCCAGATGGTGAGCACCATGGGAACAGTGCCGAGGAACTCCTTGACGTTGGAGATGATCGGCTCATTTCCCAATGTATTATCAAAGCCGACTTTGTCGAATGGGACGCTGGAGAGATAGAGCCATCCTGTTCCTCCCACTTCTTTTTCACCGTAAATGTGGTCTACATATTTGTCCGGCGTTTCTCTGATCCGCTCATGACCGATCTTGATCAGGTCTTTCCTGTAGCCGAACGTGAGTACCTCTTGGGGACAAATCTCGACGCAGGCAGGCGGTTTTCCATATTTAAGGCGGGTGTCGTAGCAGAGGATGCATTTTTTAACCACCGGGTTGGTTGCGCTCGAATAGCTGTAACCAGGGACGTTGAAAGGACAGGCGATCATGCAGTTGCGGCATCCTACGCACACTTTTGAATTATAGATAACGGCGCCTTCTTTTGTTTTGGTGTAGGCATTTACAAAGCATGATGTGAGGCAGGCCGGTTCGTTACAATGGTTGCACTGGATCTTGCGGTACACCGGGCCGCCTTTTTGCTCATAACGGTTTACGACCGTGTATGCTTCTTCGCTCGGACGTCGTTTCTCCTCAAAAACCGATTGATCATCGAAAGGCACCTTTGGTTCGGGAAGTTGCTGTTCCTTGTTGCAGGCCGCCTCGCAGCTACGGCAGCCAATGCAGCGAGTCAGATCTACCAGGACCCCCATTCCTTCGGGATATCCTTCAAAGGAACCGCTCCCCCAGGCTTTTTTCGATATGCCAAGGGAGGATGCTGCCCCACATATCATGCAACCTTTCAGGAAATCTCTCCGCTTCATGTTCGTGTCTCCTTCGGTTCAAATTTTAGCGCCTGGTAAAATCTTTCACCGGCTTTCTTGGTTAATGACCGTGGCCCGCTGCATTTCCCTGTGCCTTTTTGGGCGCAGACTTGCCGGAATTGTAGAGAGCGTCTCCTGCCTTGTTCCGTTTGTGACAATCCAGGCAGCCGGTCGGTCCACCCATCTTGGTATGGCATCCCATACAATTCAGATGGTAAGCTCCTTTTAGCCCCGGCTTGTCCTGGTGGTAGAGTTTTGTGCCCTGCCGCTTCTCTCTCAGAGTCTCTGCCGAGAAAGTCTGCGCGGAATGACATCCTTTGCAGGCCACTATCTTGGTTTCACTGCTGTTCTTGTGACACCTGACGCAATTGGGGTCTTCAACCAGCGTGCCGGTCGTGTGGTGGTGGCACACAGCGCAGTCCTTTATCAGATTGATATGTTTTGCATGATCGAATTTCACCTTATCGTAGAGCTGAACCAGGGAATCAAGCGTGATGGAATCCGGCATGTTCATCCCCTGACAGACGGGAGGGACCGCGGACAGCGCTAGCATTAAAATTCCCCCGATAAGCCAGTTCTTCATAGCATACATAATGGCGTTCTCCTTTTTGTAGATTGATCACAACAGTTAATTCTCTGCCGTACTGTTATCGTATATTCTTGGCGACACTCTTTTCGCGATGCAATCAACATTAGTCGTCTGCGTTTTCCCGTTTGTGAATGTACCGGTAGAAAATGGGAAATCCGACAAAGAATGCCACGCAGATAAGGTATTCAACCCCTTTTATGTACTGGTAATAATCAACCAGTGTGAAGACTTCCTTGATTTCTCCAACCGATGAGAACATTTGTTCGAACATGAGTTCATCCTCCCTTCCGATATGTATAGATAAAATATTTAGCGTACTGCGCGATAAGCCGCTTCAGTTTGATATTTCGGCTTTTGCTTCTTTTTCCTTGTCCTTACCGGCCACGAGTTCCTTGACGATTCCCCATAACGTGATGATGGCCGGGATCAGTTGAACAACAACGATCAAGGCGCAGAAGCCCAGAAAAGCGAGCACCAGAATGCCGCTGCTGTATACCCGTGTCGTTGAGGCTGCAAAAGCCTGGGGAATTGCGACCAACCAAAGGGTGATCGTGATGAAGAGCGTTGTTAATGTTTTCATGGCCGTCTCCTTATTTGATGTTTTTGCTATCTGTCCTTTATGGTGTAGTTTCAATTGCCCCGCATGGTTTCGAAAGCGCATTTCACGGCTTGGCGGATCTCTTCCCGGTCTTCCGGTTTTACAGGTTTCAGCGCGTGGTAAAAAATTCCTTCCTTGCGCAGTTTGCGAATGAGCGGCAGAGACATTTCGTTGGAAACCAGGATAATTGTCAAATTCCGGTTGCACTTTTTCAACAGGGGGATCAGGTCTGTGGCCGTCAGTTCGTCAAATTCGCTGCTGAGCAGCACCACCTGGGCCGTTTTTTTCAGAATGCCGTACAGCACGTTGGCCGCTGAGTTTGTTACCATGACGTTATATCCCGCTTCGATAAAGAGGTCGGCCATAAACTTCCGGCTATCCAGGTCCTCATCTGCTATGAGAAGTCCTTGCATGATCTTCAGCCTCTCTTTTTGTTGATTTCGCAGATAGTGCCTTATTCCAATTCCAAATCAAGGCGCTATCTTCGTTGGCTTGTCTTCGGCTCCTCAACGTACTATCTGTACGCCTTCGTCGCCTCACTCCTCACCGCCTTGATTTCATCCTTGATTTGAAATAGGAATTACGATGTTTTGTCGGGTTTTTCAGCGGCAAGAGCGGTTTCCTTTGGCGCTGACATGAACAGCCCCTTCAGCATTGAGAAAAACAGCAGTATGCCGGGAATCGTCTGGAAGACGATGATCAGGGCGCCAAAACCCAGGAAGAGAAACAGCAGCAAACTGTTTTCTCCTTTTTCGACTCCGTCGGCTGCAAAGGCTGTGGAAACGCTGCCGATAAATACAAGTAACGCGTTTTTGACTGTGCTTTTCATGGCATCCTCCTTTTAAGGCATTTCTTGGATTTGCTGCTTTTTACAAACATGGTATTGCACCGACTGTGCCGCGATTAATATTTTATTAATTAACGGTGTTAATGTGTTGAAATAAAAGATGTTTTTGCTTGTTGTTGAGGCAGTCACTTTCGGGGCAAAACGGAGTAACGTATATAAATTTTATACGTAAATAGGTGGATGGGCATGGGTGTTGAAGGGTGTTATTGTTCTAACCTATTGTAATCACATGCTTTGCCTTTTCGCTTGGTGCATGTATAATTAAAAATACACCATGTGTGGCTATTTATGCAACGGTACGGAAACCCTTTGTCTGTTGGGATCGATGATGAAATAGTTTTTTGCTTCACTCATTTGTTGAAAGCGTTTAGCGCTTGACTTACCAATATTGTTTACTTAATATATTTTAAGATTGTCCTGGGTGCGCCGCGTATCTATGCGACGTTAAGCAGCTTCATTGCCACTCCTGACGGGAAAATGCCGAGTAAAAACGGGCCGGGTGTTGTGGCTGTTGAACGGGACAAATTCTTTGAAATGGCTAAAAATGAAATCGGCGTGAAAATTGCTGCGCTGGTTGATGGCTTATCTGGCGGGGATTGGAGCAGTGTATAAACCGGACATGCTTTGCCATATTGAGCGATATGGAACATTCAGACAGTGAAGGGGTAAGCGAAATGGTGAGAAAGCGTATTCTGGTCGTCGATGATGAAGCGGTTATCAGGGAGGGGATGCGCCGCATTCTCGATGGTGGCGGGTTTACGGTTGAAACCTTTGCTAACGGGTATCTTGCCATTGAAAAGCTGCAGGCGGAGGCATTCGACTTGCTTATAACCGACCTGAAAATGCCGGGAATGGGGGGCATGGAGGTCTTGAAGAGCATTAAGGTCCTTCAGCCTGAGATGCCGGTTATTATCATCACCGGTTATTCCTCGGTAGATACCGCAGTTGAAGTCATGAAAAACGGTGCAGTCGATTATATCGCCAAGCCTTTCACCCCTGAAGAAATTATCGAAAAAGTCGAAAACGCCTTGGAGCAGAAAGCTGTGCTGTTCGATGACATGTATCTGCGCAAGGAGCTGCGGGATAATCACGGCTTCGATATGTTCATCGGTGCAAGCCGGGAGATGCAAAAGGTGTATCGGCGGATCATGCAGGTGGCGCCGACCGATAGTAGCGTTCTCATAACGGGTGAAAGCGGCACGGGTAAAGAGCTCGTTGCATGTGCGATCCATAAGAACAGCCAGCGGCGGGACCAACCCTTTGTCGCAGTGGACTGCACATCTCTGGCAGAAAACCTGCTGGAATCAGAGTTGTTCGGTCATGTCAAAGGTTCTTTTACCGGAGCCGTTCATACCAAGATGGGGCTTTTTAAAGTTGCCGATGGCGGAACGCTTTTTCTGGACGAGGTCGCCAATATCAGCCTGACTACCCAGGCCAAATTGCTGCGGGTTCTTCAGGAGCGCGAGGTTACCCCCATCGGCGGGACACAGCCCATCCCGATCAATATCCGTCTGGTGGCGGCCACCAACAGGAACCTCAGAACCCTCGTTGCCGAAGGAAGCTTCCGGGAAGACCTGTTTTTCCGTCTCAATATAATCCCGGTAGACCTTCCTCCTTTGCGGGACAGGAAGGGGGATCTGCCGCTCCTGATAGCGCACTTCCTGAAGAAATTTGCTGAAGAAATGGGTAAGGAAATCCGGGGATTGGCTCCTGACGCCCTTGCATTGCTGGAGGAATACCCCTTTACCGGCAATGTACGCGAGCTCGAGAACATTGTTGAACGGGCCGTCGTTCTGGTTGAAGGGGGGCTTATCCAGAAGGAGAATCTTGAGCTTACCTTGCCTGGCGGAGACGAAAGCTGCCTTATTTCAGGATTTATTCCGCAAAGCGCCGACGAATTGAAAGAAACTAAACGGCATATTCGGGAACGCGCAGTGGAGCCCGTAGAAAAGGCCTTTGCCCTCAATGCGCTGAAACGGAACAACTGGAACATCACCCGTGCGGCTGAAGAAACCGGCATGCTGCGGCCGAACTTCCAGGCGCTGATAAAGAAGCTTGGTATTTCGATCAGAAACCAGGCCAGCAGTTAGCAGCACAATCCGGGTATGTGTGGAAGCATTGGAACTTTGTGCTGATATTTGTATGCATTGCCCTATTCAGTCGTGGCGGCAGTCATCGCTCTGAAGAAAACTAGTCCCCTTCATTTTTAAAGTATTTCTGTTAGTCTAGTCGGCAGCATGATGGTAAAAGTCGTGCCGCTTCCCACCTTACTCTCCACCTCTATCGTTCCACTGTGATTATTGATGATCCCGTAGGAAACCGACAGACCCAGGCCGGTCCCTTTGGTTGACTTGGTGGTGAAGAAAGGATCAAATATCTTCACCAGGTTTTCCTCTGAAATGCCGCAGCCGGTATCGGATATACTGACAAACTCGTGACAGCCGTCCGTTGTCATGCCGGTGCAGATCTGGAGATCGCCGCCATCAAGCATGGACTGACCGGCATTGAGGATCATATTGACAAAAACCTGTTCGACCTGGTTGGGGTCCAGCAGCATATCCGGTAAGTCAGTGCTGTAATCTTTCGTTATGGTGATATTCTGGAAAAGCACCTGACGCTCGATGAGGGAAAGTGACATGTCCATGATGCGGTTAAGGGATGAAAACTTTTTCTGGGGGACCGACTCCCTGGAAAAATCCAGGAGTCCTTTGACTATCTGACTGCAGCGCTCTGTCTGCTGAACGACGATCTCCAGGTCATCTTTCAGGGATGGGTCAAGTTTAGGGTCCTTGCTGACAAGGGAGGAGAAAACCAGGATACCCGTCAGCGGATTGTTGATTTCGTGGGCTATGCCGGCCACAAGTTCCCCGAGGGATGCAAGTTTTTCCGAGCGAATGAGCTGTGCCTGGATATCCGTAATCTCATGGGTCCGTTCTTCGACCTTGGATTCCAGGTTCTTTCCCCAGTCCTCCAGTTCGGCTCTTGCCCGTTTGAGCTTCATCGTCATATTGTTGAAACTGTCAGCCAGTTCTCCCAGTTCACCCCCCGAAGTAAAGGAAACACTGGTATCCATTTCTCCCCGCGCCAGTTGTTCGGTGTGCTTCAGAAGTTGTTGCACCGGTTGGTTGACCAGTTGCTGAATGAAGATGGTGATGCAGAGTGAGATGAGCCCCATAAGGAGGATGGTGACAGCAATGGTTGTGCCTCGGTAGGAGTTGAGCTGGGCATTCATGCGATCAAGGGGGACGGTAACATCGAGTACGCCCAGAACCCTGAAACGTTCGGGATGAAAGTGGCACTTGGCGGAGAAACAGCTCTCTTCGTTATAAATGGCCTTGGCCAGGCCCAGAAGCTGTTTTCCATCATGCCTGGTAAAGATCCTGCTTCTGTTCATGGAGGAAGCGTGTGTCCGTGGGTTACTGCTGGAATGGCACATGTTGCAGGCTTCCGCTTTTTTGTCGAGAAATGTGCCTATTTCCTCCTCCTGGGTGGAATAAATGATGCGGCCGTTTTTATTGATCATCCTGATGTGGTCGATTCCCTTTTCAGCCCCCACTTCTTTTATCACTTGCTGGATCCGTTGACGGTCATCATGAACCATCTGGTGTTGGGTGGCGCGGATGATGGTTTCACCCAGTTTGTCGGCGTCTGTAACTGCTTCTTCGATAAGGAGCTTTTTTAACGCTGCAAGGTTTACATAGGCAAAAATAACCATGAAAATCAGCAATACCATGTTTGTGGAAATGGTTAGTTTTGATATCAGGCGCAGACGCAAAGCATAACACTCCATGGAGCGGTCAGGCTAAATGAGAGAGATTAAATTAAGGTAATCATAGAGAGGACGACCTTTTTTGTCAAGATCGTATGTACGCAGGCATGATGTAAAGGATTTTATCCCCTGATTATGTAGACGGAGCATTTGGCATATTTTGCGACTTTGTGAGATACGCTGCCAAGCAGTTTCCTTTTGAGAAAGCCTTTTCCTGAGCTGCCGATGACGATGACGTCGATTTCTTCCCTTTCCGCAAACTTCAGCAGTTCATCGGCCGGATCTCCGTAGACGACCTTGATTTCCAGGGGTATTCCTGCTTCCTTGGCATCCTTTTCAATTACATAAAGGATTCGTTCACGTAATTCTGCCCATTCCTTGGATTCGGTAATAGGGGCTGCGGGGACAAAGTCGGTAAATGTATTGCGAGGGGCGTTAGGTAAAACCAGCATGGCATATATCTTGCTTTTAAATTGACTCGGGTTGCCGACCGCCATGCGTACCGCTTCTTCGGCGGCTTTGTCGGAAAGGGGGGAGCCGTCAATTGCGACAAGAATTTTTTTTCGCAGGTTCAGCATAAATAAAATCTCCTCCACCAAGTATAACAGCCGGCATGATTCGTTGGTTTGATGATAATGTCTAACTATTTAATATCGTTTGTTAAATGTCTCAAACATGGTCTAATTATAGGCATGTAATTTTTCTTGCTTGACAAGTATAAAACACTATTCTATATTTTCAAACAGGTATTTTATCAATTTATTGCAATTGTATCCGCTGAAGATTCGAACTTGGGTTTTTTACTCTTGGGAGATCTCCGCTTGATTGGCCAGTATATGGCAAACCTTTTATTTATGTTATGAAATAATAAAGAGGATGTTTGATGAGTATTTAATGTGATTGATAAATGCCTTGACATATTCTGCTAAAAAGCTTATGAAATCCTGTTGGAATTTAAATCAAGTAGGTGTAACCAATGGCAAAAAAAGAAAAATCAGAGTATATTATTCAGGCAGTTTCCCATGCGCTTGATCTTTTGGAGCAGTTCCATGACGATGTGGACGAGCTCGGTGTGACCGAGTTGAGTAAGCGCCTGAAGCTGCATAAAAACAATGTTTTCAGGTTGCTGGCAACCCTTGAGTCCAGGAATTACATCGAGCAGAATAAGGTCACGGAGAACTATCGACTGGGGCTCAAGACCCTCGAACTGGGACAGACCTTCATTAAGCAGATGGGACTTCTTCGCCAGTCACGGCCCGTCCTTGAATGGTTGGTCAGGGAATGCAACGAAACGACCTATGTTGCGATCCTGAAAGAGTTCCACATCATTTATCTGGACGTTGTCGAAACCGATCTCACCGTGCGAGTGGTACCGCGTGTAGGCGCCAGGTTGCCAGCCTACTGCACTGCCGCGGGAAAGGTGCAGATAGCCTACATGACCGACGAGGAGCTGGCTAATTACCTCCCTTCCAAGGAAATGAAGCGCTACACCCCGAATACGATAACCGATCGGGATGAATTGAAAAAATACTTGGCACAGGTTGCCCAGCAGGGGTATGCCATTGACAACGAAGAGCTGGATGTGGGGGTCAAATGCGTCGGTGCTCCCATCCGCGATTACACGCGGCGAATTATCGGAGCCGTCAGTATTTCCGGTCCATCCATGAGGTTTACCGATGAAAGGTTGGAGAAGGAGCTGATTCCTCTCGTCTTAAAGGCTTCGGAAGAAATATCCTCCAAGCTTGGTTATCATAAGTAACAAAAAAGCCCCCGATTCATCGGGGGCTTTTTTGTTAGACCTTAGGAACTGTAAACAAATAACATGGGCATCTTGCATCTCATCTTCAGGTCATCTTTAGCCGATCTTCAATCGCCAAATCCTCAACGTAGCCGTGCTACGTCTGCGGTTTAGCTCAATCAGTTCGGCCAAATCCGACCTAAATCTGAGCGCAATTTTGACCCTGTTATTCATTTACAGCTCCTTATATTGTCGGATGTTCAGATTTTCCCTGTTTTACCCGTTACTTTCGTTTCCCACAGTACCTTAACCCGTTTTTCCAACTGATCCAGTGTTCCCCGATTGTCGATTACTTCCGAGCCGTAGAGCCGTTTCTCTTCCATGGGCATTTGGGCGGCAATCTTTTGCAGAGCCTCTTCCCTGGTTATGTTGTCCCGCTCCATCACCCTTTTCACCTGGACTTCCCTGTCCACATAAACAACCCAGATCTCATCGACGCGTGAGGTGGCGCCGGCTTCAATGAGAAGTGGCGCCATGTAGATGACCACGCGTGTGCCAGCCATCTTAAGTTCTGCAAGCTTTTCCTCTGCTCGTTTGCCGATTGCAGGGTGAGTGATGCTTTCCAGCCGCCGCCGGGCCTCTGGGTCGCAGAAGATGATCTTTCCCAAGGCCGTGCGGTTTATGGTGCGGTCCTCGTTCAGGATACTTTTGCCAAAGGCGGCGACTATGTCGTTATAGGCCGGTTCTTCCAGAGCCACTACTTCCCGTGCAAGTTGGTCGGCATCGATCACTACGGCTCCGTGACTCTCCAGCAGTTTTGCAACGGTGCTTTTCCCTGAGGCGATTCCCCCCGTCAAGCCGATTATGTGCACTGGTTCACCTCCTTGCGTACAGACACCATTTAACATTAAGCTGATGCCCTTTGTCAACACCGGCAAGGAGTTCCGTCAATAAAGGTTCAGTATGCGATTCCTTCTTCTCCGCGAGTGAAAGTTTTGCTTTCCAGGTCATCTTCGATCAGGAGGGTCTTGTCCCCAACCATGAGATGGACACCGAAGTATACGGTTCGTTCTATTTCTATTCTGGCGTTGTTGACCAGTTCAAGCCGTTTTTGCAGGCGTTTTTTTTGTCCGGTCAGTTCTGTGATTTCTGCTTGCTGGATGTTGTAGACCCGTTCCTTCAGTCTGGCCATTCCTGCATCAACCTTGGCCGGGTTGTCGCGGATGTATGCCAATGTCTTGGCGGTTTCTTCCTGTCGTTTTTCCTTTTCCTCCAGTTGCTGCTTGACAATGGAGAGCTTTTCGCTGATGGACGGATCGACACCGACTTCAATTCTCGTGCTGACGTTGGCGGGGGAGCCGGCAATGATGGCATGGACAAGGGTGGTGGCTCGACAGACGCCGCCGATGATGTGCCCCTTTTTCATTCCTTGCTCTCCGACTATTACTTCGTTTCCGGCGGTGAGTTCGCTCTTCATAGCCACTTCACGGATATTGATGTCGCGGCCGGCGATAATGCAGGCGTTCTCCACAAATTGCGCGGTGACCGAGCCGCCGGCATGAACGTATGAAATGTCGGGGTTCAGTTCGCCTTTTTGGTTTCTCACTTCTCTCTGGCCGATTACCCCCCCTTTTATTTCGATGTTGCCGCCGGCTTCGATCTTTGCGGCTTCGGCGACGCCGCCGATAATGATGTCACCCGTTGCTTTTACTTCCATCCCGGCTTTTACATCACCGGCGATGTTTACCGTGCCTTCGAAGTGCAGATTACCGGAAGAGAGGTCGACATTCTTGAGATTGATGACCGGTTCGACAATGATGCCGTGATCCACCTGGACGGGTAGCCCGGAAATGGCTGCCAGAAGCAGATCACTGTCGTTTTCCGCGAAGACGGTGCCACTGAGGTTCGGAGTAAATGCTATGTCGTTGCCGTCGGTTGTTGGTAACGGAGTTCCCAGAATGTTTTCGCCAGGCGTCCCTTTGGTCGCCGGATAGCGCCGCATCAAAGGGTCGCCCGATTTGACGCTGACGATGCCGCCCAGATTGCGGTAATCAACGTTGTCCGTGTCGTCTGCCAGGGGACATCTTTCCCTCATTTCCGGGATCAGGCTGATAAACTGGGAATCTTCTCCTGGTTGCGGCGAACGGCCTTTGGCAATTTCCCTTTTCAGGACCTCCCTTTCACCAACAGCCTTTTCTATTTCATCATGGAGAATCCCGCTGACAATTTTTTGTTCCTGGAGAGCCTGGAGTATCTGCTCGGAGGTGACGGCATTGCCGCCGTATGCAGATGTGATGGTGATATACGCCGACATCAGATCTGGAGCAACGGTCAATGCCAGCGTGCCATCCCTGCGTTCCCCGATCTGCATCGTGAATCGGTCTGCGGCAACGGCGCACCTCTTTACCAGATTGGAAAGAGCGTCATCAAGAATGAACAGGTCTGATAAATTTTGAGCATCAAGCGCCTGCCAGACCCAGTCAGTGTCGATTGGGACTTTTTGTGCGACGGGCTCGTACGTGGCGAGTAACTTGCCGCCGTCTGGGCTTATCTGGAAGGTTAATCCCTTCTCCTGTTTTGCTTCTTCGGCCATTTCAGCACCCCTTTAACGTTTGCCTGCCGCATTGACAGCGGCTGAGGGTATATGCAGTACATATCGGCATATATAGGCGCCGGCTTTAATCGCAATTAAGGCAAAACTGGAGAAAGTGTGCCGAATCCATTGAGTCAGATAGTAAGTTGCCCTTGGCGCAGCAGGATTTTCTCCGTCCCGTCGGCCATGATGGCGGTCAGCGTCGGCTCGTAAAACACGTAGTCCTCGTGGAACGGGGTGCTGACGGTGCCGCCGAAGCCGGAATTGTCCCCCAGGGCAATATGGATGGTGCCGAGAATTTTTTCCGCTTCGAGGATGTTGTCCGGCCTGCTCGCCTTGTCGTTGGTGCCGATTCCCAGCTCGGCGATATTCCGATTTTTTGCGCTCTCAGCGAATTTCTGCTCCAGTTTATGTCTGTACGGTTCATCGCCGCGAATCTCGGTGACAATCCCGTTCTTAACTACAAGCTCAATCGGCGAGACGAGTTTGCGGTTTGGCGCATACTCCAGAACCATTATTCCTTCACATGTTCCTTCCAGCGGCGCCAGATAGACTTCGCCGGCCGGCAGGTTGCCAAAGCTACCCGGCGCGGTTAAAAGGCCGTCGTCCCCTTCGGCAATCCTTCCCTGCTTGCCGATACGCATCCGGCTGCCGTTGGGGGTGGTCACTTCGATTTCCACGGCACCGTTTATTTCTCCGGCGAGCTTGGCGGTTCGTTCGACAAGGGCCTGCCAGTCGACTTGCATGGAGGTGAAAAACATCGCTGGGTCGAAGTGGGGAAGGCTGGCGAAGCGTCCGCCGGCGGCGTTTATCAGGGAGCGGAAGCGTGTGTGGCTGGTGGAATTGTTGGCGAGAGCAATTACCACATCGGCAACGGCTCCTTTTCCCATAATGACGATTTCTCTGGCTCGTTCGACTTCTTCCGGGGTGGCCTCCTTGGATAGAAGCCGTGGCAGGATGCCAGCCTCCACGAGCTTGTCGGCAGCACTGTCACCCAAGGCTGCTCGCCAGAGAGCTTCCGGCGGTTCAGCGCCGGAGGCGGTGGTGGCGGGGAACGAGATGAAAGTGGTGTTGCCGTATATCTTCCCGGCATAGGCAGCCGCATCAGCAGCGGTCTGCAACAGCCTGGCGCGGCGGTCCGCATCAGCCGCAGATGGCGTTTCGTCGGGGCGGATCGTATCGCTGAAGACCAGGATGCGCTCCCCGCTTTTTACCCCCATGTTGATGCTGAAAAGATCCGAGAAGGCTTTGCTGTACATGACAGGTTCTCCTTGCATGGCGTGGCGTGCCAAAATGTATTTTGTGCCGGGCGATTCATTGATTCCCGTATCAGGGCAGAAAACCAATTTTGCCAGGCATGAAAGTTATGTATACCAGAGAGGGAGACGGCTGGCAACCTTCAGTAAAAGCGGATGATTTACGATTTTTCCCTTGATTTATGAATATGTCTTGTGCTAATAATTGCATACTGTATACAATTGAAAAGTCGAAATTTGTTCAATAAATACGACAAGATAAGTGGTTTTTCAGATATAATTTAACAGGGTTTCGCGGAGGCTGAAGTGGCACAGGTGGTTTTTTCCAGCTGGGGAAGAAATATTGTTGATAACCGCGCAGGCGGCGCCGGCACGGAGGCGCAGTTCCGGCTACCTGTAACCTATGACGGTGAGCGGCCGATGGCTGCCTTCATGGGATGGGACGGCATCATCGTCTTCAATAAGGACGTGGATGTTCCCGTGATGGCTGCCGAATACATGCGGCGCGTACAGACCCTGTACTGCTGCGGTAAGTGCACCCCCGGCAAGAAAGGGACCCGTGTCCTCATGGATGCCCTGGCTGCGATCATTGCCGGGAAGGCATCAGAGGCCGACCTGGCAACCATTGAGGACTTGGCGGATCTCCTGAAAAACTGCAAGTGCACCCTCTGTCAGAGCTCCACGGTGCCGGTGCTTGATGCGGTGAAATATTTCCGTAACGATTTCCTTGCATATATAAACAGCGCTAAAAAGCCGGCTGCAGAGTTCAGCTACATCGATAAGTATACCGCCCCCTGTCAGGACAAGTGTCCGGCGCATATAGACATTCCCGCCTATATCGAAGGGATCAAGGATTATCATTTCGGGCATTCGCTGGCGGCGATCCGCGACAATATGCCGCTCCCGTCGGTCTGCGGCCGTGTCTGTCCCCATCCGTGCGAAACGGCCTGCCGGCGCAAGAACGTGGACGAGCCGATCAGCATCATGGTGCTGAAAAGGTCTGCTTCCGATTACGAGTGGCAGCACAAGATCGAACCGCCCATGCAGCCGAAACCGCGCAAGAGCAAGACCGTTGCCGTGGTCGGCGCCGGCCCTGCCGGTCTTGCCGCGGCCTATTACCTGGCCTTGGAAGGATACCCGGTAACCATCTACGAGGCGCTTCCCGAAGGGTTCGGCGGCGGCATGGTCGCAGTCGGCATTCCTCCCTACCGTCAGCCGCGTCACTTGCTGCAACGGGACATCGATATCATATCCGCCATGGGCGTTGAGATAATCTATAACACAAGGATCGGCAAGGATATCTCCCTGGCCGAGTTGAAGTCGAAATACAACGCGGTCTTTCTCGCGCCGGGTGCGCACCGTTCCAAGCCGATGGGTGTCGAGGGCGAAGACAAGGGTTACAAGGGCTTCCTCAAGGGAGGGATCGACTTCCTGCGCGAGGCCTACATGGGTAAACCGACCGGCATGGGGAAAAAGGTCGTGGTTGTCGGCGGCGGCAACACTGCCATTGACTGCGTGCGGGTTGCCCTCCGGGAAGGTGCCGAAGAATCTATCTTGCTCTACCGCCGCTCCCGCAAAGAGATGCCGGCGGACGTATGGGAAGTGGACGGCGCCGATGAGGAAGGGGTCAAGTTTGAATTCCAGGTCCTACCGACCAGGATCATCGTCGATGCCAATGACCGGATAACCGGCGTGGAATGCGTGCGGATGGCCTTGGGCGAGCCGGATGCATCCGGCCGACGTCGGCCGGAACCGATGGCTGGCAGCGAATTCGTTGTCGAATGCGACACCGTCATCCCGGCCATCGGCCAGGATCCGGACCTGGGCTTCATACCGCCCGACCTGGGCATTGACATCACCAAGTGGAACACCATCGTCACCAAGTACATCCCTTATAAGGATGCGGCGGGCAAGGAACTGAAGGACGGAATGGGGAACTCCCAGTCCAGAACATTGATTACCGACTGTAACGGGATTTTCGCCGGCGGTGACGCAGAGATCGGTCCGTTGACCGCCGTTGCCTGCATCGGCAGCGGTCATCGCGCCGCCAAGGTCATTCAGCGCTGGTTGGAAGAGGGGAAGGCTTACCTTACCGACGACGAATACATGGAAGACATCCTTAACTACATGGGTGTCTATGATAAGACCGAGAGCGTTCCCTGGCTCGATTCAGCTGCAAGGGCGCACCAGGCCGAGGTACACGGCAAGGAGCGGGCCAGCTACAAGAACTACTGCGAGGTTGAGCTCGGCTTCACGAACAGCCAGGCGGTGCGCGAGGCGGAGCGGTGTCTGCGATGCTACCGGGTAGCCATGGTTGCAGTATAGCTTCCCGCGGAAAAACGCCCATCTGCGGCGTTGCCTTTGTGCTCCCCTGCTTGTTCCTCGACGTCTTGCTCCCGGGCATTTTTGAGCGCGACCAGCGGCCGAAGTTATATAAAAAAATAAAGAGCTGAAAAAAATCAGAGGTAAAGATAACATGGTCAATCTGACAATCGACGGCAAAAATACAACGGTGGCCAAGGGGACGACGATCCTTGATGCCGCGGCGACAGTCGGCATCAAGATACCGACCCTCTGCTGGCTGCAGAAGGTGTCTCCCACCGGCGCTTGCCGCGTCTGTGCGGTTGAGATCGAGGGGGTCGATCGCACCATGACCGCCTGCAACACGCCGGTCAAGGACGGGATCAAGGTCACCACCCAGTCGGATAAGCTGACCGAGATCAGACGCAAGGTAATGGAGTTGATGCTGGTGAACCATCCGCTGGATTGTCCGGTCTGCGATGCCGGCGGTGAGTGCGATCTCCAGGACGCCTGCTACGGTCTCGACGTGGCGAAGCAGGAGTATTCGGCTCTTCTCGAAAGACGGCAGATTCGTTACGACTGGCCGTTGATCGAGAGCGATCCGAACCGCTGCATCCTCTGTGAAAAGTGCGTCAAGGTGGACCATGAAATAGTCGGCTGCGATGCCATCGCGGTTGTCAATCGCGGCGAAGCGACCATCATCGACACCATTGACGGCAAACCGCTCAACTGCGAATTCTGCGGCAACTGCGTCGCTGCTTGCCCCACCGGCACCCTGATCAGCAAGCCGTTCAAGTTCAGGGGCCGCCCCTGGACCTTCAAGATTACCAAGAGCGTCTGCGCCTTCTGCGGCAATGGCTGCCAGATCGAATACCATTCCCGCAACGGGAAGGTCGAGCGTGTCACAAGCGACGATGCCACCTTCAACCACGGCAATCTTTGCATTAATGGCCGGTTCGGTTATAGCTACCTGAATTCCGCCGAAAGGGTCACCACTCCGCTTGTGAGAGAAGAAACCGGTTCACAGTCCAAGTCGGACTGGAACAGGGCAATGGCCTATGCCAGCGACAAACTTTTGGACATTGTCAAGGCATCGGGACCTGATGCGGTGGCCGGTATCGGTTCGCCACGGGTTACCAACGAAGAGAACTTCCTGTTCCAGAAATTGATGCGCGTAGCAGTCGGCACCAACCATATCGATTCCGAGGCACGTCTCGGTTATGCCGGTGCCCAGGCGGTTCTCAAGGAAAAGCTGGGATTCACCGGCGCCAGCGCTGCCATTGACCGGATCGACACGGCTGCGGCCATCCTGGTCATCGGCACCGATCTGAACGCCGAGGCGACCGGAGCCGAATACCGGGTAATCAAGGCAGCCACAAAGAACGATGCCCGACTGGTGCTGGCCAACATGCGCGATGTGAAGCTGAAGAAATTCGCCAACAACCACCTGAAATACCGACCCGGCAGCGAACAGGCATTGATCAACGGCCTGATGAAGGCCATTCTCGATGCGGGCCTTGAGGACAAGGAATTCGTTCAGGGCAAGGTAAACAACCTGGATACGCTGAAAACAGCCCTTTCCGGCCAGTCACTTGCCGATCTGGCTGCTGCTGCCGGTGTGGCGGAGGCCGACCTGCGCGAGGCCGCCACCCTGATCGGCGGGAAAAAGAGCGTTGCCATCCTGTTCGGTTCCGATCTCATGCGGAGCACCCATGCCGCAGAAAAGGTCGCGGCCCTCGCCGACCTGGCGCTTCTCACCGGCTGTCTCGGCAAGGATTCCGGCGGCTTGTTCCCCGTCGACGCCAAGAACAACACCCAGGGGCTGCTCGATGTGGGAGTAAGTCCCGACCATCTTTCCGGTTATCAGGCGTCGACCGCAAAGGGAAAAGACCTTTGGCAGATCATCGACGGGATCGAGCAGGGTTCCATCAAGGCCCTTTATCTCCTGGGAAGCGACCTGACCACGTTCCCCAACAACGGCAGGATCAAAAGGGCGCTGGCCAAGCTCGAACTTCTGATCGTCCAGGACATCTTCAACAGTGAAGTGGTGCAACTGGCTCACGTGGTTTTCCCAGCAGCTGCTGCCGCTGAAAAGAGCGGTTCGTTCACAACCACCGACAACCGGGTGCAATGTCTCGGCAAGGCGGTGGACGCTGTCGGAGACGCTCGTGAGGACTGGGATATTATAGCTGAATTGTACAATCGCCTCACCTTTGCCAGCCACGTCTATTCACCTGGTGAACTTCTCAGGGAATTCAAGGACCTTTCCCCGCTGTACAGCGGAGAGTGCTCGGTTGTAGATGGGCGCTGCGCCGGGACCGGCAAGCAGGCAGCGGCGCTTAAAACCGCGTTGGCCTTTTCACCGTTGGCATCCCCGGCTGCAACGGCAACGGACCAGTTCCAGATTCTGGTCGGAGCGATCGGCTTCCACAACGGTACCATGTCCACACGCTCGGAAAACAACCTCTCCGTGTCGGCTGAAGGGTACATCGAAATATTTGCCGGCGACGCCGCAAAGCTCGGGATCGTCGACGGCGCATCGGTCAAGGTCAGCTCTGCAAGCGGCAGCATAACCGGCAAGGCCAGGGTAAGCGAAAAACTCCAGCCCGGTCTGCTCTTTGCCCCCATCCACTTCCGCGACCTCAACGCAAATGCTCTGCTGGCTGGAAATGCCAACATGGTCGGCGTCAAGGTGGAAAAGGCCTGATACTGTCGGTCGAAGGTCAGTCCGCATGTATGGAAAAAGCCCCCGTGCTCATTGAGCCGGGGGCTTTTTTGTATCGGGAGTTGGGGGGGAATCGTAGCTGTCGAATAAATCCAAAAACGGCAGTTAGCCACGAATGACACGAATAAACACGAATGTTTTTAACCCGTTGTAAGATTTTGAGAAGTCACCGATCTGGTGAGTACATTTTGCATCAGGATAAAAGTATACGCATCGAACGGTATACATACTTTATTTTAGTCGGCGGATTGCCGACAATTATACTTGGGCTCCAGGAGATGCCCTGGTATGCAAACGCTTCCGGAATTTCACCGTATTCGACTGTTCCTCAAGTACCTTCATATCATTTCCTCATGCCTCTGGGTCGGCGCCGGCTTTAGCGTCATGGTCCTCCTCTACCTGAGCCGCCTGGCCGGCAGCGGCGATGCGCTGTTCGCTTTCAACGTCGGCATCCAGTATCTGGACAACTTTCTCATCATTCCCTCTGCGGCCCTCTGCTTTCTGAGCGGGGTGGCGCTCTGTTTGGTGGCCAACCTGCGGCTCACCTCCTGCCGCTGGGTCGTCACCAAGTGGACCATTACTGTGGCGGCGATGGTTTTTGGCTCCCTCTGTCTTGCCCCATGGATGAGGAGGCTGGCTGCGCTGAGCGATGTCCTCGGCTTCGGCGCCTTTGCCGACCCGGATTATTTTCGCACCTATTACGTGGACGTGATTTTTGGCGTCCTCCAGACCATCGTCCTCCTCTACCTGATGCTCATCTCTGTCTTCAAACCCTGCACCGGCTATCGGAACTGCGTCCATTGCCGGGAGCGCGACAATGGATAAGACGGATGGATTGGGCAAAAACAGACTTAACTTCCTCAATACTTCCGCCGATAAGTTAAATGCTCCTGCATACAATTAATCCCGGAGGTCTGCATGAAGGGTGCAATGTTTGAGACGGTGAAAAATGGGCAGTGGCCGATGGTCAAGGAATTCAACCTTGTCCTCGGCAAGAAACGGACACCGGGAATAAAGCGGTTTCTCAGGTTTGTCCAGGCGCCCCAGGGTCAGAAGATAATAAAAAAAGGGGATGCGGTGCCGTCGAAATTTAAAATCGATTTTTAAGAGCTTTCCTTGTCATGCCGCATGGGACTCATCCTCCGCAAAAGTCGTGGTTGCTGGTGGCTGTTATTGTCAATATTTGGGCTATACTTTCCGATAAGAACGACATCACCCATTCCTTTTAATGATTGGTACGCGCATGCTCAAAATACTCATTGATAATCCCCTCATGCTCCTTTTTCTTGTGGCCGCCATCGGCTATCCCCTTGGCAGGGTCAAGATCCGCGGCAGCAGCCTAGGGGTGGCGGCGGTCCTCTTCGTCGGGCTGGCCATCGGTTCCCTTCACCCGGATCTGAAATTGCCGGAGATCGTTTACATCTTAGGCCTCGGGCTGTTTGTCTATACGGTCGGCCTGTCCAGCGGTCCGGCCTTTGCCGCATCTCTCCGGCGCGAGGGGGTGCGCAACAACCTGCTGGTAATCGGCATGCTCCTCTTCGCCGTCGGACTCACCATCATCGTCCAGAAAGTGCTCCACCTGAAAGCGACCCTGACCGCCGGCATGTTTTCCGGCTGCCTGACCAACACCCCCGCCCTGGCCAGCGCCCTGGAGACCATCAAGCACACTGTGCCTGCGAGGGCGCTTGAGCAGATGCTGGCTGAGCCGGTAGTCGGTTATTCGATCACCTATCCCGTCGGCGTGATCGGCGTGGTGCTTGCCGTCAGCATCGTTCAGCGTCTCTGGCGGGTCGATTATGCTGCCGAGGCCAAGAGGTTGCGTACCTTCGGCGCGAGCAACGAACCGCTTCTCAACTGCACCATCCGGGTGACACGCGACGACCGGGGGGCGAAGACCATTGAAGAGTTGAGCCGCAGCCTGAAATGGGACGTCATGTTCGGCCGCATCAAGCGGGGAGAGCGTGTTTTTCTCTCAACGCCGCAGACGATCCTTGAAGCGGGCGATATGGTCATCGTGGTGGGGACCGTGGAAGATCTGCAACAGGTTGCCGCCTTCCTCGGTGGACTGAGCAGCGAGCATATCGGGCTTGACCGGAGCGAGTACGACTATCGCCGGATTTTCGTTTCCAATCCCCAGGTGGCCGGGCGCACCCTGAAGGAGCTCAACCTGCAGGAGCGCTTCGGCGCGGTGTTGACGCGGGTGCGGCGCGGTGACGATGACTTTCTCCCCCACGACGAGATGGTGCTGGAGTTGGGGGACCGGGTGCGGGTGTTGAGCCACATCGATCAGATGGAGGCAGTGAGCGTTTTTTTCGGCGACTCTTACCGGGCGGTCAGCGAGGTGGACATCATGACCTTCAGCCTTGGCCTGGCGCTCGGGCTCCTGCTCGGCATCGTCCCCATACCCATGCCGGGTGGGATCACCCTCAAACTCGGCTTTGCCGGCGGGCCGCTGATCGTTGCCCTGATTCTTGGGACCGTCGGTCGCACCGGCCGGATGGTCTGGAGTCTCCCGTACAGCGCCAACATGACCTTGCGCCAGATCGGGCTGGTCTTTTTCCTCGCCGGGGTCGGCACCCGCGCCGGCTACAGCTTTGTCTCGACCTTCACCAAGGGGGGAGGGGTGGCGATCTTTGCCGCCGGCGCGGTAATCACCTGCATCACGGCGCTCGCCACGCTCTGGATCGGACACCGGCTGCTGAAGATACCCATGAGCCTCCTCATCGGCATGGTCGCCGGCATGCAGACCCAGCCGGCAGTGCTGGGCTACGCGCTGGAACAGACCGGCAACGACCTCCCCAACATCGGCTACGCCTCGGTCTACCCGGTGGCCACCATCGGCAAGATCCTCGCCGTGCAACTTTTGCTCCTTCTCCTGATGTAAACGAGCCGGAGTACGAGAAACGGGACGGGGTGGGCGATTTCAGCTTCGGCGGCAAGTACCGCCTTTTCGACGAGGAGAAAGAGCCTTTTTTACTCGTTGCCGGACTGGATATCAAGTTTGATACTGCAGGCGGGGGGAACGCCGGTACCCAGACAACCGACGTGAGTCAAAGCAATTGCATTATCTTTAAAAATGTCAGCAGCGAATAGTATTCGAAGAAAAGCAACTCCATTTCGTTCGGCAATGTCAATGCTTGTATTCTATATTAATCGAGCTGGGAAAAACTTGGATAGAGAACAGCTGAAAGTCCTTGAAGTTGCAAAAGATGAATTACGAAAACTTTATGGTAAAGTATAAGGAATTCATCACCAAAAAAATTGCCGAACAATCGCTTCAACCTGACAAGCCCCCTTCGCAGGTTAAGCGTATGTTATGCGGAGCGTACACGCGATCACAAAAGGAGGAGAATCATGAATTCAACGAACATCGTTACTCGAATTCCCGCGGTCATGTATCGCACCGTCGAAATCGATGGGCAATCGATCTTCTATCGCGAGGCCGGTTCGCGGGAAGCGCCTACCCTGCTATTGCTGCATGGTTTTCCGACGTCCTCGCATATGTACCGAGATTTGATCCCTGCCCTGGCGGACCTGTTTCACTTGGTGGCCCCGGACTACCCCGGCTACGGGAACAGTTCGATACCTAGGGTCGATGAGTTCGACTACACCTTCGATAATCTCAGCGAGATCCTCGACAAGTTCACCGTGAAACTCGGGCTCGAACGTTACAGCCTGTACCTGATGGACTACGGCGCTCCAATCGGCTTCCGTCTGGCCGCGAAATATCCCGAGCGTGTCGAGTCACTGATCATCCAGAATGGTAACGCTTACGACGAAGGGATTGACAACAATTTCTGGGAGCCGATCAAGGAGTACTGGAAAGATCGTGGGGCCATCAACAAGGGTCTTGACAACGAATGGTGGAAAAATATCAAGGCTGCTTACAAGCAGCCCAATATGTCGAACGAAGACGCGCTCCGCTTCCTCTTGACGTTAGAAGCAACGCAGTGGCAGTACACCAACGGGGTTCGCAACAAAGAGGCGATCAGCCCTGACAACTGGCACGTCGACCAAAGACTGCTGGATCGGCCAGGCAATGCGGAGATCCAACTGCAACTGTTCTACGACTACGGCAGCAATCCGCCTCTATATCCCAGTTGGCAAGCATATTTCCGCCAGCACCAGCCGCGGACGCTGATCGTGTGGGGCGCGAATGACGAGATTTTCCCGGCGGCGGGTGCCCATCCGTACAAACGGGATTTGAAGAATCTCGACTTCCACCTGCTGAATACGGGACATTTTGCTCTCGAGGAAGACGGAGATGTCATCGCAAAGCATATCTGTGAGTTCCTGGCCTAGAAAGCGTGAAGTGGGGCTCAAGTGTGGCGGGGCAAATCATGGGGTCAGGCAAATCATGAAATCATGGTGAAATCATGGTGAAATCATGGGGTCAGGCTAGACATTCGGACATTTGTTGATATCCTGTAAACATGGCACGTAAACCTCGCATTCATTATCCCGGAGCCGTCTATCACGTAATACTTCGCGGCAATGCCGGCCAGCCGATTTTCTTCAAGGATGCAGACCGCTTCCGGCTCTACCTCTTTCTGCAGGAATCCGTGGAAAGATTCGGCTACCGCATTCATGGCTTTTGCTGCATGACGAATCACATTCACCTTGTCGTACAGGTGGCTGACACCCCTCTCTCGCTCATCATGCAGAACCTGTCACTGCGCTATACAAAATGGGTCAACTACACCCAAGGGCGCACGGGACATCTCTTCCAGGGGCGATACAAGGCGCTCCTGTTGGACGCGGACGCGTACCTGCTGGAGCTCGTGCGTTATGTCCACCTGAATCCGGTTCGGGCAGACATGGTGCCGCTTCCGCAGGAGTACCCGTGGAGCGGCCATCGCGCCTATCTCGGCAGTGAAGTGCTGCCGTGGCTGACTACCGAATGGGTGCTCTCGCTGCTTGGCCGCAGAACCGATTCTGCCCGCAAGGCGTATCGGCAATTTGTTGCCGATGGAATGGGTGAGGAACGAAGAAACGAGTTTCACAGCGGAACATGCGAAGGGCGTATCCTCGGTGACGACGGCTTTGCCGACGATGCGCTGCATAAAGCCAACCAGTTGCGTAAGCGGGAGTGGACACTGCCGGAAATCGTCGCCTCCGTCTGCCGTCGATACGGAATCGCTGAGGAACAACTGAAATCGCCGGGCAAGACCCGGCCTTTCAGCGAGGCGAGAGCGCTCGCCGCAGTGATCGTGCAGGAATCGCCGCACCTCTCCCTGACGGAGTTGGGGAGGCTCTTCAACCGTGATGCGTCCGCCCTTGGTAAAGCGGCGCAAAGAATGCTGTCCCGCTCACGGGCCGATGTCGAACTGGCCGCGAATATCGAAGATGTGCGGGGGGCTTTGAGTAAATGTCCGAATGTCTGACCTGACCCCAGAAGTGTGTGTTCTGATAGCTGCACACAAGAAGGCCTCCATCGTTTCCGATGGAGGCCTCTATTCATCTATTCCGTCTTTTCAAAAGTTCCCTTTTCCTGGCACTGCGGGCATTTTTGCGGTTTGCAGCGCCCTTCCTTGGTAAATCCGCAAGCATTGCATTTCCATGTGGCCATAGTTCCTCCTGTTGTCCGTTGATTATTTGCCGTTCTCCAGCTTGATCTCCCTCACCGGTCCCAGGGTGGCGAGCGGCTTGTCGAACTGCTTCTCATTTCCCACCACCACGAGCACCAACCTTTCCGGGTGGAGGTATTTCTGCGCCACGCGCAGCACATCTTCTTTCGTCACCTTGGATATGTTGTCCCGGTAGTTTTCCAGGTAGCCGGCGGGATAGCCGTAGTATTCGAGCCGCAGCTGCTGGTTGACCACCGCATCGGTCCGAGCGAAACCGAAGATGAAGGAGTTGACGATGGCATCCTTGGCCAGCTTCAGCTCGTCGTCGGTGACCGGCGCCCTGGTCATGCCGGCGATGATGTCGCGCATGAGGGTGACGGCCTTGACTGTCGATTCGCTCTTGGTCTCCGTTTCGGCGAGGAAGATGCCGGGGAAGCGCCTCCCCACATCGAAATAGCTGTCCACGTTATAGGCCAGGCCCTGGTTGGATCGGATCTCCGTGGTCAGCCGCGAGGTGAAGCCGCCGCCGAGGATGTAATCCATGACCCTGATGGGGTAGAGGTCCGGGTTGTTCTTGTCGATCCCCGGGTGCCCCATGCGGATCACCGACTGGTTGATCTCCTTTTTCGCCAACAGCACTTCAGGCTTTATATCCTGCTGCAGCGGCGCTACCGCCGGGAAGTCGACCGAGACTTTTTCCCAGCCGGCAAAGGCCTTTTCCAGCGCGGCCACGAGCTCTTTCCTGTCAAAGTCGCCGGCAACCGCCAGCATCATGGTGTTGGGATGGAAATAGCGCTTGTGGAAGGCTGCCATGTCGTCCCTGGTGATGCTCTTCACCGACCCGATGGTCGGATAACGGCCGAGCGGATGGTTGGGGTAGAGGGCCTTTCTCAGCTCCCGGTCGGCGACCCCCTTGGCGTCGTCGTTCTGCCTGCGCAGGGACTCGATGGTCCGGTTCTTCGCCAGCGTCACCCGGTCTTCGCGGAAAGCGGGATGCATGACGACATCGGCGAAAAGTGAAAGCGTCCGGTCGAGGTTTTTCTTCAGGCTGCTGAGGGAGACGTTGCCCACGTCGGCGCCGATACTCGACTCGATGGACGACGCCATGAATTCAAGCTCTGCGTCCAGCTTTTCCGGCGGTGTTTCCATTGTCCCGCCGCTCCGCATCACGGCGCCGGTAAGGCCGGCCAGGCCGGCCTTTTCCGCAGGTTCGTAGATACTCCCGGTGTTGACGTAGGCGGTCATGCTTACCAGCGGCAGTTCATGGTCTTCCAGCAGGTAAACCACCATCCCGTTGGCGAGCTGCACCCGCTCGCTTTTGGGGATTTCGAACGTAAGCTTGGGAAAGGTCATGGTGCGCGGGTCAACGGCTTTTTGCGTCGCAGCGCAGGCAGAGAGAGAAAGGATTGCTGCTGCCATAAGCAGGAGTCTCTTCCAGTTGGTCATCATTTTGCCACCTCCTGTTTGGTAATGACGCCGATGGTCCTGTTTTCCCTGACCAGGTATTTCTGCGCCACGCGCGCCACGTCCGCCGGCGTGACGGCAGCCACCCGCTGCCTGTGCTCGATGAGGTAGCGCCAGGTGCCGGCGGTTGCCTCATATTCGGTAAGGTTTCTTGCCAGCCCGCCGTTTGAAAGCATCTGGCGGGACTCTTCGAATTCCAGCTTGTTGAGAATCTGTTGCAGCTCGCGCTCGGTGACCGGCTCTTTCTTAAGTCGCTCCAGCTCCTCGTAAATCGCTGATTCCACCTCCTGCACGGTGTGGGGGGCACGTGGGGTGGCAGCGATGACAAACAGATTCGGGTAGCGGCTACCCGGTGCGGTAAAGGAGGAAACGTCCGTAACGAGCTGCTTTTCCACGACCATCTTCTTGTAGAGGCGGGAGGTGCGCCCGTCGGCCAGGAGCATGTCGATGACGTCAAACACGTAATCGTCTGCGGCCGGCAGCGTCGGCTTGTGAAAGCCGATCATCAGCTGCGGTTCGGCATCGGCCAGGACCTCGATCCTTTTTTCCCCCCGCTGCCGCGGTTCTTCAACCGCCACCGGCCCGACCGGTGTGCCGGGAGCTATGACGCCGAAATATTTTTCCACAAGGGTGATGATTCTTTGCGGGTCGATATCGCCGACAACGGCCACAATGGCGTTGTTGGGGGCGTAATATTTGTGGAGGAACGTCTCGGCCTTGTTGCGGGAGAGGTTTTCGATGTCAGACATCCAGCCGATGGTCGGCTGGCCGAATGGGTGGGCGACGAAGGCCGTGGCAAGAAAGTTTTCCCACAGCTCCCCTTCAGGCTCCGTGTCGTAGGAGCGGCGTCGCTCCTCCATCACCACGTCCCGCTCGGTGTAGAATTCGCGTAGCACCGCGTTCTTCATCCGGTCAGATTCGATTGCAGCCCAGAGCTCCATCTTGTTTGCAGGCATGTTGATCAGGTAAGTGGTGCCGTCCTTGCTGGTGAAGGCGTTGTAGCCGGAGCCGCCGTTTCTGGCGTAGATCTGGGCGAACTCCTCCTTTACCACGTACTTCTCCGCATCTTTTTCCAGGCTGTCGAGCTCTTTCTTCAACTGGTTGATCTTTGCCTGGTCCCCCTTTTCCCGTTTGGCCTTTTCCAGCATGAGAAGCTGTGCCGTCTGTTCGATCTTGTCCAGAAGCGGTTTTTCGGCGGCGTAGTCGGTTGTCCCAAGGGTCTTTGTCCCCTTGAACAGCATGTGTTCCAGGAGGTGGGCGAGCCCTCGCTCGTCGCTCCGTTCGTCCGCGCTCCCCACCTTGAAGCGGATCCATGCGGCAACCGTCGGCGAGGTGTGGCGCTCCACCATGAGGAGTTTCATGCCGTTTTTCAAGGTGTGTTCCTGCACCTTGTCCGCCAGACCCGCCGCATGGGCGAAGGGGGCGAGGAGTGCGAGGCACAGGGCGAGAAGGTAAATCCGATGCACTGCCTTCATAAAGAGAACCTCACAAAGTAATGGATTGGCTGCAATCGTCGGTAAAGATACCACCAACGTCTTCGGTAAATCAACGGGGAAAAACCGCGTCAATTAATACTACTCCGACACATAGCTTGATATAATCTGTTTCATGTGATAATCTCTGCGAATGACAACAGAGATCGTTTTCCCCGGCATCGAAGAATATATGGCTCCCTATTATGGCTATTTCCATCGGTCAGAGAGCCGTGAACTGGCAGAATGTTACTTGGCCGGCCTGCTCATGGACGGTGAGCGCAAGTCAGTTGAACCCATGTCAGAGAAGGTAAACGCATCTGAACGAAGTATGCAGCGCCTCCTTTCGACTGCCAAATGGGACGATCAACTTGTTGCTGAGCAATTCCGCCGTTCCATGCTTGACGTCACTTCCGACCCGCAGGGGATCCTGGTTCTTGATGATACCGGGTTCCCTAAGAAAGGGTACGACAGTGTATGTGTTGCCCGGCAATACTGCGGTGCATCAGGCAAGACTGACAACTGTCAGATTGGCGTAAGCATGACGTATGTCGGCAGAGATGTCGCCTGGCCATATGCCATGGAACTGTTCGTCCCGGAATCCTGGGATCAGCAAAATGATGATTGCACCGCAAAGCGTAAAAAGGCTCACATGCCGGAGTCAGTGCACCATAAGTCAAAATGGCGCATGGCACTTGATTTTGTTGACCTGGCCCGAAAAGACAATGTTCCCCATCGTGCAGTCCTTGCTGACAGCTGGTATGGCAACATTCCGGAGTTTCGCAAGGAGCTTGAGTCCCGCAGTGAAAATTACATCCTGGGAGCTTACTCCAACACCCCGGTATTTCTTGAGGAGCCGGTCTTTGAAATTGCGCCAGTCAAAGAGCATAAGCGAGGGCGTCCACGAACTCGCCCTAAGGTAGTCTCCACAAACCCCGAACCGGTCAAGCTGTCGGTACTGGGCGAAAGCATTGCCGATGATGCATGGCAACGGCTAGAATTGAGGCTCAATTCCAAGGACAAGCCACTTGTTGCAGAGGCCGTCTCAATGAGAGTGTGGCCGGCTCACGGATGGCGGCAGGGCAATCATCATGAACAAGTCTGGCTCCTGATAGAGCGCCGCCCCCTGAACCTGGGTGGATACGAGCTTCGCTATTTCTTCAGCAATATGCCGCAGCATCTGGCAACGATTGACCTTGCCCGCCTCTACCATGAACGTTATTGGATAGAGCATGGCTATCAACAGCTAAAGGAAGAGCTTGGCCTTGATCACCATGAAGGGCGCTCATGGAGCGGATGGCATCGACATGTGCTCCTGACGTCCCTGGCATATGGCTATCTGACACTGTTGCGTTTGCAGCAAAAAAAACAGAAGAGTGCGACAGCGCGGAGCAACTGGATTCAGAAAAAATCGACACTGGCCAACGACGCTTTGTTCTGAAAACCAAACACCTGGAAAAGTGGCGCCATCGTTGCTGTTCTCTTCGTTCCTCTGAGCGATGGAGGCGGAGGCAACGACTCAAAGGCATGCCGTCCTTGCCTGACATCAGGCATCAGATTGCAAAGCTTCTGGTGCGAATATTGAAATGTTAAAGAACTATATGTGTCGGAGTAGTATTAAACATTTGATGAAATTCCCCATATCAGACCATATCCGCAAGGTACATTTTTTACCTGTCTCCGAAGTGAAGGGGTGAAACCGACTAATTCAATTGGCCAAAAAAAAGCGCCGTTGCCGGCGCCCATAACACGCATGAAGGAGGTCATGCTTAAAACTTGTAACTAAGGTATGCCCCGGCCACATGTGCGTCGTAGCTGAAGTTGTTGGCACCGGTAAATAAGTACTTGGTGGTGTTCTCAACAGACGCGCCGGCCATATACGCCGATGTGTTGACGAAATCGTCCAGTTTATACCACTCATAGAGGTAAGTGACACCCGCCTTCAGGTTCTTGGTGAAGTTGTAGCCGATGTCGGTCTTGAGCTCCTGGAGACGGTTTCTGACTGTCGGCCAGGACTGGCCCAAGGCGTTTGCCAGCTTTACTGCCCCGTTAGGGTTGACGGTATTGAAATCCATCTTGCTGTTAGAGAGATTGTAGCTGGTGTTCACGGTCAGCTTGTCGGGAATGACCTGGACCGTCGCACCCACCCCGAACGTGTCGACCTTCTCATAGATGTCGGTGTTCCAGTAGTTTTCCGGATTGAACGGAGCGCCGCCAGGCGGGATGAGGCTGTTAAGCGACCCATTGAAGGCATCGTCTTTCGCTGCCGACTGCATCGCCCCCTTGCGGTACTCCTTCACATAATTGGCGTAGAACGACAGGGCCTCGGATGCAGCGTAAGCAATGTCGATGGCGCCTGTGACGTTTTCGTTCTTCTTGAGACCGAACCTGTTGTCGTTACCATACTTATCATTCAGGTACTGGCCGGATAGCCCCACCGTTAAGGCCTCCACAGGCATCATCTGTAAGCGGAGGTCGGCTTTGTGACGGACCCGGTCAGCCCAGTCGTAGTTGGCCAGTCCCACAGCCTCGGGGTTTTCTGCGGTGTTGCCCGGTTTGTAGCCGTCAACGCTGCGGTGGGCGTAGCGGTAGTTACCCTTGAGTTTGGCCGCCTTGAACGGCTTGAAGATGAAGCCTCCTCCTGCACCCAGTTCGTTGGTGCCGTCGATTCGGAGCTGCTCCCGGTCCCATCCTTCCCAGAAGCCTTCGACCATGACGGTGAGCGGCTTCATCAGGTGGTAATCGATGGCGAGTTCGGCATTTTGACGGGTAAAGGAAAGGGCCTCGTTGCGAACCGGGGCATCCTGGCCCGAAGTGACGTCGTTCTTCTCCGTTCTCCAGAACGAATCACCGAAGGCCGAGTAGCCGGGGAAGGTGATGTTGTCGGACCTGTTGTCGTAGTCATAGTAGCGATAGCGGGCTGTCACGGTCAGCGGTTCAACCGGCTTGCTGGTCAGCTGGTAACTCTGGAACAGGGTCGCTACTTTGCCGTTCAGGTCTTGCTGTGGCAGGTTGGCGGGATTGGTCACATCAAAGCCTGGTCCGGCGGTGCCTGCAATTAAGCTGATGGCGCTGTTCCTGGTGTAGGGGGCAAAGGCCTCGTCCTGGGTGATCCAGCCGTAGCTGATGGTGCCGGACACCCTGCTGTGCAGCGGCAGTTCAACCGAGCCGGAAACGGCCAGGTCATGGGACTGGCTGTCCGGTGTGAGGGACATCTGACCGGTGGCAGAACGGCCCCTGTTGAAGGGGTTTGCCGTGCCGACGAGAGCCGGAGGAGTGGCAGCTGCATTTGTAGCGGTTGCGTCGGTAATCCTGAAGGGGTTGTCCCAGGTCAGGGTCGATACCTTATTATCGAAGTTGGTAAAGGTATATTCGACGTCAGCCAGCCAGTTCTTCTTGTAGACGCCGGTGCCGATGTTCAGGGTGGTGGTCCGATAGTCGATGGTCTCCGGCAGCTCGATCCCCGCTGCCAGAAAGAAATCGACGATATGGCCGCGGTCTCCTGCGGTAGTGTTGCCGTTATTGTACCGCTCGTAGGTGCCTTGGTTGATGCGCCTGGTGCCGATACGTTTCTCGTTGCTTATCTTTGTCCAGACCTTTGCGTCGTCCGAGATCCGATAGTCGAAAGCGAAACCTGTTTTTTCCCTCTTCAGGCCAAGCTTGATTGTGTTGGCGGACCCGTACAGATTGTTGACGATGCCGGTCATGCCCGCGTCCTGGGCTTGGTTCTGGGCGTCAGCCGGATTGATGAAAGCGCCGCCTGCGGTATTGGTAACGCCACCGGGGGGAGGTGCATATGTCAGCCGCTGGCTCCGCAGGATCTCATTTGCCTGCAGCTGGCTCTGGATGACATCGCCAATGGCGTATCGCCCCCCTCCCAAATCATTCAGCAGAAATTTGCCGCTGCTGAAGTTATGCGGGATGCTGTCATAGAAAAGGCCGAAATTATATTTTCCATGGACCCCGCCGTTTAACTGGTAGAACTCATTATCCTGTACCGGATTTTTTATCTTGACGTCGAGGAAGTAAGGGGTTGTGTTGCCATCGCCTTTAAGGCGGAAGTCATTGATCAGGAAACCGTTCTGTACGTCCCGGTATTCTTCGAACTTTTCGCGAGATCCATCGATGATCTTCTGCTGAACTCCCGCATTGATTCCGCCACTGATGGTCGCCTTACCTTCCATAATATCCGTATCCGCTTGCGCCGCTCCCACTGTCGCAAAGAACGACAGGAGCATGGCCAGCGTCATATGTTTATAACTTTTTCGCTTCATCATGCTGCCTCCTTTGATTTGTGATCGACACTCCGTATTACCTTTGCAGCACCGGCCCGGACGGGTTGTTGGAGCCGTGTACCATCGGGTGGCAGTTCAGGCAACCCCTGCTGAATGCAAAAACAGAATTGGTGCCCAGGGTTCCCGTCTGATGCCGCCCCTGCATATGGCACTCCTGGCAAAGGCGCGGAACCTTCGTGACAAGCATCTTGTCATTGGATGAACCGTGGGAGCTGTGGCAGGTGAGGCAGTCTTCCTTGACAGGAGAATGCTCCCAGAGGAGCGGAGCCTTTTTCTCCGAATGGCACTCGTAACACTTGTCATTGAAGGACTTGGCGTCGATCAGCTTTTCACCCTTGGCGCCGTGGGCGTTGTGGCAGGAAGAGCAGGTCATTTTCCCTTCGGTGGTGGGAGAAGAAGAGTCCCGCATGGGATGTTTGGAGCGTTTGAACATGTCAGCGCGGACATCGGCATGACAGGTGAAACAGAGGTCGCTCTCATTTTTCTTGGCGAGCAGCTTGTCATTGCCACCATGGACCTTGTGACAGGCCACACAGCTCAATCCCTGGCCCTCATGAATACTGCCGTGCCAGAACATCTGCCCCTTATCCTTCGTATGGCACTTGAGACAGGCTGCCGAGGCGGCCTCGTAGTCGACCTTGGACGGATTGATGATGGACGATTTGTCCCCGGAGGCTACATGGCCGCCAGCCGCGCCATGACAGGACTCGCAGCCTGCGTCCTTGACGCCGTATGCTCCCGCCTTGGCGTGAATGTTCGTGGAAAATGCCTTGGCCAGCTCCGCGTGACACTCCTTGCACTTTTCGCTGCCGACGTAGCCTCCATCAGCGGCAAAAACGATTGCGCCTATCAGCAACAGGCAGCCGGTCAGAGCCGACAACAGAAACAACTTTTTTGGTATCTCTCTTTTGTTCATCAAATAAACCTCCTTCTTGAATTATTCCAATTCCAAATCAAGGCGCTATCTTTGTTGGCTCGTCTTCGGCTCCTCAACGTACTATCTGTACGCCTTCGTCGCCTCATTCCTTGCCGCCCTTGATTCCATCCTCGATTTGAAAATTGGAATTAGTTGATCCCAACGTGCAGAAGCTGCCGTAAATCTCCACCTCCCTTCCTATCTGCTTCTGTCTCCTATAACAAGAGGTGTGCCACGCAATTAATGAAAGAGGTTTTTCAGCATTTGTTCGCATTCTAATAATGTGGCAAATTACTCGCGAATCCCTTTATGGTTGTTGATACTTCGGAATGTCGCAGGGGGGATATGATCGGAAATATAAAATGAATCGGCGGGTTGTTTTTATGGAGAAGTTGGCTTTGAATGATGGATTTCGAATGGGAAGGCAGTGGGGACCGTAAAGGATTGTTTACAGTTCGGCGAAATAGCCGGCCAAGTTCCGAGCCTTATCTCTGTTTGAGCTTTTCCCACAACATCTGCCGGGATATGCCGAGAATTCTGGCTGAGAGGGATTTATTACCGCCGGCGCTTTTCAGGACTTTTTCGATGTATCTGGTTTCGAATTCCCCGACTGCATCCTTCAGCGGTTTACCGACGACAAAGTTCTCGAAAAGATTCCCGACCCATGACTCTTTCTGCAATGAGACGGGAATATGCAAGGGCTTGATCGCCTCTCCCGGATAAAGTACGGTGAGTTGCTCTACAATATTCTTCAGCTCACGGATGTTTCCCGGGTAGTCGTAACGGCAGAGGAGCTCAAGGGCCTCGGGAGAAAAAATCACTTTCTTCCCGGCATCTTTCGCTGACAGGCACTTCTGGAAGTGCGCAATCAGCAGGGGGATGTCGTCCCGCCGTTCCCTGAGAGGAGGGATGGTCAAGGGCACTACATTCAGCCTGAAATAAAGGTCTTCGCGGAATTTCTTTTCCTGAACCATCTCCTTCAGGTCCCAGTTGGTGGCGGCGATAAGCCGGAAATTGGCATTATACGCCCTGGTCCCTCCCACCCTGAAGACCTTTTTCTCTTCCAGAACCCTCAGGATTTTGCCCTGTAAATGGAGGGGCAGATCTCCTATCTCATCCAGCAGCAATGTGCCGCTTTCCGCTGCCTCAAGATAGCCTTGGCGACTCCTGTCTGCCCCGGTAAAAGCTCCCCGTTCCACACCAAAAAGCTCGCTTTCCAGGAGGGTTTCGGGGATGGCGGCACAGTTCACCTGGATGAACGGTTTGTGGCGTCTTTTGCTTGTCTTGTGGATGGTTTCAGCCAGGAGTTCTTTGCCGGTGCCGCTTTCCCCCTGCAAGAGCACGGTGGCATCCGTGACCGCCACGGCCCTTGCCATTTCCAGCAGGTCCTTCATGGCAGGACTGCGACTGACTATGAGATGACATTCCTCTTCCTTACTCCTGAAAGAGTCGATCTCCTTTTCCATCTGCTTGAATTCCAGAACCTTCTGCAGTTTCATGAGCAGCATTTCCATGGGAAATGGTTTGGTAAGAAAATCGAAAGCCCCTATTTTCATGGCTTCAACAGCACTATCTACGGTAGCGAACCCGGTCATGACCAACGCCCTGGAATGGGGCTGTCTCTGCAAAATTTCCCTCAGTATATCCAGTCCATTGGCATCGGGAAGTCGTATATCCTGAAGCATCAGGTCGAAACTCTCCTCTGCAACAGCCGCCAGAGCTTCAGCACCACTTGTCGCAAGCCTGGTCCGGTAACCGGCCGCTTGCAGAGCTTCCCAAATGGCTTCGCCGAACAGGGGATCGTCTTCAATAATCAAGAGTTTAAGCCTGTCCATGAAAATCTCCCCTGCCCAGCGGTATTTTAACAATGAATGTTGTCATCCCTTGCCTGCTCTCGAGAATAATTTCTCCCCTGTGCATCTCGACAATGCTCCTGCATATGGCAAGACCAATGCCGCTCCCTTCCCCTGCCGGCTTGGTTGTGTGAAAGATCTCGAATATTTTTTCCCTGTCCTCCGGAGGAATTCCACTCCCCTGGTCTGTGACAACCAAAAAGTAAAACCCATCATGGCAGTAGGCGAGAAATTCTATCGTGCCTTGTTGTGGTGAAGCGTCCAAAGCATTGAGAATCAGGTTGAGAACCACCTGGTGCAATTTGCCCTTGTCAATGTCCAGCGTGGTTGGTGGACAGGAGTCGGTGCCGACAAATCTCAGATCGGTGCCCTTGAGAGCCATGCCGGCAAAACCTGCGGCCTCCTTGAAAAAGAGCTCACTCGGCACAGGTCGCAGATCCAGAGTGTTTACCCGGCTGAAATCGGTCAGCTGGCGCACAATCGCCTCTATGCGATGCACCCCCTTCTTTAGTATTTCGATATACCTTTTTAGCTCCTGGGGCGCCTTTCCATCCAGATTGTATATGCTGGTCGATATGGCCGCCAAGGGGTTGTTGACTTCATGGGCAACCCCCGCGACGATCTTGCCGATGGTTGCCAGTTTCTCATTCTGAATCATCTGGCTTACAGCCCTCTGCCTTTCCTGTTCACTCTTTTTCAGTCGCGTCAGCATTTCATTGAAGCTTTCCTGTAACAGGCCGATTTCATCATTCCTTTGCCTTGGTGATGCCGTCACTTCCAGGGATTCATGATTTACATCTGCCATGGCATTGGAAAGCTGCTCAAGAGGGCGTGACATGGTGCGGCCGATCAAATAGAAGATGGCGGTGCCGATCAGGAAAAAGAGGGCGGAGAAGGAGAGGATCTGCATGCGAAGGATTGACAACTCCCCTTCCATGGGAATCATGGAAAGCCCGATACGGAGCATGCCCCAGCTTTTTCCGGAAATGCGCAGCGGCATGGCCATATCCAGAACAGGACCTATTCCAGGGGCGTCCCGCACGATTCTGCTCTGAACGTTATCTCCGGCCAGCGCGGCAAGGGTCAAGGGATCATGATACTTCTTGCCAAATTCCTCATAATGGTTGTGGGCGAGCACTTTCCCTTCCTGGTCGGTAATAAAGGCATAAGGCGTCGGCAGTTCATGATTGCCGACGATCTCCCCCACAAAATTATCGAGAAGCCCTACATCCTCAACCTGGCCAATCTCTTCATAAACGATTGCATTGATGATGGGAGCCTTGAGAGAGGTCAGGAGAAGTTTCCCTTGTCCTTCAAGTTTTTCGATGAGATGCTGCTTCTCGTTATACCAGGCCCAGCTCCCCCATGTGATGGAAGAGAGTGCCATGATGAGTGCCGCAGTAAGGACAAACCTTATCTTGATGCTGAAAAAAAATGGAGCCTTCACCGGTGACACCTCATGCCGCAACCGTTCGGAATCGAGCGAAACATCCTGAAGATTTCCCGGTAGCCTGAGATGTCTGCGGAGACGAAGCCGTGTTTGTATTCTTCGTCCCAGTTCTCCATGAGCTTTTGATGGGCGGGATTGCGCGGATCGAGTTTCAAAAGGGCTTCGGTGACCGCCTTTACAAACTCACGGGGTGCATTGTTTCTTACCACTAGAGGCACGGAAGGAATGGGGTCGGAGTAGGCCAAGACCCGCAGGCCGTATTCCCCGTATTTTTCAGCAAAGACATCCTTGACAGCACCCGCGTCATATTGTCCCTTCAGGATTGCCTTGGTCACTGCATCGTGGTTCTTCAGGGATGCGACAGAGCCAATGCCTTGCAAGTTTATACCGTTAACCGCAAGAAGATATCTGGGGATAAGGTTGCCTGTAGTTGAATGGTATGATCCAAGGGCGATGCTTTTGCCGCGCAGGTTCTGAAGGGAATTAAGAGCGGAATTGCGCGGGACGATGATAGCGCATCGGTAGAAGGGCTTTCCGTCCTTATTGAGCGGCTTGACAATGGGAACTGCGCCATGAAGCAGGATGGCTTCGATGAAAGCGCCATCCCCCAAGGAACTTATCTGGGTTCTTCCTTCTTTCAGGAACTTGACGGCTTCCTGGTAATCGCGGCTGATTTTCAATTCGAATCTGTACGGCGAGTTCTGTGTGAGATAATCCATGAGCGGCTGATAGCGCTTGTAGAGAATCACAGGGTTGTAACGTAAATTAATGCCGAAATGAACTACCGGCTTGTCGGCAGCGAAGCCGTTCTTTCCGCTGGAATGCAGACTGAGCAGGAGAATGCAGGAGATAATGATGAATTTGTTTCCCATCGGTTCTTTTACTCTTTCCAGGTTTAATGACTTCACTGCAGGGATGGCGGCTGTCTACGCCGGCGTCGGTTGATGGCGGTAAATATTCGATGAAGCTCAACGGTTCCGCTCTTTTGTGCCTGCCGAGTTGCAATGGAAGAAGGCCGGCCGGCAAATAGTCCTCCCCGGCTGAGAAGATGCTACGGCAGAAACAGGAGGAACAGGACCCCTGCGGCGATCCTGTAGATGGCGAACGGCACGAATGTATGGCCGGTGATGAATTTCAGGAGCGCCTTAATGCCGATAACGGCAAAGATAAAGGAGGTTACGAAGCCGGCGAGGATGTTTTGCCAATCTCCAAAGCTGAAGATGCCGAAGTTCTTGTATATGTCGAAGGCGGTGGCCGCGAGCATGGTGGGGATGGCGAGGAGAAAGGAGAACTCTGCGGCAGCCTTCCTGTCCATGCCGACCAAAAGCCCGCCCATGATGGTAGCTCCGGAGCGGGATACCCCCGGGATCATGGAAAGGCTCTGGATGATCCCTATGAGCAAGGCCTTCCCGTAGGAGATGTCCTGGAGACCCTCCCCAGCAGAGGAGCGGTTCTTCAGATGCCTTTCAATGGCTAAAAACGCAATCCCCCCTGCGATCAGCATGTAACTCACCATCGATGGCTGGAAGAATGATTTGACGGTCTTGTAAAGGAGATAGCCTAAGACCCCCGTGGGAATGAATGCGGCGCAAACCTTCAGAAGCAGGTCCGATCGGGATGCGAGCTGCTTGCGGTAGATGTAGACAACCGCCAGTATGGCCCCCGACTGGATCGTAACCTCGAATACCTTGTGGGCATCGGTCTGTTTGATTTTCAACAGGGCGGACGCGAGGATGAGGTGCCCGGTGGAAGAGATGGGGAGGAATTCGCTCAATCCCTCCACGACACCGAGTATGATAGATTCAAGAATAGTCAATCAAGCCTCCTTGGGGACGTAACGTTTTTTCCACTTTAGCAACAATCGTCAATCCGTGAGTTAAAGGCAGATGCCGATGGTGGGGCATACCTGGATGCCGATTAACAAGAATGCAATTATGCAAAAGATTTGCCAAGTAAATTTCGACATTCCTTGCAATAAATTGATAAAAGCAAAGAGAATCCTGAACATGAGGCAAAGCGGCTTGACACGTCTGAACTATTGCACGTGGTGCTTGCTCCAGGGCGCAAAACATTGTAAGAAGAACAGAGCGTGAATTCCTGCAGGGAGGCACCAATGAAATTCCCCATATCAGACCATATCCGCAAGGTGCATTTTCCTCCCATTTCCGAAGTGAAGGGGTGGCTTGCCGGCGCAGCCCAAGACTATCCCCTTATCGATCTCTGTCAGGCGGTTCCCGATTATCCTCCTGCACAAGAGCTGACCAAGCATCTGGCAGAGTTGCTTATGGACCCGCTCACCTCGAAATACTCCCCCGATGAGGGACTGCAGGAGGTGCGCGAGGCGGTCTGTGCCCGCTACGAACGGAAGTACGGCGCCATCATGAATCCCCGCCAGCTCTGCCTTACCATCGGCGCCAGCCAGGCGTTCTGGCTCGCCATGGTGACCCTCTGCAGGGAGGGGGATGAGGTGATCGTCCAGCTCCCCGCCTACTTCGACCACCCCATGGCCCTGGAAATGCTCGGTATCCGTCCGGTTTTCGCCCCGTTCGACGAGGCGTCGGGCGGGTTGCCGTCGGTCCCGGCAATCGAGACGCTCATCACACCCCGCACCAGGGCCATACTCCTTGTTACCCCGAGCAACCCCACCGGCGTAGTGACGCCTCCTGCCACCATCCATGAGCTGGCCCGCCTGGCTGCCCGGCACGGCATTGCGCTCGTCCTGGACGAGACCTACTGCGAATTCATCGCCGGCGGCGCCCGGCCCCACGATCTCTTTGCCGATCACCATTGGGGCGACCACTTCGTCCATATCGCCTCATTCGGCAAGACCTACGCCCTGACCGGCTATCGGGCCGGAATGCTCGCCGCTTCGGAGGAGTTCATCCACCATGCCCTCAAAGCCCAGGATACCATGGCGGTATGCCAGCCGAGAATCACCCAGCAGGCCGTATGCTACGGGGTGGACAACCTCGACGACTGGGTCAGGGAAAACAGGATCATGATGGAACGCCGCCATGATCGCTTCTGCGCCGAGTTCAACCGGTCGGGGAACCCTTTCCGTCTTGTGGCGAGCGGGACGTTTTTCGGCTGGATCCGCCATCCGTTCCCGGAGCGCACCGGCAGGGAGGTGGCGAGAATGTTGGTGGAGGAGGTCGGGTTGCTGACGCTTCCCGGCGAGGTGTTCGGTCCCGGACTCACCGATTATCTGCGCCTTGCCTTCGGCAATATCAGAGAGGAGATTATTCCCGAGGCGGTGGACAGGTTTCGCGGCTTTTCGCCATGAGGCGGCAGCGAAGTTTTTCGGCAAAACTAAAGTTTAACCCAAAAACGGCAGTTAACCACGAATGACACGAATAAACACGAATGTTTTTAACCCCTTGTTAAGTCTTTAGTAATTACCGATCTGGTGAGTGCCTTCTGCATCACAGGAGCTTGTATATTCGTGCAAATTCGTGAAAATTAGTGGCTAAAATGCTTTTTATAGACTTGTATGACTTATTGTGTCGCACACCTGTGTTTTAGTGATAGAAAAGCATGGAGGTGCGACATGATTTACCTTACCAATGACGCGTTGGACCAGGCGGTTTATTTCGATCTGCGGAAACAGGAGCCGCGCAAAAAAGGGGGAGGGGTCGAGCATCTTTTTTACGGCCTTCTGGGGAACGGCGTTTCCGAGGTGCCGGTTATCGTCAGGAGCTGGCGCGACTGCCTGGAGATGGTCTTCGGCCGGGGCGATCTGTTCACTCTCGTTGAGGAAAAGGCGATCCGCAGGATGCTGGGGGAGGTTGTCCGGGAGATGGTGCTGCATTGAGAGGCAGTTCTGTTTTGGATGCGGAAGGGAAACGGGTCAAAAAGCCTTTGCCCGCATAGCAGGTCATCTGAAAATCCTTCTGAACAGCCCCTTCTTTTCCGTTTCGCGTTTTCCGGCGATCTGTCTGAGACCGTCGCGGGCGTTCTTGTCCTTCGGATTGATCTTGAGCGCTTTTTGGAATTCACCCTCTGCCAGTCCCTCGCGACCTTCGTCGATCAGCATCCAGCCGCGCAAGGCGAAAGCCTCTGCGCACTTCTCGATCTGCAGCGATTTGGCCAAAAGCATTTTCGCCTTTTCCTGGGAGGCGCGGGAGCTTCTGTTTGCCGGGTTCCTGTAGATTGCCCAGGCGAGGATGGCGCAATGCAGGGCGTTGTCCGGTTCCAGCGTGTAGGCTTCCTGGAGCGCCTTTTCGGCGTTTTCGAACTCCTCCATCTCCAGGAAAACATTACCCGACTGGAACTGGATCCTCGCCTGGAGCTTGTCGTCCTGCTTGCCGTCAAGCCCCATGGTGGTATCGGCGTTGAGCATTTCGTCGTAACGTTCCTTGGCCACCACGTTGGAGAGGGTGTTGTAGGCGTTGGCGTAATGGGAGAGGATGTCCTGGGCGATGTTCATGGTCGTCCCGGAAAGTTCCATGAATTTTTCCGGCGTGTACTGGCGGGTCTTGGCAAAGTATGCCTCTTTCAAGGCGTTGAAACTGAAGTTGTTCCGGGTGAGGCCGAAAATCCCGTAATAGTTTTTGTCCTGGATGGCGGCATAGTCGCGCTGGACGGCCTGTTCGAAATTGATCTCGTCGGAGGAGAGGGGGGCGGCCATCCCTTCGATTCCGACCACGAGTTCCACCGAGTTTGAGACTTCCTCCACCAGGTCGTCAAAGCCGACCTTGAATTCCTCCGCTGTTTTCAGCTCTTCAAAGGGACGGTTGAAGAGGTTCTTCTGCGGGAAGTCCGGTTCTTCATCGGGCGAAGGCGCCTCATGGAAGGCTATCATGCCGAGGGAGAAGAGAAAGCTGAAGAAGGCGGCGGACTCGTTTCGTGCCTCGCCGGCGGCAACGATATCGTTAAGGGAGCGGCGTGAATCGACCAGCTCCAACAGTTCGATATCCCCCTTACGCATGGTGGTCAGGTTGGTGCGGCGGAAGAAAAGCCTGGTGCGGGCGGGGTAACGGCAGCCGAATTTCGCCAGGAAACGGTCTGCATCGAAGCGGCCCGCGCCATCTTTGGCGGCTTGGTAGATAAGCCGCGGCAGGGAAAGGGGGACGAGCGGGAGTTCGGCGTTGCAGGTCCCTTCGCTGAAGGTTGTAACGGCTTCTTCCATCAACGAGGCCGTGAGCGTGCCGGACAGAAAGCGGCGTGATTCATCCACCAGGTCCTCGTAGGTGAGAAGACCGGCCTGGGTGAAGAAGAGGCGCTCCTCGTTGTTGTCGACAAAGAGTTTCAGGTCTTCCTGGCCGATCTTCCCCGCGGAAACGAGGAATGCGGCAAAATCTCTTTTCCCCTTTGACAGGAACGAGAACGGCTCGCCGTTGAAAAAAGAGACCTGGATGCCCTGCGGCAGGGTGAGGAGACCGCTTTTCCCCTTGTCGTATATGTCGATAAGGTGGTCCAGCAGTTTCGGCGCCTCTGTCTTGCCCGGAATTTCCGCAAGGGTTGACTGGACGGCATGCAGAAACGCCTGGCGAGAAAATGGCTTTTCCAGGTAGTGGTTTACCCCCAGTTTGCGAGCCCCCTCTGCGTATTTTTCCCCCTTGTAAACACCCGTCATGACGATTACCGGAAGCTTTGCCCATTGGGGCGATTTGCGCAGCTTTTGCAGGACCTCAACGCCGCTCAGTTCGGGCAGTTTGAGGTCGAGGAGGAGCAGGTCCACGTTGCCGGAAGCGATGAGCCGCAGGGCCTCGACGCCGCTCTTCGCCACCAGGACATCGAGCCCCTGTGCGGCGAGGAACGTTTGCAGCATCTGCGCCAGCTGTTCGTTATCTTCTGCCAGTAAGATTCGGCTGGTCATTCGTGTACCCCGCGATGTGTTGCGTTGCTGGAGGAGCGGCTGCGGAAGATTTCAGATATCGGTTCACTGCCTGGTTATGTTCTTCCAGGTTTTTGGAAAAAAAGTGATTGCCGTCCTTTTTCGCCACGAAGTAGAGGTAGTCGCATTGGGCCGGGCTGAGAACCGCTTCGATGGCCGCGCTGCTCGGATTGCCTATGGGTCCCGGGGGGATACCGTTTATCAGATAGGTGTTGTAATCGGAGTGACGCATGATGTCCTGCTTCGACACCTTGCCGGCAAATGCACGCACACCGTAGACAGCGGTCGGGTCGCTCTGCAGCCGCATCCCCTTTTTCAGCCGGTTGTAAAAGACGGCAGAGATGATGGGGCGCTCGGAGGGGTCGACTGCCTCCTTCTCAATCATCGAGGCCAGGGTCAGAACTTTATGGCGGTTCATTGCCAGTTTTTTTGCCCGGTCGTCGAACTTGTCCGCATACACCTCGTTGAACTTCCGCACCATCTGCCGGATCAGCTCAGCTTCGTCCATGTTCGGGGGGATGTTGTAGGCGCCGGGATAGAGGTAGCCTTCAACGCTTTTGCCCGGAATGCCGAGTTCAGCGAGTAGTTTCCTGTTTACGCACTGCTTGAGGAACGATTCCTTGCTGAAAAACCTGCGGGACTGGAGCAGTTCCGCCGCCTGGTATGTGGAGTATCCTTCGGGCAGGGCAAAGAGACGGAGGTAAACATCTCCGGCCACCATCTTATGCACGATTTCCGTTGGTTTCATGCCGTCGTTGAACTGGTAAAGTCCGGCTTTCAATCTGGCGTCGGCGCCGCTGAATCGGGTGTAGAGGGTAAACAGCCTGGCGCTGGAGATGATTTTCTTCGTTTCGAGGTCAGCAGCCATTTTCCCCGGACTTGAACCGTGGCCGATGTCCAGCATCTGCACGTTCCTGCCGTCGCCGGCAGATGTGGTGAGGAAAAATGCGAATCGTAAAACCGGCGCAAGTAGTAATAATCCGGTAACCAGAAGCAGGCTCAACTTTTTGTTATGTAAGAAATATAAATATCGTTTCATTGCGGATTTAATGTTGGAAATGGTTACGTGAAATGGGGGTAAAACGCCGATTATCGGATACTTGTAGGTTATATTCGCCCTTATGTCAAGGCCAAATCCCCCCTGTCGCCACATGGTCGAATATCGAATGATGTTTATCGTCACTGTTTTCGGCATAATACGGGGGGTGCCGCGGATCCGCCCGGTAACCGGGCGTAAGTGTCTGCTTGTATTGACTTAACACTTTACATGGTGTAACCTACCACTCTAATTTTGTCAGGGGTGGGGTGGGTTTTTCTTATACCGGTGCATAACGCGTTGACTATTGATGTTGAAGACTGGTATCACGTTTGCTGTGGCGACGCGGAGCCCGTTGTTCCCGCAGGAAAAAGGCGGGTACGGCAGAATATCGAGCGGATACTGGCGATGTTGGCTGAATTTGGTGTGAAGGCCACTTTCTTCATGCTTGGGTCGGTTGCGGAAGAAGAGCCGTTGCTGGTCCCCATGATAGTTGCCGCGGGCCATGAAGTATCCTCTCACGGTTATTCCCACACCCTGGTACCGCTTCTCGGGCCGAAGAAATTCCGGGACGAGATTCGACGCACGGCTGAAATAATCGGAACGCAGGCCGGATGCAAACCGGTCGGTTTCAGGGCGCCCCAATGGTCGCTTGGCCCTGAAACTCCGTGGGCGCTGGATATTTTGCATGAGGAAGGTTGCTTGTACGATTCAAGTTATAACCCGCTTCCATTCATCGGCGACCGCCGGGGGGCGCGCACTCCGTTTTCGATTGCGACCTCCGCTGGGAGTATTTTCGAGCTGCCGCCGATGGTGACCCCATCTCCCATCTGCAACCTGCCGACCGGCGGCGGGTGGGGTTTCAGGTTCTTTTCCCTGTCGATGATAAGCCGCACCGTGAAAAAGCTCAATGATGCCGGAATGCCGGCAGTGCTCTATCTGCACCCCCGGGAGATGGAGGCTTTTGGCCCGCGGCTCAGTCTTTCGCCCCTGAAATCCTTTGCCGCCTACGGAACCAGGAGCGATGCAGAGGGACGGCTCAGGCATCTTTTGCAAAATTTCAGATTCCGTACCATGAGGCAGCTGGTGGCAACGTGGCAATCTGCGTAATCGTTCCGGCCTATAACGCCGGGAAAACCATTGCCGCCGTGGCTGAAGAAGCGCTCAATTCCGGGTTTCCGCTCCTGGTCGTCGATGACGGCTCAACGGATGCTACCGTTGCACGCATAGAGCACCTGCCGCTGAACATCCTCACCCACCGGCAGAACCTCGGCAAAGGGGCGGCCCTCAGAACCGGCTTTGCCTGGGCGCTTATGCATGGGTATGAAGGGGTGGTGACCATTGATGCCGACGGCCAGCACGACGTTGCCGCCATTCGGCTGCTGGCTGAAGCCGCAAGGGAAAAGGGGTTTGACATCCTCATCGCTTCCCGCTTTTCCCAGTTCGAGCAGATGGCCGGCCTGCGCAGTTTCTGGAACCGTTTTGGTGTCTGGTGCATGAGGAAGCGGACCGGCTTCGAGATAAGCGACAGCCAGTCCGGGTTCCGCTATTACTCTGCCAGGTTGTTGCGAGGCGTGGAGCTTGCCGCTTCCGGTTACGACTTGGAGATGGAGATCCTCATGAAGGCCTGGCGCGGCGGATTCATGATCGGTTCCCTGCCGATAGCAGCGCGTGTGGCCGATGGCCGCGCCACAAGCCATTACCGGCCGGTGCGCGATACCTGGAATATCTGCATGACTTTTTTGAAATACATGAGAACTTAAACGCCGGCAGTAAGCATGCGGGTCAAACAGTTGCAATCTGCTGGAAATCAGCGTTGAATGAAGTGGGTGAAAATGCTCCAGAGCCTGAAAAATTACTCGACGGAAAAAATAATTTCGCTGCTCCTTTCTTTGGCGACCAGTTCGTCCAATGAAACCCTGGCGCGGATGACCTACCTTATGGAACTCATCCCGAAGAAGGATTATTACCGGGAGCGGATCAGGTGGATGCGGCAGCTTATCCGTGACAACCACCCGAGCATGGAGTTTCCGCGCCGCATACTGCGCGATCTTCATCCGAACCAGCGCGACAAGTGGATCACCAATCTGGCGGTCAACCACCTCCTCTCCGGCACCAACAAGCGTAAGACGTGGGCGGACCGGGAGGGATACTACCCCCCTTCGACGGTGGTCATCAGCCCCACCATGAAGTGCAACCTTTCCTGTTACGGATGCTATGCCGGCGATTATCAGAAATCCCTGGAACTCTCCCTGGAAGAGATCGACTCGGTGTTGATGCAGATGAAGGAGATGGGGGTCTATTTTGCCGTCATTTCCGGTGGCGAGCCGTTTTTTAAGGATGACATCTTCGAGATTTTCAAGAAACATTCGGACATGGCGTTTCTCGTCTTTACCCATGGCGGGCTGATCGACGAACGGATGGTGGAGCGCCTGATCGAGGTGGGTAACGTGATGCCCGCCTTTTCCCTCGAAGGGTATGAAAAGGAAACCGACGAGCGGCGCGGCGCCGGGCATTTCCGGAAGGTGATGCACGCCATGGACCTCCTGCGTGCAGCCGGCCTCTCCTTTTGCGGCTCCTTCACCCAGACGAATAAAAATACCGGCATCATCACCGACGGCAGCTACATCGACATGCTGGTGGAAAAGGGATGTTTTGCCCTCTGGCTCTTTTCCTACGTGCCGGTGGGACGGAAGCCGGAGATAGGGCTGATGCCCACTCCGGAGCAGCGCGATTTCATGCGGCGCAGCACAGCCGAATTCCGTGCAACAAAGCCGATGCTCTTCATCGACTTCTGGAATGACGGGCCGATGATCAGCGGCTGCCTTGCCGGCGGTCGCAAATACTTCCATATTAATGCCAACGGTGACATCGAGCCGTGCGTCTTCTGCCACTTTGCCGTGGACAACATCCGCCGCACCTCCATCAAGGAGGCCTTGAGGTCGCCGCTGTTTCGCAAAATCAGGGAGAAGCAGGGTGAACACGACAATCTGCTGCGGCCGTGCATGCTCATCGACCACCCGGAAGTGGGGCGTGAATTGTTCGGCACGGAGGGGGCCTATTCGACCCACGACGGTGCTGCCGAGATTTTTACAGATCTGGCGCGGGAAATGGACGATTACGCAGGCCGCTACGGCGAGATTGCCGACCCTGCCTGGGAGCGGGAATTTGCCGCTGAAGTCGGGCAGACGAAGCGGGCCGGTGACGTCAAGGGATGAGGATTCTCCTGGTAAATCCGCCGTCCACCGGTGTGTTTACCACCTTCGGCGTGAGTCTGCCGCCTATGGGGCTGCTCTACATCGCCGCCTGCCTTGAGCAGGCCGGTCATACGGTGCAGGTAAAAGACCTGCAGATCGAGCCTGACGGGCTTTGTGCCTTCGACGTCAAGGCCGCCGACCTGGTCGGCATTACCTCGGACACCACCCGCATAGAAAAGGCCATGCTCATTGCCCGGCAGGCAGCAGCCCTGGGACGTCCGGTGGTGATGGGTGGGCCCCATCCCCAGTTCATGGCCGATGAGATCCTCCGCACCGGTCATGTCCAGTACATAATCAAAGGGGAGGGGGAACTCACCTTTCCCCGCCTGGTCGAGGCATTGGAACGGCGCGAGGAGCCGGCGGCGGTTGACGGCATTATCTTTCGTGACGGCAAAACCCTGGTGGAAACGCCCAACGGCGCTACGCCCGATGTGGAGCTGCTCCCATTGCCCGCCCGCCACCTCCTGGACCTGAACCGATACAGCGCTGTTGTCGACGGTGTTCTTCTGACGCCGGTGGTGACGAGCCGCGGTTGTCCCGGTGGCTGCTCTTTCTGTTCCTCTTCAAACTTTTTCGGCCGTGGCTGGCGCAGCCGTAGTCCCGAGTCGGTGCTGGCCGAGCTGGACGAGGTTTACACCCGCTACGGTTTCCGGGCGGTTGCTTTTGTCGACGACAACTTCAGCCTTTCGCCCGAACGGGTCATCGGCATTGCCGAGGGTATCCGCGAACGTGGCTTTGACCTGAAATGGTGGAATTTTTCCCGTGTCGATACCATTGTCAGAAACCCGCAGATGGTGCGGGCCATGTCTGCCGCCGGGGCAAAGACCATATTCCTCGGCATCGAGAGCGCCGGAGCCGAAGCGCTGCAAATGCTCGGCAAAAAAGGGCAGGGGGATGAGACCGCCGCAGCGGTAAAGCTGTTGCAGGAAAACGGCATCGAGGTGTTCGGCAGCTACATACTCGGCCATCTTAACGAGAGCCGCAAAGACATTGAACGAACCATCGATCTGGCGGTCAAGCTCAACACCAACGTTGCCCAGTTCTCCATCCTGACCCCCTATCCCGGCACCGCACTTTACGAGGAGGTGAAGGAGCGGATATTCGTCAAACGCTGGAAATTTTATGATGCGCTTCATCTCGTCTTCCGCCACCCGCGCATCAACCGCCATCTGCTCCAGTTTTTGCTCATCAAGGCATACATCAGGTTTTACCGGCGATCGACAAAAGCGGTGGACGATTTTAAGGATTACGGCAAAAAACAGGACTTCAGGCTGAAAAAAATGCTGGCCTGTGCATTCGATCTTTTTTTCTAGTATTGGCAGCAGTTTAACGAGAAGGCAGCTCATTGGCACTTTACAGCAGTTTAAACCTGTTTTTCATCAGACTCTTTACCATACTGGTCCCCCGGTTTCTCCATCCCCCCTTCGCCCTCTTCTGGGGTGGGCTCTTTTACCTGATGCTGCCGGAGAAGCGGCGCGGCATCAGGTCTAATCTCCGGGTCATCACCGGTATGCGGGATGTTGAACGACTGGTATTCGCAACCTATTACAAGTTCGCCCTCAACTGGTGCGACGTGATGCTGATGATGCGGTGGCGCGGCTCGAAACTGCAATCGCTGATCGGCAGGAGGTCAAGCGGCCGGGCCCTCGATGATGCCCTGGCGGCGGGGTGCGGCGCCATCCTCATCTCCCCGCACCTGGGAAACTGGGAATTGGGCGGCCTGGGACTGGCGGACATGGGGTATCCCCTCAACGTCCTCACCTTCCGGGAGCCGGATGAGCGGGTCAACGAGCTGCGGGAGCAGGTGCGGCGGGAGCGTGGTATCCGCTTCATCTATGTGGACCGCGACGATACCTCGCCGCTGGCGGTGATCGAGGCGGTTAACGCCCTGCGGCGTAACGAGGTTCTGGCGCTTCTCGGCGAGCGGGACGGCTCCTCCCACACCATGACCCTCGACTTTTTCGGCAGGCCGGCTCCCATTCCGCTGGGCGCCGCCTACCTGGCCCTCGCCAGCGGTGCGCCGGTCATCCCGGTTTTTGTTCCCCTGGAGGGGAGCCGCTACGCCACGATCATGGAGGAGCCGATTTATTTCAGCGGGGGGCATGCCGAGCATGCCCGGTCGATCAAAGAAGGAACAGAGCGGATTATCCGGGTTTTCGAACGCCATATCAGAACTTATCCCGACCAGTGGTACAACTTTTTCGATTACTGGGCGGATGAAAATACAGAGAAGGAAAAGGGTTTGTAGATGTCTGAAGAATTGATAAACCAGGTTAAGCAACTGATCATCGACAGTCTCCGCATTGAGGGGATGTCAATCGCTGATATCGACACCGACGCTCCACTTTTTGGTGAAGGGTTGGGGCTTGATTCCATCGACGCCCTGCAGCTGGTGGTGGGGATGGAAAAGGCATTCGGCGTGGTGGTGGCCGATGCTGCGACCGGTACCAAGGTTTTCCAGTCGGTCAGGACCATGGCGGCTTATATCGCGGAACATCGTAAATGAAACTGCTCCTCGTCTCTCCCGGATGGCCGAAGGGGAGATTGTGGGGGGAACTGGGATTCAAATTCCCGTCCCTCTCGCTTGCCGTCATTGCCGCGGCCACGCCGGCGCACTGGCACGTGGCGCTGTGTGACGAGAACGTGGAGCCGCTCGACCTTGCCGCCGATGTCAACCTGGTGGCGATTACCGCCATGACTCCACAGGCGCCCCGTGCCTACGAGATTGCCGCGGCTTTTCGCGCCAGGGGTGTCAGTGTGGTCATGGGCGGCTTTCATGCCAGCAATCTTCCCGACGAGGCGCTGAACCATGTGCATGCGGTGGTGGTCGGCGAGGGGGATCTGGTCTGGCCCCGACTGATTGCCGACTTCGAACGGGGGGCGCTGCAACCGGTTTATCGCCCTGGCGCCATGCTCGACATGGCCGACCTTCCCGTTGCCCGCCGCGAAATCTTCGACCGCAAGGGGTACCTCCTCACCAACACAATCCAGACGACCCGCGGCTGTCCCTTTGACTGCGAATTCTGTTCCGTCACCGCCTTTTACGGCAGAAAATACCGGGAACGGCCGGTTGAGCAGGTGCTTGCCGAGCTGGAAATCCTGCGCAAGAACAATTCATTTGCCTTTTTCGTCGACGATAACCTGGTGGCCAACCGGCGTTACGCCTTGTCACTCTTTTCCGCCATGCGCGGGATGAGGTTCAAGTGGCTCTCCCACGCCCCCATCGATTTCGCCAAAGACCCAGAGCTGATGCGGGCGGCCGGTGAGGCCGGCTGCATCGGCATGTTCGTCGGTTTCGAGTCGCTCAACCAGGAGGCGCTCGTCGCCATGGGGAAGGTGACCAACCGGGCCGACGCATACCTCGAGCAAGCCAGGGCGTTCCGCGATAATGGTATCGGCATCCTAGGTTCATTCGTGCTCGGCTGCGACGGCGACACGCCGGCGGTTTTCGAGCCGATCCTTCGTTTTTGCGAGGCGGCACGAATCGAGGCGGCGATCTTTCCGATCCTCACCCCCTATCCCGGCACGCAGGTCCGCAAGAGGCTGGAAGAGGAGGGGCGGATCACCTCCAACGACTGGCGGGATTACGACATGGGGCACGTGAACTTCATCCCCCGCGGGATGACCGCCGCGGAGCTTCAGGCCGGTCATGACTGGCTTAACAGCTCATTTTACTCGTTCTCCTCCATGTATCGGCGGATTTTCAAGCTGCACCGCTCCGTGCAGGTCTTTGCGCCGATGAATTTCGGTTTCCGGAGCGCCATTCGCCGCACGGCGAAATTCAAGGGGTAGGCAGATTTGTGCCAATCTTCCGAAAGACCAAGTCCCCCTTTATGAAAGGGGGATTTAGGGGGATTTGCCTTTCATCGCAGCCAGGAAAATCCCCCCTTGCCCTTTAGGCCCACAGTTTGGGTCCCCTTTCTCAAAGGGGGGAATTTGTTGCTGAATGTTACGGAGTTTATTATTGATGAACTGTTTCATGTTTCCCGGACAACCTTTGTCGCGCAGCGCTACGTTGCCGGTGGATGACGACTTTTCCGCCATTGCCGGGATGGTGAGAGAACGGGCCCGCTTCGACCTGGAAAGCTTCAGTTGGCTGGGGGAGGGGAGCACCGACAACGTCAAGCTCCAGCTCTTCGGCGTGGCAATGAGCATTTACCAGGCGCGGAAGATGCGCCGTCAAGGGGTAACGCCGGATCTGGTCGCCGAGCACAGCATGGGGATCTATCCGGCTCTGGCCGCCTGCGGCTGCCTTCCCGAAGCGGAAGTCGTCGAGCTGACCTGTCGTGTCGGCTCGTGTCTGGCGCAGATGGGAAAGAGCCGCCGGTACGCCCTCGGCTGCGTGATCGGCCTCACCCTGGAGCCGCTTCTGGCCGTTGCCGAAAATAACGGTGTCCATTTGGCCAACCACAACACCTCCCGTCACTTTCTCCTGGCCGGTACGCGGCCGGATATGGAAACGGCCATGGCGGAAGCGTTGGCGCAGGGGGCCTTTTCGGCAAAGACCTTCGACTGTGACGCTCCGCTCCACACCCCGCTGATGGCGGAGGCGGAAGAGGAATTGCGGGACATCTTTGCCGATTACCATTACGCAGAGCCGTTCTGCCCGTTAATGGATCATCTTGACCAGGAGTACCTCACAGCTGCGGACCTGGCCGATTTCATGCTGCGGCAGCTCTTCCAGCCGGTATTCTGGGAAAAGACCTATCACGCCCTGCGTGCGTCCGGGGTCAGGACCTTCTTCGAGGTGGGGGTGGGGGATTCACTGAAGAAATACAACCGCTGGATCGAGAGCGAACATCGGTGACGAACGAGGATAAAGGAACGAGTCTTTCCTCGCTCCTCGGACCTCGTGCTTCGTGCCTCGTGCATCGCTCCTCGCTCCTTGTTAAAGAGGGACTGGTGAACTTTCACGAAACCTTGATAAAGGTCCGCTTCAACGAGGTTGATGCCTATAAGATAGCCTGGCACGGCCATTATGTGGCCTGGATGGAAGTCGGGCGCAACGACCTGGCCGGCCGCTTCGGCCTGGATGCGGTACAGATAGCAGATTCGGGCTACCTGGCGCCGGTGGTGGCGTTGGAGCTGAAATTCATAAGACCGGCCCGCTTCGGCGAGGAACTGCGGGTACGGACTACGCTGCGGCGCACGGAAACCGCCACCCTGGAGTTTGCCTGCGACATCTTCGGCGAGGAGGGCAAGCTGTCCGCTTCCGGCCGGACGGTGCATGCCCTGACCGACAGGGACGGGGTGTTGCAATATGCACTGCCGCAAGTGATCGCCGAGAGGCTTCAGGGGCTGATGGCCTTTCTGGGGGTGTGATGGATATCCTGCTCATTTCCGCCAACAGGGAGAAAAGCCCGTACCCGGTCTTCCCCCTGGGTCTTTCCTATCTTGCCGGGCCGCTGGCTGCACGGGGGCATCGCCTGCGGGTGCTCGACCTCTGCTTTGCCGATGACCCGGACGCGGCCGTGAGCGAGGCGCTCCTCGACTTCATGCCCGCGGCGGTGGTGATTTCCATCAGGAACATCGACAACGTCACTTTTCCCGGGAGCCGTTCCTATCTGCCCGGGGTCAGGAAGGTCGTGGACCTCTGCCGGGGAAAAGCGCCGGTCATTCTGGGCGGTTCCGGTTTCTCTCTCATGCCGGTGGAACTGCTCGCCTACCTGGATGGCGACTACGGCGTGGTCGGCGAGGGGGAGGAAGTTCTGCCGGAGCTGGTTGCATCACTGGCAGACGGCGCTTCACCTCGCTCTTTGCCGGGAGTGCTCGTCAAGGGGGAGGCGGGCTGCCTCCCGGCCCGGCTCGTACAAAATATCGGCCCGGCTGAACGGAGCCATTTCACGGTTGACCGCTACCACCGCGAAGGGGGGATGGCCAATCTGCAGACCAAGCGCGGCTGCCCTTTTACCTGTATTTACTGCACCTATCCGATCCTGGAGGGGAACAGCATCAGGCTTCGCCCCATCGGCGAGATCGTCGCCGAGATCAGGTCGCTTGTCGATGGATTCGGCGTCAGTTACATCTATTTTGTCGATGATATCTTCAACTATCCGCCGGAATTTGCCGAAGAGCTCTGCCGCGCCATCATTGCCGAGCAGCTGCCGATCAATTGGACTGCGTTCATCAATCCCGCCTTTGTAACCCCGTCACTGCTGAATGCCATGATTGCAGCCGGCTGCGATGCCGTGGAGTTCGGCAGCGAATCCGGTTCGGCGCAGATGCTGCGTAACCTCGGCAAGTCGTTCGGCGTGGAAGATGTGCGGAGCGCCTCCCGCCTCTGCAGGGAGCAGGGGGCGGATTTTGCCCACTACATCCTCTTCGGCGGCCCGGGCGAGAGCGAGGCGACCATAGACGAGAGCTTTTCCCTGATGGACGAGCTGGAGCCGACCGCGGTCATTGCCATGACCGGCATCAGGATATTTCCAGGCACCCCCCTCCATGATGCGGCGCTGGCGGATGGCGTCATCACCAGCCGGACATCGCTTCTTGAGCCGGTTTTCTACATCTCGCCCCCCATCCGGGAGACGCTTTGCCGGATGGTGACCGAACGGGCGCTGGCCCGGAAAAACTGGGTGGCGCCGGGGCTGGAGATCAACATGAGCGACGCCATGCTCGAAGCGTTGCGCCACTTTCCGGTGCGCGGTCCGTTGTGGAAACTGATGAAGCGGCTGGGGCGGAGCCGGGTAAAGCCGATGTAACTACCATTTGCCACAGAGACACAGAGGAAAGGCAGTACCTGAGAACCATCGAACCGCAAAGACGCAAAGAAAAACAAAGACCGGGTTTAAGATCCTGGAATCTTTTGGTTTAAATCCAAAAAGGTTTTAGGTTCTCTTCGCGTCTTTGCGGTAAATAGGTTCTGCCTTTCTCCGTGATTTCGTGGTGGATCTAAATGTATTGAGGAGTAACCATGGAGTTCAAGGACAAGATCGTCGTCGTCACCGGCGGCACCAGAGGGATCGGCCGGGCCATCTCGCTGCACTTCGCCCGGCTCGGGGCGCAGGTCACCGCTGCTTATCTGACTAACGATGCTGCGGCCGCGGCCTTGATGGAAGAGGCTTTCGGTCTGGCAGGCACGATCAGTGCGGTGAAGGCGGACGTTGCCACCGCCGAGGGGGCCATGGCCCTTATGGAGGCAGCGGCAGGAGACGGCGGCGCCATCGATATCCTCGTCAACAACGCCGGCATAATCCGCGACGGCTACCTCCCCATGATGTCCGACGAGGACTGGGATGCGGTGCTCAGGGGGAACCTCTACCCGCTGTTCCACTGCTGCAAGTGGGGGGTGCGGAAGATGATCGGCAACCGGCGCGGGATTATCGTCAACCTCTCCTCCATCTCCGCCCTGACCGGCACTGCCGGACAGACCAACTACGCAGCAAGCAAGGGGGCGGCGATGAGTTTCACCCGTTCGCTGGCCAGGGAAGTCGGGCCGATGGGGATCAGGGTCAATGCCGTGGCGCCGGGACTGATCGAGACGGAGATGACCGCTGCCATGAAGCCCGAAATGGTGGATAAAATCGTCAAGAGCGCGTCGCTGGGGCGGATCGGCAGGGTCGAGGAGGTTGCCGAGGCGGTGGCGTTCCTCGCCTCGGAGCGGGCGTCGTATATCACCGGCCAGTGCCTGGTCGTTGACGGCGGCGTAGTATGACGGCATACTTCCAATAGCGATGACCGGGACACCGCCCCTTTTCCTGAAGAAATGCTTTGTCTCCTGGTGTCTTTGCGGTTAAAATGCTGGGTAGCAATGTCTGGTTAGTTTTTGCATCCGCACTTCTCCCCTCACCCTAGCCCTCTCCTTTAGGCCCGCTGTTTGGGTCCACAAGGGGCGAGGGGACCTAAAAGCTCCCCTCCCTTGATGGGAGGGGTTAGGGGAGGGTGCAATGTGCTGGTTTTTATGGCTTGGAGAGTGCAATCTTCTAATCGGACACTAATGGATAAATGTTGCATGTGAGGAAAACGGCGGCGATCGCCACGAAGAGTATGATGGAACGTAAAAGAATAGCCATAACCGGTCTCGGCATCTTCTCCGCTGCCGGAAAAGATGTGCCGTCATTCACCGACGCGCTCCTGAAGGGTCGCAGCGCCATTGGGCCGATCGACCTGTTCGATGTCGGCCCTTTTGCCGCCGGGATCGGCGCCCAGGTCCATGGCTTCGATCCGCTCGATCATTTCACGGCAAAGCAGGCAAAAAAGCTCTCCCGCGCCGACCAGTTCGGCGTCATCGCCGCCGGCGAGGCCTTGGACAATAGCGGCGTCTGCGGCTGTTATTCCCCTTACGACATCGGCATTTCCATGGGGGCCGGCGCCGCCGGCATGCTCCAGGCCGAGGAGTGGCTGAAAGAAACCCTGGCCGGCAAGAAGGGAAAACCTTCCCTCCTGCGCGGACTTTTGCCTGACCGGACTTCGATGGCCATTGCCGTCGCCTACAACCTTGGCGGCTACCTGGGGAGCATCACCACAGCCTGCTCCTCGTCGGCCACCGCCATCGGCTGGGGGGCAGACCTGATCGCCACCGGCAGGTTGAAGGCGGCTGTCTGCGGCGGTTCGGACTGTCTCTCCATTCTCACCTTTGCCGGATTCAACTCCCTGCGGGTGGTCGATGCCGAACCTTGCGCCCCCTTCAGCCTGGGACGGCAGGGGATATCGCTGGGGGAAGGGGCGGCATTCCTGGTGCTGGAAGACGAAGAGAGTGCCATACGTCGCGGTGCACGCGTCTATGGCCATGTTCTCGGCTATGCGGTTGCCGGCGAGGCCTATCACATGACCGCCCCGGAACCGAGCGGCGCCGATGCGGCCCGGGTAATGACCGCAGCCATGAACCAGGCCGGGGTCTCCGTTGACGAGGTCGGCTGGGTCAATGCCCATGGCACGGGGACTCCGCTCAACGATGTGGTGGAGACAAAGGCGATGAAGCTGGTATTCGGCAATCGAGCGATGGGGGTGCCGCTGGTTTCGACCAAGGCCCTCACCGGCCACTGCCTTGGCGCGGCTGGGGCCATCGAGGCCCTGGCCACGGTCATTGCCCTGAACGAGGGCGTTATCCCGCAGACCCTCAATTTCAGAGGGGCTGACCCCGACTGCGACCTGGATTACCGCCATCCGGGTGCGAAGCAGAGCGCCGCGAAGGTGGCGCTTTCCAACTCCTTTGCTTTCGGGGGGAACATCACCAGTCTGGTGTTGGGAATATGAGCGATATTGGCAACGACATAGTACTCAGCGGCATGGCCGCCATCTCGGCGGCCGGCGTCGGGCTCGACAGCTTACGCGAAGCCTTGAGCCGCGGCGAAAGCCTGCTTAAACCTGTCCCGGCGGATATCCTCGGCGAATCGGGGCACCTGTGGGGGAAGGCGGATGGTTTCAGGGCAGTCGACTTCATACCGCCGCTCAAGGCCCGCAAATTCGACCGTTGCAGCCAGTTTGCGGTTGTCGCCACGGGCATGGCCCTCAAGGACGCCGGCATTGAACCGGCCACTCTCGATGCCGACCGGATCGGCATTGTCCTCGGTTGCGGTTTCGGCGGCATCGCCAACTCGGAAGAGTTCCTCCGCGGTTACTTTACCGCCGGCGCCGAAGGGCTGACGCCGATGCTCTTTCCCAACACGGTTCCCAATGCATCGGCCAGCAACGCCTCCATCGAGCACGGCCTGAAGGGGCCCAACGTCACATTTGTCCAGCGTTTCTGCTCTGCCGAGTCGGCTTTCATGATGGCCTGCCGCTTCCTGCAGGAGGATCGGGCGGACATTATCCTGACCGGAGGCGTGGATGAACTCACCCCTGCCATGCTGAAAGGATTCGCGGCCACAGGCCAGCTAAGGCGCCATGGGGCCGGTTTCGGCGAAGGGGCGGGCATTCTGGTGCTGGAAAGAGGGTCGCATGCCCGACGGCGCAATGCCCCGGCCAGAGGACGCGTGGGGTGTGTGCGGACCATCGGCAGGCTTATCCCCGGTCATGAAGGGGAAGGGGCCGATCGGCTCCTTGCCGGGGTGACGGACGCAAGCCTCGTTGGTCTGTCCGGCACCGCGGCTGCCGAAAAGCCGCTTCTGGACCGCCTGCCGGCCGTTACCCGGCTGGAGACCGCCCCGCTCATCGGCCGCTCGATTGCCATGGGGGGGCTTGCCATGACAGCCCTCGTTCTCGCGCTTCAGCCCGGCTGCAACGGCCTGCATCTGGCTGCCTCACCTGAAGGACCGTATTATGCCATCGATTTCAGGGGAGGCGACCCTGTTCAACCCTGACCCCTCCCACTATCTTCCCCATCGCTCCCCGTTTCTCTTTGTCGACAGGATCATCACCCTTGAACCGGGGGTGTGCGCCACAGGTGAGGTTGTGGTCACTGCCGGTTGCGGTTGTTTTCCGCCGGTGCTCCTCCTGGAATCCATGGCCCAGCTGGGCGGCATCGCCGCAGGCCAGCAGGAAGGGGCAGGTGGGGTCCTTGCCGCCATCGAGCGGGGGGAACTGCCTGCCGCAGTGCCTGCCGGTGCAAGGCTCCTGGTCGCGACCCGCATCGTCAAATCCTTCGGCACGCTCCACCTGGTGGAGGGGGAGGTGCGGTCGGAAGGAAAGGTCATTGCTTCTGCCACGCTCACCCTGGCGGTGGGGAAGATGTGAAAAAAAGGCTCGGTTAAAAACCGGTGTTGTTTTTTATGCTGGTTGCGTTAATTGAAATCCGTATTTCGTGATTCAATGCGGCTTTATGCGTGATTGTATATTTAGTAGCGGATCAGCTGACCAATATGTTCGGCAGAATAAAGGCGAAAGAAGAAAATGAAAATATTTCCCCTTGACCAGTCTACGTCTAAGACGTATATTTAAATCATGCTCACATTCATCGAATTGCATCCATTTGCCACTGTTCGTGACAAGTATCTGAACGATGACGAATTCGCGGCACTTCAGCTTTATCTGACTGAACACCCTGATAAGGGCGACGTTATCCCTCACTCCGGCGGCTGCCGGAAACTGCGATGGGCAATCGAGGGACGTGGCAAGCGGGGAGGCGTGCGGGTGATTTATTTCCTACGTCTCAATCCCGGACAGATAGTGCTGGTGACAATGTATGCGAAAAACGTACAAGAAAACATAGACCCCAAATTGCTGAGACGCCTCAAGGAGGTATTTGAAAATGGTTAAATTGTCTGAAAAAGAACTGGCTGCATGGGAAAAAAAGCGGGATCTTAACGCTGAGCTTTTGCAGTCCTTACGCGAAATGAAACGCGGCGATTGGGCTAGGAAAACCGAATTTATTACACAACCGGACGGGTCAGTTCGTCGCATTATTACCAGACGCGACGGAACAATAGAGAAAGACGAAATCATCCCGGCTGAAAAAGCTCTGGTCGCTACAGCAAGAGCGGCAACGGGATTGTCTCAAGCTGCATTTGCCAAGCTTCTTGGAGTTTCGGTGCGTACGCTTCAGGAATGGGAGCAGGGGCGAAAAATGCCATCCGGAGCGGCAGCTACCTTACTGAAAGTAGCTTCACGACATCCCGAGGTGCTGCAAGAGCTGGCAGCGTAACGAGTGCTGCGAGAGCCGAACCATCGCTTCACGTCAGGTGACTGGCGAAACCGTTGGATGAACAAGAAACGGAGATATTGAGATGCCTATTCCTGATTATGAATCTACATTATGCTCCCATTGATGCAAATCGCAGCCAAAGCGAATGGCAACGAACTGCAACTGTCCGCAGCGATTGACCAGTTGGCTGATGATTTCAAGCTAACAGAAGAGGAAAGAAAAGAATTGTTGCCAAGCGGGGGGACATTCAAATTTTCGTCCAGAGCTTCATGGGCGAGAACATATTTACAAAAAGCCGGCCTACTGGAAGCTACTCGACGCGGCTTTTTCAAAATTACTCAAAGAGGTGTTGACGTTCTCAAGAAAAAGCCAAGTCGAATTGACAATAAACTTTTGTCACAATTTGCGGAATTTCTGGAATTTCAAGGCAAGAAGAAGAGTAAAAAAGAAAATGACTCAACGCCACATGACACGCCAATTGAATCAATTGCATCGCATTATGAGCAAATTCGACATGCATTAGCTTCTGAGATTCTTGATAAAGTAAAAAAATGTTCACCGCAGTTTTTTGAAAGGCTCGTAATTCTTTTACTAGTCAAAATGGGTTATGGCGGATCATTGAAAGATGCTGGTCAAGCGGTTGGCAAAACTGGCGATGGTGGAATAGATGGTGTTATCAGAGAAGATAAACTTGGCCTAGACAACATCTATATTCAAGCAAAACGATGGACTGATAAACCCGTTGGTAGCCCAGACATCGACCAATTTGCAGGCGCCCTTTCTAAAAAAAAAGCTTCAAAAGGTATATTCATTACCACTTCTAATTTCACCAAAGACGCTCTTGCCTCAGTAAAAGAGTATTCTTCTCGTATCATTCTTATCGATGGCTCCCAACTCGCAGAATATATGATCGATCATGGTGTCGGTGTCTCTGTAGAGTCAATTTACGAAATTAAAAAGGTTGATTCGGATTTTTTTGAATATGATTTGTAGCATCCAACCATGGGCGGCACTTAAAACTGTAATCAACAACAAGAACTTAACCGAACATAGCATAGGAAAACTTCATGACGATCACACTGGCCGAACTACTCAAAGACAGCGCCTACAAGCTCACGCAATTTAAACCAGCTCAAATTCAAGCATTAGAGGCTAGCATCACGATGAAGGAGACGGAGAAGAATCCCGCCCCTTACGTCTCTTGCCTGGTGCGCGGCAAACCGATCAAGCTCACGCCCGAGGAAGCTGTGCGCCAGTTGTATGTGATGGTGCTCAAAGATGATCTGGACTATCCAATCAATCGCCTTTCTCTTGAATACGACGTAACTCGTGGTCGCGAAAAAAAGCGGGTTGATATCTGTGTTTTTGATAAGGACAAAACAACTACCCCTTACATCTTGGTGGAGTTAAAGAAGCCCAAACTCAAAGATGGCAAAGAACAGCTCAAAAGTTATTGCAATTTCAGTGGCGCACCTATGGGGGTCTGGAGTAATGGTGACAGCATTTCGTTCTATCACCGTAAAGACCCGAACTACTTTGAGCCTATCCCTGCCATCCCCTCGGCCCATGAAAAGCTTTCCGACATCCTGACAGCGCGCTGGACGCTTGACGACCTTGTAAAACACGACGTCCTGGTCAATCAAAAGAAATCGCTCAAAGACCTGATTCTGGAGATGGAGGATGAAGTTCTCGCCAACGCCGGCGTGGATGTCTTTGAGGAGCTGTTCAAACTAATCTTTACCAAGCTGTATGACGAAATGGAAAGTGGGCGCGACAAAAAGCGCCATCTCATTTTTAGAAACTATGGCGACACCGAAACCGAACTCAAAGCCAAAATCCAGGAGTTGTTCGACAAAGCTCGCGGCAAGTGGGAAGGGGTATTTCCCGATGGCGCAAAAATCGATCTCACCCCCAGCCACCTGGCTGTGTGCGTATCGTCACTGGAAGGGGTGAAGCTGTTTAACTCCAATCTGGACGTGGTGGATGAGGCTTTCGAGTATCTCATCAATAAAAGCAGCAAGGGGGAGAAAGGGCAGTATTTCACTCCGCGCTACGTAATTGATATGTGCGTCAAGATGCTCAATCCGCAGGAGCACGAATCGATAATCGACACCGCCGCTGGTAGTTGCGGCTTTCCGGTGCACACCATTTTTCATGTCTGGCATCAGATCCGGCGTGATCTTGGCTTACCCATAAGCGATCACTTCACTACAGAGCAACGCACACCGCGCGAGACAGACTACGTGCAGGATAAAGTATTTGCCATCGACTTTGACGAAAAGGCCGTGCGCGTAGGCCGGACCCTGAACCTGATCGCCGGTGACGGCCAAACCAACGTGCTGCACCTCAACACCTTGGATTACGAACGTTGGGACGAAAAAACCAAAGACCAAAATTGGACTGACATTTACAGCGAAGGCTGGAAAAAGCTGCGCAAACAGAGAGCGGCCAAAGAGCAAGACAGGGACTTCTCCTTTGACATCCTCATGGCCAATCCACCGTTTGCGGGTGACATCAAGGAAACCCGTATTCTGGCCAAATATGAATTGGCACGAACCGTGAGCCTGGACAAGATTAGCAAGGTCGATGAGAACGACAAGAACATCGAGGATGCGACCCAGCGCGTGCCGACTTTCCCGGAGTGCTTGCGCGCCAGCTTTGATACCATCTACAAAATGGCCGACGGCTCGTTCCGCAAGGTAAAAATCAAAGACCAAAACAATGTCGGTCGCGACATCCTGTTTATCGAGCGCAATCTGAGCTTCATCAAGCCCGGCGGGCGGATGGCGATTGTGTTGCCGCAGGGCCGCTTTAACAACTCCAGCGACAAATACATCCGCGAATACCTGGCCGACCATTGCCGCATCCTGGCCGTGGTGGGGTTGCACGGCAACGTGTTCAAGCCGCACACCGGCACCAAAACCAGCGTGATATTCGTGCAAAAGTGGGACGACAAGCTCTGCCCCAGGGTGGACGATTACCACATCTTTTTTGCCACCATGAAGGAGCCGAGCAAGGACAATAGCGGCGATAAGATATTTGTGAAACGCAAGGACTTGCCGGCAGTGGCCAGCGCAGAAAAGACGCCTGCCAAGAACATCGCCGCCGAAGTGATTAATCGCTACGAAGCCACGCCGCAAGACCTCAACGAATTTGTGCTGGATGCCCATGAACACCTGATCGTCAAGCACGACCTGTTCAATCACGACGGCTTGACCCAAGACGGCATTGCCGAGGCTTTTATCGAATTTGCCAAAAAGGAGCGCCTAAGTTTTTTTCTTTAGGCCCTTTCGATGAAGCCCGTTATCGGGCGTTGTTGGAAGGGCTTGAGATTAGCGAGATATTATTTTCATCGCTTCACAAGCCTGTTCGCATGGAAGCTGAGTATTACCAGAAAAAATATCTTTCTTTGGAAAATTTATTAAAGAGTAAAAGTCCTGTGCTTCTTTCTACTCTTACGAATAAGATTTCTGACGGAACACACTTCACGCCGAGTTATACAGAAAATGGCGTCCCATTTCTTTCCGCGCTGAATGTATTGGAAAATTCGCTAAGCCTTGAAGCTGGGCACCGATTCATCAGTTCTGAAGAACACGATAATCTTTATCGAAGATGTGATCCCCAGCCTGGGGATGTATTGCTTCGTAAAGTTGGTGTTGGCCCGCGATGGGCTGCTGTAGTTCCAGAAGGTTTGCCAGTCTTCAGTATTTTTGTGAGCGTCGCATTACTTCGACCAAGAACCGAATTAATTGCGCCGGAAGTTTTGGCAACATTTATCAATAGTGAAAGTGGTCAAACACAATTGCTGCGCGTGCAAAAAGGTGCAAGTCAACCCGATCTTCACTTGGAAGATATAAGAGACGTTTTCATCCCACTATTCGGGCAGGAATTTCAGAATAGAATTGTTGAATTGCATCAGAACTCGGTCGAAGTTTCATCCAAAGGAATAGCTTCCTATAAAAATGCCGAAACCCTGTTGCTCAACGCACTAAACCTCGCCACCTACACCCCCACCACCAAAAACACCAACATCAAATCGTTCAAGGAGTCTTTCGTCGCATCTGGTCGTATGGATGCGGAGTATTACCAGCCGATGTTTGACGAAATAGAAGAACTCATCAAGAGCAATGGTGAGTATTTCAAGCGGGTTGAGGAGATTCAAACCTATAATTCACGCGGGATGGCTGCAATTTATGACGAGACCGGAACCGTCGATATGATTACCCAGAAACATATCCTTGAAGCTGGACTGAATTACGACAACTTCGACAAAACCAATATAAAGCACTTCTCAACAGAGGAAACATCTTTTGTTGCAGAGAACGATATTCTCATCTATGGGACAGGTGCAAATATCGGGAGAGCTCAGCCTTATCTTTCTGAGAAAAAGGCGGTCGCATGCCAAGATATTATCATTCTTCGGGTTATTGAAGACCCCGTGTATGTCGCGTTTGTAATTAACTCATTTATTGGTCGTCTTCAAACCGAGAAAATGAGAACCGGTTCGGCACAGCCGCACCTATACCCGAAAGATGTTGCCCAAGTCCTTATCCCTTTTGTAGCCAAAGACACCCAGTTGAAAATCCGAGAGAAGATTATTTCCTCTCTTGCGCTCAAAAAGCAATCCACCGCTTTACTCGAAACCGCCAAGCGTGCCGTGGAAATTGCCATTGAGCAGGACGAGCAGGCAGCTATTTCCTTTTTGGAAACAGCTGCCGCCGACGGCAAAAATCACTTGCGTGATGCATTTGCAGAAGGGTAGTAGTCCAACGAAAAAGCAATTTGCAAAAAATGCATATTGCAATTTTCACTAGATTTTATTGAGGCATGAGTATGACCATTACTGACAATGCTGTCGTCCTGTACCAGACCCCGGATGGGGCAACCTCGCTTGCGGTGCATCTCGAAAAAGAGACCGTCTGGCTGACCCAAAAGCAACTGGCCGAGCTTTTCAATAAGGATGTTAGAACAATCAACGAACACATCAGGAATATTTTCCGCGAGGGTGAGTTGGATGAATCTTCAGTTATCCGGAAATTCCGGATAACTGCCGCTGATGGAAAAACCTATGATACCGCCCACTACAATTTGGATGTCATCATTTCCGTCGGCTATCGGGTCAAGTCGCAGCAAGGCACCCGCTTCCGCCAGTGGGCTACGCATGTCCTGCGCGACCACATCGTCAAAGGCTACACCGTTAACGAACAGCGCTTCCGTGAGCAGGCCGAAAAGCTGACCGATATGCGCCGGACCGTGGAACTGCTGGCCCGCACCCTGGCCAACCAGGAACTGGTCAATGAAACCGGCAAGGACGTGCTGCGGGTCATCACCGATTACGCTTATGCCCTGACCCTCCTGGATCGCTACGACCACGGCACTCTGTCCATCGAGGAGACTACCCGGCAGGCGCTGCACGTCATCGACTATGACGAAGCCATAGGTATTGTTATCTCCATGAAGGGAGATTTCGACGGTCTGTTCGGTATCGAGAAGGACCAGGGTTTCAAGAGCGCCTTGGGGGCCATCTACCAAACCTTCGGCGGCGAGGAGTTGTACCCCAGCGTAGAGGAAAAGGGGGCCAACCTCCTCTACTTCGTCGTCAAAAACCACGCCTTCAGTGACGGCAACAAACGGATCGCCGCTGCCCTGTTTATCTATTTCCTCGGCATGAACGGCATCCTCTACCGCCCCGACGGCAGCAAGCGGCTGGCCGACAACGCTCTGGTGGCGCTGACCCTGCTCATTGCCGAAAGTCGGCCGGAAGAGAAGGAGACCATCGCTAAGGTGATTGTCAATCTGATCAATCGGAAGAATGATTGAGTTTTGGAGAAAAACATGACCACCCTTGACACCACCGCTTACAACCATTTTCTACACGACCTGAAGGCGCGCATACGCACCGCCAGGACGCGGGCGGCGCTGGCGGTTACCCACGAACTGGTACTGCTCTACTGGCAGATCGGCCGTGACATCCTCGAACGGCAGGAGCGAGAAGGATGGGGCGCCAAGGTTACAGAGCGACTGGCAAGGGATTTACGTGCCGAGTTTCCGGATATGAAGGGGTTTTCTCCCAGGAACCTCCTGTTTATGCGAGCTTTTGCCGAGGCGTACACGGATGAGGAAAAAGTGAAACAGCTTGTTTCACAATTGCCCTGGGGTCATATTGTCCGCCTCATTCAGAAGGTCAAATTACCGGAAGAGCGGGAATGGTACATCCACAAGGCATTCGAACATGGCTGGTCGCGCGACATTCTGGTAATGCAGATTGAGTCTCGCCTCTTTCATCGACAAGGAAAAGCTGTCAGCAACTTTGCCGCTACTCTAACTCCGTCTCAATCCGATCTGGCGCATCAGACTTTGAAAGACCCATATCTGTTCGACTTTCTGGGACTTGGCAATGAGGCCCAGGAACGTGAAGTTGAGCGCGAACTGGTGAAGCACATTACCAGTTTTTTACTGGAGCTTGGGACCGGTTTCTCCTTTGTTGGGCGGCAGGTACACCTGGAAGTGGAGGGAGAAGATTTTTTCATAGACCTGCTGTTCTATCACCTGAAACTCCGCTGCTATGTGGTGATCGAACTGAAGGCGACCTCCTTTAAACCGGAATATGCCGGGAAACTCAATTTTTATCTCTCGGCTGTGGATGCCACCATGCGGCATGAAAGCGATAATCCGTCAATTGGTCTGATTCTCTGCAAAGATCGAAAGGGATTAATTGCAGAGTATGCACTGAAAGACATTTTAAAGCCGGTGGGTGTATCCGAATATCAATTGGTGGCCGCTATTCCGGAAAACCTGAAAGGGAGCCTGCCAACCATTGAGGAGTTAGAGGCGGAGTTTTCGGATAGTAGCGAAGAAGACAACACCGTCAAGGAATAGTTGATCAATTCGTTGATGGTGCCGGAATGGTCTCAACAAAAGGAAAGACAAACTCAGCGTTGTCCGTATATGGTCTCCCCCCCTTTTGCAAGGGCTTTTTCACTGGATGACAGGGACAGGATTGCTTTATTGCCGGTTGTAGAAATGTTTTCTTATCTGACTTTTACGGGAAGCCCATGAAAAAGGTGTTGCTGGTAGTACTGATAATTTTTACCTGTCTCGCTCCTTCTGCCCACGCTGCCCAGGATAAGGCGCTGGAGGCGCTGGAGACGCTGCGGCACGGGTTTGCCGGCATGTCCGACTTTACCGCAGAAATTGTCCAGGAAAAGCAGCTGGCCCTGATGAAACGGAAGATGGTCTCCAAGGGGGTGGTCCGCTTCAAAAAGCCGGGCATGTTCTTTATGGAGCTCTTTCCTCCCTATGCGAGCCGCCTGCTCCTGCGGGACAATGTGCTGACGATCCGGCTGCCGGAGCAGGGGGTGACCGACCGGATCGTGCTGCCGCCGGAGGAGAGCCTGGAAAAATGGTTCTCTTACCTGGCCAAGCCGCTTACCGCCCTGCCCGAGGGGGCTGATGTGCGGGCGGAGCGCCAGGGCGGCAACTGGACCATGCAGGTCTTTCCCAAGAGCAAGGGGGGGATAAAGGAGCTGCAGATCAGCTTTGACGGCGAAGGGAAGATCAAGCGGCTCGTCATCGAGGAGCGCAACCGTGACCGTACCGTCATCAGGTTTGCCAACATGCGCCGCAACGCGGGGCTGAAGGATAAGGATTTCCTGCTGGAGTAGACCCGGCGAACACTATCATGTCACATGCCATCTTCCATAACATAACCCGCGCCTTCCAGCTGCTCGTCAACCGGCATCTCCAGTGGATTTACCGTATCACCTCCGCTTACCCCCGGCGGGTGGTCGGCGTCGCGCTCTTTCTGCTGATTCCGGCCATCGCTGTCATCGCCACCACCCGTTTCGAAGCGGACATCTTCAAGCTGTTTCCGGCGCAGCAAGGGCCGCTCAGGCTGTTCCTCGATTCGCTGGAATGGACCGGCAGCGCCAAAGAGGTCTATTTCCTGCTGGAGGGGGAGCCGGCGCTTTTGCCAGGCGAGGCGGAAAACCTGGCTACCAGGCTCAGGGCGCTGCAGGTTGATGGCAGAAACGCATTCCGCAAGGTGAATTACCGGGTCTACGACACGTCTGAGGCCGCCTCCTTCGCCGAATTCATCGGCTATGCGGTAGGCAACCCGCAACTCTTCCTCGATCCGGCGGCTGCCGGCGACTATGCAGCGCGCTTTGAGAGGCCGGCTCTCGACCGGGCGCTGGCACGGGCCAGGACCGAACTGGCCAGCCAGGCGGGGATGGGAATGCGTGATATAATTGCCGCCGATCCGCTCTACCTGCGGGAGTTTATCCTGCCGCGCCTGAAAAAGGGGAGCCAGGCCCTGGCCCTTGATCCCTCTTCACCCTACTTCCTCTCCCGCGACGGCCGGGTGCTGATCATGATCGCCGAACCGGCCCAGCCGGTGCAGAACATGGCCTTTGCCAGAAAACTCGTCGCCGGCATCAATGAGATCCGCCGCGGGGCGCGGGTGAAGGTTTCCTGCGCCGGCGCCCATCTGAGCGCGGTGATCGACGAACAGGTGATGAAGCAGAACATCATCGCCTGCGTGGTCTCTTCCCTGTTCGTCGTGCTGGGGTTGTTCTACCTTACCTATCGCCGGGTCCTCCCCACTCTCCTGATCCCGCTGATCCTCTTTTACGGGGTCGTGCTGGCCCTTGGCAGCGCCGGGCTGTTTCTCTCCTCCATCAGCATCATATCCTTCGCCTTTACCGCGTTGATCATCGGCCTGGGCACCGATTACTCCATCCATCTCTATGACCGTTTTTATACGGAGCGGAGCGCCGGCCGGGAAACCGGCGAGGCCCTGCGGCTGGCGATGGTCGAGACCGGCCATGGCGTCTTTACCGCCGCGACCACCACCGCCTTGCCGTTCCTGGCGCTCACTGTTTCGGATGTGCGCGCCCTGTTCGAACTGGGGTTGCTGGTAGGTCTCGGGGTGATCTTTTCTCTCTATGCCACCTTCTTTTTCCTGCCGCCGCTCCTGCTGTTCGCCGAACAGCGCTTCCCCGCCGCATCCTATCGCCCTCTGCCGCGATTCGGCCTCGGCTGGGTCTGGGAAACCTGCGTGCAGCGCTCGCGCAGGCTGGTGGCGGCATCGGTGCTGCTGATCTGCCTGCTCTTGATCGCGGCATGCTTCATCGGCTTTGAAGGGGAGTTGAAAAATCTCCAGCCGCGCCATTCTGAGGCGTTCCTGACCCAGGAGAAGATCGAGAAGCACCTGAGCCTGAGCCCGAAACAGATGCTGGTGGCGCTGACAGGGCGTTCGCCGGTGGAGGTGATGGAGCAGGGTGGGCGGGTGGAAAAACTGCTGGCGGGTTACCAGCGGCGCGGTGAGATCGTCTCCTGGTCGTCGCTCGGCCAGGTGCTCAATGACCGGACAACGCAGGGGGAGGTCTTGACCTCCCTGAATCGAGCCCTGGCGGCGCAGCAGCCGGCTCAGGCGGTGCAGGGCGCCCTGCGGGAAAACGGCTTTGCTCCGGAGGCCTTTGAGCCTTTCCTTGCCGGCCTTGCCGGTCTGCTGCTGGCCCAACCGGTGGACATGGCGGCAGGAATCGAGCGCCTTGGCCGTTCGCCGTTACGCGGGGTGTCGGATCGGCACCTGGTCAGGGACAGCGGCGGCTACCACCTGCTCGTCTTCATCAATTACCGCGGCGCGGAATTCCCCCAGCAATCCTTTCTCCGGGAACTGGCGGCCATTGACTTGGCTGCGCGGGCGACCAGCGCAGATCTGGTCAGCGGCCAGCTGAGCAGTGCTGTAAAGAAGAGTTTCTTCTGGGGGTTCGTGCTGGGTGGGGCGATGGTGCTCTTTCTGCTTCTCTCCCATTTCTCAACCTTGCGGGACATCTGGTATGCGCTCTTTCCCGTGGTGGGAGGGGTAATCGCCATGCTCGGGCTGATGGTTCTGACCGGCATGCGGCTCAATTTCATGAACGCCATGGTGCTGGTCACCATCCTCGGCATGGGGAGCGATTATGGCATGCATATCGTTCACCGGGTGACCGCGGCCGGTGCTGACGAGCGCCGGGACCAGTTCGTCCAGTCGGGACGGGCCATACTCCTGTCGGCATTGACGACCATTGCCGGTTTCGGCTCGCTGGCGTTCACCGACTACGGCGCCATGTCCTCCATCGGCTGGGCGACCAATTACGGCGTTGCCGCCACCGCCTTATTCGCCCTGGTCACGCTACCGGCGGTGATCTGTCTTAAACTACGCGCTTGATATGTCGTTAACGGAAGATGGTGATGCCCAGCAGGATCTTGCTGGAGTTGAGCGGCTCATTGGGCGAGGCGGTGCCTGCGTTGGAGATATGGTGGTAGCGGTATTCAAAGCTGAGCGCCGTGTCTTTGGCAATGAAATACTGGATGCCGGTTCCCCCTTGGTAGGAGAAGTCGAGGCGGCTCCCCATGGTAGGCAGGCCGAGATCCACGAAGAGCACGCCGCCGCCTGCCAGGACATACGGCACAAAGTCCTCCGGTGACGTGAACTTCCAACTCCCCAACAGGTATCCCCCCGTCATGGTCCGCACCTTCGGGTCGACCGCCAGATGCAACGGCAATTCCATCAGCAGTTCATGCCTCCCCCGATACCATCCGCTGCCGGCCTCATCCGAGAGGAACCAGCCGAATCTGGCGATGTTGTCGAAGGTCTGCACCTGGGTGCGGGTCGCGCCGAAGCCGCGATGGGTGATGCCGTAGCCGGAGAGGAAGGTATATTCGGCCGTGGCGGTCTTAAAGGCGGCTGCATCCGCGCAAAAGCCGACATGGCTGCCGAGCAGGATTACCAAACCGGCAATCGCAGAAAGCAGATATTTTTGTCCAGGTCCGTGCATATGCGCCCCTTCGTGAGTCCAGTCAACTATTACCCCCCAAACGGCAGTTAGCCACGAATGACACGAATAAACACGAATGTTTTTAACCCCTTATTAAGTCTTGAGTTGTCACCGATCTGGTGAGTGTCTTCCGCATCACAAGAGCTTGTATATTCGTGCGAATTCGTGAAAATTCGTGGCTAAAATGCTTTTTATAGGATTACCATTTCTGCTGCATCTCGAACCTGAGGATTTCCGGCAGGTTGCGCAGGAACATGGCTATGCTGTGGGGCGATTTCCAGATCATCCTGGTGTAGCCCCAGTGAATCCGGCTGCGGCGGTAGAAGCGGCGGATGAATTCGTTGTAGAGGTCCTCCAGCTGCGCCTTCGTCATTCCGTGGGGGATGAAGACGAAGTTCATGCAGTTCATTGCCGGCCATTCTTCATTGAATTCCCCCTGCTCACGGATGTTCCGGTAGATGGGCGCTCCGGGGAACGGGGTGAACTTGGTCACGTTGATTTCGTCCAGCGGCAGTGTCAGGGCATAGTCGATGGTGCGCCGGATCGCTGTTTCATCCTCTCCCGGCAGCCCGACCATGAACAGTCCCTTGACCCTCATTCCGGCATCCCCGACCATCCGGAGCTTTTGCTGCACAGCGTCCAGCGCCATGTACTTGCGGTGTTTTTTCAGGATCTCCGGGTCGCCGGATTCGACGCCGAAGTTTACCTGCCAGCAGCCGGACTTCTTGAGCAGACCCACCAGTTCGCAATCCACATGTTCAAGCCGGGCGATGCAGTTGTAGGTTACCGGCAGCCGGCTGTCCACCAGCAGGCGGCACAGTTCTTCGACGCGGTTGCGGTCGAAGGTGAACAGGTCGTCGTAGAAAAAGACGTGGCGGATGCCGAAATCCCGGTGCAGATACTTCAGGTGCTCGAAGATGTATGCGGGGGAGTTGAAGCGGAAGCCTCGGCTGAACACGGATCTGTCGCAGTAGCTGCAGTTGTAGGGGCAGCCCCGGCTGGAAATGATGCTGGTGTTTGGGGCGTGGGGGTAGCTGAACAGCGGAAGGTTGTAGCGGCCGGGGAAATCGGCCAGCCGGCGATAGGCGGGGAAGGGGAGGGTGTCGAGGTCGGCGATATGTTCGCGATTGCCGCTGAACGCCCCTTTGCCGTCCAGGCGGAAACCGATTCCCGGGATCGCCTCCACGCCGCTGAAGCCGCTGGCCAGCAGTTCAAAAAAGGTTACCTCTCCTTCTCCGATAACCAGGTAATCGATGGCCGGAAAATCGTCCAGGAGGGATACCCCGACCGAGCAGGCATGGGCGCCGCCGAACACCACCCTGATCTGCGGCGCCAGCTCCTTGAGGCGGAGCGCTATCTGGTATCCTTCCAGGAATGAAGAGGTGGTGCAGGAAAAGCCGACCACGTCGGGCGCTTTTGCGATGATCCCGGCAACCAGCTCTGCCGTGGAGACGGGATGGGCGTAACAGTCGATCAGCTCCACCTCCATCCCCCTTGCCTCCAGGTAGGCGGCAATGCTCATCATGCCCAGCGGCGGCATCAGGTTGAAGATGGAACTGATATCCTTCATGGTCCCCAACCAGTTCTTGCCGTGGGGATGGACAAACAGGGCTTTCAATGGTGCTCCTTCGGGGTGAGTATTGTGGCAGGGACGTAATGGCGCCTATGCTAAATTGTTTGATGGAATAAAGCAAACACAAACGGTGCGGCTGTCTGGTCGTCTGGGCGGACCGTCGAAGTGATGGTTCCCCCGCGTGTATTTGTGCTCAGACCCCGTTTCGTGCCGGCAAGAGCGCTTGACGCTTTTTATCTGCGGTGATATAGCTTTTTAAGTTGTCTGTCACCGGCTATCTGCCTCGTACATGGGCAACCGTGCCGGCCGGACGCCTGAAAAAGAGTGGCAACCCTGCACTGATACGGTATAATGCTCCGGTGGCTAAACATGTAAAACACTAAGGCAGGGCTGGCCTGCGCGGGAGACGTTATGATTAAAAAACTAGCCATTACTGCAATCTGTCTGCTAATGTTCATTACTGCGGTTAATGCCGAAGAAGGATTCAAACAGGGTGGAAAGAACGTCGGCAAAGGCTTCAAGCAGATGGGGAAGGCCACCGGCAAGGTCGCGAAAAAATCCGGCAAAGCGGTGGGGAAGGCGTTCAAGGATTCGGGCAAGGCAACCGGCAAGGCCTTCAAGCGTATGGGTAAGGATGTCGGCAAGGCCTTCAAGGGTGAATAACCGGAACAGGGCTGATGTTTTCCTGAGCCGCTGGCGGTTTCTGACTGAGGTGTAAATGAGAGTGCGAAAAGACAGGGCGGAATATTTTCCCTTCGGTATCCAGATACGAAAAAAAATGTGGAAGACGCTGGAGATGGCGCCTGTGTCCAGAGAGGTTCGGGCGCGTCGGCTGCCGGAAATCATGTTCTTTCGCGGCCTGGGAGACAGGCTGACCAGATCCGGAGATCGGCCGGTGCAGGCTGGGCAATTGAAGCTGTATGCCCTGCTCACCACTGTCTTTCGCCATGTCATAGACCTTTACACCGAGGAACAGCACCCCGGTGTTCTCGATCAGGCGTTGGCTTCCGCCGGATTTGCCTGTGATTCCGAAAGGCTTTATACTGTGCTGGAAAACTTTGTAGCGCTTTTTCCCGGTACTGCCCAATTGTTCGGTGATGCAGCCGAGCTGACGATCTGGCTGGCAGACGACGATCCGCAGCATGGCAGAAAGAAGCTGGGGGCCAAAGAGCTGCTGCTGCTTGCCCTGGCAGGAGAAAACCGGGCGGTGGAAGATTTCCGCAGATTGTTGGACGATAGCGAGCTTGCTGCCAGAAGCGATTACCGTCTCGCAGTGGAAGGGATGGAACGGGAACTGGCCCGAGCTTTGCCGGTTAAGCCCTTTGGCCTGTCCCTGCCGGACCTTTTACGTGCACCGCTTAAGTCATCGCCCGCCTCGCTTTACGATCAACTGGAATACATCAGGCAAAACTGGCATGCAATTCTGCCTCCGGAACTGCTCCTTGAGATTTCCTCTGCATTCACCGTCGTCCATGAAGAGTCGCGAATTTTTGCCCCGCGTGGGGAGCCGGGGGGGATTGCGGTGCCGAAGTTCGGCCGGGGTCCGGGTGACCATTATCCCGAGTACGAGCGCTTCTCTCCTGACGCCGACTGGATGGCCAACGTGGTGATGCTGGCCAAAATGGTCTACGTCTGGCTCGACCAGTTGTCCCGGAAGTACCGGCGTGCCATCCACCGTCTCGACCAGGTGCCGGACGAGGAGCTCGATACCCTCTCCCGCTGGGGATTTACCGGCCTCTGGCTGATCGGCCTTTGGGAGCGGTCGCCGGCTTCGCAACGGATCAAGCAGATTGCCGGCAACCCGGATGCCATCTCTTCCGCCTACTCGCTCTACGACTATGTCATCGCCCATGACCTGGGAGGGGCGGAGGCACTCGCAAGCCTCAAGGAGCGATGCCGTCAGCGGGGCATCCGCCTGGCGAGCGATATGGTGCCGAATCACACCGGCATCTACTCCAAATGGACCATCGAGCACCCCGACTGGTTCGTCCAGCTGGATTATCCGCCGTACCCTTCTTACTCCTTCAACGGCCCCGACCTCTCCTTTTCCCCCGAAGTCAGCCTCCACATCGAGGACGGTTACTGGGACAAGCGGGACGCGGCAGTGGTGTTCAAACACTACGACCACCGCGACGGCCGGACCCGTTACATCTACCACGGCAACGACGGCACCTCCACCCCCTGGAACGATACCGCCCAGCTCAACTACCTCATTCCACAGGTGCGGGAGACGGTAATCCAGACCATCCTCCACGTTGCCCGGCAGTTCCCGATCATCCGTTTCGATGCTGCCATGACCCTGGCCAAGAAGCATTACCAGCGCCTCTGGTACCCCCAGCCCGGGCTCGGCAGCGGAGTTCCGTCGCGCGCTGAGCACTGCATGAGCCGGGAGGAGTTCGACGCCGCCTTCCCTGAAGAGTTTTGGCGCGAGGTGGTCGACCGGGTAGCTGCCGAAGCGCCGGATACGCTCCTTCTCGCCGAGGCGTTCTGGCTCATGGAGGGGTATTTCGTCCGCACCCTCGGCATGCACCGGGTCTACAACAGCGCCTTCATGAACATGCTCAAGATGGAGGAGAATGCCAAGTATCGCCAGACGCTGAAGAACGTCCTCGAATACGACCACCGCATCCTGCCGCGCTTCGTCAACTTCATGAGCAATCCGGACGAAAAGACCGCTGTGGAGCAGTTCGGCAAGGAGGGGAAGTACTTCGGCGCCTGCGTGCTGCTCGTCACCATGCCGGGACTCCCCATGATCGGCCACGGCCAGATCGAGGGGTTCCACGAGAAATACGGCATGGAGTACCGGCGCTCATACTGGGACGAACCGGTGGACGAGCACATGGTGCGGATGCATGAAGAGAAGATATTCCCGCTGATGCGCAAGCGCTGGCTGTTCAGCGGTTCCGAGAACTTCGTTTTCTACGATTTCTTCGCCGGCGGCCACGTGAACGAGGATGTCTTTGCCTACTCCAACCGGAAAGATTCCGAACGGGGGATCATCCTCTACCACAACAAGTTCGCAGAAACAGCCGGCTGGATACGCACCTCCACGTCCATTGCCGTAAAAGACGGGGCGGGGGAAACTGCACTGGTGCAGAAGACCTTGGGTTCCGCGCTGGACTTTAATCCCGACGGCCGCTATTACTACGGTTTCCGCGATTATGCGACCGGCCTGGAGTATATCCGTTCAGGACGCGAACTTTATGAAAAAGGGCTCTTCGTCGAGCTTGAGGCCTTCGAATACCACGCTTTCCTCGATTTCCGCGAGATTATCGATGACGACTACGGTACCTGGGGACGGCTCTGCCATGATCTTGGCGGCAGGCCGGTCGCGAGCATCGACGAGGAGATCAAGCAGGTCAGGTTCAAGGGGGTGATCGACCTTGCGCGCCAGCTTCTCGCCGATCGACCGATTTTGCTTTCCGGGGAATTTGCCGTCACGGGAAAAGCGGAAAGTCCGGCATGGGAGCCGCATGCAGCGCGGTTTACGGCATTTCTTGAGGCACTGGCCGTTTACGTGGAAGGATGGGAGCAGGTTCGGGCGATCGTCTCTGCAATTGCCCGGGAGCTTGCTTTTCTTGGCGGCCTGGCAACGGAAGAAGGCGACGGAGAGGTTGCTGCCGCCCGGAGACTGGCATTGCAAGCCATGTCCGGCGCCGGCGCGCCGCAAATCGTTGCCGTTGCCTGGCTTTTCTTTCACCGGCTTGGAATGCTGAATGAGAAGACCGGCTGGGAGGTTCGTTCGGCCGAAATATTGCATGAGTTCGGTCTTGAACGTGCGGTGGAAGAAGTTCTTTGTGCCGCGGCCGGCCGGCCGGATGCCGAACCTGCGTCCCTGGCGCCGGCCGATTCCATTATCCTTTTGCGGCTTATGGTTCGCTGGCAGGGGTTCCTTGATCTCCCGGAAACGGGGCGGCTGCAAATGCTGTTCGACGATCCGCTTGTGCAGCAGTTCTGTCTGGTCCATGTAAGCGACGGCCGCCGGTGGTGCAACAAGGAGCGTTTGGAGTTCCTGCTTCGCAGCCTCTTTCTGGCAGCGGTGCTCAGAGCTTACGGGGAGGTTGCTGAGAGCCGGGAGGCGCCGGCTTTGTTGCCCCGTTTCTACCGGCAGACCACTCTGCTTCTGGAACAGGCTGCCGAGGCCGGCTATCGGCTGGACGTGTATCTAGGAGCCTGTCGGACTTAGGAATGAATCTACTGCGAGAACGGAAAATCGGTCCATATTTCCGGAAATTTTCGACAAATAGGTCCACTATTCGCTCTCAAATTTCCGAAAATCTGTCCTCGATTTGCCATTCTCTCGCTACGATTCCCTAAGTCCGACAGACTCCTAGACTTGGCGGCGGGTGTTCATCAACAGCCGCCCAGGTAAGAGGTTGCGAGTGATTGTGTAATGTTATGGAGTGGTCGAGCTTTCACTATAAGGAGGTCCCAGGCATATGGGCGATGTTGATCAAGACAAAGAGCTGACGGATGTGATACTCTGCTATAAGGCAATGGGGATCTCGATCGATGATTCTCCCGAGCAGATTGAGCGGGCGTATAAGTTATTGACGGAGGAATACAGAAAAAACCTGGCGTCACTGGATCCGGCGGTGCGTGAGCACGCCAGAAACAGCATGGTGCTTGTCAAAGAGATGTACGACAAAATCAAGGGGTCGATTACTTATAATGCCAAGGCTAAAGAATGCCTGAAGGCAGGCATGAGAGAAGCAGATGGGACGAAAACCAGCAGAGCCGCCACTGCTGTAAAGGTGGAAAAAAGCCGCCTCATGAATTGCCCGTCGTGCAGGAATGCGATCAGCATAGGATCAAAGACCTGCCCCATCTGTAAAGCTCGGATTTATACCAAAACGGAAAAGATCCTTAACCAGTATTTTACGAAAACAACGATCATCATTCTTTGTCTTTTCCTGTTGATAGGCGTTCTGGCAGGTTTAGGCATCATGTACCCGGCGCAGGTCAGGGCGTTGGCAGTCAATATCGCGGACAGCATCGGTATCGGTGGGGTGAAGTGAGAAGGAGAACCTTTCGTGTCCAGTAGCATTTCCCGATTTTTCATTTCGGTCACCATTCTCTTCTTTGCCGGTTGCGCCACCATACAGAAGCCGCTCAGCGGCATAGTGCCCGGCAGGGAGGCGGAAACCCTCCAGTCCTCCATTTCCATCTCCGTCAAGACCGCAGACCGGAGCACCGGCGGCCGTGGTTACCTGATCTTCAAGCAACCCGACCGGTTTCACCTGGCCGTCCTCTCGCCGTTCGGCCTTACCCTGCTCGAAGTATTCAGCGACAGCGAGCGGTTTACCTGCCTCATCCCTTCGAAACAGACTGCCTACAGCGGCCTTTTGTCCGAATTGCCCGACCGTGGCGGTTTGAAAAGCCTGGCGATGATGAAATGGGTGGTGGAGCGTCCGCCGCAGACCGGTCCGTCGTCGGATTCAATGGACATACCCATGGCCGACGGTCGCAGGGAGCGGATCTATTTCGACCGCAACGGGCTTATGCAGCGGAAGGTAACCGACGATGGCGACGAAGTTGTCTACAAAGATTACCAGAACGTAAACGGAGTGGCATTTCCTGCTTCGATCGAGCTCGGCAACCGTCGCGGCGATACGGTGCGGATAGTTTTTGACGAACCGGAAATCAACCAGACGGTGGAGGATGTTGCCCTGACACCCAACCTCCAGGGGGTCACGGTCCTTCCCCTTACCGACTTTAAAGGGTTTTAGCCTGTCGTATCACTGGAGACACTGAAAGATTCCCATGCACCAGAGGCAGGCGCCACAGGGGATATCTCTGATGTGGCAGTCCTGTTCGAATCGTTCGGTCTGGACGTAGTCGCAGGGGGCGAGGGTGCAACTGGAGCAATCAGGGTAATCATAGTCGACCACCTGTTCCCGGAATGACCGGAAGGCCGGATCGTTCCAAATTTCCAGCATGCCCTGCTCAGCCAGGTTGCCGAACACTTTGGGCTGCACCTGCTGGTGCCAGCCGCTGGCAAAGCAGCGGTAGCGGTGCCAAAGAAAATAGCAGGGGGAAACATTCCCTTCCCAGGAAATGAAGGCGCCTCCGTCTTCAACGAAGCTGCAATGGCGCTTTTCCCGCAGGGTGACCTCCGGCAGTCTGAGATCGAGGCCACACTCCAGGGCGACTGCCCGGGCCTGGGCAAATACCGCAACAACATCCTCAATCCGGCGGGTATCCAGTTGGAGAAGCTTTTTCATGTCAACGAAGATGTCGCGCGCATCCGCTTCAGCCTTCATGGCCTCGATAACGGCCACCAGCTTCTGTTCATCGGGATTTCTCCGGTACTTCCAGCGTGCTTCGAAATACCGGTAGATATCCAGCCCTTGTTGCGCTGCAATCGCCCTGTAGCTGCCGAACAGGGCGATTGCAGCGGCTGAGCATGAGCCATAGGCGGCCTCGTCCGCGTGCTGGTCGTCGTAGGGAAGAACATGGGTCACGACGGCGAAGGTGGCGCCATGCTCAGCGGCCCAGCGGAGCGCGGCTGGGAGTTCCCCGAGATTGCTCCGCATGAGTACGAATTCGATTCCTACCCGGACTTCCGGCCTGTTGCAGCGCTCCTTGGCTGCGTTGAGCGCTGCCATCGCGTGTTCGATGTCGGGAATGTCGCTACCTTCCCGGACCTTACGGAACGTTTCAGGTGATGCAGCGTCCATGGAGAGGCAGATACGGTCCAGGCCCGCTTCGACCAGGGAAATGGCCCGGAGGTTGGTGAGCAGCAGCCCGTTGGATTGGAAGCCGATCCAGCCCGTTGCGGGCATTAGCCTTTTGGCCTTGCGGATGAATTCCGCCAGATGCGGATTAAGCAGCGGTTCCCCGATGCCGTTGAGTATCAGCGCTTCGAGATGGGGAAGGGCGGGTTCCACTGCGGCGAAGATGCCAGGCGTCAGGTCCCCCTCGGTCATCCCGCAGCCATCGGTCTGTTTGACGCACATGAAACAGCCGAGGTTGCAGCGCGTGGTGGCTTCGACAAAGAGCTTGCTCGGATAGGCCCTTCGATGAGGAGGCAGGGCAGGGGGGGACAATGGTGACTGCATTCCTTGATTGCTGTTCATGGAAGCTCCCATTGTTGAGACGTGCAATAGTGAGGCATCGGCTCAGGCAGCCGGCATTATAATGCTTTTAACAGCCTCTCGCAACACGGAAGAAGCGTTCTTCTTGGTAACCTTCATGAGTTCCCGAATACATTCCATTTCGTTGTCGCTCACCCGGACACAGACAACATTGCTCACGATTTTCTTTTTCTGTTTTCCCATCGGTCACTCCCTTGTCATCCTGATGGAAACTATAAAGAACGACACATGCTTCATCACTTAGAACTCCTGCGGCATAGCCTTCACCTGCTTGGCGGTGAAGACCGGCCCGTCCTTGCAGACATAGGTATTCCCCACGTTGCATCTGCCGCATTTGCCCAGGCCGCATTTCATCCGGTTCTCCAGGGTGGTGTAGATGGCGTCATCGGTAAAGCCGAGCCGCTCCAGCACCGGCAGGGTGAACTTGATCATCACCGGCGGTCCGCAGACAAGGGCGATGGTGTTTTGCGCGCTTGGCGTCGCCTCTTCCAGGATGGTGGGGACAAAGCCGACCTTGCCGTCCCAGTCGGGACCGTTCCCCCCCGGATCCACCGTCTTCACCAGGTTCACGTCCCCCCGCTCCTGCCACTCCTCAAGCTCCCGCTTGTAGACCAGATCCGCCTCCGTCCTGGCACCGTAGACGATGGTGATATCCTTGAACCTGTCCCTCAGGTCGAGGCAGTTCCAGATCACCGTTCGCAGCGGGGGGAGGGCGATGCCGCCGGCGACGAAGACGAGGCTTTTCCCCTCGAACTCCTCGATGGGGAACGAGTTGCCGTAAGGGCCGCGCACCCCCATCGTGTCTCCCACCTCCAGTTGCCGCAGCGACTCCGTGACCCGTCCCGTGGCCCTGAAACAGCACTCGATGTAACCCTTGCGGGTCGGCGAGGAAGCGATGCAGAAGGTGGATTCGCCGGCGCCGAAGGCCGAGTACTCGGCAAACTGGCCGGCGCGGAAGGAGAAGTTCTCCCGCACCTGCTCATCCTGGAAGACCAGGCGCAGCGTACGCACGTCCGGGGTTTCGTCGACGATTTCTTCGATGGTGGCGAGGTGGGGGAGGTAGATGTTTTTGTTATCGCACATTTTGGAACCCGTTCGATGTTCGATGTTCGATGTTCAAGGTTTTCTTACGTCGAACCTCGAACGTCGAACGTCGAACCGCTTTATTTGCTGTTGATTTCGTCCAATACCGCCTTGATATCGATCCCGACCGGACAGGCACGAATGCACCTGCCGCAGCCGGTGCAGAGCGTCTGGCCGAACTTGTCGCCGTAATACTTGAACTTGTGCATGATCCTGTTTCTGTAACGCTTGTTCTGCATATCCCGCGGGTTGTGCCCCGAGGCGTGGTTGGTGAACTTGGCAAAGCCGCAGGCGTCCCAGCTCTTCCGCCTGGCCCCCTTGGCCTCGGTCCCCTCGTCCACTATGTCGAAGCAGTGGCAGGCCGGGCAGAGGAAGGCGCAGGCGCCGCAACCGGCGCACCGATCGGCGATCTCCGTCCAGAGCGGGTTCTCGAAGTTGTTGTCGAGCCAGCTCTTTATCTTTTCCAGGTCGAGCGATTCTCCCGCCGGTTCGGCCGGCGGCAGCGGCTTTGCCGAACCGGCGTCGCTGAAGAACTGCGCCCGTTTCTCCAGAAGCTCCTTCCCCTTGTCGGTGACGGCTTGGGCTGCGTAACCGCCACCCTCAAGCGGGGTGAGGAACAGGTCCGAGCCCCTGGTATCCGCCGGGGAAAGACCGACAGCGGTGCAGAAACAGGCGTCATCGGCAGTCGTGCAGGCAAGCCCGATAATGGTCGTTTTTCTGCGCCTCTCCAGGTAAAACTCGTCGTTGTAATCCCAGGAGAAGACCGCATCGAGGATCGACGGAGCTGCCGCATCGCACGGCCGGGCGCAGAGCAGCACGGTTTCCGGGAAGGAGGCCGGGTCCACGTCGTTTACCCTCACACCGCCCTTGTCCTTTTCAAAGGTGAGGATGGTCTCGCAGAGGGGGAAGAACGTTTCCTTGGCGGACCTGCGCGGAAGGGCGCCGAGCGCCAGCTCGTCGCCACTTTTAAGCGGCTCATAGAGGGCCATGGTGCCCGCCTGCTTCGGGGCGACTACTCTTGCCCCTTCTTTCAGCAGGGTATCGACGAGGAGACGGAGGTTCTGTTCGGTTATTGTTTTCGGCATATGATCTCGCTTAGATTTTTGCCACAGAGCCACGGAGACTCAGAGAAAAATCAAAAACATGTTTTCGGTTTTGTTTGATCCGACTTGATCCGATTTTTCCGCGTACCATTGTTTTTCAGCTTTTCTCTGTGAATCTCTGTGTCTCCGTGCCTCTGTGGCAGAATTGCTGTTATTTTATGAACGACTGATCGTCGTCCTCTCTGTACTCCGCCAAAGGCCCCTTCTCCTTCGGCTCAAGCCCCGCCTCATGACCGTAGAGCTCTTTCAGCTCCTTTGCCATCTTCCGGTTGAGGAGGTTCAGCGGAATGTCCATCGGGCAGGCTCGCTCGCATTCGGCGCACCCCGCGCAACGGCCGGAGAGGTGCATGGCCCGGACGATGTGCCACGCCATGTTTCCCGCCGGACGCGGGCTTGTCTCAACCGCCTGGGGGCGGTTACGGTCGCACATGCACTGTTCGCAGTAGCAGAAGGGGCAGATGCTCCGGCAGGCCAGACAGCGCACGCAGCGGGAGAAATGTTCCTTCCAGAACGACCAGCGCTCCCGGGGTGTCATCGCTTCGAGCCGTGCCAGCTCCTCAGCTTCCACCGGGGACAATTCCGGCAGGGAGGGGAGACTGCCGGCGACAGAATCGGCTCCTTTCGGCTCGCGTACCGTGCACTCCCGGCATTTCTTCGCGATGTTGGCGGTGGTCAGCGGCTCGCCGGTTGCGGCGCCGCTCCCCTTCACCCCGGCGCAGGCAACGGCGATGATGTGGACGTCCTCCCGCTTCAGCTGGGATTCACCCATCAGTCCCGCCAGGGCACGCATATCGCACCCCTTGGCGACGATCGCCACCTTTCCCGTCTTCCGGATATCCTTCTTCGCCTTGGTCAGGTAGAGGGCCAGGTTGTTGACGCAGGCCGGGGAGAAGATCAGGTCATTCGCCCGGGCAGGGTCGGTGATGATGGCAGGCATGGCCGTGCCTTTCCTCTTGCCCGCCTGGTAGCCGATCACCGCGGCTACGGTACCGTCGGTCAGGAGCCTGGCGGCCTCCGCCCGGATCGCCTCGGTAACGGCAGCGTAGTAGCCGGTGTCCACCAGCGGGGTTGTGTCGAGTTGTTGTGCTGTGTTGGTCATGATTTCCTAAACCGTTCTCACCACTAAGGCACTAAGGACACGAAGAAAACCAAAAAAACGGGTTTTAGACTTTAGTCTTTCTTTGTGCTCTTAGTGTCTTAGTGGTGAATGTAGTCGTTAAATGTTGTTGTACGCTTCTTTAAGCTCCGGGGTATCAATCTTCCCCGACCAGCACTCCTCAATCTCCAGCTCCTTGAATTCAAGCATCGGCCCCATGGCCCGGACACGCTCGGTGAGCTCGGTCACCACCTCGACCCACTTCCCCCCTTCGGCTGCGGAGACCCAGGAGAACTGGAGGCGCGAGAGATCTACGCCGACGAATTCCAGGAGCTTCCTGAAGGCGGCGAAACGACGGCGGGCGTGGAAGTTGCCGGCCATGTAGTGGCAGTCCCCCGGATGGCAGCCGGAGACGAGCACCCCGTCGGCCCCTTTCTGGAAGGCCTTGAGGATGAAGACCGGATCGATGCGGCCGGTGCAGGGGAACTTGACGACCCTCACGTTTGAAGGGTACTGCATTCGGCTGGTGCCGGCCAGGTCCGCCCCGGCGTAGGTGCACCAGGTGCAGACGAAGGCTACTATCTTTGGTTCGAAGTCGTGTTTCATAACAATCCTGTTCGAGGTTCGAGGTTCGAGGTTCGAGGTTCGAGGTTCGAGGTTCGAGGTTCGGTTCTTGTTTTTCAACATCGAACCTCGAACCTCGAACCGGTTTTATAACGCTTCTATCATCGCCACGATCTGTTCATCGGTATAGCCGTCCAGCTCCACCGATTTGGACGGGCAGGTGGCCTGGCAGGTGCCGCAGCCGCCGCAGACGCCGGGGTTGACGTAGGCCACGACTCTTATCAGGTTGCCGTTTCTGTCCCTGATCTCCTTTTCCTCTACCGCGCCGTAGGGGCAGACCTTCTTGCAGTAGAAGCAGGCGACGCAATTTTTCTCGTTCACCTTGGCGACGATCGGCTCTCTTTCGAGCTCGTCCCTGGAGAAGAGGGTCATCACCTTGGCTGCGGCGGCACTCGCCTGGGAGACGGTGTCGGGGATATCTTTCGGCCCCTGGCAGGCGCCGGCGAGATAAATTCCGGCTGTGGCGCATTCAACGGGGCGGAGTTTGGCGTGGGCCTCGGAGTAGAAGTTGTACTTGTCGTAGGAGATCCCCAGCTTCTGGGCCAGGGTGTCGGCGCCTTGCCTTGGCTGGACCGCGGTGGCCAGGACTACCAGATCCGCCTCGATCTCCACCTGGACCCCGACCGAGATGTCGCTCCCCATGACCACGACCTTGTCCCCCTTCTGGTAGAGGCGGGAGACCATGCCGCGGATGTAGCCCGCTTCTTCTTCCTCCACGGCCCGCCGCCAGAACTCGTCGTATCCCTTGCCCGGTGTTCTCGCGTCCATGAAGAAGACATAGGCCTGGCCGTCGTGCACCTTGTGCTTGTAGAGCATGGTGTGCTTGGCGGTGTACATGCAGCAGATCTTGGAGCAGTAGGAGATCCCCTTTTCCCTGGCGCGGGAGCCGACGCATTGGATGAAGACCACCTGTTTCGGTTCCTTGCCGTCTGAGGGGCGGAGGATCTTGCCGCCGGTGGGGCCGGATGCCGAGGCGAGCCGCTCGAAGGTCATGCCGTCGATGACGTCGGGGATCTTGCCGTGGCCGAATTCGCCATACCCCTTGATCGGGGAGCCCTTGGGCTTTTCGGTGATGTCGTAGAGCTCGAAGCCGGTGGCGACGACGATGGCCCCGACCTTTTCCACGATGAGTTCATCTTCCTGGGTGTAGTCAACGGCTCCGGGGCCGCAGACCTTCTGGCAGACCCCGCACTTGCCGGTCTTGAACCAGGTGCAGTTCTCCCGGTCGATGACCGGGGTGTTGGGGACGGCCTGGGGGAAGGGGACGTAGATGGCGGGGCGCATTCCCATATTCCGGTCAAAGGCGTTGGGGATCTTCTTCTGCGGGCACTTGGCCATGCAGATCCCGCAGCCGGTGCACTTGGCCATGTCGACGCTGCGGGCCTTCTTCTTGATGGTGATCTGGAAGTTGCCGATGTAGCCGTCGACGTTCTCGATCTCGCTGTAGGTATGAAGGGTGATGTTCGGGTGGTTGGCCACGTCGACCATCTTCGGGGTCATGATGCACTGGGAGCAGTCCAGGGTCGGGAAGGTCTCGGAGAGCTGGGCCATGTGGCCGCCGATGGAGGGCTCCCGCTCGACCAGCACCACCTGGTGGCCGGCGTCGGCGATGTCCAGGGCTGCCTGGATGCCGGCGATGCCGCCGCCGATGACGAGCGACCTTTTGGTGATCGGGACGGTGATGGGTGCAAGTTTCTTGTCCTTCTTCACCCGCTCGACCAGCATGGCGACGATCTCGCTCGCCTTGGCCGTGGCTTCTTCCCGGTCCTCGTGGACCCAGGAGCAGTGCTCGCGGATGTTGGCCATCTCGCACAAAAAGGGGTTCAGACCCGCGCTCTGGGCAGCTTTCCTGAAGGTCTTCTCGTGCATCCGCGGGGAGCAGGCGGCAACGACGATGCCGTCGAGATTGTGCTCGGCAACGGCCTTTTTGAGCAGGTTTTGCCCCGGGTCGGAGCACATGTACTTGTAGTCGGTGGCAAAAGCGACGCCGGAGAGCGCTCCCGCTTCCCGGGCTACCCGTTCCACGTCAACGGTTCTGGATATGTTTTCACCACAGTGGCAGACGAATACGCCGATTCTGGACATGCATCAATTCCTTGTAGGGGCGGGGTCTTCCCGCCCTTATTTATCGTTGTTCCGGCAGGGCGGGGGTCCGTCCTTTTTTCGCATTGTTCCAACAGGGCGGGGGTCCGTCCTTTTTTCGCATTGTTCCAACAGGGCGGGGAAACCCCGCCCCTACAGTAGGTTCTTTTCTTTTAATAACGGCAAGGGACTGACCATCATGCTGTTGAAGCCGAGTTTGGCTGCTGGAACCCCGACGGCCAGGGCCAGGAGCTGGGTCATGTAGAAGACCGGCATGTTGTAACGGGTGCCGGTGGCCTCTTCGATCTCCTTCTGGCGGATGTCCAGGTTGCCGTGGCAAAGCGGACAGGCGACCATGAGGCAGTCGGCGCCGGCCGCTTTGGCCGAGGCGAGGATGTCGCCCGAAAGCTTCAATACCACGCCGGGGCGCGACAGGGTGAAGTTGGCGCCGCAGCACTCGAGCCGGTGGCTCCAGGCGACGGTCTCGGCTCCGGTGGCGCCGATGACCCGCTCCATGATGGTCGGGGCTTCGGTGCAGTCCAGTTCCGGCACTTCTGGGGGCCGGGTGAGGAGGCAGCCGTAGTAGCAGGCTACCTTGAGGCCGGAGAGGGGCTTTTGCACCGCTTCCTGGAGTTGCTCCAGGCCGTAGTCTTTGGCCAGGATCTCCAGCAGGTGCTTGACCTTCTTCTCCGGTACGCTGCCGGCAATGGCGTGCTCCACCTGCTTGCGCTTCTCCGGGTTGTCGGCCAGTCTGTGCTGGGTGGTCTTGAGTCTGGAGAAGCAGGCGGCGCAGGCGACTGCCAGGTCCCCCTTGACTTCGTCGGCCAGGGAGAGGTTCTTGGCGCACAGGGAGAGCGACAACAGTTCGTCCACGTTGTGGGCCGGGGTGGCGCCGCAGCAGAGCCAGTCCGGCACTTCCTTGAGACCGATCTTCAGCGCCTTGAACAGACCGCGGGTGGATATGTCGTACTCCTTGCCCGAGGCGTGCAGTGAGCAGCCGGGATAGTAGGAGTAGGTGAGTTTTGAGTTTGTAGAGTTCATAGAGTTCTTTGAGTTCTTTGAGTTCTTTGAGTTTATTGAGTTTATTGAGTTTATTGAGTTTATTGAGTTTATTGAGTTTATTGAGTTTATTGAGTTTATTGAGTTTATTGAGTTTATTGAGTTTATTGAGTTTATTGAGTTACATGGGTTCAACACCATAACTCATCGAACTCATAAAACTCATAAAACTCATAAAACTCATAAAACTCATAAAACTCATAAAACTCATAAAACTCATAAAACTCATAAAACGGTTTTCCGCATCTCTTCGATCCGGTTGAAGATATTTTCAATCTCGGTGATGTTCTTGTTTTTGGAGTGGAACATTTTAAGCTTCCCCCGGGAGAGGAGCTTGGGGCCGAGCAGCAGGTCCTTCAGGAACTGCCCGCTCTTGACGTTGAACACGGCGCCGAGCCGCATCTCGTACTGGCGGCCGTAGGTTTTTATGTTCTCGATGAAGAGCCGGTTGGCGAGCTGGACATAGCTCTCCTTGGAGGGGCCGTTGGCGTCCCAGGAGAGTTTGCGCAGCGCATCCATGATCGCTGCCAGGTCCACCTTGTTGGGGCAGCGGGTGGAGCAGGTCTCGCACGAGGCGCAGTACCAGATGGATCGACCGGCCAGAATCCGCTCCCACTGGCCGAGCTGCAACAGGCGCATGATCCGGTTGGGCGGGTGTTCCATGAAGCTTCGCATGGGGCAGCCGGCCGTGCACTTGCCGCACTGGAAGCAGCGCCGTACCGAACTGCCGGAGAGGGACTCCACCTTGCGAACGAAGTCGAGGTTCATCGTTTCGGTGGAGAGTGTCATCTTGGTGTTTTTCATAGACTCATTTCCTGATGCCGTCGATGCTGAAGAACCGGCTGTCTGGTAGGGCGCTAAATCGTTACCATCGCTTTTTAGCAAAAGCTGCGCCAAACTCTCATTAATTGTTGGTTTCAAGAAAACGCTGTTTTTCCATGGGGTTATTGTGTGTAATGTATGCAATTCCCGTAAAAACTGGGGTTTACGGGGTTGGGTAGCTCTGACATCACTGTTTGCGGGGCGATACTAGCTGGAGTGGCATGTTGTCGATTGTCTCGGTGAGAGGTGAAGAGAGTGATACAACATGGCGGAAATGTGGTCTAAATCCCCATTGAGGTGAAAGTCCCCATGCTGTGAGCGATGGAAAACCACCTGTATTTAGTTCTTGTTGTGGTTAAAATCCACAAAATGTACAGATGGCGCAACCAGCGCTCCCAGCGCAGGTGATTAAACTCTACAATATGTTTTGCGTCCTTGTATTTTCCCTTTCGACCATAGCGATTTTGATTCCATCATTATGGGTCTCCCGGCAGATACGCGATCAGTCATCGCCCCACAACAGGGATCAGCTGATCATCTTCCAGAGGCTGATCTCTGCCGGTTCAGCCAGCAATTCATCGGTCCTGGCCAGGAATGCCTGTAGATAAGGCATCTGCAGATGGTCATCCAGATCCTCGCGACTCAGCCAGTTTTCGTGGAACATGAACAGTGCCTTGTCGTCGGCTGACTGGTGTAAATCGTAGTTGATACACCCATCTTCGGCTGTGGTGGGGTCGATAAGGGCCAGCAGTTCGCGACGGAGTGTTTCTTCCATTCCCGGCCGGGCCTTGAACCTTGCTACTACGGTAACTTTTCCGTTTGTCATCTCATTCTCCCTCGTCTGTGGCCATTGTTGGGCTGCGGGTTACAGTTCGTTGAGGATTTCCAGGCGCTTGGACCGGTATTCCTCTTCGGTGATCAGCTTTTTGTTTCTCAAATCATTGAGGAGCATCAGTCGTTCTTCCACGGTTCTCCCCTGTTTATCCTGCTTGGCGGGCTTGCTCTCTTGTTTTCGGGTAGTGTCCGTCTCCGGTGGTCTACGTTCCGACGGCTCCGGCTTTATTGCCGGTGTGGCGGATTCCCCGGGCATGCCGGGAGAGGAACCGATGCTTGCAGGGGAAAATACAATCCAGTCTCCCCGTTTCATAGTAGAGCCGGGCTCACCGGCGGCGGCCGAGATTCTCCCGCCAAGTTCTGCCGGGCGCGTTCGCGAGCCGGGGACAAAGGGGGCGAGACGCCGGTCTTCGTTGTCCCTGAAATCCCGGTGCACCATGCCGAAAATGATGTTCAGTTCTCCTCCCCGGTAAAAAACCCTGCCGGTGGTTACTTTGCGTTCTCTGGCAAGACCCAACAATGCCGGGAATTGGCCGATAACGGCGAAGGTTACGTCCTCCTTGGGACCCGCCTGGCTGAGCCCATCACGGAGCATCTCAACCAGTATCTCACGTTCCGGTTCGTTAAAAACCGGCAGCACCTTGTTTCTGCCGCTCTCCGTGATTTCCAGCGATTCGAGCATGCTGCGGAGCTGCTCGGCGGAAAGCTTCGCCGGATGGTCGTTGGCTGCCGTTCCTTCGCCATCCTGTTTTTCGATTGCCACGAACTGGTCGCGCGATTGCCAGATGGTTTTATCCCTGCCGGCCAGGGCCGTGCCGGATGACACGATCAGAAGTCCCGCAATCGCAAGCATGAAGAACCGCAAGAAATCAGGCAGCCATCCTGCTCCCATTCTCTTTTTCCGACGAGCCGATTTTTCCATGGTTTGCTCCCTTTCGTGCTTATTTTGGACAGACCCCAACAATCCGGTCTTCGGCAAATCCCCTGGGGGAGAAGACAGCAATAGGCAATGGGTCAGGTCCCAACTCCGGCATCTGCCGGCTGTTGAAACCTGACCCACTTTTTGTTGCCAACGGTGAACTTGGCAGCTGCCTGCTTACTTGCCGGCGTCTTCCAGCTTGTCCAGCAGATCCTTTGTCTCTTGCAGCTTCTGCTCGAGCTTTTTCAGTTCTTCCGCTGAATAAGTCTTTGAGCCTTTCTTGATCTGGTCATTTAATTTCTTAACCTTCTTTTGAATGATTTCTATTCGATTGAGGCAATTTTTCGCCGCAAGCTCGCAAATCACTTTCTCTTCATGTGTCTGCTGGGCAAAGATATATCCAGCGGGGGACAGCAGCAATGCTGTGATGAGTACTATGGCGCTCTTTTTCATGCATACCTCCAATGTGCGTTGGTTTGTGGTTTCTGCCTATGCCTAGAACGGAAGTTTTCCGTATCCCAAAAGGCCGATAGCCGGAACAAAGAGACAGGTGAAGCTCAGGACAAGGAACATCCACGCAGCAACCTTGGCGTTGACCTTGCCATAAGTCACGCCGACAACGGTTAAGCAAATAACGGTGAACGTAACGTTCATGAATCCCAGGTAGGGAGTTACGCCGATGATTGTCTTGCCATCGGGCTTCACGCCGCCGCCGGTGAAAAACAGATACGCATATACGGCACATACAACGGCAACAACCAATGCGCCGTTTCCGACACTACGCATATCTTCCAGCCCAGTCAGAAGAGCATGAGCAGTCTGCAGATAAAGGACGCCGAATACGAAAAGCAGCCCGGCGGTAAATGGATCGGTAAAAACTGCTGCCTGAAGAATAGCGCCTATGATAACGACTACACCCACAACAGCGGTAACAAAACCGGTACTTTTGGCCTCACCCGAGCCCAGGAAAAGCAACCCGACCGGAACCCACATCATGCAAATCAAAAGAAGCAGTGCTAACGTCATTGTTATCTCCTTATTATAGCAAAATTTTTCTGCGTTAATTCGACCAGATTATGTCGAATGGTTTCTTTGATGCTACTCGGCAGTGGTTGGATCGATAATGGTTCTCACCTCGGCCACGCTGTTGGCGGGGAAGCCTCCCTGTTTGGCGTGCTCCAGCACGATCTCTGCATTAGGCGCTATGTAGATGCAGTAAATCTTATTATCGGTGACGTAGCTCTGTACCCACTGAATCTGTGGGCCAAGTCCCTTGAGCACGCCGCATGATTTCTGGGAAATGGCCTGCAGCGTATCAGCGGTTAATTGTCCCGCTCCCGGAAGTTCACGTTCGATGACATATTTAGGCATTGTCTGACTTCCTTTCTTTACTGAGAGTTTGCCGTTAAAGGCGTTGCTCAACCCGTCTCAGGGCCGGCCTACCAGTAAAACATCGTGCCTATCGCAACGCTGTTGGAATGCTGCGTGGCGCGGTCATGCCAGGTGTTCTGGGCATAGGCGTACTCAACGATGAATTGTGTGAACTTGTTGAAGTTGTAAGTGACCATGCCCACTGCCGCTTCCTGTTTCTTCATGGGGGAGAAGGAACCGCCTACGCCGCGCTTGGTCTTGTCGTCATCGCTTTCTACCTGGCGGTTTTGCCCGTAGTTGGCTCCGATCTTGATATCGGGAGTCAACTTGTAGGTCGCCTGGACCAGGAAGCCGAAATGGGTCCGCTCCTTGCCGGCGGCATCCGTCGATGAGGAACCGAACGCATCGCCGTCCTGCGCACTGATCATGCCGAGCCCCTCGCCGGCGTAACCGGACGCCATAAGATCGACGCCGCCGAAGCCGGCTTCGATGCCGGCCGCACCGCCGATGGATTGGTTCTGCTCACCCGGACGTGCTACGCCAGCCGCTTTACTGCGGGTTGCAGTCTCGAAGAGGCCGGACGCCCAAGCCTGCAGCGTAGTGCCGCCGTTCAGGACCGTGGCGTAGGAGATCTCGGTTTCGAGGCGCGGGGTGTTGGTCTTGGCGGTATCGGAACTGATCTTGTAAGGCTCGTTGACACTGAAGGCCACCTTGACGCCGTTAAGATCGGGAGTGGTGTAACGGATCTGGGGGCCGAAGTTGGTGTAGAGGTAGCCGTAGCCGATATGGCCCAGGGTCGTGGAGGTGCCGGGTGCCGGAACAACGCCTGCCGTAAGGAGCGTCATGTCGGTCAGGATGTTTTTCGCCTGGTAAAGGTTCAGGGCACGGCCGGCAAGCAATTCGCCGTATGTCCCCTTTGCGGTGTAGTAGAATTCCCGGAAATCGATGTTGGGATTGACTTCAAATCTGGTGTCCTGGTTCTTATTCTGAATACTCGGATAGATACCGACCCGTACGTTCGAGTCGACCCCATTGACGGTGGGGGCCTTGATGTTGAATGCGATTAACGACGGCAGAAGCCCTACCTTCACCCCGAAATTCTGGAACTGATCCGGAGAACCGCTGAGAAAGGTTGTAAACCTGTCACCTGAAGGCTTCGGACTGGTAGACTGATAGACGGAGAAAACGTCGACGATACCGTCCGTGCTCAACTGCCAGCCGTTTTCTCCACCGATGACGAACGCTGCCTCGGCTGAGGGTATTGCGGTTAGTGCCAGGAGCAGCGCTGCGACTAATGATGCTAATTTTTTCATGTGTTACCTCCTTCTCGTGATGTGTGGAGCATTAAATAACTTATCAGAGAATCGGCCTCTCTTCAGCAACCGTTGGTGAGATAAGAGACCCTCTGTTTGTTGAACGTTGTTTGACAATTAAGGGCTGGGCAAATAGTGAGTGGCTCAACTGCCTGCCTGCACACCGTTTATTCGGATCATGGCTGAACCGGCAATTATCGGCCTTTCAGTGAGCCCTTAATGACATCCTGTATGGATGTGACAACGACCATCCCTTTTATCATAAAATACTATTTTAATGATCAGAGGGATAACCATCTGCTTGTGAAATTCAGTTTACAGGTTAGGGGCGAGTCCTACCCCTAATGTCTATTCCTGCTTCACGCCTGCCGTCAGAGCATTGATGCGCTCTGCACTTTTTGCTTCTCTTTACTGCCGTCGCCCGGTGCGCCGACCGCTTTTCGAGACTAGTTCTGCAACGTGAGTGCCATAAATAAAACATTATTTTTTTTCTGCAAAGCGTTCATGAAAATTTGCCGCCAGAGCTTGTAAAAACGTGTAAAAAAGAATTTGCGTGGTGAGTTCGCCTTAGTTCGCCGTCAATAGATCCTGGCGCAAAAGAGAATAAATGGTGTGGAGAATAGCCACACCGTGGAGAATTTCCCGCCACAACGTGGAAAAAGCGATCAAATCGTTAATGAATGAGAGGGGGGCGGCAGGCAAAAACAAAAATTAAATAATTTGAAATAGTAAAACCTTGTTTGACATATCGGCATACCTATTGCTATTGTAAATAGTATTAATACACGAAGATGGGACTGAAAATTTGGATTTCGGAACACTAGAACTATGTTAAAATAAGCAAGAGGCTAGATATGGTTAATGTGGAGAGCAATCTTCATCACTGCAAATTCGAAGTGCCGGAGATCATCTTCGGCAGAGGGCTGCTGAGCCAGATCGGCTCGTGCGCCCGACGCCTGGGTGGTCACAAGGTTTTTCTGGTCAGCGATCAGGGGCTCTTCAGCGCCGGATGGGTGGACAAGGCCATCAAAAACATCATGGATGCGGGGCTTGAGGTGATTTTCTACGATAATATCACGCCGAATCCGAAGGATGTGGAGGTGGAGGCTGGAGCCCTGGAATATATTCGTCACGGGGCCGATGTCATTGTGGGGCTTGGAGGGGGGAGCGCCATGGATGCGGCCAAAGGTATCGCCATACTCGTTTCCAATGGCGGGCGGATCAAGGATTTCGAAGGGTCCGACAAGATTTTCCGTCCACTTCCTCCGCTTGTCCTTTGTCCGACCACCTGCGGGACCGGTTCCGATGTTTCCCAGTTCGCCATCATCACCGACACCGAGCAGCACTGCAAATTGACCATCATGAGCCGCTGCGTCGCTCCCGACATCAGCCTGACCGACCCGGATACCCTTGAAACCCTTCCTGACGAGTATGTCTGCACTACTGCAACCGACGCTCTCAGCCATGCGCTTGAGGCCTTTTTTTCAGTGGCTTCCACCTCCCTCACCGACGTCCATGCCATTAAGGCATTACGCCTTGTTTCGACCAGCTTGGTCGAGGCAGTCAGGGAGCGAAAAGCAGCCGACCTGGAGAATCTTGCCAGGGCCAGCCTTCACGCCGGGATGGCGTTTTCCAATTCCCTTCTCGGCATTGTCCATGCCCTGGCTCACCCGATCGGCGGACTCTACGACGCGAACCATGGCAGCATCAATGCGGTACTGCTGCCGGAAGTGATCAAGTATGACATCCCGGTCGTAACGGAAAAACTGCCGGAACTGGCCTGGGGCCTCGGCCACCGGACTGACGGGAGCACTAACACTGCGTCGGAAGTGGTTCAGGAAACGCTGGTTTCCATGCTCGAAGCCGCTGGTGCGCCCCGGAGCCTGAGAAGTCTGGGTGTTGTACGCAAGGATTTGCCGGAACTGGCCCGAAAGGCTCTCAAAGACGTTTGCATCGTGACTTCACCACGCCAGGCCGATGAAAAAGACCTCCTGGCAATTCTCGAAAGGGCCTACTGAGATGGGAGAAGCAAAGCGAACACTGATTGACGAACCGAATCTCGAACGTCTGCTGGGCCTTGAAAGCTCAAAGATCGGATTCTATTCGGAAGTCAAACAGAAAATCCAGGAATTGGAGGCAGCCAACCTTGGTTTGCGGATCAAAACCAATGAACTCCAGGCTGTCTTTGATGCCATTAGTGACAGCGTGGTCATCTACGATCATAATGGGTGCATTCAGCATCGAAATCACGTATGTCCCAGGCTGTTCCCCACGGAAACCCTTGTCGGGCGGAGTTGCAGGGCGCTTTTTCACCCCGAAAGCGACCATTCGCCCCAGCAATGCCCGGTAGAACAGGCCTTGGCCGGCAAGAGCATGCAGATTTCCTTTACAACGACGAAAGGGATCGGAGAAAGCCGTTATTTCGACGTCACGGCGACCCCGATTGAAGATCCCAACGAACAAACACGCGCGCTCGTATTCATCCGGGATGTTACCGAAAAGCGGCTTAACGAGCTCCAACTTGTGCAGGCCGAGAAAATGTCGAGTATCGGCATGCTTGCCGCTGGTGTGGCGCACGAGATCAACAACCCGCTCACCTCCGTGGCCGGTTACGCCGAAGCCTTGCTGCGAAGGTTCCGCGATGAGACTGGACTGGTGGAGGACAACCGGCTCAAAGATTTCAAGAAATATCTGGAGGTCATAATCCGCGAGTCTTACCGGTGCAAGGGGATTATTGACAGTCTGCTGAGTTTCAGTCGGAAATCGGAGGGTTCGGTCGGGTTTGTGGATCTCAATAAGATCCTGAATGAGGTCCTGGAACTGGTTCGGCATAAGGCCCGCAATGAAAAAATCGAGATACAGGAATCCATGCAGCCGGACCTGCCTATGATTAAGGGGGATGAGGCCGGTCTACGACAGGTTTTCATGAACCTGACTATGAACGCTCTCCAGGCCATTGACGGACCCGGGATGATAAAAATTGCCACCTTCGATCAGAACGGAGTGGTGACCGCCACTATCTGCGATAGCGGGTGCGGCATCCCTTCATCTCTCATGGACCAGATTTGGGATCCGTTCTTTACCACGAAAGATGTGGGCCAGGGGCTTGGCCTCGGCCTGGCTGTTACCTATAATATTATTAAGAAGCACGGCGGCGAGATCCACGTAGAAAGTAAGCATGGAGAAGGATCTAAATTCACGGTGAGGCTTCCAGCATGTCAACAGTAGTAACGCGCAAAGAGGCAAAAATTCTTGTTATAGAAGATGACAAACCATTACGGGAGCTCCTTCACATGGAACTTACCCGGAGCGGCTACAAGGTCGAATCAGCGTCTGACGGTGAAGAAGGACTCGACAAATACCGGCAGGAGGTTTTCAATGTCGTTCTTCTCGACATGAGGATGCCGGGGATGGACGGGGTGGAGGTTCTCAGGCAGATGCGGACCGAATCGACAATCCCCGAGGTTATCGTCTTTACCGGCCACGGTACCATCGAAACGGCTGTCGAATGCATCAAGTATGGGGCGTATGACTACCTTACCAAGCCGGTCAAGCTGGATGAACTGGAGATGGTGATCGACAAGGCCAATGAAAAAAACCGCCTGCGTCTGGAAAATATCAATCTGAAACTGGAAATCAGCAAGCTTGACCAACACCGTATTGTCGGCAAAAGCCAGGTCATCCAAAAGGTACTTGAAACCGTCCGGCGTTGGGGGGCCACCGACGAGCATGTCCTCATCTGCGGAGAGAGCGGCGCCGGCAAGGAACTGTTCGCCCGGGCCGTCCACGACGCCAGTCGTCGGGCCAACAAGCCTTTTGTAACGGTCAATTGCGGCCGGCTCAGCGCCAACACCGCCGAGAGCGAACTATTCGGCCATGTGCAGGGGGCTTTCACCGGCGCAAATAAAGGTCGGGCCGGTCTCTTCGAATTGGCCGACACCGGTACCCTGTTCATGGACGAGATATCGGAAATGCCGCTGGATGTACAGGTGAAGCTTCTCCGTATCCTGGAGACCGGCACCTTCCGACGCATGGGGGGGAACCACGACATCAGCGTAGATGTCCGGTTCGTCTTCGCTTCCAACAAAAAGCTCGAGGATTGCGTGAATCGTGGCGAGTTCCGGGAAGACCTGTTCCACCGCATCAACCTCCTCCCCATCAACATCCCCCCTTTGCGGGAGCGGCCGGAAGATATCATACCGCTTTCGTACTATTTTCTTAAAAGCGCCAACGAGAGCGGCAGCGCCAACTGGGAGATCTCCGAGGAAGCAATGGCTGCCCTCTGCGCCTATTCCTGGCCGGGAAACGTAAGGGAGCTGCGGAACACCATCCGCCGTGCCAGTATCCTGGCAACCGACCAGATTATTTCTTCCGACCTGCTGCCGTTTTCGCCGCCCAAAACTGCGCCGTCGTTTGCCGTCACCGGTTTGCCCGACGTATTGCCGCTGCCGCTCTGGGTCGTCGAACGTGACTATATCCAGAAGGTGCTCGAGAAGTTGGAGGGGAACAAGAGCAAGGCTGCGAAGGTACTTGAAATCGACCGCAAGACCCTTTACACTAAGCTGGAACGTTACGGCCTCGCCGTGTAGGCGCAAGGCATTGCAGGACGTAGTAAATCCCCCCCCTGCAAGAGGTGATACCATGGAGCTGACAGATACTTTCGGCAGGACGATCAATTACCTGCGGCTTTCAGTAACCGACCGCTGCAACATGCGCTGTGTTTACTGTATGCCGGCAGACGGCATCCCTCTGCTCACCCACAACGATATCCTGAGCTATGAGGAACTCCTGCTCGTTGCCAAAACCGCCGTTGCCTCAGGTATCGAAAAAATTCGGGTCACTGGGGGGGAGCCGCTGGTGCGCAAGGGGATCGTCCCGTTTCTTACGCGGTTGGCCGCCATCCCCGGCTTGCGCCAGCTCGTTCTCACGACAAATGGACTGTATCTGGCCGAAATGGCTGAAAGTCTGCGGCAGGCGGGGGTGCAGCGCTTGAACATCAGCCTCGATTCCCTTCAACCGGAAACCTTTGCCGGCATCACCCGGGGGGCCGATCTGCATCGGGTGATGGCGGGCATTGCTGCTGCGGAACAGGCAGGATTCCCGCTCAAGATCAACGTGGTTGTCATGCGCGGCGTCAACGACGGAGAGATTCTCGATTTCGCCGCAATGACGCTCGATCGGCCCCTGACGGTCCGCTTCATCGAGTACATGCCGGCAATCCGGGCTGACAACTGGGAAGATCTCATTGTGCCTGGGGAAACGATCCTCGACCGGATCGGCAATCGATTCCGTTTCTCGCCAATGGAGCGGGATGCATCGGCCGGTCCGGCCAGAACCTTCAGAATTGACGGTGCTGCCGGCACCATTGGTGTCATTACCCCGGTTTCCGGGCACTTTTGCGATGAGTGCAACCGTATTCGGGTTACAGCAAGCGGCAGGGCGCGGAGTTGCCTCTTTTCCGACATCGGATACGATCTTAAACCCTTTCTTGCCGCGGGGGACGAATCGGGGCTTGCGGTGGCGTTGCACGACATCGTTGCCCGTAAGCCGGGCAGGCACTCACTTGAGTCTGCGGAACAGCAGCACACGCCGTTTGCCATGTCGGCCATCGGCGGATGAACAGCTAAAACCGGTTCTACGTTCTACGTTCGAGGTTCGATGTTGAAAAGCAAAAATAACCTCGAACCTCGAACCTCGAACCTCGAACCTCGAACCTCGAACCTCGAACCTCGAACCTCGAACATGCCTTTGGAGACCCAATGACACCAACTGTTGTCGCTGTCTGTATCAGCAAAGAGAAAGGCCAGCGCAAAACGCCGGTAGACGCTGTAGAACTGAAGGAAAACCACGGCATAGTCGGCGATGCCCATGCGGGTGATTGGCACCGACAGGTGAGCCTGCTCGCTACGGAGAGCATTGCGAAGATGCGGGCCTTGGGACTCGATGTCGATTCCGGCGATTTTGCCGAAAACATCACGACCCGCGGTCTCGACCTCGTAGCCCTGCCGATCGGCACCCGGCTGGCAGTGGGCGATGCCGTCATCGAGGTAACACAGATCGGCAAGGAGTGTCACAACCGCTGCGCTATTTTTTATCAGGCAGGGGACTGCGTCATGCCTAAAGAGGGGATCTTCGCAAGGGTCATCAAAGGCGGGACCGTTTCGGTCGGCGCCTTGATCTGCCGTCTCGATGCATAGAAAACTGTCTGTCCGTATTGCTTTGCGTTGATCGCACACCTTCCTGTTTCACTGTTGCATTTCTCTACACTGTTTGGGGCCTTGTCTTTTGAGGGCGAGGATAAGTCTTCGCTGTGCCGCCTCAATTCTTATATTTAGTCCATGATTTTTCCTCGCTGTAGGCGCTTTCTGTAAAATCCGGCCACTTTCATGTCATTTTTCGGGGACTAAATGGGTAATATATCTACACTGTGGATAAAATACCCATTTTGTAACCATTTGCAGTAACGCGGTTTAGACAACTACCGAACGCCATAGTCCGTCGTTGATGGCCTGCCTCAAAATCCTTTGAAAACAGTCGTAAAGCAAGGCAACCGCTGTTTTACTGCTTGGCACCGGCGTTGCACTTTGTTAAAGCAAGGCATGACTCACGCGACGACGCGACGACGCGACGACGCGACGACGCGACGAAAGGCATTTTAAAATTATGGTTCATGGTTTTAAAACGTTGCGTCGTCGCGTCGTTGCGTGAAATAAAAATATTTTGGTTTCGGCTTGTCCGCTTAGGATAACTAATGTTGCCATCTGAAGCTGTGAAAATCCTATCACGCGCGGGAGTACGTCCCCCTAAAACGTTGACGCTCGCCATAACCGGCGCCTGTAACCTCACCTGCCGGCATTGCTGGGTCGAAGCGGGTGGGTCCTCTGCTGCTGCTCATGTGCCGGAACGGACGCTGCGCCGGCTGATGGAGGAGTTCGTGGCGCTTGGCGGCGCGGGGATTCGCTTCACCGGCGGGGAGCCGCTCTGCCATCCCGCCTGGTTGAAACTCATGCAGTTCGGCCGCTCAATCGGGTTATGCGACGTCTCAATTCAGACCAACGGCATGTTGTTCGATGACGATGCAGTATCTGTGCTGCGCGAACTGGAGTTTCCGCGGCTATCTGTTCAGGTCAGCCTTGATGGGGCTGCGGCGCCGACCCATGACCTCGTGAGAGGGGAAGGGGCCTTTGCTGGGGCGCTGGCAGGGGTGCGGCTGCTCGTCCGGGGAGGGTTGGCGCGGCATATTACGCTGTTCTTTACGGAGATGCGCCACAATCTGGATGAGATTCCTGCTCTTCTCGAGCTTGCAGCCGAGCTGGGTGTCGGTTCCGTAGTCACCGGCTCCCTTGTCCTTTGCGGGCGGGCAGAAGAAGAATCTCTGGTCGTTCCTGCCGGTCTGGATCAGTATCGGCGATTACTGCGCCGCTACGATACCGACCATTGCTTCCGGGATCTCTATGATAAAATCGGCAATGTGGCAGCCCTGGAGTGGCGCAAGGAAGATGCCCCACGTTCGGAATGCTGCACGTTTGTCGAAAACCCATATATCACACCGGGCGGCAGACTGTACCCCTGTGTGCTGTGCCATACCGATGATTACTCGGTTTCAGGGGTATGGGGGAAAAATCTCGCCGTGGCCTTTGCCGAGGGAGCTTCTCTCTGGTCATCCCTGCTGCAGACAAGCCTCTGCCGAGTGGACGCAATAGCGGAGTGCCGGGAGTGTCCCGGCAGGTTCGCCTGCGCCGGTGGATGCATGGGGCGGGCGTGGGGGAGCCGTGGAGACTTTCTGGCGCCAGACGACCGGTGTGAGCTGAGACGGAATATACATCGACAAAATTCCTTTAACTCTTGAGAATTATTCTGACGATTAACCGGATTACTGCATTTTTTTTGTATTTCTCCCTCTATTTCTGATCCCCTTCCTTTAATCAACGTGGTGAAATTCCCCAGTGTGGATAATATCCATAGCGCTGCTGAGGCATAAACAGGGCTATTGTTTAAAAAAATGTTTCATAATTCCCCGCAATGCCCGGCTGGCTATATTCTTAAAATCACAGCAAAGCGCCTAAAAGTGGCAAAAATAAACCAATGTTTCTATTGGCATCTAACTTGCTATGTCATGGGTTATGAGGCCAAGTTGAACCATATAGTAGTGTAAAGCGGTTCTTTCCATGGTTGTCAGAAATATACTAAAACGAAGTTATAAGGGGGTGGTAGTTAAGTCAGTAAAGAGTCTTAGTCCCGGTGGCCGTATCGTTTTAAAGCACTAAATAAAAACTGCAACGTAAAGAGCACACATCACACAAGGAGGAAGTACCTATGTCTCACAACAAAGATGTAAAACGGACCCTGAAGAACGAAAGGCTGGAATACCCGATCAAGATGATGCACGCATATCCTTCCGTAAATGTCGGTTGGGGTGCACATACGATGGTTGGCAATGACGCCAAGGCGCTGGGTATGACCAATGCGCTGATCGTAACTACCGGCCTGCGCGGCACCGGCATTGTCGAGACAATCCAGGGCGTACTGAAGGCTGCCGGGGTTGCTTCCGAGGTGTTTGACAAAGTTACACCGAACCCGAAAGATCATGAAGTCATGGCAGGCGCCAAGGTATTGGCCGCCGGCAAATTCGACGGTATCATCAGCCTCGGCGGCGGCAGCTCCCACGACTGCTGCAAGGCCATCAAACTCGTTCACAGCCATGACGGTCAGGATGTCAGAAGCTTTGAAGGTGCTTTCAAGGCAACCAAGGCCAACACGATTCCCCAGCTTGCCATCAACACCACTTCAGGTACCGGTTCGGAAGTGTCCTGCTTCTCGATCATCAACCATACCGACAAGAAGTACAAGATGGCCTTGTTCGATCCCAACTGTACACCCAGCAAATCCGTCAATGACCCGCTGATCCACCAGTGTATGTCTGGCGACCTGGCCGGTTACACCGGCATGGATGCCCTTGCTCACGGCGTTGAAGCAATCACATCCCGTCTGGGTGTTGTCTCCGCATACGGCCCCGGCCTGAGCGCCATTTCGCTGATCTTCGGCAACCTGCGTCAATCGGCAATGAACAGAAACAACGACAAAGCTGTCGAGGCGATGGTATGGGCTGAAATGGCCGCCGCCTACAGCTTCAACAGCGCCGGTCTTGGCCTTATTCACAGTATGGCCCATGCTCTGGGCGGTATGTACGATGCTCCTCATGGTCTCTGCAATGCCATCGGTCTCGGTCCGGTCATGAAGTTCAACCTGCCGGCCTGCCCGGAGCGCTTCAGGATGATGGCACAGGCTGCCGGTATTGACGTAAGCGGAATGTCCGATATGAAAGCTGGCGAAGCATTTATTCAGGCTTGTTTGGAACTGAAAGCCGATCTGGGCATCACCAAGACCTTCACGGATCTCGGTCTGCTTGAAAAAGACGTAGAAGGCCTGTCGCGTTTCTCCGTGAACGATATCTGCACAGAGGGCAACCCAACCGATACCGGTCTGCAGGATATGATCGGCATCTTCCACCAGTGCATGTAATTATTATAGTAATTCGTTGCCTGACTTTGTAATTTTATGCCGCTGGCCCCGGAGGGAAGATGTCCCTCACCGGGCGCCAGCGGCTTATTTTATTAGCTGTCCGCACCGCATCTGAATATCTAAAACAATGTTCTCTTGCCGGCGCAAAGATTGCAATGAAAGACAGTACTAACAGATATAAAATTCAACGTTACGAGGCCATCATGATTACCGAACAAGGGGTTAAGGATCTTCTCAACACAAGTGGCTACATCGCCGACGATGCCATCGCCACCGCCGTTTTTCTGGCCATCCACATGGAGAAGCCGATCCTGATCGAAGGCCCTCCCGGTGTAGGGAAGACCGGCCTGGCCAAGGCCCTCTCCTCTGCCCTGGATTTTCCCCTGGTGAGACTGCAGTGCTACGAAGGGATCGACGAGGGAAAGGCACTCTATGATTGGGAGTACGGCAAACAGCTGCTCTATACCCAATTGCTGCGTACCCAGCTAGATACCTACCTCTCCGTATCAGCTGACCTGCGGGAAGCCGTCGAGCGTCTTTCTGCCGAAGAGAGCCTGTTTTTTTCAAAAAATTTCCTGGTACAGCGACCGATTCTGCGCAGTTTCTTGTCCGAAAAACGTTCGCTGTTGCTTATCGATGAGATCGACCGCTCCGACGATGAATTCGAAGCGCTGCTTCTGGAGTGTCTGAGCGACTTTCAGGTTTCGATCCCCGAATTGGGGGTAATCGAGGCCAAGAGAAAGCCGCTGACGATCCTGACCAGTAACGGCACGCGGATGATCTCCGACGCGTTGCGCCGGCGCTGCCTGTATCTCTATATCGGTTATCCGGAGCTGGAGCGGGAAGTAGCGATCGTCCGGGCAAAATTCCCCGACCTCTGCGGGGATCTGGCACAGCAGATGGTGGCATTCCTGCGTAAGGCCCGCGAACTGAATCTGCGCAAGCCCCCCAGTGTTTCCGAAACCCTTGACTGGGCACAGGTGCTTTCGATCATGAAGGCGACACAGCTTACACCGGAGGTGGTAGCCAATACCGTCGGCGTGATTGCCAAACACCAGACAGACCTGCAGAAGGTTACGGAACTGGCTGTGCAGGAAATGAGCTAGCCATGGAACGAATAATCACCCGTTTCGTCGCCGCTCTTCGTGAAAGCGGCATCCGCGTATCACCAGGTGAAAGCCTGGATGCGGTCCAGGCCCTGGCGCTGGCCGGAATGGAACGGCGCCGGTTGACCCGGCGGCTCCTGCGTCTGACTCTGGTGAAGAATGTCAATGACATTCCGGTATTCAATGAGGTCTTCAACCGTTTTTTCAGCCGGTTCCAGTCTGTCGACCCGGACGTCGATATTCCCGATCTCATGGACGCCGCCATCATCGGCATGGAGGGGGAATTCAACTACCTCGACCAACTGCCGGGTGACGATCACGATGAGAACGGCCCGCTGCTCAAACTTGACAGCGATATCAATCCGGAAGATTTAGCCGAGCTGAAAAGCCTGACAGAGATTGATCCGGACGACACGGATGGTATTGAAATAGTTGTCCAGATGAAGGGGTACCGCGGAAAGTCGAAAGCGCCCCGGCCGTCGCGACGCTATACGCAGAATCCGCTCACGATCGAGCTTAACAAGAGCAACAGCACCAACAGGGGCGTCACCTTTACGCCTGAAGAGCAGGCCGCCATGCAGGACGTGGTTTCCCGCATGATGCTGCGTCTGCGCAAAGATATGAAACGGATGAAGAATAATCAGAATCGCGGAAAACTCCACGTCATCAAGACGATCCAGAAAAATTACCGTCACGACATGGTGCCGTTCCAGGTGGCATTACGTCGAAAACGGAGGGAAAAACCGCGACTGGTGGTTCTGTGTGATGTCAGCTTTTCCGTGAGCCATGCCTCCCGCTTCATGCTGCTGCTTCTTCATACCCTGCATAATCAGATGCTGGATGTCCGCAGTTTCATCTTCAATCGGGAAGTGGCGGAAATCACAGAAATGCTGGCAAACATGCCTGTCAACGACCTGATGGAAACCATTGACAAGGGGGACATCGTTGATCTGGATGAAAATAGCAGTTTCGGCCAGGTGTTTCTGAACTTCAAGAAAAGGTATCTGGAAAACCTGCGGGGGAGACCGGCCTTTATCATCCTGGGAGATGCACGCAACAACTACGACGAGGCCAACGACTGGGTGCTGGACGAGATCCGCGAGAAGGCCCGCTATATGCTCTGGCTTACCCCGGAAGATCGTGATACCTGGAGTCGCGGCGACTGTCTGATGGATATCTACGGCGCATATTGCGACAAGGTGGAGGTAGTAAAAACGGTGGAAGATCTGAGCATGGTCGTCGAAAACCTGCTGCGAGACATATATGCCGACCGGGCAGATCCGATTGACAAAAAACGCCTGCAGGAAGCCAAAGCAGCGGAAACCTATGATTCCAAGGACTACTATAAGCGTGGTACAAGTGGCGGCAGTCAGCCGAGTTTCGACCCTGGCGGGCGCAGCCATTGGTGACAACGGCCACCGCCGAAGGCAAACTATCCTGCCTCCTGGTTTCCCGTAACCGTCGCCATGGTCGAGTCTCCATCTGGACCGCCGACGCCCTTGGAGTGAACTACAAGAAGATGATAAGGTGACCAAACTTTGAAACAATTCCGTGAAAATCATGCTCACCAACTCGAGTTGGAGACGAAGATCGAGGAATTGCGCAAGTTCCAGGAGGAACTGGAGGCATCAAGGAACAAGTACGCCCTGCTTTACGATTTTGCTCCGGTAGGTTATTTTACTTTCGACCGTGAAGGAGTTATTCAGTCGGTCAACCTGACCGGTGTGCGCCTTTTGGGTGTCGAACGTAATGATCTGGTGGGCAGGCGTTTCGGGGAATTCGTAGCCGATGATGAGTGGTTCGTATTCGTCAATTATCTCGCCACGGTCTTCTGCAGCCAAGGCAAGGAAACCTGCCGGCTGGGTCTTGCGCAGCGAGACAAACAGCCGCTATTTGTGCGTATTGAGGCCATGGTCACCGAATCGGGGGAAGAGTGTCTGGCCGTGCTGGTGGACATAACCGAGAAGAAACTGGCCGAACGGGCCCTGTCGGAGAGCGAATACAACCTGGCCAAGGCCCAGTCCATGACCCACGTGGGCTCCTGGAGCTTCGACCCGACCACCTCAGAGGTGAAGGCCTCCGACGAACTGCTGCGCATCATGCATCTCAGCCGCGACGAGGCCACCCAGGAGTCCTTTGCCAGCGTGGTACATTCCGAAGATCGTGAGAACGTCATGTGGCACCTGCGGCTGGGTGTCGAACATGGCAAGAGCTATGAGATCGAACACCGCCTGCAGTTCGGCGAGGGCAGCTGCCGGTGGGTCTATTCCATCGTCGAGCCGTCGGTGAACAGTGCCGGCAAGGTGGTGCGGCTCTACGGCACGACCCAGGATATCACTGAGCGGAAACAGGCCGAAGTCGAGCTGAGAAACAAAACTAACGAACTTCAGGCGATCTTCGACTCGATCAGCGACGGTATCACGGTCTACGACCATGACGGCCTGATCCAGCATCATAATCTCATTAGTCCGCAGTTATATCCCAAGGAGATACTTCCAGGGAAATCCTGCCGGGACATCTTTCATCCGGAAACTCCATCCATGCCGCAACTTTGTCCCGTCGAAAGGGCTCTCCGGGGCGAGCGGGTGGAGACGTCTCAGGTTTCCGTACGGGAAGGGCAAAAAACCCTGTATTTTGACATAACCGCCACCCCCATCAAAGACGCACTGGGAGAGAAAAACAGGGCACTCGTCTTTTTCAGGGACATCTCGGAAAAAAGATTGCAGGAAATGCATCTGATCCAGACCGAAAAAATGTCGGGCATCGGCGTGCTTGCCACCGGAATCGCCCATGAAATCAACAACCCTCTCACCTCGATAGCGGGCTACGCAGAAGGGCTTTTGAGGCGTTTCCGTGACGAACCGGCCTTGAAAGATGATTGCCGGCTGGATGTCTTTCCGCACTACCTCGAAGTAATCGTCCGGGAGTCCTACCGCTGCAAGGGGATCATCGACCACCTGCTCAGTTTCAGCAGGAAATCGGACGGTTCTGCTGTCGAGGTGGATATGAACGTGGTCCTGCTGGAAATTCTTGAGCTGTTGCGGCACCAGCAGATCTATCGACAGATTGAAGTCGTTACCCATCTGAGCAAAGACCTCCACTCTGTCCTGGGTGATCCGTCCGGATTGCGGCAGGTCTGCATGAACCTGCTGATAAACGCCCACCAGTCGATCAAAGGGACCGGTCTGGTGGAATTGACGACGGAGAACCTGGATGACACGACGGTTTCCGTCAGGATCCGTGATACCGGCTGCGGTATCGCACAGGATAAGATCGACCGGATCTGGGACCCCTTCTTTACAACCAAAGAGGTCGGCAAGGGGATCGGCCTCGGCCTGGCCCTGACGTATAATATCATCAAGCGTCATGGCGGCGAGATCCAGGTGGAAAGCCGGCCCGGAGAAGGAACGCAGTTTACGGTGCTTTTGCCGGCCAGTCACAAGAAAGGAACTGTAAACAAATAATATGGGCATCTTGCATCTCATCTTCAGGTCATCTTTAGCCGATCTTCAATCGCCAAATCCTCAACGTAGCCGTGCTACGTCTGCGGTTTAGCTCAATCAGTTCGGCCAAATCTGACCTAAATCAGAGCGCAATTTTGACCATGCTATTCATTAACAGCTCCTCGGCAGGGAACAGCCGGACAGCACGGGGCTGCCGACCAGCCCGCAGGTACTGGCCCTTATCGAGCCGGCCACCGAATTCACATTCGTCAAGACCTGATTTCATCCTTGATTTGAAATTGGAATAAGCCCCCTCAGGAAGCAGAGAGACTGCTGGAAAAGGAGAGCCCGTCCGGCTTGCGGACGGACTCTCCTTTCGCGTACGGCTGGGCATCACGCGGTGGGCCGGATTAAGGATAGTATCCAGTTCCGACAATCCATCCGAACGGTTTGAACTGGAGGGTATATGCGCGCTTCGGCACTAACTCCGTTCCGCCCATTTTCGTGAACCAGTAATCCGAGAATCCGCCGTTCGGCTGCAACCCCTTGGCTATAATCTCCTTGACGTAATCCACTCCCATAATGTTGGCTTCGTACCTGCTCTTCCCCTCTACATCCTTCCTGCCGTACAGAACGACATTTACACCCTCCGGCGTGTCGGCCCAGAAATACCCCTCGTTCTTGTCTCCGTATCGAAGGTTCCTCAACAGGTCGGCACCCAGTTTCTCTGCCTGTTCCATGGAAAGTTCCTTTTTCAGGACTTTGTCATGGAGTGCCTCCAGCATACTGATGGCGGTCTGCACTTCGTACTTCACCAGTTCATCCATGGATACGTTCCGGGTCATTTTTGCCTCCTCCGCCCACACCGTTCCTGCCGACGCAAGTCTAAAGAAAAACAGGAGCAAGCCGATATAATAAATATCAGAGCGAGTATTTTCTTTATGTGGCTTTTGTTTAAAACGTTTTAACTTCAATCATTTAATAATCTACCATTAGACCGTTGCTGTGCAAATGGAAAAAATTTAATCTTGAGGTGTCAAGGCAGCGGGGAGTTTTTACAAATGAAAAAGGTTCGTTTTCAGCAATTCCAGGCAAAACCCCTCTGCAAAAAATCAAGTGCCTTAATCCTGGCAGGAAATATGTTGACAAAAACGACCTTTTTGGTCATTTTTGGGCCTGTTAAAAATAATACCGCACGATAAAGCCGCTGGGCGGTGCTTTTCTGCGACAGATAAAAAGAGAATGCCCCATGCTCGTTAAAAAGAAAGTGCACATCCAGCTTTCCGATCTGATCACCTGTCTGTCGGACGTTATTGATCTGGTAAACCCCGCGCTCTTCAATCACCACCAACGGGTCGCCTATGTGGCCTACAGCGTGGCCGCCCAGCTGGGGTTGCCGCAGAAGCATCGCAACGAGCTGCTTCTGGCCGGCAAGCTTCATGACATCGGTGCACTATCCGGTCAGGAGCGGATGCAAACCATGCAGTTCGAATTTCACAATCCCCATAGCCATGCCGAGATGGGGTGGCGCCTGCTGAGCAGCTTTGAGCCGCTAGCCGGCGTGGCAGACATAATCCGTTTCCACCATGTCAGGTCGGATGACGGCGACGGCCGGCCACGGCAGGGTGGCGGGGCGCCTTTCGGTAGTCATATCCTGCACCTGGCCGACAGGGTGGCGGTGCTGCTGCGCACATCGGGAAACATTCTCGGCCAGAGGAAACGTATCTGCCGGCAGATCGAGGCTCAGTCCGGAGGAATGTTCATGCCGGAGGTGGTGGCCGCCTTCCTGAAGTTGTCGCAGAAGGAATATTTCTGGCTCGATCTTGTAAACTGGAAACATGTCGTACCTAGGAACGAATCAATTTAATAAACCAAACAAGGAGGAACTACATGTCTATCGAATGGAATAACAATCTGGCGACCGGGGTGGCGGAAATCGACAATCAGCACAAAGAGCTGTTCAGCCGGTTCGACTCCCTGCTGAGCGCATGCAACGAAGGTAAAGGGAGGGATGAGGTGCTGCGGCTCCTGCTGTTTCTCGATGACTATATCAAATCCCATTTTGCCGCCGAGGAGCGGCTCCAGCTCAGGCATAACTACCCCGGGTATGATGCGCACAAAGCGCAGCACACACGCTTCACCGAGGACGTTGATCGGCTGGAATCCCAGTTCAGGAGGGAAGGGGCAACGTTGCCGCTTGTTATCCAGACAAACCAGACACTGGTCGCCTGGTTGATTCAACATATCAGCCGCATCGACATGGAGTTCGCCGCGTTTCTCCAGAAGAACGGGGGGGCCGGATCCTGACGGCCGGTCTGCTCGCCTTCTCCAAACAACCGGAAACATGAGGAGGGCACCCATAAATGTTTGATAACCTCCACCGCTGGCTGATACTCAGGCTTGCGGCCGTCTGGCTCGTCTTGTCGGTATTGATCGGCGGGTTGGTCCATTATTTCGGCAATGCCCGACTGGACAATCACGTTGTTAATATGGCCGAAACCGAGGCCGCGAACTACTCCGCCGAGTTTACCACCTATCTGGGATTCCCTTCCGGGCAGACCCTTGCGCTTCTCAACCGTAAGATTCATGACATATTTGACCGCGGCAACTTCATCGTGGTCGAATTCTATGACGCCGGCTCGAACAAAATCGCCGAGGTGGTAAAACCTTCTGCCAAAGCGGTGGAAACCAGGCTTCCCAAGCATACTTCCGACTTTGCCCGGAAGGGGGGAGTGCGCCGCCAGAAGATGATGGTGGGCAATGAGACCTACCTGAGGGTATTTGTCCCGATTAATAGCCGCACGGGAACCAAACTCGGTTACATGGAAGGGATTTATCATGCGCCCGAAGAGATCATAACGCAGATAAAACGCCAAACCCTCTGGTCTCTCATCTTGCTTGTGCTGGTAATTTTCGTGACAAGCTTATCGCTGTATCCGCTCATAATCCGGCTCAACCGCAAACTCATCGATTACTCGCACATTCTGGCGCAGGCTAATATCGGTATGTTGGAGGTGCTGGGAAGTGCCATCGCCAAACGAGACAGCGACACCAATATCCACAACTACCGGGTGACGATCTACTCGGTACGCCTCGGGGAGAAGTTAGGGCTCTCGAACACTGCCATGCAGGGGCTGATCAAGGGGGCCTTCCTGCATGATGTGGGAAAGATCGCCATCACGGATTCGATCCTCCTCAAGTCGGGAAAGTTGACCGATGAGGAATTCGAGATAATGAAGACCCACGTGAGGCACGGCGAGGACATTGTCTGTAGCTATGACTGGCTGAAGGATGCGGTTGATGTGGTTCGCTGCCATCATGAGAAATTTGACGGTAGCGGTTACCTGGGGGGGCTGACGGCGGAAGCCATTCCGCTCAACGCACGCATATTTGCCGTAGCTGATGTGTTTGATGCCCTTACCTCCAGGCGTCCCTACAAAAAACCTTTCAGCTTCGACGTTTCGACAGGGATTATCCGGGAATCAAGGGGAACCCACTTCGATCCGGCCATTGCGGATCTTTTTCTGGAACATGCCGCGTCCTTTTACGAAGAGCTCTGCCGCGAGGATGAGGGACTGTTGCGGGGGAAGCTGGGGGCCTGCATCAGGAAGTACTTCGGATGACATGGGCGTACCGCCCTCCGAAAGCCTGCCAAATATTTCAATTCCTGCATATATAGCGCTGAGTCCTGCAGCCATCTTCCCTGATTCCTCTCTCAATATTAAGCTCCGAAAACCGCCTGACAACTTATCCTTGATCTCCAAAGAACAGCTCCCTTAGCGCCTTTTCGACAGAATCCGGTCCCGCGGCATGGTGCCAAGCCGCCATCGCGGGCGAGCCTTTTATTGCCGCTGCCGGGTAAATTTAAATTGCGATTTTCCCATTTTAGTATGGTGCTACCTATAAAATCAAAACACAGGTTTATTATAGTGTAGATAAAATCCCCGTTGTGGAGAAAGTCGACAATCAAGCTATGGTGCGGACACGTTCTTTTCTTATGGGTTGCCCCATTTCTCCACAATTCGATGGAAATCTGCCATATTTGCCTGTTGCTAATGCCATGGAATTTACGTATAAATCGTTGTTTTATTTTTTGGCATCGGCGTTGCATAATACCGTATATAAAACGCGCAACGAAATCTGCGCAGAAAAGAACACTCTAAAGGAGAAGAAAAATGGAAACTGAAAAACAGACAAACGAAACATGTAATGAGGAGCCACGGATTCTGGAAGAGATCCAGGTTGAAGAGCTCGCAATCGACGGCATCTGCGGGGTTTACTAACATGGCAGCGGCAGGCGCAGGCATACGACTTCACCCCGCTTGTCGCGTGCGGCAGGAAGGGTTTGGCCTCCTTTTTTATGATTCACGGGGGCCGCGCCTTCTCTTTGCCGAGACCGGCAAGCTGCTTCCAGCAGACTTCTACGGGGCCGTCCGCAACAGGGATGAACTCCCCGAGGGACTGACCGACAACCAGAAGCGGGCATTACAGAAATTCGTTACCCAACTTCTAGAAAAGGGGTTTCTCCGTGAGCAATAGATATGTCGAACTGGGGCTTCGTTCCCCGGTGAACTTGACCTGGGAAGTGTCGTTGGCCTGCAACCTCCGCTGCACCCACTGTCTTTCGTCTTCCGGAGAGCCCGCCGCTGGCGAGCTCTCCACGGCCGAAGCCCTCGACCTGGTGGAGCAAGTCCACCAGGCCGGAGTCTTCCAGATCAATTTCGGCGGCGGCGAACCGTTTCTCCGTCCCGATTTTGAAGAGATCCTGGTCGCCTGTCATGGCCGGGGCATCATGACCTGCATCTCCACCAACGGGACCCTGCTCAATGCCGAGCGGGTCGCCCGTCTGGCCACGACCCGGCTGGTTGCCATCCAGGTCAGCATGGATGGTGCCACAGCGGAAACCTGCGACGCCATCCGCGGCAAAGGTGTTTACCACAAGGCCATCGAGGCGATCAAACTTCTGGCCGCCACCTCGATCCCGACCAGCATCAATACTGTTCTCACTACCCAGAACGCCAGCCAGATCCCGGCCATGTACGAGATGGCACACTCCCTCGGCGTGTCGCTGCGGGTGAGCCGCTTCCGTCCGTCCGGGCGGGGGGCGGACAACTGGGAAGAACTCCGGCCGACACCGGCCCAGCTGCTCGCATTCTCCGACTGGCTGGCCAAGAGCGGCGATGTTCGGACCGGCGACAGCTTCTTCTCCCTGACCTCACAGGAGCGGCAGGGGCTGGGCTTGAACCTCTGCGGTGCGGCCAAGCTGACCTGCTGTGTTGGTCCCACTGGCAACATGTACCCCTGTGCCTTTCTTCAGACTGACCGGTTCAAGGCCGGTTCGCTCCGGGAGCAGAGCTTCCAGGAGATCTGGGACAGCTCGGAAATATACGACTCGTTCCGTTCCCTGCGGATCCACTCCTGCGAGGAGTGCAACCGCTTCGACCAGTGCCACGGCGGCTGTCCGGCCGTTGCCTGGCACCTGAAAAACGACATCAACGGCGGAGACCCGGAGTGCCTGGAGCGCTGCGTGACCTCCATTGCCGACGCGAATAAAGCGGCGCAGGCCGCCTGATAAATCTTCAAGGAGCCACTAATCATGATGTTCCCGAATCTGTTTTCACCCCTCAAGCTGGGTACGACCGAGGTGAAGAACCGCATTTCCTTCCAGCCGCACCTGACCAACCTGGCGATAGGCAATCTTCCCAGCGAACGGCAGATGTACTACTGGGGCGAGAGGGCCAAGGGGGGGGCCGGTCTCATTATCACCGAGGAGTTGACGGTCCATCCGACCGACATGGCCTACGAGAAGCTGATCGATGTCTACCATGCAGAGGTGATTCCCGGCTTCAAGAAGATCACCGACTACGTGCACCAGTATGACGCCAAGATCTTCGCCCAGTTGAACCACAACGGCCAGCAGGGTGACGGCAGCATCTCCCGGTTGCCGGTCTGGGCACCGTCGCCGATTCCGGATGTCCTGTTCCGGGAGACGCCAAAGGCAATGGAACCGGAGGATATCGAGGAAGTGGCCCGCTATTTTGCCAAGAGTGCCATTCACGTCCGTGAAGGTGGATTCGACGGGATCGAGTTGCAGTTCGGCCATTCCAGTCTGGCTCGCCAGTTCTTGTCGCCGCTCACCAACTTCCGCAACGACGAGTACGGCGGGAGCCTGGAGAACCGGATGCGGGCACCGCTCAAGTTCATCGCTGCGGTCCGCAAGGCGGTGGGGAACGACTTCACCCTCGGCATCAGGATGTGCGCCGACGAGATGATTCCAGGCGGCCTGGACCTGGCCCAGGTGCAGGAAATTTGCGCCCGCTTCGAGGCCTCGGGACTTATCGACTTCATGGACCTCTCCATTGCCACCTTCTACAACCTCTACCTGGTGGAAGGCTCCATGCACACCCCGCTCGGCTACACCATCCCGCTGGCTGCCGGCATCCGGGAGCGGATCAAGCTGCCGGTCTTCTGCACCGGCCGGATCAACGACCCGGTCATGGCCGAGAAGGTGCTGGCCAACGGCCAGGCCGACATGATCGGCATGTGCCGGGGACTCATCTGCGACCCGTTCCTCCCGAAGAAGGCGCAGGAAGGTCGGCTGGAAGACATCCGCTACTGCATCGCCTGCAACCAGGGGTGCATCGGCCGGATCGGCATGAACAAGACGCTCGGCTGCGTCCAGAACCCGGCTGTCGGCCGGGAAAAGGAGTGGGGTGAAGGTACCCTGGAAAAGGCCAGCGTGAAGAAAAATGTGACCATCGTCGGCGGTGGCCCGGCCGGCATGTGGGCCGCCAAGATGGCCGGCCGCCGCGGCCACAAGGTCACCCTCATCGATCGGAACGAGGGCCTGGGTGGGCAGGTGGTGACCGCCATGAAGGGGACCGGCCGCGACGAGTTCGGCGTCATCATCCGCAACGAGAAGAGTCAGGTGGACAAAGCCGGCGTGACCGTCAAGCTTGGCGCTGAGGCGACCACCGAACAGCTCCTGGCCGAGAAGCCCGACGTGGTGATTGTGGCCACCGGCAGCATCCCCAAGAAGCACCCGGTGGGTGGCGCCGACGGTCCGGCAATCTTCAATGTCCTGCAGGTGCTGAACGGTGAGGCCGAACTGGGACAGAACGTCTGTCTGATCGACTACGACGGACACCAGCGCGCCACGGCGACCGCCGAGTTCCTGGCCAACCAGGGGAAAAAGATCGACATGATCACCTCCAGCCTCTTCATCTGCGCAGAGCTGGGACCGACCCAGGACCTCTACTCGTCACGCCAGCGGCTGCTGCAGAAGGGGGTCACCTTTACTCCCGACATCGCCGTGATGGAAGTCGGCGGTGAAGCAGGTGCCAAGACCGTCAAGGGGTTCAATGTCTACTCCAACGTTTGGTTCGACTGGGGTCCCTATGACTCCATCGTTCTGGTCATGGGACAGCAGGTGGAGGAAGACCTGTACATGAGCCTGAAAGGGAAGGTGCCGGAGTTGTATCGGATTGGCGACTGCGTTGCTCCCCGCAAGGTGGACATGGCCATCTGGGAAGGGCACAAGATCGGGAGGGAGATCTGATGTCCTTCACCGCTAAGATCCTCGTTTTTGCCGATCTCCCCGATGGCGAACTCGGTGAGACCGGACGGGGGCTCCTCTCCTACGGTGCCAGGCTGGCCGGCTTCATCGACGGCAGCTGGGGGGCGGTCACTCCCGTTCTCCCGGAGGGAGAGGCTCTAGCCCAATTCGGCACCTATGGTACTCCGGCCATCACCCGGATGGCCGGGTGCGAGTCCCTGCTCGACGCGCCGGTTCTGCTCGGCAAAGCACTGGCGCAGCTCGTGGCCGAGCAGTCGGCCAACCTCCTGGTGCTTCCCCATAACGACCTGGGTGCCACCCTGGCGCCGGTGGTGGCGGCGGCGCTGGATGCCGCCATCATGACCGAGGTGGTCAGCGGCCGCCGTGGTCCGGAAGGGGTGCGTTTCTCCCGCCAGGCCCTCGGCAGCCGGATCGCGGAGACCAAGAATTGGGACGGCAACCGCCCCCTGGTGATCACCGTACCGACCCGCTCCTTAAGCCAGGTCCTGATGCCATCGGTGACCGCAACCACGCCCGCAATGGTCACCTGGCAACCGGCGGCCCTGCCGACCGGAGCCACCGGCACGATCATCGAGCGGATTCCGCCCGATCCGCAGACCGTGGATCTGACCGAGGCGGAAGTGATCTTCAGCGTCGGTAAGGGGTGCGATCCGGCCATCTTTGAGCAGTTCAAAGAACTCTGCAAATTGTTGAATGTCTCCTATGGCGTTACCCGCCCCGTTTACGACCTGGGGTGGACCGGCTTCGAGCGGATGGTCGGCCAGACCGGCCGGACCGTGGTCCCGCGGCTCTACCTGGCACTCGGCATTTCCGGCTCCATGCACCACGTGGGAGGGATCAAGGATTCCAAGCGGATCGTGGCGGTCAACAGCGATGCCAAGGCTCCCATTTTCACCAACTCCGACGAGGGGTTCGTGGCCGATCTGAAGGAGGTGCTGCCGCGCCTCCTGGATCGGGTTAAATCGAGCGTCGGAGGTGCGCCATGAGTAAACAGTATCAGGCAATCGTAGTCGGTGCGGGACCGGCCGGCTCCTCGGCCGCATTGACCATGGCGCGGGCCGGGCTGGACGTGGCCCTTGTTGAGCGCGGCACATTTCCGGGCGAAAAGAACATGTTCGGCGGCATCCTGCACCGCATGACCTCCATCGAAGAGCTCATGCCCGACTTCTGGACCAAGGCGCCCCTGGAGCGGCACATCGCCAAGAAGGGGACAACCTTCATGACGGCGGAGGCCAGCTTCAACGTACAGCATGAAACCACCAACTTCGACCGCGCCCCCTACAACGGTTATACCGTCTTCCGCCCCCGCTTTGATCGCTGGTTGGCCGAAGAGGCCGTCAAAGCCGGCGCCACCCTGATCACCCGTTCCACGGTGGACGACCTGATCTACAAGAACGACCGGATCGCCGGGGTCTCCATCCTGGGACGCACGGGACAGATCAAGGCCCCGGTGGTGATCGCCGCCGACGGTGTACTGTCGTTCACGGCCCAGAAGGCCGGATTGCGCCGTCCCAAGTTCAATGCCGATCAGATGGCTGTGGGTGTCAAGGCGCTGATCGACATGCCGCGAGAGATGATCGACGATCGCTTTGGGCTGGTTCGGGACCAGGGCTTTGCCAATGAGTTCGTCGGCTGCACCGGCGGTGTTCGCGGTGGCGGTTTCCTCTACACCAACTACGATTCGCTTTCGATCGGCCTGGTGTTTCACCTGGCCAGTCTGCGCACCAGTGGCAAGACCCCCTACGACCTGCTCAACGAGTTCATGGAGCAACCGCAGGTGGCCAAGCTGGTGCGGGGGGGACGGTTGCAGGAATATTCGGCACACGTCATCCCCGAAGGTGGCTACAACATGATTCCGGAACTGGCCGGCAACGGCATTCTGGTCGCCGGCGACGCCGCTGCGCTCTGTAATGCCACCGGCGTCAACCTGGAGGGGATCAACCTGGCCTCCCACTCCGGCATCCTGGCGGGAAAGACCGTCATCGAGGCGCATCAGCAGCAGGACTTTTCCCTGAAAACGCTCAAACGCTACAAGGAACGGCTCGACCTGAGCTGGGTAATGAAGGACCTGAAGGGGTTCAGAAACGCTCCCAAGATGCTCCACATCGAGCGGATCTACAATGAGTACCCGGAACTGGTCTGCAGCATGATGGAACACATCTACCGCATCGACGGCACCCCAAAGATGAGCATCCCCAAACTCATCCTGCGGGAGGTGAAGGAGAGGGTCGGCCTGAAGAACGCCATCTCCGACGCCCTGACCGCCTGGAGGGCATTGTGAACATAGACGAAATATTCGACTTCACCAGTTTCACCATCGACCGGGAACCCCATATCGTTCTCGATACTGCGGTCTGCGTCGGCTGCGACAATCGCGGCTGCACCAACTCCTGTCCCGCCCGTTGCTACACCTGGTCGGAGGAGGAGCAAATAATGACCTTCGTCCATGACGGCTGCCTGGAATGCGGCACCTGCTATGTGGTCTGCCACAAGAACGCCTTCACCCGCTGGCGCTACCCGCGGGGAGGATTCGGCGTCGCGTACCGAATGACGTAAAGGCAATTTTGAATTTTGAACTCTTAATTTTGAATTTAATTCAAAATTCAACATTCATAATTCAAAATTAATTTCAGGAGTTACCCATGCCACAGAAAAAACTCAACATACTCGTCCTCCTTCGGGAGAGCAGTGATCCTCGCCCCCCGGCCCGCGTCATCACGCGGGGCGCTGGCATCAGCGACCGGGGCTTAAGGCGCGTACCGAACCCGGCCGATCTTGCGGCCCTGGAAGAGGCGCTCTGCCTTAAAGACAGAGTCGGCGCCACGGTGACCGTTCTTGCAGTCGGTCCCGCCCGTCTTGACGACACCTTGCGGCTTGCCTTCTCCATGGGGGCTGACCGGGGGATACGGTTCTGGGATCATGGCCTGGAGGGGGGGGACGCCGTGGCTGATGCCAGGGTCCTCTCCCGGATCATGACCATTCTTGCGCCAACCCTCGTCTTCACCGGTAACCGCCTGGCTGACCGGGGTAACGATCCGGTGCCGGCCCTGGCCGCTGCCGTGAACGGCATGCCAAGCATTGCCGCCGCCGTCTCTCTCACCCTGAAAACCGAATGGGTTGAAGTGCTGCGCAAAGGGGATCGGGGTGGCAGGCAGGTGGTCACCGTACCGTTCCCATCTACGATTCTCTTCGAGGAAAGCCGGTCGCCCCGCTATCCTTCCGTCGAGGCTGTTACCGAGGCGCTGACCGCAAACGTTGAAACGTGGGGACTGGCGGACCTGGGGCTCCCCTTCTGGGAGATCGGCGCCACGGGCGCATATCTCACGACAGCCGAGTTCGGTGTCCCGCGTCCCGACCCGGTGCGGGTGGTGACTCCGGATGCAAAACTTCCCGCTTTCGAGCGTATCCTCTCGCTCCTCTCCGGCGGGATCAAGGCCCGTGAGGGAAAACAGCATGCTCTTTCGACCGATGATACGGCAGAAGGGCTCTGGCGGATACTTGGTGAAGAGGGGCTTTTGGTGGAGAAGGCGTGATGAGTCCTCTCGGACCGTTTGGATCTGTAAGTCCTGTGGCGAAAGCTTTTCATGGTAGTCAGAGGTTATCAAGATGATCTATCGACTGGCGCAGCATGTGGAACTGGTGGAACGGGACGGGGGAAGCTTCCTCGTGGCAAAGGCTCCCCTCTGCGTCCTGCGCCTTAACCGTTCCCTGGCGGAACTGGTCAGACTCGGGATGGATGGATCGCTGAGGGCCGCAACTGCCGGCGAAGCGGAAGTTCTGGAGCAGCTGGCGGCAAAGGGATTCGTGGAGCGGCTTCGAAGCGTTCAGGAGCAACCGGCGGCACTTCCCACTGTCAGTGTCGTCATCCCGGTCAAGGACCGGGCAGAAGAGTTGAAACGCTGCCTTGCTTCCCTCGCCCAGCTCGACTATCCGCAGGAGATGATCCAGGTAATCGTCGTGGATGACGGAAGCCGGGACGACTCCCCGCTGGTTGCGCGGGAATTCGGAGCCCTCGTCGTACCATCAGGCGGCACGGGACGGGGGCCGGCAGCGGCCCGCAACGTCGGGGCTGCGAACGCACGGGGAGAGATACTCGCCTTCATCGATTCGGACTGTACCGCGTCGGAGAAGTGGCTTGCGGAACTGATACCGCTCTTCAACGATCCCAAAACGGCGGCGGTTGGGGGGATGGTGGACGGAATGTGCACTACTTCCGCCGTCGACCGCTACGAGGCGGTCATGTCCAGCCTTTCCCTCGGTTCCCGGGAGCGCTCCGGAAGTGGGGGGGACGATACGTTCTATCTGCCGAGCTGCAACATGCTGGTGCGGCGGACCATTTTCCTCAGCGTCGACGGTTTCGACGATGCCATGCATGTGGGTGAGGACGTTGACCTGACCTGGCGCCTGCGGGACGAGGGATGGACCATCGCTTACCTCCCTCTGGGCCGTGTTTACCACGAGCACCGCAGCACCCTCCGTTCATTCATGTCCCGCCGTTTCGACTACGGCACCTCCGAAGGGCTGCTCCAGCTCCTCCATCCCCACCGACGGAAGCGGATGATTATCCCTCCTCTGCTGGCCTTTGTCCTGGCACTCTGCCTCATGGCTCCGTTTACGGGCTGCTGGTCGTTACTGCCGGCAGCGGGGGTGCTCGCGGCCGACGCGATGGTCGTCCGGTTGCGGTTTGCCCGCCGGCGACTCCCTATCGGCCTTTCTGCTCTTCTTGCGGGTCGCCTGCGGGCCCTCGGCAGTCTGGTCTATTACCTCTGCTACCACCTGGTGCGATACTACGCCCCGGTACTCATCGCCATCGCCTTGATCGTTCCCCTGTTCTGCGCCGTGCCAGTTGCTGTGCTGGCGTGTGCTGCCGGGGTCGATTATTCGGTCAGAAAGCCGCGCCTGTCGTTTGTCGGTTTTGCCGTCATCTACCTTCTGGAACAGATCGCTTACGGGGCCGGCGTCTTCTGGGGATGTCTGCGGCGCAAGACGTTCGCCAGCTACCGCGTAGTGATCCTCAGGCAGATGGAGCTGTCCACGTAGTCAAGGCGGGTCGGATTAAACGGATCATCGAAAAACCCAACGGCAACGTCGCTTGGGTAACAGTCAGATAAAGACAGAGGAGACACGAGATGGCCGGGAATATCAAGCGGCTGATCGATACCATCGTCACTCAACGGGCGCATGGCGACAAAATTCTGGAAGGAACCGTAAAGATCAAACTGATCCTGAAGGGTATCGATCCTAAAAATTACACCGCTCAATCCGATGACGACCCGGTTGTGATGGGGAAACTGCAAGAGATGATCAACGAATACAAACTGAATACGGAATGATAACAGGAGCCGCTTGTGAACATAAAAACAGCCTTTTCCGTTGAGAGTGACATACGCGAAGCTGTTGCGGACATCCGGCAACAGCTGGGAGGGTTTGAAGCGAAAATGCTCGTGTTCTTCGCTTCCTCCATATTTGATCCCGAGCGCGCCGCCCGTTTGATGGGGAACGCCTTCCCCGATGCCGTGACCTTCGGCTGTTCGACCGCGGGGGAGATCGTTTCCGGCAGGATGCTCAACCATTCCGTTGTTGCCATGGCATTCAGCCGGGATTCCCTCAATGGGGTAAAGGTTGAGGTGCTTGAAAACATCACGACCGGGAACCCGGTGGACAAGGCGTTCGATGCTTTCGAGCAGCATTTTCAAACGCCGCCGGCGGCAATGGACCGCAAGAAGTATCTGGGAATCTTGCTCATCGATGGCCTGAGCGGCGCGGAAGAGCGGGTAATAGACCGGATCGGCGATTTGACCAACATAAACTTTGTTGGCGGCTCAGCGGGAGACGATCTGAAATTTTCCGCCACCCATGTTTACGCCAACGGCAAGAGTTACACCAATGCGGCAGTGCTGGCGGTGCTGGAGCCGGCGGGCCCGTTTTCGTTCATCAAGACGCAAAGTTTCTCCCCCTTGCCGCAAAAACTGCTGGTGACCAAGGTGAACGAGGCGAAACGGGAAATCCTGGAGTTCAACCACAAACCGGCTGCCATTGCCTATGCGGAGGCTGTGGGCACTTCAGTTGCCGATGCCCCGAATCGCTTTATGAGCAATCCGGTCGGGATTGTCTTCGAAGGCGATCCGTACGTGCTCAGCCCGCAGAGAATCATGGGGAACAGCATGCACTTCTGCTGCGGCGTGAAGGAAGGCATGGAACTGAATCTGCTGGAATCGACGGACATCATCGCCGACACGAAAAAGGCGCTCGAAGCGGCAAGATCGGAACTTGCGGGCATCTCCGGCATCATTACCTTCAATTGCATCCTGCGCACCATGGAGCTTGAGCAAAAAGGTCAGAGCGACAAATACGGGGAGCTGTTCGCAGGCATTCCCACCATCGGTTTCAGCACCTACGGCGAGCAGTTCATCGGCCATTTGAACCAGACGGCAGTGATGATAGCGTTTCATTGGACTGTATGACCACACCTGTTTTTCTCCGAGCCTCCTCACCTACAGGGCATCCCCCCAAGGAAAGAGGCCAACGGGTTTCGCGGGAAACTGCGACGCCTCCCTTTGGAAAGGAGAATTAACGTGGCTTGAAGCCACAACATTCAAAAAAGGGAAAGGAGTAAACGTATGGAAAAGATTGCCAGGATCGACATGGGGGCGGCAGGCGGCCCCATGGTAACGTTTGAAGAAGTCGGCGAGTATGCCGGACTCGGCGGCAGGGCGATGACGTCCCTCATCATCGCCAAGGAAGTGCACCCCCTCTGTCATCCGCTGGGAGCGGAGAACAAGCTGGTCATCGCCCCCGGCATGCTGAGCGGCACCACCGGCTCCATGACCGGCCGGCTGTCGGTCGGCTGCAAGAGCCCGCTGACCGGCACCATCAAGGAATCCAACGCTGGCGGCCAGGCGGCCCAGGTGCTGGCTCGGCTCGGCTATGCCGCCGTCATCCTCGAAGGGAAGCCGGCTGGTGACGACCTCTACAAGATCCATATCAACAAGGACGGCATCAAGGTCATCGTCGACAACAGCCTGAAGGAGCTGGACAACTACCCGGTCATCGAGAAGCTGCGCCAGGAATACGGCGACAAGGTGGCCTACATGTCCATCGGCACTGCCGGAGAGCGGAAACTGCTGGCAGCCTCCATCGCCTGCACCGACCCCGAACTGCGGCCGACCCGCCACTGCGGCCGTGGCGGAGTGGGAGCGGTAATGGGCGCCAAGAGGGTCAAGGCGATCATCCTCGATGACGCAGGCATGACTATGCGTCCTCCCAAGGACCCGGAAAAATACCGTGACGCCAACCGCAAATTCGTCGAAGGGCTGCGCAAGCACCCGGTCACCGGCGAAGGGCTCCCCGCATACGGCACCAACGTCCTCACCAACGTGCTCAACGAGGCGGGCGGCTATCCAACCAATAACTTCAAGACCGGCCAGTTCGCCGGCTCGTCCAAGCTCTCCGGCGAAGCCCAGGCGGAACTGGAAATCAAGCGGGGCGGCACCGCCACCCACGGCTGCCATCGCGGCTGCGTCATCCAGTGCTCGGGGATATACAACGATAAAGACGGTCATTACCTGACCAAACAGCCCGAGTACGAGACGGTCTGGTCCCATGGCGGCCACTGCGGCATCGACGACCTGGACACCGTCGCCCGGCTCGACTTCATGGACGACAACATCGGCGTCGACACAATCGAGATGGGGGTCACCATCGGCGTGGCCATGGATGCGGGGATTATCGAGTTCGGCGACCGCGAAGGCGCTATCCGGCTGATGGAAGAGGTCGGCAAGGGGACGCCGCTCGGGCGGGTGCTTGGCAGCGGCGCCGCGGTGACCGGCAAGGTGTTCGGCGTCGAGCGGGTGCCGGTGGTCAAGGACCAGGCCCTGCCTGCCTACGATCCGCGCGCAGTCCAGGGAATCGGCGTCACCTATGCCACGACCACCCAGGGGGCCGACCACACGGCCGGATACGCCATCGCCACCAACATCCTCAAGGTGGGGGGCGACGTTGATCCGCTCAAGACCGAGGGGCAGATAGAACTGTCGCGGAACCTGCAGATCGCCACCGCCGCCATCGACTCCACCGGCATGTGCCTCTTCATCGCCTTTGCCATCTTGGACCAGCCGGAAACCTTCCAGGCGCTCCTGGACATGCTCGGTTCCTTCTACGGCATCACCATGACCGGCGACGACGTGGTGGCGCTGGGGAAAAAGGTACTCTCCGCCGAGCGGGACTTCAACACCCGGGCCGGCTTCACCAAGCACCACGATCGGTTGCCGCGCTTCTTCTACAACGAGCCGGTTGCACCACACAACCTCACTTTCATGATGAAGGATGAGGAGCTGGACGAAGTATTCAACTGGTAGTATAGGCGTCCATATTTACGCCATCTCGGTCCCGTCCTCGGACCCCGCCTTGTGCGGCGTAGCGTCCCTCTCCTTATCCCTCCCCCAAAGGGGGAAGGAATACAGTTCACCCTCTCCCTTCATGGGAGAGGGTGGCCGAAGGCCGGGTGAGGGGCCTCCGCGGGGGGGGGGGCTGCGGGCGGGGCCGACCTGACGCAAATCTGAACGCCTTGGCAGTATGCTGGATCAGGCGGGGCATTTCGCCCCGTCGTTTTAATGGGCCGATCAGGGGGGGGACATGCTGCTGGAACAACTGGTGGAAAAAGCCGAGCAACGCCCGGAGTATGACTGGGATTCCTACTATCGCTGGTATTTCAGCCAACTTGCCGGTCGGGAGGTCTCGGACTTCAAGTTCTGGCAGTGCAAAAAATGTCTCTCGGTCAATGTTCTTTTTCTCCCGGCCCGGTATGGAAAGTGTCGCAGCTGCGAACTGATTCACCTTCCCTGCGACCTGTGAAGATATGCGGATTTAAATGGGAGTAGTGCCATGGAACTGGATATCGCGCTCTTTGCCGGGTTGCGCTGCGCCAACCCGGATCTTCCCTGCTGCGGGGAAACGGGGTTCCGCCTGGAAGTCCCATCCGGGACGACGATTCGCGCGCTACGGGATATGTTGGGTATAGACCCGGCCATTCCGCTGCTCGTTATGGTCAACAACCACCACGAGCCGGAAGAGTCGGTCCTGCGTGCCGATGACCGGGTCGCCATGTTCCCCCCCATCGGCGGGGGGTAGGGAGCACAACGGGGTGTAGACGTGTCTAAAGAGGATGAACAGCTGACAGAGGTTTCCCATACATACCTCGATCTGGAAATGAAATCCGACCAGTTTGGGGAGTTCTTACCGATACTGCAACAGGGCTTCGGCGTCGTGGCCCGCGTCGGCTGCACCCTGGATAAGCTTCTGAGCCTTCAATGGGGCCTTTCTCCCGATTACGTGGCGCGGCGGATCACAACGATCTTTCTCGACAGCCGTCCCATAGACGACGTGAACAGGGCGGTCATCAGGGAAGGGGCAGTTATCGCCCTTTCCGGGGCGATGCCGGGGCTGGTCGGGGCCACCATGCGGCGCGGCGGGTATTACGCCGCCATGCGCGGCGGGATCACCTACCAGGAAACCGCTGCCGACGTACCTGACCGGATCGCCACGGTCCGCGTCAAGCTCTTCAACCTCCTCCTTCCCGAGCTTGGACCGGACTTTCTCCGACGCGGCATGATTCTGGGCCCGTCCGAGCTGACGGATTTTTTTGCCGGCAAACCAGCTTCCTTCTGGCAGGGGTGCGCTAAGGCATTCCTCAACGGCAGAGCGGTTGGGCCAGCCCTGTTGCAGAGCGGGGAGCTCTTTCCCCCCGGCGCAACGGTATGTCTGGCCGTTAATTTCCATGAAATCGAGGTATGACTACCATTAGAACCATAATGAAAAAAGAGAAGTCGAGTTATATCATTCAGACCGTTATCCATGCCCTTGACCTCCTGGAGCAGTTCCATGGCGACGTGGTGGAGCTTGGCGTCACCGAGCTCTCCAAACGCCTGGATCTCCACAAGAACAATGTATTCAGGTTGCTGGCTACCCTTGAGTCGCATAACTATATCGAGCAGAACCGGTCCACGGGCAGCTATCGCCTCGGTCTGAAAAACCTGGAACTGGGGCAGACCATGATCAGGCAGATGGGGCTGTTGCGCCAGGCCAAGCCGGTACTGGAAACGCTGACGGCTCACTGCCATGAAACCAGTTATGTGGCGCTGCTACAGGATGCACATATCATTTATCTGGACGCGGTTGAATCCGATTTGCCCGTCCGGGTGGTCCCACGGGTCGGGGCGCGGCTCCCCGCATACTGCACTGCTGCGGGCAAGGTGCATCTCGCCGCCATGGCAGCCGAGGAGCTGGTGCAGCACCTTCCTGCCAGTGAATTGGAGCGTTGCACCCCGCACACCATTGTCAACCGGGAGGAGTTGCAGAGGCAACTCCTGCAAGTGGTGGCGCAGGGATACGCCATTGACGATGAAGAGCTTGACGTGGGTGTCAGGTGCATCAGCGCGCCCATTCGCGACTATACCAAGAGAGTTGTCGGAGCGCTCAGCATTTCCGGACCGGTCATGCGTTTTACCGCAGAGCGCATTGCTGGAGAGCTGGTTCCACTGGTCAGGACCGGCGCCGCTGAAGTTTCCGCCCGCCTCGGCTATAGCTGACAGCAGAAAAACGTATACTCTGTCGTGTCGAGAATTTCTTGACTTCCCTCAAAAAGACTGCATAATCCCACATGTCAGTATCCATCCGCTGAACCCGGACGGGAAACTGACGCTCTCCGAGCTGTAGCGCCTAAAAGGTTTGTACCTGATGGCGCACGGCCTATGGGTTCTGCCGGAAACGGCAGCGCCTCCCTTTTGGAAAGGAGAAACCGCAGCGTTGCAAAACGTTCAGGGGCCTCCTTATTCGGACAAGGAGGCCCCTTTTTCATTGTTTCGCCCAATTCCGCATGATGACAAGGAAGGAAATAAGCAATGGTCATAGTGTCAACAGAACCCATCAATCCATCGGAAGCCTACGGGTTGATCGAAAAGAGCAGGTCGGGATCGGTCGTTCTTCATTACGCAGTGGTCAAAGAGGATATCGGCGTCGGCAAAGCCACATCATGTATCGATTATCGCTCGGAAGGCGACACCAAGGCCGAGTTGGGGATTATTTCGGGGGAACTGAAGGAAAAATGGGAGATTGAGGACGTGCTGCTGATCAGAAGGACCGGCTGTCTGGGGGTGGGAGACATCATCTCCCTGGTGGCGGCAAGCTCACCCAACAGCGAAGACGCCTTCGAAGCCTGCAAGTACGGGATCAGCCGCCTGAAAAAGATGGCCACGATCAAGAAGCAGGAAATGTTTCATCCTTGACGGCCCGCTTTTTTCCCCGAATTCCCGAGAGTGGCAAGATAATCTGGTAAAATAACGGTAATGCCTGAAGAAGAGAGTCAGGCCTACGGCATACAATTCAATTTGATGCACAAGGAGGAACGAATGAAAATTTGGAAACAGTTCTCATTATTGCTGGCAGCGGTGACTGCTTGCATCGCCTTTGGCTTGCCGACCCCGGCATCCGCAGCACCCAAATCGGTCATCCTCGCCACCACCACCAGCACCCAGGATTCAGGGCTTCTGGACGTCCTGATCCCGATATTCGAAAAGGAGAGCGGCTATTTCGTCAAAACCATCGCCGTCGGTTCCGGGCAGGCCATGGCCATGGGGAAGAAGGGTGAGGCCGATGTGCTGCTGGTTCACTCGCCCGATGACGAAAAGAAATTCATGGCCGAAGGGTTCGGCGTCACCCGGCGGCTGGTTATGCACAACGACTTCATCATCGTCGGGCCGGCAAGCGACCCGGCTAAAATCCGCGGCGCGAAAACTTCCGCCGACGCCTTGAAGAGAATCGCCCAGTCCGGCAGCCTGTTCCTGTCGCGCGGGGACAATTCCGGCACCCACGCCAAGGAGAAGAAGCTGTGGAAAACGGCCGGCATCACCCCCGACGGGCAGAAATGGTACCAGCAGACCGGGCTCGGCATGGGGGATACCCTCAATGTGGCTGCCGAGAAAAAGGGGTACACCCTGGCCGACCGCGGGACCTACCTGTCCATCAGGAAGAACCTGGGGCTGGCGATCCTCGTGGAGGGGGACGCCAAGCTGCTCAATGTCTACCACGTGATCGAGCTGAATCCTGCCAAGTGGCCCAAGATCAATGCGGCCGGCGGCAAGGCCTTTGCCGATTTCATGGTTTCCCGCAAGGTCCAGGAACTCATCGGCAAATTCGGCGTGGAAAAGTTCGGTTCGCCCCTCTTTTTCCCGGATGCCGGTAAAAAACCTGAAACACTGGGACTGTAATGGAGCTGCTTGCCGAAGGAATTGCCAAGGCCGTTGCACTGCTTGCTTCCCTTGACCAGGAAGTGTTGGCGATAACGCTACTGTCGCTCAAGGTTTCCGTTACTGCCACCATCATCAGCCTGGTGCTCGGCATTTTATCCGGCACCCTGCTGGCGCTGGCCGATTTCCCCGGCAAACGTCTCATGGTGAGCATCGTCAATACGGGGATGGGACTGCCGCCGGTGGTGGTCGGGCTTTTCGTCACCATCTTCCTCTGGCGCAACGGACCATTCGGATTTCTGGAGATACTCTACACGCCGACCGCCATGATCATTGCCCAGGCAGTGATCGCGACACCCATCGTAACCGGCATTACGGTCGCCTCCATCCAGAACCTGCCGGCAAACCTCAGGCTGCAGATCCTGGCGCTCGGCGCTACCCGCCTGCAGATGGTCCGGATACTTATCAAAGAGGCGCGCCTTCCCCTCCTGGCAGGCGTCATGGCCGGCTTCGGCGGTGTCATCTCCGAGGTGGGCGCGTCGATCATGGTCGGCGGGAACATCAAAGGGTACACGCGGGTCCTGACTACGGCAACGGTCATGGAGACGAGCCGCGGCAATTTCGATATCGCCATTGCGCTCAGCATCATCCTGCTCCTGCTCAGTTTTGTCATCAACTACGTCCTCACCCGGATCCAGCAGCGGGAGCGGCCGCGATGAGCGCTGCTGCAAGCTTTCTCGACGTACAGGATCTGGAGGTCTGTCGTGGCGGGGTGCGGGTGCTCGCCATTCCCTCTTTCACACTGCATGAAAACGAGGTACTGTCACTCATCGGCCCCAATGGCGCCGGCAAGTCGACCCTGCTGCTGGCCCTGGCCCGCCTGATTCCTGCCGCTACGGGGACCTTGCGCTGCCAGGGGGAGCCAATCGTTTCCGATCGGGCGACCTTTGCCTATCGCCGGCGGCTGGCCATGGTCTTTCAACAGCCGCTCCTGTTCGATGCCACGGTCTTTGATAACGTGGCTGCCGGGTTGAAGATTCGCGGGCTGAGCAGGCAGGAGGTCAGGAGCCGGGTCATGGCGACCATGGAGCTGTTCAACATGGTCAACCTGGCAGAACGCTCGGCCCGCAAGCTTTCCGGTGGCGAAGCCCAGCGGACCAGCCTGGCGCGGGCCTTTGCCATTCGGCCGGAGATGATCTTTCTCGATGAGCCGTTCGTCGCCCTCGACCCACCCACACGCCAGGCGCTTATGGACGATCTGGACCGGATACTGACGGAGACCGGCACAGCGGCGGTGCTGGCGACCCACGACCAGTTGGAGGCTCTGCGGCTGTCGGACCGGATGGTGGTCATGAATCAGGGGGAGATCGTCCAGAGCGGCACGCCGGTCGAGGTGATGAACCAGCCGGTGGACGAGTTCGTGGCCTCTTTCGTCGGCATGGAGAACGTCCTGACCGGGACGGTACTTGCAACCGCCGCCGGCCTGGTCACCGTGGCCCTGGCAGAGCGCCGCATCGAGTTCCCCGGCACTGCTGCCGCGGGCGAGACAGCCGTCTTCTGCATCCGGCCCGAGCACGTGACCATCGATATTTTTGACCCGGCCGGCGAGACCAGCGCCAGGAACGTCTTTCCCGCAACCATCAGAAAAATCATTCCGACCGGGGTATTCCAAAAGATTCACCTGGACTGCGGTTTTTCCCTGGTTGCGTACCTGACTAATCAATCCCTCGGCAATCTGCACCTTGACGAGGGGAAGCGGGTTTTTGTCTCGTTCAAGGCCACTGCCGTTCATCTGATCCGTGCCGGGAAATGATGTGCATGGCAGAACAGTTTCGTTTGAAATAAAGGAGAAGATTCTTCATGCCCAGCTTTGAAGATGCGCGCAGCATTATCATCAACAGCGTTGCCCCCCTAGGCGTTGAGCGGGTCGATCTACTGTCGGCCCTCGGCCGGGTCATTGCGGAAGATGTAACGGCGCCCTGGGACATGCCGTTCTATGACAATTCGGCTATGGACGGCTTTGCGGTGCGGACTTCCGACTGCCTGGAAGGGAATTGTACCCTGAAAGTCACCGGCTACATCCCCGCTGGCGGGGCCGTAACTCCGGCGATCGAGCCCGGCAGCGCCGTCAGGATCATGACCGGCGCCCCCATTCCCGCTGACTGCGACGCGGTGGTCCCAGTAGAGGAAACGGAGGAGCGCGACGGCGCTGTTTTCTTGAAGGAGAAAGTGACCCCGCGTCAGCACATCCGCTTCCGGGGGATGGACGTTTGCCGTGGCGAGACGATCATTACGGCAGGCACGGTCATTCATCCGCCGGAAATCAGCATGCTGGCCTCCTTCGGCAAGGCGGTCGTACCGGTCTTTCGCCGGGCGCGGGTGGCGGTCCTCTCCACTGGTGACGAACTGATCGAGTTGGGGGAGCCGCCCGCGGACGGCAGGATCATCAACAGCAATGCGCTTTCTCTGGCCGCGGCCATCCGGGAGATCGGCGCGGAACCGATCATACTCGGCATTGCCCGTGACAACCGGGAAAGCCATCTGGAAAAGATGATCGAGGGGCTTAAGGCGGATGCTCTGATCACCTCCGCCGGGGTTTCGGCTGGAGACCGGGACCTGGTGCGCGACTGCCTTGCCGAGCTGGGGGTCGGGCAGCTGTTCTGGAAGGTGGACATGAAGCCGGGAGGCCCCACCGCCTTCGGGGTGAAAGATGGGAAACCGGTCTTTTCCCTTCCGGGCAACCCTGTTTCCACCATGGTCACCTTCGAGGAATTCGCCAAGCCGGCGCTTCTCAGGATGATGGGGCACAAGCGGGTGATCAAGCCGTACGTGAAGGCGACCCTCCGCGAAGATGCGCGAAAGAAGCCGGGCAAGGTGCATTTCCTGCGGGTCAGGATCGAAGTGGAAAACGGCCGGTATTGGGCTTCCATTTCCGGGGACCAGAACACGGGCATCCTGAAGACCATGGTCAGGGCCAACGCTATCGCAGTGTTGCCGAAGGACAGGACCGCGGTTGCCGCCGGCGAAGAGGTGGATGTGCATCTGCTGCGCGGCGACGTGGATATGCTGGAAGGATGAAGGCTGTTCTACGTTCTAGGTTCTATGTTCGAGGTTTAAAAAACATAGAACATAGAACATAGAACATAGAACATAGAACATAGAACATAGAACTGCGACAAAGGAGCACCACACATGTCATTCAACCACTTTGACGAACAGGGGCAGGCGATCATGGTCGATGTCAGCGGCAAGGAGCCGACGCTGCGCACCGCCAGGGCGCAGGCCGTGGTCCGCCTCCGGCCGGAGACTTTGCAGGCCATCCTCGATGGAAGGATGACCAAGGGGGACGTCCTCGGCGTTGCCCGGCTTGCCGGCATCGCCGCCGCGAAGAAAACACCGGAGTTGATCCCCCTTTCCCACCCGCTCGCCATCCACCATGCGGCGGTCGAATTCGCCACCGATCCGGAAACGGGCGAAATTGCCGTGACCGCGACGGTGCGGGCCTTCGAGCGGACCGGAGTGGAGATGGAGGCGATGGTATCGGCCTCGGTGGCAGCACTCACTGTCTACGATATGTGCAAGGGTAGCGACAAGGGAATAACCATCGGCCAGGTGGCGCTCCTCTACAAGGAAGGCGGCAAGAGCGGCGTCTACCGGCGGGAGGAAGAACGGTAGGGGCGGCCCCATGTGCCGCCCACACCGGGCAACCAAATCGGGCAACCACACGGGGTTGCTCCTACAAAGGATTCAATCATGAAGGCTGCATTATTGATTTTGAGCGACCGTGGCGCCCGCGGTGAGCGGGCCGATGCCAGCGGTCCGGCGTTGGAGAAATGGCTCAGCCAGCAGGGGGTGACGACCAACCGTTGCGAGGTGATCCCCGACGAGGGTGCGATGATCATCGAGCGGCTGCGGGAATGGGCCGACAGCAACACCTTCGATCTCATACTCACCTGCGGCGGCACCGGTGTGTCACCCCGGGATGTGACCCCCGATGCGACCGTGGAGGTGCTCGACCGTCTCATCCCCGGCTTCGGCGAGGTGATGCGGGCAAAGAGCCTCCTGAAGACCCCAAATGCCATGATCTCCCGGGCGGTGGCCGGCATCAGGGGGCAGACGCTCATCATCAACCTGCCGGGAAGTCCGAAAGGGGCGATAGAGAACCTGGAGGCCGTCTGGCCGGCGGTCCCCCATGCGGTGGCCAAGATCCAGGGGGACCAGGCTGAGTGCGGCACGCCGTGAATCCCGAATATCTCAGGCTATTCGATGCCGGTACGCTCTGTCAGGTTGGCTGCAGCAGGTAAAAATGAGGATCTTGCTTGAATGTGACTGCCAGGAAAATCCGGCAAGGCATCACAGGCCGATGGAACGCATTTTCCGGTAGAGGGTGTTCCTGCTTATCCCGAGCCGTCGTGCAGCGGCAGATATGTTGCCGTTGCATTCCCTGACCGCCTGGCGGATTGCCTGGGCCTCCAGATGGTCCAGGCTTGCCGTGCCGGCCTGCACCGTCGTGGCCGGGAGGTAGTTTTTACTCTCAATGTGAAGGGGGGCGGCTTCCCGGTACTGTTCCAGAAAGTCGTCGGAGAGGTGGACCACGCTGATCTCGTCGTCTTCTCCGAGGAGGGCGACCGCAGTGCGGAGCACGTTATGCATCTGGCGGACATTGCCCGGCCAGGGGTGAGACGCGAAAATGTCGAGCACGTCGTCCCTCAACCTTATCACCCGCCCCAATCCTGTAATCTCATTCAGAATGGACTGTGCCAGGGGACGCAGGTCTTCGCGCTCCCGCAGGGTCGGCAGGGTGATGAGCAGTCCATTGAGGCGGTAGTAAAGATCTTCCCGGAAACGCCCTGCAGCGATTTCGTCCCGAAGCTTCCGGTTGGTTGCACAGACCACCGAGATGTCGATGGGGTGGGAACCGGCGCCTCCCAGCGGGGTAACGGTGCGTTCCTGGAGCACCCGAAGTAACCTCGCTTGCAGCGCCAACGGCATGTCGCCGATTTCGTCCAAAAACAGAGTTCCCCCGTCCGCCTGCCGGATTTTGCCCATACTCCCGTTCCGCTTTGCCCCGGTGAACGCCCCTTCCTGATAGCCGAACAACTCCGATTCGATCAAATTTTCCGGTATCGCCGCGCAGTTGAGCGCCACGAACGGCGCATTGCGCCGCCCGCCGCTCAGATGCATCGCCCTGGCGAAAAGCTCTTTGCCGGTTCCCGATTCCCCTTCAATCAGCACCGGTATATCGTGTCCCGCTACCCTCCGCGCCTTGTCGATGGCGCTCCGCATCCTGGTATCGCCGAACTCCAGGGCATCCAGGGCGAGAAGCCGTCTTTCGCTCAGGCCCGGTTTTCGTGCCGGTGTGGATGCTCCCGGCGATCCTTTGTGACTGATTACCTTGGCAGATCGTGCCGGCGAAACCCTTGCCCGGCCGAATACCTTCATCCCGCCGTAGAGGGGCAGCTGCAGGACCGGCTGGGGGGTAGCCCCGGCATGGGCCAGCAGCGAGTCGAGAGACAGGTCGAACAGGTGGGTGAACGTTACGGTCTGGGCCCGGTAACGGTCCAATCCCAGGTGCAGGAGGGCGCTCCGGTTCGCTGCCAGCAAACGGCCATCACGTCCGAATACCGCAATGGCTTCGTACATGGTGCCGATGAATTCGGGGCGGCTATGGAACTGAAGGATGATGTCCGAATCGAAGCCGATGGAAAACATCTGGTTTTCGATCTGCTGAACGGAAATCCTCACGAGGGCCATCGTATGCTGCTGGTAGGCGCGGCAGTCGCCGGAAACGTCGAGGACGCCGAGGAGCTTGCCGTACGGGTCGAAGATCGGGGCGGCCGAGCAGGTTAGAAAATCGTTGGACGTTACGTAGTGTTCCGAACTGTGCACAAGGACCGGCAGTTGCTCCACAATGGCAGTGCCGATGGCATTCGTGCCGCGAAACTGCTCGGACCAGATGCCGCCGGGCTGCAAGGACACTTTGCGGGCCCGGTCCACGAAATCCGTATCCCCCAGGGAGTGGAGCACGACCCCTGTCGCATCTGCCAGGATCACCATGCTCGAAGTGTCCTGGATCTGCTCGTAGAGGTTCTCCATGACGGGGAAGGACTGGACGAGGAGGTTGCGATTCTTTTCCGTGAGACCTTCCAGTTCCTTGCTGGTGATGGTCGGAATGTTGCTGTTTTCCCGCTCCATGTCCACACCATTGTCGATCGAACGTCGCCAGGAACGCATTATGGAGTCCGAGACGAGGCCGGTGGGGAGCGTCCCGCGGCTGATAAAATCGGCGCGAGCCTGATTTATCTTGATCTTGCTGATAGTGGGGAATTTATGCATGCAGACCACTCCTTATGGCTGATTCTAGCGAATATCGTTTTAAAAATCAATGCAAACCTGTCGCACTAGATGTAGACATTATGCCAACTATCGAGAATTATTCATAATAGACAATAGAATAACGTCATACCTGATAGGAGATTGTTAGTTTATGTGACACCTGTTCATGGTGCAGGTGTCACGTTTTGTGGCAGTTGGCTGGTTAATCACATTAATGCGCTTCCAATTGGACCATGGGGACAAGGGGGGTAACATGAACATGGGTTGAGGCCGCACTTCCCTTAAAGGTGGCTATGTATCTGCTTTTACGTAGGTTTATGCTTTTTGCGAATTATTGATGTCAAGGGGTGTGTTGTGAATAAGAACACTGTTTTGCGATTGGCATGCTCGGTGCTAAGTGGACGACAAGGCATCGGCCTTATAACAAAGAATGCTTTAAAAGGGAAAGGTGACAACATGACATGTTTAGTAACTCAGGTCGATCAGATGGTCGCAAAGGCACGCAAGGCAGCTGAAGCTTTCAAGGGTTTAACCCAGGAACAGGTTGACAGGATCACGGAGGCGATGACCAAGGCCGGCGTTGCCAATGAGCGCAAGCTCGCGGAAATGGCCGTTGAGGAAACCGGCATCGGCAATGTGGAAGACAAGGTCATCAAGAACCACTTCGGCACCCAGGTCGTCTATGACTACATGAAGGACAAGAGATCGGTCGGCATAATCGAGGAAGATGACGGAATAATCTCCATTGCCGAACCTTTCGGCGTGATCGCCGCCATCACGCCGGTGACCAATCCGGCTGCAACTACCCTGTTCAAATCCCTCATCGCCCTGAAGGGGCGCAATGTGATCTGTCTGGCATTCCACCCCAAGGCGCAGAAATGCAGCGCGGCTGCCGCCCGGATCATGCTTGACGCAGCCGTTGCCGCAGGCGCTCCGGCTAACTGCATCCAGTGGGTCGAAGAACCGTCAATCGAAGCTACGGACGCCCTGATGAAGCATCCCGGCGTGGCGATGGTCATTGCCACCGGTGGTGGTGCCATGGTCAAGGCAGCATACAGTTCCGGCCATCCCGCCCTTGGCGTCGGTCCAGGCAATGTGCCGGTATACATCGAAAAGAGCGCTAATTTGAATATCGCGATTCCTGATGTCATCGCCTCGAAAACCTTCGACAACGGCACCATCTGCTCCTCTGACCAGTCGGTGATCTTTGATGATAAAGCAGTTGCTGAAAAGGCGCTCAAGCTCTTCAAAGAAAACGGCGCCTATCTCTGCAACGACGAGGAGAAGGCAAAGCTGGAAGCCGTGATGTTCGACAAGGAGCGGGGGGTTCCGTCCATGCAGATTATCGGCAAGAAGCCCCAGTTTATCGCCGAACTCGCAGGCTTTACAGTGCCTGCCGACGTGAAACTGCTCATGGTGCCGCTCACCACCACCGGCCCCGAAGACTGGATGAGCCACGAGAAACTCTCCCCGGTTCTCGGCTGGTTCATTGTCGACAGTAAGGAGAAAGCAATTTCCGCCGCTGTCAGCCAGCTGGAATTCGGCGGCGCAGGTCACTCGGCCGTGGTCTTTACCGAGGACGAGGGGGTAGCGACGGAGTTTGCCCTCAGGGTTCCCGCCAATCGGGTCGTCTGGAACCAGCCTTCTGTCCATGGCACCATCGGCGCCCTCTATAACAGCCTCGTTCCCTCCCTGACCCTCGGGTGCGGTGCCATGGGGGGCAACATCACCACAGAAAACGTCGGCTACAAGAACCTCCTCAATATCAAGCGGGTTGCGAGAAGGAATATGGCTGCGTAAAGCGTCAGTCGTTCTTGAGGTGATCGTCATGCTGGGTGATTTTGCCGCGGCTCCTTGGCGGAGATTTGGTTTTATGCGCGGCCGGAGGAAAAAATTAAATAATTATTTCAGATGGTTAATATTGCATGTGATAAATGCCCGGCGTTGTAAAGCCGGGCATTTATTTTGCTTAAAGACCCAGGATCTGTAACTGAATAAATTGTCGGCTCTCCGAGCCGCCGTACCCACCAGGGCAACCCTCTCACGGTGCGCGGCCAACGGGTGCTGCCGGAAACGGCTGCGCCTTCCTTTTGAAAAGGAGAACACCCTCCGTCAGAACCGTTTCCGCTGCAGGCCTCTCTCCAGCCGGGGAGGGGCCTTTTTCGTTCCGGCTGCGCCGCTGCTGGTCCCTTTTGCACAGCCGCTGGTCGAGCACCCCGCAAAATCCCCGGGAATTTGCATCCTGGCCAATCCAAGATACACTTGAAAACGGCAGTCAGGCAGTCATTCCATGTTATTTAGGGGACGCTTGAAATGTTCAAGAAAGGGGATCTGGTAAGGCATGCGGCCATGCCGTCGTGGGGGATAGGAAGCGTAGTGAATCCGGCCAAGGAGGGAAACCTCCTGATTCGGTTCGAACAGGCCGGCGAGAAGCTCATTCATCCCGGTTACGCAGCGCTGACCAAGGTGCCGGAGGATGAGCTCATGTACCTGGTGGTCAGGGAAGTCCGCGTAAAATGGGGGCGTCCCGTCGAAACCGCGAGTTTGATTCCGGTCTTGAAGCGTGATCGATACAAGGTTGATGGGGAAATAGACGTGGGTCAATGAAAGGCAATGGGGGCGGATTGAGTTACTGAATTCTGGGGTTGTGGAAAAAGGGGAAAGGCTGTTTTACTAAAAACAGCCTCCCCCCTTTCCTTATGCCGATGTGTCTTTTGTTTATTTGCTCTTTTTCGAAGACATGCCACCTATCTTGATATAGGCAGCAAAAAGAACAAAAATGCCCATCAATAAAACCCCGGCGATTTCGAGCCCAAACTTGATGTTCGTCATTGCAGTACTCCCTTTGTTGGTTTTGGAATTTTCTTGTGACAGTAATTGCTGGTCCAGCTTACGATGTTGGCAAATTATCGCAAGCCCTGTACCAATTATGTTATTGCCCTGTTTATTCTGTGTAATATGTCGTTAACAAAGGGGTTCCGGTACTGCCGCGCATGTTTCTGCGGGCAAAACCTGTGACCATGGTTCTGAAATGGAACAGCCCAACTGTTCTATTCCGGCGTATATAGTGTTTTTGTGGAACATTGAGGGAGAAAGGGAGTAAAGAGGGAGGTCGGCCGCACGCATGCTTGCGTTCGAAGACAAAGAGGGCCCGCAGTGATGCAGGCCCTCTTTATTTTGGTCTCAAGGATGTGTTACGGCAGGAGCGAGATGGTGACCGGCGGGGAGGGGGAGGGTGCCGGGTAAGCCGCCGTCGGCATTCTACGCCTACTCCCCTTTAAACGACGGATCTCGTTTTTCCAGGAACGCGTTGATCCCTTCCATGTAGTCCTTGCTATCGCAGACCTTTCTCCGCAGTCCCTGGATGCGCTCGAAGGTGGGTGGGCTCAGGGGGTGGGCGCAGGAGAGGAGGCGCACCTGCTCTTTGATGACCGAGATGGTCAGGGGGCTGTTCCGGGTTATCCGGCGGGCCATCTCGTAGGTGAAGCCCTCCAGCTCCTCCGTCTGCACGAGATGGTTGATTATGCCGAAATTCGCCGCCCGTTCGGCGCTCAGCGGCTCGGCGGTGAAGAACATTTCCTTGGCGAGGTTCGCCCCCATGATGTTCAGGAAGTGGAGGATCCCCGTAACGTTATACGGCACGCCGATCTTGGCGGGGGTCATGCAGAAGGAGGTGGTGGGGCAGCCGATCACGATGTCGCAGCTGAGGACGAGGTCGCACGCCCCGCCCCAGACGCTCCCCTCCAGCATGGCTATGACCGGCATGGAGCATTCCTGCACCTGACGGAGGATGATCTCCAGTGGATCACCATACTCCAACGGGTCCCGGCATGGTTGGGGGAGTTCCGTAACGTCGCGCCCCGCAGACCAGACCTTCACCCCCCGCTCTGCCCGGAGGACCAGTACCCGCATCTTGTTTTGCTCGAAGTCGTGGACGGCATGGAGTACCTCCTCGATCATCGCATTGCTGAGGGCGTTGCGGCGCGCGGAGTTGGTGAATGTTATGGTGGCGATCTCATCGGCACAATGGATGGATATCAGCGACATGGCGTTGACCTCCCCGGTCCGTTTTGGGATGCATCTTTTTGGTTTGTAAATAAATTTTAACATTTCCAGGGGAAATGCAAAGCCCCCCAGCAAATTACTTTTGTCTCCGATCAGACCACCTTCATGGCGACCATGGTCACATCGTCTTCCAGTGCGGATGTGCCGGTAAATGCCGAAACATCCTCAAGCACGGCGTCGATAATCGCCTGGGGCGGTTCCGCATGCCGGGCATTTATGAGGTCGCACAGCCTGCCAAGGCCAAACAGTTCTCCTGCGCTGTTCCGGGATTCGGTGACGCCGTCTGTGTAAAGGAAGAGGAGGTCACCTTTCTCCATCCGGAGCTGCTTTTCTTCGAAGGACACCCCCTTTTTGACTCCCAGGATGAGCCCTTCGGCATCCAGTTTCAGGCATGTTGCTCCGGAGTTGCGGGTGAGCAACGGGGAGACGTGACCGGCGTTCGAATAGGTAAGAGTATGGGTGAGAGTGTCATATTTGACATAGAAGAGGGTTATGAAAAGCTCCGCCTGATTAAGATCATTGTAGAGTATCTCATTGAGCGATGCGAGGATATCTCCGGTATGGCTGAATGACTGAACCTCGGCGTGCAGAACCGATCTGGCTTCTGCCGTCATCAGGGCAGCACCGATACTGTGGCCTGAAACATCTGCGATGACCATATCCACTACGCCGTTTTCGCGCTCATAGTAGTCGTAATAGTCGCCTCCCACATGGGTGGCGGGCACACAGCATCCGGCGAGCAGGACGCCGGGCAGTTTCGGCGGAGCGGTCGGCAGAAGGGAGAGCTGAATCTGTCGGGCGAGTTCCATGTCCCGCAGCATCCTGGAGTTTTCCAGGAGCGCCTTTTCCGCCCGTTTCCGTTCGGTAATGTCACGGGCCACTGCCACGCCGTACAGAATCTTGTTGAAGGTGACCAGGCGGATGGTGATTTCGACCGGAAGCTTTTCTCCCGAACATTTGCACATTTGGGTGGTTATCGTGTCCTGGTCCCACCCCTGGGCAGGTCCTGAAGAAACCAGATTCTCCACCCTTGCCGTCGCTTCCTTCGGCAGAAAATTTCCAAGAGGAAAGGAAATGAACTCCTCGCGGGAACAGCCCAGCTGACGGCAGGCGGACTCATTGACATCGACAAAGGTGAGGGTTGCAGCCTCAAGGAGAAAAATGCAGTCGTTGCTCTGGTCCAGCAGTGCCCTGAACCGCTCCAGTTCATCGAGTTTTTGCTGAAGTTCGGGATAGTAGGTTTTCCGCAGTGAGCGTTCGCCTAGCCCTATGATCTTTTCCCGCTCGGCGCTCCAGTTTTGCTGGGCATCAGAGGGCTTTTTCATAGATGGCCTCGATATCCTGCCGTGTCGGCTGGCGCGGATTGGTGAAGATGCACGCGTCGTTGATCGCTTTTTCGGCAAGTTCGGGGATGTCGCTTTCTTTAACACCCAACTGGCTGAGGGTGTAGGAAATTCCAGTGGCCTCATTCATGCGATTGATTGCAGATGTGATGGCCGATCTTACCTGGGCCGGCGCCATGCCGCTCACCTCCAGCCCCATCATTCTCCCGATCTCCCGGTAACGGTCCGGGACAGTATCGAAGTTGAAGTCAATGACGTAAGGAAGAAGAATTGCATTGCATTCGCCGTGGGGGCAGTCCAGGAGTCCGCCCAGGCTGTGTGCCAGCGCATGAACTGCTCCCAGGCTGGCATTGGAAAATGCCAGTCCCGCCTCCAGGCTTGCCAGCATCATCCTGCCGCGCAGCACAATGTTGTCCGGCTCTTTTAGCGTCGGCAGCAGATTCCTCGTAATGAGGCGTATCGCCTGTAAAGCGTGCACGTCGGTGATCGGCGAATGGGCCGTGGAGACAAACGCTTCGATGGCATGGCAGAGGGCATCAGTTGCCGTACAGGCCGTAAGCTCCGGGGGCATTGTGGTAGTGGTCACCGGATCGATCAGGGCGACATCGGGGACGACCATCTTGCTGATGATGGCAATTTTTGCCTTTCTTCGGGTATCCGTGATGATGGCGAACTGGGAAACGTCAGCGGAAGAGCCGGCAGTGGTAGGAATGCAGATCAATGGCGGACTGGGAAATTCCACCTTGTCCACCCCCTCGAATTCGGTGACATTCTTCTTGTTGGAACTGACAATGCCGATCCCCTTGGCGCAATCCATCGGACTGCCTCCCCCGACCGCGACAATGGCGTTGCACCTTTCCCGTCGATACAGTTCTGCCCCGGCATTGACTTCATCTGCCTTGGGATTGCTGGTGACCGAAGAATAGACGGCATATTCCAGACCTTCTTCCCTCAGGTAAGCTGAGACGTCGTCCGCCCATCCGGCCGCAGTCACTCCCGGGTCGGTCACCACCAGCACCTTGCGGGCGCCGAAGTTTTTCGCATAGCGGCCGGCCAATTTCCGGGCATCGATACCGAAGATAAATTCGGGAGCGACGAATTTACGCAATTCAAACTCATTCGGTTCCATCATGCTGAATTACCTCTGCCTGAATGAATAAAGAGGCCGTTTCCAGGAATTATACCATGATTCCCTGGGATTTCAGGTGTCTGCAAAAGTTCGAATCGAGGGTACTCAGCTCTGCTTCATAAATTGCCGCGGTTTTCTCCCTTTGCTCCGGTATCCTTGAATGCAGCTCCTGAAAGGGCTGTACGAAATTATGATTCGATAAACATAAAAACAGATTGACAGCCGGTTGCCTTATTGTATATTTTGATTCGACAAATATCGAATCAGGAGGCACCGTATGAAAACCGATCAGAGCATTGCCATCATGAAGGCCCTTGCGGATCAGTCGCGGCTGGCAATTGTCAACTCCCTTCTGGAGAGCTCCCAATATGTGGAGGAGATCGCCAGACGCCACGCCCTTGCCCCTTCGACCGTCTCTTTCCACCTGAAAAAGCTGGAACAGGCGGGTCTCGTCAGCAGCCGCAAGGAGCAGTACTACGTTGTCATCGAGGCAAACGACGCCATATTCGACACCACGTTGCGGGAGATCGTTTCGGCCCCCACTATCGGCAAGGAGCTACAGGACGGGCGAATGGAGGAGTTCCGGCGCAAGGTGCTGGAGTCGTTCTTCCGCCACGGCAGGCTGGAGAAGTTGCCTGCGCAGCACAAAAAGCGGCTCATCGTGCTGGAACAGTTTACCGCACGCTTTGAGCCGGAGCGCCGCTACAGCGAGCAGGAGGTAACCGGGCTCATCATCCCGCTTTTCGACGACTACTGCACCATCCGCCGCCTGCTGGTGGATGAGAGTCTGATCCGCAGGGAAGGTGCAACTTACTGGCGGAAGAAAAAAGCCGGCGATCAGGCAGGGCAACAGGCTTTGCCGTCGCAGAACGGGAAAGGTTCGGAGAACGTGACCAACCGCGCGGAAATCAAACGGGACTATAAGCAGAACTCCCCCGAGATGGGGGTATACCAGATCAGGAACAAGGCAAACGGAAGAATCTATGTCGGCAGCAGCAAAAATCTTGACGGGACTCGCAACAGCAGGCTGTTTCAGTTACGGATGGGGAAGATCGTCTTCAACAGGGAGCTGCAAAAGGATCTGAACCAATACGGTGCGGACAGTTTCGAGTTTTCCGTGCTTGCCGTTCTGGACAAACCGGAGCCGGGAGATACTATCGAGCAGTCTTTGGACGCACTGGAGCTGCATTGGCTGGAGAAGCTGCAGCCGTTCGGCGAACGCGGCTACAACAGTGAAAAAGGGTATCAGCGAAGCGTGGAACGGCTACAAAATCAAAGCGGGGTCGATCTTGCCTAAGGGGCGCAATCAGGCCAAGCAAAGGAGGGTGATCATGCAGGAGCGAAAAAAGGTCGGCATACTGATCTTCGACGATGTGGAAGTGCTGGACTACTGCGGCCCCTACGAGGTCTTCTGCTCGGTGCGGCTGAACGAGGAGCGGCGCAGGGAGGAACCGTCCCCATTCCATGTCCTGCTGGTGGCGGAAAAGGCCGACGCTATCAGGACCAGCGGGGGGATGCGGGTGCTGCCGGATGTGACCACTGCGGACTGCCCGCCGCTGGACATCCTGCTGGTGCCGGGCGGCTGGGGTACGCGGCGAGAGATCAACAACGAGCGGCTTCTGGCCTGGATCGCAGAAAGGGCCAGGGAGGTGAAAACCCTCACCTCGGTCTGCACCGGCTCCATGCTGCTGGGCAAGGCCGGACTGCTGGCCGGGCGGCATGCCACGACCCACTGGAAGTCGCTTGGCTGGATGCGGGAATCGTTCCCGGATGTAATGGTGGAGGAGCGGCTGCACGTGGTACGGGACGGGAATCTGTTCACCTCGGCCGGCATCTCGGCCGGCATCGACCTGGCGCTTTTGGTGACCGCGGAATACTACGGCGAGGAGATCGCCCGCTCGACCGCACGACACATGGAGTACCCCTATCCCGAGAGCCTGGAGAGGCGGATCTGAGGATAGCCGCACTGGAAAGCAGAAACCGCCGGGAGCAGGGCGAATGAGGTGAAAGAGCCGCCAAAATTCGTTTCTTTGCGGTTTAACCCTGACCTCTCCCCCATATTTCCTCTCCTCCATATTTGGCCGAAATTTCCTGTTTTTTGTCATTGTGCCACAAGCATTCTCACGATAAGCTGGCATCATGAAACGAGCTTCCCACAAACATAACGGCAACGAGACGCCAAGACTTGTGTCGATGGTCGCCTTTAATGGCGCCGACATACTTGATATTACGGGGCCACTGGATGTTTTTACGATTGCCAATGCTCTTCTTCTGGAGAGCGGCAGAGAAACACCCGCCTACCTGACCGAGATCGTGGCCGAGGAGAAAGATGCCGTAGTTGTCACGGCGTCTGGTGTCAGGCTCTTGGCTGATACCTCATGGTCTTCCTGTTCAGAGACGGATACTCTCCTTGTGGCTGGCGGTCCAATGGCAGAGGATGTTTCGGAAGCTCTGGTGGACTGGATTCGTCAGATTGCTCCGCATACTCGACGATTGGGGTCGATATGTACCGGGGCCTTCGTGCTTGCCAGGGCGGGGTTATTGGATGGACGGCGGGCGACAACCCATTGGCGCATGGCCGAAGAGTTTCGGCAGCGGTTTCCGCAGATCGGCATCGATGCCGATTCCATCTATATCAAGGATGGTTCAATCTATACCTCGGCGGGAATAACCGCGGGGATCGACCTTGCGTTGGCATTGGTGGAGGAAGATTTCGGCCGCTTGCTGGCGTTGAATGTCGCGCGGATGATGGTGTTGTATTTCAAACGACCTGGCGGACAGTCCCAGTTCAGCACAAGCCTCTTTGCCCAGTACTGCGAGGGTGGAACACTGGCGCCGACAGTACAATGGATACGCGAAAATTACCGGAGTGACCTGACCAATGAATCTCTGGCCGCACATGCGGCTATGAGTCTGCGGAATTTTGCACGGGTCTTCAAGCGGGAAACCGGAATTGCACCGGCCCGCTTCATTGAAAAAATTCGCCTTGAAGCAGCCGTGAAGTTGCTTGAGGAAACTCGTCATGCACTGGAAACCATCGCCCGGGAGTGCGGTTTTCAGTCAGGCGAACACTTTCGGCTGGCCTTTGTGCGCTGCTTCAAGATCACCCCCGGTGAATACCGGGACCGGTTCTGGACAGGAACCGACTAATCCTACAAAGGAGAAATCACTATATGGCACTGAAAACAGCATTTCTAATATTTGACGGAGTAGCCGAACTCGATTTTGTCGCCCCCAAAGACGTATTTTTTGCCTCTCGACACCTAGGTCATCCTGACGACGAAGTCTACACGGTCAGCGCTACGGAGGGGGCAGTTACCTGCTTAGGCGGTCTCAAGGTGATTCCTGACTACACCTTTGCCACAGCTCCCCGCCCGGACATCCTGTTTGTCCCCGGCACCGCCGATCCGACTCCCCAGGTAAAAAACAGTCAGCTGCTGGAATGGGTGAAGAGCACGAGTGCCGGCTGCCTATGGACCGCCGGTGTCTGTACCGGAACCGCCATTCTGCTGGCATCCGGCGTTGCCCTGGGGAAACGGGTGACGACCCACTGGGGAGCGATTGAAGAGGTGCGCCGGATGGGCGGCGCTACTGTACTGGAAGGGGTACGCTACGTGGCCGACGGCAATCTTGTCACCAGCGCCGGGGTTACCGCCGGGATCGACCAGGCCCTTTGGCTAGTGGGCCAGCTCTACGGCGCTTCCCATGCCCGTGAGGTGCAGCACCTCCTCGACTATCACCCGGCGCCTCCCTACGCCGCGGAAGTCTGAGATGGAATTGCCGCGGAGTTCTTTGGCTTGCAGGTATGTCCAGAGCCGGCAACTACATATTCAGAAGTGTTAAAGCGAGACAAATACCCCCCCCGGCATAGCCGGGGGGGACCTTCATACCAACTCCAAAAATGTAAAGGACGACAGCAAATTTCTCTCTTGACAAATTTGTTTAGCTGGCTAAATATATGGTTACTAAGCAAAAAGTCGAGGTCATCCGGATGTTTGATATCGTAGATCTGCCTGATAGCAGCACCATTGCCAAGCTGGCACAGCGCTACCCCATGCTTGAGATCCCGGCGTTGGAGACATGGCTGACCCTGATGCGGGTTTCCGGCGACTGCCAGAATGATCTGGACCAGTTTCTAGCCCGCCACAATCTCTCCCAGCGCAAGTTCTTTGTGCTGATCCTGCTGATGCGCAACCCGTACGGGCTGAAGGTATCGCAACTCGCCGCGGGGACCGGCGTCTCCTGTCCCACCATGACCGGCGTGGTGGACGGCCTGCTCAATGCCGGGCTGGTGACGCGGGAAACGGACGAGCAGGACCGGCGAATTTTTGTGGTGACCATCACCACTGTCGGACAAGAGCTGCTGGATCAGGTTTTGCCACAGCACTACCAGAGGGTTAGCCGGATTATGTCCATGCTTGACGAAGCGGAACGGACACAGTTGAACGGGCTTTTGGCCAAGATTCGCGCCGGGCTGGACACAGCCCGCACCGCAGACGCAGAAGGAGATTGAACATGGAGCAGAGAAAACTTGGAACGCAGGGACTGGTTGTTTCGGCCCAGGGATTGGGCTGCATGGGGATGTCCGAATTTTACGGCCAGTCGGACGAAGCAGAATCGATTGCTACCATCAACCGCGCCATTGATTTGGGGGTAACTCTTCTTGACACTGCTGATATGTACGGCCCGTTTACCAATGAGGAACTGTTGGGCAGAGCGATCAGGGGCCGCCGGAGTCAAGTGGTGCTGGCCACCAAGTTCGGCATTCTCCGCACCAGCGACCCCACATCCCGCGGCGTCTGCGGTCGCCCCGACTATGTGCTGACCTCCTGCGATTCCTCGCTGAAACGGCTCGGTGTCGATCATATCGACCTCTACTACCAGCACCGTGTCGATCCCGATGTACCGATCGAAGAGACCATGGGTGCCATGGCCGACTTGGTCACGGCCGGCAAGGTTCGCTATCTCGGTTTATCAGAGGCGAAACCGGCCATTATCCGCCGTGCCCACGCCGTGCATCCGGTCACGGCCCTGCAAAGCGAGTACTCGCTTTGGACCCGCGATCCGGAAGACGAGGTGCTGCCGACCCTGCGGGAGCTGGGAATCGGCCTTGTGGCTTACAGCCCACTGGGGCGCGGTTTCCTGACCGGACAGATAAAGAGTTTCGACGACTTTGCAGCAGACGACTACCGCCGCAACTCGCCCCGCTTTCAGGGAGAGAATTTTACGAAGAACCTGGAGTTGGTGGAGCGGGTCAGGGCCATTGCAGCACGGAAAGAGATCACCGCCGGACAGTTGGCCCTGGCCTGGGTGCTGGCCCAAGGGAACGACATAGTGCCGATACCGGGGACCAAGCGGAGAAAATACCTGGAAGAAAATATTGCCGCAACAACGGTGAGCATCAGCGAGTCCGAGCTGGCGGAGATCGATGCAGCATTGCCAAAAGGAGTGGCCAGCGGAGACCGTTATCCGGCGGCCATGATGGGGTTGCTCAATCGATAACAAGGAGGGAAACAGGGCCTTTGCTCATTACGCCTTCGATAGCTGGCTGTAAGGGGATACTGGGAACAATCTTGCGCAGATCTGTCCAGGTAAAGCCTGGTTCATATTTCGGTGGGGAGAATGAAGATATACATAGCACTGTTCAGGGGGATCAACGTCGGAGGAAACAATATCCTGCCGATGAAGGAACTCGTAACTCTTCTTGAAAGTCTTGGTCTCCAACAGGTCAAAACCTATATCCAAAGCGGCAATGCGGTCTTTCGGAGCACAGCAGACAACATTTTGCGGCTTGCAGACACCATCCGCTCCGAGATCAAAAGACGCCACGGTTTTGAACCCTGCGTACTCCTGATGGAAATAACGGAAATGGAAAAAGCGATGGCAGCGAACCCGTTCCCTGAAGCTGTAACCGAACCCAATACGCTGCACCTGAATTTTTTGAGCTCTATACCTGTAAACCCTGATCTTAAAGGGCTTGAGAAACTAAGGAGCGAAAACGAACGATACGAACTGAAAGACAAAGTTTTCTACCTGCATGCTCCTGACGGCATCGGCAGGTCCAAACTGGGCGCAAATGCCGAAAAATTGCTGGGTGTCCTGATGACGGGTCGAAACTGGCGGACCGTGAGCAAAATCTTGGCGTTAGCGAAAGAAAATTTTTAACGGGACGCGCTTGTACTGCACCCCGGCCCCCTTTATAACGAGTGGGGCCGTGACAGGAGAGGAATCAGTTGATGCGACCAAAAGAACTTGTGAAAGCTTGGGTTGATGCATTTAACGAACGTGATGTCGATAAGCTTCCAAGGCACTAAAAACCCTCTTGACCCTAACATTAGTGTCAATGTTGTATCCTGGTTTTAGGTGAATGCGATGAGAATAGGTGAGTTGGCATCAAAGACTGGAGTAAGCGTCCGCGTCTTACGACACTATGAGACTCAGGGGTTGATCAAATCGCAACGGCTTTCCAACGGCTACCGGGACTACCATTTTCATGCCGTGGAGAGAGTGCAATGGGTCAGGGACCTGCTTGCATGCGGTTTCAGCACGCGGCAAATTCGAGAGTTTTTGCCCTGTCTGGAAAACGGGAATATCGATCCGCAGAAATGCACCGCCAAGCACATTGCAAAACTGCAAGAGCTTGACGAAATGATCAACCTCCTTACCGAACGGCGCCGCCGGCTTTCCGAACGCCTCGCCATACTTGGTGTTTCTGTGCCAAAAGGATCGGAATAACGTTTTCGCCGAAGCCACCGTCTGGTTGTATTCAGCGTAAAAGACACCTGGAGAGGAGAAAATCAAATGACTGTCATCGGTATCAACGGAAGCCCAAGAAAAAAGTGGAATACGGCAACCCTGCTGACCAAGGCTCTGGAAGGCGCTGTCGCCCAAGGAGCCGAGACGGAGCTTATCCACCTGTATGACCTTGATTTCAAGGGGTGCATGAGCTGTTTCGCCTGTAAGACCAAAGGCGGCAAAAGCTATGGAACCTGTGGATTGAACGATGGCCTGACGCCGATTCTTAAAAAGATCGTTGACGCCGATGCCATAATCATCGGTTCGCCGATCTATTTCGGCTCGGTGACCGGCGAGACGCGCTCCTTTCTCGAACGTTTGCTGTTCCCGTACCTGACCTATACCGTGCCGTATGCCTCCATAGCTCCCAGGAAAATCGCCACCGGCTTTATCTATACGATGAATGTTGCGGAAGAGCAGAGCAAGGTGTTCGGCTACGAGTACCTCTTCAACTCCCATGCACGTTACCTGCAACTGATCTTCGGGCAGCAGGCCGAGTCGCTCTGCAGCTTTGACACCTGCCAGTTCAATGATTATTCGAAGGTATTGATGGAGAGCTTCGATCCCGTCCATAAGGCGCAACGGCGCGAGGAGGTATTTCCCCTGGACTGCAAAAGAGCGTATGAGCTGGGAGCCAGACTAGCCGGAAAAAGGAGCGAGTAGGCGGCGGCAGAGTTCTATTTCAGGATAGAGAGCAGGTATTCACCATGAAGATTCTGAACATTCTGTGAGGCAGGCCATGCGCCGTTCTTCGACGATACCGTCCGTTTCAACGATGAACTTTCCCGCTTCGTACGCGAAGTCAGCCGTTAGCGGAGGGGCACCATGGGCAAGAACCGGTGGCGGTTCTCAACATACCGATAAAGGAGAATCAAGATGATTCGTCCGAGCTCCGACATGAAATCAATTGATCAGTACATTCAAGAATTTCCAAAGGAGATACAGGCCCTCCTGACGGAAATGCGTTCGACGATCCAGCTGGCAGCTCCACAAGCCATTGAGAAGATCAGCTATCAAATGCCTACCTTTTATCTTAATGGCAATCTGGTGCATTTCGCGGCATTCAAGAATCACATTGGCTTCTATCCCACTCCTAGTGGCATAGCTGCATTTGCAGAAAAACTCAGTGGCTATAAACATGCGAAAGGCTCAGTCCAGTTTCCGATTGACAAACCATTGCCACTCGAACTTATTAAAAAGATTGTCGAATTTCGTGTAATGGAGAACTCGAAGAAAACAGGCAAGCGGTAAGGTTCAAGTAGCATAAGTAGACCCGGGCGGAGGCTTTTATACGCATCATGAATCAGGATCTGCCATGAACAAATCCGAACGGCTCTTTCAACTGGTTACGTTGCTCCGCTCCCGGCGCACCGCCATAACGGCGGAAGCCATTGCGGAGGCCATGCAGGTCTCGATGCGCACGGTGTATCGGGACGTGCAAGCGCTTGTCCTTTCCGGGGTCCCCATCGAAGGGGAACCGGGGGTCGGCTATCTCATACGTCCCGGCCAGCACCTGCCGCCGCTCATGTTCACCCCCGATGAGTTACAGGCGCTGATCGTGGGAAGCCGCATGGTGCAGGCGTTCACCGATAAGGATTTGGCGCGGGGAGCGCGCAGTGCGGAATTGAAGATCAGGTCCATTCTGACGGAGCCATTGCAACGGCATGCGGAACAGCAGCCGTACCGTATACCGATACTGGAGAGCGACGACGGCCTGCGCGAGGTCCACGGGAAACTCCGCCGGGCCTGCGAGCAACGGCAAAAAGTCCGCGCGGTCTACCTGGACGAAAAGCAGGAGAAAACCGAGCGGATCATCTGGCCGCTGGGGATAGTCGGCTGGACCGGGAAATGGACTCTGTTGGCTTGGTGCGAACTGCGCCGGGATTACCGGAACTTCCGTTTCGACCGCTTTGAGGCGTTGGAACTGCTTGAAGAGTACTTCGCTCTCGTGGACGACATCAGCATTACCCACTATCTGCAAAGCGTTGTCGGGATGCGTGATCCGGGTTAGGCGATGGGGCTGCCCGACACTACTGACAGGTTCTGACAGTAGTGTCGCGTAGTGTGGGATTTGTGAGCTGATGCTCGCAAATCAATCTCAAAGGAGAACGAAGATGAGCGTAAAACCGATTCCCGAAGGATACCACACCTTGACCCCTTTCCTGACAGTCCCTGGCGCAGTAGAGTTGATTGACTTCTTGAAGATGGCCTTCCATGCCCGTGAGAAGGAACGGATTATGATGCCCAATGGCTCCCTCGCTCATGCCGAGGTGTGGATCGGTGACTCTATCATCATGCTGGGTGAGCTGACAGGTGATTGCGTGCCGATGCCGGGCTCATTCTACCTGTACGTGGATGACATGGATACCGTTTACAAGCGCGCCCTGGAGGCGGGAGCAACCTCCACGATGGCACCGGCCGATCAGTTCTGGGGCGACCGTTTGGGTGCTGTGAAAGACCGGTTCGGCAACGTATGGAACCTGGCAACACATGTTGAGGATGTATCAGCAGACGAGTTGCAGCGGCGAATGGCGGCGCGCTTCGCACAATAAGATACGGCGAATGCGTTGAACGCCTGCATTAATAGTATCGTGTCTCCAAAATTCGCTTTCGAATAATGGAGACACGACCTTTACTGGGCAAAGGAAGATCTGATCATGGTAAGAGAATACAAGTTCAGGGCCTGGGGGCCAAAAAGTAAATGCATGTGGCCATGGGAAGAGATAACTGAGTTGCCCATAAGTGCTCTTGCCGGAGAATCCGGGGAATTCCGGTATATGCAGTTCACCGGACATTGGGACAAGAATGGCAAGGAAATCTATGAAGGGGATATCGTGGAGGCAGTCAGACAAGGTCAACATGTTGTCTGCGAAGTGAGATGGGGAAAGGAGTGTGCCGGGTTTGTTCTGTATCGGGAATCTGGCGGCATTCGCTGGAATCTGACAGGTGGTGACGCGGATTCCACGGAACAGTCGGTTGAAGTTATCGGCAATATTTACGAGAATGCCAACCTCCTCGGGCGACAGCACTATAAGAGTGGCCTCTTGTGCCGAATCACCGATGAGGAGCAAACGGTCCCGTTATGATAGATAAACTCAGCTACCCGGCACCTGGAGGAACCAATGGAAAATGTCGCAACGGTTAACCGCTGCGCCTGGGTGGGCAGTGACCTGCTCTACCGGGAGTACCACGACCAGGAATGGGGCGTACCGGTTCACGACGATCGGCTGCTGTTCGAGTTCCTGACCCTGGAGGGTGCTCAGGCCGGGCTCTCCTGGATAACGATTCTCAGGAAACGCGATGCCTACCGCGCCGCCTTTGCCGGATTCGATCCCGAACTGGTGGCCCGTTTCGATCAGGCAAGAGTGGCAGAACTGCTGACCAACGCCGGCATCGTCCGCAACCGCTTGAAGGTGGAGTCGGCGATAACCAATGCCCGTGTCTTTCTGAAAGTGCAAGAGGAATATGGCTCTTTCGATGCCTACATGTGGCGCTTTGTGGACGGTCGACCGATCCGGAATGCCTGGCGCAGTATCAAGGAGGTCCCGGCTAGTACGCAGGTATCGGATGCCATGAGCCGCGATCTGAAGAAGCGCGGTTTTCGCTTCGTGGGGACCACAATCTGCTATGCCCATATGCAGGCCGTCGGCATGGTGAATGACCACACTGTCGACTGTTTCCGCTGGCAGGAACTGGGGGGATGCTGCGACGAAGGAAGCCGACAAGAGTGAGACAGCCGTGAAAGGAGCGACATAAGCTGCACAACAAGGGAGGATAGAGAGATGCATCATGAACTACGCCGCACGGAACGGGGTATCGCCGAGACAGAGGCGAGGGAACTGCTGGAGCGTGGCGAATACGGAATACTCTCCACCTGCGGCCTCGCCGGCCAGCCGTACGGTATTCCGCTCAGCTACTGTGTGATGAACAACGCCATCTACTTCCATTGTGCCGTGGAAGGTCACAAGCTGGAGAACATTGCCGCCGACAGCAGGGTGTCGTTCTGCGTGGTGGGAAAAACCGAGGTGCTGCCGGACCAGTTTGCCACCAGGTACGAAAGCGTCATCATCTCCGGCAGTGCGGCAGAGGTTTTTGACGGGGAAAAGCTGCAGGCCCTGGAAGGGCTCCTGGCGAAGTACTCTGCCGGATTTCATGCGGAAGGACTCCAGTATATCGCCGCCCAAGGTGGGCGGACCAGGGTGTTCAGGATCGGCATCGAGGCCATCTGCGGCAAGGCACGTCGATGATGGCAATATTATAATCAATCAAGGAGGAAGCAGATGAAAAGAATCGTCGCATTATCCACGCTGGCCCTGACCCTGTTGTTCGTCCAGACCGCCTTTGCCGAATTGACCAAACTGGCGGATAACGTCTACGCCTACGTAGGCGTCAAAGACGCCTCGCCTGCCCGCAGCTTTGCCGCCAATGCCGGGATCGTCATCGGCCGGGACGGCGTGCTGGTGGTGGATACCCTGATCTCGGCCAAGGAAGGGGAGCGCTTCCTGGCAGATATCCGCAAGGTGACCGACAAGCCGATCAAGTACGTGGTCAACACCCACACCCACCTGGACCATGCCTTCGGCAACTGTGTCTTTGCCAGGCTGGGCGCCACCGTGATCTCCCATACGGCTGACCGCAAGATGCTGGAGCGGGTCGGCGCAGACACCTTGAAGAACATCGGTAATTTCGGCCTGAAGCCGGAGGATATGGCCGGCACCGAGATCGTCTACCCGGCCCTGACCTTCAGCGATCGTATGCAGATCGATCTGGGTGACGAGGCGGTGGAACTGATCCGCGTGGCGCCGTCCCACACGGAGGGGAGCGTGGTAGTATATGTCCCATCCAAAAAACTGCTCTTTGCCGGCGACATCCTCTTTACCGACTTCCACCCCTTCCTGGCCGACGGCGACATTGCCGGCTGGACCAGGACCATCGATGCCCTGCTGACCATGGACGTGGAGCGGATCATCCCCGGCCATGGCCCGCTCTCCGGCAAGAATGATCTCAAGGAAATGAAGGCGTATCTGTTGCTGTTCGACAGCAAGGCGCGGGAACTGGCGGCTACGTCGCAGGATGTCGATGCCATTGCGGCAGAGTTGAAGAAGACCCTGCCGAAGCGCTCCATGGCTGATTGGATGATCGCGTACAATGTGAAGAGCAGGTATCTGGGGAAGAAGTGAGCTACTGTGTAGCAGACGCGGCTGCAAAACCTCGCTTGATGCCGAGACGCAGAAGCATCTGCCGCCGTTGTCATATTTCAAGTCGTATTACAAATAGGCTATCCAACTGCATCGGAGGGAATCTCATGGAAACATTGGAAGCGATCAAAACAAGAAGAAGTGTGCGAAGATTTTCAGATCAACCGGTGGAGCCGGAAAAACTCCAGGCGGTGCTGGAAGCGGTGCAGCAAGCCCCTTCATGGTCGAACAAGCAGTGCTGGAATCTGGTTGTAGTGCAGGACCAGGAGGCTCGCAATAAAATCAGCGAGCTTTCTTACGTGGAGTCGTTCTTTGCTACCTACGGGTACAAGACTAACCCGGCCCAGAAGGCGCTGGCACAGGCACCGATCGTGATTGTGGCTTGTGCAAATCCGCAACAGTCGGGTGAACTTCACGGGGTACAGTATTACGTGGCGGATATGGGGATCGCCACGGAAAATCTGATGCTGGCAGCCCATGATCAGGGACTTGGCAGCGTCTTCGTCGGAGTGTTCGATGAAGAGCAGATCGGAAAACTGTTGGGAATACCTTCCGGCATCCGGATTGTCGGGTTGTTTCCGCTCGGCTATCCTGCCGGTGACGCCAAGGGTGGTCCGTCACGTAAGCCGCTGAGTGAATTTGTTCATTACGGGAAGTGGCAGTTGTAGCAGGTTAAGTCTGGGGAGCATTCATCAATAATTGATCACAGGTTGTAGGTTCTAGGCGGATTACCGCTGAAGTCGGCAATTGTCGCGACCGCGTCTGCGAGGTAAAACACCTCAAATGCCGGATTGTCCGGGCTGTTATAGATGGACTTCACCAGGGGGCTCGCCTCCAGAACCTTTGCCTTCAGCGTAAGTTCATTTGAAAAAACCACCTTCCCCTTGAGACGCAGCCACGAAAAATTTTCCCCGGATGCGCACAGTTCAACATGGGGCTGCTTCTGTACTTCCTTGAATACTTCTTTTTTATTAGACGTACAGAAATAGAGCTTTCCTCCTTCTTCCATCATTAACTGGAAGGGCCTGACCTTCGGCTTGCCGTCGGTTCCGACTGTTGCGAAATACTGAATCTGACTTTTCATAAGGAAATCAACGACCTCTTTCATGACTCTCTCCTATCTTTTTTTTCACCATGACGACCTGTTGACAACAATAGATGGTAATAGTATTGTTCGCAAGTAGGCACCTTTTTGTTATATAGGAACCTTTTGGAAACTATTGTTTATTCCAAGGGAAAGAGGCTGACATGAACTGGGATGTGTATAACGAGAAATGTCCGACAAGAATCGTACTGGACCGGATCGCCGATAAATGGACCGTTCTCATCGTGGTCGCGCTTGAAAACGGTACGAAGCGGTTTGGAGAGCTACGACGGGAGATCGGTGGGGTGTCGCAAAAGATGCTGACCCAGACACTGCGCGGACTGGAGCGGGACGGACTTGTGACCCGTGTGGTGTATGCCTCCGTGCCGCCGAAAGTGGAGTATTCTCTTACCGAACTCGGGCGAACACTGGTGCATATATTCGAGTCGGTACGTGAGTGGGCGGAGCGTAACATTGAAGATGTGTTAAAAGCTCAGGGTGACTACGACACCAAGGCTGCGTCTGAGGCTCCTGACGAATGAACGTTGCAGGTACAAAAACGATGTTTGAAAAAACCTGAATCACCGCGTATGATGGCAGCCAACATCTGATTGGGGAGAAGCGGAATGACAGTTTGGTTGATGTATATCGCCCTTGGGGCGTTCGCAGGGGTACTGGCCGGCCTGCTCGGTGTCGGTGGCGGTCTGGTGATCGTGCCGGTACTTACCTTTATTTTCACCGCCCAGCACCTGCCGGAGGGGCACATCCTCCATCTGGCCCTCGGCACCTCCCTGGCCAGCATCATGTTCACCTCGATTTCCAGCCTGCGGGCCCACCATGGGCGCGGCGCCGTTGACTGGCCCGTGGTGCGGCGCATCAGCCTCGGCATCATGGTCGGCACCTTCGGCGGCTCATGGGTCGCCGCCCAGCTCTCCACCCGCTTCCTCAAAGTGTTTTTCGTCGTCTTCCTCTACTACGTCGCCACCCAGATGCTGCTCAACATCAAGCCCAAACCGCATCGCCAGCTCCCCGGACAGACAGCGATGTTCGGCGTCGGCGGACTGATCGGCGGCGTCTCCAGCCTGGTCGGCATCGGCGGCGGCAGCATGTCGGTGCCGTTTCTGGTCTGGTGCAACGTCGCCATTCATCGTGCAATCGGCACCTCGGCAGCAATCGGTTTCCCCATCGCCCTGGCCGGTGCGGTCGGTTATGTGGTCAACGGCCTGTCAGCCCCGCTTCCCCCGTACAGCCTCGGCTTCGTCTATCTCCCCGCACTGATTGGTATCGCCGCTGCCAGTATCGCGACCGCCCCGTTTGGTGCAAAGTTGGCGCACAGCCTGCCGATTGATAAATTGAAGAAGATTTTTGCCCTGCTGCTGATCGTGATGGGGACCAAGATGCTGTTGAGTTTGTTTTGATGGAGGCTCGACGCTCTTCTCATGGATAACGCTGAATTTTGTGCTACCCTCAACACAAGGCGGCTGAAATGACAGGAGATTATCGGGGCATGATCAGATATGCATTGCAGATTTTTTTCATGTTCACTGGATAAATATTCCATTTGGGTAGATCACCGGTTCACGCGCGCATGCGCGTGAACCGGTGAATAATGAGTTGGTCCCAGATTGAAATATAGATGATAATTGTATGTCACAACTGCTTCGAATCATTTGCGGAGGATTTCTGATAACCTTGAGTGTTTAAGAAATTTCCTACAGCAAAAGACAGTTAAGCATTTACAAAGGGTTGATCTATGCCAAATAAGGAAACAAGTATACAGCGGTCCAAAAAATCTACCATCACTCTTGCTGAAATCGGCGTTAAGGAAGGTTTGGGGTTGATTGTACCGGGTGGAAGCGCCATGTATGAAATAGGCAAAGTTCTGTTTGAACACGGTAGGAGATATATCCAAGACCGTAACGAGTCTCGAATAGACGAATTTAACAAGCTGTTACTTGAAGGAGTTCCAGAGTCGGAACAAGATAAACTGATAAACAACGAATTTTCGATAGAGGATTATTGTTCGCTTTTATCAAGTGCTATTGCTGACGATGAGCAAGTTAAGCTGCAATACTACTCAACCTTACTGAAGTCAGTCATACTGAATAAAATAAACCCTGTTTATAAAATACATATATTGAAATCACTAAAAGAGCTTTCAAGCGAAGACATTGATTATGCAAAAGAAATCTATATAGCCTCTAAGCATGTATTCAAAGGGCCAAATTCAATCTCTGCTCAGGTAAAGTCTCTAGTATCTCCCGGTGATCCGTTAAAAATTGTGTCCCTTCAAAAACTGACCCGTCTCGGTTTTTTAGTAAATTCTACAAAAGACGAATGTCTGATGCCTTCAAAGATAATGGAAGAAGTAGTAGAAAGTATATTTTCTGAAGAATTTCTAACGCCTGAAGCAATAGGCAAACAAGCATGGCTCAAACTAGAAGTTGGTATATTTTGCTGTGACTTGACTAAGAATGGCGATTTTATACGTCGAATGTCGAATATATATCAGGCATTAGATGTTCGCGCTGGAGGGGCCGCTGTCCCAAGAATTGGAGCCTTTCTGTTTTTATGCGATTTACTTATTGTGTATTTCAGCAAGGAAGATGATGCCGCAACATGGGCTGAATTTGGCAGTAAGATTCGCAAAAATCATATTATCAAAGTATATATTGCTGAAGATGAAAATGACCATTTTGTTGACTACTTGCGTGAAAACAAAAGCATTCTTGATGTTTCAATCATCAGAAATCGTGCTGAAGATTACGATGAATTTAAAAAGAAACTGGAAATAATACTTTTTGGCGAGGAGCAGCACTGATTTCAGTAAATTTATGTAAATGGGGGGGCAGCCCTTGACACGAGACAAAAGTAAAAAGACAGAAGGCTAAAAAGCGAAGTCCCAACCAGGCAGTTGGACGCCGGTCGGGCGGAAAAGCTGCCCGAACGGGTCAACTGCGCGAGCCGTTGGCACACGAGTGATTTATGAATTGGAGACGATATCAAGAAGAGACCGCAGAATTCTTTCGTAGCCTCGGCTGCGAAGCTGATATCGAGGCAAAGGTTTCTGGCGCCCGCACAGATCACAAGATTGACGTATGGGTTCGTTTCAGGAAGTTCGGCCTCGAAACAAGATGGGTAATCGAATGTAAACACTGGAACTCAAGCGTGACAAAAGAGAAGGTGCTAGTGCTCCGCTCCATTGTAGAAGATGTCGGTGCAGATCGAGGCATTTTAATCTCTTCCTCCGGCTATCAAAGTGGTGCAGTACGGGCAGCGGAAAAAACTAACGTTACGCTTACCGATCTCGACGGGCTAAAAGAGACAGCTCAGCAAGATCTGTCGGCTTCAGTGCTTCATTGCATCGAGACAAGGGCTGTTGAACTCAAGTACGCACTTCACAATCTATTTAGATCAGAGCAGACAAACCCTCACATCTGGTCATCCAAACCGCTACCTGGGGTTGACAGCAAATCCGTCATAAGCACAATTGGGACTCTTGCAATCCTGGAGTATGGTTTCGACCGCGTGCGTCTCCAGAAGCCGCCTTATCCGATCAAGTTCGACGAAACCGGGCAACGCCAAATTGTTGTGGATACACTGGACGAATTCGTCGCAAGAGCATCCGAAGTGATTAGTGAAGCCGAATCTACCTTGAATTCCCAACTGGGCTCAAAGCCAAAATGAACAACGAAGACAGGGGAACTTTTGGGGGCGCTCTTCACATTTTCACATTTGAGTATAAGGGATGTTCCAACTCTCGTGTGGACTCGGTCGCGGCGAAAAACCTGCCGCGCCGGTCACACTCATAGCCGTTAGTGCCGTGACCGAATCTATTCACACCCGTAAGGAGATTTTCTGCAATGGACATTCCACGGATCTTCAACATCACCGAAAGTGCTCACCGCATCCATAACCCGTTCACACCCGAAAAGCTCGCCACTCTCGGCGCGGCGCTGCGTCTGGAAACGGGGACCCGAGTGCTCGACCTCGGCAGCGGTTCGGGGGAGATGCTGTGCACTTGGGCACGCGATTACGGAGTCATCGGCACCGGCATCGACATGAGCCAGTTGTTCACCGAGCAAGCGAAACTCCGCGCTGAAGAACTCGGTGTCGCCGATCAAGTCGAGTTCATCCATGGCGATGCTGCCGGCTACGTCTCTGACGAGAAGGCCGGTGTGGCAGCATGTCTCGGTGCCACGTGGATCGCTGGGGGAGTCGTCGGCACCATCGAGCTTCTGGCGCAGAGCCTCCGCACCGGAGGGATCATCCTCATCGGCGAGCCCTACTGGCGGCAGTTACCGCCGACGGAAGATGTTGCCAAGGGGTGTCTTGCCGGCTCAATCTCCGACTTTCTCATGCTTCCAGAACTTCTCGCGTCTTTCGGCCACCTCGACTACGACGTGGTGGAAATGGTTTTGGCAGACCAAGACGGCTGGGACAGATACGAGGCGGCCAAGTGGCTCACCATGCGCCGATGGCTTGAAGCCAATCCCGACGACGAGTTCGCGAAAGATGTTCGAGCCAAACTGACCTCGGAACCCGAGCGCTACGCCGCTTACACGCGTGAATACCTAGGCTGGGGTGTGTTCGCGCTGATGACGCGGTGATGAGGGGCAGCTGCAAGTAACGGAAGTGTCAGGCCTACACATCTGACAGAAATGGCTAAGCCAAGGGCTAAAAATGCGAAGTCCCAACCAGGCAGTTGGACACCGGTCGGGCGGAAAGGCTGCCCGAACGGGTCAACTGCGCGAACCGTTGTACATACAAGCGAAATGAAGAAACTATCAGGTCCAACACTTTACAAGTACATTAAATGTACGCTGTTGAGACATGATCCCTATCGGCACCCACAGGCCGCTTAGCGAAGTTTACTTTAACTACAGCTGGAATTGTACCTTGACCGCCACTTGGGAGAAAATCTGGTGACATCAATACGTATTTTTATTTAACCGAGAGAGCTTCTGATTTCCGACGGCAGTTTTAGCTTGACTCCATAAAAGGCATTTAATAATCTCTGGCTATGCCAAGAATGTCTCGCCTAATCGTTCCCGGATACCCTCATCATGTGAGGCAGGGTGGCGTTAGATCAATAGACATTTTCCCTGATGATGATGCACGTTGGGCATACCTCCATTTTCTTTCTGAAGAGGCTGGGCGAGCAGGGGTTCAATTTCTTTCCTGGTGCCTCATGACCAAACACGTCCATTTTATTGCCGTTCCCGATGATTTATGTTCTCTGTCCCCTTGAATCCTCACCGACATCAGTTACTATTGCCGCAGTTTCTTTATGCTTTTCAGTTGACAGGTGAACCATAGAATGTCCCCTTAGGGCGCTCGTGAGAATGATGGTAAAATCGTTACATAATGTCAATTTTGCTCAATCAGCCTTCTCGATTCATCTGTTGGCCATTACTGCTGTCTTGATGGTATTGCTTTCAAATATTTCCCCTGCACTTGCATCTTGTGGTAATCCGCCATTAGCGGATGTTGACTGGAGCCATTGTGATAAACGCACTGCCAATCTGACTGCTGTCAATCTCATGATGGCCAACCTGAGTTATGCTGATCTGTCCGGTGCCAGCTTGAATAGTGCCAATCTGGAAGTGGCCAATCTGAGTCATGCTAATCTGTCCGGTGCCAGCCTGTCCGGGGCGGATCTGGAAGGAGCAGATTTCAGGGGAACCATCCTGGCCAATGCGAATCTTACCGGAGTGATCGGTCTAACGGACGCACAACTGCTTCAGGCTTCCAATCTGCAGGGGGTGAATCTTTCAAACTTCGATCTCAGCGGATTTGACCTGAGTTCCGTTAACCTGACCAAAGCCAACCTTGCCAATACCAACCTCACCAATACCAACCTTACCAATACCAACCTGACAGAAGCTAACCTGAACGGTGCCAACCTGAAAGGAGCCAAACTGCAAGGAGCCATCCTGAACAAATCCGTCCTGGTGGGAGTGAATAACGTAACAAGCGCCCAATTGCGCAGTGCCGACAATCTGCTGGGTGTGAATCTTTCAGGGCTCAACCTGAGCAGATTTGATTTCAGTTCCCGCGACTTGACCGGGGCCGATCTGTCCAAGGCAAGCCTGGAATCAGCCGATCTGGGCTTCTCAGCTAATCTGACCGGAGCAAACCTGACCGGAGCGAATCTGACTTACGCCAACCTGGCCAACGCCAACCTCACCGCTGCCATCCTGATTAAAACAAACATTACGGAATACCAGCTTTGCAGTGCTGCCATCTTGAAGCGGGTAAATCTTTCCGGTCTCAACTTGAGCAACTTTGATCTGAATTCATTGAATCTGGCCGAAGCCACTCTTGACAACACCAACTTTTCCGGTGCCAACCTCTCCGGAGCCGACCTGACCAATGCCAGCCTGGCCAACGCCAGCCTTTCCAAAGTAAATTTTGACGGAGCCGTGCTGACCGGAGTGACCAATTTGAAAAGTGATCAACTGCGCAGAGTTTCCAATCTGCAAGGAGTGAATCTTTCCGGCATGGATCTCAATAAATTTGATCTGAGATCCCATAATCTAACAAGCGCCAACCTTACCAAAGCCAATCTGGTATCAGCCAACCTCTCCAAGGCCAATCTGACCAATGCAAACCTGACGGAAGCAGACCTGACAAATGCAAATCTGACAGACGCAAACCTGACGGAGGCAAACCTGAAAGATGCAAACATGAAAGATGCAAACCTGACCGGAGCGATCGGAGTAACTGCTGAACTCCTGAACGCTACCAAACCCGATACTTTTAAGCCTGCAACAAAAAGTAGCCTGTCACCTTAAATTCTCAAGAGTGTGCACAAGCGGTTTAGTTCAACACCAGTTTATGCGGTGCCCCGCTTCGCTACGCACCGCATAAACTTTATTTGGTTGGAAAGATAAATTATGGAAAGAACCATAAACAACAGGAGCCAAGTGTTGGAACAGATATCGAAGGAAGCATCACTGTCGCCTGCCGGTGAGGAAACCATCAACCCGTTGAAAAGCCAAAGGACAAACTATATGGAAAACGCGCAACGCAAGACCATTATCAAAGAAACCTTCAATACCGTCTCCGAAGCATACGACAGCAAGGCGCTCCGTTTTTTTCCCGAAAGCGCCAAATACCTTGCATCCACCTTATGCCTGCACGGTAATGAACGGGTAATCGATATTGCGACCGGTACGGGCAACGCCGCGTTGGCGCTATCCGCGTATCTTCCGCACGGCTCTGTGAAAGGGATTGATTTCTCTTCGGGAATGCTGGCGCAGGCACGAAAAAAAGCCGAGTTACAGAATGTCCGAAATGTCGAGTTCCTCGAAATGGATATGCAGGATATCGATCTTGCCGAGGCCCGATTTGACGTGGCAACATGCGCTTTCGGAATCTTTTTCGTCGAAGACATGGATACCCAGCTTGCGCAGATCGCTTCACTGGTCAGGGACGGCGGGACAATTGCCATCTGCAATTTCCAGGAGAGCTACTTCAACCCGCTCAGAGACCTCATGATAAAGCGGCTGACCGATTACCATGTGCAACTGCCACCCCAGACCTGGAAGCGGATCGCCACTGAGGCGGGATGCAGAGTGCTTTTCGAGAAGGCGGGCATTCGGGATATCAGGGTGGAACAGAAGAACATGGGCTATTATCTGGCAGACGCGAGCGAGTGGTGGGATCTGATATGGAACGCCGGGTTTCGCGGTATGCTGAAGCAACTTCAGCCGGATGTTCTGGAGCGCTTCCGACAGGAGCATATGCAGGAAGTTGCCGAACTCGCGACCAAAGATGGTATATGGCTTGATATAGGCGTGCTTTACACAATTGGAACAAAGTAGAATAGACCTTACAGCAACTACCCTGCTAACCCTGAAAGGACACCACCATGCCCCGTACTTTCTCATTTTTCGCCCTTCTCTTGTTTACCCTGACCTCCTCCGCCTTTGCTGAAGACGCCGGCATCGCCCGGCTGTTCAAGGAAAAAAACATCCGGGGAACGATAGTCATCTCGTCACTGGATGGCGCGACCACTTACAGCCACAACGACGAACGCGCCGCCACCCGGATGCTCCCCGCCTCCACCTTCAAGATCCCCAATACCCTGATTGCGCTGGAGGAGGGGGCCATTGCCGATGAGAAAGTGTTGAAATGGGATGGCACGGACAAAGGTGTGGCGGCCTGGAACAAGGACCAGACGCTTGAAAGCGCCTTCAAATCCTCGTGTATCTGGTTTTACCAGGATCTGGCCCGGCGGGTGGGCACGGAACGCTACAACGCCTGGCTGGCGAAGCTACAGTACGGCAACGGACAGGCTGGGCCGGAGCTGAGCAACTTCTGGCTGGAAGGGGCTTTGCGGATCAGCGCCCAGGAGCAGATCGCCTTTCTGAAACGGTTGTATCGCCGGGAGTTCCCCTTCAAGGCCTCTTCCTACGAACTGCTGCGCAAACTGATGATCATTGAGCAGACCCCCGCCTACACCCTGCGGACAAAGACCGGGATAGTCGGCTGGGGGCAGAAGGTTTCACCCCAGATCGGCTGGTATGTGGGTTATCTGGAAACTGGCGGCAAGGTCTGGTTTTTCGCCATGAACATGGAGATTGCCAGGCCCGAAGATGGGCGGCTTCGGCAAGAGCTGACGATGGCGGCGCTGCGGCAGAAGGGGATTCTGAAATAGCGCCGGGTTTTATTTTCCACAAAAGAAGAAAATGAAAATGGAAGAAAATTCAGAGTGATTGCAAATTCACCTTGTAATTTTGCAATCACTCTGATAGATATACCGCATGAACTCTATCAAACGTTCCATACTCGACACCGTAATCTCCCGTTTGCAACATGAGCAGATTGTAGCCCTGACCGGCGCTCGCCAGACCGGCAAGACTACCCTCTGCGAAGTGCAGCTTCCCAAGCTGCTTAATCTTCCCTTTACCTACATATCATTCGACGATCCCGACGAACGGCTCCGTTTTCAGCGTTCTGCAGTGTCGATCCTTGAAAGCATCACAACGCCGCTGGTGGTGCTTGACGAGGTGCAGAAGATCCCTCAGCTGTTTGATCCACTGAAACTGGTGGTGGATCGGGAATGCAAAAAGCCGGTCGCCGAGCGCAAGCGCTTCGTGATGACCGGATCCTCGCAACTGCTGATGATGAAGAACATCCAAGAGACCCTGGCCGGTCGGGTGGCACTCTGCCAGATGTACCCGTTCTCGCTGCATGAGCTGACCAGCGATGGCGAACCGCCATTCCTTTCCCGGATATGGCGTGATCACGCTGTTTCACGCCAGGATGTGGAGCGACTGCAACTGGCTTCGCCGCAACGGTTGCGCACCCTGAGGAAGGTGCGGGATGAGCATCAATTGTGGGGCGGTTATCCACCGGTATGGCAACGCACAGGTGACACTGCGCGGCTAAACTGGCTCAAGGATTATCGCAAAACTTACCTGGAACGCGATATTGCCGATGTGGGGCAGGTAGCGAACATTGATACCTTTGCCCTGGCGCAGAAGCTTCTGTGCAGCCGTACCGCCAACTTGCTCTCAATTAGCGAGGTGGCGCGGGGTCTGGGAGTGGCGGTCAATACGCTCAAGCGTTATCTGGAGCTGTTGACCATGTCGTTCCAGTGCTATCTGCTCTCCCCCTGGCACGAGAACGTCGGCAAACGCCTGATCAAGAGTCCGAAGCTCTATTTCCCCGATATGGGGGTGAACCGGGCCGTATTGGGAGAACTCTCCGTCAGTCGCGGCGCGGCCTACGAGAGTTGGGTCTGTGCCGAACTGCTGAAGTGGAAACAACTTCAGCCGCTGGAACCGGAGCTGTATTTTTACCGTACTGCTGCCGGGTTAGAGGTGGATTTTCTCCTGGCCGACGAACGGGGTATCATTCCCATCGAAGCCAAGTCCTCTGAGCGCGTGACCAGCACTGATGCCAGGAGCGTGGAGATGTTCTTGGCGGAGCATCCGAAAGCTGCGCACGTCGGGCTGGTGGTCTATCCGGGTAACGAAATAGTCGAGTTGCGCAAAAACGTTTGGGGCGTTCCTGACTGGTATCTGTTTGGGGCGTTATAGCGGAGGCAAGTCATGGGGGGATGGTTAAGAAGGGAAGCGACCACAGTACGACACAGCGCTATCGTCTTTCCGCCAACGTACGCTTTAAAAAACAGCAAGCACGGAATAGCGCCGCTCATCGTAAAGATGCTACGGTGATGTTCGGCAAGGAGGGATACGTAGTGCGCCCCAGCACCACCAACAGCTATCAGGAACGTCTGAACCGGGTTCTGATCCACATCCAGAAGAACCTGGACGAACCGCTTACCATCGAACGGTTGGCCGAGGTTGCCTGCCTCTCTCCGTTCCACTTCCATCGCATCTTCAGCGCCCATGTAGGGGAGACTGTGACCGGGTACGTGCGCCGGTTGCGCCTGGAACGGGCCGCTACGAGGATCGCCTTCACAGGCGAAAGCGTGACGGATACGGCTCTGGGGGTGGGGTACGAGACGCCGGCAGCTTTTACCCGCGCCTTTCGCGAGCGGTTCGGCATGAGTCCCAGCGAGTTCCGTGGACAGCAGCGTGAAACGATTCTTTCCTTTGCCGAAAATTCGACTGCGAAGGAGATAATTGTCATGAAACCAGAGATGAGGGAGTTTTCGAAAACCAAGGTGCTGTTCGTGAGGCGGACCGGAGCGTATGGAGAGGCTGCCACGGCCGCCTGGGAGGCGCTCATGGGCTTTGCCTACAAAAATCGCCTGATGACCGGCGAGACGCTGATGGTCGGTATCGGTCACGACGACCCGGCTATCACGGCAGAGGAGAAGATCCGCTATGACGCCTGTGTCACCTTTTCCGGGGATGTGAAGCCGGAAGGGGAAGTGGGGATCCAGACCATTGCCGGGGGTCGCTATGCCGTGTTTCTGCACAAGGGGGCATACACCGGGCTGCCGGAGATTTACCGGAACATCTTCGCCGGCTGGCTTGCGACCAGTGGGTGCACCCTGCGTGACCAACCATGCTTCGAGGTTTACCTGAACCGCGACCCGCGCCGGACCAAGCCGGAGAATCTGCGCACCGAGATCTGGGTGCCGGTCGTGTAGAATAAACCTAAGCCGGACAAGCCGGAACCCAAATATTGTATTTCACGCACCAAAAGTAGGCGCTTTTAAGCGACGACGCGACGACGCAACGTTTAAAAAACCATGAACCAATAATTTGTTTAAAAGCCTTTCGTCGCTTAATAGCGCCTACTTTTGGGGCGTCGTCGCGTGAGTCATGTCTTGCTTTAACATTTTGCTCAGGGGGATGCCATTCAGGCATCCCTTTTTTTGCGCAATGGGGTACAATAATATTTTTCCGGGAACCTTTGCGGCAATCCGGCGTATATAAAGTTAGAAACGAAACAGCGGAGAGCGGATGGACGATGACATCATAATCAAGCGCATTCAAGACGGAGACGTCGATGCCTATGCCCTGCTCGTTCGTAAGTACCACCGCAACCTGCTTGCGTTCATCTTCCGTATCGTCAGAGACCCCCATCTGGCGGAGGATATCGGCCAGGAGGTGTTTCTGAACGTATATAAGGAACTGCCGCGCTTCGACCTCAGCCGTGGAACCCCATTTCCGGCCTGGCTCTGTATCGTCGCACGCAATCAGTGCATCAGCGAGTTGCGGAAGCAGGGCCGCATGGAACTCGTGCCGGTGGAACAGTTTTATCAACTCGCCGCCGGCGGGGAAACAGCGGAGGCTGCGCTGATCAGGCGGGAAGATCATGAAGCGCTGGCGGCCACATTGGCGGAGCTTCCCGAGCCGTTCCAATCCACCATCCTCATGAGCCTCCAAGGGGCAACGCTTGACGATATCGCCCGCAGCTGCGGCGTGCCGCAGGCCACGGTAAAGACCCGGCTGTTTCGGGCCAAGGAAAAGATAAAGCTCTTGCTGAAAGAGCATTTCGGAGGTGTCGGCCATGAACGAAGAATTTAAGCCTTCTCCCGATTTCGTAGCAAAGGTTATGGCGCGGGTTCATGCCTATGAGACGGAAAAAGTCTCATTCGTTGAACGGTTTTTCTGGTCCCGTCCACTGCGCTATGCGTTGGCGGGCGGTGGAACCGTCTTCGGCATACTCAAGGCGGTACCGGTATTCTGACACCTGTGCGACCCATCACAACCAGAAAGAGAAAGGATTAATCACATGACTGACGCAACCGCAACCGCGCCCCTGAACGAGGCCACCACCAAAGTAAAATCCAAATTCCGCGAATATGCCGAATCGATCATCTGGGCGATCGTCCTGGCGTTCATCATCAGGTCCTGCGTGGTGCAGGCCTTCAAGATCCCGTCCGGCTCCATGGAGAATACACTTGCCGTCGGCGACCATCTTTTCGTGAACAAGTTCATCTACGGCATCAAGCTCCCCTTTACCGATACGCGGATATTGACGCTCCGCGACCCGATGCGCGGCGACGTGATGGTGTTCGAATACCCGGAGGACCGCTCCAAGGACTTTATCAAGCGGGTGATCGGCGTTCCGGGTGACGAGATCCTTGTGCGGGACAAGCATGTGTACGTGAACGGGGTGCTCTATAAGAATCCCCACGAAGTCCACAAGGAAGCGGCGGTTTTGTCTCGGGATATGGCACCGCGAGACAATTTCGGACCGGTGCGGGTCCCGGCCGGATCCTATTTCATGATGGGGGATAACCGGGATCGCTCCTATGACAGCCGCTTCTGGGGATTCATCAAGGATAGCGACATCAGGGGGAAGGCGTTCATCAAGTACTGGTCATGGGACCAGGCTTCGTGGCGGGTGCGCTGGGGGAGCATTGGGCGGTTGATAGAGTAGGGGGGGCATCGGGGAATACGTATGACTGGTCCGGACTATATCCAAACAGTGAAAGCGCGCGTCGGTTCGGGGTGAAGCGAAGCCGGCAAAGAATGTATTGACAAAAAAATTCAAAGAAGTAATTATGGAATGAATATTCATTCCGAATGGGGAGTTGTTACATGACAAAGCCAGACAAACGTGACGAGATAGTCCGTGCTGCTTTGGAACTTATTGCCGAATACGGTTTTCACGGCGCCCCCATGGCGATGATCGCCGACCGGGCCGGAGTGGGGGCCGGGACGATCTACCGCTACTTCGAGAACAAGGACGTGCTGATCACCGAGCTCTACCGGGAGGTGGAAGAGAAGCTCTACGCGGTTCTCCTGGAGGGATACGCGACGGAAAAACCGTTCAGGGAGCGGTTTCTTCACCTCGGCACGGCGCTGTTGCGCTACTTCATCCAGAATCCTCTCCATTTCCGCTACCTGGAGCAGTTTCACAACTCCCCCTACGGCGTGGCGTTTCGCCGGGACAAGATTCTGGGAAAAAAGGGCGAGTGCGACGTTTTCCGCGAGCTTTTCGAGGATGGGATCTCCCAACAGGTGATGAAGGATCTCCCCCTTCCCGTCCTCTTTGCCCTGGCCTTCGGCCCGCTCCTGACCGTGGCGCGGGACCATATCCTCAGCTTCATCTCGCTGGACGATGCCTTGATCGCCCGGATCGTGGACGCCTGCTGGGACGGGATCAGGAGATAGGGGGCGGGGGCGACCCTGTTGAAGCTTTTTTTGCTCGCCATTTCGGAATGAATGTTCATTCTTGTTAGTGTGGCCGGCAGTGACATGACGTCAAATCTGCTGCAAAAGGATGACGCGATGACCATATTTGTCGCATTCGTAATAGCGGTCTGGGCGCTGATCGCCCTCATCGCCTTCGTGAGAAAAGACAAGTAGCCGGCCGATTGGGCCGGCAATTTCTTCAAACTATGAGGTGCATATGCAAAACAAGTGCAGAACCAAACTGATCATCGTCGCGGGGCTGCTGGTTGCCGGAGTAATGGTGACCGGATGCGGAAAGAAAACCAATGCCGGCGGCCCGCCGCCAAGCGGCCCACCCGAGGTGGGAGTGGTTGTTGTCCAGCCGGAGAGTGTGTCGCTTACTACGGAATTGCCGGGCCGCACCTCACCCCAACTGATTGCCGAAGTGCGCCCCCAGGTGGGGGGAATTATCCAGAAGCGCCTGTTCACCGAAGGGTCCGATGTGAAAGCGGGCCAGGTGCTCTACCAGATCGATCCCGCCACCTACCAGGCAGCCTTCGCCAGCGCAAAGGCTGCCGAGGCCCGGGCCGAAGCAAATCTCGTCCCGGCCAGGCTGAAGGAGGGGCGTTTCCATGATCTGGTGAAGATCAAGGCGGTGAGCCAGCAGGACTATGACGACGCAAGTGCCTCACTCAAGCTGGCCGAGGCCGATCTGGCTTCCAGCAGGGCTGCGGTGGAAACCGCCCGCATCAACCTGGCCTATACCAAGGTAACTGCCCCCATCTCCGGTCGAATCGGCCGTTCGACCGTGACCAATGGCGCCCTGGTAACCGCCAGCCAGCCTGCAGCGCTGGCCACCATCCAGCAGCTCGATTCCATGTATGTGGATGTCACCCAGTCCAGTGCAGACCTGTTGAAACTGAAGCAGAACCTGGCCAGCGGCCTGCTGAAGAGCGGCGGCGCCAGCCAGGCGCGGGTAAAGCTGTTGCTGGAGGACGGCAGCGCCTATCCGTTGCCGGGCACCCTGAAGTTTTCGGAAGTGACCGTTGACCAGAGTACCGGCTCAGTCACCCTGCGGGCGATCTTCCCCAACCCGAAGCAGACCCTGCTGCCGGGCATGTTTGTCCGCGCAATTCTGGAGGAGGGGGTAAACGAGAACGCCATCCTTGTCCCACAACGTGGCGTGACCCGTAATCCGCAAGGTGAAGCCATGGTCATGGCGATAGGGGCCGGGGAGAAGGTAGAGCCACGCCCCATCAAGGTTGTCCGGACGGTTGGCGACAACTGGCTGGTGAGCGACGGGTTGAAGGCGGGGGATCGCGTCATACTGGAGGGGCTGCAAAAGGCGAAACCGGGGACGCCGGTCAAGGCCGTGCAGTTCGCAGCCAAGCCTGCTGCACCGGCTGCCGTTGCGGTAAATAAATAATCAGACCGATCGGTCGGATCAATAGGATCGGACCGATTATTTCAAGGAGCTTTCCATGTCCAGGTTCTTCATAAACAGACCCATCTTCGCCTGGGTCATCGCCATCGTCATCATGCTGACAGGCCTGCTGGCGATCAAGGCGCTGCCGGTCTCTCAGTACCCTCCCATCGCGCCACCGCAGATCTCCATAAACGCCATGTATCCGGGGGCGTCGGCCCAGACCGTGCAGGACACGGTCACCCAGGTCATCGAGCAGAAGATGAACGGGATCGACAACCTCCTCTACATGTCGTCCACCAGCGACTCGGCCGGGGCGGTCGCGATCAACCTCACCTTCAAGGCGGGTACCGACCCGAACGTGGCCCAGGTGCAGGTGCAGAACAAGCTCCAGCTCGCCGTGCCGCTCCTCCCCCAGGTGGTGCAGCGCCAGGGGATACAGGTGGTCAAATCGACCCGGAACTTCCTGTTGATCGCCGGCCTCGTCTCCGAGGACGGAACGCTCAGCCGGAACGATCTCACCGACTACATGGTCTCCAACATCCAGGACATCATCAGTCGGGTGCAGGGGGTCGGAGAGGTGACGGTCTTCGGCTCCCAGAACGCCATGCGGATCTGGCTGAACCCCGACAAGCTGAATAACTACAGGCTCACCCCCAACGACGTGATCACCGCGCTCCAAGCGCAGAATGCCCAGGTTTCCGCCGGCCAGCTGGGCGGCATGCCGGCCAGCCAGGGACAGCAGCTGAATGCCACCATTACCGCCCGGTCGCTCCTGCAGACCCCGGAGCAGTTCGACGCCATCGTGCTCCGCACCAACCCCGACGGCTCCACGGTCAAGCTCAAGGACGTGGCCGAGAGCAAGGTCGGCACCGAAAACTACGAGATGCTGGCCCGCTACAAGGGGAAACCGGTCGCCGCCATGGCGCTCAGGCTCGCGGCCGGCGCCAATGCGCTGGACACCGCCGAGCGGGTGAAGGCGAAGATGGCGGAGCTGGAAAAGTTCTGTCCCCCCGGCGTGAAGGTCGTCTACCCCTACGACACCACCCCGTTCGTGAAGATCTCCATCGAGGAGGTGCTCCATACCCTGATCGAGGCGGTCTTCCTGGTCTTCATCGTGATGTTCCTCTTCCTGCAGAACATCCGGGCCACCCTGATCCCCACCATCGCCGTGCCGGTGGTCCTCTTGGGCACCATGGGGGTGCTGTTCGCCAGCGGTTTCTCCATCAATACCCTGACCATGTTCGCCCTGGTGATCGTCATCGGCCTCCTGGTGGACGACGCCATCGTGGTGGTGGAGAACGTGGAACGGATCATGTCCGAGGAGGGGCTCCCCCCCCGTGAGGCGACCATCAAGTCCATGGGACAGATCACCAGCGCCCTTATCGGAATCGCCACCGTGCTGACGGCGGTCTTCGTGCCGATGGCGTTTTTCCCCGGATCTACCGGCGTCATCTACCGCCAGTTCTCCATCACCATCGTCTCCGCCATGATCCTGTCCGTTCTTGTGGCACTGATCCTCACCCCGGCCCTCTGCGCGACCCTGCTCAAGCCGGTGCCGACGGGGCATTCGCCGGGAGAGTCCGGCTGGTTCAGGGGGTTCTTCCGCCGGTTCAACAGACTGTTCGACCGCAGCAGGGGACGGTACGAGGGGCTCGTCCGCCGCTCGTTCGGGAAGCCGGTGCGCTACCTGGTCATTTACGGAACCATCGTCGTCGTGATGGTGGTACTCTTCGTACGGCGTCCCACCGCCTTCCTTCCGGACGAGGACCAGGGGTTCATCATCTGCCAGGTGCAGCTCCCGGCCGGGGCGACCCAGGAACGGACCCTGAAGGTGATCGAGCAGCTGGAGCAGCACTTCCTGGAGAAGGAGACAAAGGCGGTCGATTCGCTGATCACCGTTGCCGGCTTCAGCTTTGCCGGCCGCGGCCAGAACATGGGGCTTGCCTTCGTCAAGCTCAAGGACTGGAAACTCCGGCAAACCCCCGATCTCAAGGCGCAGGCCGTCGCCGGCCGGGCAATGGGGGCCTTCTCCAGGATCAAGGACGGGATGGCCTTCGCCTTTGCGCCGCCGGCGGTGATCGAACTGGGGATGGCCAACGGCTTCGACTTCCAGCTGCAGGACCGCGGCGGGATGGGGCACGACAAGCTGATGGAGGCTCGAAACCAGCTCCTCGGCATGGCAATGAAAAACCCTAAGCTGATGGCGGTCCGCCCCAACGGCCAGGACGACACCCCGCAATTCAAGCTCGACATCGACGACGTGCGCGCCGGCAGCCTGGGTGTGTCGGTCACCGACATCAACAACGTGCTTTCCACCGCCTGGGGAAGCGCCTATGTCAACGACTTCATCCAGAACGGCCGGGTGAAGAAGGTCTATCTCCAGTCAGAGGCGAAATACCGGATGGTGCCGGAGGATATCGGCAAATGGTATGTCCGCAACAACCGGGGGGAGATGGTCCCCTTCTCCGCCTTCGCCACACCCCGCTGGCAGTATGGCTCGCCGCGCCTGGAGCGCTACAACGGGATCCCCTCCATGGAGATCCAGGGGCAGGCGGCGCCGGGCGTCAGCACCGGCGAGGCGATGGCCGAGATGGAGCGGATGGCATCAAAGCTCCCCGAGGGGATCGGCTACGAGTGGACCGGCCTCTCCTACGAGGAGAAGAAGGCGGGAGCCCAGGCGCCGGCGCTCTATGCCATCTCACTCCTGGTGGTGTTTCTTGCCGTAGCGGCCCTGTACGAAAGCTGGACCATCCCCTTCGTCAACCTGCTGATGCTGCCGCTGGGGCTCGTGGGAGCGGTCACCGCGGTTTCCTTGCGGATGCTCCCCAACGACATCTATCTCCAGATCGGGCTCCTCACCACCATTGGGCTTTCCACGAAGAACGCCATCCTGATCATCCAGTTCATCAAGGACCAGATGCAGCAGGGGCTTGGATTGATGGAGGCCACCCTGGCGGCGGTGAAGATCAGGCTGCGGCCGGTCATTATGACGTCACTGGCGTTCTTTTTCGGCACACTCCCCCTGGCCCTGACCAAGGGGGCCGGGGCCGGAGCCCAGAACGCCATCGGCACCGCCGTAACCGGCGGACTGCTCTCGGCCACCTTCATCGACCTGATCTTCATCCCGTTTTTCTTTGTCCTGGTCTCAAGACTCTTTGCCAGGAAACGGGCGGAGCAACCTTCCGTAGAACCGGCAACCGCTACCCCCGCCCCGGAGGGATCTTGAGATGAACCCGAAAAGGCCAATTGAACTCGGAAAAAACGGATCAAAGCGGATTTATAAACCGTATTTGGGGTTTTGATTAATCCGCCGTTATCAGATTTTTCCGCCTTTTCCGTGCCCGTTAAGGTTTTAAGTTTTCCAGGAGATGACAATATGATCCGTACTACAGTTATCGTTGCCGTTCTGGCCGGCGCCCTCGCCGGCTGTGCGACCATGGCCCCGAAATACACCCGCCCCGAGCCGCCCGTCCCCGCTGCCTGGCCGAGCGGCCCCGCATACAAGGACGTTGCGGGGAAACCGGCTGACATGGCAGTGGCCGACATTCCCTGGGCTGAGTTTTTCCTCGACCCGCAGCTGCGCAAGGTGGTCGCCCTGTCACTGGACAACAACCGCGATCTGCGCGTTGCCGCCCTGAATATCGAGAGATCCCGGGCACAGTACCAGATCCAGCGTTCCGACCTCTTCCCGAAGGTCGATGCCTCCGCCGCCGGCAGCGTCCAGAGGGTGCCGGCGGACCTCTCAGGTAGCGGCCAGGCAATGATCCGCCACCAGTACAACGTCGGCCTCGGCGTCAGTTCTTACGAGCTGGATCTCTTCGGCCGGGTGCGGAGCCTCAAGGACCAGGCCCTGGAGCAGTACCTCGCCACCGAGCAGGCCCGGCGCAGCGTCCAGATCAGCCTGGTGGCCGAGGTGGCCGGTAATTGGCTCGCCCTGGCCGCCGACCGGGAGCGGTTACAGCTCGCCAAAGAGACCCTGGTGAGTCAACAGGCATCCTACCAGCTTGTCAAGAGCCGCGTCGAGGCGGGTGTCTCCTCCGCCCTCGACCTCCATCAGGCCCAGACCAGCGTAGATACGGCGCGGGTCGACATTGCCCGCTACACCACCTTCGTGGCCCAGGACGAGAACGCCCTGAACCTGGTGGTCGGCTCCCCAGTTCCGGCCGAGCTACTTCCCGCAGCCCTCTCCGAAACGCTCACCGCACTAAAGGATGTCGCGCCCGGCCTTCCGTCGGACGTATTGCTCCGCCGCCCCGACATTCTCCAGGCCGAAGGCTTCCTCAAAGGTGCAAACGCCAACATCGGCGCGGCACGGGCGGCGTTCTTCCCGCGCATCACCCTGACCTCCTCAGTGGGCGTCGGGAGCGACGGCCTATCCGGGCTATTCAAGGGGGGGGCCTTTGCCTGGAGCTTCGCGCCGCAGATAACACTTCCCATCTTCGACGCCGGCAGCAGACAGGCCAACCTGAAGGTGGCGGAAGTGGATCGTGATATCGCCGTGGCCCAATACGAGAAGTCCATCCAGACCGCTTTCCGGGAAGTGGCTGACGCCCTCGCCCAGCGGGGGACCATCGACGACCAGCTTGCGGCGCAGCAGTCCCTTACCGACGCCACGGGCGAGAGCTACAACCTCTCCCAGGCGCGCTACGAAAAAGGGGTGGACAGCTACCTGAACGTCCTCGACTCCCAGCGTTCCCTCTACGGTGCCCAGCAGAACATGATCAGCGTCCGTCTTGCCCGCCTCAACAATCTGGCGACCCTCTACAAGGTGCTGGGCGGAGGAAGCTGATAAGTTTGCCATCGGAAAGTAAAGACTCAGATCGTCACTTCAGCATATCCAGGAGTGTAGGCATCCTGCCTGCGTTTCAAGCGGATGTATCGCTTGAATTGGTTACAAGCAAACCGTATTCGGGCATAAACCCGCCCGAAACACGGGCAGGATGCCCACGCTCCTGAAAAACCAGTCCGTCCCCGAATTCTTCCCAATTCTTGTAATTTCACTCAAGTAACAATCTTTGGCGCCGATAAAGATGAGATGACAGTGTCCGGATATTTCAGTCGTGGACGCATCAATGAACGCGAGGGGATCAAGGTTTTCAGGCGGCCTCACAATACATGGTCGGATATATTCTATCAAGCAGACCCAAGAGGTGCGACATGGCGATTCCGACTATACCGATTAAAGATCTTCGTAGGGAACTGAGGGCTTCCATGGGGGATCGCAACAAACTGATCAAATTGCACTCCGTTCTTACCGAATACATAAACCGCACGTACGGCGAAGAGCAAGAGATGCTTCTCAAATTCAGACAGGAAGTAAAGAATGCCATCAACTGCCGGCTGCTTGACAATTGGTGAACCGATGAACGTCCCCACCGAATGGAATGAGGATAATCTATGAGCAAAGACCGTTACTGGCGGGCGATAAGCATCGACAGTATCTCCCCTGAATGTTTCCCCAACGTGGCCCTCTATCTCAGGAGCGGCGGCAATTACGTGCTCTACAAAGATCCTGACAGGATGTTCACGATAGAGGACCATCTCCGTCTGGAGAGAAGTCGTACGGAGTTTCTCTATGTCCGGAGCGGCGACATGGATATTCTTAACGAATTCATGGAGAACAACTTGACGGAAATGCTCGCCAGAAACGATCTCAGCAGCACCGCCAAGGGCCGGATACTTTATCAGACATCGGTGAACTGCGTGATCGACATGTTCGAATCACCGGAAACAGCCGCCAATCTGCTGCGATGCCGCAACATGGTTCAGCATATCATGCAACATGTAGCTACGGATTCTCATGCCCTGGAATCACTCAAAACGGTAATAAGCCACAACTTCTATATCTTTGCCCATGCAGTCCAGGTAGCTGCCCTTTCCCTGCTGGTTCATGAAAAGCTGTTTGAACTGGCCCCTGACGAGATGGTCGATGTGGGAATCGGTTCTCTTATTCACGATTACGGCATGACCTTCATCTCCAGCGACGTTCTCGAAAAGAACGACGCCCTCTCCGGTATCGAATATTACATCGTCAAGCAACACACCCAGAAAGGCTATGAGTATTTGAAGCGCTGCGGAAATTATAGCGGGGTTGTGCTCAATATTGTCCGTTACCATCATGAAAGATACGACGGAAACGGCTATCCAACCGGGCTGAAGGGTGGTGATATCCCGCGAAGCGGACAAGTGACGGCGATTTGCGACGTTTACAGCGCCTTGATCATGGACCGGGCGCACCGCAAGGCGCGTTCGCATGCCGATGCAATCAAGGTCATGCGCGAGGATTCCAAAAACGGGGCCTTCAACCCGGATTTGTTCGAACATTTTGTGGCGATAATCAACGAGAGGCAGCCTGCTTAAAAGGATAATATGAGGCGTAATATCGCCAGGTTTGCAACAATGTGACCCTGCTCATTTCTTGACAGTCTGCTAATCCTTACCTATACTCATAAGTAAGAATTAGTATGGAGGTAAGAATCATGCTGTCAACGGTTACATCCAAAGGACAGGTCACCATTCCGAAAGAAATTCGCGACCTCCTCCACATCCGCTCGAACGACAAGGTAGATTTTGTTCTGGATGGGGACAGGGTGCTGCTGGTGCCGGTCAAGACACTTCTGGATCTGCGCGGCGCCGTTCGGGCCAGAGGGAAAGGCGATTTTTCCGAGGAACGGGCGCGGGCCAAGACTGCCGTAGCGAAGCGGGTACGTGAGGAGATGAAATGACGACGTGTTTTGTCGATACCAACCTCTTTATCCGTTATCTGACCAACGACGATCCGGCAAAGGCCGAACGGGTAGAGCGTCTTCTCAAGGAGGCTGCCGCGGGGAAGGTGCGGCTGGTGACTGCGGAAATGGTGATTGCGGAGGTTGTCTGGGTGCTTGAATCGTCCTATGATCTGAAAAGCGCCGAGATTGCCCCGCTGATAAGGGCCATCCTTGCCACGTCCGGGCTTGACGTGCTCAATGCTCCGCTGGTAGCGCGGGCGCTGGAGCATTACGAGTCGAAAAACATAGATTTTATCGATGGCTACATCGCTGCGGTGATGGAAAAGCAGGGGATAACGGAGCTTTATTCATTTGATCGGAAGCATATATCCCGCATTCAGGCGATTTCCCGGAAAGAGCCGTAAATAAAGGTTTGGGAAAGGGAAGTTATAAAGAAGCCCCGGTCGGAAACGGCCGGGGCTTCTTATTACCAGTTTTTCCGAGATGCGCAAAATAGCGGCTAAAGACAACGTTCGGAATAAGAAGCATGTAATCTCCTTTTGACATTGATTAAAAGCCGGCTTATATTGCGCATTAATTGGTTTTCACCTGCGTAGGTGGCACTCCTGTGCGCCCCTTCAGCGGGAAAAACTTCAGACCAGGTTGTTGGCGAGAAACTTTTCAACATGCCCAAATGGCATGTTGGTCAATGTCGCTTTTATTTATAATTTGATAGGTTACGTCAATGTTATATTAAGGATCATATAGAGGTATCCAAATCTGGTGGGGTGTTGGCAGCGGCTGATTAATAACGAGTTGCATTGCTTATGTTTTTTCATGTTCACGGACTAAATGTTCCGTTTGGGTAGATCACCAGTTCACGCGCGCACGTGAAGCGGTCAATAACGAGTTTTAGGAAAAGAACTCAAAGAAAAGTTAAGGATTTCAAAAATGCAATTAATCAACACAAAATCAGTCGTCATTCCAATTTCACAATCATCTTTAGAAAAGAATACCAATGGCAAACTTTATGGTTCAGGCCGTACGGCAATTATATTTTCAAATATGGATACCAATGATCAAAGTGAATGGCTTCCGATAGTTAATGAACTAATTTCGGAAAAACATATGATCCTTACATATGATTATCTTCAGCATATGGATGATCAATCGAGAACACTAGAAGATGCGATTTCATTTGTTAAGACTTCAGGGGCAAAGAGAATCGTCCTAATTGGTGCGAGCAGAGGTGGTGTTGCATCCATAAAAGTCGCAGCAAGATCGATTGATAACGACTGTATAGTTGGTGTTGTCGCTCTTTCTGCTCCTATCAGTTATGAAGGATTCGTCTTTTATAATAATGATGAATTGTGCAAAATAAGAATACCAAAATTACTAATAAATTCTGAATCTGATGATGGGGCAGACGATACACGTAAAATGCATGAAATATTTATTGAGCCAAAAGAAACAATATTTTTTCCGGGAGATGCTCACGGGACAGAACTTTTTGCCAAAGAACGAGAATCATTAGTTGGAAAACTAAAAGACTTCATAGAGTCCGTGTCAGTAAATTGATTTTTTAGGAAACAAGTGAAACGCAAACTGAAACTGGCAACAAGAAAAGATGGCAACCCTTGACACGAGACATCACGAGTGTTTGCCGACAATCCCCCCGTTGTCTGCCTGATTATTTCCCCTATAGTCGCATCATCCATTTTAGCCATCAACGAGCGTTAGCATATTGTAACCTTTAAAATGTATGGTTCACTGTGTATGTATATCGTGAAAAATCGTATTGGGGATACGACACCCTGGTGAATGGACCCGCCGGGCCAGCCGTATGGGCAGATTACCCTGTATGTCAAAGGGTGACGCTACCAATTGAATGAGGCACTGGTGACCAGGACGCGGGAGACAATCTGCATGGAGAGCACAACCGGCCCCGGCTGGGAGGATTTACTGGAGACGCTGCGCCGGGAGCGGGGGGTAATCCTTCTTTTAGGCGCCACCGACAGCGGTAAATCGACCCTGGCCCGTTTTCTGGTTGCGGGCCTGACGGCAACCGGGCTTACTGTTGCCCTTGTCGACACCGACGTGGGGCAATCGGCCCTCTGTCTGCCGGGTACGGTGGGGGTTAAGCTCTTTCGCTCTTCGGCCGACCTGGCCGATTACCGCTGCGAGCAGTTCTCCTTCCTCGGCTCGGCCAATCCGGCCCGGCTCGTCCCCCGGCTGCTGGAGACGACCGGGCGGCTGACGGAGCTGGCCCGCAGCCGGGCAGAGGTCGTGCTCATCGACACAACCGGCCTGATCAGCGGCGAATTGGGGCGCGGCCTCAAGCTCGCCAAGATCCGCGTGACCTTGCCCGACCAGATCATTGCCCTGCAGCGGCGGGATGAGTGCGAGCCGATCCTCGGACAGCTCGACGAGCTGGTGATCCGCCGCATCCACCCCCATCCGGCAGCCCGGACCAGGAGCAAGGAAAGCCGCAGCCGGATACGCCGGGAGCGGCTGGCCGCCTATTTCGCGAATGCCACACCGGCGGAGATGCTCCTCCACGGGGACGAGGTCGAACTCTACCGGTTGGGGGAGCGGGTGAGCCTGAGGCACGAACAACTGGCCGCCGGCACGGTCATCGGCCTGAACCACGGGGATGAGACCCTTGGGCTCGGCCTGGTCATGGAGGCGGACCGGGAAGGAATCACCTTCCGCTCCCCCCTCGGGTCGCTCGCCGGGGTGAAGCGGGTGGTGTTCGGTGATGTGGCCCTCTAATACGCACGTCGTGCGGCGCGGGAGGGAAATATGGATATCGGGATCGGCTGTTGCGGCTTCCCCGTGGCGAGGGCAACCTATAAAATGATTAGCATGAACGTTGAAAGTACGGGAGGTTCCCATGCGTCTTCACACGGCCCTCTGGATTCTGCTGACACTGCCGCTCTGTCTGGCAGCCGCTTCAGGCTGCAGCGCAGCCCGGCCATTGGCGACCGACATCACACTGCCGGCGGGCTTCAGCATCGCCGTCTATGCCGGCAACGTGTCGGGTGCCCGCTCCATGGCCCTCGGCGCCAAAGGCACCCTGTTTGTCGGGACCCGCGACGAAGGAAAGGTGTATGCCGTCATCGACCGCAATGGCGACCACAAAGCCGATGAGGTGATCACCATTGCCAGCGGGCTGCGGATGCCCAACGGCGTGGCCTGCCGCAACGGTTCCCTGTACGTGGCCGAAGTCAGCCGGGTGCTGCGTTACGACAACATCGAAGAGCGGCTGAAAAATCCCCCCCGGCCCGTAACCGTCAATGCCTCCTTTCCGGACAAGAGCCACCACGGCTGGAAGTTCATCCGCTTCGGTCCGGACGGCAAGCTCTATGTCCCGGTGGGGGCCCCCTGCAACGTCTGCGAAGAGAAGGACCCGCGCTTCGCCACGATCATGCGCATGGATCCGGACGGCAGCCATCTGGAGATATTCGCCGGCGGGGTGCGCAATACGGTCGGTTTCGACTGGCATCCCCGGACCGGGGAACTCTGGTTCACCGACAACGGCCGCGACTGGCTGGGGGACGACCTGCCGCCTGACGAGCTCAATCGTGCCCCGCGGGCCGGACTCCATTTCGGTTTCCCCTACTGGCACGGGCATAACATCCCCGATCCTGAATTCGGCGAGAAGCGCAGCCGGGACCAGATCGTCCCACCGGAGAAGGAGCTGGGCTCCCATGTGGCCTCACTCGGCATGCGCTTCTATACCGGCACCATGTTCCCCGAGAGTTACCGCAACCAGATCTTCATCGCCGAGCACGGCTCATGGAACCGCAGCGAGCGCATCGGTTACCGGATAACCCTGGTCCGTCTCAAGGAGAACCGGGCCGTTTCCTACGAGACCTTTGCCGAGGGGTGGCTGCGTAACGGCAAGGTCAGGGGGCGACCGGTCGATCTGCAGGTCATGCCCGACGGCAGTATGCTCGTTTCGGATGACAACGCCGGCGCCATCTACCGGATCAGCTACCGGAAATGACCAGCCACCGGGAGTCTGTCGGACTTAGGGATCCGACTTGACTTCACAGCAAGGGTTATGAGACCTATCGTGCCGGCAGCGCTTTCGCCTAGCTGATGTACCTTACCCGGTGGTTCGAGAACAAACCCAGGTTCCGGTATATCCATTGGCTACTCTGCCCTTATTTTGTCGGGAATTCCGTGGACAGTAATTACATACTGCCAGGTGTGCACCTTTCGTGGCCGGGGGAACAATCCCCCGGCCTTTTTTTATCATACAACAATGATGACCAGCCGAAGGTATTGTTTCGGTGGTTAAACATATCAATGGTAGGGGCGAGGCTTGTCTCGCCCAATCGGGCAGGGCAGTCCCTGCCATACTTCAGTGTTTTACATGTTTAGCCACCGGAACAATATTCATTTTTTCAAAAACGGTAACATCTGTTAAGCTGTTGAATTATATCCGGTATTCGCTTATTGCACCCACCTTGTTTATCTAAAATAAAATTATTTACCAAAAATAAAATAATATGATTGACTTTTTTATCTAAAATAAAATATTTTATCTTTGATAAATAGGTTGATTGTAAAACAATGATCATCGTGATTTTTGCACCTGGGGGTCCACGGACATTGCGGTGCCCGTTATCGGTAAATGATTGATTTGATGGGGTAAGCATGCCTGACTACAATATCGGAGCCAAGATCAAAGAGCTCCGTCGTGCGATTAAACTGACTCTGCAGGATGTGGCCAATGAAACGGGGTTTTCTACTGCACTACTTTCCCAGATCGAAAACAACAACATTTCCCCCCCCATCGCCACGCTTGATAAAATTGCCCATTTTTTTGGTGTAAGAATCGGCCATTTTTTCATCGAGTCAGAAGAAGAATGCCCCTTTGAGGTTCTCAGGTGTAACGAGCGCACCGTTATTCCCAGGGTTGTCTCTCGGGACGGCAGCAACCATGGATATTTCTATGAATCCCTGTCTGTCCGCAAGAAGAACAAAAGGATGGATCCGTTCCTCCTTACGCTTAACGAAAAGGTCACAAACACGGATGTCTACAGCCACAACGGGGAAGAGTTCCTCTTCGTCACGAAAGGCACTGCCGAACTATTACTCGATGACCAGCGAATAGTTCTCAACGAAGGAGACAGTGTGTATTTCGATGCCAACCTCAAGCACCGCCTGCTTTCATCAGCGTGCGACGAAGTCAAGGTCATGGTCGTGGTCATGCGGTAGCATGGAAAACACTCCAATTCAACCCCGTATCACCCGCATTTATTGTTGAAATATCACACGTAACGAAAGGATGGTGAAGATGTCCCGGAAAGCGATTTTACCCGTACTGAAAAATCCTTTGAAGGCACCCAGTAAGATCGAATTCAACATCCCTGGCGAGATCTCCCGCGCAACAGGGGGGTACGAAGAGGCGATGCAGGAAGGGTACGACCTGATACGGCGCCCGATAAAATCGGTCAGCATCGATCAGATCGAGAAACAGCACTTCAAGAAACGTATGACCGTCTGGGAAAGGATCAAGGTCCTCACGGAGCAGGAGCCCAACATCCTGTTTCAGAACTGGGGAAAAAACCTCGATGGCGCGTCGCTGGTCACCGGCATCATCAACATCAACGGTCGTGATGTGGCCGTGTACGGACACGACTTTACCGTGCGCGCCGGCTCCATGGATGCCACCAACGGCAAAAAGCTGGCCCGCCTGTTCGAGATGGCCGGAGAAAACGGGATTCCCCTGATCGGCATGAACGACAGCGCCGGCGCCTATGTGCCGGCCGGCGTCGGCGGTCTTGACGGCTATGCAGAGGCTTTCACCGCGTTGCGCAAGATCAGCGGCGTTGTCCCCAGCATCATGTGCATGTTCGGCTTCAATGCCGGCGGTGGCAGCTACCTCCCCCGCCAGGGGAGCTTCGTCATCCAGCCCAAGGACACCTTCTTCGGTCTTACCGGTCCCGGTGTCGTCAAGTCGGTGCTGGGTGAGGACATTACCCCCGAGGAGTTGGGCGGACCAATGGTCCATGGCCAGTCGGGCGTTGCCGACCTCACCGTCGAGGACGAGGTTGCCGCCCTGAGAACCGCCCTCCAGTTGCTCAACTACCTGCCCGACAACAACGGTGTCCTGGCGCCATTTCAGGAGACGAGCGATCCCCTCGACAGGAAGACGTGGGAGATCAACACCCTGCTCAAGAAGGCCTTCAACTCACCCACCGGATTCAATACCCCCTTCGATGTGTCGATCATCATTCAGCAGATCTGCGATCATGGCGATTATTTCGAAATGCAACGGGATCGCGCCCGGAATGTCATTACCGCCTTCGGCCGCCTGGGTGGCAATGTCATAGGCTTTGTCGCCAACAACAGCGCGGTCGACTCCGGTCAGATCGATTGCGATGCGGCCTACAAGGTCGCCCGCTTCAATCGCTTCTGCAATATTTACAACATCCCGATGATCTTCATGGAAGACACCACCGGCTTCCTGCCGGGGCGCGAACAGGAGGCCCGCGGTATCGTCCAGGCCGGTCGTGCCATGCTTGACTCCATCGTCGACATCAGGACCCCCCGCATCCTGCTGATCCTTCGCAATGCCTACGGCGGGGCCTATGCCTCCTACAACAACTACCCGACCGGCGCCAATCTGGTCCTGGCCCTGCCGACAACCCGTCTGGCGGTTATGGGCCCAGCCGGAAAGGAGTTCGTCTACAAGGATGAGCTCCGCAAGCTGCGCAACGCTGTCGTCGAACGCATAAAACTGGGCATTCGGGAGCGCCTGGAGGCGGGTGCCGCTGAAGACGCTGCCAGAAACGATGCGGAAATGGAGGCCGCCGAGTGGCTGAAGAGTCAGGAAAGCGCTCTTAATCTACGCTATGAAAAGGAGTTGATGAATCCCAGGGAGGCTCTAAGCCTCGGGTCGATCTCCTCCCTGGTCATGCCTACCGATTTGCGCAAGGTTCTGGGGGAGAATATGAATTTCTTCCTCAGGCATTACAAGGCTGGACCGTTACAAGCCGTGCATCGTGAGTTTTATTGATTCTTAACTCCCCCCACCCCTCTCTTATCCTAAGAGGGGGAGCATTCCTCCTCCCCTTAAGGTAAGGGGAGGTCGGGAGGGGTTATGAAGCTCGAAAATCAGATAACCAATTGGAGAGAGAAACCAATGACGCAAGCCGCTGATTACTACCAGAACAATCCCCTGATCCACAGGGGGCGCCGCCTCGGCCAATCGCCCTCCGCGTGGGTACGCTCCTTTGCCTGCGAGGATCTGAAGCCGCTCATCGTCTGTCGCGGACCGATCCGTAAAGAGGCCATGGATGTCTATGCCGAGATGGGAATCAGCCATTTCGGGATACTTGTGTCCGAAAAGGATTCCATTGCCTACCCGCGGGCACTGGCGCCCGAGTTGCGTTCACTTACCGACTCGCGGCGCGTCCACCGCGTACCCGACTATACCGGCGCCAGCAAGGAGGAGCGTGTCGAGCGCATCAACCAGATCATCCGCATCGCCAAGGATAACGGTTACGATTCCATCTTCGCCGGCTACGGTTTCATGGCCGAGGATGGTGAGTTCGTGGACGCCATCGAAAAGGCGGGGCTCACCTTTATCGGCCCATGTTCGGCCACCCAGGACGGTGCCGGCAAGAAGGACGAAGCCAAACGGACCGCCCTCAATGTCGACGTCAGCGTCACCCCCGGTATTGACAATGTCACGGCCCGCACCCTGGCAAAAAAACACCCGAGCCGGGAGAAGCTTCTGGCACTGGTGAAGGCGGAGGGGCTCGACTGTGACCCGAAGCTTCGCAAGGATCAGATAATCTCCCTGGAGGATCTGGCTGACCATATCTTGTACGCATCCTATGCCAAGGGGATCGATCTGTTTTCGGTGGAGGAGCTCTGCGCGCAGGTTCAGCAGGAAGTGGCCGCCATGTTTACAAAATATCCCCGCAGCCGGGTCCGTCTCAAGGCGATCGGCGGCGGTGGCGGCAAGGGGCAGCGTATCCTCGGCGCAGCCCTGCTGACGGCCAAAAAGCTGGATGACACGACCATCCAACAGGCAGCCTCCGAGGCCCCGGGCCTTGTCCGCGAGATACTCAACGAGGTCAAGGCCAATGGCGTCGGTGACAACAAAAATGTCCTCGTGGAACTGAACATCGAGCAGACCCGCCACAACGAGATTCAATTGTTGGGTAACGGCGACTGGTGTATCGCTTTGGGAGGGCGCGACTGTTCACTCCAGATGCATGAGCAGAAGCTGCTGGAGGTATCCGTCACCCATGAGGGGCTGCTGGCCGCCATTGCCACAGCCGGGGCGGCAGGTAAACAGGCTGAGGTCAAGGCCCTTGAGAGCGACCTGAAGGTACTGCAACATATGGAAGAGGAGTCGGAGCGCTTCGGCAAGGCGGTAGGTCTCGATTCCGCCTCCACCTTCGAGTGTATCGTCGACCGCGACCGTCACTTCTTCATGGAGGTGAACACCCGGATCCAGGTGGAACACCGGGTCACCGAACTCTGCTACAGCCTGAAGTTCACCAATCCGGAAGATCCCGATGACTTCTTCGTTGTCGAATCCCTGGTGGAAGCAATGGCGCTCTTGGCACGGCACAAGAAGCGCCTTCCCAGGCCGGAGCGGATCGTACGCTTCAACGCCTCCGTCGAGGCGCGTCTGAACGCAACCGATGCCTCACTCTCCCCCAATGCCGGCGGCGTGATCCGCTACTGGTCAAAGCCGATTCAGGGCGAGGTCCGTGATGACCAGGGAATCAGCATGTTGAATCCCGACACCTGCCAGTTCATGAAATACAACGTGGCCGGCGCGTACGACTCCAATATCGCCCTGCTGCTGACCACCGGCAATGACCGCCTGGAAAGCTACGAGCGGCTGGCCGAGGTCATTCGCAGCACCACCATCAACGGTGACAACCTGGCGACCAATCTCGAATTCCACTTCGGCCTGGTCAACTGGTTCCTGGGCCGCAACGTAAATGCCAAGCCGACCACCCGCTTTGTCGTTCCCTACCTGACACTGGTGGGGACCCTCAAGGAGGAGGCCAACAAGCTGGATCCGCTATTTGCATTCGTGCAGATGAAGAAACAGTATGCCAAGCGCATTGAAGCGGCTTTTCCTTCCAATCCCCAGGCTGCAAGGCGCATGTCCCAAGTGCTTGACCGCAAGGGAATTCTGATTACCCGACCCATGGAGCGACTGCTGGGCAACCCGCACCTGCTCTCTGGCTGGCTGAGCATGAACACCAAAAACTTCCGCCTCGAAAAGGGCAAGATCGTCTGGCTGAGAAATCCACTGGGGGTTCTGAGCGAAACATACGAATTCCTGCACATGTCGTATCGTCCCCACAAGCCCGCAGCGGACAATATTTGGGACCACGACAATGAACTGCTCCAGGAATCGCTCGACTTCTATCGCACCCTGCGTGAACATTTCGGGCTTGCCCGGGACGAGTACTTCAAGCTCAACGACATACTGAAGCAGGAGGAGCCACAGGGGGGATTCGACGAGGATACCTGGGGGCAGATACGCTCCGCCCACTTTGGCTACGAAGCCGGTCTCGAACTGCTCGGCATGCTGTTCCTGATTGGTGAAAACGTGAAATTCTGGGAGCTGCGTGTCGAGGAAGATCTGGAGATAACCATTCCCGACTACCTTACCGACCCCGACCTGCAGGCGCGGATGAAGAAGGTGCTGGTACCGCCACCGGCAACCAGGGCCGACGAGATCGTTGCTGCCTGCGGCGGCATGTACTACAGCCAGGAAGCTCCGGGTATGCCTCCGTTTGTCACCGAAGGGATGCATTTTGAAAAGGGGCAGCCGCTCTATATCATCGAGGTCATGAAGATGTTCAACAAGATCTGCGCCCCCTTTTCCGGAACCATCGACAAGGTCATCATGCAGGGGGGCGACGGCACCATCGTCCAGAAGGGGCAACCGCTCTTCAAGATCACGCCGGACGAGATCTTCGTGGATGTGGACCCCATCGAGGTTGAGCGTCAAACACGCACACGGACGACCGAGTACCTCAACGCCGTGTTGTAGCCGCGAAAATAATTTCGTTAACGCACTTATCCCGTTTATCAGTCTCTTACGACTTGAGTCGTTACAATATGTGAGCAAAGTGTTCAAGCAAGACAGATATTGGGATTCCGGCTTGTCCGGCTTAGGGTTAGGCCGCTTCAGAAAAAGCATTTCAACAAGGAGAAACCATGAACATTCACGAGTACCAGGCAAAAGCAATTTTGAGAGAGTTTGGTGTCCCAGTTCCCGACGGGCACGTCTGTTACAACGGCGCCAGCGCCCGCGAATGGGCCAAGCGCCTGGGCGAAGGTCCCTGGGTGGTCAAGGCCCAGATCCACGCCGGCGGACGCGGCAAGGGGGGCGGCGTCAAACTGGCCCGTACTGCCGACGAAGTGCGCAAAATAGCCCGAGACATGCTCGGCATGACCCTGCGTACCCACCAGACCGGCCCCGAAGGAAAGGTCGTCACCCGGGTGCTGGTGGAAAACGGCTGCAACATCGCCAATGAACTGTACGTCAGCCTGGTGGTCGACCGTGGCAGCTCCAGGGTAACCGTCATGGCCTCCACCGAAGGCGGCATGGACATCGAAGAAGTTGCCGCCCAAACCCCCGAGAAGATCTTCACCGAAACAGTAGATCCCCTGGTCGGCCTGACCGCATTCCAATGCCGCAAGATCGCCTTCAGCCTGGGACTGGGCGGAAAACTGGTGAACAAGGCCGTCTCAGTGCTTCAAGGTCTCTACAAGACCTTTATCGCCTGCGACTGCTCCATGCTGGAGATCAACCCCCTGGTGATCACCGCCGAGGACGAGCTGCTCGCACTGGACGCCAAATTCGGATTCGACGACAACGCCGTATTCCGTCACCCCAAGCTCGGCGACATGCGAGACTACGACGAAGAAGACCCCAACGAAGTCGAAGCCTCACAGCATGACCTCTCCTACATCTCCCTCACCGGCAACATCGGTTGCCTGGTCAACGGCGCCGGCCTGGCCATGGCCACCATGGACATCATCAAGCATTACGGCGGCGATCCGGCCAACTTTCTCGACGTCGGGGGCGGAGCCACCATCGAGCGCGTCACCGAAGCCTTCAAGATCATCCTCTCCGACAAAAACGTGCAAGGGATACTGGTCAACATCTTCGGCGGCATCATGAAATGCGACATCATCGCCACCGGCGTCGTCGAAGCCGCCAAGCAGGTTTCCCTCAACGTACCGCTGGTGGTACGATTGGAAGGAACCAACGTAGCCAGGGGCAAGGAGATCCTGGCAGAAAGCGGTCTCAACATCGTTGCCGCCGACGGCATGGCCGACGCAGCCCAAAAAATCGTCCAGGCCGTGGTAGCCTGCTAAGGAGAGAGAGCAATGAGCATTCTGATCAACAAAGACACCAAGGTCATCACCCAGGGGATCACCGGCGCCACCGGCCTGTTTCATGCGCAGGGAGCCCGCGAATACGGCACACAGATGGTCGGCGGCGTAACCCCCGGCAAGGGGGGCACAACCATAGACGGCTTTCCCGTATACGACACGGTCAGGGAGGCCGTTCTGCAAACCGGCGCCACCGCCTCCGTCATCTACGTCCCGCCACCCTTTGCCGCCGACTCCATCATGGAAGCAGTCGACGCCGGCATCGAACTGGTCTGCTGCATCACCGAAGGCATCCCCGTCCTGGACATGGTCAAAGTCAAGCAGTACATGAAGGGGAAAAAGACCCGTCTGGTCGGTCCCAACTGCCCCGGCGTCATCACCCCCGGCCAGTGCAAGATCGGCATCATGCCCGGCTATATCCACAAACCCGGCAAAATCGGCGTCGTCTCCAGAAGCGGCACCCTGACCTACGAAGCAGTCTGGCAGCTGACCAGCCTCGGGCTCGGCCAGTCCACCTGTGTCGGCATCGGCGGAGATCCGGTCAACGGCACCAATCACCTGGACGTACTAAAGATGTTCGAGGCAGACCCGGACACCGAAGCAGTCATCATGATCGGCGAGATCGGCGGCACCTCCGAGGAAGAGGGGGCCTACTTCGTAAAAGAGCACATGACCAAGCCGGTGGCGGCCTACATCGCCGGGGTCACCGCCCCTCCCGGCAAGCGCATGGGGCATGCCGGGGCGATCATCTCCGGCGGCAAGGGCACGGCAACGGAAAAGGTGGCGGTGCTGGAAGAGTGCGGCATCAGCGTTGCGGCCAGTCCGGCCGAGATGGCCCAGGCGCTGTTGAAGATCTATAAGCCGTAAGGCAGGCCCAGCCACATAACCCCTCCCGACCTCCCCTTAACTTAAGGGGAGGAGAAAATCACGCGGTTGTCCCCCCTCTTAAGTTAAGAGGGGGCTGGGGGGAGTTATGAAATGCCTCTATATTAGGCAAGATTTTACAAAAATAACGATTGGGGAGAAAGCATATGAGCAAAAAAATGGACGCCCTTGACTATCATTCAATCGGGCGTAAAGGGAAAATAGAAGTAATCTCCACCAAACCGTGCCAGACAGCCGCCGATCTGTCGCTGGCCTATTCTCCGGGCGTGGCTGAACCCTGCCTGGCCATTCAGCAAAATCCCGAAGATGCCTACAAATACACAGCCAAGGGGAACCTGGTCGCCGTCGTCTCCAACGGCACCGCCGTCCTCGGCCTGGGGAATCTCGGCGCCCTTGCCGGCAAGCCGGTCATGGAAGGGAAGGGGATACTCTTCAAGCGCTTTGCCGACATCGACGTCTTCGACATCGAACTGGACACCGAAAATCCAGATGAGATCATCAAGGCCTGCCAGCTCTTGGAGCCGACCTTCGGCGGCATCAACCTCGAGGACATCAAGGCCCCGGAGTGTTTCTACATCGAAGAGACCCTCAAGAAAACCATGAATATCCCGGTCTTCCACGACGACCAGCATGGCACCGCCATCATCTCCTCGGCAGCACTGCTGAATGCACTGCACCTGGTTGACAAGAAGATCGAAGACATCCGCATTGTGGTAAACGGGGCAGGCGCAGCGGCCAACTCATGCGCCAAGCTGGCTATCGCCCTCGGGGTTAAGCCGAACAACATGATCATGTGTGACACCAAGGGGGTCATCTACAAGGGGCGGGTTGAGGGGATGAACCCTTACAAGGAGCTCTTTGCCGCCGACACCCACTTCCGCACCCTGGAGGAGGCCGCCGACGGGGCCGATGTCCTGTTCGGCCTCTCGGTCAAAGGAGCCTTTACCCCCGAGATGGTAGCCAGCATGGCCCCCAATCCGGTTATCTTCGCCATGGCCAACCCGGACCCGGAGATCACACCGGAAGCGGCCCTTGCCGTCCGCAGCGACGTCATGATCGCCACCGGCCGCTCCGACTATCCCAACCAGGTCAACAACGTCCTCGGTTTCCCCTTCATCTTCCGTGGCGCCCTGGATGTGCGCGCCACCTGCATCAACGAAGAGATGAAGCTGGCCGCAGTCAAGGCCCTGGCAAAGCTGGCCCGCGAAGAATGCCCCGACTCCGTCTGCAAGGCCTATGGCAACCAGAAGTTCGTATTCGGCCCCAACTACATCATCCCCAAGCCGTTCGATCCGCGCGTGCTCCTGCACGTGGCGCCGGCCATCGCACAGGCGGCCATGGACAGCGGTGTTGCCCGCCAGCCGATTGAAGACATGGCCAAGTACATCGAGCATCTGGAGAAAACCCAGGGCAAATCAAAAGAGATCATGCGCATGATCATCAACAAGGCCAAGAGCGATCCGAAGAAAATCGTCTTCCCGGAAGGCGAAAACGAGAAAATTCTCCGGGCCGCCAAGGAACTGGTGGAGGAAGGAATCGCCAGGCCGGTCCTGATCGGCGACCGCACCAAAATCCTGCAAAAAATGGCTGAACTTGCTATCGAACTGGACGTGCCGATCATCGATCCTGCCGACTCGGAACTGACCGAGAAGTATGCCGCGGAACTCTACCAGGTTCGGCAGCGTAAGGGGCTTACCCTCTCCGAGTCACAACGCATTCTGCGCCGCAAGTCGCGCACCCATTTCGGTTCCATGATGGTCCGGATGGGCGACGCCGACGCACTGCTCGGCGGCATTGACACCCATTATCCCGAGACGATCCGACCGGCGCTGGAAGTTGTCGGCAAGCAGCAAGGTTTGTCGAGCGTTCATGGTCTTTACATGATGGTTTCCAGGAAGGATGTCTATTTTCTGGCCGACACAACCGTCACCATTGACCCGACTGCCGAGGAACTGGCAGAAACTGCCATCCTCGCCGCCGAGAAAGTGCGCATGCTCGATCTTGAACCACGGGTCGCCATGCTCTCCTTCTCCAACTTCGGCTCGGTCAAGCATCCCCAGGCACTCAAGGTCAGGCGGGCAGTGGAGATCGTCAAGGAGCGTGCGCCGGAGCTGATCGTCGAAGGTGAAATGCAGGCCGATACGGCCGTCGTTCCGGAGCTGCTCGAAGGCTTCACCTTCTCCAAGCTCAAGACAAATGCCAACATCCTGATCTTTCCCGATCTCAACTCCGGCAACATCTGTTACAAGCTGCTCCATCACCTGGGCGGCGCCGAGGCGATCGGCCCGATCCTGATGGGGATGAACAAACCGGTCCATGTTCTGCAGCGGGGGGACAGCGTGGATGACATTGTCAAGATGGCGGCGATTGCCGTGGTGGATGTGCAGAATATCTGAACCGATGTACCGTAGGGGCGGGGTCTTCCCGCCCTTTTTTGGCGGAGCCTTCCCGCCCTTTTTTGCCCATGCAACAAGGGCGGGGAGACCCAGGGCGGGGAGACCCCGCCCCTACATAACCACATATTTCACAGGAGACCAAAATAGTGACCAGAAAAATGGTAACCATCGACGGCAACACCGCCGCCGCCCACGTGGCCCATGCCACCAATGAAGTCATCGCCATCTACCCGATCACCCCCTCGTCGGTGATGGGTGAGATCTCCGATGCCAAGAGCGCCGTGGGTGAGAAGAATATCTGGGGCACCGTGCCGCTGGTGTCGGAACTGCAATCCGAGGGGGGCGCCGCCGGCACCGTGCATGGTGCCCTGCAATCCGGCGCCCTGACCACCACCTTCACCGCCAGCCAGGGGCTGCTGCTCATGATCCCCAACATGTACAAGATCGCCGGCGAGCTGACCTCAACGGTCTTCCACGTCTCGGCCCGCGCCATTGCAACCCAGGCGCTCTCCATCTTCGGCGACCACTCCGACGTCATGTCCTGCCGCTCCACCGGCTGGGCCATGCTCTGCTCCAACAACGTCCAGGAGGTGATGGACTTTGCCCTGATCGCCCAGGCCGCCACTCTCCGTTCACGGGTCCCGTTCCTGCACTTCTTCGACGGTTTCCGCACCTCCCACGAAGTACAGAAAGTGGAGGAGCTGACCTTCGACGACATGCGCGCCATGATCGACGATCGGCTGGTCAACGCCCACCGCAGCCGCGGCCTCTCCCCGGACCGCCCCGTCATGCGCGGTACCGCCCAGAACCCGGATGTCTATTTCCAGGGACGCGAGACGGTCAACCAGTTCTACCCGGCCTGCTTCGACATCGTCCAGGAGGAGATGGATAAATTTGCCAGCATCACCGGCCGCAGCTACAAACTGGTGGAGTACGTCGGCGCAACCGATGCCGAACGGGTGGTCGTCATCATGGGGTCCGGGGCGGACACCGTCCAGGAAACCGTGCAAACGCTGGTCGAGCAGGGGGAGAAGGTCGGGGTGGTCAAGGTCCATCTCTACCGCCCCTTCCCGCTGGACGCCTTTATAAAGGCGCTCCCCAAGACCGTGCAGAAGATCGCCGTCCTCGACCGCACCAAAGAGCCCGGTTCTCTGGGAGAGCCGCTCTACCTGGATGTGCGCGCCGCCATCGGCGAAGCCATGGCCGACGGCATCTGCGAGCTGGCCGGTTACCCCACCATCGTCGGCGGCCGTTACGGCCTAGGCTCCAAGGAGTTCACCCCGTCCATGGCCAAGGCGGTCTTCGACAACCTTAAAGACACCAAGCCGAAGAAGAACTTCGTGGTCGGCATCAATGAGGACGTGACCAATTCCAGCCTCGCATTCGACCCCGCCTTCCGCAATGCGATGGACGGCACCTACGAGGCCATGTTCTACGGCCTCGGTTCCGACGGCACCGTCGGCGCCAACAAGAACACGATCAAGATCATCGGCGAGACCACCAACAACTTTGCCCAGGCCTACTTCGTCTACGACTCCAAGAAGGCCGGTTCCATCACCACCTCGCACCTGCGCTTCGGCACACAACCGATCAATGCCCCTTACCTGATCGACAACGCCGACTTCATCGCCTGTCACAACTTCACCTTCCTGGAAAAGTACGACATGCTCAGCAAGGCCAAGCCGGGGGGGACCTTCCTGCTCTGCTCACCCTTCGCCCATGGCGAGGTCTGGGACAGGATACCGGTGGAGGTGCAGCAGCAGATCATCGACAAACAGCTCAAATTCTTCGTCATCAACGCCATCAAGCTGGGCGAGGAACTGGGCCTCGGCGCCCGCATCAACGTCATCATGCAGACCGCCTTCTTCAAGATCTCCAACATCATCCCGCTTGAGCAGGCGATCAACGAAATCAAGGGCGCAATCAAGAAGAGTTACGGCAAGGCCGGCGAGAAGGTCGTTGCCATGAACAACGCCGCCGTGGATGAAGCCCTCAAGAACATCCACGAAGTCGCGGTACCAGCCAAGGCCACCAGTCACATAACAATGCCGCCGTCGGTATCCGGGAACTCCCCGAAATTCGTCCAGGAAGTCACAGGTAAAATCATCGCCGGATTCGGCGACGACCTGCCGGTCTCCGCCATGCCGATCGACGGCACCTTTCCGACCGCCACCTCCCAGTTTGAAAAGCGCAACATCGCCGTGGACATCCCGGTCTGGGACGAGAAGCTCTGCATCCAGTGCGCCATCTGCTCCTTTGTCTGTCCCCATGCAGCCATCCGTGTGAAGGCCTATCCTGATGAGTGTCTGAAGGGCGCCCCGGCCACCTTCAAATCCACCGATTCCAGGATCGCTGAAGTGAAGGAGATGAAAATCACCTTCCAGGTCGCCCCGGAAGACTGCACCGGCTGCGGCGCCTGCGCCCACAACTGCCCGGCCAGGGACAAGGCCAACCCGGAACACAAGGCCCTGGACATGAAGTTCCAGCCGCCGCTGCGGGCCGCCGAAGCGGCCAATTACGAATTCTTCCTGGCGCTGCCCGATATGGACCCGGCCCTGCTCAAGCTCGATACCCTGCGCGGCAGCCAGCTGGTCCGGCCTGTCTTCGAATACTCCGGCGCCTGTGCCGGCTGCGGCGAGACGCCATACCTGAAACTCCTCTCCCAGTTGTTCGGCGACCGGGCCATGATCGCCAATGCCACCGGCTGCACCTCCATCTACGGCGGCAACCTGCCTACCACCCCCTGGGCCAAGCGTGCCGACGGCCGCGGTCCGGCCTGGTCCAACTCCCTGTTCGAGGACAATGCCGAGTTCGGATTCGGCATGCGTCTGGCGGTGGACAAATTCACCGAATCGGCCCGGGAACTGCTGACCGAACTCCTGACCTGCGGCTGCAACTCCTGCACACCGCTCATACCGCTCATGAAGGAGATCCTCGCCTCCGGTCAGAACGGACAGGCCGAAATCGAGCAGCAGCGCGAGCGGGTTGCACAACTGAAACAGGCCCTGACGGGCTGCACGGAGAAGGCGGCGGTGCAGCTGCTGCCGCTGGCCGATTACCTGGTCAGGAAATCGGTCTGGTGCATCGGCGGCGATGGCTGGGCCTATGACATCGGCTATGGCGGCCTCGACCACGTCATCGCCTCCGGCAAGAACGTCAACATCCTGGTGCTGGACACCGAGGTCTACTCCAATACCGGCGGTCAGGCATCCAAGTCCACCCCGATCGGCGCCGTTGCCCAGTTCGCCGCCGGCGGCAAGGTCATGGCCAAAAAGGATCTGGGGATGATGGCCATGGCCTACGGCCATGTCTACGTGGCAGCCGTGTCCCTTGCCAATCCCGGCCAGGTGGTCAAGGCCTTCATGGAGGCCGAGGCCCATGACGGGCCGTCCATCATTATCGCCTATGCCCACTGCATCGCCCACGGCATCAACATGACCACCGCCGTGGATGAGCAGAAGAGGGCGGTTTCCTCCGGTTACTGGCCTCTCTACCGCTACAATCCGGCCCTGGCCGCCGAAGGGAAGAACCCGCTGCAACTGGACAGCCAGGCGCCCACCACCAGCTTCGAGGAGTTTGCCAACGGCGAGAATCGCTACCGGGTGCTGAAGAAGATCAACCCCGAAGCATCGGCCCGGCTGATGGAGAAGGCAAGCGCCTGGACTGCCGGTCGGTTCGAGTATTATCAAAAACTGGCGGCACTGACGTACGGGAAGTAAATCTGAAACGGCAGTTGAACCGCAAAGACGCAAAGAACGCAAAGGAAAACAATAAACTTCAACAGAGAGAGAAACATAAATGCTTGAATTCTTTGCGAACTTCGCTTAGAAGCGCCTACTTTTGGTGCGTCTTCTCGGTTTAGGTTAATTCATCACGATCAAAGGGGATATTAGTAATGGCAGAGAGAAAATTACGCATACTTGTCGGCAAACCGGGACTGGATGGCCACGATCGGGGGGCCAAAATCATCGCCCGCGCCTTTCGTGATGAGGGATTCGAGGTCATCTACACCGGACTGCATCAGACACCGGAACAGATCGTAGCTGCCGCCATTCAGGAAGACGTGGACTGTATCGGCCTGTCGATCCTGTCCGGCGCCCACAATACCCTGTTGCCGCGGGTCTGCCAGTTGCTGCAGGAAAAATCAGCCGCCGACATCAAGGTCTTCGGTGGAGGCGTAATCCCGGAAGACGACATCCCGGGGCTCAAGGCCGCCGGCATCTGTGAGATATTCACTCCCGGCACGTCTACCGAAGCTATCGCAGCCTGGGTCAGGGAGAACGTGCCGCCTCGGGTATAGCTTTTTTAACAGCATCGATACTAACAAGTGAGGGAAAGGCATGAGCATCACTGACAGCAAACAGAAATGGAACGAAACCGTTGTAGCTAAAAATATTGCCAAGGCGCCGGAGCGGATGGCCGAATTCCGCACCACCTCCGACACCGAGATGGAGCGCTGTTTCACGCCGGAGTTCAACTATCCGGGTTATGATGAACAGCTTGGCTTTCCCGGCCAATACCCCTATACAAGAGGCGTACAGCCCACCATGTACCGCGGCCGCTTTTGGACCATGCGCCAGTACGCCGGCTTCGGCACGGCCAAAGAATCCAACGAACGCTACAAATACCTGCTCTCCGCCGGGCAGACCGGCCTGTCAGTGGCCTTCGACCTGCCCACCCAGATGGGCTACGACTCGGACGCCGCCATGAGCATGGGCGAGGTCGGCAAGGTCGGCGTGGCCATCGACTCGCTGGCCGACATGGAAATGCTCTTCGACGGCATTCCGCTGGGCCAGGTCTCCACCTCCATGACCATCAACTCCACCGCCGCCATCCTGCTCTGCATGTACATTGCCGTCGCAGAGAAACAGGGAGTATCGGCCGACAAGATCTCCGGCACCATCCAGAACGACATCCTCAAGGAGTACATGGCCCGCGGCACTTACATCTATCCGCCGAAAGAGTCCATGAGGATCATCACCGACATCTTCGCCTACTGCAAGGACTTTGTCCCCAAGTGGAACACCATCTCCATCTCCGGCTACCACATTCGCGAGGCCGGCTCCAGCGCGGTGCAGGAGGTGGCCTTCACCCTGGCGGACGGCATCGCTTACGTGGATGCCGCCATCAAGGCCGGTCTCAATGTGGACGAGTTTGCCCCGCGCCTGGCCTTCTTCTTCAATGCCCACAACAACCTGTTGGAAGAGGTGGCCAAGTTCCGCGCCGCCCGCCGCATCTGGGCCAGGATCATGAAGGAGCGTTTCGGCGCCAAGGACCCCAAGTCCCAGATGCTACGCTTCCACACCCAGACCGCCGGCTGCACCCTCACCGCCCAGCAGCCGGACAACAACATCATGCGCGTCACCATCCAGGCCCTGGCCGCTGTGCTGGGTGGCACCCAGTCGCTGCACACCAACTCCCGCGACGAGGCCCTTGCCCTGCCGACCGAAGATTCGGTCCGCATCGCCCTGCGCACCCAGCAGGTCATTGCCTACGAATCAGGCGTTGCCGACAGCATCGACCCGCTGGCCGGCTCTTTCCTTGTCGAGTCTATGACCGATCAGATCGAAAAAGCCGCCATGGCGTACATTGAGAAGATCGACAAGTTGGGGGGCGCCGTGGAGGCCATTTCGCAAGGTTTCCAGCAGAAGGAGATCCAGGATTCGGCCTATGCCTACCAGAAAGGAATCGAGTCCAACGACCTGGTGATCGTGGGGGTCAACAAATTTACCATCAAGGACGAGGCAGCCCCGGAGCTGCTCAAAATAAAGGAAGAGGTGGAGAGTGCCCAGAAAATCTCGTTGACCGCCATGAAGGCCAAGCGTGACGAGGCTGCCGTCAAGGCTGCTCTGGCCCAATTGGAGACGGCCGCCAGGGGGACGGACAACCTGATGCCGCACATCCTCAATGCGGTCAAGACCTACGCAACCCTGGGCGAAATCGCCAATGTATTCCGTGGAATATTCGGCATCCATCGGGAGACGGTGGTACTGTAACAGCCTAATAATATGATACGCCTTGTAATCTGACAAAATAAAATCCGGGAAGATGTCAGCATTGTCCGGTTCTTGCTTACGTCGCGTAGCGACTGAATGCTGGTAGCCGGGGCATTCATGCCCCGGTCAAATGACACCATTTCACCTCGTCACGTACGTGACGAGATGGATTTTTCATGTTTTGAACCGGGGGATGAATCCCCCGGCTACATGCATACCGCCCCTCTGGGGCGTTTGAGCCTTACTGCAAAAACTTAACCGGACAACACTGTGAAGATGTGAAAAAAAGGGGCTACGGAATTATCCGTAACCCCTTTCCAGTTTTGAAGTTAACTTGGCTTCGGTACGGCGGCCCGCATCATTGCAGGGACTGTTCGAGTTCCACCTCGCTGGCGGCCATGGCGGTGCCGATGATGGTTCCCTTGGCTTTCACCGACGAGCTTCCCGGCGTGACCAGGGCAAAAAAGGCAGCCTGGGCCTGGGCGACGGTACCGCTGCCGGGGATCTTGATACCGGTTCTTTCGTCGACGAAATTCGATGCCTGGGTTATGGAACTCGTATCGACGTTTATTCCCAGGATTGTCAGGGTGGTGGCGGTTTTCTGCGTTACCGGACCTTTGATAAACGTCAAACTGCTTGGCTTGGTTCTCTTCACCTCAGAGGCGGTCACGGTTCCTGCTGCATCGACAATTCCGCTTATCTGCAGGTGGTCATCTGCTGCGATGCCGGAGAGGGAAAGGGCCGTATTTGAGCCACTGGAGCTGTCTTCAAGCCGGGTGGTTGCAGCGATGTTGACGGTAACGCCGTTCAGCCTGAGAGTGTTGGCGGTGGCGTTAAATGCGCCTGCAGCTGCATTTCCTTCCAGTCTGAAGTTTTTGTCCAGTTCGATGGACACCTTGGTGGCAACGATGGCGCCGCTGGCGTCAAGCGAACCCTCCACTTCCAGCCTTGCCCCTGCGGTGACGATGGCAGAGGTCGCCGCGCTCCCCCCTTTCAGGAAGACCGCAGAGGCAGTTTTCACCGTTACTCCCCCGTTTGGCCCGTTGAGCGTGAAGATGTTGCCTGAAACAGCTCCTGCAGCAAATAAACTGTGGAACTCCGTGCAGGTCACGCCGGATGGCTTCTCCCAGATGGAAGAGAACTTTTCACTCTTCTGGGGACTTGCCATACAGTTGTACGAGGCTACCCTCGTTGCAGATCAGACTCCGTTCGACCGCTTTCTGGGTGGTGACGGTACGGCTCTCACACTTGAACAGCAGGATGGATTCAACCTCTTCTTCGGCGCCGGAGGTTCCGGGACCGGCATCTGGTTGAGGGGGAGCAAGTCGGGAGGCGGTACGACCGCACCCCACGCCGTGCCAAACGCCAGGGACCCACTGATTGCGGCGCTTATCAGCATAAGCATTACTGGATATGACTTCATAAATTTCCTTTTCGTCATGATGGCAATCTCCGGTGATGGTGCTTATTCCATTTGCCGATTAGAACAAATCTTCCGAAAGTCCCAAAAACTCCCTCCCCCTTGATGGGGGAGGGCTGGGGTGGGGGTGCAATCTGCTGTTTCTGAAGAACTTCCTCTTCACCCTCCCCCCCGCCCCCTCCCATCAAGGGAGGGGGAGAAGAATGGTGCGGAAGATTGGTTATAATCAGGTTCCGTTAGAAGTACAGATCCACTTGCCGGCCTTTGGATCAGAAGCTCGCCAAACCGATCACCTTTCTGAGAATGACCAGAACGTCGGCAACGTCTATCTTGCCGTCCGGGGACGGTACGCCCGCAACAAGGGGCGCCACATCTCCGTGCAGAAGCTCTTCGGGGGAGGGAACGGCTAATCCCAGCGCAATGCGCAGCGCCCTGACGGCATCGGTTATGTCGGGGATTCCCTTCTCTTTCAGGTTGCCGTCGGGGAATATGACGTTTATGCCTGCGCTTCTGGTGGTGATGTTTCCGGCAATGTCAGTGGCGGTTACCGTGATGTTGTTGGTTCCCTTGACCAGTCCGGATAACAGACAACTCCATGTTGCCAGGGAAATGGTAAGTCGAAAGCAGTTCCGGCAGCTCCCTGGGATAGGTCGGGGGCTTCAATCCCAGGTTTTCTGCCGAGTGGCGTATGAAGTGCTGCAAAAGAAGCGGGATATCCTCTTTCCGCTCTCTGAGGGGGGGGAGGGACACATGGTGTACATTCAGGCGATAGTAGAGATCGTTACGGAAGTTGCCTGCTGCCACCATTTTTTTGATGTCTTTATTGCTGGCGCAGACAATCCGTGCATCGCATCGGCGAGGGGTGTCTGATCCGACCGGATAGAATTCGCGCTCCTGGATGAGGCGCAGCAGCTTTATTTGGGAAAGCTCCCCCATGTCGCCGATTTCGTCGAGAAAGAGAAGCCCACCGGCCGCCTTGACGACCAGCCCCTCGCGCAGCTGCTCTGCGCCTGTGAACGCTCCCCGTTTGTGTCCGAACAGGGTGTCGGAGAACGTGGTGTCGTCCAGTCCTGCCAGATTCACCGAAACCAGTTCTCCGCTGCAGCCGTTGAGGCGATGGATCGCCCGGGCAATCAGCTCTTTTCCCGTCCCCGATTCACCGGCCACCAGGACTGGCTGGGGCGAGCGGGCCACCACTGGGGGCCTCATCCACAATCAGCAATCGCCCGGCATTACTTAGGAGCAAGATTCACCTCGTCTGTAAAATGGTTGCCTCAAACAAGACGGCGGCAAAGCGAATACTTCGTGCACAAAGCCCGCTCTTCCGCCGCCCATTGTTTCTGTGTGGACGGCAACGATATTCTATACGATTGACGAAGAATGCAAAAGGGTGTTTTTCACGCGCCGAATGATCGGGCAAATCCACACCATTGAATGGATGGGGCGGGTGTTGACCAAACGGCCATTATGGAAGGTAAAAGCTGCGCTAAAATTTCACATTGAAATCGAACTGAAAGAGGTTCTCCTTTTGCTTCAGATCGACAATTCTCTGGGACCGGTAATAGTCCAGGGCAAGCCAAATGTTCTTCCATAAGGCGAAGTTGACGATGGCTTCATGCCCCTTGACATTCGTATCGCCACCATGGAAGTCGGAATCGGGAAAGACATCGGGCCAGGCATCTTTCTCCAGCCGCCGATAGGAATACTCGAACATCCAGTCGCCGAATTTACTCATCTCATTATGCTTCAGCCTTGCACCAGCCACGTATCCTTGATTGTCGTTATCGGGATCCGGGTTGTAGATGTATTCGCCGAAGATGCCGAAGTAGGGAATGAACGTTAAACCCAACGGGTTCTTGAATCCAAGCTCTGCGCTGACGGAAGGTGCATCGTAGTCGAACCTCAGCTGGTCATTGAGCCGGGTATTTGTATTGCTGGAGAATTCCAGAGTATGCCCTTTCACCCCATCGAATAGATAGTAAGTCATGGCGAGCTGGAGGTGGACATCCTCGGTGAACTTCCAGTTCATCCCCGGTTGAATGCCGATCATGTTGGGATCGCTGCCACTGTTTTGCTTATCGAGGATGAAAAAAACCGTGTTGAGAAAAATGTCGAGATTGGGCATGATCCCTCTGCGGAGATTCACAGCCGCACCCTCGGGCGTCATATCGCCGTCCCACATGAAATCCGAAGGTCGCCAGAGGGGATTGTTGAATTTGCCCCCGGTCAGGGTCAACCAATCGACCGGTTTGTACTCCGCGAAAGCGTAATCGATTCTCACACTCTTCTTCTCGAACGTATTCTCAAAGGTTATGGTTGTCGAGCGGGGGTCGCCGGTGCCCGTAACGAGGCCAAAACCCGCTTTAACCCCGTCCGCCACTTTCATTTCCGCACCAGCTCTCAGTCTGAACCTGCCGCGGTGCCTTTCCTCGAGATTGTCATCTTCCCGATCGTCATATTGATACCTCAGCCTCAGATCCCCTATGAAGCTCGTGTTTTTGATCCACGCCGGAATCTCCTTGGCGTCCCCACCCCTGCCCGCCGATTTCTTCCCTTCGTCCTCCGCCTTCTTTTCTTCTTGGGATTTCTTCTCCTGCCGGACTGTTTCCTGCCTCATCTCCTCAATGATCCCATCCGCATCCTGTTTCGTGAGGACCCCCTGCTCCACCAGCTTCTTTAGCAGAATGTCAACTTCCCCGGCCCAAGAAGAAGATGAAAATGCAATCAAAGAGAACAAAACCAACAGAGGTAACCACTTGGACACGTTTGTCAGCATGACTTTTCCCTTATTGAAGAAGAGTATTAATTAAAGTCAAAGCATTACCTGATTAGCACCAATCTTCCGCTGAGAGATCCCCCCTTTAAGAAAGGGGGGGCAGGGGGGATTTGGTTGCAAAATCCCCCTTGCCGGACAGAAGCAGTGTAACGATAAGTGTAACTATTAATGGCGGTTTGTACAGTCGCTCAAAGGAAAATGGCGCAGAAAATTTAACTATAATTTATTAATTTAACCGTTGAATTTCCCTCTTTATGTGTTATCTTTTCATCTAATTAAGATGCGGATTCTTATAATCTTTTCACGGAGAAACTCGTGAATATTCGTCAAACGGCCGTACCCGTCGCTGTAGTTGTGCTCTTGTGTCTCGCGCTGTGCTTTCCGTCTTGGGCGGCGGCCGCCAGTGCCGGTGAGGCAAGTTTCATACTCACCGAACAGTCTCTGGATAATCTAAGAAAAGAGGTACTGAGCAGGGAAAAAGAGCTGGAGCAACGCGTCAAGGAATTGGAGGACGCGCAAACCGCCCGGGAGGACGCAACCCGTTCAATCATTCGGGATGCCATTTCAACATTGGGGTCGAAGATCAACGAGTCCGTGTCCCTGGGCGGTACCCTCGATGTGACCGGTGGATGGACCGAGGATTTTTCCGGTCGGTCTGAAGGCGTGCTCGCGTTGAGTACAGCCCAGCTGGACTTTGAAATCGAGGTAAACAATTGGACCAAGGGAAGTCTCATCTTGGAATTGATTGATGGTACGAACGTTACCTTTCCGACGACCGCGGGCTTCCAACAGGGGGGAGGGGATCGCATCAGTATCGACACGGCGAACATTACCATCGGCGATCCGCAGATATTCCCGCTTTTTATGACTGCGGGCCGGATCATCTTGCCCTTCGGCATCTCGACAGGCGACCCCGTGGCAGACGTGCTGACCATTGAAGACCCCCTGACCGTCGAAGGATTCGAGATGAGACAAACTGCCGTCGGGATTGGCCTCGGGTTTCCGACGCCTGCCTTGACTCCAGCCACGCCACCGGTAACTCAGCCACCAGTCAGGCCACTGGTGATTAACCCCCTCATCAGCTCATTGGGCAGAGCCCTTGGCTACAAACCACCTCCGCCGTCGCCGCCAACTCCCGTCGTTCCCAAGCCGGCTCCTCCTCTTTTCAATGTGGGTGTCTATTCTTTCAATGGCGACACCTTTAAGGGGGATGAAAAACGCGGCGGATTCAGGCCCGAAAACCACATTGACGCCACGGCGGGCTTTCACACCAGGGGGAATTGCGGTCGTCCCTACGACCAGCTGCGCGGGACCGACTTTTGTCCCTGGTCAGTCGATGTCGATGTGGATTACAACAGCTCGATTTTCGACAGTCGATTCCTGGGATTCGAATATAATAATTTTCTGGGGCAGATCGGTTTCGTAGACGGGATGGCTGCGAGCATCAAAGCGACCCTCGGCCCGGTATCGTTTGTTGGCGAGTGGAACGGGGCCATCAGCCGGGCAAAGTTTATGGATGATCTGGGAAAGTCGGTCAGCATAAAGCCCTCCGCCTGGCAGATCGCACTGGGTTATCAGTTCGATTGGAACCCGTGGGTCGAGGCGATTGGCGCTCAAGGAAACTACCTCGCCATCGGCTATTCGGAGAGCCGCGATCTGGCGGGAGTGACGCGGGTGACCGACGGGCAGCCAAGCAGGGTTGGGTTCCTCCCCAGGAGACGAGTTGTCGTGGGCGTGGGCGAATGGGTATTGGACAATCTCAGATTTGCTATCGAGTATTCCCACAACTGGGACTACGCGACGCATGAGGGCGGTACCGGCAACTCCGCGGATGGGGTCTTATCGCAGCTCACGGCCGTGTGGTAAGGTTTGATGATGCTACGCCGTCCGGAACGCATCAACCGGTTCCAGGCGGGCAGCACGCAATGCCGGATAGGTACCCGACAACAGTCCGATCCCGCCGCCGACAAGTGGTGCGAGGATGGGGACCACAGGGTCCAGCACCGGGGTCCAAACCTGGTATGCGGAGACGGCAACCACGATGAGAACGCCGATGCCGGCCCCGATGATTCCCCCGATAACGCCCATCGAGGCACTCTCGAACAGAAACTGCGCCGCGATGTGCCCGCGTGTTGCTCCGATTGCCCGGCGCAGGCCGATCTCACCAGTCCGCTCCATCACCCCCACGAGTGTAATGTTGGCGATGCCGATAGCGCCTACAACCAGAGATAACGCCCCGAGCATGAGAAACATGACATCCAGATCAGTTTGTACTTCATCGCGCACCCGCTTTGGCTCCTGGGGAACCTCGATCTTCAAAACCCGTGGATCGTCGGGCCGTAGCGCCAATGGTGCCTGATCGGCAATGAGGTATGCCGCGCCGATCTTTGTCTCGACGACCACGGTGTCGGGACCGGCCAACCCGAAATAGCGGCGTGCGCTACCTTCAGGGATGATGACGGACCCGAGTAACTCTGGTTTGCGGGCAACATCGCGCAGGATACCAACAACCAGGTAGAGATGATCGCCGATGGAGATCGCCGGAAGTTGCTCGAGGCCCGTAATGCCGAGCCGCAGAGCAGCATCCGGACCGAGAACAGCGACCCTGTCCGCTCTATTCGAATGACCCTGATCCGGTAATTGTCCCGTCTTCAGTTCAGCTCTGACCGCTCTGAAGAGACCGGGGGACGCGGCATACACCGCAAGCTTGAAAGCGCTCTGGTTGAGAGGGTCTTTCACGGGCGACGAACTGACCAGCGCGCCTCCCACATCAACCTCGCTAATCGTTCCGGCGGCAACCACGCCGTTCAGACGGCGAAGACGAGTCGGAGCATCCCATGGAATTGCTTTTGGATCGACTATGCCCGTTGTTCTACCGGGCCTGGCCTTGACGAAAAGCTCGGTCGCTGCAAGCTGGTCAAACTGGCTGATGATCCGGTTGCCGGCGGTGCGGGTCAGGCCCAGCGTCGCCACCAGGGCGGTCAGCCCAATGACAATGCCCAACACGGTCAGCATCATACGCACCGGCCTGGCAAACATCCCGGCAAGTCCTTCATGCAGAAGGTCACGGAACGTGATTCCTGACCGGAGTTCGGTCGTATTCACAGGCGTTGCCGAGGGACCCGTTGACTTTTTCCCGTTCTGTTCATTGGTGACATCTGTCAGGGAACCATCAACAACATGCACGCGGCGGGCGGCCCGACCGGCGATATGCTCGTCGTGCGTAACGATGACCAGCGTAATACCGTTTTGGTTTAGTTTCTCGAAAAGATCGAGCAGGGCTGCAGAAGATTTCGAATCGAGATTTCCGGTCGGTTCGTCGCATAACAACAAACTGGGAGAGCCGATCAATGCGCGGGCAATGGCGACCCTTTGCTTCTCACCGCCCGACAGTTTCGTCGGCAAAAAATCCGCGCGGTGACTGAGCCCGACCCGCTCGATTGCTGCCAATGCGCGGGCTCTCCGACCGCTGTTGGGCTGCTTGCGGTATACCTCGGCCAGCATCACGTTTTCCAATACAGTCCGGTAAGGCAGCAGGTGGAATGCTTGAAACACGAACCCGATGCGTTGACTCCGCAAGCCGGCTCGTTCTTTATCGGTCAAGTTGGCGGTGTCTATGCCATCGATGAAATAGCTGCCGCTGGTAGGGCGGTCCAGGCAGCCGATGATGTTAAGCAGAGTCGACTTTCCTGAGCCGGAAGGTCCGGTAATTGACAGCCATTCGCCACGATCCAGCGAAAGATCAACATCAACGAGTGCGTGCACTGCCGGATCGCTACCGTATTGCTTGCTGACCTTGCGCAGCTCGAACACCCTGTGCGTTGCGTCGAGTTCATGCGCGATCATGGTGGCGTCCTTTTCTCGGGATTCTCGTATCCGACCACCACGAGCCGGCCCGGCTCGAGCGTTCTGTCAACGGGAGTCACTTCGACGTAACCGTCGGCGGACAGTCCCGGCTGGACGACAAGGTATTCGAGTGTGCCTTTGTTTTTTACCTGGACTCTCGATTTCCCGTCCGAGGCGAGAGATAGTGCGCTGATCGGCACCACAGTGACGGCCCCCCCGGTTGATTTGACCGGTATGGTGAGGCGCACGGAGATACCTTCCATCTGCGGGGTCGACGTCTCAATGACGCGCACCTCGAAGTAGATATGGTATCCGTCAGCCCCAAAGGTGCCGGGGGTATCGGCCACCCTCTCAACGACACCCTTGGCTTTGACCCCAAGGGCCTGCTCGTCAATGGCAACCGGCATCCCCGGCTTGACCAGCGGTGCGGCGTCGAAGGGGAGGGAGGCGTCGATCGCCAATTTATTATCCGTTACCGACAAAACGGTACCCTTCGCCGGGTCACCGACACGAGCCGTGACCTCCTTTACGCGCACAGGCAGTTCGGGGATGAAAACGATCTCATCGACCGGCACCTGCACGCCAAGCTTGCGTTCGGCCTTGGCCAGGTCAGCAGCGAGCCGGTTGGTGCGATCACGGGCTATCTTGGCATCGAACTCGGCGATCTTCAGTGCGTCAACAGCAGAGCGAACAGCCATTTCACCTTCCAGGCGAACTGACTTTACAGCCGCTTCAGCCAGTTTGAATTGCTCGGCGGCCAACTTGTCGTCACGTTCCGCGGCCTGGACGGCCATTTTACCTTCCAGTTGGGAACTGCGTAACACGGCTCGAGCCACTTCGAGTTTGGCATCGGCGGCCTTCCGGGCTGTTGCCGGTTGTCGTGGGTCCAGCGCGATCAAAGCCCGTTCGGCGATCCTGGCCTCCAACTCGGCGGCAGCAGCTTTATTCTTTTCGTCTGCCGTGGCGCGAGCGGTTTCTACTCCCAGAGGCGTACCCGTTATCGGGTTCACCGTGAATCTGCGCTGGTCCGCCATCTTGGCTGCAAGTTCAGCAGCAGCAGCTTTATTGTTGCGCTCGGCAGAGGCGCGTGCGGTTTCTACGGCGGGGACTGCGGCAGCGGCAGCGGCAACAGCCGTCAACTCGCTTTTTTTCGCATCAGTCCAAGCCAGTTCGAGGGTGCTGACACTTGCAAGTTGGTCCGGTGTCGATCCAAACGGCTCCCTTCCTTTCGACTTGTACCATTTGGCCACCGCGATGCTGGTTTGATGCGTGTAGATACCATCTATGGGCCCAGGATGATACCCGAGGCGCTTGAGCCCTTGCTGCAACTGGCGTACATCATCGCCGGAGATCCCGGGAACGAGATCCCTGTAGGCCGGGAGCTTGCCCTGAAGAATGAAGAGGGGACGCCCGGAAGCGGTGAGCATCACATCCCCTTCCCTGAACTGAGTGTTTGGTAAAGGCAACGTGGCGATCAATCCCGCGTCCTTTTTCAAGGCAGACGGTACAATCGAGATCGGTTGAGGCAATCCGAACCGGGCCGTGCCACGCGTCACGACGTTGGAACTCAGCACGCGTTTCTCCACCGGGACGAGAATCGGCGATGCTACCGGGGGGGCTGCTCGCGCAGCCATTTCCGCAGGAGATTGAATCCGCGTACTTGCCACCCAACCTCCTACCGTAGCAACAGCGGCAAACACCAGGACACCAGATAGGACGATGGTTTGTTTTTTTGCCATAATCTAAGCCCCTGACGCCGTGCATTGCGGAAGCCTGCCGGTCCACCAGCAAGAGGTGTTCGGGCTGCTGAAGCCGGGCCTGTGCGGCGGCGAAGTTTATTGAACTTTACGAGGATATTTTTCCCGCTCGATCTTCTCTTCAACCGGGTCGAAAAGTTTCTTTTCCAGTTTGAAATTCAGCGCAGCTACCCGCCGCTCATAGTCCTGGAGCTTCTTGAGGGCGGCCAACTGCTCAGGCGACATCTTTGCGACCAGGATAGTGCCGCCGCTTGTGAGGGCAGCGAGCCGCGCCCTTATGTCAGGCTCAGCTTCATCCGGATGATTGTAGTTGAAACCGGCCTTGCGCATCTCGCGGGCATAATTTCTCAGCGCGGCTTTCATACGCGGGTCCTTGTTGATCAGGGCGTCCTTGGGGTTGTAGTAGGTTGCCTTCAATTGTTCCGGTTTGAAGACCTGTTCGATAGCCTTGCGTGTACAACCACCGGTGCGCGAAAAGTTTTCCGTCTCGAGCCCGACTGCGAATGTCGCGTCGATATTCTCTCCCAGGAGCGCACGGTTGTAGGCAACCTGATCAGGAGTCGAAAGGTTCCTGTAGATCTGGACGTTCCGTTCACCCAAGCCTGCCTTGGCCGGACTGTAACCCGTGGCGAGCTGGGGGGGGTGACCCGTGTACATTGTCGAAACGCCGAATCCGTACTTGCTGATGAATTCCTCCTCGCTGAGCCCGGGCATGTTTTTGTCGGCGCCCATGCCATTGCGCACCGTGATATAGTCAACGGGAACGTACTGAAACCCATGGTCACGCATGCACCTGGAGATCAGCGCTTCAACCTTCTCGATGGACTGGACAAGCTGCTTTGGGGTCAGGCCGAACTCCTCGGTACCCGGACTGCCCTGGGCCTGGGCGCAAACGTTGCCGGCAAAGAGGATGATCACAACGATCGTCCCAATTGCCTGAATCATATTTTTCATGGTAGCAAGCTCCTTGGTACAAATAATTCAGACTTCTGAGTAAGTTCAGTTCCCTTCGACTCCGCTCAGGGAACGTTCGTGCGCTGAGCGGAGTCGAAGCGCGTTTCACCGAGGTTTTTCCCCGATAAAGCGCCGTCGAGGCGGCGTGGGGTGCTAATCATTACCTTTCCGTTCCCAACACTTTCCCCGTCTTCATATCAACCAGAACATCGACTTCCCCTCCGCTGCTCTTCTCGATGATCTCGACAACGTACACGTTCTTGCCGCGTTTTCTTTCGATGACAACGGAGGTAACCTTGCCGGGCACTTCCTTCAGCGCGATCTCGGTCGCCTTTTCCCCTGAGATCTTTGCAACCGGCTGCTCCAACCGCGGTTTGTTCCCGGCCGCCGCCAAAAGGTCACCGGCCGAGCCGAACCAGGTGAAAACCGAAACGATCACCACCGCGATAGACCATGCACCCTTCCTGAAACGACTGTTGCTCGATTCCATGATATCTTGTCTCCTCTGTTTTTATATGTTACTTCGGAGCACTCTTTCCCTTCAGGTATCCATGGCGAATCAACTTCGCATCTTCTTTTTGTATCAACCCAATGCCGGGTGCATAAGTTTTGTATTCTGCCGGTGCCGGTTTATCTTTTGAAGATTCCCGGATTTTTAAACAATTATCGAATGTTCCTGCCGGAGTTTTCATCGTCTCGGACACACTGACGACTTCAGCCCGATCCATTGCTACGCCCGGCGCGATCTCCTGGTAATACTTTTTCCCGACTTCAGCATTTCCGGGCATGATCAGACCGGGTTTGTTTCCATTTTCATACGCCTTCCACGTCCCTGAATGACTCGTGATTTTCCCCTCCTTATAGTCATCCACATCTTCACCGAAATAAAAAACATCACCGGTTTTCGGGTCCAGGGCAAAGAAGTTTCTCGAAATTTCGTGCAACTTTCCGTTTTTCAGTTCCCTTTCTTCAACTACCCTCGTGGTGATGCCGTTTATCTCCTTTGTTTCGTCAAGCACCGTTATCGTGATCTTTTCCGTCGGGGATTCCAGAACAATCTGGAATCCAGGAACAAGAACGAAATATTTTGATTTCCCGGTAGTAGTCAGTTTTCGGGCGGCTAAATTGAAATCTTCCAGCCACTCTTCCGCCAAGGCATGGTTGCTTGCGACACAAGACAGAGCGGCAACTAAAGCCATGATGAGAAAATACGGACGCATTTTTTTAATCATTTTGTCATCTCTTTTCTCTTTTTTTCTGATCAAAAGCCAACCTGATCGAGCCCCGAGCCCTCACGGATTCACAATTCACTTATTGAGCTCTGCCGGGCATCGGCTCCGCCGGCGGCGTCAGAGAGAACAGCTTCCCGCTGTTCTTGTAGGCGCTCTTCTCCAGTTTCATCGCCTTCTGACGAACCTCGGCCAGGGCCTTCGGACCGAGCTGCTCAAACTTGACCAGTTCCAGTGTCTCTTTTGTTTTTTCTCCCGCCCCTCTCCAGCCCACGCGTACATTCCCCACACCGCGTGCGTAGTACTTGAGCTGTTCGGCATCCGGTTCCGATTGGCTGGTCTCGGCAATAACCAGAACGTCCTTGTAATTGCCCGTTGGGACACGGGTCTCCTGGCCCATCTGATCCACCTTTCCGCGGTCCGTCCAATCGACTGCGGGTCCCCATCCCTGGGCATAACTCGGAGTCCCGACCTGCGGCTTGGCCTTCATCATTATCCCGGCTCTCGCATTCTCAAGGCCATGGATCCAGGGCTTTGCCGCGATGAGCTTTCCGTCTTCGTATTCCTCGGGGTACTCGCCTATGCGCCAAACGTTACCGGCGTTATCCTGAGCGAAAAGAGCGAGCTCCGCCTCCACCAGTTCGCCATCGCTGTAGTCCAGATCATAGGAAACCACCGAGCGGATGCCGCCGATCACCTTGGTCAGATCGGTGACGTTCGTCACTACGCGATGAGGAACGGCCTTGCCGTCATCCTCGATGGTGATGCCCTCATAAACCCATCGCGTTCCCGGTTTCATGGGCAGCCATTCGTTGTCGATCCTGGTTGGATCGGAAAAGTTGTTGGGGACGAAGTCCTCGAACTTTTTCTCGGAAGGCTGGCTGTCGGTCCTGGTTTCGGCCTTGGTTTCGGTCTTGCTTTCCTGAGCCTTGGTGCAGCCACTCAACAGCCCGATGCAACAAGCGAAGGATACCAGTATCACGTAAAATGGCGACGGGATGCGGCATCTTGATTTCATTGTATCTTCTCCTCCTATTTATAGTTCAGAGGTCACTTTGTGTATTTTGCGCGGCGGTCTCGGTTTTCCGGCGGCCAAAGCGCAAGTACAGGCTGGGGACAACGAACAGGTTGAGCAACGTCGAGGTGACCAGGCCGCCCAGAACGACGACGGCCAGCGGGTGCTCGATTTCATGACCGGGAATGCTGCCGGCAACCACCAGGGGCAAGATGGCCAGTGCCGATGTGAGCGCCGTCATCATGATCGGAGAAATCCGTTCCCGTGCCCCGCGCAGAACAAGTCCGGGACCAAAGGGTTCCCCTTCATGCCGCTCGAGATGCTGAAAGTGGTCGATCAGCATAATGCCGTTGCGCGCCGCGACCCCCAAAATAGTGAGAAAGCCCACGAGCGAACCAAGCGAGATGACACGGTCACCCAAATACGCTGCCAGCACGCCGCCCACCAGGGCCGAGGGCAAGGTCAGGAAGGATAGCATCGCCAAGCGAAAGCTTCCGAAGGATGTCTGCAGGAGAAAGAAAATTCCGATCGCGGCAACAATAGACACGTAGAGCAGGTTCCTCTGGGCAGTCTGCCGCTCCTGGTATTCTCCAACCAGCTCCGGGAAATACCCCCGTGGGAACTCGACCTTCGCGAGGCGAGCTTTGACATCGGTCACCATGGAGCCGAGATCACGTCCTTTCACGTTGGCCTTGACGTCGATGCGGCGCTTGAGGTTTTCATGTGATACGACATTCGGAGTCGGCGCGATACGCACGTCGGCCACATTCTGCAACTGCACGTGACCGCCACCGGGCACATCGATCAGCATCTCGCGAACGTCGGTGAGACTGTTGCGCACTGCCGGTATGCTCCAGACATTCACATCGTACGCCCGCTTGCCGATGTAAATGTCGCCGACTTCTTCGCCGGCCATGATGGTGGTCGCCGCCCGGCGCACATCGCCCGGTTTGATGCCGTACTCATGCGCCTTGTCGAGGTCGACCTTTACTTCGATCTGCGGTATCTTCTCGTGGAACTCCACGTGCAAGTCAGTTATGCCGTTGATTCCGGTGAGGGCATCTTTTACCTTGTTCGCGCTGCTGCGCAGGACGTCCAGGTCGTAACCATAGATGCGCACGACGATGGCTTCGGATGTTCCGGTGAGCACCTCCCGGATTCTCTCTTTCAGGTAGGTCTGCACGTCGCGATAAATTCCGGGATAGCCGTCGACCGTCTCCTGAATTTTGGCCAGCGTCTTGTCATAGTCGACCTTGGGATCGACGCTGATCCAATTCTCGCCAAAATACATGCCGACCACTTCATCCATGATCATGGCCTGCCCGATGTGGGCGCCGAAGTTGCGCACGCCGGGGATGTCTCTCAGTTCCTTGCTGGCCTGAATGGTGATCCGGTCCATCTCCGGCCAGGAAGTGCCGGGCTTGGTCAGCCAGTGCATCAGAAAGTCCCTTTCCTTGAACGAAGGCAGAAGGGACTGCCCGAGCAGCGGGTAGACCACGAGGCCGGCCAACACGATGACGCCGACGGTGAAGTACGCCGGACGAGGGGTACGGATGATCGGTTCGAGAATCTTCACGTAGCTGCTCTGGAGCCATCGCACGATCGGAGACTCCCGACCTTCGAGCGGCGCATTGCGCAGGAAAAGAAAAGCCAGCGCCGGTGTGACGGTCAGGGCAACTATCATGGATACCAACAGCGCCAGCGCATAGGAAATGGCAAGTGGCTTAAAAAAGGCGCCGGACAGCCCCTTCAGGAAAAAGACCGGCATAATGGCGAATACTTCGATCAGGGTCGCATAAACGATGGCGCCACGCACTTCGAGCGAGGCGTCCAGAATGATCCTCGCCAGCGACTTGTCACGACGACCCGACTTGCGATACTCGCGCAAACGCCGCACGATGTTTTCTATGTCGATGATCGCGTCGTCGACGATGTCACCGAGAGCGATGACAAACCCCGCGAGAATCATGACATTGATCGTAGCCCCACGCAGATGGAGCACAAGTCCCGCTGCCACCAGAGACAATGGCATCGCCACGCAACTGATCAGCGCAAAACGCCATTCGTACAGAAAGAAGAAAAGAATCAGAACCAGGAGCAGGCTGCCGATGAGCAGCGCCTTGCTGAGATTGTCGAGCGACATCTCGATGAAGGTCGCGGGACGGAAGATGGTGGTGTCGATGTCCACATCGGGAAGGCCGGGTCGCAACGCATCGATGGCTGCTTCGACCCCCTTGGTCACTTGCAGTGTATTGCCCCATGGGAATTTTTCAACGATGAGCAGCAGTCCGGGACCATCGTTAATGATAGCGTCCCCAACCATCGGTTGATGATCGATAACGATCTCGGCCACGTCCTTCAGCAGCAGCGGCTTGCCGTTCCTCACTGCAACGGGCACATTGGCCAGCGCTTCCGGCTTGACTTCGTCCGACTTGTAGATAATGGGCATGACGTGCCGGATGGGGAGCCTTTGATTGGGGGTATCGACCCATCCGCCGGTGCCGATAATGTGTCCATCTACAAATTGCAGCAACCCCACATCCAGTGTGCTGGCCGTGGCTTCCTTTACCTCATCCAGCGTGACGCCGTGCTTCTTCAGCAGTTCCGGTACGACCTCCACCTGCATCATCTGAATCCGTTCGCCCCAGATCGCCACGTTGGCCACGCCGGGAACGCGCAACAAGCGCTGCATGATCGTCCAATAAGTGATCATCGACAAGTCCATCACGGACCTGTTTTTCGACGATATCCCGATCTTCATGCACCGGCTGGTGGCTGACAGTGGCTGCAGCATCACCGGCGGGGCCGCCCAGGTCGGCAACCCCGGCGACGCCAGCGCCACGCGCTCTTGCACTGCCTGCCTGGCCAGCAGCAGGTCGGTTCCGGGCTTGAATATCATCTTGATCGACGACAGCTGTTCGACCGATTTGGAGCGCATGACGTCAAGCCCCGGCAAGCCGTTGAACGCTTCTTCCAGTGGAATGGTGACCAGGGCTTCCACTTCAACGGCGGATAGCCCGATGCTTATGGTCTGAACCTCCACCAGCGGTGGCGCGAATTCCGGGAAGACGTCCACGGGCATGTTGCGAATCTGGCCGATGCCGAAGTACATCAAAGCCACGGCGATTGCGATCACCAGGAAACGAAACTTCAGGCTCGATGAAACGATCCATCGCATCATGGCTGTAAACCCCTCTTTAGGGCCTGTCACGAAACAAACTTATTTCCTGACAGATCCTTGGATCCTTGGTCAATGTCCAACCTTGAACTCGGTGCCATACAACTCCGCCACTCCTACGGACGCGATGACCGTGCCGATAGGTGGGCCGTCCTTCAGAACAGCGAGATCGCCTTCGATGTAATCGACTTCCACTTTATGCCTCACGAAGGTTCGAGGTTGAGGACAGGTGTATATCCAGCATTGGCCTTGCGGGTCGTATATCAGCGAAGAATAGGGGACGACCTTTTGCGGTGAGGCCGAGCGCGACACCCGTTGTTCACGGACCAGGTCGGTTTTGAGGTCAATCCGTTGCATGGCCTTCTCGCTCAACGTCACACGGCTCAGTTCCGTCCCCTCGACCTTCTTGACCTCAGCCGGATGCTCGGTGTCTTGCGTGCCATGGGTTTTCTTGCACGCCGCAAGAAGCATAACTGCGATGACCAGTGCTAAAGCCGTCATACGATTCATGTGCTTCTGCATTGTTGCCTCCCGTTACTTGTCTCATATCGTTCCCTACTTCGGCACGACTTCCTCCACCCCTTGACCGTTCGGGATGGCCTCACGCACTTCCAGCTCAAGATCGGGTTCGCGCTTGGTGCCAAACAACAAGTAGATGGCGGGCACACCGGCCAGGGTGAAAAATGTCGTCGTGACCAGGCCGCCCAGAACGACGATGGCCATCGGCTGCACAATTTCGAGGCCGGCAATATTGCCGAATAGTGCCAAGGGGGAGAACGCCAATGCTGTTGTTGCCGCAGCCATCAAGATCGTGCCGGACCGTTCGCTGGTGCCGCGCTGGACCAGGTCGGCGCTGACGGGTTCGTCTTCATGGCGATCGAGATGGCGATAGCGGCTGACCAGCGAAATACAGTTGCGCACGGCAATTCCCAATACCGCGAAAAAGCCGATGATCGAACCGAGCGAGATAAGGCCGCCGCTCAGGAACGCTGCCAGCACACCCCCCATCAGGGCCATCGGCAGGGTCAGGAAGACGACTGTCGCCAGGCGCCAGCTCAGGAAGAAGGCCTGCAGGAGCAGGAAAATCCCGATGGCAGCGGCAATTGCAAAGGCGAACACACGCTCTCGGGCAGCGAGGCGCTCCGCATACTCCCCTAACAGTTCCGCGCGGTACTCAAGCGGGAAGCTGACCTGCTGAATGCCGCGGTTGACGTCGGCCGCGACAGTGGCGGGATTGCGTCCATGCACGCTGGCGGTTACGTCCATGCGGCGCGCAACGGCATCTCGATTGATGACGGTGGCAGCCGGCGTAATGCGCACGTTGGCCACTTCCTGCAAACGCACGTGCCCCCCCCCGGGCGTGTCTATCAGAAGATCTTTAATACTGTTCACGCTGCGGCGGGTTTCGGGCGTGCCCAGCACCACCACTTCGAATACCTTCTGTTCCTCGAAAAGGTTGCCGACTAAAAGGCCTGACGCCAATGTGGTCGCCGCGCGTCGCACATCGCCGGGTTTGAGGCCGTAGCGTTTCGCTTTCTCAAGATCTACTTCGATTTCCAGAGTCGGCTCTTCCTTTGGATACTGCACTTTTGCATCAACGATTCCGTTGATCCCCGCCAGGACTTTCTGTATCTCTTCCGCCTTGGAGCGGATCATCTTCATGTCCTCGCCGTAAACGCGCACAATGAAGGATTCGCCCGTCCCCGGCAGCTCCTCTCTGACTTTCGCTTCCAGGTAGGTCAGTACTTCAGGAGACAGACCGGGGTAGCCTGCGACCGCTTCTTTTACCGAGGCCACTGTCGCGTCATAGTCGGCGGCAGGATCGATGCTGATCCAAAGTTCACCGGAGTTGATTCCCGCGCGCTTATCCGACATGATGGCGCGCCCCTCATGGGCACTGACGTTGCGGATCCCTGGAATGGAGCGCAGTTCGCGGCTGGCCAGAGTCGTGATCCGGCTCATTGCCGGAAGAGATGCGCCGGAACCACCTTCCCACCGAATCACGAGATCCGTTTCCTTGAAGTCCGGCAGCAGTGATTCCTGACGGAGGAATGGTATGGAGACGAGTCCGGCAACGAGGACGGCGCAAACAGCGACGAATGCCAGGCGCGGAGTGCGGCCGGCCCACCCGAAAATGGCGCTGTGGATACGGCGCAGCATCGCCATGACCGGAGAATCGCCCCTCTGGAGCGAGTCTTTACGCAAGAACAGCAGACTCAACGCCGGCGTGACGGTCATGGCAACCGCCGTGGAGGCGAGCATCGCCAGCATGTAAGAGATGGCGATGGGCTTCCAGAATGCGCCGGACACGCCTTCCAGGAACAAAAGCGGTATCAACGCCAGCACTGCGATCAGCGTCGCGTAGATGATGGGGCTGCGCATCTCGACCGCAGCCTCGAAAATGATGGCCGCAGTTGATTTGCCGTTGTTCTCTTCTCGGGCCTGTCGGAGACGCCGTACGATATTTTCCGTGTCGACGATCGCGTCGTCGATGATGACGCCGAGGGTTACTATCAGCCCGGCGATAACCAGCATGTTGAATTTTGCCCAGCATGCGTAGAGCACGGTCCCGGCTGCGAACACAGACACCAGGAGTGCCACGATGCTGATCAGCGCGGTACGCCAGTTGAAAAAAAAGGCAAAGAGCGCCACAATTATGAGAACGGCACCGATGAGCAGAGCCGTGGAGAGATTCCTGACCGCCAACTCAAGGAAGGTCGCCGGTCGAAAGAGGGAGGAGTTCATCTCCAACCCGGATAGTCCGGGCCGTAAGGCCGCCAGCGCCTCTTCCACCTCCTGAGTCACTTCCAGCGTATTGGCCCATGGAAATTTCTCAACGACCAACATGAGCGCCGGGGCGTCGTCAACGATGGCATCACCGATGAGCGGTTGATGGTCTTCCACCACTGTGGCTACATCATGCAGGTCCTTCGATGGCGCGTCCTCGATGGTCACCCGGCCCAGGTCCTCCGCCGTTTTAATGGGCAGGACGTGTCGGACTCCGAGCCTTTGATTGGGGGTATCGATCCACCCCCCGGTGCCGGGTGTCGATGCTTCCAGAAAGGTCAAGGGGGACACCCACAGCGCATTGCCTGTGGTTCTGATGACTTGCATCAGCGAAACGCCTTCATCCCGCAACCTTTTCGGATCGACCTGCACCTGCAACTGCCGCTCCCGCTGGCCCCAAATCGACACATTCGCCACGCCGGGTACGCCCATCAAGCGGGGCTTGATCGTCCAACGGGCGAGCACCGACATATCAATCAGGGACATTGTTTTCGAGGTCAGCCCGATCTCCATGCACCGGCTGACCGAGGATAGGGGATTGATCATGGTAGGCGGCGTCGCCACGTTCGGCAACACATACACCCCGATCAGCCGCTCCTGCACCATTTGCCGGGCACGCATGACGTCGGTGCCTTTCTCGAAGATGAGAACGATGGACGACAGGCCGGGAATTGACTCGGAGCGGATCTCCTTCACCCACGACACCCCGTTGAGCAAATCCGCCTCCATGGGAGTGGTTATCAACGCTTCAATTTCCTCGGCAGACAGACCCAGGGCCTCGGTTTGAACCTCCACATGCGGCCGTGAGAATTCGGGCAAGACATCCACCGGTAGCTCCTCAAGCTCTCCAAGCTGAGAGAAGCCGAAAACCATCAGCAACACCGCGAGTGCAGCCACCACGAGTCGAAGCTTCAAGCTCGATCCAATGATCCAACGTATCATTGCCGGGGCCCTCCCTTCTTGTCAGGTCGTTATGATGCGCCAATTAATCCTGATTCCATGACGGTAAGTTCAGTAACAGGAGCCCTTTGCAAGACTCTTTCCCCCCCCTTGACCGGAACTTTCACCTGCACCCCAACCCTTCCCCGTCAAGGGGGAGAGATTTTTTCGGGGATTTTCAAAAGTCCCATGTTATTGCATCAAAAATACGGCATTGCATCATGGATAATTTCTCAAAGAACTTAGATGGTTATGAAAACATATCAAAGATTCAGGCCACCAATTATAAATTAACTATAATCAGACATCCTGCCGAGTCAAGCGATCAAAAAATCATGCCACGAATTTTCTCGCACGGTATGTGCTTGATTTATAGGATCATTTTTTTGTTGTAATATCAGTAAATTGCAATCTAATAATTAAAAAATCGGTTTGCGGGGACGTAGGGAAAATCGGATGCTGTGCGGATCCCATGGTAACCCGGCAACTTTTTGGCAGCCATTTTTGCATGCAGCTGATTGTCTAGTACAATGATTGTAAGTAAAAATTAATTTACGGAGGCAACGAATGAAACGAAAAACTATTGCTGTTACGAGTTTTTTTGCTGTCTGCCTATTTGCGACAACTCTCCTTGCTGCCGAGCAGGGAACCGGGTACTCGCCGACCGGGGAGTTGTTGAAGAAAGAAGAGATTCTGAAGGGAAAGGCGCTCAAGATAGAGAGCGATACCAGGGAAAAGGCCATAAAGAAGGAAAGCGAAATAAAAGAGAAGAAGAAAAAGCAGGAAGAGAAGATCAAGGCAAAACCGCAGAAGGGGGCAGCGAAAGTAAAGGAAATGAAGGGTAAAAAGGAGCAAAAAACTGAAGAGCTGAAAAAGATGAAGGAAGACCGGCAGAAACAGCTGGAGCTCATGAAGGAACAGGGGCAGAAAGACATCAATCAGTTGAAAGAGATGAAATAAGGAGGTTTTTGACGCTGAATGCCGCTCCAGTCAAATTCGGGGGCACCATACATTGTGCCCCCGAAATAGCCTCATTTCCTTTCCGAAACGTCTCCGCAGCGGTTCATTTCCTTCCCATCTCAGCGAAAGCGGCCAGAGCTCCCTCCTGGATTTCCTGCGGGGTCAGGTCCTTGATATGGGTGGCAAGGGTCCAGCTGTAACCGAAGGGGTCTTGCACGGTCCCGACGCGGTCCCCCCAGAACATGTCCTGGACAGGCATCCGGACCTGTGCGCCCGCTTCCATGGCTATCCTGAATGCCTCGTCCACGTTTTCCAGATAAATGTAAAAACTGACCGGGGAGCCGCCGATGGTTTCTGCACTTTTGCAGGGCTCCTGCGGGTTTTCCTCCCCCATCATGAAGATCGAGTTGCCGATCCGGACCTCGGCGTGCATCACCCCTTTGCCGTCGGGCCCCGGCATGGCGAACCGCTCCTGTGCGCCGAAGGCCTGTTTGTAGAATTCGATGGCCTTACGGGCATCCTTGAACATGAACATCGGTGTGATGGTGTGAAATCCTTCCGGGATTGCTTTTGTCATGGTGCTCCTCCTTGTCTGTGGGAAAGCGGCCGGCTCCCCCTTCGTTTTAAGACGGGAAATTGCCCTTCGGCGAGCAATCATACCCGGCTCTTTACCTTAATTGTAGTATCGATGTGGCGGGAAGCAACGGATGTCCGCAAAAAAGATCATATACTCAACTTTAGCAGAGCCAAAACAACTCTCAAACAGCACAAATACACCGTTTAGCCGTAAAACAAACATGTTGCTCCACAAATATCCCCCCTCCCTTCGATGGGAGGGGGCTAGGGGGAGGGTGCAAGTTGATCATCGAAAAATCGCTGCCTTGCACCCCAACCCCAACCCTCCCCCATCCAAGGGGGAGGGGGCTATAGGTAACTGCGAAAGTTGAGATCATATAAGTTCTTACAGCTTGGCAATTATGTAAAATCAATGCTTTAGGTAAAGGTGGCACGCTGTAGGGCTTGTATTTGACATTGAATAAAAGGGCGATATGTTTGCCTTGTATATGACCAAGAAAATCGGAGAACCAGGCAAAATTTCAAGGCGACAATCGAGCGGACCGGGCGCCGGAAAATCGTGGTTGCCGGGCTCTGGACGGAGGCAACTCGTGGAGACGCTCGTCAGACAGGTCCGGGAATACAACCCCTAGGAGTCTGTCGGACTTAGGGAATCGTAGCGAGAGAATGGCAAATTGAGGACAGATTTTCGGAAATTTGAGAGCGAATAGTGGACCTATTTGTCGAAAATTTCCGGGAATATGGACCGATTTTCCGTTCTCGCAGTAGATTCATTCCTAAGTCCGACAGGCTCCTAGCCGGCACGGGCTGCTTCGACACCTCCTTCGGCGTTGACGATATTCGGAGGACGCTCCGTTATTTCGGCTCTTAACATCCTGTATATTCGGGGACGCGAGAACATGGACCGATCTAGCCATTACTGTGCTGCTACGGCGGGTCTCCGACTGGCCTTCCTGCTGAACCTCTGCTTCACCCTGCTGGAACTGTTCGGCGGACTCTGGACGAACAGTATAGCCATCATCTCGAACGCCGTCCATGACTTGGGAGACTGCCTGTCGCTGGGGCTTGCCTGGTACCTGGCCGGCTATGCCGAAAAGGAGAGCGACAGGAGGTATTCCTACGGATACCGGCGCTTTTCGCTGCTGGGGGCACTGGCGACCGCCCTCGTCCTGATGGTGGGGAGCCTGCTGGTCCTGTCGGAGGCTGTGCCGAGGCTCCTGCGACCGGAACATCCCAATGCAGGGGGGATGGCGCTCCTTGCCGTCGTCGGGATCGCGGTCAATGGCTTGGCGCTGCTGCGCGTGAGGGGGGGGAGGACGCTGAACGCCCGGATCGTCACTTGGCATCTGCTGGGGGATTTGCTGGGCTGGGCGGCCGTCTTGTCGGTGAGTTCCGTCCTGCTGTTCAAGGACCTGCCACTCCTCGACCCGATCCTCTCTATCCTTATAACGTCGTATGTCCTGTTCAACGTGTCGAGGAACCTGAAAAAGACAGTGCAGTTGTTCCTTCAGGCCGTACCCGGTGGGATCGATACCGGCGAAATCGAGAAGAAACTCCTAGCCATCGACAAGGTGAAATCCGTCCATCATACCCACGTCTGGTCGCTGGACGGCGAGCACAACGTATTGACGACCCATCTGGTGGTCGAGGCGGACGCAACCAGGAAAGACGTCCTGAAGATAAGAAACCGGGTCAGATTACTGCTCGAAAATGCGGATTTCGAGCATACGACGGTCGAGATCGGTTACGAAAACGAGTATTGCAGGATGAAGGAGAGATAATGGGGAGGTGACGCACATGATAGTATTCGGGCCGGTGCCGTCCAGGCGCCTGGGGCGCAGCCTGGGGATCAACAACATTACGCCCAAGGTTTGCACCTATTCTTGCGTCTACTGCCAGGTGGGACGCACCATTAAGACGCAGGTCGACCGCCGTGCCTTCTACTGGCCTGAAGAGATCGCGGCGGAGGTGGAAAACAAGGTGAGAGTGGCGAGAGAAAACGGCGAACAGATAGACTATCTGACCTTCGTTGCCGATGGCGAACCGACCCTGGACATCAACCTGGCGCGCGAAATCGAGCTCCTGCGGCCGCTCGGGATCAGGATCGCGGTGATAACCAACGCCTCCCTCATCTGGCGCAGCGACGTGGCGGAGGCGTTGCGCAAAGCGAATTGGGTTTCGTTGAAAGTGGACACAGTTAGAGAGGATGTCTGGCGCAAGCTTAATCGGCCCAGCCCTTTGCTGGAATTTATGGACCTTCTCACCGGCATGATCGGCTTTGCAAAAAGATACGGAGGGGAGCTGGCGACGGAAACGATGCTGGTAAAAGGTCTCAATGACGCTGAAGAGCACCTCGAACTGCTCGCCGATTTTCTCATGGCGCTGAAACCCGCCAAGGCGTATTTGGCCATCCCCACCCGCCCTCCGGCGGAACTATGGGTGAAGCCTCCCTCCGAGGAGACCGTCAACCGGGCCTTTCAGATCCTCCGCAGGAAGGTCGAACGGGTGGAGCTTCTGACCGGTTACGAAGAGAACGCCTTTGCCTGCATGGGAGATGTAGCGGAGGACCTACTAGCCATTACCGCGGTGCATCCGATGAGAGAAGAGGCGGTGCGGGAGCTGCTGGCAAAGGCGGGTGGCGATTGGGCCGTTGTGAAGAAACTGATCGATTCGGGACTTCTGGCGGAAACGGAATACGAAGGTCGGAAATACTACTTGCAAAGGTTCGGGAAAGCATGAAAAAGAACGGCGGTATACTGTAGAATAACGACAAAGGAGGTTTCCATGAAAGCGAAAAGCGTCGCAAGTATTCTGGCAACAATGCTCGTGGTTTCATTCGTCTCGACGACTTTCGCCGCCCCGTGGCAAGGGTGGCGCGGCAGTAGCGGTTGGGGAATGGGGGGCGCCTATCAGCGTATGTACAACCCCGCCACAGTGGAAACCGTTAGCGGCGAGGTAGTTGCCGTGGACAAAGTCACTCCGATGAAAGGTATGGGCGCCGGCATCCATCTTCAGCTCAAGACCGGCAAGGAGACCATTTCCGTCCACCTGGGGCCTTCCTGGTTCATCGAGCGGCTCGATGTCAAAATAGAGAAGGGCGACAAGGTTGAGGTCAAGGGATCAAGGGTCACCGTTGCCAGTAAACCGGCAATCATTGCGGCCGAGATGAAGAAGGGCGATTCAGTGCTCAGACTCCGCGACGACAACGGCGTTCCTGTCTGGGCGGGTTGGAGGAGATAGTTTTTCGTCCGCTACTTGAGTGGAGAGAAAGCGCCGGATAAAGGGCGGCAAGAGGAGCAGAGGAGTTTGTCCCTGGAATTTGGGAAGCCTCCTCGTTTTCATTGCCGCCATCGCAGTTATCGCAATAATTTGGGCCGGGACGCGTATGAACAGTCTCATATGGATCATTCTGGGCGGTTTGCTCATGAGCACGATAGCGCTGGTCGGAAGCCTCACCACTGTGCTGCGACCTGCCACCTTGGATCGTTTGCTTCTTCCCTTGGTCTCTCTTGCTGCCGGCACTTTGCTCGGCGGCGCAGTCCTTCATATGATTCCCGCAGGTTTTGCGGCACTTGGCGCGATCAATGCCGGAGCGTGGCTTCTAGGCGGCTTTGCCACGTTTCTCGGGCTTGAGCAATTTCTTCACTGGCACCACTGTAGACGCGCCTCTGCGGAATGCAGGAGTCCAATGACCTATCTGATTCTCCTGGGGGATGCGCTTCACAACTTTCTGGGTGGTTTGGGCATTGCCAGCACTTTTTTGGTCGATCCACGTGCCGGTGTCATGGCCTGGCTTGCAGCAGCGGCTCATGAAGTGCCACAGGAGCTCGGTGATTTCGGAATACTTGTCCATGGTGGTTGGGATCGCCGCCGGGCTCTGACCTGGAACTTCCTCTCCGGTTTGACATTCCTACTGGGCGCTCTCATGGCATTTGCGTTGTCAATCCGATTTGAAGTCGCAGGTTTGATCTTGTTCGGCGCCGGCAACTTCATCTACATTGGCGCCTCAGACCTTGTGCCAGAGATCAAGGCACAGCCCGACATTGGCAGGGCGGTGCTGCACTTCAGCTGCTTTGCTGCCGGTATTCTCTGCATGCTGTACCTGGCGTATAAGTTTCATCATTGAGAGGGTCACCTGACAAGGTGCATGCAGTGGTTGCCCAATACGCCGCTGCAGAAGCGCATCATTTTTTTGTATGGTCCACATTTGAGGCCGGGCTACATGCTTATCACCACTGCCCTGCCAGAGGACAATGCGCGCTTCGTAGCTGCCATCAAGGAATTGCTCTGATGTCCGGAAACGAACCATTTAACACGTACCACCAACGTTACGACAACTGGTACGACACCCATGGTGCCGCCTACTGCTCCGAACTGCTGGCAGTACGGGCGCTGTTGCCGTGGAAGGGGCTCGGCCTGGAGATCGGCGTGGGAAGCGGGCGCTTCGCGGCGCCACTTGGCGTTCGGGTAGGTGTCGATCCTTCGGCGGCCATGCTGAAACTTGCCAGCGCAAGGGGCATTAGTGTCATGCGGGGCGTCGCCGAGCGGCTCCCGTTCGCTACCGCAAGCTTTGATTACGCCCTGATTGTAACTACCATCTGCTTCGTGGATGATCCCCGCGCCATGTTGCGCGAGGCAAGGCGGGTCATCAAGCCTGAGGGGAGTCTGGTGATCGGGTTAGTCGACAAGGGGAGCGCCTTGGGGCAGCAGTACCTGGAGAATCGGTCCCAAAGCGCTTTCTACCGCGAGGCCACCTTCTACCGCGCCGAAGAGGTCGAGAAAATGCTGAAAGAAAGCGGCTTCCCCAGCCAGGATTGGGTGCAGACCCTCTTCAGGCCCCTGCAGGAGATGAGGGAGGTCGAGTCCTTTCGCGCGGGACGGGGCATCGGTGCCTTCGCCGTGGTCAGAGGCATGGAATCGCTGCACGATACGTTAAAGGAAGTGATGAAGAGTAACGGGATGTTCCAGCGGTTGGCCGATTCTTCGGCGGAATGGCTCTACTGGCGGACACCGGAGGGGAAAATGCGCTACATTTCTCCGGCAGCCGAACATATTACAGGCTTCAGTGTCGAGGAACTGTCTCATTTCCCGGAAACCTGCGATGCTATCATTCATTCCGATGATCATGAACTATGGCGCCTTCATGTCCGCGAGGTAGACCGGGGAGGGGCGTCCAGTCCAATCGAATTCCGCATTGTTACCAAACAGGGGGAAATGCGCTGGATTAGCCACATCTGTCGTCCGATCCACGACAACAGTGGTACTTTCTTGGGAATAAGCGGCAGCAACCGCGATATAACCGAACGTAAGCAGGCGGAGGAGCAACTCCGCTACCTGAGCACCCACGACAATCTGACCGGCCTGTACAACCGGGCTTACTTCGACGCGGAACTCGGGCGGCTTGCCGGCGGAAGGGAATTCCCCATCAGCGTCGTTATGGCGGATGTTGATGGGCTGAAAGAAGTGAACGACCGCCATGGGCATGCGGTGGGGGATCGACTGCTTCAGGAGGCAGCTAAAGTCCTGCTGGCGGCTTTTCGCAGCGATGATGTGGTGGCGCGCATAGGCGGTGACGAGTTTGCGGTCCTCCTGCCCGGCGCGGACAGCGCTATGGTGAAAGATATTCTCAAGAGGGTCGAAAGTTGCCAGGCAGGAGTCAACCGTGCGAACAGCGTCTTCAGATTGAGCCTCTCCTTGGGCACGGCAACCGCAGAAACGGGGGAAAGCCTTGGGGAAGTCCTCAAGCTGGCCGACGAGCGGATGTATAGGGAGAAATTCGGCAGAAAAGGGCGGGGTGCATGAGGCGGATTTGTGTTGCCGTTATGCGGGCGTCGGCACGGTTATCGCTACTGAGGGGTTGAGATAAGATATGATCGGATTTTTCGGAATCTTATCGGGCGGGGGAGCGGTAAACAGCGCACCGGCCGCTGCAAATGAAGGAAAGAGACTCGCTGTGTATTCCCTCGGTCTCAATTTATCCCTGACCATCGCAAAATACTTCCTCTATCTGCTCACCAGCAGTACCGCGCTTCTTGCTGAAACCGTTCATTCATTAAGCGATGTTGTAGGAAGCCTCCTCGTCCTTGGGGGGATAAGCCTTGCCGGGATAAAATCGGCGAAATTCCCATGGGGTCTCTACAAGGCGGAAAACCTTGCGGCGCTCCTTTCGGCAGGATTGATATTCATCTCCGCCTACGAAATTGCAAAGACTATAATTCATCCATCCTTAGGCGGGCTGAAACACCTCGATGTAACCATAGCCATCCTCTTCCTGATGACACTGCCGATCTTTTTTTTCTTCCGCTACGAGCGTGAGCGGGCAAGGTCGCTCAACTCCCCTTCTCTGCTGGCCGACGCCGAAAACTGGCGGACCGACCTGGCTCCATTGGCCGTGGTGACGGCGGGGATAGCCGGAGCACGGCTTACCTACCCCTTTCTTGACAGGGCCGCTGCCTTTGTGGTCTTGCTCCTGGTCCTCAAGGTCGGTTACGAAATCGCTCGGAATTCGATAAGGAGCCTCCTCGACGCTTCCGTCGGTGAGGCCACTCTGGACGAAATGACAGGGATCGTCCGAGGTTTTCACGAAGTTTCGGAAATCGTTTCCATCGTGGCCCGCAACTCCGGCAGGTTCGTCTTTGTGGGCATTGAAGTGCGGCTCTCTCTAAAGAGGCTGAAAGAGGCCCATGAGGTAGTCGACAGGATGGAGCGAGAGATACGGCAACGGATTCCGTTCGTGGAAAAGGTAACCATCCACTATGAGCCTGAAAGGAAAGAATGGCTGCGATTCGCCGTGCCGCTCGCAAACCGCGACGGCGAAATATCAGCGCACTTTGGTGCCGCTCCGTTTGTCGCGCTGTGGGATAAGAGAATTACGGACGGAGCAGTCCTTTATCGTGAAATAGTGGAAAACCCCTTTGTGGCGATGGATAAAGGGAAAGGGATAAAGCTTGCGGAGTATCTTGTCGGGAAAGGGGTTGATGTCCTTTATTCGCGGGAGAATTTCAATGGAAAAGGACCAGAATATGTTTTCTCTGATGCCGAAATGGAAGTAAAGACGATCGGTTCGGATACGTTGCAAAACCTTGTCGATGTGACGGTGAAGCAACCCTAAATTCAGCCTTGCAGCATATCGGCACGTATCGCTTCGTCTCCCTGGAGTTCAACCACCGGAAACAGATCAAGGTGGAGCGGATAAACGGCATTCCCGCCGGTGAGTCGGCCTACCGGCAGGCGCTCGTCGAGTTCGGGTTTCAGGGTTTGTACAGGGGGCTTGAGTTCCGGAGGGGGTATCGATGTCCACTTTGCAAGGGGTCAGCTTATTTTTCATTTTGGCCGCGTTGCTTCTCAGCCGCCCGGAGGGTGCAACTGCCGACACGGGAACTCTCTTCCAGTCCGCTCCCTACCGGCTTGACTGCGCCGACGAGGATTATCGATATCTAGCCGCCCCCAGCCGGCGCACCGAGCTGTGGGACCCGCTCAAGTACGTGCCGCAAACCTTCACCCCCCTTTTCCCGAAGGGGCCTATTTCAGCGAGGCGGGACTGATCGGCCCGGTCAACTTCATCGACCTGAACCCCAGCCTCGGCTTCCATGGGTTCTCCATTCCACTGATTGATACAACGTGACAGCGGGACATTTTGTGCGATACTTCTCTTGTAGGTAAGCCCATAAAAGGGCAAAACAAACGGCCCGGAACTGTGGAGGATTTTCAATGGCAGGAGGAACGATCTGGAAAGGATATATCCACTTTGCGGATACGGATGTAGCCGTGAAGCTGCATGCCGCGGTCAAGGCGGAGCGGATTCAGTTTCACCTCCTTCACAAGCGCGATCATGTGAAATTGCACCAACAGATGATCTGTGCCTACGAAAAAATACCCGTGCCGACGGAAGCGCAGACCAAGGGGTTTGAAGTGGAGGAGGGGAAATATATCATCGTCGACCCGGATGAGCTGGAACAAACCGCTCCTGAAAGCAGCCGGATGATCGAAGTCCACGAATTCGTCAAGACCGGACAGATCGACCCCATCTTCCTTGATCGCGTCTACTACCTGGAGCCGGATCTTCATTCCGAAGGTTACAGCGAGCTTGTCGGGGCTTTGCAGGAGATGGGCGCAGAAGGTATCTGCACCTGGACCATGAGGAATCGCTCCTATCTCGGGGCCTTGCAGGCAAGCGGAAAGATTCTTCGCCTGAATACCCTGCGGTATGCCGACGAAGTGATTTCGGTAAAATCCCTTGAGCTACAGGAAAGTCCAGTGTCCGAAAAGGAACTGAAAATCGGGAGCGATCTGATCAACCAGTTGACCACTCCTTTTCAGCCGCAGAAATTCGAAAACGAGCATGAGAAAAAGCTGCAAAAGTTGATCGAGAAAAAAGCCCGCGGAGAAAAAATTGCACTCCTGCGCCCCAGGCTCTTGAAACCGACAGCATCGGACAAGCTGCTGCAGGCCCTTGAAGAGAGTCTGAAGAAAGTCGCGTAAAGGTCAGTCAGGGGGGATGAAATGGCGGTACAGGGAATATGGAGCGGGACGATCAGTTTCAGCCTGGTGGCAATTCCGGTACAGTTGGTGAAGGCCGTTGCAATCGGCCGGGTCTCTTTTCGCCTGCTCCACGATAAGGATTACTCTCCCCTCGCAAGAAGGATGTTCTGCCCGGAACAGGAAAAGATGGTCCCCCCGGATGAGATCATCAGGGGATACGAAATCGGGCCCGACAGGTACCTGCCGATAACGGACGAGGAACTGGAATCCGTGTCGCCCGAACGGAGTCGCACGATCGAGATCGTTGAGTTCATCGACATGAATGAAGTGGATCCGATCTATTACGATCACCCGTATTATCTCGTTCCTTTGAAGGGGGGCGAAAAAGCTTACCGGCTGCTGGTGGAGGTGATGCGCCGGACAAACAAGGCCGGGCTCGCAAAATTCGTTCTGGCCGAGCGTGAGTATCTCGTGGCGGTCAAAAGCACGGAGGGGGCACTGACCCTGATCACGCTCCATTACAGCGACGAAGTACTTTCCGATGAAGACATCGCGCCGAAAGAAGGAAAGATCGCGGCCGAAGTTAAAAGCGGCATCAAGAAAAGCATCAAGAACATGATGGCCGACTTTAACCCGGGGAAATATGCGGACGAGCGCCGGGACAAGGTCATGGATCTCCTGAAGAAGAAGGTGAAGGAAAAAGCGCCGGTTGCGGCCCCTGAAGTGGAGAAAGCAGAGGGAGAAGGCCCGGCCGACCTGATCGCCGCGCTGGAGGAGATCATGCGCGAAGTGAAGAAGAACCGGTGAGCCGGAAAGTCGTCGCCATCGGCGGGAGAAGGCTCTCCCTGTCGAACCTGGAAAAGGAGCTCTACCCCTCCTACGGCTTCACCAAGGCCCACGTCCTGGCGTACTATCGCCGGATCGCACCGTTCATCCTCCCCCATCTGCAGGACCGGGCACTGACCTTGAAACGCTATCCCGAGGGGGTGGAAGATGCGTTCTTTTTCGAGAAGCGTTGTCCTTCCCATCATCCGGCCTGGGCGAAAACGGCAGAGCTCCGCAGGGAAGACGGAGAGCGGATGACGGTCTGCCTGGTCAACGATCTGGAAACGCTGATATGGGTGGCGAACCTTGCGTCCCTTGAACTCCATGTGCCTCTCGCCAGGGCTGGTTCCCCTGAAACGCCCGATGCCATGGTCTTCGATCTGGATCCCGGCGATGAGGCTGACATCCTGGATTGCGCCCGGGTGGCGTTGATACTGCGGGACCTGCTCTCCCGCTTGCGGCTGGCAAGCTTTGTGAAAACCTCGGGCCAGAAAGGCCTCCATGTCTATGTCCCCTTGAACTGCCCGGAGACGACCTTTGAGGATACCAAGACTTTTTCAAAAGCCGTGGCAGTTATCCTTCAGAAAAACTATCCGGACCTGGTGACAGCACGAATGGCGAAGGATTACCGGAAGGCAAAGATCTTTATCAACTGGTCTCAAAATGATGCTAAAGCGACGATGATCTGTGTGTATTCCCTGCGGGCCCGGGAAAAACCATATGTTTCGTTTCCCCTCGAATGGCGGGAACTGGAGCGGCTGGCCGGGCTTGGTGACCCGGAAAGGTTGCAGGTCATCCATGCGGAGGCTGTTCGCAGGGCCGAAGAAAAGGGTGACCTATTCAGGGAGGTGCTGGTGAAAAAGCAAAGGCTGCCTCATCTGTGAAAGAACCTCATAACTCCCCCTGACCCCCTCTTAATCTTAAGAGGGGGAAGCCTTGTATTTTGGGTCCCTCCCCTTAAGATAAGGGGAGGTTAGGAGGGGTTATGAATCCTTGAGGCAAACAACCAACATGGGCTTAAAGGAATACGCATCCAAACGGCGATTCGAGAAAACACCCGAACCGAAACCGGACGTTCCTCACGAGGGGCGCCGTCTCGTGTTCGTCGTGCACAAACACGCGGCCCGGGCCCTTCATTATGATCTCAGGCTGGAGCTGGAAGGGGTTCTGAAAAGCTGGGCCGTGCCGAAGGGACCCTCGCTGGATCCTTCCGTAAAAAGGCTGGCCGTTATGGTTGAAGACCATCCGCTCGATTACAGGGATTTCGAGGGGGTTATCCCGGAGGGTAATTACGGCGCAGGAAGCGTTATCATCTGGGACCGGGGTTTCTATCGTCACCCCTCTGCAGGAGATGAGAACGAAAACGAGAAACTTCTTCTGGACGGATTAAGAAAAGGGGATATGAAGTTTGTCCTCGAAGGGGAAAAACTTCGGGGTGAATTCGCGCTGGTCAGGATGGGAAAGGACGGGAAGTCGTGGCTGCTCCTGAAGAAAAAAGACCGCTATGCAAGCAAGGGGGAAATTCTCCAGGAGAACCGTTCCGTCGTGTCCCATAAAACCCTGGAGGAGATGCTCGAAGCCGGCGGCCAGAAATCTTTCAAACAAAAAAAAATAAATCAGATCCGGCTTCACGAAGCGAAGGAAAGCGAAGAGCTGCATGATGCGCCGGTTAAACCGATGCCGCACAACATAAAACCGATGCTCGCGACCCTGGCCAGGGAACCGTTCGACCATCCGGACTGGGTCTTCGAAGTGAAATGGGACGGGTACCGGGCCATCGCAGAGATGCGGGACGGAGACGTCGCGCTCTATTCCCGAAACCTGCTCTCGTTGCAACAAAAGTTTTCTCCCATCGCGGACGCGTTGCGGGAATGCAGATTCGATGCGGTTCTGGACGGCGAAATCGTCGTCGTGGATGATCGGGGACATCCCGATTTCCAGTTGCTGCAGAATTACCAGAAGTCTGGAAACGGCCATCTTCTTTACTACGTCTTCGACCTCCTCTACTTCCAGGGACATGATCTGACCGGCCTCCCCCTGCTCAGGAGGAAAGAGATCCTGAAAAAAATCCTCCCTTCAGCCCCGAAAATAAAATACAGCGATCACGTATGGAAAGATGGGGTCCTGTTTTTCACCGTCGTAAGAGAAAAGGGACTGGAGGGGATCATCGCCAAACATGCGCAAAGCGCGTACCAGATGGGGATAAGGAGCCGGCAGTGGCTGAAGGTGAAGACGCGGCTCACGCAGGAGGGGGTGATCGCCGGTTTCACGGAACCGAGGGGTGGGAGAAAGTGTTTCGGCACCCTCGTCCTGGGCGTGTTCCAAGGGGACGAGCTGATCTACATCGGCCATTCGGGAGGCGGATTCGGGGCGAAAGATCTGCAGGAAATCCGCGCGAAACTGGAGCCCCTGATCCGGAAGGAATGCCCTTTTAAAGTGCGGCCGGAGACCAATACCCCGGCCACCTGGGTAAAGCCGGAGCTGGTCTGCGAGATTTCCTTATCCGGCTGGACTGAAGATGCCGTCATGAGACACCCCGTTTTCCTGCGGCTGCGCGAGGACAAAACCGCCCGCGAAGTGGTGCGCGACAGCGGCGGCGAAGGAGGTAACCTATGAAAATCCATGTCGGTACGAGCGGGTACGGATACAAGGAATGGAAAGGAATATTCTATCCGGAAAAGATCTCGCCCAAGGAAATGCTCCGCTTCTATGGAGAACGCCTCAACGCGGTGGAGATCAATTATACCTTTTATCACATGCCCACAGTGGGGGTCCTCGCACCTTGGGCGGAACAGGTCCCCGACGATTTTGCCTTCGCGCTCAAGGCGCCCCAGGTCATAACGCATCTGAAGCAGCTCCGAAACGTGGGTGAGGAGACCGACTACTTCTTCAGGACACTGTCGGTCCTGGAGCGGAAACTGGGGCCGGCCCTCTTTCAGTTTCCCAAGAGTTTTCATGCGAAAAAGAACCGCGCTGCGCTGGAAGATTTTCTCCCCCTGATTCCGGAAAACGTGCACTGCGCCTTTGATCTCCGCAGCCCGACCTGGCTCGATGCCGGAATTGCGGACCTCCTGCGTGAACGGGGATACAGCCTGTGCATCGAGGATACCGACGAGAACCCGGCCCATGAGATCGTCAGCACGGCGTCCTGGGGATACCTGCGCCTGCGCCGTTCCGATTATACGGATGCCGACCTCTCCCAATGGATGGACATGATCCTCGCGCAAAAATGGGAGGATGTTTTCGTTTTTTTCAAGCACGAGGAGGAGGCCAAAGGGCCCGAAATGGCGGTACGTTTTCTTGAGCTTGCCGCCACCGATGTCGCCATATCCCGCCGCAAGCCTGCCGGTGACACCGGCTGAAATAGCCAGGCAGGCAAACGCTTCTCTATCTTCCAACCAAAGAAAGGAGAAAATCCTATGCCCACGATCACGACCAAAGACGGCATGCAGATATATTTCAAGGACTGGGGGAGCGGACAGCCCGTAGTCTTCAGCCATGGCTGGCCGCTCTCCGCGGACGCCTGGGAAGACCAGATGGTGTTTCTCGGCTCCCAAGGCTACCGCTGCATTGCCCATGACCGCCGCGGCCATGGCCGATCGAGCCAGCCCTGGAATGGCAACGACATGGACACCTACGCCGCCGACCTGGCGACACTCGTCGAAACGCTCGACCTGACGAACGCGATCCATGTCGGCCACTCCACGGGCGGCGGCGAAGTCGCCCGCTATATCGGCCGCTTTGGTACGAAACGGGTGGCCAAGGCCGTGCTGATCGGCGCGGTGCCGCCGCTGATGTTGAAGACGGCCGCCAATCCAGGCGGCCTGCCGATGGAAGCGTTCGACCAGATCCGCGCCAGCGTTATCAAAGACCGCTCGCAGTTCTTCAAGGATCTCACCATGCCTTTCTATGGCGCCAACAGGCCGGGCGCCAATGTTTCGCAGGGGCTGCGGGATTCGTTCTGGCTCCAGGGGATGCAGGCCGGTTTCAAAGGGGTCATCGACTGCATCAAGGCGTTCTCCGAGACGGACTTCACGAAAGATCTCGAGAAATTCGACGTGCCGACCCTGATCATCCACGGTGACGACGACCAGATCGTGCCGATCGGCGCCTCGGCCCTGCTCTCGGCCAGGCTCGTCAAGGGCGCCACGCTGAAGATCTATCCGGGTGCGCCCCACGGCCTCTGCTCGACCCATAAGGACCGGGTCAACGCGGATCTGCTCGCGTTCCTCAAGGAGTGACGCCGAGGCGCCCGTTAGTCACTTACGACTTGAGTCGTTACGGCAGTTTTAAAACGTTGCGTCGTCGCGTCGTTGCGTGAAATATATGTTTTGATTCCGGCTTTGCTGGCTTAGGGAGATGAAGATATGAACGCTTTCGTGGTGGATTTCGGTTTTCTGTGAAAAATCACCCCGCGATTGGAGGAAGATATGACATCCGTGCGCAAGATCAGCAAAGTCTGGAAGAGCAAGCCGACCATCGAGGGGGCCGGCGTCCACCTGAAACGGGCCCTCGGCTATTACCAGGTGCCGCTGTTCGACCCTTTTCTGCTGCTCGACGATTTTCATTCCAACTATCCCCCGGACTATTTGAAGGGGTTCCCCTGGCACCCGCACCGGGGGATCGAGACGATCACCTATGTCCTCCACGGTCGGGTGGAGCACGGCGACAGCATGGGGAACAAGGGGGTCATCGAGTCGGGGGACGTGCAGTGGATGACCGCGGGGAGCGGCATCATCCACCAGGAGATGCCCAAGGGGGACGACGCCGGCCTCATGTGGGGGTTCCAGCTCTGGGCGAACCTCCCTGCTTCCCATAAGATGATGGATCCCCGTTATCGGGGCCTTGTCGCCGCAGAGATCCCGACGGCGACCCTCAAGGGGGACGTCCGGGTGAAGGTCATCTGTGGCGAGATCGGCGGGGTGAAGGGGCCGGTGCAAGACGTGGTCATCGATCCCGAGTATCTGGACGTGACGGTGCCGCCGGAAACGACCTTCACGCACCCGGTCAGGCGGGGGCACAAGGTCTTCGCCTACGTTGTGGACGGGGAGGGGTATTTCGATCCGGAACGGAACGCCTATGCCCACGAGGTGGTGGGGACCAACTATTTCGACATGAAGCGGGACTGCGCCTGCGGCGCGGAGAATCTCATCCTCTACGGGGACGGCGACATGGTGGCCATCACCACCCAGGAGCAGCCGGTCCGGTTTCTCCTCGTATCGGGCCAGCCGATCGGCGAGCCGGTCGCCTGGTACGGGCCGATCGTCATGAACACCCAGGAGGAGCTGCGGATTGCCTTCGAGGAGTACGAGAAGGGGACGTTCATCAAGCACAAATGAGTCAGGTCCGGCGTATATCGGGGCAGTAGAAGGAGACCCCATGTACCGCATCAGCCGAGCATTTCTTGAGGGGGGAGGGGGGCGAGCCAGTGCCGAAACTGGGACTCTTTAAGCCGCCGCGGCTTCGAGCCGTCCGCAAATGCGGATTGACCGGAAAAACAGCCGTGGTAGCGGGCGTAATGGGCGCTATGATGGCGAAAAGTAGTCGGTCCTCTTTTATAGTGCAGTCTGCCGTTGCCGGAATGGCGGAAAAAAGGTATCCTGCGAACATGACTGCTCACCACATCCTCGCCCGACGCTGCTGGATATTCGACCTGGATGGGACGCTGACCCTTCCGGTGCATGATTTTGCCGCCATCCGCAGCGCGCTCGGCATGACGGAGTCCGACGCCGACATCCTCCAGTTCCTCGCTTCTCTGCCTGCGGCCGAGGCCGCGGCCAGGCACGCCCGGTTGATCGAGATCGAGTATGAGCTGGCCGCCAAGACCGCAGCCGCCCCCGGCGCCGGGCGGCTGCTCGACCAGCTGCTCCGGCGCGACGCCCGCGTCGGCATCCTCACCCGCAACACGCGGGAGATCGCCCTCCACACCCTCGGCCAGATCGGTCTTAAAGGGTACTTTACCTCCGACGCCATCCTCGGCCGGGAAGAGGCCGCGCCCAAGCCCCATCCGGAGGGGATCGAGAAACTCCTCGCCGCCTGGGGGAGCGCACCGGACGAGACAGTGATGGTGGGGGACTACCTGTTCGACTTGCAGGTGGGACGCGCCGCCGGCACTGCCACCATCCATGTGGACCGCAGCGGCGCCTTCCGCTGGCCGGAGCTGGCCGACCTGGCGGTGGCCACCCTGGAGGAGCTGGCCGTGGCTCTGGCACACGCCGTACCCATGCCATCACTGTAACCGCGAACGCAGAAAAGCGTCTCCTAGGAGCTTGTCGGACTTAGGAATGAATCTACTGCGAGAACGGAAAATCGGTCCATATCCCCGGAAATTTTCGACAAATAGGTCCACTATTCGCTCTCAAATTTCCGATAATCTGTCCTCGATTTGCCATTCTCTCGTTACGATTCCCTAAGTCCGACTGGCTCCTAGCCTTCCACAATAAACACTCACGAAGGGAAAAACCATGACCAATAACGATCTGCTCCGCAGGCTCCGCTACGCGCTGAACCTGAATGGCGAAACCATAGCCGAATTATGCAAGTTGGGCGGGCATGAAATCAGACCGATAGACGTGCTGAAACTGCTGAAAAAAGAGGAAGAGCCCGGCTTTGTGGCCTGCGACGACACGGTGATGGGCGCGTTCCTGGACGGCCTGATCATCTCCAGGCGAGGCGCGCACGATCCGAAGCCCGGTTCGGCTATAACGACGGACATGGCGTTGCACAATAATCTCATTCTGAGGAAACTCAGAATAGCTCTGGAATTGAATGATGAGGCAATGCTCGCGATCTTCGGAAAGGCCGGCGTCCAGCTCTCAAAATCCGAATTGTCCGCGATGTTTCGAGCAAAAGGGCACAGAAATTACAAGCCCTGTGGCGACCAAATACTTCGCAACTTCATACGAGGGTTGACGCTTGGTGGCGGGAACACGTAGCCGCACATTGTCCCCCTATTGAGACCCCGCGCTTCTGCGCAAGTTTTGCCAAGGCTTAGTCTCATCCGTCACAAGTCGGTCATCCCCCCCATGGCAAGGATGGTCCGCCACTCTTCCGGGGTCACCGGCTGGATGGAGAGGCGGCTGCGCTTCACCAGCGGCATGGCCGCCAACAGCGGGTTCCCCTTGATCTGCTCCAGCGGCACCGGGCGGGGCATGGCGGCGACGTAGCGCACGTCCACCATGTACCAGATCGGGCTGACGGGGGATGATTTCGGGTCGAAATGCTCACTGCCGGGATTAAATGCGGTGTAGTCCGGGTACCCTCCGCGGACGACCTCGGCAATCCCGACCACTGCCGGCTCAGGGATATTGCTGTGATAGAACAGCACCAGGTCCCCCGGCTTGACGGCATCACGCAGGTAGTTGCGAGCCTGGTAGTTGCGCACCCCGTCCCAGTGTTCGGTCATGCCGGGCCGGTGGCGCAGGTCCTCGATGGAGAAGCTGCCCGGTTCGCTTTTGAAGAGCCAGTAGGCCATGGTCACTCCTTTCCCATCCTGACGCGGATGTCCTCGAAATCGCCTCACGCCACAAAGTGTTTCCCCCCCGTTTGCGGACAATGAGCCCTTCCTTCTCCATCTGGGTGAAAGGCGGACATCATCGGCCGACAGGCCGGGAGCTTACTCGAACAGCACCCGGAGTTCCTCGATCGTGCTGCGCAGGGAAGCGATCTCGGCGCGCAACGCGGATACTTCCCCATCGAGCCTGGCGAGCCGCTCGTTCTCGGCCATGACCCGCTGCCGTGCCGGTTCGGGGGGAGGGGCAGGCGTGTCGTCCGGCAGGTCCGGCTCGCCGGCAAAGAGCTGGGCGTAGCGTTGCTCCTTGCGGCCGGGCTGACGGGGGAGGCGGGTCACCAGAGGCGGGCCGAACTCCATCAGCGCCCCGAGGATCTCCTCCACCGAGGCAATGTCGGCGAGCGGGGTCATGCGCTCGGCCCGGTTGCGCAACTCGCCCGCCGTCTGCGGGCCACGCAGCATGAGCTCGGCGAGTACCGCCAGCGCAGGGGGAGCCAGGTGCAGGCTGTCGTCGAGGGAATGACGGTACTTGGCGACCCGCCCGCCGGTCGTAGTGAGCCGCGCCAGCCCCCGGGCCCCCAGTTTGTCGAGGCCGCGCACCACGTCCGCCTCCGCCAGGTCCATGAGTGGGGCGCGGTTCGACTTCTGGTTGCAGGCATTGGTGAGGGTGTTGAGGCTCAAGGGGTAGTTCTCCGGGGTGGTCAGTTCTTTTTCGATGAGGCAGCCGAGTATCCTGATCTCCACCTCGGCCAGGTTCATTTTCATGGGGTGCTCCTTGTCGGTTAGAAATTGCTGAGGTCTTAGTATAGCAATATTCGCCGGGGGATGCATGCAGTTTCAGAGGGGGATTGGTGCCCCACAGGTTGCCCTGATTGACAGGTCAGCAGCATGGGATAAACTCAAAACGATACGTAACCACCCGACCGCAGGTTATACCGAGAGTTGGGGCCGTTGTCACTTTCCAATTGACAAGCAATGCCCACGACCGTGCTTATCGAAATGGAGGAACAAAATGCGGAAAATACGCTGCGGAGTCATTGTGCTGTGGATGCTGTTGTGCTGCTCGGTGACGTCTGTCTCAGCCCAGGTGAGCATCGGTATCGGGCTCCCCAACGTGAGCATCGGGATCAACCTGCCGTTGTTCCCGGAACTCGTGCCGGTGCCGGGCTACCCGGTCTATTACGCTCCACGGGTGGCTGCCAACTATTTCTTTTACGACGGCATGTACTGGGTTTACCAGGACGATGAGTGGTACGCGAGTTACTGGTACAACGGCCCCTGGTGGTTTGTGGAGCCGGAGGTCCTGCCGCTGTTCATCCTGCGTATCCCCGTGCGCTACTACCGGCATCCTCCTGTGTACTTTCGCGGGTGGCGGTCGAATGCGCCGCCCCGCTGGGGTGAACACTGGGGCCGTGAATGGGAGCAGCATCGAAGAGGATGGGACAGGTGGAAGCGCGGCTCTGCTCCGCCGCGCGCGCCGCTGCCTGTCTACCAGCGGCGGTATTCGAGAGATCGGTATCCCCGGGTGGAGCAGCAGCAGACGCTACGCCGCCAGCATTATCGTTACCAGCCGCGCGATAAGGAAGTCCGCCGGCACTTTCAGCAGCGGGGAGAGCAAAGGGCGCCCGCACCTGCTCAGCGGAGAAGGCAGGAAGAGCCTCGGATGAGAGGGCCGGGGCAGCAGGAGATCCAGCGTCCGACGGAGCCCCGGCAGCAGCGAGGACCGGCATTCCGGGAACGGAGGGAGCAGCCAGGGGGTGTACAGCGTGAGCAGCAGGAGCCTAGGCAGCAAGGCCGGGAACAAAGAGTGCGGGATAGGGAGAGGTCGCAGGAGCCAAGGCCGCAAGGCCGGGAACAAAGACTGAAGGAGAGGGAGCGGTCGCAGGAGCCCGATCGGGGCCAAGGGGAAAGGCAGAGGAAAGAGGAGGATCGAGGCCGGGAACGCAATAATTAGTTTCCGATAGTTTCTCATCCGGAGTTTTCCGGATGGCAACTAATTAACCCATTGGGTTATTCCGGGACTGCACCGTGAGAAAGGGGTGAGAGAGATGGCAAATCCGTTTGTGCATGTAGAGTTGGTGACCAATGACGTGGCTGAAGCCAGGAAATTCTATACCGCGTTGTTTGACTGGAAACTGGAAGACATCCCCGGGATGGACTATACCTTGATCAAGGTGGGTGAGGGGACGGGAGGCGGCATGATGAAAAACCCGATGCCCGATTCCCCTTCGTTCTGGCTGGCCTACGTCCTGGTGGCCGATGCGGTCGCCGCCACCGAAAAGGCCAAATCTCTGGGGGCGACGATCTGCAAGGAGGTCACCGAGATACCCGGTATCGGCTGGTTCAGCGTGATCACCGATCCGACCGGGGCTACGCTGGCGCTTTGGCAGATGAACCCGGATTACCAGAGACCCGAAGCATGAGCACCGGGGTAGAATGTGTGATACATGGATAAGCTGCTCATTGTTGTCACATTGATTCTACTGGCTGCACCAGCATTTGCCAGTGGTCCCGATGATGTGCTCGGGCTGTGGAAAACCGCTGGTGACCGGTCGAGGATCGAGTTGTACCGATGTGGCGAGAAGATCTGCGGCAAGGTCGGCTGGCTCAGGGAGCCCCGGTTTACCCGCAGTGAAGACGGCCCGGTTGGGGAGGTGAAAATCGATTGGAGAAATCCCGATCCGGCCCTGCAGAAACGCCTCATTTTGGGACTACAGGTAATCGAACGGCTGATCTATGCCGGGGACAACAGGTGGGAAAAAGGCGTATGTTACGACCCCGAAAGTGGCAAATCCTACAAGTGCAAGATGCGGTTTGTCGCTCCGGACAGGCTTGACTTGCGCGGGTATATCGGTTTTTCCTTCATTGGTCGTACCTACACGTTAACCAGATAGCACCTTGATCAATATAGACTCCCAAAACTGTTATAAGCATGCAGACGCCTTCTGTGGATGATTTTCGGACGCGGATTGATTCCCGCCACCTCCAATTAAAGGTCCTGCAAGGGCCGGAGAAGAACAAAAGCCTTTGAGAAATTCAGGGGCTTTTTCTTTTTGTTTTAAACAGGGCGTTTAACGTACCCCTGTGGTAAAGCCAGTAGGGATGGGTTGGGTCAGTTGGTGGAATTGTGGGACATCTGCCTCAAATGTAAGATGAATTATTAGAATAATTGTCAGGTTTAAAGTGTATCCACAAACCATGTGGATAAACAGGCCATAACTGTGGATAAAATTTGTAAATATAACGTTTCTTCAAGCACTTCTGCTTTTTGACTATTTGAAAGGCAGCTGTCTAACTACTTGTAATTACGTGTCAATACTTATTTTCGCGCAAGTGAATTTTTCTAACGATACGAAATGAGTGGACGACACCCAAGATGCTGAAATTTAGTGGATAACTCAAGGTAATTGCCTAATAAAAAATGAGAAAGTGTATACAATTATTAGAAAGGGTGACCATACAGGTTGACCCTATTTTTCGGAATGCGGAGACAACAATGACCATTTCCAAGGGAAATCGGCCGGCATTGCTGTTTCCGGGATACCTTATGTCGTGGGTTCCTGCCCGGATTTGCAGTTGACAAGCCTGAAGGCTTCCTAGTAAATTTTAGTCGGTGTAACAAAAAAGGAACAGGGCAATCCGAAGGGGACATATATGGTGGGCAGGGTTTTGCTGGCGATTGCAGGGAGGGAAAATTAACATTCGACATATCACTTTATATCTGGCCATGTCGGTTCTGTTGCTGGGCGCCGGGTGGCACGCCCACGGCTGGTATCACCGTCACTTTCATTCTGCTGCCCATAGACGGGTCAGACTTACGGGGTATCGTTTCATCAGTCCGCTGGTCGATGTAGAACTCCCGGAAGGATACGGAGTCAGACAGGAGCCTATCCCCTTCAAGCGCAAGATCAAGGATTTCGTGCAGTGGCAGATCGACAACGGCCGGGTTCGGAACCTGTCGGTTTATTACCGTGACCTGTCTGATGGGCCGTGGTTTGGGATCAACGAGAAAGTGGAGTATAATCCGGCCAGCATGATGAAGGTGCCGGTGATGATCGCCTGGCTGGAGCTTGCCGAGAAAGACCCGCGGGTACTTAAACAGACGTTTGTCTTTGACGGCAAGGAGAACTTGAGCGCATTGCAGACCATAAGGCCGGCGCAGACGATCACCCCGGGGCGGGCATATACGGTTGAGGAACTGCTGCGTTACATGATCAGTTATTCTGACAACAATGCGACGTCATTGCTCTATGAAGGCCTGAGCGCAGCGGAGCTGGAGGACGTGCTGCTGAGCATGGATATCGACAACCATCCGAAAGACGACCGTAATTCCCTGACCGTCCACGGATTCTCGGGGTTTTTCCGCGTCCTCTACAATGCGTCCTACCTGAATCGCAATATGTCGGAAAAGGCGTTACAGCTCTTGAGCCAGGAGGATTTCCCGCAGGGAATCGTTGGGGGGGTGCCTAAAGGGATCGTGGTTGCGTCAAAATTCGGAGAGTGCAACGATGTGCTGCCCGGAGAGGATAAACAGCTGCACGAATTCGGCATCGTCTATCACCCGAAGGGGCCGTACATCCTGGGGATCATGACCGGCGGGCACGATCTGGCCCTCCAGGCGGAGGTCATCCGTGATATCTCCGCAAGGATTTATGCCGAGGTCGATGCGAGTCTCCCCGCCAAAGGCGGTAGCCCGGCGAAGGTTGAGCCTGGACAGAAGTGAGACGACTCCAGTCAACGGCCGCCCGTGACGCTTCATGCCCGGATACGTATGTCCCCGGAATTCCGCGTGACCGTCAGCAAACGTTTTAGAAGGTGAGTAATCAAGCACGGAATGCACAGCCTGACCCAGGACTCTACACGACTGTTGACGGCAACAAATTTTAAATGTTAGGATACCGCCCATTGAATTTAAATTCTGTCACAGTGAGGAGCACAGATGAAGAAAGTTGTCATTGCAGCCATTGCCACTATTTTAGCGGTTCCGGCCTTTGCAGCAGCTAACAATGCCATCGACAAGGCCGCCAAGGAAAAAGGAGCTGTGAAGACCCGGTCCGGGATGGTCTATGTATCCATAAAGGATGGTAAAGGCAAGTCGCCGAGTGCCGCCAGCACCGTCGAAGTCAACTATCGTGGCACCCTGACGAACGGCAAGGAGTTTGACAGCTCCTACAAACGTCATCAGTCCATCAGTTTTCCACTCTCCGGCGTCATTCCCTGCTGGACCGAAGGGGTACAGATGATGAAGGTCGGCGGCAAGGCTAAACTGGTCTGCCCGCCTGAACTTGCCTACGGTTCCCGTGGGGCCGGCAGTGATGTCCCGCCCAATGCGACCCTCATTTTCGAGGTTGAACTGCTCAATATCAAATAGTCGCAATCGGGCAAGTACTGCTGAAATTACTAAAACGCCATGATGCCGTGGAACCAGTCAACACAAGGTTTCACGGCGTTTTTTTTGCATTGGATGACTTGATATTTCCTGGCGGTGCGTGAAGAGGGCAGGAGACTTGTCCCGTGTCAAGGGCGGATCCCTCTGTTTTCCTCGTGTCGGGGCTACACATTTTACAAAATCCCTTCTTTTACAGTATTTGTCATATGTGTAGCCCCGACACCCTTGTCTCTCCCTTCCTAAGTCCGACAGGCTCCTAGCTTCCCGTCTTGATTGCAAGCGCCGAGGGTGTTCGGCAGCCGACTATCGCGGGGGCCTCGTGGATGAGTTCGTCGTTCTCAAGGGCCGCAACCATAAAAAGGGCAAAGTCTACGCGGCGCGTGATGTTGCTCGCGAGGACGGGGTCGCCGACATGTCTGCTCCATACGGGAAGGCCTTGGCTCTCTCCTTCTTCGAGGTCGCTGCCGCGGACGACAGTCCACCGAGTGTTGCTCGAAAAGATCCGTCGGCATGCTTCAACCTGGTCGTCGATGTCCACAGCGCGGAGCATCCGCGCGATCCATCCGATAGCCTTCACACCCAAAATGAAGGTCCGCGAGTACACGTCCTGGCCGTCCCGCGTAATGTGCCAGCCACATGAGAATATGAGGCGCGCGCCCGGACGCGCATAGTCGAGTACCGCCTGCACCGTTCCCGACGAGTATTGGTGAACCCCCCAAGGGACCAGCACGGTGAGCACACCGTCGCACCCTTCAACTGCCTTCTTGATCACCTCGCGGTCGTTCGTCGCACCGGGAATGACGGTGATATGCCCCTTGAACCCGTCAAGTTTGCCCACGCTGCGTTCCCGACAAACGCCAACCACCTCGTATCCCCGATCCAGTGCATGCTGTACCATATACTGCCCGAGTTTCCCGGATGCACCCACAATGCAAATCTTCTTCATGTTTTTGCCTTATTCTCAGTAGCACTTAACGCTTCCGCTCAACGGTTTCGAGTCGCAGCGGCGGAGCGAAGCGGAGACCGTCTGTCGCCGAGTGGTTGGACACCAATTGTTGATGGGATGATCCGATCTCGGTTATGGCTGATCTTAAGGGGTTAATGGGTCAGGCCTTACCTCCCCTACTTCTTTGACCCTCTCCACCTCCTCGGATAAGGTTCTTAAGGCTTTTCGAAATTCCGGCTTGCAGTCCTTGGCAATCTCGAGTAGTATTGCATCCATGACTGCAAAAGTAATTCGTCCAAAAACTGCGACCAAGACAAAGAAGGCAGACACCGGATTTGTCGTAGGCCGTACCCTACCTGATAAACTGCCGAGAACAACGATCCACTTCTTCAAGACAGGTGTAGTCTCGAAGCGTGCGTCAGAGATCGTTGCCAAAGTAAAATCAATCGAAGCAAAATCGAAGAAAGGTTAGCATGCCTGCTCAGATTACCTGCGTCTCGGGTGCTGATCTCGCGCCAGGCCCCTTCCTAGCCAGATGGCGTTGCAGGCGGGAGATTGAGCGAACCAACGCCAAAGCCGCAGCGAAGCTCGCCAAGAATGGCCACGCTAAGCTTCATGTCCTTTCCATTGATGAGCAGGACTATGGCTTTGTCGCCATGGGCATCTACAGGTTCCCAGAGCAAAAACTCCACTATCTTCAGGTCCTGTACCTTTTGGTTTCGGAACCCTATCGGAAACAGAGACTTGAAGCCCTAGAAGGCTTAAGCGCCTCGGAATACCTGATGAGCCATGTAATAGCCAAATCCCTCGACATAGCTTCTTTTCTACCACTCACTGCTATAGTTCTCGAACCTGCCAGCGATAAACTTATCCCCCTCTACACCTCTCTGGACTTTGTATCGGTACCAAACGTCCCAAATTTCATGGCTTTCTTCCTGACCGAAGAGCAGGCTGAATAACCCCTCAAAACCTCCACACGTCTCGATATTTTAGGGCTTCAAGCCAATTTTCAACACGAACCAGCGCAACATCGATAGTTTTTCGGGAGTTCTGGGGACGCCATATTTAATTCCCTGTCAAAGAAGCTGAAGGGTCTATGCAATAGACAAAATCGATAGTAAGTCCTTGAGGGTCGGACCAAGTCAATATGCTGAGTATATTGATTATTCCATTATCCAACTTGGCATCTATTGCTATATGCTTTTCCAGTTTTGTGCCTTTAATCTTGCCGAATGGGATGAACCATAGTCTTTTTTCAGAAAAGGGCGGTGGGGACATTCTTGTCTATTTATCCATTAAGAACAATAAACGCCACTCAATCAGCTTCCAAGTTGTCCAAGCGGCTCTCTGAAGGTCTTTAAGGGTCTTGAAAAGTCAGTTTCCAATTCCCCCACTGCACACTCACTCCTCGCACTCCCTTACCCTACGACCTTCCCGCGATCCCCTTCACGGCCGCCAGAATATCCGCCGGCAGGACGAATGTCTTCGTATTCTGCGATGCGGACAGCTTCTGGATCGCATTCACGTAGCGGTCACCCAGGAGAAAAAGCGCCGGGAGCTCTTTTTCCCCCACCGCGCCGGCAATATCCTCAATTGCCTTGGCGGACGCCTCGGCCAGCGTTATCTGCGCCTCCGCTTCCCTTTTCGCCGCCTCCAGCTTCCCCTCGGCTTCCCGGATCATCGCTTCCTTTTTCCCTTCCGCCTCCAGTATCATCGCTCGCTTCAGCCGCTCGGCGGTGGCCTGCTGCTCCATCGCCTTCTGCATGGAATCGGACGGCTTGATATCCTGGATCTCCACCGACTTGACGAGGATGCCCCAGTCGGTGACATCGTCGGAAATTATGTCTTTAAGGCGTGCCTTGATGATGTCACGGGACGACAGCGCCCGGTCGAGTTCCATCTCGCCGATAATGGCCCGCAGTGAGGTCATCACCAGGTTCTGAATCGCATACTCGTAGTTGCTGATGCCGTAAACCGCTTTCACCGGATCGATGATCTTGATGAAGGCGATGGCATTGGCGACGATGACGGCGTTGTCCTTGGTGATCGCCTCCTGGGCGCCGATTTCGAGGGGGATGTCCTTTGTCGTCAAACGGTAGGCGACAATATCGACGTAGGGAATGATGAAGTTCAGCCCCGGCTTCAGGGTCGAATGGTACTTGCCGAGACGCTGCACGACAAACTCGTACCCCTGGGGAACAAGCCGCACCCCCATGAAGATCGTGACGACTACCAGTGCAAACAAAACTCCCAAGACGATTGTTCCAGGATTCATTAGTCCACTCCTTTTCCGGTTTTTTCGACCTTCATCACATGTCCTTCCACATCGACTATCTTCACCCGATCCCCCACCTTCAGAGACTCTTCGGCCATGCACGGCCATTCATCAGCCCCCAGGAGCGGCAACTGGAACTTGACGGTCCCCCTGGCATAGGGCTCGGCGGCCCGGATAACGAGCCCCGTCTCTCCCACTACGGCCCCCTTCGCCGAGCCGGAGAAGGTCTTGTTGCTGCGGGGATTGAAAAAGCGGAACCATGCGATGGTGAGAACCGCCGAGACCACGGTCCAGGTCAGAATCTGGGCGGGCAGGGGATAGCCCGGTGCGAACACCATGACAATGCCGACCAGGACGGCTCCGAGGCCGAACCAGATGATGGTGAAGGAGGGGACGACGAGCTCCAGACCGATAAGGACCATGCCGACTACCAGCCAGTGCCACCACAGTATGTTCATGTCACACCTCCCGCGGATCGAACAAAAAAAGCCGCCCCATCAGCTTCCACACTGACCAAGCGGCTCTCTGAACCTGCACTCCGACATCCCATCACCCCTCCAGGGCACTCCATAAAAAATTACTCACATACATACACCCCTGGAGGCGGCATCGTCAAGGACGATTAACAATAAGGATGAAGGTTGAATTATGAAAATCAGCGTTCAGCTTTAACTTCTTTGCGATTGTTGTGAAAATGGCCAGCAGTTCGTTGGGAGAAGCTGAAGGGTCTATGCAATAGACAAAATCGAGAAAGTGCCCTTACCTCTTTCCGAACAACTCGACAAACAGCACGTGGATATGCATTCGCGACTCCTCAAGGGAGAAAAAGTAAAACCGGAAACTGCCTTCCCTGAATACAGTGGGACTCACGGATTGGCCTCCACAAAGCAAAGCATAAGGGAAGCGTCTGCACTGAGCACATGGGAAGCCAATTAAGCTTTCAACGTGCTGTTTTTTTGCAAGACAATATGGATGTGAATTTTGCGTGTTACCCCTAAAGTTCCCCTGAAAAGTTTTTCCTTATCCCTTTTTCGGTCGGTTTGGGAGTCAAAAAAACTCCGGCATTTAAAGAAACCGGCGATAGTCGCAGTGCAAGACGGTTGCCAGCTTCTTTGCCGTCTCCTTGCCGATGGGCCGTTTGCCATGTTCCATGGCGCTGATGTTGGCACGAGGGATGCCCGTCAACTTTGCCAGGTCTTCCTGTGTCATCTCTTCGCGAAGGCGGATGCCGCGCAGATACACCCCGCCGGGATTGGTGTCCAGTTCCGGCGAGATGTCGGACGCGGGGATGCTGTTCGCCGCCTCGATGATGTCGGCGCCGACTTTGAGGGCATATTTTCGCAGACGACTTATGACATCGGGGGAGCCGATAAGACGGATGCTTTCAGTAGGGTGCTTTTTCGTGTGTGCCAACATAAGTAAACTCCACAATATGAATTTCGTTGTCTTGTACCCGCCAGACGGCAACATATGTCGGTTGCCCTTTTTTCAAGTGGCAATGGTGCGACCCGTCGGATAGTTTTGAGTAGTGGGGCCAGTCGCCGCGTACCGGTCCCGTGGCGCGTATGTCAATTGATAAGAGCGTCAAGGACGGCTTTTACACGTTCCGGCAGCTTTTCACGCAATTTCGCCGCCTTGCGGCCATATACAACAATCCATGCCATAGCTTATAATGTATCAGTGAGTGATACGGCGTCAAGTGAAATCTGGCAATTTGGGGGCGTTTCTCCCCGTGATCGGGAGGGGCAGTGGATAGAGGTGGGCTATATCGGACAGTATAAAGTTGTAATTGGCGGAAGCACATGGGAATCGAACCCACCGGGGAGATTTCTCATCCCCCCCACCGGTTTTGAAGACCGGGCGGCCCACCAGCGACCGACGTGCTTCCGTGCATGGACATGATTAAAACATTGCGAGGGAGGAAGTCAATTAAATAATGCCTGAGAAGTTCAATCAGTGCGGTCATTCGGGAAAAAATTGATCCGGGCCGGGCATTTTTATCTCAAATATGTCAAGAACTTCACATGGTTGCCGATAAGATTACAAGTTTATTCGCCGGAACGGATCTTCGAAAATGAATTTGATGTTCTTTATGGGAGAGTGGCAATGGCTAAAGCTAGAGTCTTCTATTTGAACGACTACAGAAAGTCAGAAAATCTTCTGGAGAAAGATTTGATCGCCAAGCTGGAGGGGCATTTTGCGGAGGCAGGGTTGATTGAAAACTCCGGGAATATGAAAAGGGTGCCTGGTTTACAGACGGATTACGTGGATTCACTGTCCAGTCGGGTTGCTTTTCCCGAGAAGGCCGAGTAAGTATTTGATAAACACAAACAATTTGCTGTCAAGGCTCCGCGGGTTTTCATGACCAGCGGGGTCTTTTGTTTTATGGCAGCTAATTTTTCAACACCCGGTCTTTTCACCATCGCAGAAAATCCTGTAATATGTAGAAGTACTTCTGTAGCCATATTGTAAATGGGCAAATTTTTTGCAAGCATCGTGGTATTAAAGTATTTTAAAATTATAATGGGACATGTTCCATCCCAGGCAGCAGATTGCAAGTTTATAGCATGTTCCGTGCAACGGCCAGTGACCGGAAAGCAAGGGGGATATTATGAGGAGGCTGAGAATGAGAAATATTGCCGTGATTCTTATGGGTCTGCTCATGTTTGGCTGTGCTACCACGGTCAAACCGACGGAGAAAAACATCAACACCTTAGTTTCGGGGGTTGTTCAGACAAGGTCTGTTGGTGAACCGATGTTCGAAAAGGGACTGTTGAAAGTGCTCCCGGGCTTTATCGCTACGGCAAATTATTATTTGCCGGAAATGGACAACCTGGTGTTTCCAGCGGTGAAAAGGGGGGCAATCTGGATGTGCAGCGGCATGCTGGAAGGCGGGGATTATCTTTGCAGCAATCCGGAGATAACCCAGAAAGATGTGCTTACGGACACCGGGGCGCCGGTAACGGACAAACTGCCGATTTTCGTTATTAAGCCGTGGGGAGAATTCCATGGTCTGTACTATGCCGATACCCGTCGGGTTTCCGAACAACGAAACCGCCTCCACGGCCTTTTTTCAGCAATTGAGGTCCCGTTGCAGGATTCTTACAAGGAGCAACTCATCTACAACGGGAAGACCGATTCCACGATAAACCTTACCTATCAGGAATTCGTCGGCAATCAGAAACAACCTTCGGTGTCACAAGGGTTAAGTTACGAGATTACCTCCGTTAATATGCTTAATGTAAAGAACGTCATGATCGAAGTGGTAGAGGCAACGGATTCAAGCATCAAGTACATCGTCAAAAATTGATGTTATTTCCGGCAGTTGATTGTTAGAACAACAGGGGCGGATGTTATCAACCCGCCCCTGTTTCGTATTCCCCCGGCTTTACGCCATCTTTACCCGCCCCATGCAACTTCCTGGATTTTATCGATCCCTTTCTGCCGGTTGACGGCGCATGCATTGCCATCATCCGTAATAATCGGAGGCAAGGTCGGTTGCTCTTCTGCCAGGCCCTACAAACTGGCGCTTTCTTTTTCGTACGGGATCACGATCTATCATAATCCATCCATCTGACCTGCAGAATGCCACAATCTCCTGCTTTTTTATCAAGTGGGCGAGTGAAGACGAATTGACAAGGTCCACACTTGCATCGCGATAGATAACCCTGATCAGCATGGTCATAACCCCCTTCGTCTGGAATAAAATCCCCACTTTCCGAATCGGAAACAACTAGTTTCCATCCGGAAACGGTTCTCTCTGATTTATTCTTTCTGCTCGCTTTGTCGGCATTCTTGTCGTCCAGATATTCTTTGGCTTTGATGCTGTATTTTTCTGTTTCAAGGATGGGCAGTTCCACCTCCATTATTTTCGTGGATCTTCGTACGGGCCTGGGCTATGTGGCGCAATATTACAGAGCTTCTGTCAATAACAGTTTCCTCTCGCGGTTGAATGTTCTTGTCCGGACCATCTGCTGCCGGGCCTTTATACTTTTGAGCAAGGGGCGCCCTGATGCTTGTCAGGGAGAGGAGAATTATCCAGACAATCGAAAGAACCAGGCACTTTTTTATCATGGTTGTCTTCCCTTTCTTGTTGTTGCCATCTCCTGGCGCTCATTTTATTCGAGCATCCGGATTGATCGCGGGCACAACGGCTTCATGATGGTTTGCAGGGGATTTTTCCTTTGTTGAAGTCTGATTTCCAATACATAAAGAAACAAGCTTGTCTGCCGGATCGTAATCGTGTTAGCGCTGTCTAATTCTACTGCGGAAAAAAAGTTTTTCAAGGTCTCGCGGCAAAAACGAATAATATTCGGCGTTTTGGCCTGAATAATCACGGGCTGAAAGTCACAGGACGATTTTATGATAAAGGAGCAAAGGCAGAGTCAATGGTTATAATATTGCCGGCAGGGGTTGATTAGTCAGGTGATAATTATGCAGATCCCAGGCTGGTTGCAGTAATGTTTATAATACGGGACGTGACGAGTGATGGCTCTTTGCAGGACAAAGCCGCTGCCGGAAATGGCAGCGGCTTTGCATCTTTTGCGGAAAAACTGCGGTCAGAATTTCACCCTGAACCCTACCGATGCATTGTGGCTTTCGTATTTCAGATCTGTCGTGATGTCTTTGTCTAAGCCGAACGTGGCACTGGCTGTGCCGAAGTAACGGTAACCCAGATCCAGCGAGAACTGCCGGTTGAGGGCGATCTCCAGGCCGGCGCCGGCCTGGTAGGCAAAGACGGTGTCGTCGTCTTCCTGGTAAAACGGAATCGGATCGCCGGAAACGAAGGTATCACTCAGGTGCATGGCGGCGAAACCGATGCCTCCGCCCCAGTACGGGGTGACCGGGGTGCTGTTGTGCAGGTCGAAGAAGCCGTTGAACATCATGGCCAGCACCCCGAGGTTGCCGTCCACATCGCTGAACCGGGTCCCGCTGGCCCGTTCGGTGATCGACTTCATTTCTGCATGCTTGTATGAAAGCTCTCCCTCCAGGCGGATGATGCCGAAGTCGTAACCGCCGGTCCCGCCAATATTGAGGCCGGGATCGAACGCAACCCGCTCATCGATGTCCGCGCCTATCAAAAAGTCGGTGCCGGTCACGTCGGCGTCTCTGGGGACATTCACGCCGAGGAAGCCGGACACATAGGCGCCCGGGCGTGCGGGGGCCGCCGGGCAGACGGCGGGTAATGCTAGGGTGGTTACGAGAGCGGCAATAACGATAAGGTTCCTTTTCATGGGCACTCCTCCTTTTCTTGACGGACCGTTGAAGTAGACGGCGTATTATCCATATAAACGCAGATCGCCGTTTTTGGTTTACTTCCCGCCGCCGCTGGCCGGTCTTCGGTTGAGTTTGTGATTACCATCACTGACCTATAACGATTATTATACCATTCTTTCAGACACTCTTTTGATGTTCGAGGTAACGTGAAACCCTGCCAGACAACTTGTCCATTCCCGGTATTCCAGATTTTTCAGCCATTTACATTTGAAGGAACAGTATAAATGTGACGCGCATCACATATATAACTACTTTGTTCCTGTTATGATACCAAAATGTTACCGAGTGTCGTAATTCAGGTGCATCCCCCCGCATTCCTTCCTCATTTGATGCTTTTTTATCTTTGGACAACCTTAACGCTGACAGCAAAGTGCGCATAGCATCGCCTCCCGTGCCGCAAGATAACTCATATAAAACAAAAGTTTGTAACGACTGAAAAAATTTCGGAGGTCTGTACAACCATGGATTTTTTGGTATCATTGGTTAAGAAGAATTTAATTAGCGTTGTTCTCCCGTCTGCGCTTTTTTGCATATTTCAGGCAGGCACGACCTGCGCCTCACCCCTTCCGCAGGTGACGCCGCTGAGCCTCGTGACGGAAGGGGTCAGCTCTCCCATCAGGGTTGCAATTGACCAGCAGGGGAACCTGTACCTGGCCGACCCCCGGGGGGGCGGGTTGTTGAAATACAGCAGCTCCGGCAAGCTTTTGCAGGTCATCAAGACCGCTAAATCACCCCAGGGGGTGGCCTTGACGCCGGACGGGAACCTGGTCGTAACCCAAGGTAATTATGCGGCAGTCGTCGACAAAAACGGCGTGGAAATCAGCCGTCTGGGGATCGGGACCGGCCAGTTCAAAATGGCCAATGGTGTAACGACAGACTCTGCCGGCTTTATCTATGTGGTTGACAGTCTCGACAACTGTGTTCAGGTTTTCAACACAAAGGGCGCCCCGATCGTCATGGCCTCCGCTGCTCTCGGCAAGCCTGCCAACAGTTTCGGTTCGTTCGGGAATCTTCCCGGCCAGTTCTCGGTTCCGGCCGGCATAACCTATGAGAAGAGTTCGAACCAGTTGGCGGTTGCCGATACCCTGAACGGCCGGGTGCAGTTTTTCAGTCTTCAAGGCATTTATCAGAAATCACTGGGTTCTTACGGGTCAGGTCCGCTGAAATTCACGTCGCCGCAGGCGGTTGTCTTCGAATACACCAAAGACCCGGTTCCTGCGGTAAAGAGAATCTATGTGGTTGATGTCTTCCAGAGTAACCTACAGGCAATCGACCCTCAGGGAGGCGGCGCCTTTCTTAATTTTGTCGGAAGTTATGGGGCGAACAACGGACAACTGATGGCTCCTTCGGACGCTGTTTTCGACGCCTCCAACAGCAGACTGATCGTTGCCAACGGATACGGCAATCTGACGGTATACGGAATAGGCGATGCCGCAGGAACAAGCCCGGGTGCAACCCAGCTTGTTCTGACCTTGAACCCTGTTCCCACGAGCACCAACGTACCGAATCTTACTATCGGCGGGAACGTAAGCGCGGGGGCGACCGTCACCGTGGCCGGCGACGTTGCAGCCATAGGCGGCAAGGCGACCGTTACGGGAACTACCTGGAGTTATACTGTTTCCGGTCTCGTGCCCGGAGTGAATGGTATTACTGTGACAGCTACGGATGCTTCCGGCAATGTGACAAAGAAAACAGCATCCGTTACCTTCGATGTGGCCGCACCGAAACTTGTCATCAACCCGGTAACAGCTCTGACCAATATCAACAGTCAGACCATCAGCGGCACCATCAATAATGGCGCAACGGTCAGCATCGGATCCAATACCGGCGCCGTGGCCGGGACCGTTGTCTACCCGACCGCAACTTCCTGGAAATGCGATATATCCGGGCTCGTTCCCGGTGACAACAAGATCACGGTAACAGCGGCTAAAACCGGAGGAGGGAGCACCTCGGAAAGCGTCGTCATCGTCCTGGACGATACTCCGCCGACACTTGCCGTTTCAGCCCTTGCCGATGGCATTACGACTTCTCTTCAGGTGCAGAATATTGTGGGAAGCGTTGTGGACGACCACTTTGACCGGGTAGCGGTTAATAGTCAGCCGGCAATGGTTGTAAATGGGGCATTCAGCATGCCGGTGATTCTCAACAACGGCGCCAATAGCATAACCGTTGTTGCGAAGGACCTGGCGGGCAACATGACTACCGACAGGAGAACCATTGTTTTCGATGCAACAAGGCCGCTATTTACGGTCGTCTCGCCTGTCGACGGCTCCGTCACGAGTGCCGGTACTCTGACTGTCAGCGGTACAGCGGGCGTCAACAACACAGTGCTCGTGAACGGGGTAACTGCCCAGGTGAGCGAGGGTAACTGGAGCGCATTGGTAAACCTGGCTCCGGGCATCAATACTATCGAGATAAAGGTGACCGACTTGAGCGGCGCGAGTTCTGCCATGAAAAGAACAATCACATGCAAACCTGCCGGGCCGGAGGTAGCAGTAACGGTTCCCGGTCAGGATTTCGCCACGAGCCAGGGGAATCTGAACATAAGCGGGACCGCATCCAGCGGCGCTGCACTGACGGCCTCAATCAACGGGGTCGAGAGACCGGTAGCTCCCAGCAACGGCGCTTACGGTTTTACGGTGGATTTGCCGACGGAAGGCGTTTACACAGTGGCTGTCAAGGCGACCGACAATGCCGGCAATGTCGCCACCACATTCCGTAACGTCATCTACGACACGACCCTGCCGCGGTTAACGATGAGTCCTGTTTCCGGTCCTATGCCGACTCATATCGGCGGGACAATGGAACCTGATGCGGTCTTGTCGGCCAAGGACAAGACCGGCAACGTCGGAACGTTGAGTGCGACGAGCGGCACGTGGAGCCTGGATCTGACCGGCGCAAGCTATGATCCGTCAACGCTCGTCATAACGGCGACCGATGCCGCCGGGAACAAGAGCACGAAAACACTGGCCTCTGCGGCAAACGTCCCCGACGGCGACCTGGATGGCAACGGCAAAGTGGACATCGTAGACGCCCTCAGGGCACTGCAAATCTCTGCCGGGCTTCTGACCCAGACCGACAACGACCTTCTTCACGGAGATGTTGCACCGTTGATCGACGGTAAACCGTCGCCCGATGGAGTAATCGACGTGGGCGATGCGTTGGTGATCCTGCGCAAAGCAGTCGGCCTGGTCAATTGGTAGAAATATCCCGGGCAGGGGTGTTACGGAAACACCCCTGCAGAAGTTACCCCCCTTTGAGAAAGGGGGGCAAGGGGGGATTTTCCTGGCTGCGATGAAAGGCAAATCCCCCTAAATCCCCCTTTCATAAAGGGGGACTTGATCTTTCAGAAGATTGGTACTAATCGGCTTTCATTGTTACAAAAGGTGACGCGCTATGAAAATTACTAAACTTTTCGGCCTGACATTTTCTCTTATCGTCGCCTCGACGATATGGGGCTGCGGTGGCGGAGGTGGCGGAACTCCCGCACCCCCCGCCACGGTGGTAAGCGGAGTAGCCGCAAAGGGGTTGATCAACGGAGGAACGGTGAACGTCTTTGCCGTGGACCAGAGCGGCGCAGTCGGCGCTGTACCCATAGGGACTGGATCGACCAACGCTGACGGGAGCTATAGCGTAAGTGTAGGTCCCTATTCGGGAGCCCTCCTCGTTCGGGTGACCGGAGGGACATACAAGGACGAGTCTGCTTCGTCATCCGCCTCCCCCGTTCCCCTGCCGATGCCGCTGAGGGCGGCAGTTGCCGGTGCGAGCGGGAACGTCTCCGTATCCGTCACGCCGATCACCGAACTTGCCGTGGTGAAGGCGGGTGACACGTCCCTGCCGCCAACCGCGATCACGTCGGCCAATGCATTGGTGACGGATTTGTTCATGGTGGACATCATCGCAACCAAGCCGGTTGAACCATCTGCAACTGCCTTTGCCGCTGCAAGCCAGTCCCAGAAGGACTACACCATCCTTCTGGCCGGAATTTCCCAATTGGCAAGGACGTCGGGCGGATTGCAGGCCGCATTGGCCCCATTGAGCAATGACATCAATAACGCAGGCAACCTTTCGGTTGCATCCGCCACCGCCCTGACGGATGCAGTGACCGCGTTCCTCTCCGGTCCGAACAACCAGACCGGCGTAACCGACATCAACCAGACGAATCTTGCCGGCATCGGCGGCCTCAGTGCGGTCGTCAAGCTGAGCACCGTCGGCACCCTCTCTCCCGGCACCCTCATCGGAGGGCTGGAGGCGACATTCAGCCTTCCCACCGGCGTGACATTGAGGGCCGACTTCTCCAACGGTCAACCCCTTGCCGGGGTCGTAACCGCGTCGGGTGCAGCGGCGACCGGGTCGTTTGTTGCCGCAAAATACGTACCCGCATCTGGTGCAGTCCCGGGCACGGTGACGTTGGCCCTCATCAGCTCTTCGGGTTTCGGCGTGGGTGAATTCGTGACCATAAACTGCGATGTGGCTGCCGGGGTTAACGTCCCCACTCCATCCCAATTCGTTGTGATTTCTTTCGGGCCTGTCGTTGACCAGAACGGCGCCCCCATCAGCGGTCTTACACCCGCCCTGACGGTCATGTGATGCAGGAGGAGGCATGAAAACCGGTCTGACGACGGACCAAGCTTGAGAAACTGTTGGATCGAACGTTTCCGTCACGCCCTGCGTGACGGAAACGGGTTCTTGTAATTGCCAGTCTTTACCCTGATGCAATAAATTCGAAAAGCCTGCAAAGATGGTATCGCCATTGGCCCTTCCATGCAGATAGCTGAAGTATTTGTGCTCCCGGGAGTTTGGCATGAAAAGATCAGTCGTTTACCAGCTTCTTGCCGCTATCCTCGTGGTACTCTTCCCAGTCGGGGTTTTGGCAGTCGATCCGCCCCACGATCCGAGCAACGGCTATACCTGTTCAACTTGTCATACGATTCAGGAAACCCTGGGCAGCGCGGGCCTGATTAACGTCTGCCTTACCTGCCACAGGCCGGGGATCGCCAAGGGGGGAAAGAAGCCTTTTACCCCGGTTGATGCCGCCGATCCTTTCCATACCTTTCCGACGGTACGGACCGGAGTCTTATATCAGACCTCCCATAACTGGGTCGGCTCCGACAACCTTCCCGCAGCGGGTGCGCTTCCGCCTTTGAGTCAGGCGCTGAATTCCGGCGCTTCCGGCCCCCTCATGACGGTCGGTACGATCGCCTGTTCACGCTGTCATAATCCCCATCTTCAAATCTTCCGACCGTTCCTCCGCATGGCAAATGACAGGGACCAGATGTGCCTTGACTGCCACCGGGTCAGAAACACCATCGACCATACCGTCGGCACCCATCCGGTCAACTTCAATTACACGAGCGCCGCTTCGCTCGTGAAAATCAAGCCGGCGGAATTCAACAACCCGCCGCTCAACAGCAACCCCTCCAACCCAACCTCTGCCATGAAGCTCGCGGGCGGAACGGTCCTCTGTACAACCTGTCACGGTGTCCATTATGCCGATTCCGACAGCTCGACCTTTGACGGCTATTCCACATACAACAAGCTCAAACCTTCCGCCGGTTACCTGCTGCGCACTGATTTGCGAGGGGCAACGGCGGCTGCCCCCAACATCTGCACCAACTGCCATATCAAGCAGAATCACAATGGCAGGAGCCAGAATGTCCAGTGCGCCGACTGCCACGCCGGCCACGTGGACCTGGCAGACGGGACCGTTGCCAATACATATCTGGTCAGGCGGTATATGAACGTGTCCACCGCTTCCGGCTCGGTGAGGAACCGAAAGGTGCTGTTCCAATACACCTCGGTTACGGCCGGAAATTACAAGGATGCGAACGGTACCGGCGTCTGCCAGGCCTGCCATGCGGTCCCGACCGGCGGCAGCTACCCGTCGGAGCACAGCCTCGCTACGGCACCGGCCGGCGTCTGCAACGGCTGTCATTTCCATAACAATCCGACGGGCGCTTTTTCGGCAGTAGCAGGGGGATGCACCTCATGTCACGGATATCCGCCGAAGAGCAACACGCCGGCGGGGCCTGACGGATATGCGGCGGCTTACAGCACCCGGCCGTCGTTCAGCGACGAATCGCGGACGCCCCACGCAAGCCATGCCGGCGGGGCGCCGAACAGTTATGCCTGCAACGAGTGTCACAAGGGGAATACCCATAACTCGGGGACGTTTCAGGATGTCTTCATGGACAAGAGCGGCATTGTCGCCGGACCGGGCGCCGCATATGATCCGGCCGCCAGATCGTGCAACACGGTCTACTGTCACAGCAACGGCGCGCCGCGGGGCGGCACGCTGACTTATCAGACGGTCGTCTGGCCGAACGGCAAGGGGACCATAGCCGGCGTTGTTGGAGAATGCGGCATGTGTCACGAGGCTTTACCGACCAGCAACGTGCACGGCAAGCACCTGAGCCGGGGGTACGGCTGCATCTCCTGTCATGCCGCGACTGTTGCAAGCAATACGACCATCTCCGACATGACCAGGCATGTTGATGGCGTTAAAACGGTCGTGTTCAGTACTGCCGATCCATTGACGTCCGCCACGGTCTGGAACGAGGCAGCCGCAACCTGTACCGGCGGCAAGTGTCACAGCGACGGTAGCGGTGGTGCTCCATTAACGGCCCCGAACTGGCTCAACGCCGCAAGCGGGGCCTGCGGTTCATGCCATGCCGCGGTCCCGGCAACCAATGCCCATAACGCCCACTTCACCACCCCCTACGGTCCGAATTTCGGCACGCTCTACCCCTCGGTCTGCCAGAATTGCCATGTCTATACGACCGATACCGCCCCCACCCATGTCAACGGCACTGTCGATGCGGTTGCCGGCGCCGGTTCCGCCTGCGCCAACTGCCACCCGGCGGCCATTCCTCCATGGACGATTGCAACCCGCCTTGTCTGCACCTCCTGCCATGCCGCACTCCCCTCCGTGCTTCCCAATGGCGTGGCTGCGCCTTATAAGGCGAACTTCGGCGTGACCGGTCACGGCCGGTTTCCCGCCAGCAACCAGTGCACCTCCTGCCATGACCAGGACAGTCCGCACATCTCCGGCAAGCTGGGGGGTTACAAACGACTTTCACTCCCCGACGACAACAGTCTCTGCGCCTCCTGTCATAACGACGCCGGCAAAGTGCCGACACCCGCCAGACAGAAGATGGTCTCCCACGTGCTCGTCAAGGGGGGAGCCGCCGTGAGCGACTGTAAATCGTGTCACGATATCCATGGCACGACAAACCTCTCCATGGTCAAGACCTCCATCAACGGCAAAGTCATCAGCTTCACCAGCCTGTCGAGCGGATTCGTCAAAACCGTTCCCCCGTTCGACGGGCTTTGCCAGGCCTGTCACACGGCAACCAACCACTACCGGGCGGGCCAGGCGCCGGACGGCCACCCGACCGGGTTCTGCCTGTCATGCCACAACCACAAGGCTGCTTTCGCCTTCCAACCCAGCGGCGCCTGTGATACCTGTCACGGATATCCGCCGGCGTCGGTCGGTTTCGTCGGTACCCATGGGAATTACTCCAGCGCCAGGGCCGAGGATTATCCGGGAGGGGGGGGCGCCCACCTCTTCCCGCGCCACGTGAAGAAAACGGCGCGTCCATCGGAAGGATGGGCCAACTGTGCCCAATGCCACAGCCACGGCTCGCTCAGTCCCGCCACGCACACCATGGTGCTGCCGGTTACGCCGAGCAGGATCACCATCGACGTGGCGGACCGTTACAAGTTCAATCCGTTGCTGCAACTGGGGCCGGGGTGGTACAGCGGCATCCTCCTCGACGGCGGGGCCAATGCGACCGGCAGCTGTACCAACGTGAAGTGCCACTTCAAGCCGTCCAAGAAATGGAGCACCGTGAAATAAGGGAGCAGCAATCCGAACCTGAAAGTCAACGCCGCATGATCTGTAAACTTATACGATAAACGAACAGCACATCGTAAGGAGGCGGACATGAGAATGACACATGGCATGGGATATGTGCAGAGACCTGTTTTGACGATCTTCTTTGCCCTGGGAGCTTTGCTGGTTTCCTCGGCCCCGGCTGAGGCGGCTTCCACCTGCTCCGACTGTCATGGCATGCCACCCATTGATGCGCTCTACCGCAACGTCACCACCGGCGGTTTCAGGGGGAGCCACCAGACCCACCAGCCGGCAGTTGCCCTGCCTTCCAACTGCGAGATCTGTCACACCGGGAGCCGCACCTACACCGAGGACCACATGGACGAGGTGATCGAGCTGTCTTCCAACATCTTCAACTCGCCTGCCACAGCCACCTACAGCAAAGGGGTATTCTTCAACCAGACCACCATCCCCGTGATGGGGACCTGTTCCAATGTCAACTGCCACTTCGAAGCGGTCACCCCGCCGTGGGCGTCAGCGCCACTCACGTCCCCCACCGGGTGCAGCACCTGCCACAGCGCCCCACCGGGCGACGGCAACCATCCGTCCCTGAGCGGGCCGGGCAAGAAGCATGGCGACTATTACGGGGCCGGCGCAGGCTCCTGCATAAAATGCCATGCGGACCATACAGCGGAAGCCAAGCCCTTCGCCCACGCCACCAGCGTTGGTAAAAGGGGTCTCATCATCGTATTCGGCGCCCCACCCAACAGCGGCGGCAGCTATTCGGGCAACGTGACATATCCCGGCTACCTGCCGAGCCGGAATCCGCTCCGCAACGGGACCTGTTCGTCCCTGTACTGCCACAGCGACGGCATCGGCGGCGCACCCAAAACCGCCGCGGTCTGGGGGAGCACGCTCCCTGCGGACTGCTCCGGCTGCCATGGCGGGAACGCCTCGGCGGCCACGGTCATTGCCAGCGGCCTGCACCCCAAGCACATCAACCAGACTGCCTTCCTCGGCACCAACCTGGAGTGCGCCCGCTGCCACAGCAGCACCGTCAGCGTGGGGAACGACCGGTTGATCACCGGGATTGCCAGCCACGTGGATGGAAGCAAAACAGTGGCATTTGTCGGCGGCGGGACCTATAACGCCGGGACCAAGACCTGTTCAGCCACCACCTGTCATAGCGCAGGCAAAGCGACCGCCCCGCAACCAGTCGCGCCCGCCTGGACCGGCGCCGCCATTGGGTGCAACGGCTGCCACGGCGCTTCCACCACAACCGGCGCGCCCGACTACGCAAATGCCGGCGCTGCCGCAGTCCTGGCCAACAGCCATCCCAAGCATGTGACGTCAGCCGCCGACTGCGCCACCTGCCACAACGGCACGACCAGCACCGGCGCGGCCATCGCGGCAGGCTCGGTACTCCATAACAACGGCGCCATCGACGTGACCTTCAACAGCGCCAAGGCGGGGAGCGGCGCCACCTGGGCCGCCGGGACCAAGAGCTGTTCGGCCACCTCCTGCCACGGGACCAGTGCGCCGGTATGGGGGGGGACGCTCCCGACCGACTGCACCGGTTGCCACGGCGGCGACAGCACCAGCGCCAGTGCCATTGCAACGGGTAAACATACCGCCCATGTCAACAACCCCACAATTCTCGGGCTCGGCAACAATTTCGGCTGTGTCGAATGTCACGCCAAGACCGTGAGCGCCAACCGGACCATATCCAACCCGGCCAACCATAATAACGGATTCGTGGATTATTCCGGCGCAAAAGCCCGTGGCAGTGCGAATTACAATGCCTCCACCAAACTCTGCACCAACCTCTACTGTCATAGTAACGGCAATCCGGGCAGCCTGGTGTCCGTCAACCCGCCTGCCTGGAGCAGCACTGCGACCATGGGGTGTAACGGCTGCCACGGCACTTCCACCACAACCGGCGCACCGGACTATGCCAATGGCGGAGCCGGGACTACGACCGCAAACAGCCATCCGAAGCACGTTGCCGGGGCAGGCATAATCGACACCAGGGGGTGCGCAAACTGCCATGCCAAGACCGTCAGCCAGACCAGAGCCGGGGCGTTCAAGGACTACACCGCCGGCAGTTACCACCTGAACAGAACGCCGAACGTGATCTTCAAGCCGATAGGGGGGAGCACCGGCAGCTGGAACGGCTCCACCTGTTCCGCCACATACTGTCACGGTGCGGCGGCCTCGGCGCCATGGGGGGCGCCGTCGCTGGCCTGCAACGCGTGCCATTCCGCCAACAACGCCCTTCCAGGCGCCCACGGCATCCACTATGCCGGCACGGCGCTGCCGACCAGATTCGTCAACTTCTCCGGCAACGTGAGCAGCGCAACCGCCTATCGCTTCACCTGTTCGTCCTGCCACGCTTCAGGCGCGGGCAAGGCCACCCATGCCGGAGGGCCTGCCAATGCGGTGGGGGCAGCCGAAGTGTTTTACGGCTTTACCACCAACACCCGCAAGGGGAGCTACACCTATGGCACTACCCAAGGTACCGACAACGGTTTCAAATGGACCAACGGCGGCGGTGGATGCAACACGACCTACTGTCACAGCAACGGCCAGGGGAGCAACGGCCTCACGGCGGTATCATGGTCAACCACCGCCGGCAGCGGCACCTGCGTACAATGCCACGACACCAAGCAGACCGGTGCGACCGCAACCCGGCTTTCCGGCAAGCACGACAAGCACATGAACCCGGCCGGCAACCCGATCATTGGACTCGGCAACGGTCTCAACTGCATCGACTGCCACGCCAGGACGGCTGCCGGCAACACCACCATCAGCGACAAAAGCAGGCATATCAATAAATTTATCGACTACACCGGCGCGAGGGCCGGGGGGAACGCAAAATACAACCGCAGCACCAGGCAGTGCTTCTCTATCTACTGCCACAGCAACGGCAATCCGGGAGCAATCGTCTACGCCAACCCGGCTGCCTGGAACTCCGCTATCACCTATGGCTGCAACGGCTGCCACGGCACCAGCTCCGCCATCGGCGCACCTGATTATGCCAACGGGGGAGCGGGCAGTGCGACCGCGAACAGCCACTCAAAACACGTCGCCGGTGCAGCCGACACCACCGTCTGCTCGAACTGCCACGTGAAGAGCGCGAGCATGACCGCCGCCGGCAAGTTCAAGGACTACTCGGCTGTTTCGTACCACCTGAACGGCACGCCGAACGTCTACTTCAACGCAGCCAAAGCCGGGACGACGGCCACGTGGGCTGCCGGGACCTGCAACAACGTCGCCTGTCACGGCGGCAATCCAGTCCAGTGGGGCGTTACAGCAGTCAACTGCCAGGATTGCCACGGCAACGCGGCAAGCGCCTCGGTGTCCGATTTCGGCGCCACCTTCTGGAACAACGGCTCCGTCTCCAAGTTCAAGATGACCGGCACCGGGTCGTGGGCGGACAACGGTCACGGCCGCCCGACCGCGTCCGGCAACTACGCCGGCTCCGGCAACCCGCCGGCCAACTTCACCGGCGTCGCCAGCTACTGCGAATGGTGTCACGACTCGACCATCGCCCATTATGTTTCCACCAACCCGTTCCGTCTGCGCAACCTGGCGGACGCCACCTGGGGTAAAAACGGCGTCTGCATGCTCTGCCACGCCTTGGGATCTGCGGGGGTGACGGTCGGCGGCGTGAGCCGGAACGCTTCCAGCGCCGGCAAGGTCGGCTCCTCCCACTTTGGCGCAAAACACACCAGCACCCTTTCCGGCGGGCAATACTGCTGGGACTGCCACGAACCGCACGGCACCGGCAATACCAACCAGCTCATGATCCGCTCTCTGGTGGCGGTGGCCTCCTCTGCGGCCACGGGCGCTCCGACGACCCAGAGCTCCCAGAGCGTAACCTTCACGCTGTCGGCGACCCCGACCGGCACCGACTACGCGGACAGTGCGGCCCCCTTCAACGGCGTCTGCAATGCCTGCCATACCACGACCAATCACTACACCCAGACGAGCGGCGACGGGCACAACGCCGGCGTCCGCTGCACCAGTTGTCATAGCCATACGGGAGGTTCGACCATCGACGCATTCAGGCCGACTGCCGATTGCGACGCGTGTCACGGATATCCGCCTGCTCCCGCCGGTTTCGTCGGCACCCATGGGAATTACTCCAGCGCCAGGGCCGAGGATTATCCGGGAGGGGGGGGCGCCCACCTCTTCCCGCGCCATGTGAAGAAAACGGCACGTCCTTCGGAAGGATGGGCCAATTGTACCCCATGCCACGGCAACGGTTCGTTCAGTCCCGCCACGCACACCATGCTGCTGCCGATTGCACCGAGCAAGATCACCATCGATTTGGCGGACCGTTATAAATTCAATCCGTTGCTGCCACTGGGACCGAACCAGTACAGCGGCGTCCTCCTCGACGGCGGGGCCAATGCGACCGGCAGCTGTTTCAACGTGAGGTGCCACTTCAAGGCGTCCAAGAAATGGAGCACCGTAAAATAAAGGGATAGAAATGCGCCTGAAGCCGGAACAAAAGGATTTTTGCTTCCGGCTTCGGGCCGATTCGCAAGGAGACGCAGATGAGAGCGGCATACGGCATGGGATATGTGCAGAGACCTGTTTTGACGATCTTCTTTGTCCTGGGAGTTTTGCTGGTTGCCTCGGCCCCGGTTGAGGCGGCTTCCACCTGCTCCGACTGTCACGGCATGCCCCCCATCGATGCGCTCTACCGCAACATCACCACCGGCGGTTTCAGAGGGAGCCATAGAACCCACCAGCCGGCAGTTGCCCTGCCTTCCAACTGCGAGATCTGTCACACCGGGAGCCGCACCTACACCGAGGACCACATGAACGGCGTGATCGAGCTGTCTTCCAACATCTACAACTCGCCTGCCACAGCCACCTACAGCAAAGGGGTGTTCTTCAACCAGACTTCCGTTCCCGTGATGGGAACCTGTTCCAAGGTCAACTGCCACTTCGAAGCGGTTACCACTCCGTGGGCGTCAGCGCCGCTCACGTCCCCTGCCGGGTGCAGCACCTGCCACAGCGCCCCTCCGGGCGACGGCAACCATCCGTCCCTGAGCGGGCCGGGCAAGAAGCATGGCGACTATTACGGGACCGGCGCAGGCTCCTGCATAAAATGCCATGCGGACCACACAGCGGAAGCCAAGCCCTTCGCCCACGCCACCAGCGTTGGTAAAAGGGGTCTCATCATCGTATTCGGCGCCCCACCCAACAGCGGCGGCAGCTATTCGGGCAACGTGACATATCCCGGCTACCTGCCGAGCCGGAATCCGCTCCGCAACGGGACCTGTTCGTCCCTGTACTGCCACAGCGACGGCATCGGCGGCGCACCCAAAACCGCCGCGGTCTGGGGGAGCACGCTCCCTGCGGACTGCTCCGGCTGCCATGGCGGGAACGCCTCGGCGGCCACGGTCATTGCCAGCGGCCTGCACCCCAAGCACATCAACCAGACTGCCTTCCTCGGCACCAACCTGGAGTGCGCCCGCTGCCACAGCAGCACCGTCAGCGTGGGGAACGACCGGTTGATCACCGGGATTGCCAGCCACGTGGATGGAAGCAAAACAGTGGCATTTGTCGGCGGCGGGACCTATAACGCCGGGACCAAGACCTGTTCAGCCACCACCTGTCATAGCGCAGGCAAAGCGACCGCCCCGCAACCAGTCGCGCCCGCCTGGACCGGCGCCGCCATTGGGTGCAACGGCTGCCACGGCGCTTCCACCACAACCGGCGCGCCCGACTACGCAAATGCCGGCGCTGCCGCAGTCCTGGCCAACAGCCATCCCAAGCATGTGACGTCAGCCGCCGACTGCGCCACCTGCCACAACGGCACGACCAGCACCGGCGCGGCCATCGCGGCAGGCTCGGTACTCCATAACAACGGCGCCATCGACGTGACCTTCAACAGCGCCAAGGCGGGGAGCGGCGCCACCTGGGCCGCCGGGACCAAGAGCTGTTCGGCCACTTCCTGCCACGGCGGCAATCCAGTCCTGTGGGGCACAACAGCCGTCTACTGCCAGGATTGCCACGGCAACGCGGCAAGCGCCTCGGTGTCCGATTTCGGCGCCACCTTCTGGAACAACGGCGCCATCTCCAAGTTCAAGATGACCGGCACCGGGTCGTGGGCGGACAACGGTCACGGCCGTCCGACCGCGTCCGGCAACTATCCCGGCTCCGGCAACCCGCCGGCCAACTTCACCGGCGTCGCCAGCTACTGCGAATGGTGCCACGACTCGACCATAGCCCATAATGTTTCCACCAACCCGTTCCGTCTGCGCAACCTGGCGGACGCCTCCTGGGGTAAAAACGGCGCCTGCATGCTCTGCCACGCCGCGGGCTCTGCGGGTGTGACGGTCGGCGGAGCGAGCCGGAACGCTTCCAGCGCCGGCAAGGTCGGCTCCTCCCACTTTGGCGCAAAACACACCAGCACCCTTTCCGGTGGTCGATACTGCTGGGACTGCCACGAACCGCACGGCACCGGCAATGCCAACCGGTTCATGGTACGCTCTCTGGTGGCGGTGGCTTCCGATGCGGCCACGGGAGCCCCGACGACCCAGAGCTCCCAGAGCGTAACCTTCACGCTGTCGGCGACCCCGACGGGCACCGACTATGCGAAGAGCGCGGCCCCCTTCAACGGCATCTGCAACGCCTGTCATACCACGACCAACCACTATACCCAGACGAGCGGCGACGGGCACAACGCCGGCATTCGCTGCACCAGCTGCCACAGCCATACGGGAAGTTCGACCATCGACGCATTCAAGCCGAGCGGCGGCCACAGCTTCCCCTATACCGGAGCAGCGCACATGTCGGCGGCAGGAGCTTCTCCATTCTCAGGCTGCGTGACGAGCGGCTGCCACACCAACGGCAAAACGACCGGCTACCCCTATCCTCCGACTGCCGGTACGCCGCCCGACTGCCAGGGATGCCACACCAAAGCTGCACCGAAAGGGAGCCCGACGACCGGCTGCTATTCCTGCCACGGCAGCAGCACGAACGCCGGCCGGCCAATCGGCACCACTTTCCCTGACGTGGGCGGCCTGCACACCGATCATCATGGCAGCATCGCATGCACCAGCTGCCACGGTACAGCAGGCCACGGGCAATCCACTCACGGGCCGAGCAACAGGACGCTGCACAACGATGCGAACGTGATTATACAAATGCCCAGCGGCTTTACCTACACCCGTTCGGGAAAAGGGGACGGTCACGGCACCTGCAACGGCAGCTGCGGCGGTGAGAATCATAGCAACTATTCGTGGTGATGGTGGTTCGGAACCCGGGTTTATCTGTCAGGTGGAGGATGCGAAGATGCGTGCGTTAGTCTATGGAGCGATGGCAACTGTGGTGGTGGGGCTGAGCCTGCTGGCCGCGGGGTGCGGCGGCAACGACTCGTGGTCGGGAGGGCCGGTAGGGTGGGCGGTGGGCAAGCCGGATGCCGGCTACGGCGTGATCCTGCACACCACCGACGGCGGCCGGACCTGGGTGCGGCAAGGCTCGCCCGCGGAGATTCCCAACGTGGAGATTGATGACGTCACGGCAGTGGACAACCTCACCGCCTGGGCAGTGGGTGGCGCGGAGAACCTCGGCGTGATCCTGTACACGAGCGACGGCGGACGCACCTGGAACCGGCAGACGGTTCCCCCCGATGCGGGGAAGGAGTTGTCCGGCATCAAGGCCGTCAGCCCCAGCGAGGCTTGGGCCTGCGGCTCCGGCGGCGTTATCCTGCACACCACCGACGCCGGCCGGACCTGGGTGAAGCAGAACACCCCGGCTATTCCTCCATCGAACTTCCAGCGGCTGGACGCGGTCGGTTCCGGGGCGGTCTGGGTCGTCGGCGACAAAGGCGGCACCGACTATCCGGTGGTGGAGTACAGTACCGACCGGGGCGCCCACTGGACGCGGCAGGGCGGGCCGGGCATCTTCTCCGACCACCTGATTGACGTTAGCGCCCTCAGTCCCATTTCCGCCTGGGCTGTAGGCGGCACACCCCTCAACCCCCCCGGCCAAGTCGTCTGTCGCACCCTCGACGGCAGCACCTGGACCCAGGTCATATCCCTCGATCCCGGCGACGCCAACGGTGTCTGCGCGGTGAACTCGTCCACCGTCTGGGTGGTTACCGATTTCGACGGCATTCACAAGACCACCGATGGCGGCGCAACCTGGACCAAGCAGACCGTGCCCCGGACCGGCTTCTACCTGTTGGGCGTGACCGCGACAGATGAGCGGCAGGCGTGGGTGGTCGGCGGGGGCACCGAAAACCGGGGCATCATCCTGCACACCACGGATGGCGGGGCTACCTGGACGGAGCAAGCCTTCCCGACAGAGGCCTGGCTGCGGCGGGTATCCTTCGTCGGGGCGCGCCGGTAGCCCCGGCGCCAACTCCAGGCCGAGCCCGCAAGGTTGATCGATATTGCCCCAACGGTCCTTATGCTCGCTGGAATCCAGCCTGTGGGTTGGTCCTGAGAGGGCCGAAGACGCAACCATGGTCTTGAGAGTTTTAAGAAAAAATATGAAAGGAGGATTTCATGCGTAAATGTTTATTTGTCATGGCGCTTCTTGTTGTAATCGGAACGGCAGTCCCTTCGGTTGGGCAATTCGTAAGCACTGAACATACAAACCCAACGAGCGTAAAAGCAGTATTACAAAACCCTGTGGATGATATGTGGGTTACATTGAGGGGGCATATTCTCAAGAAAATATCCCACGACAAGTATATTTTTGCTGATAGTACCGGTCAAATCACAATAGATGTAGACGACAAGTATTTTCCTTACGGAACCCCCATAAACCCTACTACACTTGTTGAAATAACAGGTGAAATCGACAAGGAATTTATGTCCTCTCCCGAGGTCGATGTGAAGAAAATAATCGTTGTTTCCCCTGCAGGAACGAACACCTCACCTCCGAGTGGTTTTCAAGAGAGTAAGTAGAATACACCCCATCCAATCACAATCTCTATTGAAATCCCTTCATAAAAACCGTATTATCCAGCCCACAATAAGACAAAATCCGGTATTAATATCCAAGTAGACCGTGAGGGGGAGGGGTCGTGTGGTCGTCCTAATCTACACCCGCCGCAGCAGTGCAACGCGAATCATATCAATGAGGAAAGCCAATGAAAGAGAAAAAGAAATCTATAAAAAGCGACTTGAAGAGACTCGACGCCATTAAGGACGAGGATATTGATTATTCGGATATACCTGAACTGGGTGACGAGTTTTTTGAAAAAGCACTTGTATTACCTCCAGCGAAAAAGCTCATTGCTATTCGCCTTGATGCTGATGTTATCGACTGGCTGAAAAAGGAAGGAAGAGGCTACCAGACAAGGGCTAATAAGCTTCTCCGTGCTGTCATGGAACAACAGCAGCACAAACAACGCCATCGACGAGCTGGGGGAATGAAGTAAAGAGGAATAGCATGAACTGGAACTATATTGGCCCTTGCCGTGATAAAAAAGGAATAATCCATATCACGTTTGATAAGGAGCATATCGATGAAGAACCTGCGATACTTTCTGTTTCTGATTCTCCTGCTGGCGCCGACACTCACCTTTTCCGCTGATCTGAAACGGATACCGGCCGCCTCCCGCATTACCGCCGTAACTGTGTTTCCCGACCGCGCCCTGACCTTGCGCACTGCTTCTCACAACCTCAAGCCCGGCAATTATCTGATCACTTTCGACAGCCTTCCCACGCTGATTCAGGACGATTCGGTACGGGTGGAAGGCAAGGGGAGCGCCGGGGCGACAATCGTGGGACTGGAGGTCAAACGGGCCTTTCTTGAGCAGAGCGGCGAGACGCGGGTGAAGGAGCTTGACGAGGAAATCCGCGCTCTGGAGCAACGTTCCGGTGCGCTGGACGCCAAAAAGGCCGGCCTGTCTTCACAGGGAGCGTTTCTTCAATCGATCCGTGTCGCCTGGGGAGACCGCATCTCCAAGGAACTGGCAATCGGCCGCCCCACTGCGGCGGAACTGCAGGACGCCGCCGGCTTTGTCGGCACGGGTGTCACCAGGATTGAGGAACAGAACCTTGCGATCGAGACGGAAAAGAAGAGCATCCGGGACAAGATCGATGCCCTGCGCCGCCAGCGGGATGAATCGACAGGTTCGCGCCGGAAAGAAACCAAAATCGTAGAGGTGATGCTGGATGTGGCCCGTGAGGGAAACCTGACGCTCGACCTTGCTACGGTTATTCCACAGGCAGGCTGGGTCCCCTCCTATGATGTCCGTCTGGCCGCAGACGCCAAAACTGCCGAGTTGACCTTCCGGGCTATGGTGCGCCAGCAGACCGGCGAGGACTGGAACAATGTGGACCTGACCCTTTCCACCGCCCGGCCCGCTGCCGGCGGCGCTCCCCCGGAATTGTTCCCCTGGCGCATATCATTTTTACGCCCGCAGCCGCTATTGGAGGCGCAGAGGGTGTATGAAGCTGCCCCAGCTGCACCGGTCGTGGGTTTTATAGCGAAAAAGGGACGTCGGATATACACAGACAGTGGTCTGGTAGAAGATAAACGTGCCGAAGAGGCGCCTGCTGAGTTTGAGACTGCCCAGATGAGTGAAGAGCAATCCTCCGTTGCCTTTCACATTCCACGTCCGCTTGATGTCCCTTCCGACGGCACACAGCACGGCAGCGTCGTTGCCATCGAACAACTGCCGGTCAGCTTGGAGTTCATGGCGATTCCGAAACTCTCGCCATATGTGTTTCTCAAGTCCGAGATCGTCAACCGGGCCGCCTACCCGCTCCTGCCGGGCAAGGTCAACACCTTTACCGGCAACACCTACACCGGCAGCTCGCAATTGAAGAAGGTCGCCGTCGGAGAGAAGTTCGACCTCTTCTTCGGTACGGACGATCAGGTGACGGTCAAGCGCGAAGAGCTGAAACAGCACAAGGAAGCCGGAATGTTCGGCAACAGCCGCGTCAGCTACCGTTACCGCATCGAACTGGTCAATTTCCGCAAGGAGCCGGTGACTGTCATCCTTCGCGACCAGTTGCCGCTGGCGGGTGACGAAGAGATAAAGGTCTCCCTGGATGACCCGTCCATCAAGCCGGATGAGTTCGGGACCGACGGCAAGGTCACCTGGAAAATTCCGCTCAAAGCGGGTGAGAAGAAGGATCTGACCTTCGGCATTCTGGTGGAGTACCCCAAGGATCGCGAGATAACCGGATTATAGTAGAATTGAGGGCGACATTGATCACTTGCCAGACCTTTTAACGGGTGCTATCATTGGTGCTATAAAAGGCACTGTTAAGGAGAAGCTATGCAAACATCTACCAAGTTTTCCGAAGATATCGTCCCGTTAAGCGATATGAAGGTTAATCCCGGTCGAGTTGTCAATCAGGTCGATAAGACTCATAGACCGGTGCTCCTGACCAACAGGGGGCGAGGCGTTGCCGTTGTCCAGTCACTTAAGGATTACGAGACGGAAGTTGAAGAGCGGGCGTTCCTGCGTGGCGTAGTCCAGGGCTTGATGGACCTGGAAGAGGGGCGGGAAATGAAGCTTTCAGATGTCAAAAAACATCTCGGCTTGGGTTGAAACCATGCCGCGGAATCAGCAAATCACATTCGCTGCATCGGCAGTGAAGGATCTTGAAGAAATACTGGAGTGGTATGCTGAACAGCAAGTTCCGGACGTGGGCGAACGACTGCTGGGAGAAGTGGTTTCTCAGGTGGAACGACTTACCGACTACCCTGAAAGCGGTCGCATTGTGCCTGAGTTTGGGGTTGCTCATTTGAGAGAGATTGTATATCCACCTTTTCGTATAATTTATCGGCTCGATGACATCCGGATTCGCATTGTCCGCGTTTGGCGCAGCGAACGTCTGCTCAAGATGCCTTAGCCACTTTACTTTCAGGCGGTAAATGATGGCGAAAAATATCAAGAAGAGATCAATCAAGAGCGGTCTCCCCCCCGGCACCCTCGTCCACATCGGCGAGAAGAGCGACCGGGAAATCAAGATCACCGTCATGGATTACCATGCCGGAGGCTGCGAGGAAAAGGAGATCAAGGCCCTTAAGGAGTGCTTCTATTACTCCGACACCTCCATCGTCAGTTGGATCGACGTGGAGGGCCTCCACGAGATCGAGATCGTCCAGCAGGTGGGGGATTGTCAGGGTCTCCACCCCCTTGTTCTGGAGGACATCCTCAACACCGACCAGCGCCCGAAGGTGGAGGATTACGGTGATTACCTCTACATTGTTCTGAAAATGCTGCGCAACGAGGAAGGGGGGGGAATCGTCACCGAGCAGGTGAGCCTCATTCTCGGGAGCAACTTCGTCATTTCTTTCCAGGAAGGAATGGAGGGGGACGTTTTCAACCCGATCAGGGAGCGTCTCAGGAGCGGTAAAGGGAGGATCAGGGAGATGGGGACCGACTATCTCGCCTATGCCCTTATGGACGCCATTGTCGACAACTATTTCGTGGTCCTGGAACGGGTGGGGGAGCGTATCGAGGAACTGGAGGACGAGGTGGTGACCGATCCGCGCCCAGAGACGGTGCGGAAAATTCACCAGCTGAAGCGGGAGGTGATTTTCCTGCGCAAGGCGGTCTGGCCGCTCCGCGAGGTGATAGGCGCCCTCGAGCGCCGGGAATCCAAGCTCATCAGTGAAACTGTCGTGGTCTACCTGCGTGACCTATACGACCATGCCATCCAAGTGATCGACACCGTCGAGGCGAGCCGAGACATGCTGGCGGGAATGCTCGATGTCTATCTTTCGAGCATCAGCAACCGGATGAACGAGATCATGAAATTCCTCACCATCATCGGCACCATCTTCATCCCCCTTACCTTCATCGCCGGGGTCTACGGGATGAACTTCCAGCTCATGCCCGAGCTTCACTGGCAGTGGGGGTATTTCGCCTGCCTCTTCCTGATGCTCACGGTCGCTGTTTTTCTCCTCTTCTATTTCAAACGAAAGAAGTGGCTGTAGCTAAGACCGGGAGAGGGCATAATTCCATCAAGCAACTGAGTCCCACCGGCTAAATTTTGCCGATGTCATTCGGCATCGAATGTTTTCAACCCTTGTTACGCCCTGAGTAGTCACCGATCTGGTGATGGTCTTCTACCTCAAACTCCCCATCGTACTGTCTAGTATCACAAGGTTCCCCTGATCCTGCGAGCCCGTCACAATTTTGATTTATCCTACAATCCTAGAAAAAGCAGTTCATTACCGCAAAGCCGCAAAGTTCGCAAAGAAATCAAAGAGTTAATAAACAGCCTGTGATCACCTTTTGGGTAAGAAGGTTTTCTGTATCAAATGTATTGATTTTCTTCGCGTTCTTGGCGTCTTTGCGGCTCAAATGCCGTTTTTAGGACAACTGGCATTTAAAATGCTTAATTATGATTTATTATATATCCGTATTGGGATTAGTATAACTGTAGGAGGTTGATAATCAACATCATGTAATACGTTGCTGCCCGTTAATGCTCGGTTCTGGCAGGCCAACTGAGCAGTTTTTAGGCGTGATAAATGGTCATACAGCGGAATATTCCGCTTTCTGTCAAGGTTGAAAGAATCTCTAATTTTCTGAATAGGGGAGGAATCATGAAGCAGCAGCCGTTTGTGATAGAGGATTATGAAGTTTCAATAATCGAGGATGTATATCTTCTTGCGGGGCTCCTTACGCTGGATTCAACCATTCACTACTCACCGCGTCGGAACAGTGCAGGACGTGTGGTCTTCGAGGTCCATGGGCGGATCGCCGACGATATGGGGCGCCTTTATGCGGGCGAACCCGCATCACTAGCCACATACATCAATCACCTGAAGAGCCTCAGGGCTGCCATATTTGCTCTGAAAAGACCGGTGAACGATATGGGGGCTTTACGTCAGGACAGCGCAGGGTACATGCAAAAAGTTGGGAGGGTGAGATGAGGGGTGGGGAACAACAGAGGAAAACCACAAACAGGAAGCGCCTTAGCGGGATATTCCTGGCGATCGTCATTCTATCGGTCCTCTTCGGCAGCAGTGGTGTGCCAGTGACCCTTGCGGTCACCCTGGACCTCATGCACAACAGTGCCAATCCCAACATTGGCACGACCAATTACGGCACCTGGGGGACAAGCTGGGACTGCACCACCTGCCACCATCCTTTAACTACTAATATAAAACTGGTTAGCTCTACAATTCTTGCAAAGCCTGTTATCTTCAATCGTATCACGTCGACAGTCCTGGATTACGGGATATTAGGAGATGACAGCCGTACGACCAATGCAACAAAATCGCAAAATGTCTGTGAAGTCTGTCACCACAGAACGAAATATCATCAATACAGTTCAAGTAAAATACTGCCCGGCAACAAGAACCATGGTAACAGGAAAGATTGCGTAAGCTGCCATGCGCATAAAGTTGGTTTCAAGGCGGGCTGTGACACGTGCCATGGTAATCCGCCCAATGTTGCCACCACCGGTGCCGGAGGCCTTGCCGAACCTGCAACCGGAGCTACCAGTCCGTTAAGCCCCGGCGCCCATGCCGCGCATGTGACGACAAGGCTCATGACCTGTGCTGCCTGCCACACAGGTAACACCATGCCGGTCGTCAGCAACAGCATCCAAATGGGTTTTGTTGCCAACAGCACTACCTTCCCCGGCTTTGTCGGGACGGCTGCCTTCGGCTCATTCAGCGGCCATACCCCGCTTAACACGCCATACTCTTTCGTCGCGAGTAACACCGGCACTATTACCAGGACCAGCGCCAGTTACCGCAACTCCTGTAATGTTTATTGTCACGGCAACTGGTCCGGTGCAAACCGATCTCTGAATCCGTCCTGGGTAGCCGGTTCTTCCCAGGACGTCTGCGGCGCCTGTCATGGAACTACGGCGGCTAAAGCTCCGCAGACCGGATCTCACAACAGACATGCCGCGACTTATTCCTACACATGTGCAACCTGTCACACGGCATATACCGATAACTCGCATATTGACGGCAACGTGAAGTGGGCTTTGAATACCACTGACGTGAAAGTTACCGCTACTGCCACGTACAAAGGCGCAGCCAGTGGTCAGACCGGCGCCATAGCGCCAAGCGCCGCTTTCGGCTCCTGTGCCGGCATTTACTGTCACTCCACCGGCACATCCGTATCGACCGGAACATTGACCGGCCAGACGGCGACAGTAACATGGGGTGCGACCACCATCAACTGTGCAAGCTGTCATGGCAATCCGCCTGCCTATGCGAACAATTCGCCGAAGAAGAACAGCCATGGCCTCGGAGGTCACTCCATAACCTGTGATAACTGTCATTACGCCGTCACTACGAACGGCACCACTGTAACTACCGTTGCAAACCACATAAACAACGCTTATAACGTTACGCCAAATACCTCAAAGGGGATTTCATTTACCTATAGCTATGCTGCAACGGGCGGCACCTGTTCTTCGAACGGTTGTCACATCAACTTAACCTGGGGGGCGACGGGAGTCCTTGACTGCGTTGGCTGCCATGGCTCGACTGTGGCTATCAACGCCGGACCACTGGCCGGAACCGGTTCTCGTCGCGCTGTAGCTTCGGAGTTTAAAAACACATGGAGTCATAAGCGTTCGACATCGGGCGGGATTCCTGCCAATACGGTTGTTACCAAGTACGACTGCTGCGTCTGCCACATGGAAGGGGACATGTCGAGCGGTTCTCCGAACGCGACGTATCACAAAAACGGATTAATAGAGCTGCGCGATCCCGATACCGGCGCAACCATTAAGGGCGTAACCCACAACGGGACTGCCACGACAGCGGGCAACTATACAAGCACCGCTACCGACATGACGTTTGCCAGGTTCAGCCGAGATCTGGGCAATGCTTCGCTTGAGGCCGCGGTCCAGGCGATCCAGTTCAACCTCTGCCTGAAATGCCACGATAATAACGGCGCGGCAAGTACCTTGGCGCGGGTGCCGACAACCGGAACGGCAGAGAAGCCCTTCGGGACTACCATTGCCGGTGCAGGGTATACCGGTGCAGGGGTGACGGCCAATGGGGTGCTGGGCGGAGTCACGGATATCAAGGCAGCCTTTGCCACGACCAACTCGTCCTACCACCCGGTCCTGGGCAAGCAGAACAACAGCTATACGCAGGGCAGCAGGATGGCCGTTCCCTGGAATCTGGCAAAGACGAATGGCAATAATACCCAGTATGGCAACCTGATCTCCTGCTGGGACTGCCATGCTCCTGTGGGCGCAACTGGTGTCCAGACCAGCACGGTTACCGCTCACGGCTCTGCAGTCACCTTGCGGGGCGTTGCGACAGTCACCGGCACCCCGGCCGCAACCACCAATCAAGTGACGTTCTGTATCGTGTGTCATGCCGGTTATGATACCAGCACCTCAAGTCACCACGGAACAGGCTCGGCGCTTGCCAGCAGCACAAACAACAACATGGTTGCCTATATGCGTTACGGGTGCAACTATTGCCATTCCAGCGATATCAACGCTGCACGTCCCCGTCGGGGGGAAGATGTTCACGGGTTCAACAGGCTGGCCGGTACGGGTACCGATGCAAGGTGGCCGACAGGCACAACTGAAACGAGCAGGCCGTACGGGTTCATACGAAACACGGTCACTCCGCTGTTCCTCACCAACCATAGGCCTTTGACCGCAGCTGGTGAGTTAACGTCAGGAAGTGCTACGTGTGCCTCGGCTAACACCACAAGCCCTTGCCGTAACGGTATGGGATCTTACAGCCCTGGCGGCGTCTATTAACCGTTGCCGGGACTCCTTATTTTTGACAAGCCCCGCCCGACAAGCGGGGCTTGTCAGTCTCATCACGGTCAATCTTTTTTTTGCTAATCAGGAGACTTTTTGACCGGCAAAGTTGAAACAAGGTTGCTTGGCACATCGCAAAAATGGGCAAGAAATAATCTTGCCCATTTAAACCTTACTGCCTGCGGGTCGAGGGTGGTGATGTGGTTGACAAATTTTCACGAATTGTCACGAATATACAAGCTTTTGTGATGCAGAACACTCACCGGATCGGTGACTGCTCAAGACTTAAAAGGAGGTTAAAAACATTCGAGTTTATTCGTGTCATTCGTGGCTAACTGCCGTTTTGGGGTTCAATGCCTATTGTCGGCAATTGCAACTGCACGAGCAGTTCAATCCCTTGGCCTTGCCAAAAGCTTCCCGGCCTTCCTTCCATGACAGCCACGCGATCAGAAGGGCGCCAACGGAATCGAGACTGCCTATGCCGGTTATTTCGTAGCCGACACTGGCGGCAAACAATACTACAGACAGGTAGACGCAAGCTCGCGAGCAGTTTGCGTCCGCAAGAATGGCGGGAGAGTTGAGCGCCTTGCCGACCTTCGTTTTATAATGGATCAACAGCCACATGAAGGATATGGAAATCGAGGAGATGACGATACCCCAGAGAGTCGTCTCCGGCCTGTGCTGCTGCCAGATGTTGATGATTGAAGTCAGCACCAGGCCGACAGTCAGCAGGTAGAACGACGCACCCGTGATAGTGAGCGCCCGTTGCTCGAACTCGTCCCGCATTTCTCCCTGGTTGGCCCTGACGCGGCTGATCATGTGCCAGACTCCAATCGCCGAAAATACCTCGATAAATGAATCCGCTCCGAAGCCGAACAGCGCCAGTGTTTCGTCGGCCGCCCCCATCCAGATGGAGACGATCCCCTCGACCAGATTGTAGAAGATGGTGACGATTGCCAGGAGATTTGCCGTGGAGTAGAGTTTTTCTCGTGTTGTTTTTTGCATCATGGATCTTAGACCTTTCTTGCTGATGTTGTCGGAGAAGGGATTTCCGTGAATGCGGCGGCTGAAATGTCTGCTTGCCGTCAGCGTTGTCCGGTTTGGTTTGTGCATCAAGGTTGTTAAGCCCCATTAGGGGCGTTCGAATGTAGCCGGGGGATTCATCCCCCGGATGAGATGCTATATTTCCCCACGTCACGTACGTGACGTGATGATATTTCGCCTGGATGACCGGGGAATGAATTCCCCGGCTACCAGTATTCTGTCCCTACGGGACGTAAGCAAAAACCAAACCGGACAACGCTGGCTTGCCGTAATCTATGGGGTAATTTCCGTTTTACCGGCGACCAGTCCCAACTCCTTGAGCCGGTATTGCAGGGTCCGCTTTGAAATTCCGAGTGTCTCGGCTGCCATGCGCCGGTTTCCACGGTTGTTTTTCAGCGCCTCCAGTATGCAGTTTCGTTCGATGTCTTTCAAGATGCCGACCTTTGGGCCACCTTCCGTTTCCTTTCCGGCAATCATGGCCGGCAACTCGGGGGCGGTAAGTTCTTCTCGTGCCAGGATGACTCCGCGTTCGATGACGTTTTGCAGTTCACGGATGTTCCCGGGCCAGTGATAGGCTTTCATGAGCCGCAACGCCTCCGGGTTGATACCTTTCAGTTTTTTGCCGGTTTTTACGGCGAACCGGGCACAGAAGTAGCGAGCCAGACCGGCAAGGGCGTCAAGCCTTGCGCGAAGCGGAGGCACGGTGATGGGGAACACGTTCAGCCGGTAGAACAGGTCGTCACGAAAACGCTTTTCTGCCACCTCCCGGTTTAAATCCCTATTCGTGGCAGCAATCACTCGCACATTCGTCCTGATCTGCATTGAGCCTCCCACCCGTTCGAAGACCCTTTCCTGGAGGACGCGCAGCAGCTTTGCCTGCAACAGTGCCGGCATTTCACCGATTTCGTCGAGAAAGATCGTCCCTCCCTCGGCCAATTCGAACTTGCCTCGTCGTGCCTGCATGGCGCCGGTGAAAGCCCCCTTTTCGTGGCCGAACAGTTCGCTCTCAAGCAGGTTTTCCGGGATGGCCGCGCAGTTCAGCGGGATGAAGGCTGCTCCTTTTCGTTTGCTCAAGAGGTGGATCATCCGGGCAACGAGCTCTTTGCCCGTGCCGCTTTCGCCATGAATCAGCACCGTTGCCGTCGAGGGAGCTACATCATAAATCATTTTTCTTACCGCGTCCATGGCCGAGCCGGAAAAGATCAGTTCGTCCGGCGGGAGACCGGACCGTTCCATATCTTTCAGCGAGATAAACAGCCGTTCGCGCTCCACACTCTCCAGTGCCCGTTTGACAGAGTCACGCAGGCTGCGCGGGTCTTTGAGCGGTTTGGTCAGAAAATCGAAGGCACCTTCCTTGATGGCGGCAACTGCTTCTTCCACTTTGCCGAAGGCGGTTATGAAGATGAACAGAGGCGGTGCAGCGTCCTGGCGGGTTTCGCGGAACAGTTCGAGACCGCTTTTCACCGGCATCTTCAAGTCGCTCAGAACAAGGTCGAACCGCTCCTGCCTGATACGTCGCAAGCCTTCGCCGCCATCGGTTGCAATTGTCACCATGTGGCCGTCGTCTTTGAGGATCGTTGCCAGCAGTTCGCTGAATCCGGCATCGTCTTCGACCACGAGAATATTTGCGGACATACCCGTCACCTCGGAATTTTCATGTCGTCAATGGAAGTTCTACCGTGAACACGCTCCCCTGGTTCACAGCGCTCTTCACCCGGACGGCGCCGCCGTGTTCTTCGGCAATCCGTCGGCAGAGCGCCAGTCCCAAACCCGTCCCTCGCACCTTGCTGGTCCAGAATGGTTCAAAGATATGATCCAGATACGTTGGTTGTATCCCGATGCCGTTGTCGGCAATGGTTATTATCGCCATGTTGCGCTCCCGGCGCAGTTCGGCACGCAGTTCACCTCCGTCGGGCATGGCTTGCACGGCGTTTTTGCATAGATTGAGCAGAAGCTGTTCGATCCGTTCTGCCGCTATCGGGACAACGATTCCGTGTGCTATGGAGAGCTTCACATCGATGTGCTGCTGTTCGGCTTCATGGCGCACGAGTGCGACACTTTCCTCTACCAGCGGGGCCAGATCAAGCGGTAGGTGTGCATCTTTTTCTTCGCGGGCAAAGGCGAGCAGATCGTTGACCAAATCCTCCAGCCGGGATGCCTGTGCCACGATCTTCGATGCAAAACCGGCCGACCGCTGTGCATCGTCCGATTCTTCCACGAGCTGGGCAAAGCCTTTTATGCCGCCCAGCGGGTTGCGAATCTCATGGGCAAGCAGCGCCCCCAACTCTCCCAGTCTTACCATTTCTTCACGATGGTGCATCTCTAGGCGATGTATTTCCTCGCGACGCATATAGCGGGATATGATCATAACCAGCAGCCATCCCGTGCATACCATGGCAGCAAGAACGGTCACCCCTGTTTTCGCGCGCCGGATAACCCGATCATAGCGATGGGTATGCAAAGCGAGGGTCAGCAGGTACTCTTTCCCGTCGGCGTGCAGCGGCATGCGGGCCAGATATGCTTCCTCGCCGGTGCCGAGACGCACCCGTCGCTCGTCAAATCCGTTTGCGCCTCTGGGCCGGTTTAAGGACGTTTTCAGCCGCTGGTTGATAAGCCGGCTATTGGTATGAAAGATGATGATGCCATTATGGTCGGAAACGGAAAGATAGGCCAGGTCGGGGGATGTATAACCGTCCAGCATGGCGAAGGATGGATCCGAGTCGGCAAGGTGCTCAACGGCTGCGGCAATCGACAGCGCCGCGCCGCGCAGGCTTTCCTCGGCAATGGGCCGTGCAGTGGTGTACATGGACCAGGTAAACCAGCCGATAAACAGCGTAAAGCCGCATGCAATTCCGGTAATAATCCGTGTCGGCATCGGGTTGCTCAAAACATATAATACATGGTTATTCCGCCGCCATAATCCGGGCTGCTGTCCGTTATTCCTTTGGCTGCGTACATTTCTATTCCAGTCCTACGGGTTATTTCATAGAATCCTTTGGCTCGCAGTTCAAGCAGATCTGTCGCATCTTCGGCCGGTTCGGAAGCTCCCCTGACGAGGAGCAACGGCCGGAATCGGTCGGTGAGCTGATACCCTGTGCCGACCGTATAGCTTACGTAATTTTTCAAACCCAAACCGGCTGCCTTTCCCTGGTAGTTGTAAAAGGCCTCGGCGGTTACGATCAGATCGTCAAACCACTTGGAAACCTCCATGCCTGCGCCTGCATCTAATTCTCCGGTTCCCAACCCGTCACGTTCGCTGGCGGTGGGGAATTTTACGAACAGGGAAGGGCGGATTCTCGGCGCTCTCCGGCCTTCAGCCAATGCGACATAACCGATACGGAGGATAATGTCCCCCATTCCGGAAGTCGCAGGTTCTGCGGCTCCGTTGGATGATGCGGCAGAATGATTTCCTCCCTTTCCCCCCGGCCCCCCCTGGCGTGCGACAAGCTTTGCCGTGCCGTTCACCTGTGATGCTCTGAAAATATCGGTGGTTACGAGCGATGAACTTTGATAGACAAAAGGAATCTCCGTTCCCACGTCGAGACGGGCAGTGGGAAACCAGGTCACGATCAGCGGCATGTAAACAGTGTCGGTTGTAATGTCGGTGCCGTACTTGCCGGAAGCGAATTCAACGCCCAGGCTGACCGATACTGTCGGGATTTTCTCTTCTTCAGCGGCGTACACCCAAGTTGGTGATAACATCGCCAGAAGCAACGAACTGGCGATAAAGTATAAATTCATGCGTTAATCCTTTCAGCCCTCAAACAGGTAGCCGGCGCCCGGGTGACGAGCCGGCATCATCTGCGTCCGCCATGTCCCCCGCCGCCCCTTCCGCCGCCGAAAGAGCCATACCGGTTACCACCGCCATGACGGGAGTTTGCACCGGTTCGCCGGTTCGAAGCATCAGCGCCGTTCGCGTCGGCGCGCGACCAGAGCGGAACACCCGTTTCGGAGCGAATGGTGAGAGAATGTCCTTTGGAACGGTTTGTGATCTCCTGGGCAAACAGATAAAGCCCCCCATCCTTCCCCTGCGCCTTTGACCCGCTTATGGTCACCTCATGTCCTTTATCAAGCGGAATCGAATTCTTTTCCCAGAACCACCATGGTCCCATGATCACATTAAGCTGTCCCTGCTCCGTCCGCATTTCCATGATTGCATGGCCCTGTCCCCGATCTACGGGGGATTGCACAATGGTCCCTTTCACTGTGGCAACCGTATTGATATCAAAGCCTTTCGCGTAATCCAGGCCGCTTGTGCCCAGCTCGGCATCGTTTCCCCAGAATGCAGCGGTTTCGCCTCCCCAGGCAAGGGTGGCCAAAATTAATACACCCTGGATAAGGAGTTGTTTCATTTCCGGTTTCCTCCATCACAATATTGCTTTGATATCTGCCAAAGTGCATATCATGGCTCTAAACAACTGGGACGATAAAAGTAATTCCCTCCATACGAGTCGTATGGAGGGAATGCTTGCCGTTAAAGCTTCGAGTTACTGCGCCGCCGGGGCGGTCGTGGCAGGAGTGGTGGCCAGACGGCTGCCGTCCTGCAGACCTTTGCCGTTAGCGGGGCGGGTGGTTGAACCGTTGGCGGTCACCCCGGTTGTCAGGAAGGTGCCGTCCCTGCGCTGCGAACCTGCCGGCCGTGTCGCATTCGTGGCCGTTCCGGTCGTGTTCACGCAGCTGCCGTCACGAAGGCCCTTGCCGCCACCGCTGCCCGCACCGTTGCCACGCCCTGCAAAAACGTCTGCCGCGCTCAACGAGAGAAGGACCCCCATTACTGCTACCGTGCTGATGATTTTTCTTTTCATTTCCTCTTCCTCCTGTGGTGTGATTTTTGAGCTATACTAATCACACCGCATGCCAAATGTGTAACATGTTGATATCTTTGGCAATATGCGCGTGGCGCTGGAGGGTGGTCAGGTAAAATGATGCAATATCTGCACTTCGGGTGCAAACAGGTGCAAAAACATCCATACGTATTGTTTCGTGTGGCATGGCATTGCCGACTGCGAGCAGATAATATGTTGACTCCGAAGTAAAAGTCGGTTTATCATGTGAATATACACTCACAACAAACATTATGAAACCAAAAAAAAGCACACGCATACGAAAAGAAGAGATCGTCCAGGCCGCCCTGGAGGTAATAGGCACGCGCGGGGTAAAAGCGCTCACCATTGCCGCCATCGCGGAAGCTGCCGGAATGAGTGAAGCCAACATCTATCGGCACTTCGGCGGGAAGGACGACATCTATTTTGCCCTCGCGGACTTCATCGGCACGGTCGTCATGGGGAAGGCGGCAACCATCGCGGCGGGAAGCCGGAAGCCCATGGAAAAACTGGAGACCATCTTTTTCTCGCACATAAGCATGATTGACGAGCATCCGGGCCTTCCTCGGTTCATCTTTTCCGAGGACGTCCACCTGGGGAACCCCAGACTGGCGGAAAACATCGCCTTCCGCATGGGAAGCTACGTGGAGACCGTCTCCGGCGTCATCGCCGCAGGGATCAACGAAGGGGATTTGCGCCCGGGGCTTTCCCCGCGGGAGACGGCGCTGACTTTTCTCGGCATGATCCAGTTCACGGCGCTGCGCTGGACCATCGGCGGCGCATCGTTCGACATCAAGGCGGAAGCGGAAAAACTCTGGAATAACTTTTTGCTGCTGGTGCGCTGATTTTTTTTGCATTATATGTGAGTACTCAATCGCATTAAATTCTGAACGCAATATATAGGTAAATCATTATGAAATTGTTTTCGACCGTCGTGGCAACATGGCTCCTTTTGGCTTCGCCACTTCATGCCGCATCTCCCCTGACCCTTGACGACGCCCTGGCCATAGCGCTCAAAAACCACCCGCAGGTGATCGAGGCCAGGGAGAATATGAACGGCGCCGAGGCCCGGACAGGCCAGGCACTGGCCAACTATTACCCCCAACTGAACATTGCTGCAGACTGGAGCAAAGGGCGCTCCTTCCTGACGCCGCTCGAAGCCGTCAAGCAAACGGAAGTGCAGACGGACGCCCTCTACCTGAGGCAGACCATCTATGATTTCGGCCGCACCTCAGGTGCTGTTGATGCTGCGCGCGGCAACAACGCCGCTGCTGCCGAGACGCTTGCCGTAACCCGTCAGGACATAGCTTACCGGGTCAGAGCGGCTTTCTATCTCCTGCTGGCTGCCGAAAAACAGGTCAATGCCGTGAAAGAGACTGTCAGGGCAAGGGAAGTGGTTTATCGCCAGGCAGAAGAGTTCTTCAGGGAGGGGATCAGGGCGAAGGTGGATGTGACCAGGGCCGAGGCCAACATGTTTGCAGCCAAGACCGCACTGATCCGGGCGGAAAACAACCTGGAGCTCGCACGGGTCGAGCTTGCCAATGCCATGGGTGTTCCGTCATTGGAAACCAGCACCGTTGTAGAGCCTTCTGCTGCGATTGATACGGAACCGGAACGGAACCGGGTGCAGCAGGAGGCCCTGACCAACAGGGCCGAGCTGAAACGGCTCAATGCGCTGAAAAGCTCGGCAGCCGCCGGCTTGAAAATTGCCAGGAGCGGTTATCTCCCCATCCTCTCGGGGACGGCGAGCGCCGGTTATGCGGACAGGGAGTTTCCGCCGGGAGGGACGGTGTGGGGCGTCGGATTGAACCTGACCATACCGCTCTTTTCGGGCTTTTCCACGGTGCAGCAGGAAAAGGAGGCCGTGGCGCAGCTGCGGGCCGTCGACGCCCAGCAAAACAACCAGAGGCTGCAGGTCGTGAGGGATGTGGAATCGTCCTGGCTTGGCGTCAGGGAGGCGACCGCCCGCATAGCCTCGACGGAAAAGGAAGTGGCTGCCGCCAGGGAAAACCAGGCTCTTGCCATGGGACGCTACCAGGAAGGGGTCGGGAGTATCATCGAGGTCACCGATGCCCAATCCCAGGCTCTTGATGCGGAAACAGCCCATATACAGGCAGTCTATGATTATTACACCGCGTCAGCCCGTTTGGACAGGGCGGTGGGAAAAGAGTGAGAAGCAACCGCCAAGGAGTGAAGAATGAATCTACTGAAAAAAATGGCACGAAAGAAAAAGTATCTGCTCTGGCCCCTGATCCTTTTCGTCGCTGTCGTCGTCCTTAAGTCGACAATCCTTGCTCCGGCGCGGGTAAAGGTCGTTAAGGTCGAAATGCGCGACCTGACCGCGCAGGTCTACGGCAACGGCACCGTTGAGGCCAAGGTGGTGGTGGGGGTTTCCAGCAAAATCACCGGCAGGATAGTTGCGTTGTACGCCGATCAGGGTGACCGGGTAACGCGCGGCCAGTTGCTTGCCAGGCTCGAAAACGATGATGTCGTCCAGCAGCAGCATCAGTCGGAGGCCGGGGTGGAGAGGAGCGCATCAAACCGGCAGGTGGAGCAGGCCAATCTCCTGAAGGCCCGGGCCAATCTTGCCCTGGCAGAGAAAAACGCCCATCGTTTCAAGTCCCTGGCGGAAAAGAACCTGGTCTCCAAGCTGGAGGCCGAGCAGTTCGAGAACGTTTATCAGGTCGCCAAGGCGGAGGTTGCACGCTGCACCGCTGCACTGGAGGCGGTAAATATGGAGCAGTCGGCAAACCGTGCCGGACTTGCATTTGCCCGGAGCAAGGTGGCCGATACCCTCATCTATGCGCCGCAGGATGGGGTTGTGATCACCAGGGACCTGGAAATGGGGGCCACGGTGACGCCGGGGATGGCGATTTTCACCCTGGCAGATCCACGGACCGTTTGGGTGAAGGCCAATGTGGACGAGTCCCAGCTGAAAGGGGTTTCTGTCGGCAAGAAGGCCGTCATTACGCTCCGCTCCGCCCCCGGTGAGCATTTCCCCGGCCGGGTGGCGCGCCTCGGCCGCGAGAGCGACCGGGTCACCGAAGAACTGGAGGTGGACGTCGCCTTTGCCCAGCCGCTGAAGAATTACCGGCTTGGGGAGCAGGCCGAAGTCTACATCGAGACCGAAGCCAGAAAGAGCGTTCCCGCCTTGCCCTCCGCCTCCCTGGTCACCAGGGAAAAACAAAGGGGGGTATGGTCGGTTGCGAATGGCAGGCTGAAATTCAAGACGGTCACCGCGGGGGTTGAAGACCGGTGCAACTTCACGGAGATTGCCGCCGGGCTGGACAAAAGCGAGCTGGTCGTCGCCGCGCTTCCGCAGGAGATGGCCAAATTCAGGGACGGGATGAAGGTGAAGGCCCAATGAACCTGGCTATCCGCGACATAAGCTATCACCGGGGACGATTCATCCTCACCTCCATCGGCCTGGGTCTACTCCTCGGCGTGGTGATGAGCATGGGGGGCATTTACCGGGGGCTCTTCGCAGATGCCCTGGCGGTTCTCGGCGCCACCAGTGCCGACATCTGGGTGGTCCAGCAGGATACGAACGGCCCCTTCGCCGAGAACTCCCGCATCCCTGAAGACATCAGATACCGCATCGCTGCGGTTCCCGGTGTGGCACAGGCATCGCCCCTTTCTTTCCAGACGATCCAGATCGAGCGGCTGGGTAAGCCGTTCCGCTTTTTCCTCATCGGCCACGATTTGAACGGTTTCGGCGGGCCGCCGGTAATAGTTGCCGGACGGGGCATCCGCCAGAAGCACTATGAAATGGTTGTTGCCAAGGGTATGAAGATGGCGCTTGGAGAAAAAATCCATCTGGGGCTCCATGACTACACAGTGGTCGGGATAACGGGTAAAATGGTTTCGTCCAGCGGCGATCCGGCCGCCTATGTGAGCCTGGCCGACGCCCAGGATATCCAGTTCAAGAAAGACAACGATGCGATCAGAAACGATCGGCAGAGAACCGGTGCGAGGGTTGCCGGCATACAGTCCCTTTCTCCGTCGCAGGTGAAGTCCCTGCAAAATAACATATCGGGAATTACGGAATCCACCCACACGGTAAATACCGTCGTGGCAAAACTGGCGCCCGGCGCGGATCTGCAGGAAGTGCAGCAACGGATCGGCCGCTGGAACCATTTCCGCGCCATTTCCGGCGAAGAGCAGACAAAGATCCTGACCAAGGGGATGATCGAAAAGGCCAGGATGCAGCTGGGGCTTTTCCGGGTCATCCTGCTCGTCATTTCGGCGGTCATCATCGCCCTGATCATTTACACCTCGACCCTCGACAAGATCAGGGTCATCGCAACCCTGAAGCTGATCGGTTCCCCGAACCGGGTGATCGTCGGCATGATCCTCCAGCAGTCGCTGCTCATGGGTGGCATCGCCTACGGCATCGGTTATTTCGTGATACTCTTGACCTACGAACACTTTCCCCGCCGGATCGTCCTTGAGTCCGGCGACCTGCGGTCACTCTTCGCCATAGTCATGGCCATCTGTGTGATTTCCAGCTTTGTCGGGATCAGGAAGGCGCTCCGGGTTGAGCCCGCGGAAGCCTTGGGAGGGTAAACATGTTTGCCATAGAAGTGGCTGGACTGACAAAAATATACGGCAAAGGGGAGACGATGGTTACGGCCATCTCTGATGCCACCTTCCAGGTCAAGCCGGGGGAGTTGGTCGCCATTCTCGGTCCGTCGGGGTCCGGGAAAACCACGCTTCTCACCTCCATCGGCCTGATCAACGAACCGACCCGCGGCAAGGTGGTCATTGACGGCACAGTCGTCGCCGATGAAGGATGGCGGCCGGGGCTGGACCTGAAGCGGATTCGCCGGGAAAAGCTCGGCTTCATCTTCCAGGCCCATAACCTTATCCCGTTTTTGACCGCCATGGAAAACGTGATGGTGGCGCTGGAGATAAACCACCTGCCGCGATCAGAGGCCAGGGAAAGGGCCGAGGAACTCCTCACCACGTTGAACCTGGGGCATCGGCTGAACAACTACCCCTCTGCCCTTTCAGGTGGGGAAGCGCAGAGGGTGGCGATCGCGCGGGCTTTGGCCAACAGGCCGAAGGTGATCCTTGCCGACGAACCGACCGCGGCGCTGGACACCGGGAACGGCAAAAACGTCATGACGCTCCTGAAGAAACTGGCGGTGGAAAACCATTCAGCCATCCTGGTCGTCACCCATGACCACCGGATGGTGGAAGGGTTCGACCGGATATTCCATGTGAGCGACGGCCGCATTGCCGGCGAAAAGAATAACCTGGAGGTGACAGGAAACCATGAACTGGGATGAACGTTACAGCGAACCGGGGTTTACCTACGGCACTGCCCCGAATGAATTTCTCGTATCGATAGTCGACAGGATTCCGCAAGGAAAGATTCTGTCCCTTGCGGAGGGAGAAGGGAGAAACGCCGTGTATCTGGCATCACTGGGATACCGGGTGACCGGGATTGACGGATCGGAAGTGGGGCTGCGAAAGGCCGTGGACCTGGCAATGGAGCGCGGTGTCGCCATTACCACGATACATGCTGATCTGAGCGAGTTTGTGATAAAGCCGGGACAGTGGGACGGGATCATCGCCTGTTATTGCCACTTGCACCCGGCAATCCGCATTCCGCTCCATCGTGCGGCCGTGCAGGGGCTTGCGCCCGGCGGGGTCTTCGTGCTGGAGGCGTTCAGCAAGGAGCAGCTCGCCTACGGCACCGGCGGGCCCAAGTCCCTGGATATGCTCATGTCGCTGGATGAGTTGGAACGGGAACTTGCCGGACTGGAATTTGTCCATGCCGTGCAGATTGAACGGCAGGTGCGGGAGGGGCGAGGGCATACCGGCCCGGCATCGGTGGTGCAAATACTGGCTGTCAAGCCAGGTGTGTGCGAGGGGGGATACAGGTGATCCAGGACCCGACAAACCGTTATATAGCCGCTATTCTGTCCAGGTGCGATCTTGGCGGCAAGGAAGTGCTCGAAATAGGGTGCGGCAAGGGGCGGATCACGCAGGACCTGGCGAAGCATGCCGAGCGGGTTGTAGCCACCGACCCCGATGCTGCGGCACTCGAAACAGCACGGGCCACCATTGTCGCGGACAATGTGACGTTCATGCAGGATCAGACCGGCGTGCCGGATCTCCCCCCTGGGAGCTTCGACATGGTTATCTACACCCTCTCTCTGCACCATGTCCCTGTTGAAGAAATGTCCGGTAGCCTGCACACGGCAGCCGGCCTTCTCCGCAAAGATGGGGTCATTGTCGTTGTCGAGCCAGGTGATGGCGGTTCGTTTACCGAGGCAAAGGAGCGATTCGGGGCTGGGAGCGGCAATGAGCGGCCTGCCAAGGAAGCGGCCATTCGCGCCATGCACACCCTGGCCGGCTGGACCGTGGAAGAGACGATACACTTTCGCACTCTGTTCCGGTTTGACGATGAAGAGGATTTCTTTGTCAGCATGCTGGCGGAATACCGTCAAAAGCCGCAATCTTTTGTGGATGAAGTCAGGGGTTTTCTCCATATGCATCGGACTGCTGAAGGGATTATCCTTGATGCCGACCGGCGACTGAATGTGCTGCGGCCATATTAAAGACGGGAGCAATCATGAAAAATCTGCTCGACTACAAGTTTCTCATCCCGGTTGTGCTGCTCCTTGGCTTTGCGCCATTTTATCCTCAGCCTCATATCGTGGAAAAGATGAAGATGTTGATGGCCGGCACGCTGAAAAAGCCGATCGATATCTTTGACCTGTTTTGGCACGCCTGGCCCTTTGTGTTGCTTGCATACCGGATATTTCGAGACATCAGGCACCAGGCCTGATAGGGCGGCTATTGAAGAATAGTTATGGCGTGACGGGAAATGGCTTCATCTGGCTTGACAGGGAATAGAGTATTGTGACCTTGAAATTCCCGGCACACTGTCACGCTCTGTCCTTCCATCCGTTCAATAAGAACTACGACCTTATATTCCGTTTTGTTCATAAAACCGTTGACGCCCTCTGGTTTGGAGTGTATTACAGGTGAGAACTCAATTATTATGATTTCCTAGGAGTTGGGGGTGATCCTGACGACCGCACATTGCAGCATCTGAAGCCGCCATTGTCGAAGACGATCGGGCGGTTTTTTTGTGCTGGTTCTTGGGAATTTGGATTTTAGCGGACAGGAGGGCGTGTGCCACTACGAAAAATGCAGGGTGACATGGTGGGGTCTCGGTGGAGTCGGCATGGCTGACCATCTCAAATTCGAACGTTATTACTGGTTTGATAGTGAAGTTCGTCGCGGAGCCTTTCCCAATGCCAATTGCCTCGCCCGCCGTTTCGAAATCTCCGCCAAGACCGCCCAGCGCACCATCGATTTCATGCGTGACCGGCTCGGCGCGCCGCTGGATTACGATTCCCACCGCAAAGGCTATTACTACACCGAGAGCGGTTTCGCCCTTCCCCCCTTCGAGGTCGCCCAAAACGAGCTCCTCGCCGTTCTCCTGGCGCAGAACCTCCTTGCCGGCGCTGCCTCCGGGGTGATCAGCCACTCCATCCGCTCCTTCGGCCGCAAGCTGTTCGCCGCCACCGGCTCCTTCGGCCTCTCCGAAGCCAGGGTCAACGAGGCCTTCTCCGCCGTCTGGCACGGTTTTGCTCCCGCCGAGGCCGAAACATTCCGCATTGTCGCCGATGCCCTGGTGCAGCGGCGGCAGCTCGCCTTCCACTATTTCGCCCCCTCCACCAACGCGCACACGGAACGTCTCGTCGAACCCCATCATCTACAGCACTACATGGGCGGCTGGGTGCTCCTGGCCCGCTGTCTCGACCGAGACGACTGGCGCAAGTTTCACCTTGGCCGGATGCATGAGGTTAGGCTTTCCGCCCAGCCGTTCACCCCCCGCCCGGCGTCAGAGTGGCAGGAACAGCTTGGGGGGGCTTTCGGCATTTTCCAAGGGGGGGCATCGGTGCGCGTGGTGCTGCGGTTCAACCCCTTCCGCGCCCGCTGGGTGCGCGACGAACTGTGGCATGTTGAGCAAAGCGTGGAGGAACTGGCGGACGGCTCACTCCTCCTTAGCTTCGCAGTTGCCGACTTCCGTGAAGTGAAGCTCCGCATCCTCCAGTTCGGTGCAGATGTTGAGGTGGTCGAGCCGGTGGAATTGCGCGATGAAATCATGGCGGAGATTGGGCGGATGGCGGAGTTGTACAAGAAGGGTTGAAAATATTTTCATGTAGGACACCGGATGTCCGAGGTGGGGTGGTAGAGTGCTGTCACGGGAGAGAAACGGAGGCGATTGATGGATACAAAGCTGGTGGTCTTTAAGGACAAGAAAATCCGGCGGACGCTGCACAACGACGAGTGGTGGTTTGTGGTCGAGGATGTAGTGCTTGCCCTGATCGATTCGAAAGACCCAAAACAGTACATTCAGCGGATGAAGCAGCGCGATCCGGAACTTGGCAAAGGGTGGGTACATATTGTACATACCCTTTCGATTGAAACGTCGGGCGGGGCGCAACGGATGCTTTGCGCCAACACCGAAGGCATCTTTCGCATTATACAGTCCATACCCTCTCCCAAGGCCGAGCCGTTCAAACGCTGGCTGGCGAAAGTCGGCTACGAGCGGGTGCAGGAAATCGAGGACCCGGAGTTGGCCACTAAGCGGACCAAGGAGTTGTACCGCGCCAAGGGGTATTCCGAAGCCTGGATTGAGAAACGGATGCGCGGCATTGCCATTCGGGCGGAGCTGACCGACGAATGGCGGCAGCGCAATGTGAAGGGGGAGCCTGAGTATGCCATCCTGACGGCGGAGATATCCAAGGCCGCTTTTGGGCTTACTCCCGGAGAGTACAAGAAGCTGAAGGGGCTGAAACGGGAAAACCTGCGGGACCACATGACCGACCTGGAGCTGATTTTTTCCATGCTGGGTGAAGCGGCGACGACCGAGATCGCCCGCAAAAAGGATGCGCAAGGGTTCGGCGAGAATAAGGTGGCCGCGCACAAGGGTGGCCGGATTGCCGGGGATGCGCGGAAGAAACTGGAGGTTGAAACCGGCGCGAAGGTTGTGACGCCTGAGAATTACCTGGTGGAGCCGCAGGGTAAGAAGCTGAAGGGTAAATAAAGAAGAAAGGAGAATCTATCTGTGGATACTCAGGTCATTGATTTGGCATTTCCGGTACAGGGGAAAACGGTTCCGGTTGATCATGGTTATGCGCTTTATGGTGCTCTAAGCAGGATTTGCCCGCACCTGCCCCTACACTACCCAACCCACAACGGCAGTTTCACAATATCTGACGCCGGGAGGCGTTGAGCACGGCGGACCGCTCGAATTGTCGGTGCAGGTGGGCGCGCGTTTCACAATATCTGACGCTGGAAGGCGTTGAATATGCAAGCGCAAACCGTATTCGGGCATAAGCCCGCCCGAAACACGGGCAGGATGCCCACGCTCCTGAAAACCAGTCCGTTACTTCGCCGTGCTGAATAGTTACGTAAGTCTTACTATTTTTCATCCACTAACTGTATTCTGCCAACCACATCCAGGAAAAAATCACGGGACCAGATTGCCAGCAGTCCTTGGTCTTGGACGAATGGCGCCACGTCCCGGCGTGCCTGGTCAACATCAAGACGGTCGATTCCCTCGCTCAGCAGCTCCCTGAAGGCAGCCGGCGAAAGCGTCTGATCGCCGGTCCAATGGCCAGTCTGTCGCATCCGTTGCTCCAGATGGGCAAGATTGAGCTGCGGGTGATTGGCAGCATACCAGACAAGGTCGTACCAATCCCTCCCTTTTACGCGGTTCTTCCACTTGCGGAAGAGCAGTGCATGCATCTTGCCGGCGAAAGGCTGGGGAGCGTGCTCAGCAGTTTCACGCGCCGCGAACGATAAAGCAATATTTAAGCATAGTATGTCCATATTTTTTGGACTTACTATGCTGCAAAATACAATTTTGATGGAAGGGAAGGTGGGGCAGCCGACGACAGCCGCTGCGGTTGGTGATTCGCGGATTCAGCGCCAAGAAACGAAAAAAGGGTTACGGCTTTACCGTAACCCATTGTTTTCAACTGGCGGGCGGCATGGGATTCGAACCCACGACCCCAGGCTTCGGAGGCCTGTACTCTATCCAACTGAGCTAACCGCCCGCGAATTTTTATAAATACACTATTTTTCTTCTTAACTCAAGGTTTAATGTTTCGTTCATGCAGTCTGACGAGATGAAAGCAGGGGCTGTCATTTCTCGGTTGGTTTTGCTAAGATACAAGAAAAAACCGGAGCTTCCATGAACAGACTGTTCTCCTTTGTGTTTTTGCTGTTAATAGTTTGCCTCGTCGCCATGCCGGCACCTGCCGCCATTAACGGCAATAACTCCAACAATGTAAAAAACTTTGCGGTGCAAAAGGTTGCGGATGGCGTATTTGCCGCCATTGCCCTTCCAAAGGGGAAGGCCAACAGCAACGCCATGATCATCGTCGCCAATGCCCAGGTGATACTGGCCGGCGCCCATTTTACGCCGGAGGTGATCAAGGAGCTGAGTGCCGAGGCGGCAAAGATCACCACCGCCCCCCTGAAGGCAGTTATCCTTACCCATCATCACCGCGGCTACAATTACATCGATTACGATTTCCCGGCTAATGTCGAGATCATCACTTCCTGGCAGACATGGCGATCATTGAAAGAGGGCTATCGGGAGTTAAAGAACCCGGTGATGTTTTTCGATAAGGGGCTCACCCTGGGTCGTGGCAAAATGACGATAGTATTGAGCAATACCGACCTCGGGCATAGTGAGGGGGATGTGATTGTCTATCTCCCCGAAGAGAAGGTGCTCTTTACCTCGGACCTGTTTTTTTATGATGTGGATGGTTATATGGGGGATGGCCACATGCGGGAATGGGTTCTCGATCTGGAGATGATGGAAGGGATCGATGCGCGTATTGTCATACCCGGTTCGGGAAAGGTGACCAATAGTGCGGGAATAACTCAGTTCAGACTGTTCTTCAAGGATTTCCTTACGGAGGTGTTGCGCCATGTGGAAAAGGGTGAAACCCTGGAGCAAACAAAAAAAGCTTTCCGCCTCCCCAACTATGAAGCGTTGCCCGGCTACAAGATCTTTCTGAACACCAATGTTGAACGGGCTTACAAGCAGTTGAAGGAGAAGTAGTATCTTGCTGCGTATCCGGTTCCCATCTGCTTATTTTACTGCTGACGCATACAGCGGGACCATGATTTCACTTTTTTGCGGGTTATCGGTGGTAATGAACAGGTAGCCGCTCAACATGCGGTCTTCAGCGCGAGGGGTGACAGTGACGTCAATAACGCCGGACTCTCCCGGTTTTAACTGATCTTTCCTTATCCTGGCCACTACCTGCGATATGGGGGATTTGGCAGAAACAAGTTTTAACGGCCTGTTGCCCCTGTTGGTCACGGAGATGGTTACTTCTTTGGGGGTGCCGATCTTTGTCTGGCCAAGGTTCAACTGGCGCGGTGCAATCTGGATTTCCTCCGTTATGGAGCCTGTCAGGGTAAGGGTAACGGCAGGACTCTTGGGGTCATTGGTGTCGATGAAGACCGTTTTACTTACCTTGCCGAAAAAATTGGTCGAATCAAAGGTAATCTTGATTTCACCGCTTTTGCCCGGCTGGATTACGGGGGAGGATGCATTTGCTGTGGTGCAGCCGCACGAAGGCCTTACCCGTTGAATAGTGAGCGGCGTGTCGCCGGAATTTCTGATGGCGAAAACATGGTTCACTTTTTTCCCCTGAGGGATGGTACCGAAACTGAAGTTAGGCTCATCGACGACCAGTTGCGGTGCAGCAAGGGCTGACGCTCCGCTGAGAATAATTAAAAAGAAGGCTGTGGTTATTGCCGAAGACAGTTTCATGGTAAGCTCCGCAAAAAAAATTGAATATTTCTAACCATTGATATTTATAGCATAAAAAGCCGGTAAAGGTCTATAATGATTTGACACTCCCGCCCTTAATCTGTTATAGAAAAATGGAAAAATGGTAAGTATGAAGCGGGTTTATAAGGTGGGTGAGGGGATGGACCGTCGTTTGCTTTACTCTGAAAAACGTATTGCAGATGAGGTGCAGAGGCTGGCGAAAGAGATTTCCTCCTCATACGCGGGTGAAGAACTGCTCATGGTTGTTGTCTTAAAAGGGGCTTTTTTCTTTGCTGCTGACCTCGCCCGACAGGTTCAATTGCCGCTGACCCTCGATTTTATCAAGCTTAGCAGCTACAGCGGCATGGAGAGCACTGGTCGAGTGACCATAGCAAAAGATCTGGAGACCTCCATTGCCGGCAAGCATGTGCTGGTGGTTGAAGACATAATCGATACCGGGTTAACCCTTGCGTTCTTGCTGGAAAGGCTTTGGGAGAGAGAACCGAAAAGTCTCAAAGTCTGTACCTTGATTGACAAACAGGGGCGTCGCCGGGTAGAGGTAACGGCTGATTACGTCGGGATTGCCTGCAAGGGCGGGTTCCTCGTCGGTTACGGGTTGGACCTGGATGAAAAAATGAGAGAACTGTCGCAAATCTATGAATTCATACAATAATCTCCGCGTGGAGGTATAAATGGTACTACAGTGTGACCAGTGCAAAACCAGGTTCAGGTTGGATGATGCAAAGATAAAGGACGGCGGGGTCAAAGTCCGCTGTTCCAAGTGCAAGCATGTTTTTGTCGTAACTAAAGAAGCCCCCCAGGAAGAGGCTGATTTCGATTCGATTCTGAGCAACCTGGGTTCAACCGTGCCTCCATCGCAACCGGTCCATTCGGCAGAGTTCCCCCCGCCGCTGCCGGTCAACGCCCCTGAGCAGCAAGAAGCGGATCCATTTGCCGCAAGCGAGGAAGTTGCTGCTCGCGCTCCAGAGGGTATTTCCGCAGAGGCAAGCTTGGCTGCTGAACGTGAGCCAACGCCCGCTGAGGATGACGATTTTGGACTTAGTGGATTCGCGTTCAATGATGAGTCGGTTGCAACACCACCGGTCGATGTCACTGTTGATGTCGCTCCATCCGCAACTGATGCAGGTTTTGATTTCGACTCTTTTGCTTTTGAGCCAGGTGAAGACATCCCGGGCGTGGCGCCTGCAAGCCCGGGAAATGATGCCGCTGCTGAATTTGACGCCGATAGTTTTGCCTTTATTGCAGGGCCTGGTGCGGCGGAACAGGATAATGCTCAGGAAGAGGGTGCTGGAATGTTTGAATTCCCCCCCGTTGGCTCGTCGCTGGACGAAGAGTCTGCGGAAGGGGTGCCAGCCGCAATAGCTGAAGAGTTCTCCCTGGGTTTTGAAGAGGATGAGGTACGGGGAGCGGCTGAAGCTGAAAACGAAGCCCGGCATGCCTTTTCTGTCGACAGTTACATTCAGGAAGAGCAGCCCTCCGATTTCGTCTTCACCGATGCCGAGCCCGGGCTGTCGTCTATTGATCCTGGCGAAATCTCATTACCCCCTGCGGACGAAAACATCACGCCGAAAGAAGATGGGTCAATCGAAGCAACAGAAAACTTCGACTTCGGGTCCATCGATTTTGGTGAGGTTGCTGCACCAACTGCTGTCGAAGAAGCAAAAGGGCCCGTGGAGTCTGTTGGCGAAACAGATTTCACTATTGCTGCTCCAGAGGAAAAAGTATCGGCTTTCGTTCCACCTGCCATCGATTCAGCGGCGACGGAAGAGGAGCTCCCCCCGCTATCGATATCTTCGCGGCGCAAGGGAAGTTCCATCTTTACGGTTGCGGTCCTTGCGATTTCCGTTCTGGTTCTCCTGGTCCTGGCCGGCACGGGGTTCTTCTTTCTTAAAGACGGTCCGACGGCATTTAACAAGGTCGGACTTGGCTTTATGGCCAAATGGTTTGGCGTGAAAGCTGCCGAAGAGGGGAGCATAACCGCAAAAAATCCGGTCGGGTCATTCATTACCAACAAGGAGGCGGGAGAACTTTTCATCATTTCCGGTGAGGCGGTGAACGGTTTCAAGAAGCCACGGGCGACCATTCAAGTGAAAGCGACGCTTTTCGGCAAAAACGGGGCTGCGGTTGTGCAAAAAAGCGCATATTGCGGCAACCAACTCTCTAAAGAGCAGTTGGCCACCTTGTCGATGGCAAAAATTGAGGCGGCCATGAATAACCAGTTTGGCGATTCTCTTTCCAATCTTGGGGTTCAACCGGGGAAAGGGATTCCTTTTGTGATCGTTTTTGCCAATGTGCCGAAGGATATCGTGGAGTTCGGTGTGGAGATTGCCGGCTCAACCGTGGCCAGTCAGTAGTGGCAACGTCCAATCTGTCAGACGCAAAGGCCGGTGCTTACCGGCCTTTTTTTTAACAAGGTTACTGCGCGATATCGTCTTGCGTGGCGGCATGAACCCAAAAACGGCAGTTAGCCACGAATAAACACGAATAAACACGAATGTTTTTAACCTCTTGTTAAGTCTTGAGTAGTGAGTGTCTTCTACATCACAAGAGCTTGTATATTCGTGCAAATTCGTGGCTAAAATGCTTTTTATAGGATGAATGATGAGAAATCGGCGCAGCAGTGCAGGTTGATGCGTTTAATGTCGGAAATTTGGAATGGGAACAACCGGAGGAAATGGGGTAGTGCTGATGAGGTAAGGAAATCAGCCGGCACCGGAAGCACCGGCTGAATCAATCCTTGCTATGGCCGGGATTAGGCGTGAATTGCATTTACTGGACAGGTATCCACACATGCCCCGCAATCAATGCAGGTATCAGCTGAGATAGTCCTTTTGTTGCCAGCTTCACTGATAGCATTAACAGGGCAGGATTCGTCACAGGCACCGCAGTTGATGCACTCGTCGGTAATGGTATGAGCCAAGGTATTCACCTCCTTTTTGTTAATTTTCAATTAGTTGTTTGATTTTCGTAAATTACCATAGACGATAAAAAATGTCCACAAGAAAGCTTGTTCTATAATTGCTATATTATGTAGAAAAAATCTTGAACTGAGAGCCACTCTGCTGTATTATAAAAAGCAGTTTTATTTACGTTAAAGTTTTTCTCGTCTTTTTTATCGTAATGGAAATAATCGGTTGTCATCTTTAGGTTATTTGTTTTTCAGGGAGATATAAAACATGGATATACTCGCCCTTAACTGCGGTAGTTCGTCGGTAAAATACCAATTGTTCGATTGGGATAAAAAGGAAGTCATTGCCAAGGGGATGGTTGAACGGGTTATCATTGGCGACTCTTTTATCATGCACGAGGTTCCCGGACGTGAAACCTACCGGGAAGAATCTGAGTGCCCTGATCATCAGGTTGCCATAGACCTTATCATCAGGACGCTTACCGATCCGGAGCATGGCGTTTTGAAAGACATCAACCAGATTGCTGCTATCGGCCACAGGGTTGTTCACGGCGGGGAGAAGTTCACCTGCTCAGTGATGATCGATGAAAACGTTCTTGATGCCGTTAAAGAGGTGCAGCATCTGGCGCCGCTGCACAATCCGCCGAACATTGCCGGTATTGAAGCGGCTCAGGCCATTCTGCCGAATGTTCCCCAGGTGGCCATTTTCGACACGGCATTTCATCAGACCATGCCGGAGCATGCCTATCTCTACCCGCTTCCCTACGAATGGTACGAGAAATACGGTGTTCGCCGCTACGGTTTTCACGGGACCTCCCATCTTTACGTTTCCAAACGGGCGGCGGTTTTGCTGGGTAAATCCCCTAAAGAGACGAATATCATCACCATGCATATCGGCAATGGCGTTTCCCATTGCGCAATAAATAACGGCATATCCATCGATACCAGCATGGGGCTTACCCCCCTTGAGGGTGCGGTTATGGGAACCCGCTGCGGCGACATCGACCCGGCCATTCCTGCCTTCATGATGCAGAAGGAGAACCTGTCCGCCAAGGAAATAGACAGCATCCTCAACAAAAAGAGCGGTGTTCTGGGGATCACCGGTCGCTTTACAGACCGTCGCGAGGTTATCGAGCACGCGGCAAATGGCGACAGGCTGTGCGTACTGGCCCTGGATATCGAGGCCTATCGCCTGCGCAAGTATATCGGTTCGTATATGGCTGCCATCGGAAGGCTTGACGCCGTGGTCTTTACCGCCGGTGTCGGCGAGATGGGGTGGCCGATCAGGGAGAAAACCATCGAGGGGCTGGAACATCTCGGCATCAAACTGGATAAGGAGCGTAACAAGTCCGCCATGACCAGGAAACGGGAAACCCTCATCACCACCGACGACTCGCCGGTCAAGGTCTATGTCATTCCCACCGACGAGGAACTGGTCTTCACCGAAGATGTGGCGGCCATTCTGGCCGGTACCTATACCGACCACATGCACTTCGAGTATTCATTCTCACGACCTGATTTCGTCAGGAAGTGATGATGCGGTGGATGGTAGATGGTAGATGGTAGATGGTAGATGGTAGATGGTAGATGGTAGATGGTGAATGATGAAACAAGAAAGGCCGGCGGGAATCCCCGCCGGCCTTTCTTGTTTTTGTCATTACCATCTACCGCCGACCATCGACCGCCGACCGCTTAACCCTGCGCCTGCACCGCCGTGATGGCTGCTACGTTAACGATATCGTCCACCGAACAGCCGCGCGACAGATCGTTTACCGGTTTTGCCAGCCCCTGGATGACCGGTCCGATGGCTTCGGCGCCTGCTACCCGCTCCACAAGCTTGTATGCGATGTTGCCCGCATCGAGATCGGGGAAGATCAGGACGTTTGCCTTGCCTGCCACCGTGCTGCCCGGGGCTTTCTTTTCGCCGACTTTCGGCAGGAGCGCCGCATCTGCCTGCAATTCGCCGTCGATCTGGAGAGCGGGATCGATCCCCTTGGCAATTTCAAGCGCCTTGAGTACCTTGTCTATGTCGGCGTGCGCAGCGCTTCCCTTGGTGGAAAAGGAGAGCATGGCGACACGGGCGGGAACATCGAGGAATGATGTGCAGTTCCGGGCTGTTGCTACGGCGATTTCCGCCAGGGCCTGGGCATCGGGGTTGGGGTTGACCGCGCAATCGGCGAAGAGCAGGATGCCGTTTTCGCCAAAATCAGGGTTTTGGGTAACCATGAGGAAAAACGAGGAAACGGTTTTGATGCCCGGGGCGGTGCCTACCGTCTGAAATGCCGCCTTGAGCACGTTGCCGGTGGTGCCGGTTGCTCCGGCCACTTCGCCGCCGGCGTCGCCCATTCGTACCATCATTCCCGCGTAATAGAGGTTATCTTTGTCGGTCAGCAGTTTTGTCGCCTCTTCTTTGCTGAGGCCTTTGCTCTTGCGCAGTTCCACAAGTTCGTCGACATAGGCGTTAAGCTTGGGGGATGCCGTCGGATCAAGGATTTCCACACCGGCAAGATTCACCCCTTTGGCTTGCGCCGTTGCAGAAACCTCAGCCGGGTTGCCGAGCAATATGATTTTGGCCAAACCTTGTTCCACTATCTTTTGAGCGGCAAAAAGCATCCTCTCATCATAGCTTTCCGGCAGAACTACAGTTTGCAGGTTTTTCTTGGCCTTTGCCTTAATCTGCTCCATCAGATGCATATTCATTTTCCCCCTTGCAGGTTTTATAAAACAAGATTTGATTTTATAACGCAAGAGCGGGGGCTGGTCAATAAAAAAAGCTTGTTTATTGCGTGCGGCCGGCGGCGCGCCAGTTGATGTTTCGAGAAAGGTTATTTCATTAGATTACTGCTCTCGTTCTTGATGTCGTCGAGGAGACGGCTTATCTCATCGGAGAGCGCTTCGATTTCCGTGTAGAGCCGCTGGGATTTTGCCTTGTCTCCCGAATTACACGCTGCCGCAGCTTCTTTGGCCAACGCATGGATCTTCTCATGGGGGACGGCGACGGTCTTGTAGCTTTTTGAATTGGCGCAGGTCTGTCGACCTTCCGTCTCATACCATTTGCCGAACCGGCATGTATGGTGGTCGGGCATTTGAGAGACGTCCATTTTTTTTCCGCCGTTCATGCAGTCGCCTAGCTTGTTGACGAAGATCCGGTGGTCAGTTTTCGCCATGTCAAGCATCTGCAGGGCGCTGACGACGGTTTTAAAGCCGGATGTGCTGTTTCTGATCTCCTCGTCTATGTGGCTCAGCCTGTAGACTGCCTGGGTCACTTCTTCGGACATTTTTTCCATCTGTACCGCTGCGGCGGAAGTTTGTTCGAAATTCTGCGCCAGCTCCTCCGTTGTCGCCGACTGTTGCTCGATGGCAGTGGCAATCTGGGTTATCTGGTCGCGGGCATTCTGCACTGCATCGACGATATGATTGAGGGTGCTTCCCACCTGTTTGATATAATCAGTTGCCATGGTCACTTCGCCGGAGGCTTCGGCCATGGAGTTGGTCGTCTGCTCGGATTCTTTCTGCACGGCGCCGATCTTCTTGGAGATCTCGGCGGTTGCCCTGATCGTCCGTTCCGCCAGCTTCCTTACCTCATCGGCAACGACGGCAAATCCCCTGCCGTGTTCGCCGGCACGTGCCGCTTCAATGGAGGCATTCAGGGCGAGAAGATTTGTCTGGTCGGCGATATCATTGATAACGGTGACGATATCGCCGATTTCGGAGACGCTGGAACTCAATTTTTCAATCATCTGCTCCAGATCTACCGTGGCCCGGAAAACCCTGTCAATGGTTTCGACCGCCCCGTCTGCAACCTGCTTGCCGCTTGCTGCCGTCTTCATGGCATCGGCTGACGTGTCTGCGGCAGTGGCTGCGTTCCGTGCCATGTCGTTGATGGTATGGCTCATTTCCTCTGCGGCCGTGGCGATGCCGGTGGCTTGCATGGACTGTTTCTGGGCGGCTCCTGCCGTCTGCTCGGACTTGGTCTTGACCGTATCGACGACCTGCACCACGTTGTTGATCGAGTCGAAGATCTGATTGATCATCTCGTTGAGTGAGACGGCCATCTTGTTGATGTCGCGGGCGAGCATGCCGAACTCGTCATTTCCCTTGGCCTCGATGGATATGCGGAGGTCGCCGTCGCTGATCAAGCCGATCTTGTCCGTAAGATCCGTCAGGTTCCTGGTGATGTTTTTGGCGACAATCCAGGACATGGCCAGGATCATGAGAAACACGGCAAAAGCCACGAGCGCATACTGACGCGATTTGCTCCAGAACAACGCATCGAGATCATCGAGGTATATGCCGCTGCCGATGATCCACCCCCACGGCTCGAAGCCCTTCACGTAAGAGACCTTGAGCACCGGTTTGTCGAAGCCGGGCTTCGGCCAGAGGTAATAGACGAAACCGGCTTTTTTCGCCTTGACGGTTTCAACAAACTCGACAAACAGCTTCTTTCCCTCGTTGTCCTTGAAACCGGACAGGTCTTTACCGTCCAGTTCCGGCTTGTAGGGATGCATGACCATGGTTGGATGCATGTCGTTTATCCAGAAATACTCCTTATCTTCGTAGCGCATGGTTTTGATGACGGCAATGGCCGCGGCCTTTGCCTCTTCCTGCGATATCTTGCCGCTTGCTGCAAGCCTGTAATAGTAATCGAGGGTGGAGTAGGCGGTTTCCACCAAGTGTCGCGTCTTGAGGGCCTTTTCGTCTTTTAAATCGGTCTTGAGCATGAAGAGGGACATGGCGATGATCACCACGATGCCTGCCAGTGCGCTGCCGATTATCAACCACAATTTCTTTCTGACTTTCAGATTGTTCAACGACAGCATAAAATCCCCCCGTTGCTTTCCGGCAAACTATTCTTGTTCATGGTGTTTTTGCACTTAATGTCCTGCGAGACAAGACATTGCTAAACTTTTCGGCTTAAGGGGGAGAAAATTAAATAAAATTTCAGGATGGGGTAAAAGCGGTCGGCGGTCGGCGGTCGGCGGTCGGCGGTCGGCGGTCGGTGGTCGGTGGTCGGTGGTCGGTGGTCGGTGGTCGGTGGTCGGTGGTCGGCGGTTTATGAAAAATGAAGGGGTAACTATTCAGCATATCCCGGGAGCGTAGGCTTCCAGCCTGCGTTTCAAGCGGGTTTATCGCTTGAACATGTGTTCAGTTCAAACTTATCAGGCTGATGAAACTTCGCCTGAAGGCAGGCAGGATGCCTATCCTCCGACGTCAAAACATATACGCTGAATAGTTACTCTTGAGGTAATCGTGAAGCTGAAAAATGTTTTTTTGAATCAATGAGTTGCCTGGCATTTTGCTCGGCTACCCTTCCTCCATCTCAAAATCACGGTTGAGAACATGAACGTCCACCAGTTCACCTTTGGCAAAAAAACCCTTCTCCGGCGGGAGAAAGGCAAACCCGTCGGCCTGGACCATGGTTCTCAGGATACCGGTGCTCTGGTCGCCGAAAACGCTTGCCTGGTAGCCGTCGCTGCCTGCTTCCAGGCGGACCCGGAGTAAATGCAGCCGCCCCGTCTTTTTCCTGACGTCTTCCTTGAGCGCCGCTTTCACGGTCGGCTTTATCACCCGTTTTCTTCCCATCATCTTCAGCAGTGCCGGTCTGACGAATTCTTCAAAGGTCATCATGGTTGAAACCGGGTTGCCGGGGAGAGAAAAGACCGGTTTGCCTGCATTGAGGCCGAAGGCGGTGGGGCGCCCCGGCTTGATGTCCACCTTCCAGAACAGCTGCTGCACACCCAACTCTGCCAGGACCTCACGGACCAGGTCCCGGTCCCCGGCAGAAACGCCTGCCGAGGTGATGAGGGCGTCTGCATTCAGCCCTTCCCGGAGCAATTGCTGGTGGCTGGCACGGTTATCCCTTGCGATGCCGATGATGACCGGTTCGCAGCCGATTTCCCTGACTGCCGCCGCCAGTGAAAGGGTATTGCTGTTGATGATCTGTCCCGCCGATACCTGTCCTCCCAGTTCGACCAGTTCATCGCCGGTGGAAAGAATCGCCACCCTGGCTTTGCGGTAAACCGGCACAAACGCTGAGCCGAGGGAAGCAAGCATGCTTATTCCCGGGGGGGCGATGACGGTGCCGGCAGCAAGTACCGTGTCCCCGGCTTTGACATCCTCACCGGCAAAACGGATATGCTGCCCTTTTTTTACCTGGCTGTGAATCTTTATGAACTGTTCACCTTCTTCCGTCTCTTCGAACGGCACGACGGCATCGGCTCCCGGCGGGATCGGAGCGCCGGTCATGATCCTCACGGTGCAGCCGGGGTCGACGATGCATGTATCTGTCGCTCCGGCCGGGATATAACCGGTAACCCGCAGGGTAACCGACGTCTGGCAATCTTCGCTGCGCACCGCATAACCGTCCATGGCGGAGTTATTCCAAAGCGGCATGTCCCACGGGGCTTTGATCTCATCTGCCAGTATCCGGCCGATGGCATCGAGGAGCATGACACGCTCGGTGCCGACGGGACGGACGCTGTTCAGAATGATGCTGCGGGCTTCTATGAAAGTGAGCATGATGGAACCTCGTTGAATTGTCGAGTGGGAACGTCAGGAGGATTTTACACGCAACCACTCAACGATTCAACCACTCAACAAACTATTGATAATTTTACACCGACCACCGACCACCGACCACCGACCACCGACCACCGACCACCGACCGCCGACCGCCGACCGCCGACCGCCGACCGCCGACCGCCGACCGCCGACCGCTTTTATCTCTGCTTCACCGGCAGCACCACCCGGAACATGCTCCCCTTTTCCGGTTCGCTCCGCACCTCAATTCGCCCGCCATGGTCCCTGATAATTCCGTAGGAAACCGACAGTCCCAGGCCTGTACCGCCTGCCTTGGTGGTAAAAAACGGGTTGAAGATCTGCTCCAGGTTTTCCAGGGCTATGCCGTTGCCGGTATCGGTCACCGTTATCTCGCATTTCCCCGCCTCGCTATCGATTCCCGTGGTGATGGTCAGATCGCCGCCGCCGGGCATGGCCTGGACGGCATTTATGACCAGGTTGATAAACACCTGCCGCACCTGATCGCTGTCCCCTTCGATCTCCGGAATATCAGGGGCATATTCTTCCCGGATGTTGATTCCTGAAAGCGGAACCTGATGGCCGACCTGGCTGAGGATTTCCCGGAGCAGCCGGTTGATGAAAACCGTACCGAGATTTTTCTGCTCCTGACGGGCGAATTTGAGAAGGTTGGCGACGATCCGTTCCACCCTTCCCATCTGCTGGAAAATGGTGTCCACTTCCTCCCTGTTGTCGGCCTCGGGAGGGATGGACATCTGCAGCAGTTCAGTGTTGCCGCGGATGATGGCCATGGGGTTGTTGATCTCATGGGCTACCCCTGCGGCCAGTTCGCCGATGGCGGCCAGTTTTTCGGCCCTGACCAAATCCTGCCGGGTTTTGACGAGGAGCTGGTTCTTTTCTTCCAGTTCGGCCGTCCGCTGCTGCACCTTTTGCTCCAGGCCGCGGTTCAGCTCCCGGATGTCTTCTTCCCGCTGCGTGAGCGTCCGGGTCATTTCATTGAATTGTCCCGCCAAGTCGCCGATCTCGTCCCTCGTATGAACCCGGATCTGCACGTCCCGCTCTCCGGAAGCGACGCGGCGCGCCATGTTTTCCAACTCCCGGATCGGCTTGGCCAGGCGCGTGCCGATGAAACCGGAAACGGCAAAACCGATCAATGCGCCCAAAAGGAGCACGCCGCTGAAGATGAAGCCCAGCTTGAACTTGATGGCTGTGTAAGGTTTTTCCAGCATCCCCACGTAAAGGCAGCCAATCGGCACCCCTTCCAGGGAGAGGATTGGCTCGTATGCGGTGAAATACCAGTTGTTGACCACAAAGGCCCCGTCTATCCATTTCTCCTTGCGCAGAATGACGCGGTTGTAGACCTCTTCGGAAAGGCGTGTTCCTATGGCCCGATTGCCCTTGGAGTTAAGCACATTGGTCGCGATGCGGAGATCGCCGAGAAAGATGGTTGCGCTTCCCACATCCTTGCCGTCGGACTGCACCCCTTCGTAGACGATGTTTTTGATCTTGTCCACCAGGGTCGTGTTGTTGTTCAGCAACACGCCGCCGACCAGGGTGCCGATGATGTTGCCCGCCTTGTCTCTCACCGGCGCAGCCGCAATGAGCATCATGCCGGCCCGCTCGATAGTTTCCGTTGCCGGCCTGGCATGGGGGGTCGTTACCGCCGGCATGGTTGCCTGGCGTGCCAGTTCCGCCCCTTCAACAGCCATCTCTGCGGGGGGGATGATCGATGTGCCCGTGACGATCTCCCCTTTGAGCGCCCGTGTCACAAACTGGCTCTTTGATCGGTCGTCACCGAAGGCTGCGGGGTTGTTTGCCCTGTATAAAACCTTGCCGGTGGCGTCCAGGGCCATGAAGACATCCAGCTTTTCGGCTGTTTTCAGCGGGGTAAGGATGGCGGCGATACCGCTTGTGTTGCCCGTGGTCAGGGCATCGGCGGTATAGGGGGCCGTGGCGGTGAATTTCACCACGTCGCGAATGTGACCGATCTCGTTGAGATAGATTTCGCGGGCGGAGTTGAGGTCGTTGCGGACCTTGTCCTGCGCCTGGCTGACGATTCTGGAGTTGAGAATGAAGACCCCGGTCAGCCAGCAGAAGAAAATGGCGACCGAGAGGGGGATGAGGGTGGCAAGGGTCAGTTTCGCCTTTATGGGGAAGCGCATGGGGGGCATGGGCTTACTCCACGGGTGTCTTCAGCCCGTATTCGACGATCTTGCGGTCGAGGGTCTTGCGGGAAATGCCGAGGATTTCGGCGGATTTGCTCTTGTGGAAGCCGGTTTTCGCCAGGGTCCGCTGGATGTGCTCCCGTTCCACGTTCTCCAGGGAAACGAACCTGTCGTCCATCGGTTGGACCGGGTCCGCCTCCTTCTTCCACATGGGGAGGTTTTCTGCGCTGATGGCCGGCCCGCGCGCCAGGATGACTGCGCGCTCGATGACGTTTTCCAGTTCCCTGATATTGCCCGGCCAGTTATAGTCGATCATGAGCGTCAGCGCTTCGGGGCTGAAACAGCTCACCTCTTTTTTCATCCGCTGGGCATATTTTTTCAGGAAGTGGCCGGCGATGGGCTCGATGTCCTCTTTCCGGTCCCGCAGGGGGGGGAGGTGGATGGTGATGACGTTGAGGCGATAGAACAGGTCTTCCCGAAACCTCCCTTCTTTGACCTCCTTTTCCAGATCCTTGTTGGTGGCGGCCACGAACCGGATGTCCACGGTTTTCGAGCGGGTCGAGCCCACCGGGATGAAGTCCCGCTCCTGGATGACCCGCAGCAGCTTGGCCTGGATGGGGAGGCTCATGTCGCCGATTTCGTCCATGAAGAGGGTGCCGCTATCAGCCTCCTCCAGAAGCCCCTTCTGGGCCGTGACGGCGCCGGTGAAGGCTCCCCGGACGTGGCCGAACAGCTGGCTTTCCAGCAGGGTGTCGGAAAGCGCCGCGCAGTTGATGGACAGAAACCGGCGGGTTTTCCGCAGGCTGTTGTGGTGGACCGCTCCGGCAATCAGTTCCTTGCCGGTCCCCGATTCTCCCTGAATGAGGATGTTTGCGGAACTCGCCGCCACCTGGAGGGTGAGTTCGTACACTTCGCGGAACCGGTCGCTTTTGAAGATGATCGTGTCCGATGGGGACGGCTTGCCGAGCTCTTCCTTGAGAACCTGGTTTTCCTTGATGAGCAGTTCCCGTTCCAGGGCGTTTTCCAGCACTCCGAGGATCTTTTCCTTGGGAAACGGTTTGGTGACGTAATCGTAGGCACCCAGTTTGATGGCGTCCACGGCAGAATCGATGGTGCCGAAGGCGGTCATGATGATGACCGGCAGGGCCGGGCGGAGCTTTTTCACCCGTTGCAGTACCTCGATGCCGTCCATATCGGGCATCCGCACGTCCTGAATGAGGAGGTCGGCATGGGCGGCCTTGCCGTTTTCCAGGTAGGCGAGCAGTGCGGCGCCTCTGTCGAAGGTCTCCACGTCGAAACCCTGGCTGATGAGGAGCTTGCGCAGGTACTTGAGGATTCCCTCTTCGTCGTCGCAGATGAGGATGGTTGTTTTTGTCATGGGAACAGCACCTGAAATCGGTTAATGAAAAATGTATACGAGGGACAAAATGATACATAGTCGGACAAGGCTTGGCAAGACAACTTTTTCGTGTGGCTGTGAAGCCTTGCAGGGCAGGGACTGACGTGTTCAGGCCGTACCGTTGGGGTGGGGCGGGATATCGGCTGTCTTCCCCGGCAGAACCACCCGGAACGTGGTTCCGGTCTCTGGGGAGCTTTCCACGCTGATGTCGCCGCCGTGGTCCTTGATGATGCCGTAGGAAACCGAAAGCCCCAGGCCGCTACCCGTGGCTTTGGTGGTGAAAAACGGCGTGAAAATCTTTTCCCGCTGATCGGGACCAATGCCGCTCCCCGTGTCGGCGACCTCGATACTGTAGCCTGCTTCGTCGGGGAGGATTCGAGTCGCAAGTGTCAGCGTGCCGCTCCCCTCCATTGCCTGGACGGCATTGAGGATGAGGTTGGTGAAGACCTGGCGCAGCTGGTCGCTGTCTCCGCTTATGGTGTCCAGATCAGGAGAATAGTTCCGTACGATCCGGATATCCGCCAGCGTTGCCTGGAACCCTATCTGGCTGACGATGTCGTTCAGAAGGGCATGAATGGCAACGCGGCCCTGGTGCAGCTTTTTCTGCCGGGCGAACAGGAGCAGGTTCGACACTATTTTCGCCATCCGTTCGGTCTGACGGGAGATGATGTCGATTTCCTCCCGGTTCGGGTGGCCCGGGGTTATGAACATCTCCAGAACTTCCGCATTGCCCCGGATGATGGTCAGGGGGGTGTTGATCTCGTGGGCCACACCGGCGGCCATGATTCCAAGGTCCGCGAGCTTTTCCGCCCGTACGAGCTCCGCCTGGGTCTGGAGCAGAAGAAGGTTCTTCTCTTCGAGTTCCGCGGTCCGCTCCCGGACCTTCTGCTCCAGGGTGCGGTTCAGGCTGTTGATTTCTTCTTCATGGCGGGCCAATGCCCCTGTCATCTCGTTGAACTCATCGGCAAGGTCTTCCATCTCATCAGCGGTTTTCACCTCGATCCGCAGGTCGCGTTCGCCCACGGCCACCCGTCTGGCGAGCTTCTCCAGATCCCTGATGGGACGGGAAAGGTGGGCGCCGATGCCCCCCGACACCGCGATGCCGAGCAGCGAGCTGGCGAGGATGACGATGCCGAAGATGACGTTTACCTTCTTTTTCAGGGCTGCGTAGGGTTTTTCAAGCATGCCCACATACAGGGCGCCGACGGCTTCTCCCCGCGAGTCATGAATCGGTTCGTAGGCGGTGATGTACCAGTCGTTCACCACAAATGCGCGGTCTACCCACTTTTTACCTTCCTGGATAACCCGGTTGTACACCTCTGCGGAAAGTCTGGTGCCGATGGCCCTGGTGCCGCCTGCCGCCGGTACGTTGGTGGCGATGCGCGTGTCGCCGAGGAAGATGGTGGCAGTTCCCACGTCCTTTCCGTTGAACTGGACCCCCTCGTAGACAATCTGCTTGATCCGGTCCACCAGGGTATTGTTGTTGTTCAGCAGGATAGCGCCGTACAGGGCGCCGATGGGCCTTCCCGATGCGTCGAGCACCGGTGCGGCCGCAGCCAGCACCATGCCTGAGCGCTCAACGTCCGCCTGTCCCTGGCGGGAGCGGGGTGTCGGTACGACGTTGATGGCGGCCTGTTTCGCCAGCTCTTTCCGCTCCGCGGCCAACTCGTTGTGGGTGAGGGTAGTTGTTCCGTTGATCGGAATTCCCTGAAGCGCCGACCGGACAAAGCCGTTGGAAGCAATAACGTCGCCCGAGGCAGCAGGGTTGTGCGCCCGGTACAGGACCCGGCCGTTCCGGTCCACGACCGTCAGAATGTCCAGATGTTTTCTGCTCTGAAGGGAGCTGAGGAGTGCGGCCAGGCTTCGCCGGTCGCCGGTTTCGACGGCCGCGGCGGCAAAAGGGTTGCCGGCGGTCAGGTCAACCAGTTCGTTGACGTGGGACAATTCATTCTGGTACACCTCCCGTGCTGCATTGAGGTCGGTCCTGACCTTTTCCTGCGCCTGGCTGGCGATCTTGGTGTTGATCAGGTACAGGCCGGTCAGACCGCAGAAGACAAAGGCGACGAACAGCGGCAGAAGGGAGCCGAGGGTCAGTTTGGCCCGTATGGAGAAACGACGGCGCATCAGTATTCGGACTCCTCTGCGGATGATCGCGCCTCGTCCAGGTCATACTCCTCGATTTTCCGGTCAAGGGTCCGGCGGGCAATGCCTAAAATCTTTGCGGTCCGGCTCTTGTTGTAGCCGGATTTTTTCAGGACATGGAGGATGTGCTCGCGTTCGACGGCTTCCAGCGGGACAAGGCGGTCGTCCTGCTTCGCCTCGCTGCGGACCGGCCGCTTCCACACGGGCAGTTCCTCAGCGGTTACCACCGGTCCGCTGGTCAGGATGACCGCCCGTTCGATCACGTTTTCCAACTCCCTGATATTACCGGGCCACCCGTAGGACTGCAGAAGTTGCAGGGCTACGGGGGTGAAGTCCGCGATGTTCTTTTTCATCCGCTGGGAAAATTTACGCAGGAAGTGCAGGGCGATTGGCGCGATGTCTTCCTGCCGTTCGCGCAGGGGGGGGAGGTGCAGGGTGATGACGTTCAGCCGGAAAAAGAGATCTTCGCGGAACCTCCCCTGCCGGACCTCTTCGTCCAGGTCCTTGTTGGTGGCGGCAAGAAAGCGGATATCAACGCTCTTCGGCCTGGTATCACCGACAGGAATGAAATCCCGCTCCTGGATGACCCTCAAGAGCTTTGCCTGGATGGCCGGACTCATGTCGCCGACCTCGTCGAGGAACAGGGTCCCGCCGTTGGCTTCCTCAAGTAACCCCTTCTGATGGGAAACCGCGCCGGTGAACGCTCCACGGACATGCCCGAAAAGCTGGCTTTCCAGCAGGGTGTCGGAGAGCGCGGCGCAGTTGATGGAAAGGAAACGCTTTCCCGCGCGCAGACTGTTGTTGTGTATCAGTCCGGCGATGAGCTCTTTGCCGGTACCTGATTCGCCGAGGACGACAACGTTCGCTTCGCTTTGCGCCACCTTCAGCGCCATGTCATAGACCGCGCGGAACGTGGCGCTGGTAAAGACAATGGAATCTGCAGCAGCTGGTTTGCCCAGTTCTTCCTTGAGGTTGGAGTTTTCCTTAAGCAGCAGTTTCCGCTCCAGCACATTTTCGAGCAGTCCGAAGATCTTTTCCTTGGGAAACGGCTTGGTCACATAGTCATAGGCTCCGAGCCTGATGGATTCGATGGCCGAACTGATGGAGCCGAACGCGGTCATCATGACTATGGGGAGTTCCATTCCCGAGGCCTTGACGCGCTGCAGAATCTCTATGCCGTCCAGGTCCGGCATCTTCACGTCCAAAAGCAGCAGGTCGCATTCATCCGCACCCCGGTTTCCCAGCCTGCGCATAAGCGCCGCTCCGGAGGTGAAAATCTCAACCGACAGCCCCTTTGCGGTCAGAATCTTGTTCAGGTAGCGCAGTATCTCGACCTCGTCATCGCAGATGAGTATTCGTGCCTTGTACATCACCCTTCTCTTCCCCGTTTTGCGCTGCGCAAATCCGGATTATTGTCTTTGGTTAATAACGTGGTCAAAATGTTACACTATTTGCAATAAATGCACAACGCTAGTTTATTTTAATGTATTCGTTTCTTTGTAAACACGAAGATTCGCTTTAAATTCAAATAGTTAAGGGTCTGCTGGTAAATGGTTTCTTCTTGAGATGTGTGGCACGTGGGTTGCTGTATACGGTAAGTTCGCAAGGGACACAAGGGCGCAACATGCGCCTTTCATATCTAATACCAATTCCAAATCAAGGCGCTATCTTCGTTGGCTCGTCTTCGGCTCCTCAACGTACGCAGTTGTACGCCTTCGTCGCCTCAATCCTCGCCGCCTTGATTTCATCCTTGATTTGAAATTGGAATAACAAGGAGGAATCATGGGTTTTTCACGAAGACAATTTTTGCAGGGGGGAGTGCTGGCTGCTGCCGGCGTGGCTCTTTCCGGCAAGCCGGGCGAGGCGAGCGTCGATTCCCCGGAAATGCGCACCAAGGGTTTGAAGGCTTCGACCACAATCTGTCCATTCTGCGCGGTTGGATGCGGTCTTATCGTTCACAGCAAAAACGGCAAAATCATCAACATCGAAGGTGATCCGCAGCATCCCATCAACCAGGGGGCGCTCTGCTCCAAGGGGAGTTCCCTGTTCCAGGTGGCCAACAACGAACGGCGCCTGCAAAAGGTCATGTACCGCGCCCCCGGATCCGACAAGTGGGAAGAGAAGTCCTGGGACTGGGCCCTCGACCGGATCGCGGCGAAGATGAAGGAGACCCGCGACCGGACCTTCAAGGCAAAAGAGATCAACAAGAAGGACAACAAGGAATACGTGGTCAACCGCAACGAGGGGATGGCTTTCCTCGGCGGCGCCGGACTCGACAACGAGGAGTGCTACCTCTGGTCGAAATTTGCCCGCGCCATGGGGGTTGCCAACCTGGAACATCAGGCCCGAATATGACACTCAGCTACAGTCGCCGGTCTGGCGGCTTCGTTTGGCCGTGGTGCCATGACAAACCATTGGATAGACCTGAAGAACAGTGATTGCATCCTCGCCATCGGCTGTAACCCGGCCGAGAACCACCCCATTTCCTTCAAATGGATTGAAACAGCCATGGATAGCGGCGGCAAGCTGATAGCCGTCGATCCCCGTTTTACCCGGACAGCAAGTAAGGCGGACATCTATGCCCAGATCCGTCCCGGCACCGACATCGCCTTCCTCGGCGGGATGATCAACTACGCATTGCAGAACAACCTGACCCATGCGGAGTACGTGCGGGAGTACACCAATGCCGCGTTCATCGTCTCGGAAACGTATGACTTCGAGGACGGCCTCTTCTGCGCCTTCGACGACCAGGAAAAGTCCTACGACCTGAAGTCCTGGGCTTATCAGACCGACGGGGCGGGGAACCCGAAACAGGACAAGACCCTCCAGAATCCGCGCTGCGTCTATCAGCTGATGAAGAAGCACTTCTCCCGCTATGACGTGGACAAGGTCTGCGCCATCACCGGGACCAGGAAGGAAGACTACCTTGCCGTGGCCAGGGCGTTCTGCGCCACCGGCCGTCCCGACAAGGCCGGCACCATCATGTACGCCATGGGGATCACCCAGTCCACCCACGGCACCCAGAATGTCCGCGCCGTGGCCATGCTCCAGATGCTCCTGGGGAACATCGGCATTGCCGGCGGCGGGGTAAATGCGCTGCGTGGTGAGTCCAACGTCCAGGGCTCTTCCGACTACGGCCTCCTCTTCCACCTCCTCCCCGGCTACCTGAAGTCGCCGGAGTTCGACAACACCGATTTGAAGGCGTACCTGGAGAAGTGGACGCCGAAATCCAAGGACAAGAAGAGCGCCAACTGGATGGGCAACACCCCGAAATACACGGTGAGCCTCCTCAAGGCCTGGTACGGCGACAACGCCAAAAAGGAAAACGATTTCTGCTACGACTACCTCCCCAAGCGGAGCGGCAACTACTCCTTCATGAAGCTGATGGAAAAGATGGGGCAGGGTGGGCTGGACGGTCTCGTCTGCATGGGGCAGAACCCGGCAGTCGGCGGCCCTGATTCCACCAAGACCCGAGAAGCGCTAGGCAAGCTCAAGTGGCTCGTCACCGTCGACCTGTGGGAGACGGAAACCTCCATCTTCTGGAAGCGCCCCGGCGTGAAGCCTGCGGATATCCAGACCGAGGTCTTCATGCTCCCGGCCGCATCAAGCGTGGAGAAGGAAGGCTCGATCTCCAACTCCGGCCGCTGGGCCCAGTGGCGTTACAAGGCTGTGGAGCCGGTCGGGGAGGCCAGGAGCGACCTCTGGATCATCGACCAGTTCTACAAGCGGGTCAAAACCCTCTATACAAAGGGGGGGGCCTTTCCCGAGCCGCTCACCAGGCTTTCCTGGAACTACGGCAGCGGCCACGAGCCTGAAGTGCAGCTGGTGGCGAAGGAGATCAACGGCTACTTCACCAGGGACATGAGCATCAAGGACAAGGACAAGACCCTTGAGTTCAAGGCGGGCGACCAGGTCCCCATGTTCAAATACCTACAGGACGACGGTTCCACCGTCTCCGGCTGCTGGATCTACTGCGGCTCCTTCACCAAGGACGGCAACCAGATGGCCCGCCGCGACCTGACCGACGCTCCAAACAATCTGGGGCTCTTTCCCAAGTGGGCGTGGTGCTGGCCGGTCAACCGCCGCATCATCTACAACCGCGCCTCGGTCAACCCCGAAGGTATCCCGTTTAACCCGAAACGGCCGGTCATCGCCTGGGACCCGCTGGAGAAGAAGTGGAAGGGTGATGTCCCGGACGGCCCCTGGCCGCCCATGAAGGACGACAAGGAAGGAAAGTATCCCTTCATCATGGTGCCGGAGGGGCTCGGACGGCTCTACGCCCTGGACATGAAGGACGGCCCGTTCCCCGAGCATTACGAGCCGGTGGAAAGCCCGGCAAAGAACCAGCTTTCCAGCGTTCAGAACAACCCGGCGGTCAAGCTGCCGAAAAACGTTTCCAGCGACACAGCCAAGTTTCCCTACATAGGCACCACCTACCGGATGACGGAGCACTGGCAGGCAGGGGCCATGACGCGGAACCTTCCCTGGCTGGTGGAACTGGTTCCCGACATGTTCATCGAGATCAGCGAGACGCTGGCCAGGAAGAAGGGGCTTGCAAACGGCGACAAGGTGCGCATTACCACCGAGCGCGGCTCCATCGAGGCCGTGACCCTCGTCACTGCCAGGCTCAAGCCGTTCAATGTGGAAGGCAAGATGATCGAACAGGTGGGACTGCCGTGGCATTTCGGCTACGCCGGTCTTGCCAAGGGAGACAGCGGCAACGTCCTGACGCCATCGGTCGGCTGCGCAAACACGAGCATCCCCGAATTCAAGGCATTCCTCTGCAATATCGAGAAAGGGGGTAAGCGCTCATGAACAGCGATCTCAAGGAATTCAACAGCGCCGCGGCGTTTCTCATAGACATGACCAAATGCACCGGCTGCCGCGGCTGTCAGGTGGCCTGCAAACAGTGGAACCAGTTGAAGGGGGAGAAAACCCGGTTCTTCAACGGCGAGGGGTATCAGAATCCTCCCTCCATGTCCGAGTACACCTTTACCAGGATCAAGTTCCGCGATTACCAGAAAAACGGCCAGAACGAGTTTGCCTTCTACAAAGAGATGTGCATGCATTGCAATGAGCCGGCATGCGCCTCGGTCTGCCCGGTCGGCGCCTTCAAAAAGACCAAGGAAGGGCCGGTGGTCTACGATGCCAAGCGCTGCATCGGCTGCCGTTTCTGCATGGTGGCGTGCCCCTTCGGCGTCCCCAAGTACGAGTGGAGCAAGGCCTTCCCCCTGGTCAGGAAGTGCACCGGCTGTTACAGCCGGATCAGGGAAGGGCTGAAACCGGCCTGCGCCACCGCCTGCCCATCGGCGATCACCTACGGGCCGCGGGCAGAGATGCTCAAGGAAGCGGAGCGACGGATCGCCGCCCGGCCCGAGCGTTACCTGAAGAAGATTTACGGCAAGGAGGAAGCGGGGGGAACGAGCGTCATCTATCTCACCGCCCTGCCGTTCGACGAACTCGGCTTCAAGCAGGTCACCAAGCGTTCGCTCCCATCTTACACCTGGCAGGCACTACGGCTGGTGCCAGGGATATTCCTCACCGTCGGCGGTTCCTTGTCGCTCCTCTCCTGGTTCACCCACCGCAAGGAGCGGCTGAAAAAGGAAGAGGAGCAGAGACAGGCATCAAGCCATAAGGCGAAGGAGGAGAACCAATGACCGCTGCAAGACTTATCATCAATGAAATAAAGGGGTACCACCGCTTTCTCAAGTTCCTCATGGTGCTGGTCGGCCTCGGAGCCCTCGCCTCGCTGGTCCGTTTTATCTTCGGCCTCGGCGTGACCACCAACCTGAACGATACCTACCCATGGGGGTTGTGGATATCCTTCGACGTGGTCACCGCCGTGCCTCTGGCCGCCGGCGCCTTCACCCTCGGTGCGATCACCCACTGCTTCCATATCAAGAAGCTGGAGCCGCTGGTGCGGCCGGCCATCGTCACCGGTTTTCTCGGATACTCCCTGGTGAGCGTCGGGCTGCTCCTCGACCTGGGGCAACCGCAGCGCTGCTGGCACACCATGGTCTTCTGGAATCCCCATTCACCCATGTTCGAAGTATCCATGTGCATCATGGCCTACACCACGGTCCTCTTCCTGGAGTTCCTCTCGCCGGTCTGCGAACGGTTCGGCTATCACCTGCCGCTCCGGGTGCTCCGCACCCTGGAGATGCCCCTGGTGGTTGCCGCCGCGGCCATCTCCACCCTCCACCAGTCGTCGCTCGGTACCTTCTTCCTCATCGCCGTGGATAAGCTGCACAGCCTCTGGTACAACCCGCTGCTGCCGCTTCTGTTCTGGATTTCCGCCATCTTCAGCGGCCTTTCCATCATCATTCTCGAAGCGACCATGACCCATAAGTGGCTCGGCCAGGAGGACGAATCGGAACTCCTGGAAACCCTGGCGCGGATCATCCCCTGGGTGATCGGCGTCTATATCCTGGTCAAGGCCTATGCCCTCTTCTTCCTCAGCCAGGGGCCGTTCTTCGACCGGCCGGGGATGGTTGCCCTGTTCGCCGTGGAAACGATTGCCGGGGTCTTCGTGCCGTTCTTCATGTTCATGCGCAAAAAGGTCCGCACCGACAACCGGCTGCGCGCCATCGCCGCCGGGCTTTTGATCTTCGGCCTGGTGCTGAACCGCTTCAACGTCTCCATGTACGGCATGATCCACGACGGGCAGGTCTACATCCCGTCACTGGTCGAGACGCTCGTCACCGTCGGCATCATCGCGGCGGAGATACTCTTCTTCGTTCTCATCGCCAAGTATTTCCCGATCTTCGAACACCATCCGGAAACGGTGGACTATTCGATCCCCGACCACTTCCGCAAGATCGAGAAAGAGCATGGGGAGCATGGCAAGGTGGGGAGCGAGGCGTAATTGATCGATAGGCAATTCTCCGTAAAACCAAGTCCCCCTTTACGAAAGGGGGATTTAGGGGGATTTGCTTTTCATTGCAACCAGGAAAATCCCCCCTTGCCCTTTAGGCCCGCAGTCAGGGCCCCCTTTCTCAAAGGGGGGTAACTTCTGCGGAAGATTGGTGCTAATCAGAAAGGTTTTGAAATGAAGACAATCTATACATACACAAACGGCCGTTTCGAACCGAAACAGGGGACGATTGTCCGCGAATTTCCGCTGGTGCTCCACGTCAACGGCCGGGAGATCGCCACCCTCATCGCTTCCCCCCATGACCTCCGCTTCCTCGTCGCCGGCTTCCTGCGGCTGCAGGGGTTCGTCGATTCCGTCGACGACTTCCACATGCTTTCGGTCTGCGAGGACTTCGGCATTGCCAATGTGCGGATCAAGGGGGAACTGCCGGAGCGGTTGAAGCCGGTTTTGACCAGCGGTTGCGGGACGGGAATTACCTTTACCATGCCGGTTGCAGCAAAGTTGTGCGGCAACATTGGGGCAGCGTCGCCCGTTGATCCTGCCGCCGTCTTTGCCCTCATGGATGCGCTGGCCAGGGAAGCGGACAATTACCGGAGCCACGGCGGCATTCACTCCGCCGCGGTCGGCGAACCGGACGGCACCATCCTCCTCTACGCCGAGGACCTGGGGCGGCACAACACCCTCGACCGGATTGCCGGCGAGGCGCTGCTCAAGAGGGTAGACCTGAACGGCAAGATGCTCGTCACCTCCGGCCGTATCTCGACTGAGATGGCTGCCAAGGCGGCGCAGCTGGGGATCGCCCTCATCGCCTCGCGCACCTCGCCGACCGACATGGCGGTCAAGATGTGCGCGGATGCCGGCATCACCCTCGTCGGTTATCTGCGCGGCAATAAGTTCAACGTCTATGCGCACCAGGAGCGGTTGGCGGTTCCGGCAACAGCAGGGGCGACTCTCAGACCCGCACGGACCGTACCATCATCCCCCATTGCAGGAGTCACCGGCGTGATACTCGCCGGCGGCGCCTCCAGCCGGATGGGGAGCAACAAGGCGCTCCTGCCCTACAAGGGTGGGCGGTTCATCGAATCCATCTACCGGCAGTTGAAGGAGATCTTCCCGGAGGTGATCGTCGTCACCAATGCGCCGGAGCAGTATGCGTTCCTTCCGTGCAAAAAGGTTCCGGATATCTTTCCCGGCATGGGCGCCCTGGCCGGTATCCATGCGGGACTCACCCACAGCGGGACCCCGGCCATTTTTGCAGTTGCCTGCGACATGCCCTATCTCAACAGCGACCTGATACGGCATCTTGCCGCGCGGGCCGACGAGGGTGGGGTGCTCATCCCGGAAAGCCCGCTCGGGCTTGAGCCGCTCCACGCCTTTTACGGACGGGGCTGCCTTGCCGCCATCGAGGTGACCCTACTGCATGGCGAAAGACGGATCGTCTCGTTTTTCGACAGGACGAATGTCAAAAAGATCCGTCAGGATGAAATCGCCCGCTTCGATCCCGCCTTTGACTCTTTCCGCAACATCAACACCCCGGCGGACTACTTCAGCCTGCGGGACGGGGAAAAAAGGGGCGGCGGGCCGCTTTCCGAGCCAGGGCAAGAGCTTGGCCGGGCGATAAATTAGCCAAGAAAAAGCGTTTTAGCCACGAATTTTCACGAATCTGCACGAATATACAAGAAGCTCTTGTGATGCCGAGCACTCACCTGCTCGGTAACTACTCAAGACTTAACAAGGAGGCAAAAACATTCGTGTTTATTCGTGTCTTGGCTAAGTGCTGTTTTTGGGGATTAGTGGTTGGTTGACAGTAAACGTAAACCTGAAAAATCAGTCAGCTTCAAAAGTGTCCGGTTAAGTTTTTGCATCCGCACTTCCCCCCTCACCCTAGCCCTCTCCCACAAGGGGCGAGGGGACTTTGAAGCTCCCCTCCCTTGATGGGAGGGGGTGGGGGAGGGTGTAATGTGCTGGTTTTTATGGCTTGGAGAGTCATTGCATAGTTCAAACCGGACAATACTGGATTAACCTGAGATTTTTGGTTAAAGGACAAAAGGAGAAGACAGATGTTTGGATTCGGCATGCCGGAAATGATCATAATATTGGTGCTGGCGCTGGTCGTGGTCGGCCCGGCAAAACTGCCGCAGCTTGGCCAGGCGCTGGGAAGCGGTATCAGAAATTTTAAGAAAGCCAGCAGCGGCGACGATGTGGCAAAGCTGGACAAGGAGCCGCAGTAGTCGAACGGCTGTGATACTTCTGCACGAAGAGGCCCGTCGCATCCAGTGGCGGGCCTCTTTGCGCCGCATTCTTTTTGCTGGAAAATCAAGCCTGTTTCTGTATACTTGCGACAAGATATCATCCGGCAAGAAGGAGCGCGCGATGGGACCTTTGGCGTTGAATGCGAATGAGCGGTACACCTACGGCGAGTACAAAAAGTGGAATGACGGGAAATCCTGGGAGCTGATCGACGGAGTTCCTTACAGCATGACACCGGCGCCTTCAAGAAAACACCAGAAGATAGCCGGAGAGCTGTTCCGCCAGTTCGCCAATTACCTGACCGATAAGCCCTGCGAAGTTTACGCCGCTCACTTCGACGTGCGCCTGCCGGAAGCCGACGAAGCGGATGACGACGTTGCGACGGTTGTCCAGCCGGATATCGCCGTCATCTGCGACCAGAGCAAACTGGATGATGCAGGCTGCAAGGGGAGCCCGGACCTGATTGTAGAGGTACTTTCGCCGGCAACATCCCGTAAGGACCTGAAGGACAAGTTTCTGCGCTATGAACGGGCCGGGGTGAGGGAATACTGGTTAGCCGACCCGACTGCAAAAACCGTGATGGTCTTTACCATCGGCGCAGACGGCCGCTATGGCAGGCCTGGAATCTATGCCGAAGAGGATACGATTCGTGTTGGTATCTTTGAGGATTTGACAGTAGACCTTCCGGCCGTATTCAGGTAACCGGCGCAAAGCAGTTCGTCAACCTACCCTTGTCGCTTCCCCGATAAGGAATGCTGCATACCGATTAATTTAGAGAATGTGACGTATCCTGTCGCACTCCTGTGGCATTCTCCGTACCATGAACGATCTCCCCTTAGCTCAGCGCCTGGAAATCCTTGCCGACAGCGCTAAATACGACGTCTCCTGCTCCTCCAGCGGCAGCAGCCGCAAGGGTGTGCCGGGCGGGCTTGGTAGCGCCGCGTCCAGCGGCATCTGCCACACCTGGACCGCCGACGGCCGCTGCATCTCGCTCTTCAAGATCCTCCTCACCAACGCCTGCATCTACGACTGCGCCTACTGCATCAACCGTCGCAGCAACGACATCCCCCGTGCCGCACTGACTCCCGACGAGGTGGTGCGCCTGACCGCGGATTTCTACCGACGCAACTACATCGAAGGTCTGTTTCTCAGCACCGGCGTGGTGCGCTCGCCTGACCACACCATGGAGCAGTTGATCGCCGTGGCCCGCAGGCTCAGGGAAGAGGAACGCTTCAACGGGTACATCCACCTGAAGGTGGTGCCGGGGGCCGATCCGCTGCTGGTTGAGGAAGTAGGGCTGTATGCGGACCGGGTGAGCGTCAACATCGAGCTGCCGTCCCGCCAAAGCCTGTACCTCCTGGCCCTCGACAAGCCCCGCGACGCGGTTATTAAACCGATGCGCCAGCTCTCCGGGCTGATCGAGTCTGCCAGGGAGGAACGCAGCAAATCGCGCAAGGCGCCGCAGTTCGCCCCGGCCGGGCAGAGTACCCAGTTGATCGTGGGGGCCACGCCGGAGAGCGACCGGGAGATCATCACCCTGAGCGAGGGCCTCTACCAGCGCCTGGGGATGAAGCGGGTCTACTACTCCGCCTTCATTCCCGTGGCAAGCGACAACCGCCTCCCCGCCCTGGCAGGCCCGCCACTTTTGCGGGAGCACCGCCTCTACCAGGCCGACTGGCTGCTCCGCTTTTATGGCTTCAGCGCCCACGAACTCCTGGACGAGTGCCGCCCCAACCTGGACCAGCGCTTCGATCCCAAGACCTGCTGGGCCATGCGCCACCTGCACCTCTTCCCGGTGGAGGTGAACCGGGCCGATTACGAGGTGCTGTTGCGGGTGCCGGGTATCGGCGTCCGCTCGGCCCAAAGGATCGTCCAGGCCAGGCGTCATACCCGTCTGGGCGAGGCGGAACTGAAGCGGCTCGGGGTGGTGCTGAAGCGGGCGCGCTGGTTTCTCACCGCAGGCGGGCGGAGCCTTGCGGGAAAGACGCTGGACGAGGCGCGGCTGGCGGAGGTGCTCCTGGCGCCGAACCGGCAGAAGGCGCGGCAGGCCCAACTGGAGCTGTTTCCCTCTTTGGTGGACAGCTCGGCAATGACGGGGGAGTTGTGACGATCATCCGCTATGACGGGAGTTTCGAGGGATTCCTCTGCGCGACGGCCCTGACCATCGACGATGCTGAACCGGCGGGGTTCTTCCGGGGAGAGGGGGGTGACGGCGGCCTGTTCGACCAGGTCGTGGCGGTGGCGTCAGACCGGGATGTCGCCCTGGCCTTCTTTGAGCGTATCGTCCGCGAGGTCTCGCGGGATGCCTTTGCCACTGCGCGCCATGCCTTTCACAGCGAGGCCAGTGGCGTGGAGCTTCTTCTGTGGCGCTATCTCCGGCTCGGCTTCCGGGTGGGACGGCGGCTGGAAGGGATGAAGGCCGATCCGCTGGTCCAGCCGGTGCAGCAACTGGCGCGGCGGGTAGAGCGGGAGGTGCACCGTTTTCTCGGTTTCGTCCGCTTCCGGGAGGTCGAGTGGTCCGGGAGCGCCTCGTTATTCTATGCCCCGATCGAACCGGAAACCGACGTCCTGCCGTTCCTGGCCCCCCACTTTGCAGACCGTCTGGCTGACCGCCCCTGGGTGATCCACGATCTGCGCCGCGGCCAGGCTCTGTTCTGCGAAGGGGGGCGGGTCAAGCTCCTGCGTGGCGTCGAGCTGGCCGGTGTGCCCAGAAGCACGAAGGAGGAAGATGTCTGCGCCGCCCTGTGGCAAGGCTATTTCAAGCGTCTCGCCATCGAAGCGCGGCGCAATCCCGACCTCCAGCGGCAGCTTGTGCCGCTTCGCCACCGGAAGCACCTGACGGAGTTCGGGGATTCTTCTCCCGGCGCTGTCACCAATGAACCTTAAAAAGCGTAACTTTTCAGCATGTTATGTTTTGACGTCGGAGGATAGGCATCCTGCCTGTCTTCAGGCGATGTTTCATCAGCCTGAAAAAGTTTGAACTGAACACATATTCAAGCGATAAACCTGCTTGAAACCAGCGTTGTCCGGTTTGGTTTGTGCATCAAGGTTGTTAAGCCCCATTAGGGGCGTTCGAATGTAGCCGGGGGATTCATCCCCCGGATGAGATGCTATATTTCCCCACGTCACGTACGTGACGTGATGATATTTCGCCTGGATGACCGGGGAATGAATTCCCCGGCTACCAGTATTCTGTCCCTACGGGACGTAAGCAAAAACCAAACCGGACAACGCTGGCTTGAAACGTTTCTACCTGATGCACCCCCTGTTCCATAACCGCAACAGCGCCTTTTGTCTCGTTCTGGATGGCTTTTATCATTCCGCCGATCTCTTTTGTTGCCCGTGTGGTGCGCTCTGCAAGCGCTCTGACTTCATCGGCAACAACCGCAAAACCTCTCCTCTGTTCACCCGCGCGGGCTGCTTCAATGGCAGCATTCAAAGCAAGCAGGTTGGTCTGGTCAGCGATGTCTTCGATAGTGCCGATGATGGCGCCGATCTGGTCGCTACGTGCTCCCAGACTTCCAACCGTTTTTGCTGATTCTTGTACCCTGTCAGCTATCTGGCTCATTAACGGACCGAATGGCCGAACTTTAAGAAAATACTGACCGCGGAGCATGGAGAAGGGATTAAAGAATATCTTGACGCCTTTTACGTTAGTAATTACAATGTATGCACTCAAGCAATCATTACCTTTGGAGGAAATCAAATATGAGGACAAACATAATACGCATAGGAAATTCCCAAGGTATAAGGATTCCTAAAGTTCTCCTTGAACAGAGTCATCTTGGAACGGAGGTGGAACTTGTGGTGGAAGATGAAAAAATAGTCATCCGCTCTGCGTCTCACCCCCGTCAAGGGTGGGGGGAAAAATTTCGGCTCATGGCTGAGAGCGGCGACGATAAGATGATTGACGTGGATTTGAGCGGAGAAACAGACTGGGATAAGGATGAATGGGAATGGTAATCAAACGATTCGATGTTTATCTGGTCAACTTGGACCCGACTGTCGGCAGTGAGATCCGCAAAGCCCGGCCGCGTATCGTCATTTCGCCCGATGAGATGAACCGGTATATTGCTACCGTTATCGTAGCGCCAATGACGACCAAAGGCAGGGATTATCCTACAAGAGTGCAGTGCACTTTCAAGGGCAAGGGTGGGCAAGTGGTCCTTGACCAAATCAGAACGATAGACAAATCGCGGCTTATTCAAAAGCTCGGGAGAATCGATCAACAGACGCAAGAAGAGGTTTTGTCGATTCTTGCTGAAATGTTTGCGCCGTGAGAGGGCGAACCAGCGAGTCTAGCGAACAAGGCCGTAGATGTCCAGGATAGGGCAGTGGCCGCGTCCAGGATATTTGTGCCCCGCACTTGCCCCACCCACCACTGATGGTAATATTAATATATTTTAAATGGCCATCCGGTCCGTAACCGCCTTACGAAGCACACTGTTTTGGATAATTAATGCATCACCGAGACTGATGACAGCATTCACATTACAAGTTTTCGCCATTACACAATCTGCAACAGAGCAGTGGAGAACCACATGTCCACACCCGACCTTGATAAGGAAAAGGCACGCCAGGAACAGGAATTGAGAATCCAGCGGCAAATAGCCTTTGCCTCCGGACTTTTCCAGGGCGATGTCACGGTACGCACCCTTCTGGAGTCGCTCGCCGAAGGGATTGTCATCATCGACAACTCCGGGACCGTTCTGCTGGTCAATGCCCGCGCCGAGCAGATGTTCGGTTATCCGACGAAGGAGCTCATCGGGAAGCCCCACTCCATTCTCATTCCTGAACGCTTCCGTAAAGCCCATGAAGAGCATGAGGCGCATTTCTTCGCAGAGCCCAGGATCAGGCCGATGGGGCAGCTCCTTGACCTTGCCGGCCGCCGCCGGGACGGAAGCGAGTTCCCTGTGGAAATCAGCCTGAGCTTTATCGAAACCATAAACGGCGTTCTCGTTCTGGCCTTCGTCAGCGACATGACCTTCCGCAAGCAGTACGAGTCGCGTCTTCAGGATAGCGAGGAGCTGTTTCGCATACAGGTGGAATGCGTGAAGGACTACGCTATTTTCATGCTCGACGCACAGGGAAATGTCCTGAATTGGAATGTGGGTGCCGAACGCTTGAAGGGTTATGGGGAAAAAGAGATTATCGGCAGACATTTTTCCTGTTTTTATCCCGAAGAGGAGCGCGATGCGGGCAAGCCCGCAGAAGAACTGAAAAAAGCAGCAGACGAGGGGCGGGTTGAAGGCGAGGGGTGGCTGATCCGCAAGGATGGGAGCCGGTTCTGGGCCGATGTGATAATTACCGCGCTGCGCGATGAAAACGGGAACCTGCGGGGCTTCTCAAAAGTGACGCGCGACATCAGCGGGCGAAAAATGGTGGAAGATGCCCTGCGCTTCAGCGAAGCACGCTATCGGGCCTTGTTTCGAGACAACCCGACCATGATCGTTACCCTCGATACCGAGTGGACGATGCTCTCGGTCAATCCATCTTGCGCAAGTCAACTGGGCTACACGATAGACGAACTGGAAGGTCAGTCGGTGCTGAAGCTGTTCCATGAAGACGATCGCCCTGCCGTGGCCGAGCAGCTGCATGCGTGCTTGCGGAACCCCGATCAGGTGCATCGCTGGCAGTTTCGCAAGATCCGCAAAGACGGGGAGGTGCTGTGGGTGGAGGAAATAGCGCAGGCGGTGCACGACCTGAACGGCACGCTCAACGTCCTGGTCGTGTGTCAGGATGTCACCGAGCGCAAGCGGGTGGAGGAAGCGCTCATCAGATCGGAGCAGAAGTTCTCCCTGGCCTTCCAGGCCACTCCGACCGTCCTCGTCATCGCCTCCCTTGAAGACGGGAGGTACATGGAGGTCAACGAGGCATTCGAACGGGTAATGGGCTATCGGCGCGACGAGGTGATCGGCCGTTCTTCGCTGGAGCTCCACATCTGGCAGAAGCCGGAAGACCGGGCCATGGTGCTCCGGATGCTTGCGGCAGGAAAGAAGGTGCGCGAACTGGAGATCGGCTTCAGGAGCAAACCGGGCACCTTTATCGTCGGCCTCTATTCGGCGGAAATCATCGAGATCGGCACGCAACGATGTCTCCTGAGCCTGGTGAACGATATCACCGCCCGAAAACGGGCCGAGGAGGAGGTCGAAATCCTGAACACCAATTTGGCAGCGCGGGCTTTCGAGCTGGAAACGGCCAACAGGGAACTGGAGGCTTTCAGCTATTCCGTCTCCCACGACCTGCGCAAGCCTCTGACGGTCATCAACGGCTACTGCCAGATCATTCAGGAGTCGTGCGGCAACAACCTGAACGCCCAGTGCCAGGGCTATCTGCAGGAGATCAATGACGGGACCCTGAGCATGAACCAGCTCATCGATGCCCTGCTCAATTTCTCCCGCCTGGCCCATATCGAGCCGCGCCGGGAAACGATTGATCTCTCCGCCATGGCACATGAGGTGGCTGAGGAGCTGAAACTGGTCGAGCCGGGGCGCCGGGTCACGTTCCTGATCACCGACGGCGTTAGTGCCGACGGGGATGCGGGTTTGCTCCGGGTGGTCCTGGATAACCTCCTCGGCAACGCCTGGAAATACACCGGCACGCGGGATGAAGGGATCATCGAGTTCGGTACGACAAAAGTCGATGGAAAGCCTGCCTGTTTCGTCCGCGACAACGGAGCCGGATTCGACATGGCGGATGCGGACAAGCTCTTTGCCCCTTTCCAGCGGCTTCCCGGCACCGATGAATTCAGGGGACACGGCATCGGTCTCGCCACGGTGGAGCGGATCATCCAACGCCACGGCGGCCGGGTGTGGGCCAAGGGGGAGCCGGGCAAGGGGGCGACCTTTTACTTCACCCTTTCAACATGAATCAAATCATCGGAGGAAGGCAGATATGCTCAGATATGCGGACGATATGGTTGAGGGGAAATAGCGGTTTCATCGCCCCTGCATCAGGGGGAGGGTGACCCGGAACGCGCTCCCCTTTCCCTGCTCGCTGGTCACCTCGATCTTGCCGCCGTGGCTCTTCACGATCCCGTAGGAGACCGACAGTCCCAGACCGGTGCCGCTCGGCCGGGTGGTGAAGAACGGGTTGAATATCTGCTCCAGGTTTTCCGGCGGGATGCCGATCCCCGTGTCCTCGACCGAAATTTCTACGAAATCTCGGTCGGGTTCGATGTTCGACGTTCGACGTTCGACGCTGGAACCTGGTTCGACGTTTTCCCGTAAACCTCCAACCTCGAACCCCGAACCTCGAACCAACTTGGTGGCGACGCAAAGCGTCCCCCCCTCGGGCATGGCATGGATGGCGTTGAGGATGAGGTTGGTGAATACCTGCCGCAGCTGGTCCGGGTCCCCCTCGATGTCGGCGAGGTCGGGGGCGAAGCATTTCCTGAAGGTGATACCTTCCAGCGGCACCTGGTGACCCGCCTGGGTCAGGATCTCGTCCAGCATCCGATTGACGTCCGCCTTCCCCGGGTGCTTGCGCTCCCGGCGCGCAAACCGGAGGAGATTGGCGACGATCTTCTCCACGCGCCACACCTGCTGCGCGATGATATCCACCTCTTCGCGGCTCGGATCTTCAGGATGGATGTCCATCTGCAGGATTTCCGAGTTTCCCCGGATGATTGCCATGGGGTTGTTTATCTCATGGGCTACGCCGGCGGCCAGCTCACCGATCGCGGCGAGCTTCTCGGCCCGCACGAGCTCTTCCCTTGCCTTGATGAGGAGGAGGTTCTTCTCTTCCAGCTCCGCCGTCCTCTCCCGCACCTTCCGCTCCAGTTCGCGGTTCAGCTCCCTGATCTCCTCCTCTCGCTGGATGAGATTCCTGGTCATGTTGTTGAATTCGCCCGCCAGGTCGCCGATCTCGTCTCCGGTCGTCACGGCGATCTCCACCCCCCGCTCGCCGGTGGAGAAGCGCCTCGCCAGCATCTGCAGCTCGCGGATGGGGTGTGCCAGCCGCCTGCCGATGAAGCCGGAGACGGCGAGGCCTATCAGGGAGCCCAGGAGCAGCACCCCCCCGAAGATCAGGTTCACCTTCTTCTTGATCCCCGAGTAGGGCTTTTCCAGCATCCCCACATAGAGGGAGCCGACGACGGCGCCGTTCAGGTCCAGGATCGGCTCGTAGGCGGAAAAGTACCAGTCCTTGACCACGAAGGCCCTGTCCACCCACTTCTCCCTGTTGACGACGACGCGGTTGTAGACCTCCTCGGAGAGCCTGGTCCCTATGGCCCTTCGTCCATTCATGGTCTGCACGTTTGTGGTTATGCGGAGGTCGTCCAGGAAGATGGTCGCGGTTCCCACGTCCTCCCCGTTGAACTGGACCCCCTCGTAGACGATCCTCTTTATCTTGTCCACCAGCACGTTGTTGCCGTTCAGGAGAGTCCCCCCATAGAGGACGCCGACGATGCGCCCCGCTGCGTCTCTCACGGGTGCCGAGGCGACCAGCAGCATGCCGGCGTGTTCGGCCTCCTTGCCGGCGGGTCTCGCCCGGGGGGTCGGCACCACCTTGATGGTTGCCTGCCGGGCCAACTCCTCCCCTTCCTTCGTCAGCTCCCCGGGGGGCATGACCTCTGTGCCGGCAAGCACCTCGCCCCTGAGTGCCCGCGCCACCAACTGGTCCGCGATGCGGCTGTCGCCGAAGACCGCCGGGTTCCTGGCCCGGAAGAGGACGCGCCCGTTGAGTCCCACGGCCGTAAGGATATCCAGTTGCTCGTTTTCGCGCTGAGCGGAGAGAAAAGGGGCGATGGCCCGGCGGTCGCTTCGTGAGATTGCCAGCGATGCAGAGGGGGTGTTGGCCGTAAATCTCACCACGTCGCGGATGTGGGCGATCTCGTTGAGATAGATCTCTCGGGCGGAGTTGAGATCGATCCTCACCTTGTCCTGGGCCTGCCTGACGATGCCGGAATTGATGATGTAGACGCCTGCCAGGGAGCAGACGAGTATGGCGACGAAGAGCGGCACCAGTGCGCCGATCGTCAGCTTGGTCCTTATGGAGAAACGTAGCGGAGGCATTCATGCTCCTGGTCAGTCGTCGTCGGACGTGTCGCAGGGGAGTTCAATGGCGTATTCGGCAATCTTGCGGCTCAGGGTCTTGCGGGTGATGCCGAGGACTTCGGCCGCGCGGGTTCTGTGGAACCCGCTCTTCCCCAGTATTTTCATGATGTGGGCCCGTTCGGCGCTCTCCAGCGAGGTGGCTTCGGTTTCGGAATGGGGCGCCGGGGCGTCTGCGGAGTTTCTCACGGGGAAGAGCTCCGCCGTGAGCCGTTCCCCCCTTGCCAGGATGACGGCCCGCTCGATGACGTTTTCCAGCTCCCTGACGTTCCCGGGCCAGTCGTATCCGGCAAGGAGGCGGAGGGCATCGCCGGTTATGCCGCTTACCCGTTTTCGCGTGCGCCGTGCATACTTGGCCAGGAAATGCTCCGCGAGCGGTACTATGTCTTCCTTCCTTTCCCTCAAGGGGGGGAGGTTGATGCTGATGACGTGCAGACGGTAGTAGAGGTCCTCGCGGAAACGTCCGGCCTTCACTTCCCTTTCCAGGTCCTTGTTGGTGGCGGCCACGAAGCGGACATCGACCGATTTCGGCCTTGTCGAGCCTACAGCCAGAAATTCCCTCTCCTGTATGACCCGCAGCAGCTTGGCCTGGAGAGACGGACTTATGTCGCCGATCTCATCCAGAAAAAGGGTCCCTTCGCTGGACTCTTCCAGGAGCCCTTTCTGGCTGGTAACGGCGCCGGTGAAGGCGCCGCGCACGTGGCCGAACAGCTGGCTTTCCAGCAGGGTGTCGGAGAGGGCGGCACAGTTGACGGAAAGGAAGCGGCATGACCTGCGCGGGCTGTTGTGGTGTATGGCCCGGGCGATGAGTTCCTTGCCGGTTCCCGATTCCCCGCGAATGACGATGTTCGCGTCGCTTCCCGCCACCTGGAGGGTCAGCTCGAAGGCATCGCGAAACTTTTCGCTGGCAAAGACTATCTCTCCCGGTGATGACTGCCTGCAAAGCTCCTCTTTGAGCCCCCTGTTCTCGCTCAACAGAAATTCCCGCTCCAGGGCCTTCACCATCACCCCGAGAATCTTTTCCTTGGGAAAGGGCTTGGTGATGTAGTCGTACGCCCCGAGCTTGATCGCTTCCACCGCCGAATCGATGGTGCCGTAGCCTGTCATGATCACCACCGGCAGCGATGGCCGCAGTTTCCGCACCCGTTTCAGGACCTCGATGCCGTCCAGCTCCGGCATGCGGATGTCCTGGAGGAGGATGTCCGGGGCGCCGTTTTCTTCACGCTCCAGCCGCTCCAGGAGTGCTCCCCCGCCAGCAAAGGTCTCGACGGTGAAGCCGTGGGAATGGAGTATCTTCCTCAGGTAGCGGCGCATCTCCTCTTCGTCGTCGCAGATGTATACCTTTCCTCCCTGCACCACTGTTTCCACCTCTCCCGTTTCCTGGATACTACGGGTAATAATGACCCGGCGAGCGGAAAAAAGTACCCGCTCCTCTCTGCGTCAGCTCCTCCTCAATTCTTCCGCCAGGATTCTTCTCAGACGCAAAATCAAGGGGTTGAGTTTGATAAACCGATGTTTTGAAATATGGAACGTTTGTTGCTTTATGCTAAAACATTATCAAATCATAGCGAAATTAAAAGAGAATTTAAACATAAATTTTAAACATTGTTATTTTCTGGAAACCTTCGAACCGCAAAGACGCGAAGAAAACCGGAATCGAAAGGGTTTGCCCCCTGGAAGGATTAGCGCTTTCCTTGCGTCTTGAGTGACCGAAGGGAGCGGGCGGTTCAAGGGTTTCCATTCGGAGTTCGTTTTTAACCGGCTAATCAGGAGAATTAAAACCAGGGAGGTAAGATTCATGGGTATTTCAAGGAGGGATTTTTTCAGGATCTCCGGGGCGGGGGTGGCGGCGACCACCCTCGGTCTCAACCTCGCGCCGGTCGAGGCGAAAGCGGGGGAGCTCGCCATCCGCTACGCCAAAGAGACGACGACCATCTGCCCCTACTGTTCGGTGGGGTGCGGGATGATCGTCCACACGCTGAACGGCAGCGTCATCAACATCGAGGGGGACCCCGATCACCCGATCAGCGAGGGGAGCCTCTGCCCGAAGGGTTCGTCGGTCTACCAGCTCCGGGACAACCCGGCCCGGGTGACGCGGCCGATGTACCGGGCCCCCGGCTCACACGAGTGGCAGACGGTCACCTGGGAGTGGGCCATTGACGAGATCGCGAAAAGGGTGAAGAAAACCAGGGACGCCTCCTTCGTCCCCTCTTCGAAGATCAAGGTGAAGGAGAAGGTGGCGGGCGCGGAGGTGGAGAAGGAGATCGAGGCGGTGGTGAACCGGACCATGGGGATCGCCTCGGTGGGGAGCGCCGCCCTCGACAACGAGGAGTGCTATCTGTATCAGAAATTCTTGAGGGGGTTGGGCCTGGTGTATATCGAACATCAGGCGCGCATTTGACACAGCGCAACTGTAGCGGCTCTGGCAGAGTCGTTTGGACGCGGTGCAATGACGAACCACTGGATCGATTTCAAGAATGCGGACGTAATCCTCATCATGGGTGCGAACCCGGCGGAGAACCACCCGGTCTCCTTCCGCTGGATCATGAAGGCGAAGGACGCGGGCGCCAAGGTGATCTGCGTCGACCCCCGCTTCACCCGCAGCGCTTCGAAGGCGGACATCTACGCGCCGCTTCGCTCGGGGACCGACATCGCCTTCCTCGGCGGGATGATCAGCTACATCCTGGAGAACAGGCTCTATTTCGACGAGTACGTGAAGAATTACACCAACGCCTCCTTCCTGGTGAACCCGGAATTCAAGCTGCCGGGGGAGCTTGCCGGCCTCTTCTCCGGCTACGACCCGAAGAAGCGGAGCTACGACCCGAAGGCGTGGGGATTCCAGAAGGACGGGGACGACAACGTGCTGCGGGACCCGGCCCTCAAGGACCCGAACTGCGTCTTCCAGCTCCTGCGGCGGCACTACGCACGTTACACCCCCGACAAGGTGTCGCAGATCACCGGCACCCCCAAGGATAAGCTCCTGGAGGTATACAAGGCCTACGCCTCCACCGGCGCGCCGGACCGGGCGGGGACGTCCCTCTACGCCATGGGGTGGACCCAGCACACGGTCGGCACCCAGAACATCCGCGCCATGTCCATCATCCAGCTCCTTCTGGGCAACATGGGGGTGGCGGGTGGCGGCATCAACGCCCTGCGCGGGGAATCCAACGTCCAGGGCTCCACGGACCACGGGCTCCTCTTCCATATTCTCCCCGGCTATCTCCCGGTCCCTTCGGCCGACCTCAAGGACCTCTCCGCCTACAACGAGAAGCACACCCCGAAGACGAAGGACCCCCAGAGCGCCAACTGGTGGCAGAACCGCCCCAAGTACATCGCGAGCTACCTGAAGGCGATCTACGGGGCAAAGGCGACGAAGGAGAACGACTTCGGCTACCAGTGGCTCCCCAAGCTCGACCCGGGGATGAACGGCTCCTGGCTCATGATCTTCGACAACATGATCCGCGGCAAGTTCAAGGGGTTCTTCGCCTGGGGGCAGAACCCGGCCTGTTCCGGGAGCAATGCCAACAAGGTGAGGAAGGCCCTCGCCAAGCTCGACTGGATGGTGACGGTCAACCTCTTCGACAACGAGACCGCCTCCTTCTGGAAAGGACCGGGCATGGAGCCCTCCAAGGTGCCGACCGAGGTCTTCTTCCTCCCTGCGGCCGCCTCCTTCGAGAAGGAGGGGAGCATCTCCAACTCCGGCCGCTGGGCCCAGTGGCGCTACGCGGCGGTGAAGCCCCTGGGGCAGTCGAAGCCGGACGCGGAGATCATCAACGAGCTCTTCTTCAGGCTGAAGGGACTCTATGCCAAAGATGGGGGGGCGCTCCCCGAGCAACTCACCAACCTCACCTGGAACTACGGTTTCAAACGGGCCGACGGCACCATCAGGAGCGTCGACATCCATGCGGTGGCGAAGGAGATCAACGGCTCCTTCCTGGAGGAGGTGGAGGAGAAGCCGAAGCCTCTGAAACCTGGTGAGAATCCACCGCCACCTAAGGTGATACCCAAGCCCTGGGAGAAGAAGCCCCTGGGGAAGAAGGGGGAGCTCATCGACGGCTTCGCCAAGCTCCAGGCCGACGGCACCACCTCGTGCGGCAACTGGATCTACTGCCAGAGCTACAACGAGAAGGGGAACCTCATGGCGCGGCGGGCAAAGAAGGACCCGACCGGCCTCGGCCTCTTCCCCGAATGGGCGTGGGCCTGGCCGGTGAACCGGCGCATCATCTACAACCGGGCCTCGGTCAACCCGGACGGCAAGCCCTACAACATGAAGAAGGCGGTCGTCTACTGGAACCCGACGGCCGTCCTCCCCGACGGAAAGGTGGGCAAGTGGGAGGGGGATGTCCCCGACGGCCCCTGGCCTCCCATGGCAGATGCCAAGGAGGGGAGAAAGCCTTTCATCATGCGGCCTGACGGGGTGGGCGCCCTGTTCGGCCCCGGCATGAAGGACGGGCCGTTCCCAGAGCATTACGAGCCCCTCGAATGCCCGGTGCCGGAAAACCTCATGTCGAAGCAGACGGTCAACCCGGCCATCAAGCTCTTCGCCAACGCGGGGCTTGCCGAGGATGCCTATGCCACCTGCGACGTCCGCTTCCCTTACGTGGGGACCACCTACCGGGTGACCGAGCACTGGCAGACCGGGGTCATGACCCGCAATACCCCGTGGCTGCTGGAGTTGCAGCCGCGCCAGTTCGTCGAGATGAGCGTCGAGCTGGCGAAAGAAAAGGGGATCAGAAACGGCGATATCGTAGAGGTGGCCTCGGTCAGGGGCGCGATTGAGGCTGTCGCCGTCGTCACCCCGCGCATGCGGCCGTTCCAGATCGGCGGCCGGACCGTGCACGAGGTCGGACTTCCCTGGTGCTTCGGCTGGTTCACGCCGGGGGTGGGGGATGCGGCAAACCTGCTGACGCCGACTGCCGGCGATGCAAATACCATGATTCCCGAAACCAAGGCGTTTATGGTCGGGATCAAGAGAAAGGGGTGACGGGAGATGGCTGAGACGAGAAAGGGATTTCTGATCGACACGACCCGCTGCATCGGCTGCCGCTCCTGTCAGGTGGCCTGCAAGCAGTGGAACAAGCTGGAGGCGGACAAGACCGCCAACCAGGGGAGCTTCGAGAACCCCCGGGACCTGACCCCCAACCTCTACAACCGGATCAGGTTCGTGGAGCAGGCGGATAGCGGCAGCGTGAAATGGCTCTTCATGAACGAGCGCTGCATGCACTGCGGCGACGCCGGCTGCATGAAGGTTTGCCCGTCGCCGGGCGCCCTCTACCGGACAAAGGAGGGGATCGTAGCCTTCAACAGGGAGAAGTGCATTTCATGCAAGTACTGTGTATCCGCCTGCCCCTTCAACATCCCACGCTACGGGACAGACGACAAGGTCTCCAAGTGCAACCTCTGCGGGGACCGGGTGGCCGGCGGCATGCCCCCCGCCTGCGCCAAGGCCTGTCCCACCCAGTCCATCCAGTTCGGCAACCGGGCCGAGCTGGTCGCCAGGGCCAAGGCAGCAAAGAAGAGCATCTACGGGGAGAGCGACCTGATGGGGCTCGGCGTGGTCTATGCGCTGGAGGGGAAGCCGGAGGAGTACGGCCTCCCCGCGAAGCCTTCCATCCCCGTCTCCATCTTCCTCTGGAAGGACGTGATAAAGCCGCTCGGCATCCTCGGTTTCTGGGGGAGCGTCGGCGCCATGCTGCTCCACTACGTGACCATCGGGCCGAAGAAGCTCGACGACGAAACCAACAACAAGGAGGAGAGCCATGAGTAACTACATCGAGCGCTTCAGCGCACAGGAGCGGGTCCTGCACTGGATCGTGACCGGGAGCTTCTTCACCCTCCTCCTCTCCGGGCTCGGCCTGTATTCTCGGCTCTTCAACGGTTATTTCACCCTGTTCGGCGGGGGGCGAAACGCCATCGCGGTCCACAAGATCGCCGGGGTCGTCTTCTTCCTGAGCTCCCTCTACATGTACCTCTCCCATAGAAAGGAGGTCGCCACTTTCGACGCGGACGACCGGCGCTGGATAGAACAGCGCGGCGGCTACCTCTCCAGGGAGGCGACCCACTTCAATATCGGCAAGTACAATCCCGGCCAGAAGCTCTTCGCGCTCTTCATCGGCGCCGCGACCCTGCTCCTCGGCGTCACGGGGATCTTCATCTGGGCACCCGCCTCCTTCCCCCGCTGGCTCGTCCAGCTCTCTCTCCTGGTCCACGGCCTCTTTTTCGTCCTGTCGGTCATGTTCGTCATCGTCCACGTCTACCTGGCGACCATCGGCAATCCCGGCACCATCGAGGCCATGCTCTGGGGGAGGGTGACCAGGCCCTGGGCAAGGAAGCATCATCCGAAGTGGTACAAGGACGTCAAATCCATGAATTTCCGAAAAGAGGTCCATTAATGACAAAAATTGCTGAGAAAAAGGCCTTTCTCGACGACGTTTGCCGAGAGACACCGGAGTATGCCGACCTCCTCACCCTCTTCCGCGAGCTCTATGTCACGGTCGCAGGGCGGGAGGGGGAGACGGGGATATCGTTCTCCCGCACCTCCCACCTCACCGCAGAAGAGCGGATGCGGTTCGGATTCCCGCTCCTCGCCCCGGAAGCGATGACGGTGGACCCTGCCAGAGCCACCCACTTTCTCGACAGCGTCATCGAGGTGATGACGAGGGTGGGGAGGGATGGAAAGGGTGAGCTTTCTCTTCTCCGGCAGGCGCTCCACGGGGGAGGGCTCGACCTTCCCCGGCTTTTCCGGGGATGTCTGGCGCGGGAGCGGGAGGCGATCGTGGAGGCGTCTGCCGTCTGCTGTGTCTCTCCCCCGCTCCTGGAGTTCGTCCTGGAGACGGCCCTCAGGACGGCCCTGGAGGAGTTTGCCGAATCGGTGGAGCCTGCGCTGGTGGAGGGGTGGAAGGAGGGGTTCTGCCCGGTCTGCGGCTCCCGGCCAGGCATGGCGGAGCTGGCCGGGGAGGACGGGAGGCGTTTCCTCTCATGTTCGTCCTGCTCGTTCAGCTGGCCCTTCACCCGGATCAAGTGCCCCTACTGCGGCAGCGAGGAGGCGGAGAAGCTCTCCTACTTCGAGGCGGGGGACGGGCCGGTCCGGGTGGACGTCTGCCGCAGCTGCAGCCGCTACATCAAGACGCGGGACTCACGCAAGGGGCACGCCGGCGTACCCCTCGATGCCGAGGACCTGGCAACGATGCATCTCGATCTGTTGGCAACGCGGGAAGGGTTCGAGCGGGGGAAATGAGAAAACTAACTCCGAACAAAAACCTTTGAACCGCCCGCTCCCTTCGGTTGCTCAAGACGCAAGGGACGCAAAGAAGGCGTTAATCCTTCCAGGGGTTAAACCCTTTCGATTCTGGTTTTCTTCGCGTTCTCGCTTGGAAGCGCCTACTTTTGGTTGCGACTTAGCGGTTCAAAGGTTTTCGGGGTTTTCCGGGTCTTGCTGAAGATCGGTACTAATCGTAGAGGTTTTGACATGAAAACGATCCATACTTACACAAACGGGCGACTGGAGCCGAAGGAAGGGGCCGTGGTGCGGGAGTTCCCGCTGGTCCTGCACGTGAACGGCCGGGAGCTCGCGACCCTTGTTGCCTCCCCGCACGAGCTGCGCTTCCTGGTGGCGGGGTTTCTCCGCCTCCAGGGGTTCGTGGCGTCCGTCGCCGACTTCCACGTCCTCTCGGTATGCGAGGATTTCGGCATCGCCAGCGTCCGGATCAGGGGGGAGCTCCCCGAGCGGCTGAAACCGGTGCTCACCAGCGGCTGCGGCACCGGAATTACTTTTAATCTGGATATGCCGGAACCCCCTCTCCAGGCGACAACCGATCGCTTCACCCCGGCTGCCGTCTTTCGCCTCATGGAGGAGCTGGCTCGGCGGGCAGAGGGCTACAGAAGCCACGGTGGCATCCACTCGGCCGCGGTAGGCGACGCCTTTGGAAACCTCGTCCTCTTTGCCGAGGACATCGGCCGGCACAACACCCTCGACCGGATCGCCGGCGAGGCGCTCCTGAAGGGGATCGAGCTCGCGGGAAAGATGCTCGTCACCTCCGGCCGGGTATCCACCGAGATGGCGGCAAAGGCGGCCCGGCTCGGCATCTCCCTCATCGCCTCCCGCACCTCCCCGACCGACCTGGCAGTGCGGATGTGCGACGATGCGGGGATCTGCCTCATAGGGTACGTGCGGGGGGGTAAGTTCACGGTCTATGCACATCAAGAACGGCTGCTTATTGAACAATCTGTAGGGGCGGGGTGCCCCCGCCCAGGGCGCGGAGACCGCGCCCCTACAGGGGCCCCGCACCCGATCCCCGGTGTCACCGGCGTGATCCTCGCCGGCGGCGCCTCCACCCGCATGGGGAGCAACAAGGCGCTCCTGCCGTATCGGGGGGGGCGCTTCATCGAGGCGATCCACCGCCAGTTGGCCGAGCTCTTCGACGAGGTGATCCTCGTCACCAACAACCCGGAGCAATATGCCTTTCTCCCATGCCGCAAGGTGCCGGACCTCTTTCCGGGGATGGGCGCCCTGGCCGGCATCCATTCGGGGCTTTCCCACAGTGCCAACCCGGCGATCTTTACCGTTGCCTGCGACATGCCGTACCTGAACGCAGATCTGATCAGGCACCTGGCCGGCCGGGCGGATAGGGGAGGTGTGCTCATACCGGAAAGCCCGGGTGGCCTGGAGCCGCTCCATGCCGTCTACGGCAAGGGGTGCCTGGCGGCCATCGAGGCGACCCTCCTGACCGGCGAGAGGCGGATCGTCTCATTCTTCGACCGCACCAACGTCAACAAGGTGAACGCGGAGGAGGTGGCCCGGTTCGACCCGGCCTTCGCCTCCTTCAGCAACGTCAACACGCCGGAGGAATACTTCCGTCTGCGCGGGGGGGAGCAGGGTGGGGCCGTCGGCCAGGGGCCGGAAGTGGAGTGGGCATCGTCGCGGAAATTATGAAGATGAATGCCCCCTTTTCCTGATGCCCAGCAACTTAGCTGCCGCCATGGCGACCGGGAAGACGGCGATGCTTAAGATCGCCCCCATCTTTGCCGCACCCTGCACGACTGGGTCGGTAAAAGCTTCTCCCGCGACGAACAGGGCCACCGTGAAACCGATTCCGGCGATTATGCCGGCAACCAGTAGATGCCTTCTTCCCATCCCCTGGGGAAGGGGAAAGCCGAGCTTCTCTCCGAGGAGCGCAAAGACAAATATGCCGGTCACTTTGCCGAACAAAAGTGCGCAGAAAACCAGCCAGGTGACCGTATTCATGGCGGAAAATCCGACCCCCGCATTGGCGAGGCCGAACATGAAAAGGCCGAAGTCGACGATGATCTTCCATTCGTGTTCGAACCGGGCCAGGGGAGAGTAATCCTTCGGGTCCTCTTCGAACATGTGTTTTACCTCCCTGGTGGGGTGAGGCAGGAACGGTATGATGAAGACCAGTGCCAGGGCCGGGTGGAGGTGCGCTTTGAAGAGTCCGAACCAGCTTGGGACGCCGCCGAAGAGGAGGTACGGCCAGTAGCTTTTCACCTGCTTCCTGCGCAGGATAAAGGCGATCAGCATTCCGGCGGCGGTGAGCATGAGCCAGGGTGGCGCCACGGGGAGGACCGGGTCGGGATAAAAGACGGCGATGATCACCAGCCCGATGGCATCGTCGGCAATGGCCAGGAGGAGCAGGAAGGCGATGACCGGATGATTTTTGCCGAAAATGAGGCGCGCCGCCAGCCAGGCGAAGGCGATGTCGGTGGCGGTGGGGATACCCCAGCCGTTGGTGAAGGCCGAAGAGCCGACCAGGCTGTTCAGCGCCAGATAGACCCCGACAGGCCCGACTACCCCGCCGGCTGTCGCCAGGAGCGGATTTAGCGCTTTGTTGAGGGGACTCATGTCTCCGCCGGGGAGGCAGCTCTGGGTTATCTCGACCGCGGCGATGGCGAAGAAGAAGGCCATGAAGATGTCGTTGGTGACGAAGTGAAAACTGAGCGGCCCCAGGAAGTGGTCGTGGTTGAACTTGTGATAGCTGTCCGGCGCAACATTGGCCCAGACCAGGGCGGTCAGCACCCCGGCAAGGAGGGGGATCGAGAATTCGCGCAGAAGGTTGATTCTTTTGAGCATGGCCAATTCATATCATACCGTAACTGTCCGGTCCAGCTTTAGTTCGGCGTACAATTCCACAAAGTAGATCATGTTTGTGTAAAAAAGAGGCACAAGTTCCTCTCTTCCACGTCGGTATCCTGTGTTTAACGGCTTTCAGGTACTGGCATGCCTATTGCTTGAGCAATTTAAGAAGTTGGACACGTGGCAACGAGGCCCCGGAACCGAAGAAACGGTTCAAGGTTCTACGTTCAAGGTTCTAGGTTTTAAACATAGAACTTCGAACGTAGAACATCGAACAATCTTTACGGTCGGGGCCTTTCTGTTGTTTGGGGAGGAAGCGGCTATGAAAAATATGGTGCACGGTGACATCATCATCGACGACACGACGCTACGGGATGGGGAGCAGACCGCCGGAGTGGTCTTCAGCAAGAAGGAGAAGATTGCCATCGCCAGGATGCTCGATGCCATCGGCGTGCAGGAACTGGAATGCGGCATTCCGGCCATGGGAGAGGAGGAGCGCGATTCCATCCGCGCCCTTGTCGATCTGGGATTGTCCGCCCGCCTCATCACCTGGAACCGGGCGGTGATTCCCGACATCCAGGCCAGTCTCGACTGCGGCATCATGGCTGTCGACATATCCCTTTCCGTGTCCGATCAGATGATTGCCCACAAATTGCGCAAGAGCCGTGAGTGGGTGAAGGAGCAGTTGAAGACCGCCTTGGGGTTCGCCAAGGCACACAACCTCTACGTTTCGGTCGGGGGGGAGGATGCCAGCCGGGCTGATATCGGCTTTCTTTGCGAGCTGATGGAGATCACCCGGGAGCTTGGAGGGGACAGGTTCCGCTTCTGCGACACCCTCGGTATTCTTGATCCCTTTACCATGTTCGACAGGGTCAGGGCACTGCGCAGCGGGGTGCCGGATTTGGATATCGAGGTGCACACCCATAATGATCTGGGGATGGCGACCGCCAATGCCATTGCCGGGATCAAGGCCGGCGCACGCTTCGTCAACACAACGGTCAACGGCCTCGGAGAACGGGCCGGCAATGCGGCACTGGAAGAGGTGGTGATGGGTCTCAAGCATGCCTGCGGCATCGATCCCGGCGTCGACACCCACCGCTTCGTGGAGATCTCCCGTTTTGTCGGCAAGGCTTCCCAGCGGCCGGTGCCGGCCTGGAAAGCGGTGGTAGGGGAACGGGTCTTTTCCCACGAGTCGGGGCTCCATGCAGACGGCGTACTCAAAAACCCGCTCAACTACGAAGGCTTCGACCCGGCCGAGGTCGGACTGCACCGGCATATCGTCGTCGGCAAGCATTCCGGGACCAGCGGGCTGGTGGAGCGTTACAGGAATATGGGCATTGTTGTTAACAGAAAAGAGGCGGTCTGCCTCATGGAGCAGGTTCGAACCATTGCCCAGCGGATGAAGCGGCCGTTGAGCGATAAGGACCTGCGCCGGCTTTACAAGTCCGAACATCGTGGTCTGAAAGCGGCGTGAAAAGCTGCCTGGAAATGAAACGCAGAGCTGCATAAAAAATAATCAGAAGCGGGGCCAAGAGTGCAGATCGGCCCCGCTTTTTATTGTCATGATTTTCTGACTTTTTTGTAACAATTCGTAATTATTTGACAATTCATTTTGCAAATACATGTGGCACGGCTTGTGCTTTTAGCATTTTCGTAAATTATCGACGCACAGTGTTGTGCATTTGAACAGATGGTACAGGCAATGGCGCCTCTTCACCGCATGGTGGGAGGCGCTTTTTTATTTAGTTTCCATCCGGAAACGGTTCTTTTCCGCCCTGGCGGTGTCAATCTTCAGGCTTGCTTGTGCGGCGTACCGATGTACGCCTCCGCGCAACCCCTCGATTTCCTTGCCAGGACGACAACGAGCGAAGCGAGTTGGACCGCGAAGGCGCCCCAAAGGGGTCGACCGTATGGTCGAGTCAAAAATCCCTCGTTTCCGAATTGGAAACCAATAGTTTCTCATCCGGAGTTTCCGGATGGACACTATTTAGAACATGGAAAGGGGGCAATGGAGCTGCAAGTGGTTTACGACGTGGTACAGTAGGTTAAATAATTTTATATTTAATTACAAAGGAGTATGCAAATGAAAAAGATTACCAAGATTCTTTCCCTGGCAACGATGCTTATGATGGCAGCAACCGGTGTCGCAATGGCGACCCCTTCCACCCAGATCTGGATCCCTTCCACGGACGTCCAGGGTTACAAGACTCTGCATCTCGGCATCGACAACTATTTCCGTGCTTCCGGAGTAGCCAAGTCAGCTCCCTCCCCGTCTTCCACCAGGGACGCAAACGTAATGGACATCGGCCTCACCGCGGGTATCCTTCCCTTCGAGAAGTTGCAGATGGAAATTGGTGTTGACTATCTGGTCATCGCCAATAACCCGAACGACAACCACCCGCTGATGGGCAATTTCAAAATCGGCACTCCCGAAGAATCCCTTTTCAAATTATCTCCGGCCCTTGCCTTCGGCATGTACAACATTGGTCCGACCCAGCCGGCAGGCAACGCACCTTTCGTGGTCTCGGGGCAGAACATAATCTATGGCCTGGCGGCCAAGACCATTCCTGCAATCGGCCCTGTTCCTTCGCTGGGGAGGGTTTCTGCTGGTTACTATCGCGGTTCCAAAAATTCTTTCCAGGATACACGCCTGGATCCGAGCAAGTCGCAGAATCAAGGTGTCCTTCTCTCCTGGGACAGGACCATGAGCGAGATTTCCGACAAACTCTGGATGGCGGTGGATTACATGGGCGGCAACAACGTCATGGGCGCCGTGAACGTCGGTGTATCCTGGGCCTTTGCCAAGAATGTCTCGGTAATCTTCGGCTATGACATATACAAGGAAAAAGCGCTGGCGGGCAACAACACCTTTACTACCCAGCTCGATATCAACTTCCCCTAGGTCTCCTTCAATGTAATGGGGGCAGCAATGCCCCCGCATTTTTCAAGAGGGCGAGATTCCATAATCGTAAAGCTAGCAAAGGGGGAGTAAACAATGAAACTTATCGAAGCCATTATCAAACCGTTTAAATTGGACGAGGTCAAGGATGCCTTGAATGAAATCGGCATCGAAGGGATAACGGTCAGCGAGGTGAAGGGGTTTGGCCGCCAGAAAGGGCATACCGAACTGTATCGCGGAGCGGAATACGTGGTGGACTTTATTCCGAAGGTAAAGCTGGAGATCGCCGTGGACGACGAACTGGTGGCCAAGGTGGTTGAAACCATCGAAAACACCGCCAAGACAGGTCGCATCGGCGACGGCAAGATTTTCATTCTGCCGCTCGATGAGGCGGTCAGGATCAGGACCGGTGAAAAAGGGGCGGAAGCCATTTAAACAAAGATATCTAAAGGTATAGTGGAGGTTATCATGAAATTCAAACTGTCGTTTATAAAGCTGCTTCTGGTCATAACTGCCGTTATGGCCCCCGTTGCTGCATTGGCTGAAGAGCCGGCCAAAGTTCCAGCCGCTGCTGCCGACGCTCCGGCCGCTTCTGCTCCGGCCGCAACCCCTGCACCTGCCGCTGCTGCACCTGCCGCCGCAGCCCCGAAAAACGTCGATCCGGTGCTCAATACCGGCGACACCGCCTGGATGCTGACCTCGGCGGCCCTGGTCCTCTTCATGATCCCCGGCCTTGCCCTCTTCTATGGCGGCATGGTCCGCGGGAAGAACGTCCTTTCCACGATGATGCACTCTTTTGTAGCCATGGGGATCGTCGGGGTGCAGTGGGCGATCATTGGCTATTCCCTCGCCTTCGGCCCCGACGCCTTCGGCGGTCTCCTCGGCAACCTGAGCAAGGTGATGCTGAACGGCCTCATCACCTTCAAGGACGGCAATCCGGTCTACACCCTGTTCCAGAACGTGACGACCGAGCCCGGCTCCATCCCGGAGTACGTTTTCGCCATGTACCAGTGCATGTTCGCCATGATCACCGTGGCGCTCGTATCCGGTGCGCTGGCCGAGCGAATCAAGTTCTCCGCCTACTGCCTCTTCGTCCTGCTCTGGACCACCCTCGTTTACGATCCGCTTGCTCACTGGGTCTGGATGGTTGACGGCTGGCTCTTCAAGAAAGGCGCCCTGGACTTTGCCGGCGGTACCGTCGTCCATCTCTCCTCCGGTATCTCTGCCCTGGCGATGCTCATTTTCCTCGGCAAGCGGCACGGCTTCCCCCATGAGCGGATGGCTCCCCACTCACTTCCCCTCACCATGCTGGGTGTCGGTCTCCTCTGGTTCGGCTGGTTCGGCTTTAACGCTGGCAGCGCCATTGTCGGTGTTAACTGTTCCGATGCTGCAGGCGGTTTGGCCGGTCTTGCCTTTGCCACCACAACTATTGCTCCTGCTGCCGGCGGCCTCGCCTGGATGGTCGCAGAATGGATCCATGCGGGCAAGCCCTCGGCCCTCGGCTTTGGCTCAGGCGTAGTCGCCGGCCTGGTCGGCATCACTCCTGCGGCCGGCTTCGTTCAACCGGGTGCTGCCCTGATCATCGGCGTCGGCGCTGGTGTTGTCTGCTACCTGGGCGTCATGATGAAGGCCAAGCTGAAATATGACGATTCCCTTGATGCCTTCGGCGTCCATGGTGTCGGCGGAACCTTCGGCGCGCTCATCACCGGTGTTCTGGCAACGGTCGGTGCAACCGGCCTCATGTCGGGCAACGTAAAGCAGTTCGTGACCCAGGTGATTGCGGTTGCCGCTGCCGGTGCTTATGCCTTTATCGTCACCATCGTCATCGCCTTTGTTCTCAACAAGACCATCGGCCTCAGGGTGGAAAAAGAAGACGAGATTATTGGTCTCGACCAGACCCAGCATTCTGAAAGCGCTTATAACTGATTGGTCTTTTTGTTACACAATTTATATGGCTGTTGGAAAAAGCCGCCCGATTATCGGGCGGCTTTTTTACGTCTGCGCTATTTGTGGGCAATTTGTGCATGCTTTTTCAGCACTTTTGCCTGCGAAAATTACTCGGCATCCCTTAACCCTCGATAATTGTGGGGCAATGCTGTTGGCATGACTTATGCCATTATAAATTTGGATAGAAAGGTCGCAAGGACCTTTCCGCCTGGAGATATATGAATAATCCGCTCGAAAAATATGTCGGTGCAGATGGACGGCTCGATGAGCATGTCCTCGAACAGCTGGCTTTCAACGAGAAGATGGCGGAATTGGGGATGTTGTCGACCGGGATGGTTCATGAGCTGAACTCCCCGCTCTCGGTAATTGTCTCGGCAGCGCAGATGATCCTGCGTGAAGAGGATCTGCCTGAATTCGTCAAGGAAATGGTGGAGCGGATAGGTCTGGAGGCCCAGCGTCTCTCCTATTTCACCCGGAGCCTTCTTTCCTTTGCCCGCAAGGAAGAGGCTGTTGAGGCAGAAGCGGATGTCAACCTGGTGCTCCAGGAGGTCATGGCCTTCCTTAAGTACGAGGCGCAGAAGCGCTCCATCTCCGTCATTGAGGAGAAGGACTATGGCCTCCCTCCCATTGCCGCCGACGGCAACCGGCTCAAGCAGGTTTTCATCAACCTGATCATGAATGCGCTTCAGGCGATGGAAGAAGGGGGGACCCTCCTTCTGAAAACCGCCTTGACCGATGACGGCAGGTTTTTAGAGGCGCAGGTGGCGGATACCGGCAGGGGGATAGCTGCGGAAGCGGTCGAACATATCTTCGAGCCCTTCTACACGACCAAGGTGGCCGGCGAGGGGACCGGCCTCGGGCTGTTCATTTCCAGAAACATCGTAGAACGTCTCGGCGGGCGGATCCAGGTGAAAAGCATCGTCGGCGAAGGAACCACGTTCGTTCTTCTTTTTCCCCTTCCGGCTTGAAAGCTGTCGTTGTAGCGCAGCACGCTCAAGGGAGCAGTGGCATATAACCCTTGACTTTGTCCTGTTTTATCGTGCATAAATAATCCGAGAATAATTGTTTCAAATCAAAATGTCGATGGGCATATGATGCGCTCGCATATTCATAAATATATCTCTATATTCATGGTAATCGTCATCTTCGCCATTTCCGTGACCGGGTTTTGCCGGAATGCGCATGCTGCGGAACTATCCGGTGATGTCCATTGCGACCACGACAGCAGTTACCTCAGTCCGATCGAAAAGCAGTGCCCCTCATGTCCCGGCAACGGACCTTCAGAATCCCACCATTGCGATTCGTCCTGCTACTGCTCCTGCAACGCCTCGCTGACCGTGCAGTCTGTCCAGGTCAGCTATTCCCCGCTAATAGCCTTTCTTGTATTTTCCGAACCATTCGAAGCCTTACCCGAAGTATACCTATCCAAATTCATTCCCCCGCATATCCTCGTCTGACTAGGAGCCTGTCGGACTTAGGAATGAATCTACTGCGAGAATGGCAAATCGGTCCATATCCCCGTAAATTTTCGACGAATAGGTTCACTATTCGTTCTCAAATTTCCGGAAATCTGTCCTCGATTTTCCATCCTCTCGCTACGTTCCCCTAAGTCCGACAGGCTCCTAGCTGAAGAGAGTGCTTCATCCAGAAGCCTGAAGGGAGTAGTGCGTCTTGGGCGCTATCACCTTCCATTTCAGCTATCCGGTTAATCACAGACCAATCATAACTGCATAAAACTGACAAGGAGGTAATTGTCTTGGTACGAACAATTTCTGTGACGGGAGCAGTTTTATTGCTCCAGGCCGTTTGCAGTTTATCCGGCGAGAGCTCGGCATTAGCCGGGGAAAAGAATTTTACGCTCCAGCAGGCCGTCGAATTTGCCCAACAAAACAATGGCGAGCTGAAAGCGCTCCGCGAGGAGAAGGGAATACGGGAGGCAGGCAAGATCAAGGCCGGTCTCTACCCCAATCCGGTCCTGGATCTGGACGGGACAACCGGCGAACTTTCCGGCAGCCCATCGGAAAACCTGATCTCCGTCGGCATTTCCCAGGAATTTCTGACAATGGGCAAAAGAGGGAAGCGTCTGGCAGTGGCAGATAAAGAAATCGAAAGCTTCGACCGGCAGGTCGACAACTCCGGGCGGCTTCTCGTGGAGGAGGTCAAGACCACCTTTTATGACCTGTTGCTGGCGGGAAAGAGGGTGGAACTGGCGGAGCGTTCCATAGCCCTTAACAATCAGCTTCTGGAGGTCACGAAACAGCGGCTTGAGGCCGGGGATATCCCGGAGCTGGAGGTAAACCTTGCCCGCGTGGAGGTGGCGAGGAGCGAGGGGAAAAAAGTCGAGGCCGAACGGGGGCTCTATCCGGCCAAGGCGAGGCTTCTTGCCCTCACGGGGCTTCCTCCGAATGAGGAGGCCCGCTTTATCGGCTCACTGGAGGCAAAGCCTTTAGCGAAAAACCTCGGGGAGCTGAAAAGCTGGGCACTGGCAAAACGTCCCGACATCATGGGGCTGGAGGCCGAAAAGGCAAAAGGCGATGCTGAAATTGCCCTGGCGCAGGCCGAGAGGATTCCCAACATCACGGCTGGGTTCGGCTATCAGCGTGAAAATACGGCCATTGAAGTGGCCGGGAGCGACGTGAAGGACCGGGATAACCTCATCGGCCTGAAGCTCTCCATTCCCATTCCCCTTTTCGATCGTAACCAGGCAGGCATTCGCGAGGCGCAGGCCAGAAAGGGTAGCGCCGAAAACCGTTACGCCTTTGCCCGGGTGACCGCCGAACGGGAGGTGGAGGCGGCCTTTGCGAGACTGGCCACAGCTGAAAAATCCCTGTCAATCTATACCAGGGAGATCATCCCCCAGCTGGAAGAGAACCTGAAGCTGGTGCAGGAGGCATACCGTCTTGGCGAGGTGGGGATTCTTACCGTCATCGAGGAGCAGAAGAAGTTTTTTGAGGTCAACGACGGCTATCTAACGGCGCTGCATGACCGGCAGACAGCTCTCGTGAAGCTTGAAACAGCAGTGGCAATCGATCTTACCGGAGGTGCGCAGTGAACAAAAAAGCAATCATCATCGGACTTATCCTGGCCGCCGTGGCCCTGGGTGGCGGCCTCTACTATCGCTCTACCCATACCAAAAGCGGCGGCGGGGAGCATGCGGAACATGAGGAAGCAGGCCACAAGGAAGAAGGCCATGAAGGTCACGACGAACATGGCGAGGCAGGCAGTGTCAAGATGACCGCCGAAGTGCAGAAGCAGAACGGCGTGGTTGTCGTCCCGGCGAAAAAGCAACGTTTAGCCGGTGTTATCAGCGCTACCGGCAAGGTGGAGGCCAATGCCGACCGGATCGCCCACGTATCGCCCCGCATCAGCGGCAAGATCGTCAGCGTCAAGGCCTCCCTGGGTGACAGCGTTTCCGCAGGACAGGCGCTGGCGACCCTGGACAGCGTCGAGTTGGGCGAGGCGCTGGGCCGCTACCACCAGTCAAAGACCAAGCTGGCCCTGGCCCAGTCCAACATGGACCGGATCAAGAACCTCGTGGAGAAGAAGATCGCTGCCCGCAAGGATATTCTTCAGGCCGAGACCGACTACAAGACTGCCCAGACCGAACTGCACACCGACGAAGAACGCCTCTCCCTGTATGGAGTTGCAGCGTCCGACCTCAAGGGGGAAAGCCATAAAAAGCCGCTCTTGCCGGTACGCTCCCCCATCAGCGGCATTATCACCGAGAAGCACGCCATTGTCGGCGAGCTCGCCGACCCTTCCAAGAGCCTCTACACCGTTGCGGACCTTTCCTCTGTCTGGGTCATGGTCGACGTCAACGAAAAAGACCTGGCCAAGGTGCGTAAGGGGCAGGCGGCAATCGTCAGTGTCGGCGCCTTTCCCGACCTGAAGCTGAAAGGCCGCATCACCTACATTGCCGACCTGGTTGACGAGGCCACCCGCACGGTCAAGGCGCGGATCGAGGTAGCCAATCCTGGCCGAAAGCTGAAACCGGAGATGTTCGCCACCGTCGAACTGGCGCTGCCGGCTGATGCGCCGCCGGTGGTGGCGGTCCCCGAAGATGCCCTGCAGGATCTGGATGGTAAGAAGGTGATCTTCGTCGCGGAAAGCGAAATCGAGTTCGCGGCGCGCCAGATTCAGTCAGGCCGGGCAACAGGCGGCGTGGTCGAGATTGTTTCCGGCCTTAAAGAGGGTGAGCGTTACGCGGTCAAGGGAGCGTTCATCCTCAAGTCGGAAGTGAAGAAGGGCGAGATGACGGACGAACATGGCCACGGCAAGTAACCCCACCTGTCCTCCCCTTAAACTAAGGGGAGGGACGTAACGTAGTGACTGGGGCGGAGCATCGATGAAGTCGCCATTCTCGCCCCCTCTTAAGGTAAGAGGGGGACGGGGGGAGTTATGAACCGGTGCTGAACTGCACAGCAACAGGAGAAAACACCGATGCTGGAAAAATTAATAGCCTATACGTTGCGGCAGAAAGGGATGGTCATATTCCTTTCGCTGCTGATCATTGCATTCGGATTGTACTCATATCTGCGACTACCGATTGATGCCTTTCCGGATGTCACCAACATTCAGGTTGAAGTAGTAAGCCACGCAGATGGTCTGTCTGCAATAGAAATAGAAAGAAACGTAACCTCCCCGATTGAGATGGCCATGCGCGGCCTGCCCGACATCGAACAGATGCGTTCGGTGACCAAGTTCGGCCTGTCGATAGTCACCATTGTCTTCAAGGATAATGTGGATATCTATTTTGCCCGACAGTTGGTGTTCGAGCGATTGGCGGAGGCGCGGGAGAAGGTCCCCAAGGGGGTCGAGGTCGCCATGGGGCCTATCGGTACGGCCATGGGCGAGATCTACCAGTACACGCTCGAAGGTAAGATGCCGGATGACCCGCAACAGAAGATTGCCTACCTGACCAGCCTTCGAACCATTCAGGAGTGGATTGTCACCCCCCAGTTGAAGAGTGTTGCCGGAGTAAACGAGATCAACTCCTTTGGCGGGTATTTCAAGCAGTACCAGGTGATCGTGTCACCGGAGAAGCTGTTGAAATATGCGATAACTGTGGACGATGTCTACTCAGCCATCGGCAGCAACAATGAAAACGTCGGCGGCAACCTCCTGGAGCGGGGCACGGATCAATATATCGTCCGCGGGGTTGGTTTGATAAAAGATGTCAGCGACATCGAAACCATTGTCCTGAAATCTCCGGGTGGTACTCCGACGTATATCCGCGACGTCGCCCAGGTAAAGGTCGGCGAGGCGGTCCGGATGGGCGCCGCCATGAAGGACGGCAAGGATGAATGTGTCGGTGGTATCGTCATGATGCTGCGCGGCGAAAACAGCCGCGACGTTGTGCGCCGGGTAGAAGAAAAAGTCAGGGAAATCAACGGAAACAATATCCTTCCGGAGGGAATCAAGCTCGTTCCCTATTACGACCGAAGCGACATCGTGAAGGCGAGCGTCAGCACGGTCAACAAGGCGCTGCTGGAAGGCTCCATTCTGGTGCTGATTGTTCTGTATCTCCTGTTGAACAGCTTTCGGGGGAGCCTTGTCGTCCTCATAGCATTGCCGCTTTCTCTGTTGGCGACATTCATTGTCATGAAACTTGTCGGCATAACCGCAAACCTGATGTCCCTCGGCGGCCTGGCCATCTCCATCGGCATGATCATCGATACGACCATCATCCAGGTGGAAAATGTCCAGCGACATTTGAGCGAAGAGGGGGGGCAACATCCAAAAGTATTGACCGTGCTCAAAGCGGTGATGGAAGTCAGAAAGCCGAGCATTTTCGGTGAGCTTATCATCGCCCTCACCTTCATCCCCATTCTTTCCCTGGAAGGGATCGAAGGGAAGATGTTCGGCCCGCTGGCCATAACGGTGGCGATTGCACTGCTTGCCTCATTGTTCCTTTCGATATTCGTTATCCCGGTCCTCTGCATCCTGTTTCTGAAGCCGCACCCGGAAAAAGAGAGCTTCATCATGAAGCATGCAAGCAGGCTCTATCTGCCGCTGCTTGAATATGCCATGACCAGGAAGCAGATGGTGTTGAGTGTTGCGGGCGTTCTCCTGGTTGCCTCGCTCTTTCTGGTAACACGGCTGGGAACGGAATTCATCCCGATCATGGATGAAGGCTCCTTTGACATGGACGTCTCCATGCTTCCCGGTGTTTCCCTGGCCAAGGCGATGGAGGTGAATCAACGTGCCGCGGAAAAGCTGAAGCAGTTTCCAGAACTGGGTACCATCGTGTCCCGGACCGGACAGACCGGCGTCGCCCTGGATACCAGGGGCTCGGACAAGACCGGCTATGTGGGGATATTCAAACCAAAGAGTGAATGGAAACGGGATATTTCCAAAGAAGAGCTGACCAATGAGATGCGTGAATCTTTGGAATCGATTGCCGGGATCACCTTCGGTTTCAGTCAGCCGATCCAGTGCCGCATCGACGAACTCGTAGCCGGGACCCGGGCTCAGCTGATTCTCAAGCTGTTTGGTGAAGATATCGACGTGCTCAGTGAAAAATCGGCCGAGATAGCCAAGGTCCTGTCCACTGTAAAGGGTGGGACCGATCTGAACGCGGAAAAGGTTTCGGGACAGCCGTACCTGACCGTTAACATCGACCGGTCGAGAATTGCCCGGTATGGCCTGAATATCAGCGACGTGCAAAAGGTAATCGAAATTGCCGTTGCCGGTAAAGCGGCATCGCAGCTGTATGAAGAAAACCGCAGCTTCGATATATCGGTCCGTCTGCCGGAAGAAAAAAGGAATTCCCTGGAAGCGATCAAGAATCTGCTGATCACCACGAAAACCGGTATCAATGTTCCGCTCGAACAGCTGGCGGAGGTGAAAATGATCGAAGGCCCGGCCCAGATCAGCCGCCAGGACGGGGTGAGAAGGATCGGCATCGAGATGAACATCTCCGGCAGGGATATCGGCAGTTTTGTCGCCGAGGCAAAGCAGAAGATCAAAGCGAATGTCAAGCTGCCGGCTGGATACTATCTTACCTGGGGTGGCCAGTTCGAGAATCAGCAGAGGGCAATGAACAAACTGATGATCATCGGACCGGTGGCCATCGGCTTGATCCTGCTGCTTCTGTACGTCACCTTCAGGTCGATCCGCCTGGCGCTGCTGGTCATTTCCAACCTGCCGTTTGCCTTGATCGGCGGCGTCTTTTCTCTCTTCATCTCCGGGCAATATCTGTCTGTTCCGGCATCTGTAGGGTTTGTCGTCCTGTTCGGCGTTGCCGTCTTGAACGGGCTTGTTCTGGTATCACGCATCTCGCAACTGCGCGAAGAAGGGCTTGATTTGCAGGAAGCGATCAGGAAGGGAAGTCTTGACAGATTGCGGCCGGTATTGATGACCGCATCAATAGCAATTTTCAGTTTGATGCCGATGCTGCTTGCCAGCGGAACTGGCTCTGAAATCCAGAAACCACTGGCTACGGTTGTTGTGGGCGGATTGGTTACTTCAACCCTGCTCACGTTGTTAATCATTCCATCGGTTTACAGTTGGTTCGAAAAGAGAAAGGTCGAAGAATAGATGTAAACGAATTGGTATATGCCCCGTGGTCCTGCCGACGGCGAAGTATCGACAAAAGGGGTTCACTCAGTGAAACGAATCGATTTAGACCTGGAAAGGAGACAGTGATGAAAAGAACGATTGCATTGGCGTTGCTTGCAGCATCAGTTGCATTAAGCGGTTGTGCGAGAAGCATGGAACTTATAAAAACAGCAACGGTGAACACACAATCCCATGTGTTTCAAGAGTTGCCGAACGGAAGCCCAATGCCGCAAGGGTATGCAGACCTGCGTATTGCCACTTCCCTGAAGACCCACAAGCCGGGAGTTTACGCATTTGAGAAGAACTTCCACGGTACTCCCGAATACAGGCTGCTTATCAACATTGACGGACAGGCAATGCATGTGCAGGGGGAGTTGTCGGCGGAAAAGATTGAACCGACCCTGCTCAGGGACCCCGAGGCGGGGGAGGGGATAAGGTACAGGTTCGGGAAACATCTGCGCCTGAAAGCAGGCTCCCATAGGATAGTCATTGCACTTCCGGGTGACGAAATCGCCGTCGAACGGGAAATAGCCCTCGTCGCAGGGAGCGTGAACAGCCTGCTGCTGGAGCCGCTGTACGGGGCAACGGCCGGGAAGCAGCGTCCGGGTTTTTACGGTGTGACCAGTTTTTATGAGGGAATTAAAGGATTCCGGGTTGTTCTGAACGGCAGGCTGTTGCAGGAAGAATAACAGGAAAGGCATATGGTAAATCACTGCAGTCCCAAGGAGGGCAGCTTTTCCCCAGTCGATGTGGGGTGTAAAATATTTTAAACCATTAAGAAACGTGCTATAAGTAGGCTGCTTCTCGGGGAAGAGGCGATAACCCCCATGCGTTCCCGCTGGAGGGTGCAGCTGAAAATGGCCGGAATCGTCGTAGAAGGAAACCTCTAACGACATGAGTGTATGCGGCGGCTCCGCTTCGCACCGCATAAAGTCTTAATCGTTATACATGATCGAATATACGCTTTGGAATGCGGTCGAATGCGGAGGTTGACTTGAGATGTAACGTAACGTATAATTCAATTGATTTCAGCGTACAAAATGTATATATTGACGCAATGGAGGGCTTATGGTAGCTCGATCACACGGCCCTCATTATAATTTTTCCAAATTTATTGCCAGCTGCAAAATTGTCGGCAAAGTCAAACCCAACAAGGCTTCCAGAGAAGATGCAAAACTTCACTACAGCCTCATGACGGAAACAGAACTTCTTAGTTTTTTGGCTCATTATGACTTTCCGGACTTAGAACTCGATAACTCGGAGCAGTTGGATAAGAGCCCAAATCATGAACCATTTGATGCTTACACTTTCAGAATCAATGACAAATACGTTTACTTAGCCTTCTATCAAAGATCAAACGGCCTATGGATTATCAAGTCCTTTCATCCACCTAAAGTTGGGGATAAGGCACCTTCGCTATCACACAATCCATTTGGAGTATTACGAGGATTAATATCATGAAAACGCTATGCCCTTTCTGCGATTCGGACAATACAGAAAAAATCTCGGTAACGGAACATTTCCCAATCCCATTTGACAATGATGTTCAATTTGTTCACGAACAATTTCGTTGCAATGATTGCGAAGAAGAAGGTGATTTTGATAACAGTTATGACCGTGACTTGACTAAAGCCATAACCAAGGCCAATCTTGCATCAGCACCTGCTTTAATGGATTCCCTGGTAAAATCCGGGAAAACAATGGTTTATGTTGAAAAGGCGCTCAGATTACCATATCGCACCACTGCACGATGGAAACGCGGACGTATCTCTCACTCTGCTCTAGCACTTCTGAGATTAATTAGGTTTTCACCTGATCTTCTCGAATTGGCCGATGATAACTTTTCTGAACATGCACAAGCGAAATATCGCCTTAAACAGCTTTGTATTTTTTTTGACAGACACACAATTAATACATCTGGATCATATAACGCAACAGATGGTAAAAAAGAACTAATATTAGAAGGAAGCTTTTTAGCTACACCCATAGTATCTTCATATGAGCCTAAATCAACATGGGGAGTTATAACAAAATGATTATAAAAAATATAATTATAGGAGAAGATATTAGGCAAGAAATAGGAAACAAACTATCTCTGATGGGGATTGTTGGAGATTCTATTAACATAGGCATACCACATGATGCTCCTCAAGATATGCAGATACCAGTTATGCTTGCATCACTTATTACAATCGAAGATAATATCACAAAGGATACAAATGACTTTGCAATGCAAGTCACTATGTCTTTAGGTGAAAACCAATTTGCTAAAATGGCAGCTATGATTGGGGCAAATGGCAGACCAAGGATATTCCATATCCCAGTGCCAAAATTTCAATTTACACTGGCAGAAACGTCTGTGCTTACAGTTAATGCCAAGATTACAAAAAATGACGAAGTAGTATCCGAGGGTTCATATATACTAGATGTGATAATTAACCGTAATCAAGATAATAGATGACTAGACATGAGCATTTCACTATCTGAAACTCTACAAGGCCGGATAATTATCTGGCCTTTTTTATTATAATGATTGTCAAAGAGCGAAACACAAAACAAACGCCAGGACCGGTCTCCACTACGTTCCGCCGGTCAGGCTGGCACCGTTATCGCGACACGATGTCGCGTTGAGAAGACTGTATGGCTGAGCCCCGTAAGGCTCTGACTGTTGATGAATCGGAAGGAGAATACAACTGTGCATGACTATCTCGATATTGCCATCCGCGCCGCCAGGGCAGCGGGGCAGATGCAGAAGGAACGGCTCTGGTCGGAGCACGACATTGAATTCAAGGGGGAGATAAACCTGGTCACCGAGGTGGACAAGGCGTGCGAGGAGCTGATTGTCGGCATGATCCGCGCTGCCTGCCCGGACCACGATATCCTGGCGGAGGAAAACGACTATGCAGCGAACGGCGCCGCGTGCAAGTGGATCATCGATCCGCTCGACGGCACCACCAATTTCGCCCACGGTTTTCCCTGGTTCGGCGTTTCCATTGCCCTTGAGGTCGACGGCGTTGTGCGGCTCGGTGTCGTTTATCACCCGATGATGGACGAGCTTTTCACCGCCGTGAAAGGGGAGGGGGCGTTCGTCAACGGCCGACCCCTCCATGTCTCTGTCCGGCAGCCGTTGAAGAACTGTCTTTTGGCCACCGGCTTCCCCTATGACCGTACCTGGGTCAATGAAAACAACTTCGATAATTTCATGAATTTCCAGATGTGTGCCCGTGCAGTGCGCCGCGCCGGGGCCGCGGCTCTCGACCTGGCCTACGTTGCGGCCGGCCGGCTGGACGGCTACTGGGAATGCAAGCTGAAGCCGTGGGATGTGGCGGCCGGGCAGTTGCTCGTTGCCGAGGCAGGGGGGACGGTGTCCAACCACGCCGGCGATCCGTTCTCCGTCTATGACCACCGCGTCCTTGCCAGTAACGGCCTGATTCACGCCGAGATGGTGGAGGTGCTGAAAAAGGTCCCTTGCCGCCTCCCGGCTGATGTGATAGAAATGGGGCATAAAAAAACCTGAGAGGAGCCCGGCAATGGCCATCGCAACCAAGATACAAGGGTATATCGAAGGCGCTTCATGGATTCGGAAGATGTTCGAAGAGGGGGAGCGGCTGAGGAAGATCCATGGCGCAGACAAGGTCTTCGACTTCACCATCGGCAATCCCGACATCGAGCCGCCGCAGGAGTTTTACGATGAATTGCGCAGCCTGGCCGAGAGACCATTGCCCGGCATGCACCGCTACATGAGTAACGCTGGTTACGAAGAAACGCGGAGCGCAGTGGCGGAAGTGATCGCCGAGGCATCGGGACAGCCGGTGACCGCTGCCGAAGTGGTCATGACCTGCGGTGCCAGCGGCGCACTCAATGTGGTCCTCAAGGCCATCCTCAATCCGGGTGAAGAGGTAATCATTCTTACCCCCCATTTCGTCGAATACAAATTCTACATCGACAACCATGGCGGCGTCCCCCGCGATGTCTGGACCGACCGGAACACCTTCCAGCTGGACCTTGCGGCCATCGAGGCAGCCATCAACGACAAGACCAGGGCGATTATCATCAACACCCCCCACAACCCGACCGGCGTGATTTACCATGCCGATAGCCTGAAGAAGCTCGGCGACCTGGTGCAGCGGAAGGAACGGGAACTGGAGCGGCAGATCTTCGTCATTTCCGATGAGCCCTACGCCCGCATCGCCTATGACGGCAGGCATGTGCCGAACATTTTTACCTTTGTGGACAATTCGGTCATCGTCACCTCCCATTCCAAGGACCTGGCGCTGCCCGGCGAGCGGATCGGCTATCTGGCCGCCAACCCCCGCATGACCCATGTGGAGCTGTTCATGGAAGGGGCTGTTTTCTGCAACCGGACTTTGGGTTTCGTCAATGCGCCTGCGCTGATGCAGCGCATGGTGGCGAAACTGCAACGCTCTTCGGTGGACATCGGCGCTTATCAGAAAAAGCGCGATCTCCTCTACGACAACCTGACGGCAATGGGCTTCCGCATGGTGAAGCCTGACGGGGCCTTCTACCTGTTTCCCCAGTCGCCGCTCGCCGATGACGTGGAGTTCGTCAGGACCGCGCAGAAGCACAACATCCTCCTCGTTCCCGGCGCAGGCTTCGGCGCTCCGGGCTTTTTCCGCATCGCCTACTGCGTGGACGAGGCGATGATCGAGAGGAGCCTTCCCGCCTGGCGGGCCCTGGCTGAGGAGATGTCGATCGGGTAGTTCTCGCAGTAGATTCATTCCTAAGGGCCTGTCAAGAAATAAGTGTAACAATATGGCGCTCAGATTTGGGTCAGATTTGGCCGGGCTGATTGAGTCAAACCGCAGGCGTAGCCAAGGCTACGCTGAGGATTTGGCGATTGAAGGCCTGTCAAAGATGGCCCGAAGATGAGATGCAAGAATGTAACAGTTATTTCTTGACAGGCCCTGAGTCCGACAGACTCCAATCCGTTTCAAAAGAAAAACCGCCGCTCCAGCAAGGGGACGGCGGTTTTTCTTTTGCCCTTATTTATGTTCTCTTTCTGGCCTGATACTTTCCCATACCCTTCTGGTCAAATTTCATACGGTTTTCAAGCTTTTTTTGTCTGACATTGACAAATGCATAATCCGCGTAATAATAAAACAAACGTTCGGTTTTTTGGAGGCAGTCATGAGAACCAAAGGCGAGATAACACGAGCAAAAATTCTCGAAGCCGCACGTGAACTCTTCAACACCAAGGGATTCAGTGCCACTTCAATTAATGATCTGGTTGTAGCTACAGGTTTGCAGAAAGGAAGCTTCTATTTTCATTTCTCCGGGAAGGACGCAATCGCACGTGAGGTTCTGAAAGAGGCGACTGGCGAATTTATGGAGTTCCTGGGCAAGGCCCTTGGTGGTGATAATCCCGGAGCGAGCATTGATAATTTTTTTCGCTGTGCGTTGGATAAGCATCTGGCTACAGGCTTTGTAGGTGGCTGCATCTTTGGCAATACCGCTCTGGAGATGAGTGATTCTGATCCGGAATTTGCCGGAGCTATTGACAGCGTGTTTGACGAGTGGATCAGCAGGGTCGCATCGGCGGTGGCAGCTGCACAGAAAAGAGGTCAGATAAGAACTGATATCAATGACGAAGCATTGGCCAAGCATATCATTGCCACCATCGAAGGGGGCATCATGATGTCACGACTAAAAAAGGATGAACGTCCCATGCGGGAGTGCCTGGATACGCTGAGGATCACTCTTGATTTGCGAGTATAAGCAGGCGTTTTCACTTCATTCCAACCAACAAAGGAGAACAGGACGATGGCAAGGATAACAACTATCGAGACAGGTACTGCCGAATCTGAAGTGAAGGAAATTTTCGCTGAGGTAGAGGGGGCGTTCGGTATGGTGCCGAATCTGTTCAAGACATATGCTCACCATCTCCCTCTGCTCCGGGCCAACTGGAGCAAGGTCAAGGCGGTCATGGCGGAAGGGAGTCTAAGTCAGAAGACCAAGCAGACTATTGCCGTTCTCGTTTCCAGAGACAACAGCTGCGCCTATTGTGTGGCTGCCCATACGGGTGCCCTGCGGTCCCTCGGAGTTTCCGAAAGCGAGATCAAGACCATCGAAGAGGATCTAGAGAAAGCCGATTTCAGCGGAAAAGAGCAGGCACTCATCGCTTTTGCCCGCAAGGCGAATTTCTCACCGCTCAGGATTTCGGATGAGGAATTTGCCGCTCTGCGCCGGACAGGGGCGACGGATGCGGAGATCATCGAGGCCCTCGGCGTCATGGAGCTTTTTACCTCCTTCAACAAATTTCTCGATTCCCTGCAGGTGGAGATTGATTTTTAGTGTTTTACGCCAGCGATGGGTGTCGATGTCCGTAGCACATTAGAGGGGTGAGCTGTATGGCAACAAACGATGACATGACGAGGGGTGCATCGAACATGAGGCCAGTGTTGGGCAATAACAAGGGGGCAGCAAATGGCATTATAGACGCTCCGGAACTGGATCTGGCTGAGAAGGTTCAGCAACTCCTCCTGCCCAAGAGTTCGCCGGTCTGTACCTGGTGTTGCATCGGCATCAAAAACCGGATGGCGGCAGGGCTCGGTGGCGATTATTTCGATTTCATCACCATGCCCGATGAGTGCCAGTCGCTCTTCATCGGCGATGTCACCGGTCACGGTCTGCATGCTTCGGTGGTCATGTCGCTCATCTATGGTTATATTCATCGGGCAACCCTCGGAACCTGTGCTCCGCTGGAATTGATGCAGCAGGTCAATACGTTCCTCGTTGATTTCGCCCGGCGCTCACAAACCATCGACCAGTATTTTTCCTCCTCACTGTTCTACGGCATCATCAATCCGGGAACGCTCAACATGCACTATGTGAATGCCGGTCACGTGCCGGCGCTGGTACTGCGTAACGGAATTGTCCATGAACTTCATTCCACTGGACCTCCGGTCGGTTTTTTCGAGGCAGCGGAAATGCATCTGCAATCATTCAGTTTTACGAAGGGAGACCGGCTTCTGTTCTATACGGACGGCATTATCGAAGCCACCAATGCCTCAGGTGAGCAGTTCGGACTCGACCGGTTAAAGCGCTTTTTACAGGCTACCTCTGATGCTGACTATATGGAATTTCTTGAGCGCCTCTTCGGCACGCTCATTGATTTCGGGATATCCGATCCGCCGCAGGATGACTGTACAGCCATAGTCATTGATCTGCATGGTCTTTTGTCATGATTCAACCAGTAATTGGTTGTTAAAGACACAGCAATATTTTTTTTCAAATGTAAGCCATCTTACATCATGCATTGGCTGATTCGTCGATAATGAGTCATGAAGTGAAGATTTCCAGACTCAAATCTGAATGCAATTTGAAGCCAACGGGGTCCACCTTATGAAATCCGTATTTATCGGAACTGTCATTCTGGCAGGCAGACCGTTAGGCGAAAGATAGGTGATACCATGCGACGAACAACAGGCGAAAAATTCTTTCAGGGTTTTCAGGGCGCTATTGAACGGGAACGGCCAGATAGCCTGAGCATGCTGGTCGTATCGAGAAAGTGTCACATAGGTGCGAGATGAAAGAAATTCGGACAGAAATAACGCTTGAAACGCCGGTTGAGCGAATTTGGGAACTGCTTTCCGATTGCAAGCTCTACCCGCAGTGGAACCCATTGTTTCAACGGGCGACGGGACGAATGAACGCCGGTGAGCAGTTGGAACTGGTTGTTAACCTTCCGGAAATCGGTCCGTTCGTTGTCAGACCGAAGATGCTGACAGTGGAGCCACAGTCAAGATTCTGCTGGCAACATACCTTGCTGTTTGCTGGATTGTTTACCTGGAAATACTGTACCGAACTCGAAATCCTTGCCCCTCATCGCCTGAAATTCATCCAGAGGTCAGAGTTTGGAGGAATTCTTGGGCCACTCTTCAACCTTGGGATGGGGGCGTCGGTCAGAGCAGGGTTGGCGCAAATGAATGAGGCGATTCGGCGTTGGGGTGAAAAGGGGAACATCCAGTGCCTGAGATGTTGAGACGCACGTTTCGTGAACCCAGACTCAATAGTGCGGCAATCAGGCCGCATAATCGCAGCCAGGAGGTGGATGATGAAAAAGATGCTTGCAGTTGTCGCAGCAGCAGGGTTGATGATGGGGGCAGTCGCCCATGCCGGCATGCCCGGAGCCGATGCCGACAAGCTCCACGAGTACCTGACGAAAGAGAAGCCGTACACAAACTGGAAGCTCTGGCCGGGCAAGGGAAAGCTCTATAAAGGGACGGAGCCACACGGTGCACTGCTCACCACCTACGTGAATGATGTGGCACTGAAGTCGATCAAGGCGAAAAAGGGGCTGCAGAATGGGGCGATCATCGTCAAGGAGAACTACATGCCTGACAAGATGCTTGCCGCGGTCACGGTGATGTACAAGGTCAAGGGGTATAATCCCGAAGCGGGGGACATTTTCTGGATGAAATATCTCCCTGACGGGAAAATCGAGGCTTCCGGAAAAGTGGATATGTGCATCGGTTGTCATGCCAAAGTTAAGGGGAACGATTATCTTTACACCGGTAAGGTGAAGAAGTAGCGGTCACGGCGGGCCGGAAAAGAGTCCGGCCCGTCATTCAGGTTCAAACGAATGGGACAGAGTCTGTGCGGACACGGCAAGCTCTAAAATTTCTATCGATCGCAATCCTGGCAGTGCTTTTTCTCTTCATTGCCAAGTCGGCCGGTTTTCAGGACCAATTCAGCCAGAAAGCCATACTTGACCAGCTGAAGCGCATGGGTAGTTTTGCCCCGATCGGCTTTATGGCGGTGATGGCTCTGACGGTTGCCAGTCCGCTGCCGAGTCTGCCGCTCGACATCGCCGCCGGCATCTTTTTCGGTCCTTATCTGGGGACGCTTTACTCTGCTGTCGGAGCACTCGGCGGCTCGATCATAAGTTTCACGATTGCCCGGCTGCTGGGACGAAGCCTGATCGAGAGGTTTCTGCGTGGGCACATCAATTTCTGTACCGCCTGTTCGAATCGGATGCTGACCGGCGTCGTATTCTTCACCCGACTCATACCGGTGGTTTCGTTCGACATGGTGAGCTACGGAGCAGGAATGACGAAGATGTCGCTCTCGCGGTTCAGTCTGGCGACGTTTTTCGGTATGCTCCCGCTCACGTTCGTCTACAACAATTTTGGGGCTGCGTTGGTGGTGAACGGCAGGCTGGCGGTCGTTGTCGGAATAGTGATGGTGCTGCTTTTTTTCCTCATGCCTGTCTGGGTTGAACGGCATGCACCGGACTCGTTACGCGGACTGTTCCGGCATCCACAAAACGGGAAAGGCAAGCATAACCGTATGACATAACGAGTAATGCCCTCATATTGCGGGAGAATAACCATGGCTGGCATGATGATACTCAATAATGGACCGCTCCCCGACATGAAGCCGGAGATCGATATCGCCGCGCACCTGAGAAGCGACATCAATCGCCTCAAGGGAGAATTCTACGACCTGGAACATGGTCGTGTTGACTATGAGTCCATGCGCAGTTCCGATGCCTACCGGCAGTACGCGGAGTGTTCCCGTCTTCTGCGGGAATACGGCCTCTCAAGGCTCGACAGCCGTGAAGAGCGGCTCGCCTTCTGGGTCAATCTCTATAACACCTTGGTTATCCACGGGATAATCGAACTGAAGATACAGGAATCCGTCAAGGAAGTCTCCGGCTTTTTCCGAAAGATCGGCTACGTAATCGGCGGGATGACTTTCACGCCGGATGACATAGAACACGGCATCTTGCGTGGGAACCGCCGGCAGTTCCACGGTCTCTTTCGGCCATTCTCCCAAGGCGATCCAAGGCTGCGGCACATTATCGATCCCTCCGATCCCCGTATCCATTTCACACTTGTCTGCGGCAGCTCCTCCTGTCCTCCCATCAACTTCTATACCCCGGAGCGGATCGAGCGGCAGCTCGACACCGCGGCGGCGGGCTTCATCAACGGCCCAGAGGTGGAGATTGTCCCGGAGAATCATATCCTGAAGCTCTCCCCCATCTTCAAGTGGTATCGCACCGATTTCGGTGGGTCGAGGGGGATCGTCGAAACTCTGATCCGCTATCTGGACCAGGGAGCGGCCAGGGAATTTCTCGCCGCACACGGGACAGCCGCAAAGATCGCATGGAAGTATTACGACTGGCGGCTGAACCATTAACAGAAGATTCTCTCAAGGAGGTGCAGAATGCCTTACAGTGAGCTGATCGAGCAGAGAATAGATACAATGGTCCGGGAGTGGGAAAACGTCGAGAAGAAGAGGATGTTCGGCGGGATATGTTATCTGCTCAATGGCAATATGTGCTTCGGGATCTACAGGGACTACCTCATCGTAAGGTGCGGCCCCGATGCGGCCGGGGAAAAGCTGAAGGAGAAGCACGTCAGGCCCATGGACATCACCGGGAAGCCGATGAAGGGGTGGCTTATGGTGGAAGAAGGTGGCTGGAAAAGGGAGGAAGATATGAGTTGCTGGCTCCTCCTCGGAAAGAAGTTCGCGCTCACCCTCCCATCAAAGTGATCGATGAACAGAAGCGTTACACTCTGCAACGTGAATAGAGGATTGCGGCTCGACTATCTGGATTACGACTGGAATACCAATGACTCAAAAAATGTACGCTGAAATACACATAGGGAGGAAAGTCAAGTGACTCAAAAAGTTATTACAGAGCAGGTCAAGGAATACTACGGTGTTTGCGCTGATTCCGGTGTTGTACAACAGATTCAAGAGCAGGAAACAAACCTCTGCATAATCCATGCGATGAAAATGGAGTTTAACAGATGAAAGATAATCTCAACTCGCACGTACGAATAAACAGTGTCACAGCCCTGTACTCCGCTGCCTTGCTCCTTTTCACCTCGCCGGCTCACGGGGAACTGTTCCGTGCCACATCATTAAAGCCGGGCGGTACAGGCATGGATATCATTCTGCAGGAAGTCGAGCGCCGTCCCGCCTCTTCGGTGGTTGACATCAAGATCAACAGGATCGGCTCGTCGGTAGGATCATCGTTTTTTCTGCTCTGCAGCCTGCGCACGATGGCTCAGGCTCGTGCGGATACCGTTATATCGCCAAGATCGAGGAATTTCCCGCCCGGCATCAGATGCTGGTGGCGTTTCTGAAGGCGTCAGACGCCGACCCTGCCGACGCGGATCCGGCATTTGCACGCAGTTCACGACCAGCCGAGGTGATCGACCTTGAGCAGTTCGCACCGATCTGCGACATGCAGCAAAAGGGAAATGGTGCTCAATAGCGGACCTTCGGCGCAAGATTGGTGCTTCTGGTCAGAAACTGGGGACCCGAGCGCCCTGGAACGCTTGGTCCATCCCGATTGTCTTGCAGTGCGCAACGTAAACAATCCAGCGTTCAATTTCTGGTTGAAAAATGAACTGAAACGAACCGTTCCGAGCACCTATCGCACGAAAGTAACCAGGTTGCCAACCGATTTTCCGACAGGAAATTGCCCCGTTCAGCCGACGCATCAGCTACAGTGGGATTTTGTCATGGAGCAGCCGCGGACTGACTGGACCATCATGCGACGTCTCGTTCGAGATGGAGGACAATGGTATCTGGTCCTCCCCTGATGCTAAAAAACCGCCGCTCCCGCAAGGGGACGGCGGTTTTTCTTTTGCCCTTATTCCATGCTTCACCTTACGCAAAATCCACAAGGTGCGGTGGGGACAATCTCCGCGTTGTAGCCTTTCTCTGCACCTGTTGCGCTCTTTCGATTTTGTGCGCTGGTGCATTATTTGTTTAAAAAATCCGATTTTACGTGCAGTTACAATTCCGCAGGGAGTTTTATTGGCGCGGCCTTATCTTTAAAAACATTGTTTTATTTATGGTATTCAAGTTGCAATAAATATTCTGAAAGCGGTCGGCGCACCAGACTGAAATTGCTAACAGAAAAGATTTTGCGCATGCATCGATATTAGCGAATGAAGTTTGATTTTCATGGATTTCATTGATTGGTGATGAAAATTTTTGTGTTTAACGACATGAATTAAAGAGGGGAAATTATGGCGGGCAAAATTAGAGAGATGATCGATTTTGTTCTCAGGCAGAGGGCTGCCGGCAACCCAATGCTGGAGAAAATCATCAAAACTAAAATGATTCTTAAAGGCATTAACCCAAGCAAGTTCACATCTCAATCCGACGATGACCCGGCTGTGTTGCAGCAACTTGAAGGCATGTCGATGGAACTCGGTTATCTCTGCCGGGAAGCCTCATCTCCTGAAATCGGCGCGCATTGCGACGGCAATGATACGTCAACCATGGGCAATCCGGCAAAAAAGATCCATGGAATGGATATTATTACAGCACATTCAACGAAAAACACTATTGATGAAATTACTAAAGATATCGGCGACCAACTGGTTCTTTTCGACACGAAGCTTCTGCTGTTCTTCGCATCTTCAAGATTTGCCCCTGACGAAATCAGTCGAAAAATGCAGGAGGCCTTCCCGTCTGCTTTGGTTTTCGGCTGTTCGACCGCCGGCGAGATTGTGAGCGGCAGGATGCTGGACGACTCTGTTGTCGTCATGGGGTTCAATGACGATTCTCTTTTGGACGCAAAAATCGAGATTATTGAAGATCTAAAGGATCAAGCGGGAGTGAAAAAGGCCTTTGATTCTTTTGCCGGCCACTTCGGGGAATCTGTTGCCGATATGGCGTCGCGGGAGTATGTGGGAATCATGCTGGTTGATGGATTAAGCGGCGCCGAGGAGGGCTTGATCGAAACCATCGGCGATCTGACAAATGTCGTTTTCATAGGCGGGTCTGCCGGCGATGATTTGAAGTTCAACTCCACCCATCTGTATGCAAACGGGAAAACTTACACCAACGCGGCAATACTGGCGTTACTCAAGCCCGGGACGGATTTTACCTTTGTCAAGACCCAGAGTTTCCGTGATCTGGGCAAATGTCTTGAGGTCACAAAGGCCGATGAAGCGAGTCGGGTGGTCATGGAATTTAACGGCAAACCCGCGGCAGCGGCTTATGCCGAAGCGGTTAATACCTCGGTCGCGGATGCTTCGAATCACTTCATGCACAATCCGGTAGGTCTGTTGATAGACGATGAGCCCTATGTCAGGAGTCCTCAGCAGATTAAAGATAACGGCACCATGGCATTTTATTGTGGCGTTCGGGAAGGGATGGAACTGTCCCTGCTCGAATCTGCCGACATCATCGAGGATACCCGCAATGCAATCAACCAGTCCAGGGAAGAGTCCGGAAGAATCTACGGCATTATCAATTTCAATTGCATCCTGAGGACGCTGGAACTGAAACAGAAGAATTTGACCAGGGAGTATGGAGAACTGTTCTCTCGTATCCCAACTATTGGATTCAGTACATACGGAGAGCAATACATCGGTCATATAAACCAGACAGCCACAATGCTTGTTTTCAGGTAAGAAATGCAATGATCGTTCAATGACATAAACAGACCATGGAGGATGCCCATGTCTAACGGTTCAGAACGCTTACGTATTACCGACATTAATCCTTTTTTGAAGGGAAGCCTTTCCCTGACGAACATTACGGACCTTGTCCAGTTTCTGGCCGCAAGCTACAAGAGCGGAATGATCCATTTGACCAAGCATCCTGAAGGGGTCGAGGGCAAGATCTTTTTTCTGGCCGGAGCGCTCGTTAACGTCACCACGGATACTTATTCGGGACTGGAGGGCCTTGCCGATATTTTGAACTGGGATCACGGTGAGTTTCAATTTAATCCGGATGTTACTGCATTTGAAAAAAACATCGGCCTTTCGGTACAGCATGCCATCATCGAGGCTGCTGTATTGCACGATCAGCGAATCACGAATGTTGAAAATAATGCAAAAACAAACACAACTATCGATGTCAAACCAGGAGAAAGGAGCACTGAAATGGAAACAAATCAACGTGATTCAACTACGGTGTTGAATGATTTATTGATGATTCCGGGAATAGACGCGGTTGTAGTGATCGGGAGGGACGGATTCGTTATTGAGTCCGCCGGCAACAGCAGCAGGGTTAACATAGATGAACTGGGAGCATCCCTGGCCCATGCGATTAACGCTACAGAGGAAATGGGGAGTGAGTTAAAGGTAAACCTTTTTCAGGACATGTTTATCGAATACGGGAAGGCGGTAATCATGTGCAGGCCTGTCGGTGACGCCATTGCGGCAGTTATTGCCCCTGACGCATCGAAACTCGGCATCATCAGGCACAAAACCAAAAAGTATTTTGAAGAGCTTGTCCTATTATTTTAGTAAGTTAGAAGATATTTTCTGCGTTTTTTTGCAGGAAATAACTTCGTTAACGCACTTATCGTGTTTATCAGGGCTAGGGGGTCGCGGTTAATGTCACTGAAATTGGACTTTAGTTTAGATAATGAAACCTTCCGCCACTATTTAAACGGGCATGCGGTGGTGATGCATTCCCATCACTATCTGGCGTTGATTACGAAACTGGCAGAAGAGTTGAGCGACATCGGGGGGCCCCAGTTGCTCAAGGATGTCGTGGAAGAGAGCATGTGGGCGGTTTTGAATGACTACGTACAGAAGAACGGGCAGACTTCTCCACTGCAAAGATGCAACGTCGGGAGGGAGTATTATTCCGTCTACGGCCTGGGGAAAATGAAAGTGGCCGGCACCGAGAGCGGTGGCGAGGTGTGTCTGATACGGTCGCATATCGATGAAGGCTGGATAAAAAAATGGGGCCACCATACCAAACCGGTAAATCACTTCACCTGTGGTTACATTGCCGCCATGTTCGCGGTTGCGTTCGATAAACCGGCAAAAAGCTATAGGGTAACCGAAGCGGAAAGTATGGCCGTCAATGGAACTGAAGGTACATTTATCGTTACGTTATCTTGAAACAGAAGGAGCAATGCAATGACCGTCATGCGCGATACTGTCGTAAAGTCCCTTGCCAAAATCAATATTCAGGGAGATGAAAACGGATTGATACCGGAATATGATGTTCTGGTAAACCTGCTTCCCGCCTCCTTGTTAAATACATTCTCCGAAAGGATCATGGCTGCGGCGCCGCCTGATAAAAAATCAAAGGTTGCGGACGGACTTGTCAGGGCGGCCTACGAATGCGGATACCATACCGGATGCGGCATCATAACGTCCGATGTCTTTAACGATGTGGTCCTTCCGATGGTAACGGAAGGGGAGAAGGATATTCTGCGGGGAGCGTTTGCGGCCTTCACCGCCTGGGGATGGGCTAAATCGGGAATTGTGCAGCTCAAAGAGGGTGAGCGGATGGTCATCCGCGCCAATGATTATTATGAGGCCGACAGCGGCGGAGAAGGATTGCGCGCATACATGCTCCGAGGTCTATGTCAGGCATTCTTCGACTTGACGTATGCCGACCCGTATCCCGACGGGATGAATACCTTTGTCTGCCATCAGACCAAAGGGATCGAGGCCGGCGATCCGCACGGCGAATTTGTCGTGACCAGAAAATAAGCGGATGAACTGTATTTACAGGATAACGAGATCGGAGAAAACGATATGGCAAATATTCTTTCCATTGTCAGTTCAAAGGGGGGAGCCGGCAAAACCACGGTAGCGTTGAACCTCGCCGTAGCATTGGCGGAAGGCGGGGATAACACCCTGTTAATTGATGTTGACCCTCTCGGTGCGATCGGTTTTTCTCTTGGGCAGAGCGATACCGAATGGAGGGGCCTTGCCGAATGCATGATGGATAAACTGCCAATCGACGAAGTCGTCATGCCGACAAAACTCCCGACTCTTTCGCTCTTGCCGCGGGGGCGTCTGGATCCGCTCGATGTGGGCATCTATGAAGACCTGCTCCATTCATCGTCAACACTGAGCGAGGTAATCGCCTCCGTGGAGAAAAAATTCCGCTACATCATTATCGACACCCCCTCAGGTTTGGGGCTGATCACCAGGGCGGCCTTGTCCGTCAGCAACTTCGTCCTCCTCCCGCTACAGGCGGAATCCCTGGCCCTGCGGTCAATCTCGCAAACCTTGCGGGTACTGATGCACGTAAAGGCGAACGAGAACCCGAATCTGGAGTTGTTGGGCATCCTGGCTACCATGGTTCAGTTGAATAAGGACGTATCATTCAACATCATGAATACGGTTTGGGGATCTTTGCGCGGGGTTCTGGAAACTTACATTCCGCGAGCGGACGTCTTCGGTGTCGCCAGCGAGAAGGGCTTACCCGTAGCCTTCCTGCCGGGGAAATACCCTCCGGAAGCCGTCAGGTTCGAGTTGCTGGTAACCGAGATCAAAGACATCATCCAGGGTCTGGGTGGTGTGACAGGAGAAACAGATGAAAGACCGCAGCGCGAACTCATATGATCTGAAACAGGCGCAGCAGATCCTAAGTTCCCTGTTTCCAGCAGCCGCGGGCGCCACCCGGGAGAATCCGATCCCGGATGCGTCGCCGCAATACCTGCGGTTGTCGAAGGAGTTCCCCTCCCGCATGGCTTCGCGGCCACCGGCCGTTCCCGTTGGTTCCCCGCCGGAAGTCCTGGCGACGACGGGCGAGGCTCACCAGCAGCAATTTCCCAGCTGGGAAGAGTGCATTGCCTGGTGCATGAGCCTGACACGAGCCGAAGCCGTGTTCGTAGCTGATTCGCAGGGATTTATCATCGCCAGCAGGGGGAGAATCCCCGGGCATGGCTTCGAAGGTACCGGCGCCGAGCTGATCTGTTCGGTGGAACAACTGGAAAGGGTTGCCCCTGATGCAGGTAAACTTTTATGGCTCGATCTGGATTTCGATAAATGTCGGGTTGTCGGCTTCATTACCCCTCCGATTGATGCGGAGTACTACGTGGTAGGTCTGATAGCGCCTGATTCTTCCTCCTTCTATTCACACAAACAGATAATTACCCGTACTATCCTCGAAAACCTGCCAAACCTGGATTAATCCTGCTGCCACGGGGTCCCTTTCAGGGGGAATCTCTTCGACTATCCGGCTGTCAGGATGCTTGGCAGCCCACATAAACCGGCGTTGCGGAATTTCCGCGCGCCGTTCTTTTTTGCGCCGTAGTTTCTCAGCGAATGTGGCGAACTCTGACGCTGTATATTGCATTTCCCTGCTTTGAGACTAAAATAGTCTTATAAGAATGCGAGAGCAGATGTTGCAGAAGATTCCTGTTCAAACAACGCAACGGGAGGTGTTAAATGAAGCCATTCATGTCGATATACAATTCCCAGTGTTACGCGCTGATGCGGATCATCGTCGGATTTCTCTTTCTTTGGCACGGCGCCCAGAAGCTGTTCGGTATTCCGAGCGCAATGCCGGGAGCAGTACCCCCGTTCATTACCTACGTTGCCGGTCCGATCGAGTTGATTGGAGGCATCCTGGTCATGATCGGGTTATTCACCCGCTGGACGGCCTTCATTACAAGCGGTCAAATGGCCGTCGCGTATTGGATGGTGCACGGGACCAAGGCCCTGCTGCCGATCCAGAACATGGGAGAACTTGCGGTGCTTTACTGCTTCGTTTTTCTGTTCATCTCCACGCAGGGGGGCGGGATCTGGAGCGTCGATGCCCTTAGAAACCGGCGAAAGACTCACGGCTGAGCGGTGTCCAGCGACCGGCGCCATCGTCAACCTGATAATCCCTTATGAGAGGAGAAATACCATGCAAAAGATAACTCCATAACGGAAAGGAGGAACCAAAATGCAACCTCTCCTCGACAGGATTCTCTCAGCCAATCTCATCCTCACTACCCTGATCTTTTACGTCACTGCCAGGATCTATCTGCTGCCGAAGATCCAGGAATTTAAACCTCAGACCATCCTCATTCCGATACTCCTCTTGCATTCACTGCGGCACCTTGGCCTGATGTTTCTTACCCGGGGGGCGGTCTATCCCGGCATGCCCCCGCAGTTTGCCTATCCCGCGGCGATTGGCGATTTCATTGCCGCCCTGCTTGCTTTTACGGCAATTCCGGTGGTGTTGAAAAACCGTCCTGTTGCCCGACCCATGGTCTGGATTTTCAACGTTGTCGGAACGCTCGATCTGATCATGGCGATCACGCTGGCTACAATCTACAAGGCACCTGTTTACATGGGCGCATCCTACTGGATACCGGCGTTTTGGGTGCCGGCCCTGCTGGTGACGCACTATATTGTCTTTGTCGTTTTAACGCGGTTTGACAAAGGAGAAACCAAATGACAGAACGGGAATTGGTAATAACACGTATGTTCGATGCGCCGCGGGAGCAGGGGCCGACTATCTGTTCAAGATGGCGAAAGACAGGGGAATAATGGCCATACTCAGCAGGATATGCGACATGACCAGGGCAGAGGCCGTATTACCGGCGCACCGGTAACGGGAAGCAAACACGGGTCCGAGAACGGCCGCCGGCATGGTCGTTATGAGGACCGTCACCTGGGTCTGCACCACGGAAAGGTGGTACCATCCCGCCTGCATGTGGGCTACCCACGGCTGCAGAACCATTTGTATCAGCGCTGATCCGAGCAGGAGAGCCCAGAACGTTCCGCGCAGGGAAGAGAACTTCAGTTGAAGAGCCAAGACCATGCAGGCCAAGGTCGCCAGAGAGCCTTCAATCATGTGAAGGGCCTCCCAGAAAGGGGCGAGCCAGGGGAATTGCCGAAGTTCGGGGAATTGCGAGGCAACGATGCCTGCTATGACGGCCGCGAATATGGGGGAGCGGAAATAGTCGGACAGGGCCTTCTGTCGTGATGGGCCATCCTCCATGGCCTCTCCGAAGTACATACCGATCAGGGGCCCCAGGATGAAGATTGGCAAGCCCACGCCCACCTCACTCATAAAGACGGCGTCCGCCAAGGCTTGCGGATTGTCCGGAAAGACGTACTGGATCACGGGATACCCCAGCAGAGCGGAGGAACCGAAGGACGAAGTAAGCATCAATGCGCCGAGTTGGGGGCGGTCGATACGCAGGGTCTTACCCAGGCCCCATGAAACCACCATGGAGACAAGCGCCGCAACGATGATCGTTATGACCATGAGGAGCTGAGAGGGTTCTACGGGGTGGGTGGCCAACTGGGAGAAGATGACTGCCGGGAGGGCGGCCTGTGTCAGAAGCCGCGCAAAGATGGCCTCGTGCTCCTCCTTCACGATGCCCTTGTTCTTCAGCAGAACGCAGAGGGCAACGACGGTGGCAAACGCCGCTACAGTCTCGATAACCCGTATGTTTACCGTGGCATTCATCATACAACAGCTCCCCCTTCATATCATCAGGAAAGGCATGACCCCAGGTCTCCAACATCAAAAAGCATAATCCTAAAAACGGCACTTCCGCCACAGAGACACAGAGACGCGGAGGGAATCACAGAGAAAAACTGATAAATGACGATCACCAAACAGGTGAAATAAAAAAATGTCTTTAAAACTGAAACTGGCTGTATTTATTGAATTAGTAAATCTCCGTGTCTCTGTGCCCCTGTGGCAAATGCTTTTCCTATGATAATTAATTAACATTAACATTTATTTGTGCCCAGTCCAGCCCCGGTGTCAACTGTGTGATTAAAACCCTGATGGTGGGAGATGCAGCGGAGAAAAGGTGACATCCCCATTTGAACCATTGCCCGGTGGGGGGAGCCAGTTTTTACTGGAAAATGGTGATGTTTTACATGTATACTCTCTGCGGAATGAGGCTGGCAGTGCGGCCGATGGCGGGCTTTTGCCCGTCCTTTTCAAATATCACATGACGGATGACGGAAAAAGCACATGAGCGCAACGATACTGGTGGTTGACGACGAAGAGAGCATCCGCACCTCCCTGGCGGGGATACTGGAAGACGAGGGCTACAGGACCCTTTTTGCCGTTGACGGCGTCGAGGCGCTGTCCGTGGTCCAGCAGGAGATGCCGGCGCTGGTGCTCCTCGATATCTGGATGCCGCGCATGGACGGCATGGAAACCCTGCAAAAACTGAAGGAGTTGTATCCGGTTCTGACCGTGATCATGATGTCCGGCCACGGCACCATTGAAACCGCCGTGAAGTCGACCAAAATGGGCGCTTACGATTTCGTCGAAAAGCCGCTTTCTTTGGAAAAGGTCCTCTTGTCGGTGAATAACGCCATCGGCATGAGCCGCCTCAAGGAAGAGAACGATTCGCTGCGCAGCATTGTCCTCAGGGACCATGAAATGATCGGCGCTTCGCCGCTGATGAAGCAGTTGGCTGAACATATAAAACTGGTCGCCCCCACCAACGCTTCGGTGCTCATCACCGGCGAAAACGGCACCGGCAAGGAGCTGGTGGCCCGTTCCATTCATTACGACAGCCAGCGGCGCGACAAGCCGTTCATCGAGATAAACTGCGCCGCCATTCCGGAAGAGCTGATCGAATCCGAGCTGTTCGGCCATGAACGGGGCGCATTTACCGGTGCGGTTGCCCAGAAGAAGGGGAAGTTCGATCTGGCCGACGGCGGCACCATCTTTCTCGACGAGATTGGCGACATGTCGCTCAAGACCCAGGCCAAGGTGCTGCGCATTCTCCAGGAGCGCAAATTCGAGAGGGTCGGGGGGACAAAGACCGTTGAGGTGGATGTGCGCGTAGTAGCCGCCACCAACAAGGTGCTGGAGGATGAAATCAAGGCCGGCAACTTCCGCGAAGACCTGTTCTACCGTTTGAATGTCGTCCCTTTCAAGGTCCCGTCGCTCAGGGAAAGGTCCGACGACATACCCCTCCTCATCGAGCACTTCCTCGATACGTTTTGTCAGCGGGAAGGGCGGGAGCGGAAGATGTTCATGCCTGAGGCGGTTGAGCTCATGAAGCGCTACGACTGGCCGGGTAACGTGCGGGAGCTGAAAAACATCATCGAGCGTCTCGTGATTATGACCCCGGGCAGGACCATAACCGTCAACCAGATACCCGATTATATCGGCGCCGGCGAGGCAACTCGGGAGATGGGGGGCTCAAAGCCGGGAAGTGCCCTGGAGCTGAGCTCGTTGCGCGAGGCGAGGGAAGAGTTCGAAAAGGAATTCATCATCCAGAAGCTTGAGGAACATGACTGGAACATCAGCAAAACAGCAGAGTCCATCGAGCTTGAGCGGAGTAACCTGCACAGAAAGATCAAGAGCTACGGGATCGATCTGAAGAAGTAAACTTGCATCGGTTCGCATCCGGTAAGACCGCTGTTATATTGACCGGGATACCATTGCGCGTATCCCGGGTTTCCCCCATTACGAACATCCTTGCCTTCCCTCACGTATCCGAAGCATTTCAAAATCGTAACTATTTAGCATCAGCGTTGTCCGGTTTGGTTTGTGCATCAAGGTTGTTAAGCCCCATTAGGGGCGTTCGAATGTAGCCGGGGGATTCATCCCCCGGATGAGATGCTATATTTCCCCACGTCACGTACGTGACGTGATGATATTTCGCCTGGATGACCGGGGAATGAATTCCCCGGCTACCAGTATTCTGTCCCTACGGGACGTAAGCAAAAACCAAACCGGACAACGCTGATTTAGCATATATGTTTTGACGTCGGAGGATGGGCATCCTGCCTGTCTTCAGGCGAAGTTTCATCAGCCTGATAAGCTTGAACTGAACACATGTTCAAGCGATAAACCCGCTTGAAACGCAGGCTGGGAAACCTACGCTCCCGGAATAGTTACTTCAAAACAAAATTTCAGCGGTATAGACACCTTCCTTCACCCGCTGCATGTCGCTTGTCCATGGCAAAAAAAAGCCCCGCCGAAAGTGCCGGCGGGGCGAAATTGCATCTGCTTACTGGTGTCCTACTTGAAAATCAAGACGGCATCAAATCTCCGGCCGCTGCCATCCCTTGCTCCCATGCTGAGCCATGCCCCCTGGAGCGTCGAGGGGATACCGCCTGTGATGGTGGCCTGGGTGTCGGTAAGGAGAGGCTCGGTATCGTAATATCCGTTGCTGGTCTCGTTCCAGAAACTGAGATTGGCTCGCTGCTCCTGGACCGTGTAGGCGGTCGGCTTGGCAAAGAAGAAGGAAATCGAGCTCTTGCCGGTCAAGAGGGACATGGCTTGGGAAGCCAGGCCACTGATGGTCGGGAAGTAGGTGGCGTCAAGTGTGGCAGAGAGGAGCGGTCCCACTGCGAGCTTCTTTGTCCTGGTCTCGATGGTGGCGCCGTTCGCATCCTTGACCGTAAAGGTGTAGGTGAACGGCGCAGCCGTGGCGGCAAAGGTACCAGTGATCGTCGCATCACTCAGCGGGAGGAAATTCCATTGGTTGGTCAGCGTGTTCAGGGTGGGGTCCTGTTGAGCCTGGATGATATTGAAATAGGTGACACCCACACCGACCGATGTCATGGTGAGTCCGGCGGCGGGGAGACCGGGGCCGGTAATCGTAATGGTGGCGATGCCGATCACGCCCGGGTCTTCGGCTTCGACGTCGAGACCGGTCTTGACGGTCGTCGTGCCGACCGCATCGATCCATCTGTAGGCTTGCGGTTGAATCCTGACGTAGGATTTATAGTTATTCCCTTTCAGCCTCCAGGCGCCGCCTTCATTGGTGAAGATGAAGTTGTCATCGGGGGCGCCGTTTGAGCCGTCGGCGAAGTAAGCCAGGAAGGAGACTTCGTAGTCAAAGCTCGCGCCGTTTGCGGTTTTCTGCACGACGCTGATCGGGGAGATGCCGGTGATTTTCCCCGGGGGGGCCAATTGCAGGATGGATTGGGCCCGGTCGAGCCCGCTGTTGATCCCGAAATTGGTGGCAAAGAAGGGGTCGAGGTTCGGGGTGGTCTTGCCCAGCTCGGTTGCCAGCAATTGAAGTTGCGCGGTAATTGCCTGCAGGTTGGCGGCGTCGGTGGACAAGCCGGTCGTCTGGGTTGTGATTGTCGCCGCCGTCTGTGTGGTGTTGGCGACCGCCGTGGAGACCGTTTGCGTCTGCAATATGGTCGAGTTGGTAAGGTTGTTGCTGACGGATACCTGCGCCGCACCGGTGTTGTCGGGAGTGACGTTGATCTTCACCACGTCGAAGACGCCGTCCAACCCGGAGTTGGTGGCTGCTACGTTACCCTTCAGCGGGTCGACGGCAGAGGCGTTGTACGCATCGAGGATCGGCTTGAGCATCGCCTTGATCTGTGCGATGGCGGCTGCCACGGCCGTGTCGTTGATGGAGTTCTTGATGTTGTTGGCCGTCGGGTCGGTGAAGACCGCAGCCGGGTCTTTGCCGGTCACCGCGGCGACGGCAAGGTTGGTCATGGGGTTGATATTGGCGGTTCCGCCGCCGGTGGCCATGGAACAGAGGCGGTAGCTGTTGGTGCCGGCGGTGCCGTCGGCCTGGAGGATGAAGGGGGCCTGCATGCCGGTCATGTTGGTGAAGGCGAAATTTCCATTTTTGTCGATGGCAACCGGCCCCTTTTTCTTGCCGTTCGCATCCTTGATCCAGGCGTTCCCGAAAAGGGGCGCCCCTGCCAGTGCGGTACCGCTTACTGTTATTGCGGTTCCCGATGTCGTTGCCGTACTCCCTCCGCCGCCACATCCCGAAATCCCCAGGGCGCTCAGGATGAACGAGGTGAGAAGGAGCATCTTCCAAAGTTGCTGTTTCATAATTTCTCCTTTTGTTTCTTTGCGCCCTCTATATCAGGGCAACTGTAGTTTGTTTCTGTCCGGAAAGGGTGCTTTTTTGCCCTGGCTGTGTCAATCTGCGGGCTTGCTTGTGCGGCGTACCGATGTACGCCTCCGCGCAACCCCTTGATTTCCTTGCCATGACAAAAAATCTCCGCTTTCCGAATCAGAAACCAATAGTTTCTGCCCGGAAAGGGCCTAAAAATTTTCAGCATTTGCTTATATGCCATTCTTTGCTATCTTTGACGAAAGGGTTTAATGAGAACTTTTGCGTAAAGATACTATGAAAGTCTCATAAAATATACCCGACGAAAGTAGGATTTTGATTATGGCCATTTCCGCAAGGGACTACAGGAAGATACTTGAAATCATCGATATCATCTATTCGGTCCCGGACAGAAGTGCCATGTTTCGGGCAGTCTGCGAAAAATTACAGAAATTTATCGGCATCTATAGTGCCATTTTTGCCCCAACCGACCCCAAAACCGGGGAGTACTACTTCAACGGCTATGAGGTTTTCAATAATTCCGAAGGGGCAATGGTCCTCTATCTCGACCACTACGTAACACTCGACCCCTTCATTACCTGCGAGTGGTATAAAAACGCAAACAGGGTAGCGCGAAACACCGACCTTGTGCTGGAGCGGAGCCTGATTCGGAGCGAGTTTGCCTGCGATTTCCTCCTGCCGCTAGCTTCCGTATTCTATGTCCTCGCAGTCTCACTCGTCTCCCAGGGTGATATGGTCGGGACTGCGGGCTTCCACCGCCAGAAGCAGGAGGGTGACTTCAGCGATCGCGACAAGGAGATCATAAATATCCTTCTCCCGCACATGGCCAGGGCTATCCGCAGCCTTTTTTTAATGCAGGGCATTGAGCTGAGCAAAGAGCCGAACGGCGTGATAACCACAGGGGAGGACGGAAGGCCGATTTACATGAATGATGCGGCGAAGCTGGCACTGAAGGGGATGCCGATGGAGCGGATCCCCGAGCCGGGCATCGGCTCAGCCCCGGCCTTTTTTAAAAGCAGATTGGGCACCTACCGCGTCAGGACTGTACCACTAGGCAGAAACCGGAGAGGCAGACTCATCCTTCTGGAACGCTACCCGGCTGAACACCGGCTGCATCCAAAACTTGATGCTTTCAAACTGAGCAGGCGGGAAAAAGAGATCGCGGTACTTGTCATTCAGGGCTATTCCAACCGGGAGATTGCGGACCTGCTTTTTATCAGTGAGCAGACAGTCAAAGACCATCTTCATGTTATGTTCGAAAAGGCTGGAATAAGACGCAGAGGCGAGTTGGCGGCCAAGGTGCTGGGACTGCGTTCCGGCATCATACCATTGTGACGGGTCTCAGTCGTTGACATGCACACCTCCCCCCCAATGGGCAAGCACCGCATCTGAGCTTGCGGCAGTAATCCTTCCCCAGTTTTACCAGTGCCGCCTCGAAATCGCAAAAATCCCTGCCGGGGACCGTCTCCTGCGACCATACCTGCTTCAGTTTCAATAACGGCTCTTCTCCCGGCTTGACGAGAGCCAGCCTACCGGCGGCCAGCAGGGCCGGGCCGGCAATCTTCGGCCTTGCCTTCTTCCAGACCGTGCGCAACTCCCGCAGGAAAATATTCACCGTCACATCGCCGATCCCTTTCCCCAAACTTTTGAGAAGGTTTTCCAGGTCGTCTTCATCGGCGGCCTCTGCGTGGAGCCGGTTGAGATCGCCGCCAAAACTGGCCTGAAGGTCGTTCATGATCGCCAGAAGTTTCGTCGCCGTGGAGAAGTCGTAGCGGACATACCCTCCCTTGTCCAGGATCTCAACAAGACCGTCCCAGCCGGTCTCAAGTATCCGTGCCGGCGAGATGACGCCGCGCCGTTCGAATTCCCGGTATGTCCTGATGGCAATGGCGGTACCGATCCGGGCGCCGAAGAGTTTGGCGGCGAGGAACCACTTGCAGAGCTCCCCTGATTCACCGCCGGAAAGATCGATCCCCAGGTCCCGCGAATATTTCCCGCCGAGAGTCCGGAACAGCTCCTCAACCATTCCCGCCATTATCGTCACCTCCGTGCCGCATGCGGATTGCGGCAGATGTATTATAATGATTATTACTGCGGCAATTAAACATGTGAACGGTAGGGGCCAGGCTTGCCTCGCCCAATCGGGGCACGGCGCGCCGTGCCCCTACATCAGGATTGTGATGTTTAATTGCCGGAGTAATAAGACGAGTTCACAATCAAGCACGTATCACAACTATAGCGAATTAAAATGGATTCGCCAGTTGAAGGGAGAGCGAGCATGAGAGTCATCATCCTTGCCTTTGCACTGTTGCTGACAACCGCATCCGTCCTGTCGTCTGCGACGGACCCTTACCTGCAAAAGCGGCAGGAAATGGTGCGCGACGATATTCGGGGGCGCGGGATAAAGGATGGCAGGGTACTGGATGCAATGGCCAAAATACCGCGTCACCTCTTCGTCGGTGAGCGTCTGCGCCGGCAGGCTTATGCGGACACCCCTCTGCCGATAGGCGAAGGGCAGACCATCTCTCAGCCTTACGTGGTGGCCCTGATGACCGAGGCGCTTCGTCTCAAGCCGGGCGACCGGGTACTGGAGATCGGCACCGGTTCCGGCTACCAAGCCGCGGTGCTGGCTGAGATGGTGAAAGATGTCTATTCCATTGAGATCCGTAAAGACCTTGCGGAAACGGCTGACAAGCGGCTCAAGGAGCTCGGCTACAAAAACGTTGCCGTGAAATATGGCGACGGTTACCTGGGGTGGCCGGAGTACGCCCCCTTCGATGCCGTTATCATCACCGCATCGGTAAACCATATTCCACCTCCCTTGCTCAAGCAGCTCAAGGAGGGGGGGCGGTTGATACTCCCCCTGGGGAGCACGCTTTTTTACCAGACCCTTACCCTGGTGACCAAAAAGAAGGGGGGCGATCTGGCCGTTGAGCAGATGGGGGCGGTGGCCTTTGTACCGATGACCGGCGAGGCGCAGAAAAGATAGGGACAGGAACGAGGATAAAGGATAAAGGCCCGAACCTCGAACCTCGAACCTCGAACCTCGAACCTCGTTCCTTTATCCTCGTTCTTGCTTCAAATTTAGATACGCGAGAAAATAGGCTCCTGCGGCCAGGAGCAGCACCCCTTTGAAGCCTGTCGCCATGGCCAGGATTACGGCCAGGATCGGCGCCAGGACCGAAAAGCAGCCGTTGATCGCCCAGGCCCAGGGAATGAGCTGCGGATTCCGCTCGCCGAGGAGGGAGAGGGCGGTGGGAAAGGGGATTCCCATCAAGAGGCCGAGGGGGGCGATGAGAAGGAAGAGCGTGATGATTTTGGACGGAAGCATGAGCGGCGCGATCGCATTGGTGACAGGAGGCAGCAGCAGGGCGTAGACGACGGTCAAAAGTGCGATGACTGCCAATGTCGCCGGTCGTCGCAGTCCGGCGTGGCGGTGGCTGAGGAGGCTGCCGCAGCCGGAACTGATGAGGAGGGAGGCGAGGACCGCGGCTACCGCGTATGACGGGTTTTCCAGTGGGAGGATGAGTTTCTGGATCAACGACACCTCGACGAACATGAAACCGAGACCAAGGAGGGCAAAACAGGGGAGGAGATTTTTGCCCGTCGCATATTCTTGTTTTCTCCCGGCAAGGGTCGGCATGAGCAGGAGCAGCAGGCTCAAGAGCAGCACCTGGATGAACACTGCCGGCAGGATATATCCCTCTTCGAGGAAAAATTGCCATTTCTTGCCCATGGTCCGATAAATGTCCCTGATTTTGTCCAGCTTGAGAAAATGGTGGAAAAAAGGCGCCTCGTCATGTGCCGGCCGGATATCGAAGAGATACCTTTCCGTGAAACTGTCCCGTTCGGTCGGGGAAAGGATGGCGGCAAACGCGCCGGCGTAGTCGGTGCCCGCCGTCTTGACGAAGCGATTGGTCTCATCCGGTTTTACCCCGGGATAATAGACCGGGTCGAACCAGCGCTCTCCGGCGAACCGGCGAAGCGTTGCCAGTTCGGCCGGGGTGAGAGGGGATTTTTTCACCAGGATGGTGACGCTGCCCCAGCTTCGCACCGCCGCGATGCGGCCGGCTGCGTCACTGATTCCCATGTCTTCCAGGGCGCTCACCGCGGTGCTGACGATGCGCAGCTCGATGCGGGGCGGGGGGAGGATGAAGAGGTTGAAGCAGAGAACGCCGTTGTCCTTCAGGTGCGCCAGGTATTCCCGAAAAGCCTCGACGGTGAAACGGTAGTCCTCGCTGATGGCGAATCCGCCGGACGGCTCGGCGCCCTGGAGGGAGATGTCGATGAGGTCAAAGCGATCGCTCCTCCCCATGAGCCACGATCTGCCGAGGCCGCTCCAGGTCCTGTCGTCGTAAATGCCGCCGGAAAAGCCGTGGAAATCGTCATGGATGATGCGTATCAGGTCGGGGTTCGCCTCAACCGCGGATATTCTCCCGGCCCCGTAATGGCGCGCCAGCAATATCTGCAAGCCTCCTCCCGGATCGAGCACCAGCACATCATCCCTCTTTCCCAAGGCGTAGGGGAGGGCTGAAGGGAGGTATTCGAGGAAAGTAAGGGCCTTGCGCCCCGCGTCTCCCGTCACGGCGCTGATTTCCCCGCCGTCCACGGCAATGCCGATCTGTTTCGGGAGCTGTTCCTGGTAGCGGAGGCTCAGCCCCGGCGCGTAGCGGACGGCAGGGCTTAAGAAGGTGTCGATGCGGGAAAAGGGGGAGGAATAGGTGCGGAGGTGTTCAGCGCCGGGATAGCGCAACGCTGAGCTCAGCCCTTTGTAAGGTGAAATGCGCAATTGCGTGAATCCCGGCTGGAAACGGAACAGGGCGAGATTGGCCAGAATTGCCAGGAGCGCCGCGATTCGCAGCATTCTTCCGCGATTGATCAAGGCTGCGGCCAGCGCCGGCGAAGCGATGAGAAAGACCCCCCGTTCAGGCGCCATGGCCTCCATGAGGAGCAGCACCCCCAATGATCCGAAGCCGGCTCCGAGCAGGTCTGCCCCGTAGATACGTCCGGCTTGGTCGCTGGCCACGGCGAACGAGGTGGCGACAACCAGTCCGGCAAAGAAGAACGGTACTGCCAGCACTAGATAATAGAGCCCCACGTGGAAGAGTTCGCTCTTCTGCCAGGCAAGACGCACCGGGTCGAAAGGGACCTGGTTGGCCAGCAGGTAGCCGATGGGAATGGCGATGCCGAGGCAAAGTGCATAGCGGGGGAGGTTGTCGATGTTTTTCAGCTGTGGCAGGAGGGAGAGGAGTACGCCGCTGGCGGCAAAGCCGAGCATGGCGATGCTGATGATCATGTAAGCGAAGTGATACCAGAGCGATACGGAGAAGATTCGCGACAGGAGCACTTCGAAGGCGAGGCTCGCGCTTGAGCAGAGAAAGATGACCACGGTGATTTTCGGGTCTTTGTTCATGGCGGTAAATTGAAGTCCTGTTAAACTGCAATAGTAAAAAGTGCGCAGTTGGATTCAATTCACAGTATATCAAACCGTCAGGGCAAATCCTTGCTTATGGTTGTAAATTGATAATGATCTGGTGTTTATGATTCAAGGGGGGGGAATGAAAAAGACCATGACAACGATCGGGATAGTAGCGGCGATACTCGGCAGCCAGGTGAGTTTTGCCAAAACCCTGGAAGATGTTCTGAAAGAGAAGGGGGTCATCACCGAGGAAGACTACAAGGCGGTAACCAGGAGCAAGTCGCTCGATTACAAGCTGGGAGAGGGGTTCGTCTTCACCTCTCCCGATGAGAAATTCAGAACGGCGATCGGCTCAAGTTTTCAAATCCGCTATGCCTTCATGGATCTCGATAATGCCAACAACACCACCGCAAATAAGGCGCAGGACTCGAGCAGGTTCGAGCTGCGCCGTATCAAGCTGTTCTTCAACGGCTATGCCTTCACCAGGGACCTTGCCTTCAAGTTGGTGCTGAATTTCGCCAATAGCCAAAACCCGCCAACGACCACCGGCCTTTTGGAGGAGACCTGGATGAACTACCGTCTGCTTGACGAGGCCCAGCTCCGTTTCGGCCAGGACAAGGTCCAGTTCGGCAGGCAGTTCATCACATCTTCCACTGCGCTCCAGTTCGTGGACCTGTCGGTGGTGACGATCGCATTCGTTCCGGGGTATGACACCGGTCTGATGATCCACGGTAAAATTGCCGGCGGACTCGTCAACTACAACGTCGCGGGGTATGGCGGTCTGGGCCAGAATACTTTCCGGACAACCTCCGACAACGCCTTCGCTGCCAGGCTCACCGTCAATCCATTCGGCGATGTGAAGTACTCCGAGTCCGACGTCGAGTATAGCCGGAAACCGCTCGTTTCCCTTGGCGCCGACTTTTTCCGGGACACTGTCAACGGCTCGGAAACCAACAACCTTAATTTTTTCGGGAGCAAGGGGTGGTATGGGATCGGCAACCCGCTCCTGTCCGCAGCCAGGAGAATCTCCACCGGCGAAGCAATCGATTTCAATACGGCCGGGATTGATGCGGTCTTCAAGTGGCTCGGATGTTCAGCCCAGGGTGAGTATTTCATCGGCCAGGCCGACGGACAGACAACAAAAAACACGTTACGCGCCCAAGGGTTTTACACCCAGGCAGGCTACTTCGTGATTCCGAAAAAGCTTGAGTTTGCCGCCAGGTATGCCTATCTGGATCCGAACCGCGATGTTGCCGACGATCACTGGATTGAAACCACCGGTGCTATTTCCTGGTATATAAACGATCATAACCTGAAACTCGTTGCCGATTACACCAATATCCACAAGCAGAAGGGGATCTCCTTCAATAACGGTCCGAATGCTACCGATGACCGGCAGGTCCGCTTCCAGGCGCAGATGGTATTCTGACAACGGTATGGATTTGCAGAAAGTGCTTAATATTTCGTCAACAAAGGGCTACCCGGGGCAACGATAACGACAACGTCCGTCATGCACAAAGCGTAACGGCGTGCATTGCCGGTTTTACAGCCCGTGTGGAACGGATGCTGCATGCCAGTGCAAGGAGTTGCTCTATTCAGTTTCCAAACGGGAATATCATGACAGAAAGTCTGCTCGACCTGACAATTGCCGAATTGATCAAACGCCATCCGACAGCTCTCAAGGTCCTGGCTGCCCAAGGCCTGGGGATGTTCGCCGATCCGGAGACCGCGGAGATCTTTGGCCCGCTGCTGAAGCTCCGCACCCTCCTCAAGTCGCATGACATCAACCCCGAGCTCTTCTGCCGCCTCCTCGAAGAGACCATGGCTGAAGATGGGCGTCTTCGGGAACACACGCTCACTTCGCCCAACCTCAACCTCTTCGCTTTGCTTCCCTGCCCGCTCAAGGTTCCCCTGGAAGAGGCATTCACGGCATTCGTGGCCGGATTATCCGAAGAGCGGCGCGCAACGCTTACCTTCTGCATCGAAGGGAACGCCAACAACCAGATTGATTACGCCGATTATGCGGATCATTTCGAGCAGCTGGACGAGATGCCGGATATCATCATCACACCAGGTTTCAACAGCTTTTTCCATCGTCCTTTTGTCGAGAGGTTCATCAAGAGCGGCCAATTCAGGAGCGTCAACGATTATGCCGGCGACTCTCACCTTGCCCCTCTCGGCGTGACCGATCCTGAGGGGCATTACACCATGCTGGCCATGAACCTCCTGGTGCTGGTGGTGGACCATGCCCGAATGGGCAACCGGCCTGTGCCCCGGAGTTGGGCCGACCTGCTGGGGCCTGAGTATGTCGATTGCCTTGCCATCAGGGGGAACAAGGATGGCACGTTCTGCGAAACCCTGCTCATGACTATTTACAAGGAATTCGGTTCCACCGGGCTGGAGAGGCTGGGGCGGAACGTCCGTTACGGCTGGCATCCGTCCCAGATGGTCAAGGCGGCCGGCAGCGGCAGGGATGATACCCCGGCGGTCAGCGCCATGCCGCTCTTCTTTGCCAACAACATCAGGAACCGCGAGCATGTGACCATCGTCTGGCCGGAGGACGGCGCCCTGGTCAGCCCGGTAACCATGCTGGTGAAAGCGGAGAAACAGGAGGAGCTGCGGGATGTGGTCGCATTCCTTACCGGCCCGGAGGTGGCCCGCATCTGCGCCGGCGCTTTCTTCCCCGCCGTGCACCCGGCAGTGGACAACCGTCTGCCGGACAACGCCACCTTCAAATGGATCGGCTGGGATTACGTCAAGGAACATGACCTGAAGACGCTGATCGCCGAGACCAACGCCACCTTCCTGCAAGCATTTCATGGAAAGACGGCATGAAGCTGGTCACCATTGCCGGGCCACCTTCGTCGGGGAAGACCGCCGTCACCCTGAAGGCTGTCGAGGCGCTGGCCGCCGACGGCCTGGGGGTCGGGGTCGTCAAGTTCGATTCCCTTTCGACCCAGGACCAGTCCCTCTATGAAAAACACGGGGTGACGGTCAAGACCGGCCTGTCCGGCAATCTCTGCCCCGACCACTTCTTTGTCAGCAATGTGAGCGACTGCCTGGTGTGGGGGACAGAGCAGCAATTGGACCTGCTGGTCATCGAGAGCGCCGGCCTTTGCAACCGCTGCGCTCCCCACATCCAGGGGGTGCTGGCGGTCTGCGTCATCGACAACCTGAGCGGGGTCGACACCCCGAAAAAAATCGGCCCGATGCTGAAGATGGCCGATGTGGTGGTCATCACCAAGGGGGATATCGTCTCCCAGGCGGAACGCGAGGTATTTGCCTACCGGGTGCGGCAGGTCAACACCAATGCCACCATCATCAACGTCAACGGCCTGACCGGCCAGGGGGGGCATGAACTGGGAAGACTGCTGCAAAGCGCGCCGGAGACAGCTGACCTGGAAGGGAATCTGCTGCGGTTCTCCATGCCGGCGGCTCTCTGTTCCTACTGCCTCGGCCAGCGCCGGATCGGCAGCGACTTCCAGATGGGGAACGTGAAAAAAATGGATTTCTAGGAAGACTTATGCCCGAGAATGCTCATCGTCATCCATTGCTCTTCCTGGCCACGGAGGAGTTGTTGCAACAGAACCCATACGTGGCGGAGTTCTTCATCTCCCTCGGGCTGGGGCTGCCGCCGGCGGAGATGAGTCCGGCAGAGTACTTCGCCTCCCTCGACCGGGAGCTTTTGGAAGACCTGGGGCTGGAACGCGGGAGTCTGGCGGAGCGTTTCAGCGCCTTCACGGAACTGCTGGAAAACATGAAGACCGGCGCAAGCGGGGCGCTGATTGAATCCATAACCATCACCGGCGGTCATGACAAGGACGGCAGGCCGGAAGAGTTCACCCTCACCGTCAAGCCGGGGGAGGTCATCTGCATCGTCGGTCCGACCGGGTCGGGCAAGAGCCGCTTTCTGGCGGACATAGAATGGCTGGCCCAAGGGGATACGCCAACCGGCCGCACCGTCCTGATCAACGGCGCTCCGCCGGAGCCGGGCCGCCGGTTCGCCATCGATCGGAAGCTGGTGGCCCAGCTCTCGCAGAACATGAACTTCGTCATGGACCTGACCGTGGAGGAGTTCGTCACCATGCACGCCGAGAGCAGGATGGTGGCGGATGTGGCCGGCGTGACGCGGACCATCATCGATCTGGCCAACGATCTGGCCGGCGAGAAATTCACCCGGGAGACACCGGTCACGTCCCTTTCCGGCGGCCAGTCACGGGCGCTGATGATTGCCGACACCTCCTGCCTCAGCACTTCCCCCATCGTCCTCATCGACGAGATAGAGAACGCCGGCATCGACCGGAAACGGGCGGTCCGTACCCTGGTGGACAAACGGAAGATCGTGCTGATGGCGACCCATGACCCGATCCTGGCCCTGATCGGTGAGCGGCGGCTGGTTTTCAGAAACGGCGGCATCAGCGCCATCATTACCACCAGCGAACTGGAACGGGCCAATCTGGCGGTGTTCGAGGAGATGGATGCCCGCTTGAGCGCGGTGCGCAACGCCCTGCGCAACGGGGAAGTGATCGGACGGATGCCGACCAATTTGCTGTCATGTTGAGACTCTTGGAGCGCAGGCATCTTGCCTGCGGCAAAGGCAGGCTGGATGCCTACCCTCCTCACCCGCCTTACTCGACCCCTTCCAGCCGCAGGGCAAAGGTCAGGTCCAGCCCCGCCAGCGGATGATTGCCGTCCAGTGTCACCTCGGCTTCCGTGACCTCGGTTACGAGCATCACCCGCGCCTTGCCGCCTGAAAACTCGATGCTCAGCTTTTGCCCTTCCTTGATCTCTTTCCCGGCTGGAAAATGCTCCCGATCAACCTTGATGATGTTCTCCTTGAGGCGCGGGCCGAAGGCGTCGCTTGCCGGGATGACGACATTCTTCGTCTCGCCGATACGCATGCATAGCACCGCCTGTTCCAGTGCCGGAAAAACCTGGTTGGCGCCGATGGTGAAGACGAGGGGCGCTTCTTCCGTGGTGCTGTCGAACGTCCGTCCATTGTCGAGCGTCCCGATATACTGGACGGTTACGGTGCTGCCATGATGCACATTTGACATGAATATGCTCCTTTGAGTCGGTAGTTCAAAAGGGTTTATGCAACAAGTCAGCCGTCGGATATCGGGTTGAAAACGGCTGCAAAACAACGGCAAAATTCCATGGCCGACAATTATTTCTGTCGCTTTTCGAATCATCTGCTTGAAAATTAATCATGAGTTATACCCCTGAGTACATATCGAACTGCGCAAAATTGCTTAGCAGCTCTGTTTCATTGGGCTATCCATTATTAGTGAAACCCTGGCACGCGTTATGTAATAGCTTGTATATCCATGTCCCGGCATCACAGTGCGTTCCTTTACTATAAAAAACCGTTGTGTATACTTTTTTACTGTGGCGGTATCTCAACAACTTTTTAAGGAGGATTTCCATGAAAGTAAGCGCACGCAATGTATTTCTGGGGACCATCTCAAGCATCAAAAAAGGGGCGGTTAACGCCGAGGTAAGCCTTACGCTCAAGGGGGGGACGCCGGTGACGGCGATCATCACCAACGACAGCGTCGACGGTCTTGGCCTGGCAACCGGCAAGGAAGCCTACGCCATCATCAAGGCGAGCTCGATCATCATCGGCACTGATTTGCACGACGCGAAGGTCAGTGCCCGCAACATCATGTGCGGCACCATTGCAAAGATCGTCGAAGGGCCGGTCAGCACCGAAGTGGCCGTGGAAATCGGCGCCGGCAATACCGTCAGCGCAGTTATCACCCATGAAAGCGCCAAGACGCTCGGCCTCCAGCAGGGCGGACACGCCTGCGCCATTTTCAAGGCATCGAGCGTTATCCTCGGGGTCAGCTGAAACAGGGGGCGGCGACTTGCCGCCCTTCTTTTTTGTAATGCGTTATAATGTGCAAACTATAACGCTTGTACGGAAGCTTTAAACCTGGAAACTTAATAAAGGAGTCAGCAATGTCCGGTTAGATTCTTGCGGCCTGCGCATCCCTCCCTCTCCCTGGCCCTCTCCCACCAGGGGAGAGGGGATTTTAAACACCCCTCCCTTCGATGGGAGGGGCTGGGGGAGGGTGCAAGGCAGTGTTTCAAGCCCAGACGCTACGATGCAATTTATCTAACCGGACAGTGCTGTAAAGGACCAAGACATGAAACAACCTGTGATGAAATTGCTGCTTGTGCTTGCAGCTCTGCTTTGCATGACATCGGAGGCCGTTGCCGGCGATGTCAACCTGTCGATTGCGGCAAGTCTCAAGGATGTGGTCAACGAGCTGTCGGACAGCTTTGCCGGGAAGCATCCCGGGGTGAAGTTCCTGAAGAACTATGGCGGCTCCGGCAGCCTTGCCAAGCAGATTGAGAACGGTGCGCCCGCGGACATCTTCATCTCCGCCAATCTGGAGTGGATGGACTATCTGAAACAGAAGAAGCTTGTTGATAGTGCCGGCATCGGCGTCTTCACTTACAACACGCTCGTTTTCGCCGGTTCCAAAGAGAAGAAGGTCGCCACCATGCAGGACCTCCTCAAGCTGGAGAAAATCGCCATCGGCAGTCCGAAGAGCGTGCCCGCCGGAGAATATGCCGCGGAAGCCTTCAAAAAGGCCGGCATTGACAAGCAGTTGGCGAAGAAGCTGGTCATGGCCAGGGATGTGCGCGAATGCCTGATGTATGCGGAACGTGGCGAGGTTGACGGCGCCTTTGTCTACCGGACCGATGCCCTGCAGGCGAGGCAGGCGAAAATCCTCTTCACCGTGCCGCAGAACCTCTATCCGCGCGTCACATATCCCATGGCATTGACCATTGCCGGGACAAAGAACAAAGAGGCCGAAGCTTTCTTCAGGTATCTGGAGAGCGGCGATGCGAAAGCAGTTCTCGGCAAGTATGGCTTCACATTGAAGTAGTAATCTGGTAAAGATATACGATATCGGAAAGGGCGGGCGGATGCCTGTCCTTTCTTTATTAAGGAGCTGTAAATGGATAACATGGTCAAAATTGCGCTCAGATTTAGGTCGGATTTGGCCGAACTGATTGAGCTAAACCGCAGACGTAGCACGGCTACGTTGAGGATTTGGCGATTGAAGATCGGCTAAAGATGACCTGAAGATGAGATGCAAGATGCCCATGTTATTTGTTTACAGTTCCTAAGGGATAAAGATGCTTTCGTTGACCCCCGCCGATTATGATGCCGTCAGATTGTCGCTGAAAGTCGCCCTTGCGGCGATGGCTCTGTCGCTGCCGTTCGGTTTCGCCTTTGCCTATATGGTCACCTTCCTGAAATTCAGGGGGAAGGTGTTGCTCGAAGTCTTCATCAACCTCCCCCTGACCCTTCCCCCAGTGGTAATCGGCTACCTGCTGCTGCTCTTGTTGGGGAAAAACGGCTGGCTCGGTCCGCTACTCGACCTGTTCGGCATAAGACTCATCTTCACCTGGAAGGCGGCGGTGATAGCCTCTGCCGTTGTCGGCTTCCCCCTTCTGGTAAGGTCGATCAGGATCGGCATGGAAACCATCGACCATCAGCTCATTCAGGCCTCGCGGACCCTTGGCGCACGCTGGTACGACACCCTCATAACCGTCATCCTGCCGCTCTCCCTGCGGGGGATAATTGCCGGCTCGTCGCTTATGTTCGCCCGCAGCCTCGGTGAATTCGGCGCGACGATCATCGTTGCCGGAAATATCCCCGGCGTTACCCAGACCATTCCCCTTGCCATATACGAATACGCCGGCTCTCCGACCGGTGAATCCATGGCCATGTCGCTCTGCATCGTGTCGGTGGCCATCTCGGTGCTGGTTCTCCTTTTCCACGAATTCCTCGGCAAGAAACTGGGGGGGAGGGACTGATATGGAGATACGTATCAACGCACAAAAAAGTATCGGCGGTTTTACTTTGTCGGCCGATTTCACCGTGACCGGCGATCAGGTCGGCATCTTCGGCGAGTCGGGAAGCGGCAAGTCAACCTTGGTTGGCCTTTTGGCGGGGTTGCATCAGCCCGACCGGGGAGAGATATTTCTCGACGGCGAATGCCTCTTCAGCAGCCGGAAAGGGATCATGGTCCCGCCGGAAAAACGCCGGATCGCCATCGTCTTTCAGCAGCCGTGCCTGTTCCCCCATCTCAGCGTGAAGTCGAACCTGCTCTACGGCTTCAGGCGCGCTGCACCGGAACACCGGACGATCGATTTTGCCGCCCTGGTCAGCGTGCTCAAGCTGGACACCCTCCTGGAGCGGGGGGTCAACAACCTGTCCGGCGGCGAAAAACAGCGGGTGGCGCTGGGGCGGGCGGTCCTCGCCAATCCCCGGCTGCTCTTGATGGATGAACCGCTCTCTGCCCTCGACGACACCCTCAAGTTCCAGATCATCCCGTACCTGAAGAGCGTGAGCGAACAGTTCAGGATTCCATACCTGTTCATCTCCCATTCCCTCGTGGAAATGCGGCTCATGGTGGAGAAGGTGCTGGTCGTCGCCGGTGGCCGCATGGTTGAGCAGACCACGTCCGACCAGCTGGCACGCTCGCGCATGGGGCAAAGCCAGGTCGGTTACATCAATCTGCTCGAACTGGAAGCCATCCGCCGGATGGAAGGCCTGTTCGTCTATCAATGGGGCGATACGGAATTGCTTGTCTCCGCCGGGAACAACCAGCCGACGGCGCTCTTCGAGCTCTCTTCACGGGACATCATCCTTTTCAAGAAGCACCCCGAGGCGATCAGCGCCAGGAACCTGCTCGACTGTATCGTGGCGAACACCTTCCCTGCCGGCAACAAGATCGGCGTGGAGCTTTCCTGCGGAAACAGGCGCCTGGTGGCCGAGGTGGTGGTCCAGGCGGCAGATGATCTGTGCATAGTGGCAGGATCGCAAATCTTCGCGGCAATCAAGGCGTCGTCGTTCCGGCGCCTGGGTTAGAGTATCCGGTTGACAAGCGGCGGCAATGTCTTTATAAGCAACGACACCGCAATAAACCAGAATCCACCACGGAGACACGGAGAAAACCTTAGAAAGCCTTAAAAAGCAATAGGACGCAGAAAAGGCGGAAAAAGAGGAAAAAACGGATTTTAAAACCTTAAGATTTTGGGGTTCCGGTTTAATCCGCCTTTATCCTCCTTTTCCGATTTTTCTGCGTTCCAAAAGGTTTTGAATTTGGTTTTGCCTTTCTCTGTGCCTCCCCTCCGTGGTGAAAAAGGTTTTCGATTTTACCGCTTTTGGGGGTGCATTAATGAAACTTCTCGATTCGATCCTTGCCGCAAACAAGAAATTTGTCCAGCCGAACGCCTTCCCTCCGTTGCCGAAGAACCCCCAGAAGCAGCTCGCCATTTTCACCTGCATGGATACCAGGCTGGTAGACTTCCTGGAGCCGGCCATGGGGATCAGGCGCGGAGAGGCGAAGGTGATCAAGAATGCCGGAAACACCATTATCGACCCCTTCGGCGGGGTGATGCGCAGTCTGGTGGCGGCCGTCTTCCTGCTCGGGGTGGACGAGGTGTTCGTCATCGGCCACAGGGACTGCGGCATGTCGACCATCGACGGCCCGCAGCTGAAGCAGAAGATGATTGAGCGCGGCATCGATCCGCAGGTCATCGATTCCCTGGTGCCGGACCTGGGGCAGTGGATGGGCGCCTTTGCCTGCCCTGAGGAGAATGTGGCCCGGGTCGTTTCCATTATCCGCGAAAGCCCGCTGATTCCCAAGGACGTGCCGATTCACGGCTTGATTTTCTGCCCGAACGACGGGCACCTGGAAGTGGTGGTCAACGGTTATTGATTGCGAGGTAAGACATGTTCGTCAGGCTTTTCATCCTCTTTCTCATTGTCCCCGTAATCGAGATCTACCTGCTGATCAAGGTCGGTTCCCTCATCGGCGCAGTACCGACGGTGGCCGTTCTTCTCTTCATCAGCCTTGCCGGCGCCTGGCTGGTGCGCCACCAGGGGTTCCACATCCTGCGCCGCATCCAGGCGGAGCTTGGCCAGGGGCGCCTTCCGGCGGCGGAACTGCTCGATGGTGCCCTGGTACTTGTCGGCGGGGTACTCCTTCTCACCCCCGGCTTCTTCACCGACTTCCTCGGGCTCTTTTTCCTCATCCCCGTCACCCGCGTCTTCATCAAGCAGGCGCTCGGCCTCTGGCTCCAGCGCAGGCTGAGCAGGGGACAGTTCATCGTGCGCAGGTTCTAGTTCCTAAGCCGGACAAGCCAGAACTAAAATATTTTATTTCACGCAACGACGCACCAAAAGTAGGCGCTTTTAAGCGACGACGCGACGTTTAAAACCACGAACCAATCATCCTAAAAACAGCACTTCCGCCACAGAGACACAGAGACACAGAGACACGGAGGAAATCACAGAGAAAAACCGATAAAAGGCGAGCACCAAACAGGTGAAATGCAAAAAATATCTTTGAAACTGAAACTCGCTGTATTTATTGAATTAATAAATCTCAGCGTTGTCCGGTTTGGTTTGTGCATCAAGGTTGTTAAGCCCCATTAGGGGCGTTCGAATGTAGCCGGGGGATTCATCCCCCGGATGAGATGCTATATTTCCCCACGTCACGTACGTGACGTGATGATATTTCGCCTGGATGACCGGAGAATGAATTCCCCGGCTACCAGTATTCTGTCCCTACGGGACGTAAGCAAAAACCAAACCGGACAACGCTGAATAAATCTCTGTGTCTCTGTGTCTCTGTGATTCTGTGGCAAATATCTAAGATCATTTATTTAAAGGCCTTTCGTTGCGCCGTCGCGTCGTTGCGTGAGTCATGTCTCGGCGGGTGTCAAGGTAGTTGTCGCCTCTGTTGAATTTTTATGCGGCGTCAAGAAGTTCGACTTCCGCCGTTGGTTCAGGGTTAAGATAAACTGTTTCCACTGGCTCCCAGTTTCGGATGTTTTTTGACCAGCGGTTTGGGTTTTGTTGCCGGGCCTTCTCGTATATCTCCCGGCGGTTTAACAGGATGGCTTTCTCCCGGCCGAAGTGGCGATCGTCCGGGGTGACGAAGCGAATGCCGCTGTGCAGATGCTCCGTGTTATACCAAGCGACGAAACCATCAACCCAAGTCTGGGCCGCTGCCAGACTTGAAAAAGGCCGACTCGGATAACCAGGTCTATATTTCATGGTTCGGAACAGCGCTTCTGAGAAAGGGTTGTCGTCACTGACCTGTGGCCTGCTGAAGGAAGGAATTACGCCCAGGCGCTGGAGAGTAGCCAGCATGGTCGCCCCTTTCATCGGGCCGCCGTTGTCGGAGTGAAGAATCAGGCCTTCCGGATTGATGCCGAGCCTGATACAGGCTTTCAGAAACAGCCTGGCGCTATAGTCATTGGATTCTTTTAAAAACACCGTGGACGCTACGATCTTGCGGCTCCAGACATCCATGATCATGTAGAGATAAAAGAACTGCCCAAGAATCGGGCTCTTCAAGTAGGTGATGTCCCATGACCAGACCTGGCAAGGACCGGTAGCCACATGTTCTTTTGGCTTGCGGCTGGTGGCGGGCCGGGAGGGTTCCCGGTGAGTCATCAGCCCATCGTCTTTGAGCACCCGGTAGAAACTCGATTCCGACGCCACGTATATTCCCTGATCGGCCAATTGCGGCACGATCTGTTTCGGCGAAATATCCCGAAACGCCGGGGAGTTTGCAATATCGATGATGTTCTGCCGCTCCGACGGAGCCAGCTTGTTCGCCGGTTCTGCGACTGGCCCATGTCGCCGATCTGCTCCGTCATCCTGGAGATTCCAACGCTGGAACGTGCGAATGCTCAGCCCGATGGCGACAACGGCCGATTCAAGTCTCGCTCCGGAATGGGTTGCCTCTTCAATAAGTTGCCCGATCATCTGCCGTTCCTCTTGTCCGTGGGCTCGTCCTCGCCCCCCCAGATCGATTGGACTTTTTTTTTGAGGATCAAAATCGCGGCGGCCTCGGCCAATGCTTTATCTTTGCGCAGTAATTCTTTTTCCAGTGCATGAATTTTGCGAGTTTCCTCTGATGTTTTTGAGGAAGGCCGAGACGGTTTTTGCAGCCCCGAAAGCATCATGGCGCGCCACTCGCGTAACTGTGCTTCATGAATTCCATTGCGACGCAGGAAGGCGCCAAGTTGATCTTCGGCAACCGTCTCGGCTTCGATGACGATTTTGAGCTTTTCTTCGGCAGACTTGTCTTGTGGGCGCTTTGGGGACATTGTTCTCCATGGTGCTTCAGAAATTGGGGAGTTACCAGATTCATTCACGACATTTGCGTCTCGAAGCCAGCGAGAGAGTGATTGTTGGGGAATTCCCACTTCTCGGGATAGAGCTGAGGCCGAGACGCCATTAGGGCAGGCCATCTTGCGAACCAGGCTGGATTTGAATCCTTGTGTGTATGTCATTATAGATCCTTGCTGCCCCCAGATGTTGAAAAAATACGGGTCGCCGGCTTTTGCCGGTCCCGGTCTTTCGAGCTGAATCGCAAGCTCGCTACGCTCGTTGCAATTCAGCTCGAAAGACCGTGGCTAAACAACCCATCTGAGGCGACAACTATTCTGACACAGGGGGGTCTTGCTTTAACATTTTGCTCACATAATGTAACAACCCAAGTCGTAAGAAAAATTGTAAGCCCCCTCTCCGCCCCAGATGGGTAACGAAGCAGGGGGCTTTTCGTTTTGTGTGGTGGAAAATCAGTTGACGGTGATCGAGAGATTTCTGCTTGCCGTTTTCCGCCGCGTATCTGTTACCCGGACGGTGAAGCTGGATCTGCCGGAGGTTGTCGGCGTGCCGGAAATTACCCCGCTTGAGCTGTTGAGGGCGAGTCCGGCCGGGAGTCTGCCGCTGCTGATGCTCCAGGTGTACGGCCTGACGCCGCCGTTCGCTGCCATGGTTACGGAATAGTACACGCCGTGAGTGGCCCGCGGCAGGCTCGTCGTGTTGATGGTCAACGTGGCGATGGAAACGGTCAGCGACAGCGTCTTGACTGCCGAGACACCCCTGTTATCCGTCACCCGGACGGTGAAGCTGAAATTGCCGGAGGCCGTCGGTGTGCCGGAAATTGTCCCGCTCGCGCTGTTCAGGGATAGTCCGGCGGGGAGAGCACCGCTGCTGATGTTCCAGGTGTACGGCACCACCCCGCCGCTCGCCGTCAGGGTCCGGCTGTAGAAGCTTCCCACCGTTGCGGCCGGCAGGGAGGAGGTCGTCACGGCAAGGGGGGCAATGTTGCCGATCGTCTCGCTACCGGCCGGCGATGAGAAGGAAAAGACCTCGGAGGAGCGGGTCGGCGTGTAGGCAGTGGCGAATATGCCGTCACCGGCAGCCTGGTCCGGAGCGACCCCGTCGTCATGCAACAGGAAGACCTCGCCGCCGGACAGCGACACGGTGACCGGGCCGGCCGGAGTTGCACAGTTGACGCTCACGGCCGAGAGGGTCGCCGGTACCCCCACCGTGATCCGGGCCGGATATTTCAGGACGGAAAACAGGCGGCTGTCCTGGCAGGTAACCGCATGAAAGGCGTTGATGCGCCGACCAGTGACGCTCTTGCCGTTCAGCGCGCTGATCTGGTCGCCGGTGGAGAGGATGAGGCTCCTGATCCCGCGCCAGTCCAGGCCGCTGTTATTTGCCTTGAGCAGCGCCGCCAGTCCGGCAACATGGGGGGTCGCCATGGATGTTCCCGACATGTAGCCGTAGCCATTGTTGCGTACCGTGCTCAGGATGCTGTTACCGGGCGCCCCCACATGCACCGTCCGCCGTCCGTAGTTGGAAAACCCGGCCAGGCCGTCCGCGGAGGTGGTGGCGGCAACGGCGATCAGGTTCGGCAGGTCGTAATCGGCGGGGTAGGCCACGGTGGTGTCGTTATTCGTGCCGGCATTTCCCGCCGCGACGATGAAGAGGATGTCCCGCTGTGCGTTGATGGCGTCGTAGAGGGCCTGGGAATAGGCCCCTCCACCCCAGCTGTTGTTGGTTGCGACGATATTCGCGCCGCGTGCTTTCATTCCCTTGACGTACTGGAAGCACTCGATGGCATCCGATATATAGCCGGAGCCGCTGGCGTCGAGGAACTTGCATGCCATCAGTTTCGTGTTCCAGTTGACGCCGGTCACCCCGATGCCGTTGTTGCCGACCGCGCCGATGGTCCCCGACACGTGGGTCCCATGGGCGTTGTCGTCCAGCGGATTGCCGTTGTTCTTGACGGCATTGTACCCGTAAATATCCCCAACGACGCCATTGCCGTCGTTATCCTTGCCGGGCGTGCCGTTCAGCTCCGCCAGGTTGACCCACATGTTGGCCCTGATATCCTGGTGGTTGTAATCGATACCGGTATCGACCACCGCGACGACCACGTTGCTGCTGCCTGTAGTTGTATCCCAGGCGGCCGGCGCGGCGATTGCGGAAAGCCCCCAGAGGCTGGAAAATCTCGGATCGTTGGGGACTACCAGCGCCCGGACGACATAATCCGGCTCGGCGTATTCGACGTCGTCATCCATTTCGTACTCTTTGACGGCCTCCGCGACGGTCCTGCCCTGGCCGATACCCACCCGCTCCATGCGCAGCCCGCTGAACTCCCGCTTATGCACAGAGCCGTGCCGTTCCCGGCTGTGCCTCCTGGTTTCTTCGGTCACCCCTTCCTTGTATTTGACGATCAGCGCTCCTTCCCTGAACTTTGCCCGCATCGGTCCGTTCTCCGTATCTGCTTCGGCGGAGCCTTTGCCGACAACGAGCAATACCAGCAGCAGAACAACAACAAAACGTGCCCATTTCTCGCTCATTTTCTCCTCTCCTTTGCCCTCTTGCCCGTGAGATGCCGTTCCCGGTTTTTGCATCTGAACGCAAAAAAACCGGGGCCTCGTATCCTGTGGGATATTTCGGTAACCCGGCTGTCTCGTGGAGACCCGATGGGCTTTCCGCCCCATTCTCACGAATGGTTGAGCCTTGTCGTCTATCGCCTGGGGAAAAATGTTTGAGTCAAGTATAACCGGCTTGTGGTTAAATTCAACCAATGTTGTCGGCAAGGTTCTCCGCACGCTTTCATGGGCCGATGTCCCGGAAACCCCGCAAATCCTGTGACGCCGTCCAGCGACAATCGGCTTATGTTTGCTATAATTTATGTCGCAGACGTTGTCATCAAGATCATGCAGCGGATAAGACTATGAAAGCAGCCTGGAAGAGCGATAAGGGAAAGGTCCGGGAAAACAACGAGGACAGCGTTCTCGCAGACGCGGAGAAGGGGATATTCCTCCTCGCCGACGGCATGGGGGGGCAGCGGGGGGGCGAGGTGGCGAGCGATCTGGCGGTGCGGACCGCTTACGAGCTTCTCCGGCAGGCCACCGGGCGGACAGACAAGGGAGGGATGACAAGGCTTCTTGCGGATGCACTTGCCGCGGCCCATTCTACAGTGTTCAAGAAAGGGATGACAGTGCCGGGCCTGGCGGGGATGGGGACGACCCTTGAGATGGTGGTGATAAAGGGGGCGCAGGCCTTCGTCTGCCACCTGGGGGACAGCAGGGTGTATCTCTTCCGGCGGGAGAGTCTGCGGCGGATCACCACAGACGACAACTATGCAGCCTACCTCATGGAGTACGAGCACGTGGCTGAAGAGGACCTCCCGCCGGGTGCGCAGCATATCCTGACCCAGGTGGTCGGGGCGTCGGACGAGCTTGTCCCGGAGATCCACATCCTGGAACTGGAGGAGGGGGACATCATCTTCCTCTGTTCCGACGGCCTGACCGGCATGCTTGCCGATAGCGACATGGAGAATGTGCTGCAAAGGGAGCGGGACGACCTGGACAAGGCCGCGGCCGCTTTGGTGGACGAGGCGAACAGAAGGGGGGGCTTCGATAACGTTTCCGTGCTGCTCGTGCGCCCCGACCCCCCGTTTTCACCACCTCCGCCGGAGACGCTTCTTCTGACTGCTCAGGGGTATCAATAAAGGCAGTTGAACACGGATTAACACGGATCTATACGGATTTACACTGATAAATCAAGGGCATATTTCTTTTGTTTCTTGGTCTTCTAAATCCGTACAAATCGGATTTGATCCGTGTTCAAAATGCTTTTTAAAGATTTACTTGTCGATCTGCGCCTTTTGCAGTCTGCCGCTGAAATCGCGGTAGATCACCTTCACCCGGCTGTAGAAATCCAGGGCGCCTCCTCTTCCCCCCGCCTCCGGGTGGCCGGAGCCGGAGTGCTTCCAGCCGCCGAAGGGAAGATGGATCTCGGCACCGATGGTGGAGGCGTTGATGTAGACTATTCCCGACTGGAGATCGCGCTCGGCCCTGGCGGTCAGGTTGACGTCGCGGCTGTAGATGGCCGAAGAAAGCCCCATGGGGACGTCGTTGGCGATTTCCACCGCCTCCGCAAAGCCGCCGCACTTGATGACGCTTACCACCGGGCCGAAGATCTCCTCCCTGGCTATGCGCATCTCCGGGCGCACCCCGCCAAAGACCGTCGGCTCGATGAACCACCCATTGCCGCACCCCCCTTCTGTTACCTGCCTGCCGCCGGTGAGGAGCTCTCCACCCTCGCCGATGCCGATGCGGATGTAGTCGAGGACCTTTCTGCACTGCTGCTCGTTGATGAGCGGCCCCACATCGGTCTCCTTATGCAGCCCGTTCCCCAGCCTGAGCCGTTTCGCACCTTCGACCAGCATCTCGACGAAACGGTCGTAGACCTGCTCGTTCACTATTACCCTGCTCGCTGACGTGCAGCGCTGGCCGCTGGTGCCGAAGCCTCCCCAGAGCACCCCCTCCAGGGCCAGCGATAGGTCTGCATCGGCCATGACGATGACGGCGTTTTTCCCCCCCATTTCCAGGGCCAACGGGCGGTGCATCTTCCCCAGGAGCCCTTCCAGCCGTTCACCCGCAGCGCAGGAACCGGTGAATGATGCCGCGTCGACACCGGGATGGGTGAGGAGGTACTCGCCGATCTCTTCACCCGGCCCATGGACGAGGTTTACGACGCCTGGCGGGATTCCCGCTTCTGACAGCGTCTCCACTATTGCGGCAGCGCAAGCGGGGGTTGCGGAAGAGGGCTTGAAGATCACCGTATTGCCGCAGATGAGGGCCGGGAACAGCTTCCAGGCGGGAATGGCGGTGGGGAAGTTCCAGGGGGTTACCAGCGCCACCACCCCGAGCGGTTGGCGCACACTTTTGCAGTCCTTGTCCGGGAGCTCCGAGGGAACGGTTTCCCCCTGCCAGCGTCTACCTTCTCCGGCCATGTAATAGGCCATGTCGATGGCTTCCTGCACGTCGCCGAGCCCTTCTGCGAGGACCTTCCCCATCTCGCGGGTCACCAGTTCGCCCAGTTCCGCCTTGCGCCCGGCAAGGAGCTCTGCGGCGCGGAAGAGAATCTCTCCCCGGCGGGGGGGCGGCATGAGGCGCCAGGTGCGGAAGGCCTCCCGGGCGGCAGCCACTGCCCGGTCCACGTCGCCGCGTTCCGAAAGCGAGACCTCGGCAATGGTCTCGCGGTTGTCGGCCGGGTTGACGCTTGCGAACCGCTTCCCTCCTGCCGGGGGAATCCATGCGCCACCGATGAAATTGTCGATTTTCCTCGCCATACCGGTCTCCCTTCACAGCCGTTCTCTTTACCATAAACGTACCAGAGCGCCATGACAATGCAATGGGTGAAGAGGTGTTAATAGTTTTGTGAGGCATTGCCAATGTTTCGTGCGCGGTTATACTTATTATTCTGCAAACCGGGACCCCCCCAACCCCCTCTTATCTTAAGCGGGGGAGCAAACCAGCCAGCTCACTTAGCACGTCCCTCCCCTTAATTAAGGGGAGGACAGGAGGGGTTAGCTGCGAAAGAATAAGACTAGGCTGAATAACGATTCAGGCGGGAGGAACCATGGAATTCGAACTGTCTGCTGCCCAGAAAAAGGCGCGGGAAAATGCGTGCAGCTTTACCGAGGAGGAGATCATCCCCTTTGCCAGGGAGAACGACGCCAACGAACGATTTCCCCTGGAAATCGTCAGGAAGCTGGGGGCGCGTGGACTGCTGGGGGGGACTATTCCAGGGGCATACGGCGGGGCGGAATTGGACTGGATCAGCGACGGGCTGATCTTCGAAGAGATCGGCCGGGGGTGCTCGTCGGTCAGGACCACCGTTTCCGTGCAGGTTTCCCTCGTAGAGCAGGTGATTTTCAACTGGGGGAGCGAGGCGCAGCGCAGGTCCTATCTGCCCGGGCTTTGCCGCGGTGAGATCCTCGGCTGTTTTGCCCTGACGGAACCGGGGGTTGGTAGCGACGCCGCGGGGATCGGCGCCACGGCAACGCCCCATGGGGACGGCTGGCTCCTGAACGGGACAAAGAACTGGATAACCAATGGCGGAGTGGCGGACATTGCCATCGTCTTCGCCCGCACCGGTCCGGCGGCAGGCAACAAGGGGATATCCGCCTTTATCGTTGATACGAAATCGCCCGGCTTCAGCTCCCTGGAGATCAGGGGAAAGCTGGGACTGAGGGCATCAAGCACGGCTGCGCTCACTTTCAGGGACTGTTTCCTCCCAGGCGATGCGCTTTTGGGGGAGACGGGCGCCGGTCTGAAGATAGCCCTGTCGGCCCTGGATAACGGCAGGTACGGCGTGGCAGCCGGCTGTGTCGGCATCATCCAAGGTTGTGTCGATGCCTGCGTGGCCTATGCCCGGAGGAGGCAGCAGTTCGGCCGTTCCATTGCCTCTTTCCAGCTGGTTCAGGACATGATCGCCCGGATGGCGGTTGATCTGGCTGCGGCACGGCTCCTCGTCTTTCGCGCCGGCGAGCTGAAGAACAGGGGAGCGGCCAATAGCCTGGAAACTTCCATGGCCAAGTATTTTGCCAGCGAGGCGGCGGTGCGGGCGGCCACAGACGCCATCCAGGTGCATGGCGCCTACGGCTATTCCAATGCTCATCCGGTGGAGCGCTATCTGCGTGACGCCAAGGTTGCGACCATCTACGAGGGGACGTCCCAGATCCAGAAGCTGATCATCGGAGAGCATCTCCTCGGGGTCAAGGCATACGTCTAGCTTCTCTGCAGGAAATTTACGAACGAAAGGAGCGAACATGAAAGCGATTAAAGTTCATGAGTTTGGTCCACCCGAGGCGATGCGGCTGGAAGAGGTTCCCGATCCGCAGCCCGGCCCCGGACAGGTCGTGGTGAAGGTGCATGCGGTCGGCGTCAACCCGGTCGATACTTACATCCGTGCCGGTCTCTATCCGGTAAAACTCACCATGCCCTATACGCCGGGGCTGGATGCCGCCGGCGTCGTGGAATCCATCGGCAGCGGGGTAAGCCGTTGCAAGGTCGGGGACAGGGTCTACACTGCCGGGACCGTAAGCGGCGCTTACGCTGAAAAGGCGTTGTGCGAGGAGTCGCAAGTGCACATGCTGCCGGAGCAGGTCTCTTTTTCCCAGGGGGCGGGGGTGAACGTCCCCTACGCGGCCGCCTACCGGGCGCTTTACCATCGTGCCGGGGCAAAGGCGGGCGAGGTCGTGCTGGTCCATGGCGCAAGCGGCGGCGTCGGCATTGCCTCTGTGCAGCTCGCACGGGCCGCCGGCATGACGGTCATCGCCACCGCGGGGACGGAGCGGGGCAAGCTGCTGGTGCTGGAGCAGGGGGCGCATTATGTCCTCGATCACCATGCGCTCGGATACCTGGATCAGGCCTTGGCGCTGACCGACGGCCACGGCGTGGATGTGCTCCTGGAGATGCTTGCCAATGTGAATCTGGGGAAGGATCTGCGGGTACTGGCCAACGGCGGGCGGGTGGTGGTCATCGGCAGCAGGGGTACGGTGGAGATCGATCCCCGCGATGCGATGGGGCGCGACGCTTCCATTCTCGGGATGTCCCTCTTCAACGCGTCGAAACGGGAAATGGCGAGCATCCATGCAGCCTTGGGCGCAGGGCTGGCAAACGGCACTCTGCGGCCGGTGGTGAGCAGGGAGCTGACGCTGGCCGAAGCGCCGGCCGCCCATCATGCGGTGCTGGAAACGAGCAGCTGCGGCAAGATCGTCCTCATCCCCTGAGTTTGTTCCCCTTGACCGGCGGAAAATTTTTTCGCACGTTAAGCCTTCGGCAACGCGGTTAACGAAAGTAGTGCTCAAGTATTTTTTGTCATGGTCGATATTTTTATTGTATTGAAAACGTTAACCGCTTGTCGCGATGCCTGGCATAATCACGCATCGAGACATGGAAAAGAGGAGGCTTTGTTATGGGGTTGAAGAGTCTGAAAATCGGTACGCGGCTTAGCCTGGGATTCGGTCTGGTGCTGCTGCTCTTGATCATGACCGGCGCCGTCGGTTACTGGGGGACGGGAAAGATTGCCGGAACAACCTTGTCGATGATCGAGACGGAGTCGAAGGCCGGCGAATATTTCGCCCGGGCCAGGGCAAACGTACTGTTCCTGCGCACCTTTGAGAAGGATGTCTTCATCAACATGGGGGATGCGGAAAAACAGGCGGATTACGAAAAGAAATGGGATGAGAAACGGGAACGCCTGGAAATGTGGTTTTCCGAACTGGAAAAAATGAAGTTGCCGGAAAAAGACAAGGAAACGGTCAGGAACATCCGCGCCGAGATGGGAAAGTACGTGAATGGATTCAAGGGTGTGACGGCCATGATCCGGGAGGGGAAGATCAAGACGACCCAGGAGGCCAACCAGGCCATAGGACCTTACAAGGATGCCGCCCGCAGCATGGAAAGCCTGACTTCCGATGCCAGCAAGGCATCGTTCGAAAAGATGCGCGTGAAGGAAAAAGAAATCACGCTTATAAATCAGCGGATGGGAAGGGCCCTTCTCACATTGACGTTTGCCGCTATTGTGTTTGCAATACTTGTCACCTTCCTGATCAGGCGGAGCATCGTTACACCTATCCGCACGATGAATACCATGCTCGACGACATTGCGAGCGGTGAAGGGGACCTGACGAAACGCCTGGATGTTTCATCAACGGACGAGCTGGGGCAGATGGGGGGGGCGTTCAATACCTTCATCGAAAAACTGCACGGCATCATTTCGCAGGTGGCGCAAAGCACCGTCCAGGTCGCAGCCGCCGCCAGCCAGCTCTATTCCTCATCTGTGCAGATGGCGACCGGCGCGGAAGAAGTGGCGGCCCAGAGCGGTACCGTGGCTACTGCGAGCGAGGAGATGGCGGCAACATCAACCGAGATTGCCCAGAACTGCACCTATGCCGCCGAAGGGGCAAAGCAGGCAAATGGCTCGGCCATGACCGGGGCGGCAGTGGTCGAAACGACCGTTGACGTCATGGGCCGGATTGCCGAACGGGTGAGGGAATCGGCCCAAACGGTGGGAAGCCTGGGGGAGAGGAGCGACCAGATCGGCGCGATCATCGGCACCATAGAGGATATTGCCGACCAGACCAATCTGTTGGCCCTCAATGCCGCCATTGAAGCGGCCAGGGCCGGTGAACAGGGGCGCGGCTTTGCCGTGGTCGCCGATGAAGTGCGGGCACTGGCAGAACGGACCACCAAGGCGACGCGGGAGATCGGCACAATGATCAAGGCGATCCAGGGTGAGACGAAGGGGGCGGTAACCGCCATGGAAGACGGGGTACGGGAGGTGGAGAAGGGGACGGCTGAAGCTGCCAGATCGGGCGATGCCATCCAGGATATCCTCAACCAGATCAACGCGGTTTCCATGCAGGTGAACCAGATTGCCACCGCAGCCGAGGAACAGACCGCAACCACATGCGAGATCAACAACAATATGCAGCAGATCACGGAAGTGGTTTACGAGACGGCCAAAGGCGCACAGGAATCGGCTACTGCTGCCAGCCAGTTGGCAAGTCTTGCGGAAGGGTTGCACCGGCTTGTGGGGCAGTTCAAGCTTGCTTGATCCAAAGAGTTTCCGGTGTGCGGAAAAAATTATCGAGGGGCAGGCGATCATCGCCGCCCCTCTTTTTTTGTTTGCCCGGCGGGGTCAATCGGCCGGAAAATTTCATCTGAAAATGCAATTCCCGATGCCGGATCTTGATCTCCTTGAGCGTTGCCCGCTCACCGAGGCCAAACACCAGCAAGGAGGCTTGCAATTCCGCGAAGGTCATTGGTTCGCCCTAGGAGCCTGTCGGACTTAGGAATGAATCTACTGCGAGAATGGCAAATCGGTCCATATCTCCGTAAATTTTCGACGAATAGGTCCACTATTAGCTCTCAAATTTCCGGAAATCTGTCCTCGATTTTCCATTCTCTCGCTACGATTCCCTAAGTCCGACAGGCTCCTAGCTGTCTCACGGACAGTTACTGCCACATCAGGAAAAGGGTTTCCTGAACAACAGCCCGTAATGATATGGGGGCAAATCAAATCGTTCCCGCTCGTCAAAAGTGAATCCGGCCATTCGCCCCCAGGCGATGCACTGTTCAGGCCGTGGGCGGATTTCCATGGCCGGGCCGCGAGGCGTTGCAGGATCATAGTTCCAGTGTATGACGGCGAGGCGGCCTCCTGGCTTGAGGATATGGAAAGCTTTCGTCATAAGAGCTAACGGTTCTTCATTGTGGAGGATATTGAAAAGGAGCGCCGCATCAATGGAGTCATGCTGGAGGCCGGTTCCCTCCGCCACGAAATCGCGCACGACAGCATGGACGTTGTCGACCCCTGCCTGACGACATTTCTCCCGGACCGTTTCCACCATCTCAGGTTCTATGTCCAGGGCGTGGACGGTCCCTGCCGCCAGTTTTGCCGCTGCCAGGGTGAAGGTCCCGTAACCGCAGCCGAACTCCACGATATCCTTCACTCCCCGGTCAAGACCAAAGGTACGCAGTATCTTTTCCGGGTCGAAAAAATCGGACCACATCTCTTCTTCAGGCATGCCGCTGTCACGAACTTTCACGTTTTGCTCCTCCCAAGCGTTACAGAATTCCGGCTTTCTCCAGCATACGTCGGGAAAACCAGCGGGCTTTCTTATAATGGCATGACTTATCAATGGCCACAGGCCACCCCGCACGATCTGCCCGCCTGCTGCTTTTCCCGGTCAATGTCTTGCTTGCTCTTCCGCAGAATCACTTCGTTTTCAGCCAGCAAGGCAACAATCCCCTGCAAAAGACGGGGGCGACTCACGTAGTAGCAGCGCAGCGAACCGTCTTGGGCGAAATCAACCAGATTCGCGTGCCGTAACACCGTCAGGTGCTGGGAGATGTTCGACTGAGATGCGGGCAGAATGTCCTGAATGTCTGTCACGCACTTGGTGCCTTCGAGCAACTCCGTGACGATCTGGAGACGGGTTGGATGAGCGAGGGCCTTTAATGTCTCTGCCCACTCATTTGCTGTTTCGATATTCATAACCACCCCTAAGTCATATTCGGATATGCTAATATCATTTTGCGATAATATTTGCAACTGGATTATTTATAAACGCATTTAAGCATCGGGGAACCCTCATGTGAGAATAAAAACGTTAAAGTAGATTAAAAAACTGCCGATAATAAATTGTATACATGTGCAAAAAAATGATGGGGAATTGCTCAATGGAGGAGCAATGAAGGTGAAAAGATTCAGACATTGGGCCATCCTGCCTAAAATCATGACCATCTCGGTTGTAAGTGTTGCCGTCATTGCCGGTGTGGTGATGTTTTACTTTCTCCCGCTCGTTGAACGGAAGATTATGGATGGGAAGAAGGAGGGAACGAAGTATGTCGTTGAGGTGGCATTCGGCATACTGGCCGGATACGATGCCCTGGCAAAATCGGGCCAGCTCACCGAGGCGGATGCCCGGCAGAGGGCTGCGCTGGAGGTCAAGAAACTCCGCTACAAAGAAACGGAATATTTCTGGATCAACGATCGTGCCTCGAACATGGTCATGCATCCCACCAGGCCGGAACTGGACGGGACGAACCTGAGCGACAACAGGGACCCGCGGGGAACCTTCGTCTTTAAGGAATTCGTCCGGGTCTGCAATGAAAAGGGGGCGGGGTTCGTGGAGTACCTCTGGCCGAAGCCGGGCGAGCGGCTGCCCGTTGCAAAAATTTCCTATGTGAAGCTCTATGCCCCGTGGGGATGGATTGTCGGCAGCGGCATCTACGTGGATGATGTGGAGAAGGACATGGCAAGACTCCGCTGGAACATGGCCATTGGGACCATGGTGTTCGCCGCTCTGATTTTGTCCCTCAGCCTCTTCATCGGCATCAGCATAACCAGGCTTTTGAAAAACGTCATCGGCGGTCTGCAGGATATCGCCAGCGGCAAAGGGGATGTTGACCTGAGTAAAAGGATCGCCACCTCGTCCATCGATGAGATCGGCGTCCTTTCCTCCGAATTTAACGGCCTGATGGACTCGATCAGCAGTCTTACCATCTTTAAAAAGGTCATTGAAGAGGACGACACCCTGGACGATGTCTATTTCAGGCTCGGCAGCGTGTTCACTGAAGATCTGGGGTTGGGCGGCTGCGTGATATACGAGATTTCAGGCAGTCAGGGCAAGATGCGGCCGGTATATCCATCGTTTGTGGCAACCGGCGAACTTTACTGCAACGCGGATATCCTCGACAACCACGATCTTTGCAAGGCAAAGAGGACCGGTCATCCGATTTCATCGCTCACCTATCCGCGCATTTGCAAGCAATTTTCCGTCGCGTCCGGCAAGGAGCATTTCTGCATTCCCATGACGGTCGGCGGGGGAACTGTGGGGGTGGTGCAGTTTGCGTTCGACAAATCCGATACGTTTACGGATTCGAAGGAAAACGAGCGGAGGTTGTTCAAGGCTGAACAGTACATCAAGGAGTCCCTGTCGGTCATCGAGGCCAAAAGGCTCATGAATACCCTGCGGGAATCGTCGCTCAAGGACCCGTTGACCGGACTTCATAACCGGCGTTTCCTTCAGGAATACACGGAGAAGCTGGTTGCCGGGGCCAAGAGACGGAGAACCCTTGTCGGCCTTATCATGTGTGATCTGGATTATTTCAAGCAGGTGAACGATGCCTATGGGCATAATGTCGGGGACATCGTCCTCAGGGAAACCGCGAGCATCATCAGGACCAGCGTGCGGGAAGCAGACATTGTCGTCAGGTTCGGCGGAGAAGAATTCCTCGTTGTTCTCTTCGATATCGGGGCGGGTGATGCTCTTAACGTGGCAGAGAAAATCAGGGTGAACGTGCAGAATGCCAGGATAAAAATCCCGGAAGGGGTCATTCAAAAAACCATCAGTCTCGGCGTCAGCGAATTTCCAGCCGATAGCGAAACTTTCTGGCACTCGATCAAATATGCCGATGTTGCCCTCTACAAGGCAAAGGAGGCGGGGAGAAACAAGGTCATGCGCTTTACCGGGGATATGTGGACAGACGAACATTTTTGATCGCTAGGAGCCTGTCGGACTTAGGGAATCGTAGCGAGAGAATGGAAAATCGAGGACAGATTTCCGGAAATTTGAGAGCTAATAGTGGACCTATTCGGCGAAAATTTACGGAGATATGGACCGATTTGCCATTCTCGCAGTAGATTCAGTCCTAAGTCCGACAGGCTCCTAGGTTTTCCCTTTTTTTGTTAAGGTCGCGATCAGGTCATTGCAGAGAATGGAATTCAGGGGTATGCTGTTATCCGTTCATAAACAACGGATGGAGGCGGTATGAAATATCCTGATGCGGTCAATCTACCTTTTAACGCTGAAATCGTGAAGAACGGTTTTACGCCGATCAGACCCGGAGAACGCATCCCTGACGGTCCAGGGTATTGGGTCATTCTCCAGGGAAATGCGATGGTGGTAAAGGCAGACGGTGAACAATTTACCCTTTACGAAGGCGACCTCCCCCATTGGTTTGAGTTGAAAGCTGAACCGCTCTGTTTCGGTTTATGGCAGGGGAAGCCGATTTACACGGTTGTCGCGGGCAAGGACCAGCAGCTTCCCCCCTCTTTTGTTGCGGAGCCGTTCAATGCAGTGGAAGATCGCCTCGGTGACCGGATTCTAACCCTCGGCGGCCTGGCGCACCAGATCATCTATTGGGAGAGGAACAGCGCAATCTGTTCCCGCTGCGGCGGCGAGCACGAGCGCATTCCACGCACGTGGGGAAAACGGTGCAAATCATGCCGACATGAGCACTACCCCCACATTCATCCCTGCATTATCGTTTTGGTAAAACGTGGCGACGAGTTTCTTCTGGCGAGAAAGAGCATCTGGCCGGAAGGGAGATACGGCCTGGTGGCGGGTTTCCTCGATTTCGGCGAATCGCTGGAAGAGTGCGTTCATCGGGAAGTGAAGGAGGAGACCGGCATCGAAGTAAAGAATCTCCGCTACGTGGGAAGCCAGAACTGGCCGTTTCCCAGCCAGCTCATGGCCGGTTTTGTCGCCGACTACGCCGGGGGGGAGATAACGGTTGACCGGGAAGAGCTGGAGGATGCCCGCTGGTTCTGCAGGGATGCGATGCCTGCGGCACTGCCGGCATCGCGGAGTATCGCCCGGTGGATTATCGATACCTTCGCGTTGGGAGAAATTTAAGGGGGCCTTGCGGTCCCCCTACGGAACAGGAGCCCATCATGCAGATTCTCACGATCATCTACCGCCTGGCCGTGGCCTTATGGGTCGGCGGCATCGGAATTTTCACCTTTATCTTAACGCCCATAATCTTCAAATCATTCGGCAGGGATCTGGCCGGCCGCATCGTCGGGGAGGTCTTCCCTGCCTATTTCCGCTGGGGGCTTGCCTGCGGCGTTGTGGCCCTCGCCGCACTCATTGCGGTGCGGGGGAAGAATTTTATCCCGGCGCTCGTCATTGTCATCGTCATGCTGCTTCTCACCTCGTTCGACGCATTTTACCTTGAGCCGCATCTGGCGCAGCTTAAAAGAGATATCCCCTCCTTTGAAACCACGCCGAAGGACCATCCGTTGCGCAAGGAATTCTCGAAGCTGCATGGCGTTTCTGCTGTCTGCAATTTGTCGGTTTTCAGCGGCGGGGTGATTTTAATCGTACTCCTGTGACGGAGACGATTCCACCCCGCTGTTCCTCTATCCTGTCTTCCCCTCTGTTAATACGCTATTCCCTCGCTATTTCCTTATTTAAATTCGGCATATCCCGGAGCGCGGGCATCGTGCCTGCGTTTCAAGCGGATGTATCGCTTGAATTGGTTACAAGCAAACCGATTCGGGCATAAACCCGCCCGAAACACGGGCCGGATGCCCACGCTCCTGAAAACCGATCCGTTACTTCGCCGTGCTGAACCCGGCGAAAAGAAAGTTCAAGTTTCCTTGCCCCCTGCCGATAAATACTTTTATTTGCCGATACCGGAAAAGATTGCCGATCGGCAAAAATCAGGCAGTACGCATTCAAGGCGACAGTCTTGAAAACACACGTAAAAGGGGGCTTTATGATTGATCGTTGCACATTGAGAAAGGTTTTTTGTATGGTGGCGGCACTCGGTACGTTTGCTGTTGCAGGTTGCGGCGGAGGAGGAGGCGTCAGTGGCGGCGTCAGTGGCGGATCCACCTCCGTCAGTGGCGTGGTTGCTGATGGTTACCTGGAAAAGGCCACGGTATTCCTGGATCTGAACGATGATAAGCAGTTAACTGCGGGGGAGCCGACTGCCGTTACCAAGGCTGACGGAACTTACACACTGGAAAACGTTACTGCTGCAGATTTGAAAGCACACGCGATTGTAGTCATTGCGGAAAAAACCGTCACCATCAACCATGAGGGGAATACCAGCACTCCGGTGGCGGACAAGTATATACTTTCAACCCCCCCGGATGCACCCAAAAACCCCGAAGGCAAGGTGGTCATTACCCCGCTTACCACGCTCATTCACAACCAGATCGAAACAAACCCGGTCTTGAAAGTCGCAGAAGCTGAAGCTGTTGTAAAGTCCAACCTCGGGGTAGCCACAGCGACAAGCCTGTTTGAGGATTTCGTCCAGAAGAAAGGGGCCAGTGCCGACTACGACAAGGTGAGCAAGGTCGCCCAGGTGGTGGCGACCGCCATCGGCAACAACATGACTGCGATTAAGGCAGCGGCACCGACCGCCAATCTGAATGACGTTATCAAGGTAATCGTTGCCGAAGTCGTCAATCAGCTGACCACCATTGCCAATACGGTGGACACGACATCGACATCGAATTTTAATGCGGCTACCATCGCTACGACTACGGTCAACGTCGACACGACCAATTCCACCACCTTGCAGCAGAACCTCACACAGGCCAGCGCCCCGGCTGCGGTCAGCTCTTTCCAGACGGCCCTCGGCACCGACGGCTTTTTCTGGATAGACCGGCGGAACGACAACATGCAGTCCGTCTATTATGAATACGGGGTGGTAAAACTGGGCGCGCTTGGCGCCAGCGGTTATGCGCTGACCGAGGATTATTTCGTCTACACCGCCCTCAACCCGACCTGGGCTGTCGTCACCAGGAACGACAACAGTTACGTCCTCTCCAAAGACGGCTGGAAGCTGGCCAACGACAACGCATCGGCAGGGACGCTGGTCTTTAACGCCGACGGTACTGCCACCTGGACGATAACCGCCAGCGGCGAAAGCGAGGTAATCACCGTCAGCAAGATCAACGTAGCCGGCAAGTTGATCGGCCCTTTTATCACCAAGGATAATGCTCCCTTTAATGCCGATGCGGCATTCCCTGCGGGCGCCGAGGCCTATAAAATGACCTTCGTTCCCAAGAGTGACCGCTACTCGATCTGGGCGGGCAATGACTCCAACACTTCGCTGATGGCGATTAAAACCGTGTCGGACATGCCTTCCACTTTTGCCGTAGGGGGCACAGGGATGGGGCTTTATATCGGCAGGGATTTCTCCGTGAAGTTCACCGGCACAGGCACCAGCGGCGCAGCCCAGTTCTATGTCGGTCAACAGCAACAGTTGCTGGCCATAACCGGTGCCTGGAAGATCGTCGAGCCGGTGGCCGGCTACCAGGTGTTCGTCCTCGACGTGCCGTTCGCCTACAAGGCCCAGTACATGTATGACAACCCGTCCAGGGGGGTGATCTTCGCCTCTGTCAACGGCGCGGTCAAGCAGGGGAGTGTGGAGTACGCCAACGTGCCGAGGATGGACGGCGGTCTCAACTTCAACAAAATCGCATTCGATGCAATCAATGCCAATTTCACGCCTACATGGTCATCTCCGGTGGTGAGCCCGGTCCTGCCGGCCGCCAAAAGGGTTGCCCGCAAAATGTAAGGTGAAGTCTGCTCAAATAAAAACCTCCTTCGGCGTTTGGCCGGGGGAGGTTTTTTTGTGTCGTAGGGGGGCGTGAGGCGCTGAATGCCGATCTTCAGATAAAAAAACGAGTTGTGCTATACTGCTTGGTGAAGGGGATGACAATGGAGGTTCCGAACTATCCTGCCAAGAGACCGCTGGCGCTTGATGATAAACCGATGCTGGACGGTATCTTTGCCGGACTTCAGCCGCGGGTTTCCGAGTTCACCTTTGCCAACCTTTACCTGTTCCGTTCGGTCCATGCCTATTGCCTTACCATGGTGGGGGATGCGCTGGTGGTGATGGGAAAGGGATATGCGGGTGACGACTATTTCCTTCCGCCGCTTACCGGCGATATTGCAGCGGCGTTGTCGGTGCTGCTCAATGACGGTTTGACGCTTTATGGGGCAGATGAGCCATTCGTGGAGCGCTATTTCCAGGGGGGTAATGTGGATGTCGCTGCAGAGCGTAACAGCTTCGACTACCTGCATCTCCGGTCGGAGATGGCGGAGTTGCCGGGCAACCGCTTTCATAAGAAGAAAAACCGGATCAATTATTTTGCCCGCAGGCATGCGTACCAGGTGGAGCTTTATGCGGACAGTCATCGGGAAGGGGCGCTTCAGCTCCTTGATGAATGGTATCGGGTCCGCTCGGAGGTCGCCAGCGGTTCCCTCCTGCCGGAGACTGAGGCAACGCGCGATGCGCTGGCAATGGCCGGTCAGCTCGGGCTCGCGGGTGTTGTCGTGCTGGTCGAAGGAAAGGTCAGGGCCTTCGTCCTGGGGGAGAGGTTGAATAGCGACACCTCTGTCTGCCATTTCGAAAAGGCCGACCCTTTCCTCGACGGACTCAACCAGCTTGCCGACCGGGAATTCAACCGCCTGCTCTTTGCCGACTGTATCTACGTGAACCGGGAACAGGACCTGGGAGAGCCGAATCTCCGCGAGTCGAAACTTTCCTACCATCCCGTGGAACTGATAAAAAAGTTTAAAGTGCGGGCTCGACGGTAACGATGCCTGTTGCGTTTTATTCGCAGATCAGTGACTAACCCAGCGCTGTCCGTTAGGTCTTTGCATCAAGATTGTTAAGCCCCGTTAGGGGCGTCCGCATGTAGCCGGGGGATTTATCCCCCGGATGAGATGTCATATTCCTCCACGTCACGTACGTGACGTGATGATATTTTGCCTGGATGACCGGGGAATGAATTCCCCGGCTACCAGCATTCTGTCCCTATGGGACGTAAGCATAAACCAAACCGGACAACGCTGTGACTAACCCGTAAACATTTTTCTACAATCCCTGACTAAAATTTGCTAAAAAAGAGGGCGATGCGCTCAAAAACGGCAATTAAACACGGATTAACACGATAACTATTTCAGCTTTTTCATGGAGCGTAGGCTTCCAGCCTGTGTTTCAAGCGGATGTATCGCTTGAATAGCCTTTAGAGTCAAAATCTTTATTCGAGCATGAAGCCGCTCGAATCACGGGCAAGATGTCCACGCTCCTGTGGGTTCACGTGAATAGTTACCAAATCAGATTTGATCCGTGTTCAAATTTTTTTCCGGGATCAAGGAGAACAGAGTGAAACTTCTATCTATTCGTCTGGCTTCGGCCCTGTTATTGTCGGCGCTTTTGACTGTTTCCGCTGCGGCGGAGGAGCCGGTGGCCTGCGAAACGCTTCTGAAGCAGAAAGAGGAGGCACTGCAAACCCTGGCCAGGGATAATGCTCTGCTCCAGGAGAAGGTCAAATCCCTGGAATGCGGCATTACCGGCGAGGCCCTGGCGCTGAAGAATCTGCAAAGGCTGCAGGAAATCGCCAAAGACACGAAGAGCCAACGTCAGTCAATGACGGATTTTGAAGTGTACGTGAAATGGATGGCGAACAATCTTTCGGGCTACTCGAAATATATGGAGGCCGGTTCGGTTGCGGCCGGATTTGCCAAGGTGCTGCCGATACCCTATGCGGGGCAGGCTGGCTTGTTCACCAAGTTTGCATCCCAATTCGCCCTCTCCCTGAACGCGGCATCGGTTTCCATCACCAGGTATCTGACCACTTCACAGCAGTTTATCGCCAGGGTTGATGCAATGGACGTTTCGAAACCGGCAAAAAGCGGGGAAGTTGCAGGCCTGGCACGCTTTGCCGACGAGCAGCTCCTGAAAGACATGAATGATGTTCAGGTAAAGCTCACCATCACGGGAGAGCTTTCCACCTCGGTCCTTTCTTTTCTCGAAAGCCTGAACCACTACATCGGCAGCACCGATGCGTACTTGAACAAGACGAAATCGCTCATCAAGAGGGGCGAGGTGGACAAAAAGGAGAAGAGTTTTCTCAGTGAAAGCATTCTGGGGCTGAGGAACAAGGCGGGGACGTTCAACGCCAAGCTGAAACAGTTCGACGAAACGGCACGAAAAGATGCGCCGCTCATCAAGTCGCTCGGGACTTATGAGGAGTTGATCCGCGAGGTGGAGGCTAAAAAGGTGCAGGTGAGCAAAAAGTAGTTGCTGGGAGTAAGGGATTACGTCTTGTTGAAGGGAGTGTATGAAAAATCGAACCATCAGCGTGAAGGGGAGAGAGATCACGGTTTCCCGCAAAGAGCGGGAAGACTATATCTCGCTGACCGATATCGCCAGATACAAGAATCCGAACGAACCGATAGACGTTATCAAAAACTGGCTGCGCAATCGGAGCACTATCGAGTTCATAGGCTTGTGGGAGCAACTGCACAATCCGGATTTTAAAGCGGTCGAATTCGACCGCTTTAAGTACGAGGCTGGCGGCAATACCTTTGTTCTCTCTCCCGGTAAATGGATTGAAGCCACCGATGCCATAGGCATCACGACAAAATCGGGAAGATATGGCGGGACCTTTGCCCATCAGGACATAGCATTTGAATTTGCCTCATGGGTAAGCGCCGAGTTCAAGCTGTATCTCCTGAAAGAGTTCCAACGCCTGAAACAGCAGGAGTTTGAGCAGAAACATCTGGAGTGGAACGTTTCCCGCACCATCGCCAAAGTCAACTATCTGATTCATACCGACGCCATTAAAGAAAACCTGATACCGCTTGACCTGGCAAAATCCAGGCAGACATATATCTATGCCGATGAGGCCGATCTGCTGAACCTTGCCTTGTTTGGGAAAACCGCCAAGGACTGGAGAACGGAACACCCTGAAATGAAAGGGAATATCCGTGATTATGCTTCATTGGAGCAGTTGGTGGTCCTTTCGAATCTTGAGAGCTTCAATGCTGAAATGATCAAAATGCAGATACCGGCAGAGCAACGATTGCAGAAGCTGAACAAGACCGCTATTGAGCAGATGAAAATACTGGTATCAAATAAATCCATGAAGGCGTTGGCATAATCAGCAGTGTCCGCTTTTACAGAGGCGGTTCATACAGTTTCAGACTGGCGTTCAGCTCTTTTCTTATCTGAAGGAATGCCTTCAATTCCCTTTCCGCCTTTGCATAATCTTCCAGGGAGAGAGACAGCTCTTCCCGCCATTCCCTGTTCTTGTAGTAGACCTTGTCGTAATAGTTTTTCACCAGTTCAGTCATGAACGGTTCCATCTCCCAGCGGGAGAGATATCCTGCGATCTCATCGTACTTTTCCCCGCCCAGTTTTTTCCTGATCCGCAACAGCGCATCCGCCATCCCTTCCCTATACTCGGTCCTGCCGTATTCCGCGATTAGCCGCTCCACCCGTGTTTCCAGGGACGCATTGCACCAGACCTTCACGCTGTCCTGCATCACCTCGTAGAAATTCCCCGGCAGCGAGACCTTGCCGATGCGCTTGCTCTCCCCTTCGACGATCACCGGCTTCCCCTGGGGCAGCTTTCTGAAGGCGTCCCAGAGGAGGGTTTCAAACCGTTTCTGGGTGAGATCCTGGGAGAGCCCCAGTTCGCCGAACGCGGACCCGCGATGGCAGGCGAGGCCTTCCAGGTCGATCACCGAATACTCTTCACTGTTGAGCCCGAGGATGAAGGTGGTCTTGCCGATGCCGGTCATGCCGTGGAGCACCAGCAGTGGGCCGGGGGGATGGAACGGTTCGAAGCGGACGATGACCCGATTGCGGAACGCTTTGTATCCCCCTTGCAGCTGCACGGCATCAAAGCCGGTCAGCTCCAGGATGGAGGCGACGGTTTTGCTTCTTAAACCGCCGCGCCAGCAGTAGACGAGGATCGGCCTCCCTGCCGCCGCTTCCCCGATTTCGTGGACTATCCGCGGGAAACGGCCGGCGGTCAGTTCCAGACCGCGTATCCGGGCTTCTTTGGGGCCGGTCTGCTTATAAAGGGTGCCGATCTCCACCCGCTCTTCGTTGCTGAGAAGGGGGACGTTGATGGCGGCCGGTAAATGGTCTTCTTCATATTCCAGCGGGGTGCGGACATCCACCACGAGGTGGCTGTCGAGGAGTGATTCGTTAAATGCGACGCTTGCGGGCACGGTGTTCTCCTCCAATAATCGCCTCATTATAAAGAGCTGGGGGTGTTATTGCAAGTGGCCCGGTAAATTATCCCATCGACGGTGACTAATGGTTTTGATGCGGTAAAATTTTCAGGTCTGCAATGTTGTTCCTGTCCGAGGTTGATCCATGCATCAGGTTTCCCTTGAAGAGTTTTATCGGCGGCTCAGGACTTCGCCGTATAAAGGTCTGAGCTCTGCCGAGGCTGCATTGCGGTTGACTAGGGATGGCCCCAATACCCTTGTCCAGCGCAAGCATGAGCCGGAGTTCGTGAAATTCCTGCGCCAGATGATCAATCTGTTTGCCCTGCTGTTGTGGGCCGGGGCCTTTTTGTCGTTTCTTGCCGAGTGGATACGGCCCGGCGAGGGGAACGTCTTCATCGCCGTTGCCCTGGTCGGCGTCGTACTTTTGAACGGGACATTCGGTTATTACCAGCAGCACAAGGCCGAACAGATCATGGCCAGTTTCCGCGATATGCTTCCCCCCATGGCCAGGGTGATCCGGGACGGGATACTTCGTCAGATTCCGGCGGCCCAGCTGGTCAGGGGGGATGTGATCCTGCTTGAGGAGGGGGACCAGGTTCCGGCGGATGCGCGTCTCTTCGAGGTTTCAGGCCTGAAGGTGGACAACTCTTCTCTGACCGGTGAATCGGAACCGCAACTGCGCACCACCTATCAGACGGATAAGCGTCTTCTGGAAAGCCGCAACGTGGTATTTTCCGGAACCACGGCCCAGACAGGCGAGGGAAAGGCCGTGGTATTCGCCACCGGGATGAAAACACAGATCGGCCGTACCGCCGACCTTACCCAGACCGTGGCAACCCGTGAAATCCCCATCCGCAGGGAAATCCGCCACTTCACCCGCATTATCTCCCTGATTGCCGTTGTCATGGGTGGCGTCGTCTTCCTCGTCAGTTTTTTTCTCCTGGAAAACCCGCTGCTCGCCAAGCTGATCTTCGCCATCGGCATCATTGTCGCCAATGTGCCGGAAGGTCTCCTTCCCACCGTCACCCTCTGCCTCTCCATCGCTGCCCGGCGGATGGCCGAAAACAAGGCCCTGATCAAGAACCTGGAATCTGTGGAGACTCTTGGCTGCACCACGGTGATCTGCACGGACAAGACCGGAACCCTCACCCAGAACCGGATGGAAGTGAAGCGGCTCTTTCTCAATGAATGCATCCACACCGAGGCTGATGCTCGGTTTGAGCCGGAGGAGCTGGAAAAACTACAGCTGGTGGCGAGCCTGTGCAACAACGCCCATCTGAAGCCGGATGATCCGACGCAGTATCTGGGTGATCCGACCGAGGGGGCGCTGTTGGTCTTTTCCCAGAGGTTTCATGATGTGAACGTCTGCCAGGCGGCTTGTCCTCGCCTTTACGAGGAGCCGTTCACCGCTGCAACGAAGCTGATGGTGACCATCAACCTGGTTGAAGGGAAACAGCTGGCTTGCCTGAAGGGGGCGCCGGATGTGGCCATCGGCATGTGCGACAGCATCCTCATCAACGGCAGGCCGCTCCCCCTGAGCGAGGTCCACCGGCAGGCGTACCTCTCCGCCTACGAGGAATTTGCCGGCAAGGGGGAGCGTGTGCTGCTCCTCGCCTATCGGGAGGTGGAGCCCCGCGAATCCTGGCGCAACGAGGATCTGCCGGGGGGCGGTTACATATTTGTCGGGTTGGTGGGTATGTTCGATCCGCCGAGGCCGGGGGTGCCGGAAGCGGTGACGGCGATTCGCGGCGCCGGGGTCCGTGTGGTGATGGTCACCGGCGATTACCAGACGACCGCCGTGGCCATCGGCAGAATGATCGGGTTGGTGACCGTGGAAAAACCGGCGGTCATCACCGGCGAACAGCTGCGTGTCATGGGCGATGCCATGCTGGAGTGGGAACTGGAGGAGAAGGAGGTGCTCTTCGCCCGCATCTCGCCGGAGCAGAAGCTGCGTATCGTCCAGGCGTTGCAGCGGCATGGCGAGGTGGTGGCGGTGACCGGCGACGGGGTCAACGATGCCCCGGCATTGAAACAGGCCGACATCGGCGTGGCCATGGGGCTCTCGGGGACCGACGTGGCGCGGGAATCAGCGGATATGGTCCTCATGGACGACAACTTCGCCACCCTCCTTCCTGCCATCAGGGAGGGGCGGACCATCTTCGACAACCTGAAAAAATCCATTGCCTATACCGTTACCCATGCCGTGCCGGAGGTTGCCCCGTATCTGGCTTTTCTCCTGTTCGGCATCCCCTTGCCATTGACGGTAACGCTGATTCTCTCCATAGACCTGGGGACCGATATGCTTCCTGCCATTGCCCTGGCTTCGGAACAGGCCGAACGGGACATCATGCTGATCCCTCCGCGGTCCCGCAAGGAGCGGCTGGTCAGCGCAAGGCTCATCTTTCTCGCTTACGGCCTGCATGGGGTATTGGAAGCAGTGGCTGCCTTCTATGCATATTTCAGCGTGCTCCATGACGGTGGATGGCGGTCGGGGACCCCGTTGGCGGCAAATGACCCCCTTTACCTGAAAGCCGTATCCGCCTTCTTTGCCGCAATCGTCATTTGCCAGGTGGCCAACGGCCTGATGAGCAAGACCCATCGCCAGTCGCTGCTGCAACAGGGGGTTTTCTCCAACCGCTGGCTGCTCGTGAGTATTGCTATGGAACTGGCCCTGGCTGCTGCGATTATCGGTCTGGAGCCTTTTCACCTGCTTTTCGGTAACGCGTCTCTGAATATCGGCGACTTTTTCCTGGCCTGGCCATTTGCCGTCGGCATGCTATTCCTGGACGAGGGGCGGCGCTGGCTGATTCGGCGCAATGTGCGCTGGGTAATAAAACTGACCGGTTGTTGATGATAAAGCTTCATTAATGTTACGCTGTTCTTGTTCAGCGTTAGTATGCTATACTTTGTCGAGATGTCTTGGTGATGATTCGGCTGTTCTGCTATTACCCCTTGATTTTACACGATTAAAATGTTATAAGATGATGCATTTTTTTTGATTACTAAAAATATTTCAATCACACTAAAAGGAGGCGATATGACAGCAACCGGTTCAGATTTTACGAAGGCGCTTGAGATAGGCCGGCCGCCCAACGTGACGAAGCTGTTCCCCAATTCAAAGGCCCTGCTGGTCAGCGGCAAGGTGATAGACAGGGCTATGAGTGCCAAAGGGCATGCCCTGGCGCTTGCCGCAAACGGACGGAACCAGTTTGTCATTCGTGGTGTGCTCATGGCCGCACAACGGGCCAATGCGGCTGTCATTATCGAGATCGCCAAGTCTGAAGGGGGGCGGTCGTCTTACTGTGCGGTCAATTACTGGAACATGGCGCGGCAGGTCGATGCGCTCTGCAACGAACTGGGGATCACCGTTCCTGTCGCCATTCATGCCGACCATTACGGCATCAAGAACGACAAGGATCTTGCCGATGCGAAGGTGGAGGTCCCCACCATGTTCGAGGCGGGAATCACCTCAATAGCCATCGATGCGTCGCACCTCCCCGATGACAAGAATCTCCTCGCCAATCTCGCCATCAACCCCTGCATTCCAAAATGGGCCGGGCTGGAGACGGAGGTAGGGGAGATCAAGGGCAAGGAAGGCCTTTCCACAGTGCCTGAGGCGCTGTTCCTCATCCGGGGACTGAATGCCCATGATATCTTCCCTGACTGGATAGCTCTCAACAACGGCACCACCCATGGCATCGAGGCAAGTGATACCGGCATCCAGGTGCAGTTAACCGCCGATATTCACAAGGCGCTTGAGAAATACAGGATTTCCGGCGCCCAGCACGGCACTTCCGGCAACAGCTCCGAGCGGCTGCGGGAGATTGCTGCCAAGACCGCCACCACCAAGGCAAATGTCGCAACCGCACTGCAGATGATCTCCTGGGGGCTGGAGGTGAATGATTACGGTAATGCCCAGCTTGATGCCGACGGAAATTTCATCAAGGTGAAAGGCGAGGGTGTCACCGAGGAGATGTGGGCGGAGATGGTCGCCTATGCCGACTCAAAGGGGTGGAAAAAGGGGGATTACAAGAGTCTCAATCTGCCGTTCGAAAACAAGCTCCTCGCCCAGCCGCTGGCGGTAAGGGAAAGAATGGCCAGGCGGGTGGAAGATTTTGTCTATAAGATGATTACGGAAGTGTTCAACTCGCAGAATACGGCGCCGTTGGCGATCGAGGCGATTCTCAAGGCCGGCAGCTACGATCCGGGGCCGAAGGCGAGCCGGATCGAAGATCCTGCCGAGTGGACGGAAAGCAAAATTGTCGAGCGGGCCGTCGGTTTGACCGGCGATAAAGGGCCGGCTGGGAATTTTGATGACTAGCCGACAGGCACCCGGGTCTTTACGCGCATGTGAGTGCTGAAGGCTTGATGGAGGGGGGCTTATGCCCCCCTTTTTGCTTATCTGCCGGATACTTGAACCGCCTTCAGGTTCAGGCGGTGTCTAACAACGTTGAATGTGTTCAATCCGTTGTAAAGGGGGAAGGCAACCGTGGATGAGAGACGAAATTTTTCTCGTGTGGATTTTGCCGTTGAGGCACTCATAAAACAGGGTGCTGCATCCTTCAAGGGTGAGGTGAGAAATATCAGTCTGAAAGGGATTCTTGTCGAGACCAGCGAAACATTGGTTCCCGCTTCGCCCGTGGAAGTCACGATTTATCTGACCGGGATGCCGCCGTATATTGCCATCAATGCTACCGGTACGTTGGTAAGGAGCGAGGGAAACTGCGTTGGGATAAAATTCGATAAAATAGATGCGGACTCTTTTGCCCACCTGAGAAACATTGTCTCGTACCGATGCGGAGATGCAGACAAAGTCATCGGCGAGTTCTTTACGTACCTTGACGGACGCAACCGGAATGATTAAATTATGCCGTGTGTGCAATTCAAGCCGTTATTATTAAACATATCAACGGTAGGGGCGAGGCTTGCCTCGCCCAATCGGGGCACGGCGGCTGTGCCCCTACATCAGGGTTGCGATGTTTAATTGCCGGAGTAAATACATATATGAAAGTGTCCGGAAGTTGAGATGAACAGAGCCGAACTGTCTGCGTTGAAAACATGGTTTGCCGATTACTGCCGCTCCTTCTACTCCATCGATGCGGACGAGCAGCGTAATATTTCTCTGAAAGAGCTTCATACCGGTAATGTCTGTGACAATATCACCCGCATTGCCCGGGATGAGCTGCTGAACGAAGAACAACAGGTCCTGGCAGAGGTGATAGCCCTTTTTCACGACGTGGGGCGCTTCCCCCAATACCGGCAGTATAAAACGTTCAAGGACAGCGATTCTACCAACCATGCGGCGCTCGGTGCCAAGGTCTTGCTTGAGAACAACGTGCTGGCGCCCTTTCCCAAGGATGAGCAGGACATGATCATTCAGGCGGTACGTCTGCACAATGTATTCGCCATTCCTGAAAAACTTTCCGCGGACGGCGACTTATTCCTCAAGCTGATCCGCGACGCCGACAAGCTCGACATCTGGCGGGTGTTTATCGAGTACTACGCCCTTCCCGAGTCGGAGAGGGCGTCTGCCGTCGGCCTCGGTTTTCCCGATCTGCCCTTCTGTTCGGATGAGGTGCTTGCCTGTCTTGACGAGGGGAGAATGGTAAACCTGTCGATGCTGAAAACTCTGAACGATTTCAAGCTGCTGCAGCTCTCCTGGGTGTTTGACCTGAACTTTGCGGCTTCTTTCAGACTGCTCAAGGAGCGGGACTATATCGGCGGTATTGCGGCGACGTTACCGACGGACGGCAGAATCGCCGCCTTGGCCAAGCGATTGCGGGAATACGTGGAAGTAAGACTGGCTTGTGGCGCTGCCGCATGACGAAGTGATGCGGTTTCGCTTAGGGGAATTGGGCAATGTGGAGGGATGTTATGCGTTTCATTCTGGTGCTGTCACTGTTGCTTTGGCTGCTGCCCGTTTCAGGCGGCTGGGCTGAGTGTACATGCAAAGAGCCGTTGAAGCCTGAATTGCCTTCCGGCAAGGCTAACGCGAAAGAGATGGCAACGGCGGGCAAAGAGGTGGAGGATTATGCTAAAAAGATGAAAACTTACCGGGATTGTCTGGTAAAATGTATAAACGGTGCCGATAATGATCTGTCAGCGGTGGTTTCCGGGTGGAATTATGCAGTAGACACGTATAATGCCGGTAAGAACTAAGATGCGGCGCACGGAAGGAGTTGCAGATGCACGATTTTGCCATGATGGGAGCGATGGGCGTAGCAGCTTTTCTCGTGTTCGGCATAATCGCGACAGCTATTTTTGCCCTCTGGCTGTGGGCTCTCGTTGATATCCTGAAGAACGAGTTCACCGGCTCGAACAAGATTATCTGGCTGTTGCTGGTAATAGCTGTGCCGCTTATCGGCGTCATCCTCTACTATTTGATCGGCAGGGAGCAAAAGATTTCGGACAAGTAGAAGCAGAAAGCCTTAGACGGTGGTCCTGTGCAATGCAGGGCCCAATTGACCAAGGAGTCATCAAGATGAAAAGACACGTTGTTAAGTTGTTTACATTGGTGGCAGCCGTAATGATGTTGACTGTTACCGCGCTGGAGTTTGATGCCCATGCCAGGGCCGGCGGGGGCCGCTCTTTCGGCAGCCGCGGATCGCGCAGCTATTCCAGGCCGGCCAGCCCCTATTCTCAACCGGGCCCGTCGCAGCAGGCTGCCCCTGCCAGGCCGTATTCCCCTCCGCCTTTCCAGCAACAGCCGGCCGGTGGTTTCCTTAGAAGCATGGCCGGCGGGATGCTGGGTGGAATGCTCGGCGGCATGCTCTTCAGGGGGCTCGGCTTCGGCGGCACCGGTGGCGGCATGGGAGGCGGCATTGGCTTGTTCGAGATTCTCCTCCTGGCCGGGATCGGCTATCTCATCTACCGGTTCGTAAAAAAAAAGAGGGTAGATAGCTCCTATTCCACCTATGAGCAGGGTGGGTATCAACATGGCAATGTGACCCCCATTTACGGCGGAACCGAGTCCTATGAACCACAACCGACCGATGTGGACACGGGTATGGCCCATATCCGCCAAATGGACCCTTCCTTTGATGAAAGCCGCTTCAACGACTCGGTAATGGACATCTTCTTCAAGATCCAGGGTGCATGGATGAATCGCGATTTATCTTCGGTATCCGGGCTTCTGACCGACGAGATGAAGCGTATCTTCCAGGAAGACATGGACAGGCTTTTGCGGGACAAGCAGGTCAACCGGCTGGAAAACATCGCTGTCAGGAACGTGGAAATTTCGGAGGTCTGGCAGGAGTCGGGGCAGGATTACATCACCGCCTTGATTTATGCAAACCTGCTCGATTATACAACCGATGACGCGACAGGAACGGTTGTCTCCGGCAGTAAAACAGAACCGGTAAAATTCGAGGAGTATTGGACGTTTACCAGGCCTGTCGGCAACAATCCGTGGCGGTTGTCGGCGATCAATCAGAAGTAGCCGATCAGTAAGGCAGGTTTGTTAAGGTTGGTAGGGGCGCCCCCATGTGGGCGCCCTTTTTTTATGCGGGGCTTATCCGTTTCACGAAATCCGCATCATCCCGGAGATGGCACCGCTGGCAAATGCGACGAGCCAGAGGGAGTAGATGGTGAGGCTTACCCGGTGGAAGGTGCGATTAACGGCATCGGCCTTCTGGAGGAGGGTGGCGATCAGGGCGAGAAGAAAGTGGAAGGCCATGCCTGCCAGGGAAAGGATGCCGGTCAGGTTGTGCCATTCCGGGGCCTTGCCATAGGCTATAGCGAACAGGTTCATCTGGCGGGTTCCCAGGTAATCGAAGAAAAGGCCGATACCGAAGACCAGCAGGTGTTTGCGGTGCAACCCCTCTTTTCTGCCGCTGAAGACGGCATAGCTATAAAAGATGAGGGCCAGATTCATGAACATAACGGCTTTCAACAGCATGCATTTACCTCAATAAGTTAAACCGACTCCTCGCCATTCACGATTCACTGTTTATCAAACGGCCGGTCTGTCGCAACGCCTCATAGAGAACGATGCCTGCCGCAGTGGAGAGATTGAGGCTTCGCACCCGGCCGAAAATGGGTATGCGCACGGCCGTGTCCGGGTTTGCCTCGATCAGTTCGTCGGGCAACCCCTTGGTCTCCTTGCCGAAGACGATGAAATCTCCCGCCGTGAACTCCATTTCAACGTAACTCCGCGGCACTTTCTTGCTGGTATAGATGAACCGTCCGCCTGGATAGGCGCTTTTCAGCGCGTCCAGGTCCTCCCAGTAATGAATATCCACCTCGCTCCAGTAATCGAGCCCCGCCCTCTTCAAGGCTCGGTCATCGGTGGAAAATCCCAGTTTCCCCACCAGGTGCAAAACGGTGCTGGTTGCCCCGCAGAGTCGGGCAATATTGCCGGTATTGGGCGGAATCTCCGGCTCCACCAGGACGATATGGAATGGTTTTATGGTTTCCATGCTGTTTCTCCCCACAATGGTATAGCATGAAATTCGCCTGTCGGTCTTGCAATAAATTTACTCCTGTGATGCTTCAAATTTATACCCGATCCCGTACACCGAATGAATGAGTTCCTGATCAGGTGCCGCCAAGGATATTTTTTTGCGCAGTTTTTTTACATGGCTGTCGATGGTCCGGTCGCTTACGATCCGTTCGTCAGGGTAAATTCTATGCATAAGCTGGGAGCGTGAATAGATCTGCCCTGGATTTGAGAAGAGAAAGTGCAGGAGTTTGAATTCGACGACGGTCAGGTCCAGGACGTGACCGTGCAATGTAGCCTGATATCGTGACGTGTCAAGGATCAAACCCTGAACTGAGGCGGTTAGTCGGCCGCCGGTGCGACGCAGCAACGATTTGACTCTGGCGACAACCTCCCGCGGGCTGAACGGTTTGCAGATGTAGTCATCTGCGCCCAGTTCCAAGCCGAGCAAACGGTCTATTTCCTCAATACGGGCAGTGATCATGATAATCGGAACATCAGAGAAGGAACGGATCTCCTTGCAGATATCGAGGCCACGGCGCCCGGGAAGCATTAAATCGAGCAGGATGAGATCCGGCCCGTGCCTCTTGACCCACGGTACCACAGCTTGTCCATCCGCCAGCCACTCGGAATCGAACCCCGACTGCTTCAGGTAATCCGCCAGCAGCGCAGCGAGTTTCTCTTCGTCCTCCACTATCAGTATTGTTCCACTCATACTCCTCTCTCCATTAACGGGAGTTCTACCTTGATCCATACCCCTCCCAATGGCGACGGTAGCGCTTCAATGGTTCCTTCGTGTGCTTTAGCGATGTTTTTGCAGATTGCCAGTCCCAGCCCGGCACCGCTTGAAGTGCGGTTTCGCGATCCCTCGACTCGATAGAGCCGGTCGAAGAGGCGTGCCAGATCCTCCTTGGTCACACCGGGGGGCTGTCCTGAAAATGTACCGTCGCCAAAGTGTCACGGCGAGCCAGACGGACGAAGAGTTCTCCCCCCGGATCGGTGTAGTTCAGAGCGTTTTCCAGCAGGTTGTCGAAAAGTTGCTGCAGCCGTTCGGGATCTGCAAAGAGCGGGAACTCCGCGCCGGGTTGGATCTCGGTCCGCAGAGAGATTTGTTTTTGAGTGAATTCGGCCTGGAATGAGTCGAGCGCCCGGTTGAGGATGGCATCAAGATCCAGTTCCTCTTTGCGGTACGTCAGGGCGCCGACATCTGAAAGGGAGAGCTGGTAGAGGTCGTCCACCATCCGGTTCAGCCGCATAACTTCGCAGTGGAGGGAGTCGATGGCTTCTGGGGTGCTCTGACGGATTCCGTCCTGGATCGCTTCAATCTCGCCGCGCAGGATCGTCAGCGGTGTCCGTAGTTCGTGGGAGATATCAGCAACCCAGTCACGGCGTGACTGCTCGCTCTTCTCCAGAGAGAGGGCCAGCGAGTTGAAATCCCTGGCAAGATGACCGAGCTCATCTGAAGAGCTGACGGAAACGCGCGTATCGAACTCCCCTGAGGCAAGGCGATGAGTAGCGGCTGCCAGGTTCTTGATAGGATGGACCAGTCGGCTTGCCAGTGGGAGGGATAGGCCGGTTGAGACGAGGAGGATGGCCACTGCAATCATGGCCAAGGTCAGTTTTTGCTGTTGCACGAAGTGCAGCTGGATGGCATCGGTGAGGCTGCTTCTCGGCAGCAGCCCCAGGTAGCCCACGATCTTTTGCCTATGAATGATCGGTTTGAACTCCACTCGTTCTCCGGTGTGCATTGGGCCAAATACAAGGTGATGCCCCGCATCCTGCAGGATGATGCGCATTTCAAACTGATGGATGATCCGTGGGGCGTCTTGAGATGGCTTGGTGCTACCATCCGCGGGGAGTTTTCCCTGCGGCTCAAGGCGGTAATTGGGGTGGGTAGATTCAATGAGCAGGGAGCGCTTGAGCGGATCAGTGCGCAGCGTATCCCAGTTCCCTTTTTCGGCAAAGCTCTGTTCCAATGCACCGGCCAGCCGTACGAGCCGTTCCTGATCGAGCGTATTGACGTACCGGAGAAAGCCCCGGTCGATACTCCACTGCATGATGATAAACATACAGACGACCGCAGCTGCGGTGGCGGCCAGCATCGCCAGAAAGAGCCGATATTTAATCTTGATCTTCACCGCATTCCTCTCAAGAAATAGATAATTGATGCCCCGCATCAAGTTGCTTCCCTTATAGCATAAACGTTACCTGTAAATATCTCCGTTATCCGCATTTCCTCATTTATTTCATATTTTATCCATATTTTTTTTGCTAGATTATAGCTGTTGAAGGGAAAGAGCGGGTTTTTCGACACTGCAAGGCATCCATCCGCTTGCATTCTTATAAGGATATACCCGTCATCAATAACACAAAAATGAGGGTGGAAATGAAACGTAAAATAATAACCGTAGTAAAACTGCTCATTAGTGGATATCTGGCGGCATCATTATTTGTCTGCGGCGCTTGCGCCGCCAAAAAAGAGAAGCCCAAAACGAAGCCTCCGGTGCCGGTAACGGTGGCAATAGCGATCCGGAAAGACGTGCCGGTGCAAGTTAAAGCTATCGGCAACATTGAGCCATATACCAGCGTCGCAATCAAATCGCAGGTAAGCGGACAGATTGCCCTCGTTCATTTCAAGGAGGGTAGTGACGTGCAGAAGGGCTCATTGCTCATCACCCTTGCCCCGGAATCGTTCGAAGCGACGCTTAGTCAATGCGAGGCCGCTCTAACCAAGGATCTGGCGCAGTCGAAGTTCGCTCATGATCAGGCTCGCCGCTACGAGTTGATGCTCAAGGATGGCATCGTTACTCAGGATCAGTTTGATCAATTGCAGGCCAACGCTGAATCATTTGCTGCGACTGTTGTCGCTGACCGTGCAGCAGTCAAAAACGCTAAAATCCAGCTTGGCTATTGCTACATCCGTTCTCCGATCTCCGGTCGGACCGGGAAACTATTGCTGCAACCGGGCAATCTTACGAAGGCCAACGATGTACCGCTGGTGATGATCAATCAGATAAACCCGATCTACGTAACCTTTTCAATCCCGGAAAAAAACTCGCTGAGGTAAAGAGGGCCATGGCTGGCGGCGAGTTGCAGATAGAGGCAGTTATCCCTGACGAACCCGGCAGTAAAGAAATCGGGACGATAAGTTTTCTGGACAATATGGTGAATGCCGCTACCGGCACCATCAAGCTGAACGGGATTTTTGCCAACAGATCCAGAAAACTCTGGCCGGGACAGTTTGTCGATGTGGTGATGACACTCTCCTCCCTGCAGAATGCCGTCGTCGTCCCGACCCAGGCAATCCAGATCAGCCAACAGGGGCAGTTCATATATGTAGTGAAGCCTGACAAGACGGTGGAGATGCGGCCGGTAACTGTCGGCGCGGCATCGGGGGGGGCAAGCGTTATCGAGAAAGGTGTTGCGCCCGGAGAGACCGTGGTTGTCAACGGCCAACTGCGCCTGGTTCCAGGCGCCAAGGTGGAGGCGAAAATCAACCCGGCGGCGGAGGGGAGAAAGTGATCAATATCGCCGAGATTTTCGTTCGCCGGCCGATCATGACCTCGTTGATCATGATCGCCATCTTCATCTTCGGTGTGGCATCGTACCGCTTGCTTCCGGTGAACGACCTGCCGAAAGTTGACTACCCGACCATCCAGGTCAGCGCCAACCTCCCTGGCGCCAATCCAGACACCATGGCATCGGCGGTCGCCACACCGCTGGAGAAGCAGTTCTCGACCATTGCCGGCGTCGACTCGATGACTTCAACGAATGGCATCGGCTCGACCAGGATCACGATCCAGTTCAACCTTGACCGCGATATTGATGCGGCCGCTCAGGACGTGCAGGCGGCGATCTCACTTGCTATTCGCCAGTTACCGGCGAACATGACGTCGCCGCCGTCTTTCCGGAAGGTGAATCCTGCCGATCAGCCGATCCTTTACCTGGCGCTCAGCTCTCCCACATTGCCTCTTTCCGCGGTTGACGAGTATGCGCAGACCCTCATCTCGCAACGTATCTCTACGATCAGCGGCGTGGCCCAGGTGTCGGTTTACGGTTCGCAGAAGTATGCCGTGCGTGCCCAACTCGATCCCAAAGCCCTGGCCTCCCGGCAGATCGGCATCGACGAAGTGGCGACGGCGATCGGCGATGCGAACGTCAACATGCCGACCGGGATGCTGGACGGGAAAAAGCAAGCGTTCACCATCGAAGCCAATGGACAGATGTTCAATGCGGCATCCTTCCGCTCGATGGTGGTGGCCTACCGGGACGGCTCGCCGATCCGCCTTGAGGAAGTCGGGCAGGTCCTTGACAGCGTAGAGAACACCAAGACGGCAAGCTGGTACAACAACACGCGCGCCATAGTCCTGGCCGTCCAACGCCAGCCGGGAACCAACACCATCGAGGTGGTGGACAGCGTGAAGAAGCTTCTGCCGACTTTCCGCTCGCAGATGCCGGCCTCAGTCGAACTGAGTGTTCTTTTTGACCGGTCCAACATGATCCGTGAATCGATGCACGACGTCAAGTTCACCCTCTGTTTGACGATCGGCCTGGTCATCATGGTGATTTTCCTCTTTCTGCGCAACTTGTCCGCCACCATCATCCCCTCATTGGCAGTGCCGATGTCAATTGTCGGTACGTTCTCCGCCATGCATATGCTGGGATTCTCCATCAATAACATATCCATGATGGCCCTGACCCTGGCGGTCGGCTTCGTCGTGGATGATGCCATAGTCATGCTGGAAAACATCGTCCGTCACATGGAAAAGGGTGAGAGTGCGATGGAGGCTGCTTTCAAGGGCTCTAAGGAGATCGGCTTTACCATCATTTCGATGACCATATCGCTGGTGGCGGTTTTTATTCCGGTACTGTTCATGGGGGGGATACTTGGCCGTCTCCTGCACGAATTCGCCATAACGATCAGCGTGGCAATTCTGGTCTCCTGTTTCGTCTCCCTGACCCTGACCCCGATGCTTTGCAGTCGATTTCTGAAGCCGCCGGCAGCAGAGCGACACGGACGCCTGTACCTCTTCATGGAACGCTTCTTCGACCGTTTGCTCAATCTTTACGAGCGCTCACTGCAACAGGTCCTGCGCTTTCGTCGGACAACCATGGTCTTGACGATACTTGTCACGCTGGTCACCGGCTGGTTGTTTACCAGAATTCCCATGGGATTCCTGCCGACTGAAGACACCGGACGTCTAAACGCCGACACCGAGGCGGCCCAAGGGACATCCTTCGCGGAGATGAAGCTTCACCAGGAAGCACTCGCTGCCATCATCGCCAAAGATCCGAATATCGACGGATTCATGTCATCCATGGGCAGCAGCGGGGCGAGCAACACCGGCCGCTTTTTTATCCGTCTCAAGCCGCGCAGTGAGCGAAAACTCTCCGCAGATGAGATCATTCAGGAACTTCGCCCAAAGCTCGCCAAAGTCCCGGGTATCCGAACATTCCTGAAAAATATCCCCTCGATCCAGATAGGGGGCAGCTCCTCCAAAAGCCAGTACCAGTTTACCCTGCAAGGTCAGAACACGGATGAACTGTACCGTGCCTCCAGTGACTTTGAGGCAAAGCTGCGTGAGCTTCCCGAGTTGCTGGATGTAACGAGCGACCTGCAGATCAGTAATCCGCAGGTGCATGTGGAAATCAACCGGGATAAGGTGGCCAGCCTGGGGCTCTCCGTGATGCAGGTGGAAGACGCCCTTTCCTATGCCTACGGTTCACGCCAGGTTTCCTCCATATTTGCCACGACCAACCAGTATCAGGTTATTCTCGAACTTGATCCGCTCTACCAGGGAGACCCGGCGGCTCTGGGCATGCTTTACATCCATAGCAAATCCGGACAGCTTGTACCGCTCGATACCATAGCTGCCATCACCAAAACCATCGGCCCGCTGACGGTCAACCACCTGGGACAACTCCCGGCGGTGACGATCTCGTTCAATCTCCGCCCCGGGCTAGCCCTTGGCGATGCAATGACTCTCGTTGACGAGCTTGCCCGCACAGCTCTCCCTCAAACCGTGAGTACCAGTTTTCAGGGGACCGCGCAGGCATTCCAATCCTCATTCAACGGCCTGCTGATCTTGCTGGTGATGGCCGTCTTCGTCATCTACATTGTGCTCGGCGTTCTCTATGAGAGCTATATTCACCCGATCACCATCCTGTCCGGACTGCCGGCCGCCGGTTTCGGGGCACTGATCACCCTGATGATCTTTCACTGCGATCTTAATATCTATGGATTTGTCGGGATAATCATGCTGCTCGGCATTGTCAAAAAGAACGCCATCATGATGATCGACTTTGCCCTGGAAGCCGAGAGGAAGGACGGGAAACGGCCGCTTGATGCCATTTATGAAGGGGCTCTGGTACGTTTTCGGCCGATTATGATGACGACCATGGCTGCCCTGATGGGAACGCTGCCAATCGCCATGGGTTTAGGTGCCGGAGGAGAGTCGCGTCAGCCACTGGGTCTGGCCGTTGTCGGCGGGTTGCTCACCTCGCAGTTGCTGACCCTCTACATCACGCCGGTTGTCTACTACTACATGGATGTGCTGCTGGCAAAGGTGCGCTCACGGAAAAAGCTCCTGGTGGCACCCGCTGCTGATGATGTTTAGGTGGTTGGACGCTGTTTTATTGCTCCAGATGCTAAACATGTAAAACACTGAGGTATGACAGGGGCGGCCTGCCCGATTGGGCGAGGCAAGCCTCGCCCCTACCATTGATATGTTTAACAACCGAAACAATAACGCGCCGGTCTTGCAATTTATTTACTCCGGGGATATTATGCAGTTTCATTACAGAACCTGGAGGTTTCAGTGAAATTACCCGATAAGCAAGGGCATTTCGGCCAGTTCGGCGGCAGATACGTATCGGAAACATTGATGCCGGCGCTGTTCGAGCTGGAGAAGGCTTACAACCATTACAAAAACGATAAAGAGTTCAAGGAAGAATTTGCCTATTATATGCGCCAGTATGTGGGGCGACCCAATCCCCTCTACTTTGCGGAAAAACTCAGCAAAAAGCTCGGCGGGGCAAAGATTTACCTGAAACGTGAAGACCTGAATCATACCGGTGCCCACAAGGTGAACAACACCATCGGCCAGGGACTCCTGGCCAAGCGGATGGGTAAAAAACGGGTGATAGCCGAAACCGGCGCCGGTCAGCACGGTGTTGCCACAGCCACCATTGCCGCTCTTTTCGACATGGAGTGCGAGGTGTTCATGGGCGAGGAGGATATCCACCGGCAGTCGCTGAACGTTTTTCGAATGAAACTCCTCGGTGCCAAGGTTACTCCCGTGACAGCGGGCACCGCCACCCTCAAGGACGCCATGAACGAGGCGCTGCGCAACTGGGTAACCCATGTCGGCAACACGTTCTATGTCATCGGCACCGTCGCCGGTCCACATCCTTATCCCCTGATGGTTCGCGATTTCCAGTCGATTATCGGCCGGGAGGCAAAGGCGCAGCACAAAAAAATCGAGGGGCGGCTTCCTGATTATCTGGTGGCTGCCGTAGGCGGCGGGAGCAACGCCCTCGGTCTCTTCCACCCATTCATGAATGATAAGGACGTGAAAATGGTCGGGGTCGAGGCGGCCGGTTATGGAATCTCCTCCGGTAAGCACGCAGCGCCTCTCTGTGCCGGGAGCGTCGGAGTGCTTCACGGCAACAAGACCTATCTGCTTCAGGATGAGTTCGGCCAGATTGCCCACGCCCATTCCATTTCCGCCGGTCTCGACTATCCCGGCGTCGGTCCTGAACATGCATGGCTGAAGGAATCAGGCCGTGCCGATTATGTATCGGTAACCGATGAGGAGGCGCTGGAAGGGTTCAGGGTATTGACCCGGGAAGAGGGGATACTGCCGGCACTGGAGTCATCCCATGCCATTGCCCATGTGCTGAAAATGGCGCCGACTCTCTCTAAGGACAAGACAATCATTGTCTGTCTCTCCGGCCGGGGGGACAAGGATATTCATACGGTTGCCGAGGCAATGGGGGTAAAGCTGGAATAGTCTGCCGGCAATTGCCGTGTTTTTTGCTTTAATTAAAGTAGTGCCTGTGTAACTTGTTGAATTTAAAGGTGAAGCAAAGTTTATGCTTTGACTTGTACGCTGTTTTGATGTATAAAGGTGTCACCCTGCAAATTTATGGCAGGTTGGAAAAAGGACCCGATCGGGTCCTTTTGGCGTTTTCAGACATTTGTAAAAAATTGTTGGTTGCAAGTAAAAAGTTTTCAATTATAATATGCTAACTATGGGGCGGCATCCCGAAAGGGTAAGAACGCGCGCTTCAAATTCATAGAAAGGAGATTTTAGCCGGAAACGATACTGGAAATTCTTAGGGTCGAAAAGGACCAGCCGGCAAAGCCTGATAAAACCGACAAAATTAATTATGAAAAAAACTATTTTGATTTTGGCAGTAATGCTGCTACTGGGGGCATCCTGCGACAAGGCTCATATCCAGCAGGTCCAAGCACCTGCGAAGGTGGGGGATTCGGAGCTTGATCGCGAGATTCGCAGGGTGATGGAAAAGGGGATAAATCTGGAGGAAAGAAAACGCCAGGTTCCGGCCATAGCTACGGCCTTTGCCCGAAGGACCGAGCCGCAGCGGGCCCGTTGGCTTGCCGCTCTTTGTTATCTTAAGACATTGGGAACCACATTTATGCCGATGGACCTTGCAGAGATTGCCCTTGCTGAAACCGGCGCTCATGGCTTATCGGCCCGGGCCGTGTCGCATAAAGGTGCGCTGGGGGTCTGGCAGTTGATGCCCAGCAGGGCGAAAAGCCACGGTTATGCGCCTGACGACATGGAAGACGATGAAAAATGTGCGGCTGCCGCGGTCCGTGAACTACTGAGCAAGCTGGAAATGGCGAACGGAAACATTGTGAGGGCAAAAAAACTTTATTGCGGCGTGGGACCGGAAGCAAATGCCTATGAGGTGAAACGGCGCCAGTTCAGGAGGGAAATCCTTGATGAATTGACTAAAGCCGGATCGCAGGCTGCGGAAATAAAAAGGTACAAGACTGAAAGTCCGTCGTAACCGGATATGGTTTCCATCCGGAAAATAGAATATATTGTCGCCGGTTAAACGGTTGTGTTATTGTAGGCGGGTCCCACGAGGGATCCGCCACATTTGTTTCCGGGAGAGATTTTGTGAAAAAACTGCTGTTCTGCTGTCTGATGTTCCTGACCGGCTGCTCCTTGTTTGTTGCAAATCCTGAAGTAGTGATAAAAGATGTGAACGTAACCGGCCTGGATGAAGGCGGAGTCGCAATAGAATTTTATCTTTCGGTTACAAATCCCAATAGTTACGACCTGAAGCTGCTGGGCTACAGCTATGATCTCAAGATCATGGCCGTCCCGCTGTCGAAGGGGGGCGCCCGTGAGCTGGTGGATTTTCCGGGTAAATCTACCACCGACGTGAGGCTGCCGGTAAGAATCGCCTACCATGACATGGTGGAGATACTCAAACGCCGGCCGGACCCGAACCACATCCCCTATCAGCTCAAAGCTGGTTTTGACCTGGATACACCGGTGGGAGCACTTGCCGTTCCCTTTGACAAGAGTGGTACCTACGCGATTCCCGAGAGTTACCGCCCCTCCTTTTACCTCAAACAAATCAGTGATTTACTGGGCGAATTGAAAAAATGAATGTTATAGACGTTGTCGGACTGGAAAAAAGTTTTGGCGCAAGAAAAGTCCTTGATTGCGTCACCTTTGCCGTCGGTGAAGATGAAAAGATCGGACTGATCGGCAGGAATGGCGCGGGCAAATCGACCATGCTGATGATCCTGGGCGGACTGGAAGACCGCGAAGGGGGCACTGTCGCCATGAAACGCGGCGCCACGACCGGATATCTTTCCCAGGAACCGCTGCTTGATCCCGAATTGACTGTGGCGGAAGAGATTGAACGAGGGTTGAAGGAAATCCGCCGGGTCATGGAAGAATTCAACGAGCTTTCCGCAAGGATGGCCGACAATCCATCTGACATGGAGAGACTCCTGTCGAGACAGGGTGAGCTTTCCGGCTGGATAGAACATCATGGCGGCTGGAATACCGATTACCGGGTTTCCGAAATAATGACCCATCTCCAGTTGCCCGACCGAAACCAGCGGATTTCTGAACTGTCCGGCGGGACGAAGCGGCGCGTGGCCCTGGCCAGGCTGCTCCTGGAGGCGCCGGATCTGCTGCTTCTGGACGAGCCGACCAACCATCTCGATGCGGACACCACCCAGTGGCTGCAGGAATACTTGAAGAACTATCCAGGCGCAGTGCTGCTCATCACCCATGACCGTTACTTCCTTGATCAGGTGGCAACACGGATGCTGGAGCTGGACGAGGGGAAGATGTTTTCCTATGGCGGCGGGTATAGCCGCTACCTTGAGCAGAAGGAGGAACAGCTCCTTCAGGAAGAGCATTCCCGCTCGCGCCTCCTCAACCTGCTGCGCGTCGAAACCGCCTGGATACGCCGAGGCGCCAAGGCGCGGACGACAAAGCAGAAGGCGCGCATCGACCGTTATCACACCCTCCAGGGAAAAAACGTCGTGCAGTCCGTTAAAGATACCAGGATCGGTTTCACCACCGACGAAACCCTGGGTGGGACCATCCTTGAATTTGCCGGCCTGTCTAAAGCCTATGGACCGAAGCAGCTCCTCAGCGATGTTACCTTTCGCATGAAGCGGGGTGACCGGGTCGGGATCATCGGTCCCAATGGCTGCGGCAAAACCACCCTGTTGAAGATGATCATGGGTGAGGAGAGCCCTGATACGGGGGCGGTCGTGGTCGGTAAAAAGACCCGGACTGCATATTTCGACCAGTCCCGGCAGGTGCTCAACCCGGAAGAAACCATCTACGATTTTCTCGGTGAAGGGGACTACGTCCAGTCAGGCCAGGAGAAACGCCACAAGATCGGCTACCTGGAGGATTTCCTTTTTTCTGCTTCGGACCGGATGCGGAAGATCAAGACCCTTTCCGGCGGGGAAAAAAGCCGCCTGATCCTGGCAAGGCTGATGCTTCTCGATGCCAACCTGCTGATACTGGATGAGCCGACCAACGACCTGGATATTCCCACCTTGCAGCTATTGGACGAGTCACTGGCAAACTTTCCCGGCTGCGTACTGATGGTGACCCACGACCGTTTTTTCCTCGACAAGGTGGCCACCGGCATCCTCGCCTTCGAAGGGGCTGGTCGGGCGACTTTTTACGAGGGGAATTACAGTTTCTACCGGGAACTCCGAGAGCAGGTGCGGAGCGAAGAAAAGGCAGAGGCACAGAAGGATGGGCGACGGGGTGCAAAAAACCAGTCATCTTCCGATGTGATGAAGCCGAAAAAAGGGCTCACCTATGCCGAGCGGCTCGAACTGGAGCAGCTGGAGAAGGTGATCGAGGAGCTTGAACAGCAGAAAACGTCTATTGAGGCAATGCTCGCAGATCCTCGCGAATACGAGAAGGCTGATGGTGGCATTGCAGGGCTCTCCGCCGAATATACCAGGGTAGAGCAGGAGCTGGCGGCACGTTATATACGATGGGAGGAGCTGGAGCTGAAGAAAGAAGCGTAAACTTCAACTTGTTGAGATATTGCCGGAAAGAAAAAGCCCACCCCTTTTAAGGATGGGCTTTTCTGCTTGAAACGAAGGAGATGCTAGGGACGGTTACCTCCCGGCCCGCCGAGCAAGTAGTTGATAGCCAAAGCTTTCAGGCCGGTCGGTCCATCCAGCTGTGGACTCGAATATATTACTGCACTGTTCCACGGATTTTTTGCCGTGGTGACACCGTTGATCGCTGCCTCCACGTCAGTCGCGTACCCACCGGTGTTGGTCTTCGAGACCAAGTCGCGGTCGTAAAGCCAGTCAAGTGAGTCATAGATCAGTCGCTTGGCATAGAGGTCGTTGTGGGCGTAAGCGCCCCAATCATTTTTAAGCAATCCATAATTAAAGTTGGCACCCATGGTGTTGGGGCCTGTTCCTTTTATGATAACTCCGTCAAGTTTCTCCCAGGTCTTCGTGCTGCCTCTTTTTTGAGCTAGAACTCCATTAAGTATCGCTAGCGCAGCTTGAAATCCCGCTCGCCTCGCCTGAAGGGTTTGCGCAGTCCATGCCGGTTGGATGGCGCCGTTGTGGCACTTGGAGCAGGTACGGCTGATGATGCCGGCGATTGCTACGGCAGACGGATCGGATGCCTGCTGATTATCGAATGTCACGGGTAGAAAAGAGTGCGACTCGTCACTCTTCATGTGGCAGGTGATGCAGGGACCGCGGCTGCCGGTGCTGTTGGTGTTGTTGAAGCCGATCTCGTCATGGAGGAAGGCGGATGAGGTATAGCTCCGTCCGCTATATTCATAGCCGCTCTGCTGGAACAGATTTCCGGCGCCGGCGAAATCATGGGCGCTTATGCTTGTGCTTGTACTAAAGTTGAAAAAGTTGGCAGCTGCAACAGTGATCATTCGCCCGATGCCGCGCCCTGCATGACAGCTGATGCATATGTTGGACGGGCCTGCGTCGGGAAAATATACCGGCATATTGTTTAGCTTAACCGTTGGTGAGGTGTTCGCCGAAGAGTAGTTGTAATAGATCCGCACCTGGGGAAGCGCCCTAAGTTTATAGCTATAGGCGTTCCCTTTGCCGTCGTCGTGGCAGGCATTGCATCCGGTAACTTCTTTGGTCTTGTCGGTTGAGACTGACGGATACAGGACTACGGGGTACTGTGGACCTGCGAACGGTCTCTGGTCACTGTAGCCTGAAGCGACAAAGTTGATGAAGCCGGTCGTGGTGTGACAACGAACACAATTATTTTGGAATGACAGGTTTACTGGTTCATAGGTGCCGCGTGTCTTGAAGTCGTAAGCTGTCCTTGCCCCGGCAAGAGTGTTGCCGTGCCCGCTGTCAGCCCACTGACGGGCGATCTCGATGGCGCTGCTGGGATTGTGGGGATTATGGCATTTGCGGCAATTGCTCACATATTGTGAGCTGACAAAGGATGCACGATACTTGATGTTGGGCAAACTAGCGGTCATGTTGCCGAAATGCTGCGGCGAATTGAGGATCATAACGTCGTCCGGGTGATTCGGGCCGTGGCAATTGTTACAGAGACCGGCCTGTTCCGGGTTATGGAATCCGGCTGATACGGGTGAAGAGCCGCCATGGCAGACCCCGCAGCTGTTCGGGTGACCGTTTCCTTCCCCATGGCAGTCAATGCAACTCGCTCCGTTGCTGGTATTGTGGGTGGAAAGCTTCCATTCCTCGACAATGTTCATGCCGGTAACCGGAGAAATATTATTAGTTGTCGTATGACAGCGTATGCATGCTTCTGAGGCAGCAAAGGTTGAAAGTGCAGTCTGGCTTCCTGAATTGTCACTGCCGCAACCTGTCATGACTGCAATCAGCAGAGAAAGTAAAATTAATGATGTGAAAAATCCATTTTTCATCCCCTCACCCTCCTTTAATTAGGAGCCTTATACCATTTATGTCGTCAAAAATGTATAAAAAAATATCTGAAAGCTCATCGGCTTACTAATATTATCTTGCACTTATTTATGTTAAGTTGACTTCATATGCTCAATATTGTAATACTAGCCAGTATTTTACCGTGTTAAGCACTAAATATATGTAATTATTTTCATAAATGTATTGATGATCGTTTAGCGTCGTATTCGATGCAAATTTGATGAATAACTGAGAAATGTGCAGAGGAGGGGATCCATGCAAAGCCGATTCACGATCAAGCTTGTTTTGCTTCTGATCGGCGCTTTCACGCTTACGAGCGCCGGTAAGGCGCACGCAATTCCTGCTTTTAGTCGTCAGCATAAAACCGAATGCTCTACCTGCCATACAATTTATCCGGAACTTAACGAGTACGGGGATGCTTTCCAAAAAAACAGCTATGTTCCGCTGGTCAAGCCTTCCGAAGCGAAAGCTCCGGCATCTCCAGCTGCTGCCGCTGCCATTGCCGGTGAAGGCGACCCGGAATTGCTCGATAAATTAAAGGCCCAGGCAGCCACTTCCAAGGTTGAGAACGACCAGGCACAGGAACCGAAGAATAAAGGAAACGAGGGACTCTGGCTTGCCGGCATACCAGAACAGCTCCCCCTCTCCTTCCGGGCAACGCAAAACATCGTCTATGACGAGCATGCGGCTGATGGCGACAAATTCGATTTTTCAACCCGGACTTTCGCTTTTCAAGCCGGCGGCGCCTTCCGTGACAAGTTCGGATTTTTTGCCTCATACCTGTTGACGACGCATGCGGACAGCACCACCGACACCAATAACCTGCATGAACTGTTTCTGCAGTGGCGCCACATCCTGGATACACCCATAAACCTGAAATTCGGCAGGTTTGAACCGAAGCTCAGCCTCTGGAAGAAAAACAACAAGGTTACGACCGCCTCCTCCCTGGCTACCCTGTCGTACCGGGTCGGGAGCTCGCCGTTCACCCTGGAATCAAGCCAGGATGCGCTTGAAGCCAACGTCGTCCTCTGGAAAAGGCTGTTTGTCGCCGGCGGAATTGTGGACCGGAAGGGGCAAAACGCAAAAGAAGGTTATGGTCATGTTTCGGTGAAGGTAGGCGGTTCCGATTTACTGGGCAATGAACCGGCGGTCGACCTCGACAGCGACAGCGTGTGGGACTATCTGTCGGTGACGTTCGGCACATATGGTTATTTCGGTCGCAATACCATCAACGACACCGATACCTTCACCAAAAACAGATTTTATCGCGCCGGTGGCGACATGGACCTCCAGTATAAACGTTTGAGAGTCAAATTGAGCGGCGTAAAAGGGCGGGACGACAACCCGGATTTCGCCACGGTTCCCCTTGAAAGGGATTCCGTCGTGCTGGCTTCCGAGGCGGAATACTACCTCGGTTCGCCTGTTAATGCCGTCGGTCTGTTTCGCTATGAGCACCAGGATGACGGTGTCGGCATCGTGCGTCGTTATATCCCCGCCATTGCGTATACCCCTTTGCAGAATGTGAAGGTCACCCTTGAATACCGGTATGAAGATGCCCCGGCAGTGATTTCGAGAATTACCCTGCTTGGTGTGACGTATAGTTTCTGATCGTAAACAAACAACACAGTGGAGGATTTTTGCAATGGAAAAAACCGTTATTCTTCTTGTTCTGCTCTGTTTGTTCAGTACTGCTGCCCATGCCGGTATCAAGGTTATCGGCAAGGGCGACAACATGCGCCTGGATCCGTCCGCATTCCCTCCTGCCATGAAAGCCAATTACGAGATAATGAGGGTCAAGTGCGTCAAATGCCACACCCTGGAAAGAACCATAGTAGCAATCCAGACGGGGATTGCGCCCATCTCCGGCCAGCTCTTTGACCGGAGCGCCACCAAAGCGTACGGCATCAAGATGTTGCGTAAACCGGATTCGAACATGAGCAAGCCGGAGGTCAAGGCGACCGTCGATCTTATGAACTATCTCCTGAACGAGGCTGAACATTGATTCGACCAATGGGTTAAGAAATTCACCCTGTAGAGATGGCGGCAACAACTGCCGATAAACCAACAGAGGACTTGTTGTGAAAAACTTGAAACTTAGTCATCGTCTTGTCGGTTCTTTTATGATAATGGCCCTGATTGTCGCCATAACCGGCGCTTTCGGCTCCTGGAGCATGAGGCGGGTCGGCGACCAGATTCAGAACATCATGCAGAATCTGGCCAGCCAGCAGAAACTGGTTCTGCTCATGGGGGTAACGCAGAAATATTGTCATGTCAGTCTCATGCAGGCGGCGCTGGTGCGTGCCGAAATGGAAAAATTTGAAGAGTATGCCGAAGATTACCGGATGAAGCGGGATCTCTTCAGAAGCCAGTGCAACATCATGTTGAAAGGCAATGCGAAGCTGGGGATCAAGCCTGCGCAGCATGGGAGCGTTATCGAAAAACGGACCCAGGCGGCCCTTGCCAGTTGGGAAGAGGTCGAGAAGATTGCCGACGAGCTTCTCGCCCGCAAGGAAGCGTTGCTGAAAGGGCTCAAAGCCGGCGTCGTCGATCAGGCGGCCATGGCTGCCCTTGCCGATGAAAAATTGCATCGTCTCACGGAAGACGACATAAATCCTGCCATAGAAAAAGCCAAAGCCGATGCCGACGACCTGCTTGTTGAGGTGGGTATCCAGATGACCAAGGCGGACAAGCAGGTCCGCGAAATTCAGAGTTCTGCGGGAATTGCCTTTGTTGTGGTAATCATCGCCGCCGTCCTGCTTGGGCTTTTATTGGGGCTCAAGACCACGAAGAACATCGTCAACCGCATCAATAGAATGGCCAGAGCCCTGGATAACGGCGCGGAGGGGGACCTTACCGCCAAGCTTGAAATCGACTCAGGGGACGAGCTTGGCAAGTTGGGGAGCGATTTCAATGTAATGGTGGAGAAATTGTCCGGAATGGTCGGCAATGTCAACAAGTCCGCGGCTGAATTGACCCATTTATCCGGCACTATTACCGAATCTTCGCAAAAAGTCGTGAATACGGCCAAATTGCAGGCAGAGAGCGTCAACAATACCTCGGCGGCGGTGAGCCAGATCAACGCATCAGTCAAAGGGGTTTCCCAGGGTGTTGACAGTCTTTCCCTATCCGCTTCGGAAAGTTCCTCATCGATTCTGGAGATGGCAGCCAGCGTTGAAGAGGTGGCCCAGAATGTTGAAACCCTGTCGCACTCTGTCGATGAGGTGAGCTCATCCATCCTCCAGATGGCTGCTTCCATCAAGCAGGTGGGTAACGGCGTCGTCAGCCTCCTGGATGCTTCGACCACCACCGCATCATCGGTCATGGAGATGGACAGCAGCATCAAGCAGGTGGAGAAAAATGCCATGGAGACCGCCGCCATATCCGATGCGGTCCGCAAGGATGCCGAGACCGGCAAAGAAGCGGTGGAGGCTACCATCGCCGGCATCAATGAAATTAAACGTTCGTCGCGCATCACCTATGAAGTTATTGACACCCTCTCCGGCAGGGCCAATGATATCGGGACAATCCTTTCGGTAATCGACGAGGTTGCCGAGCAGACCAACCTCCTGGCGCTGAATGCGGCTATTATTGCTGCCCAGGCCGGTGAGCACGGCAAGGGTTTTGCCGTTGTCGCAGATGAGATAAAGGAGCTTGCCGAGCGCACCAGCAGCTCCACCCGCGAGATTGCGATGGTTATAAAGGCGGTACAGGACGAAACTCACCGGGCGGTTAATGCCATTGACCAGGCGGAAAAAAGCATTGCAGACGGTGAACTGTTGTCGCAGAAATCGGGCGAGGCGTTGAACAAGATCGTATCGGGTGTGAAGAAGGCAACGGAGCAGGTGGAAGAAATAGCCCGCGCTACCGTCGAGCAGGCGAGGGGAAGTCAGATGATCCGTGATGCCATGGAGCAGGTCTCCGAAATGGTCGGTCAGATCGCCAAGGCTACCCGTGAGCAGGGACAGGGGAGCGAGCTCATTATGACCGCGGTGGAGAAAATGAAGACCCTCACGACCCAGGTGAGGTCTTCGACCCGTGAACAGAGCAATGTCGGTAATTTTATCGCCCAGTCCACAGAAAATATTACAGATATGATCCAACAGATCAAGCGAGCCTGTGACGAGCAAAATCGCGGAAGCGAGCAGATTGTGGTCGCTGTTGAGGATATTCAGCAATCAACCCATATCAACCTTGAAGCGACAGGGGCGATGGATGAAGCTGTTTCCGGCTTGTTCCGTCAGATAGAGATTCTTCGCAACGAGATGGGCATGTTCAAGATTGAAGGGTGAGTCGGATGATCGGGGAGTTATATTGATGAGCAGAATTGCAACAACATTTGCCAACCTGGCGAAGCAGAATGAGAAGGCGCTTGTCACGTTTATTACCGCTGGCGATCCTGATCTGGAAACAACGGAGAAACTGATCCTGGAACTGGAAAAGTCCGGCGCCGATCTGATCGAACTGGGTGTACCTTTTTCCGATCCGATGGCTGACGGACCGACTATCCAGCTTTCTTCGGAGCGCGCCCTCTGCGCCGGTACGACACTGCCTAAAATTTTAACCTTGGTAAAATCTGTTCGGCAACAGACGGAGATTCCCCTTATTCTGATGGGGTATTACAACCCGGTCTTTCTTTATGGCATAGAGCGGTTTGTAGCCGATGCCGTGTCGGCGGGGGTTGATGGCGTGCTGCTGGTCGACCTGCCTCCTGAAGAAGCCGAAGAATTCAAGGCGGCAGCGGATCGGGAAGGGTTAGACGTGATATTCCTGCTGACCCCCACATCCGATGAAGCCAGGATCAGGAAAGTGGCAAATCTTGGCAGTGGTTTTATCTACTATGTTTCGGTTACCGGCGTTACCGGTGCGCGGACGAGTGTTGCGGATACGGTTTTTCCCGATGTGAAAAAGATCCGGGAGCATGTAACCTTGCCGCTTGTGGTCGGTTTCGGCATTTCCGACCCGGTGCAGGCCGGCCGGGTGGCAGCCGTTGCCGATGGCGTGGTTGTAGGAAGTGCGCTGGTAAAGCTTTTCGAAGAATTCCGGGGGGATGAACTCCGAGAGCGGCTAGGCGGATTTGTCGCAGCATTGAAGGCAGGGGTGAAGGCGGTCGGTGGTTGATGGGCGGTGGTCGGTGGTTGACCAATTTAACCATCGACCGCCGACTGCCGACCGCCGACCGTTTAAACATTGACATCCACCCCCCTTTCTGTTAATAGACGGTTTTATTTAAAATAAAAATTGGCTGGCAAATGCTGCCATAAGAGGTTGAATATGGGCTTATTCAAAAAAAGCAATGTTGCGCCGGAGCAGGTTGAAAAGAAACGGGTCCGGGTACCTGAGGGGCTCTGGACAAAATGCCAGAACTGCGGTGAGGTGATTATCTCCAAAGAGATCGTGAATAACCTCAATGTTTGCCCAAAATGCAATTTTCATTTCCGCATTACTGCCCGCAAAAGACTGGAAATCCTTCTCGACCAGGGAAGCTTCGTCGAGTTTGATGCGAATATGGTGTCGGTTGATTTTCTTAATTTCAAGGATTCCAAGAGTTACCAGGAGCGGATTAATGCTGCCGTAGCCAAAGGGGGCTCAAAAGACGCCATTATCTGTGGCGAAGGGCAGATAGAAGGGACCCCGGTGCAGATGGCGGTATTTGACTTTTCCTTCATGGGCGGCAGCATGGGGAGCGTGGTCGGTGAGAAGATCACGCGGGCCATTGAGCGGGGGATTGAGAAGCGTACGCCGGTGATCATCATCTCTGCTTCCGGCGGGGCGCGCATGCAGGAAAGCATTCTGTCTCTGATGCAAATGGCCAAGACCTCGGCGGCCCTGGCAAAACTGAAGGAACAGGGACTGCCGTTCATCTCCATACTTACAGATCCCACCACCGGCGGCGTTACGGCAAGTTTTGCCATGCTGGGCGACATCAACATGTCCGAACCAAAGGCCCTGATAGGTTTTGCCGGCCCACGGGTCATCGAGCAGACCATCCGCCAGAAGCTGCCCGTCGGCTTCCAGCGTGCCGAATACCTTCTCGATCACGGCATGGTCGATATCATCGTCGAGCGGAAGGATATGCGGCAACGGTTGTCGCAGATACTGAAGATGTTGTACCGGCAGTAGGCGCTGGTTCTTGCCGCGGCGGGTTTCCTCGCAGTTCGATATGTCCACGATTGTTAAAGCCGCCATCGTCACCGCAGACGGGGCGGCTTTTTTACTATTAACGCACGCAGAGGAGTATTTCGATGTTTTTGATCAGCAGGACCTATTCGCACGCTTAAAGGGGAAATTCCATGATGTTGACTGACGAGGAAAAAGCAGAACTGCGCAGCCTCGCCGCATCCCAGTCGATGCGTGCGGATTCCGAACTGCTTCGCGCCGCCAGCCGCGACCCGTTCATTGTGGACGGCAAAGTGGACTGCGACCGGGTCATGGAGTTCCTGTCCGAGTACAACTCATTCCTGAACCACCCCGTTAAGCCCTGCCGGCAGTTCATCGAGAAGATCATGCTGCTGTGACGGCAGCAGCCCTCCCCGCTAAAAGTATGGACTTTCCCTGCCTCTTTCCCTATAATTCCCGCCTGTCATGACCTATCAGGAGACCCTCTCATATATCTACGGCCTTGGCCGTTTCGGTATGAAACCGGGGCTGGAGAGGATCACCGCTACTCTGCAGGCGCTCCATAACCCGCAGGATGCCTTCAAGACCGTCCACGTTGCCGGCACCAACGGCAAGGGTTCCACCTCCAGCTTCCTCGCTTCCATGCTTGCCGAAGGGGGGCACCGGGTCGGGCTCTTTACTTCTCCGCACCTGATAAATTTCACCGAACGCATTCGCATCAACGGCCGTGAGATAGCCGAAGAGGAAGTGGTTCACCTGGCTGAGCAGGTCATCGCCGCAGCTCCACCTGAAACCACATTTTTCGAGCTGGTTACTGCCATGGCCACCCTTTACTTTGCAGAACAAAAGGTCCAGCTGGCGATCATGGAAGTGGGGATGGGAGGGCGGCTCGACGCCACCAACGCCCTTTCCGGCATCCTTTCGCTCATCACTCCCGTCGCCTACGACCATTGCGATTATCTGGGCGCTTCCCTGGCCGCGATTGCCGGGGAAAAAGCAGGGGTCATAAAGGTGGGGCGGTCCGTCGTGGTTTCCCCCCAGGAACAGGATGCACTGTCGGTTATCAGGAATCGCTGTCTGGAGATGAAAAGCCCCTTCTATGGCTATGGTGAGGCATTTACCGCTTTCTGGTCGGATACCGGGCTGTCATACCGGGGGATCGGCCTGGAAATGGACGGTTTGCGCCCCGGACTTGCCGGGCGCTATCAACAGGCGAATGCGGCCTCTGCTTTAGCGGCGGCAGAGCTTCTTGACGGCATGGGATTTCCCCTGGATGCGGGTACCTTGCGCAGTGGGATCGAAAAAGCGCACTGGCCAGGGAGGATGGAGATACTCGGTACATCCCCCCGGATACTGCTGGACGGCGCGCACAATCCTGCCGGCAGTAAGGCCCTGGCTGAGGCGCTTGAAGACATTCCGCGCGATCGCCTCCTGATTGTTGCCGGCATGATGGGTGACAAGGATGTCGACGGTATCCTTGGGCCGCTCCTGCCCCTTGCTGACGAAATGTTGGCCGTCGCACCATCCCTTGCGCGTGCTCTGCCGTCGGAGAAGCTTGCCGAATTCTGCCGTTCCAGAGGGGTAACGGCCCATGATGCGGGTACTGTTGCCGCAGGACTTTCGTCTGCCCGGGATATTGCCGGACCGGACGACCTGATACTGGTTTGCGGCTCCCTCTTCACGGTTGGCGAGGCACGGGCAGTTCTCCTTTCAAAGAATTTCGAACCTTTTCGCGGCTGATGCGACTTCCGTTTCATCTGTATGGTACGCTACCCCCTTTTCTTGCCGATTATCACGAGAGAATAATGAAACATCCGATTGTGTTAGCGCTTTTCTCAAATATCTTCGTGCTGTTCCTTCTTTTCCAGGTCGCTTTCGCCGAAGAAAACTCCCCTGCCGGTGGCGTTAAGATCACGGCCGATACCCTTTCCTACGAAAGCAGGAGTGCAACCTACCAGGCCAAGGGGAATGTGCGCATGCGCTACGACGGCGTCACTCTCCTGGCAGACAGCGTAATCTTCAGGGAGGAGCAGAGTGAGGCATTTGCCAGCGGCGGCGTAGTCATGGAGAGGGATGGTGACGTGCTGCATGGTGACAGCCTCACCCTGAACACGACGACGGAACTGGGAGAGGTCTCCAATGGCGACCTGTTCATCAAGAAACCGAATTTTCATATCCGCAGCAGCAAGATGACCAAGGTGGGGACGGAGGATTACCGCATGGAACGCGGTTCCTTCACCACATGCGACGGCGACTCTCCCAGTTGGCGTTTCACCGCCCGCGACCTGGATGTGACCCTGGAAGAGTACGCCACCGGTAAAGATGTCGTGTTCTACGTGAAAGATCTTCCGCTCCTCTACACCCCCTACATCATCTTTCCCGTCAAGCGGGAGCGGCAGTCCGGATTTCTCATTCCCCTGATACGCAATTCTTCCAAAAAAGGGTTCAACTTCGACCTTCCCTTTTACTGGGCCATAAGTCCCAGCCAGGATGCCACCTTTGATCTGGATATCCAGAGCAAAAGAGGGGTCGGCACCGGCCTTGATTATCGCTACATGCGACAACGCGGCAGCGAAGGGATATTTCGCGGCTACGGCATATTCGACACGTCCCAATCACGGTTCCGGGGTGCGGTTGTTGAGAAGCACCTGGAAGCGGTTTCCGACAGCCTGAACATCAGATCCGATATCAACATGGCCACTGACCGGGATTTTTACACCGACTTTGCCGAGGTTGCCGGTGAATATAACCGGCAGGACCTCGAATCCACGGTATCGCTGACCAAAAAGTGGCAGGATTATGCGCTGACCGCGGAACTAAGGTACGTGGAGGATCTCTACGCTCCGAACAACAGCGCAACCTTGCAGAAGCTCCCGGCGGTGTCGCTCACCGGCATCCGGCGCAAAATCGGCGCGACGCCGCTTTTTTTCTCCCTTGACTCAAGCCTCGTCAACTTTTATCGCGAAGAGGGGGTGAACGGGCAGCGTTTCACCCTGCACCCGACCGTCACCACGTATTTCCAGCCGGTTTCAGCCCTGGATGTTTCCGCTTTTGCCGGTTACGGCCAGCGCCTTTACAACGCCTACGGCGCCGATCCGGGCCGGGGTTCCCACGGAGAGGGTCTTGCGGACGCCGGTGTTTCGGCATCGACCAGGTTTGCCCGGGTTTATGATACTGCGTGGGGGGCGGTGCGCAAAGTGCGACATCTGCTGGTGCCGGAAGTGAGTTATTCCTTTGTCCAGGAGAGAAGCCAGGATCAGCTCCCATTCTTCGACTTTGACGACCGGGTTGTGGGCCAGAACCTCCTTACCCTTTCCCTGACGAATTACCTGACCGGCAAGGTCATTCAGGCCGATGGTTCCCCGGTTTACCGTGACCTTCTCTATCTGCGGATCAGCCAGGGATACCAGGCAAGCGGTTCACGGCGCGACCTTCTCACCCTGGTGGACGAGGGGCGCACCTTGACGGACCTCCGTCTGGAATCGCGCTTTACGCCGACTCCTGAGATATCCCTCAATCTGGACAGCCGCTTCAACACCTATCAGGGGCGCTTTTCCACCGCAAACCTTTCCGCCGATTACAGCGACGGCAGCGACAACCGTGCCGGCCTCGGCTACCGCTTTTCCCGCGGCGAAGTGGAGTACCTGGAGGGGCGGATTGGCGTGGCCCTTGTCAAACCGTTCGTTTTCAATTACACTAACCGGTATTCCTTTGATAAGGGGGGCTTTATCGAGTCCTACTACGCCCTTGAATATAAACACCAGTGCTGGAGCGTGACCTTTTCCTACCGTGACCGCCCGGACAACCGGGAATACATGGTGACCTTCAATCTCGCCGGTATCGGCGCCATCGGACCGATCAAGGCGTTTTAGGTCTTAAACCTTTTATGTAAACATGGAATATATATGCCCACAGCAAGCCGCAGGAAATACAGCAGGTACGATCAGCAAGAGTTACCGCTCATGGGCAGTTTGTCGTCTTATGTGAATGCTCAACAGAGTGGGGAACTTGATATCTCCAGCATCGATGCGGACATCATCAATACCCATCTTGGAATCCTTATTCCAGATACCTTCCCAGCTAGGCATAATTTACATAAATACTGGGGGAAAAAACCGGCAAATGTATTTAGCAAGTGTATTTCATTTTTTTCAAAAGAAGGGGAATTGGTCTTAGATCCCTTTTGTGGCAGTGGTATTACTGTTGTTGAAGCTATTATTGAAAAAAGAAAAGCTGTCGGTTTTGATCTTAACCCTTTTGCCGTTTATTTAACCGAAACATTGATAGCCGGCAATAAATGTGAAGAGATTGACCATGCTGCGGCTACAATAATGGCTGAGTTACTGCCTCACTTATATGATATTTACGGAAGCCGCTGTATCTTGTGTGGAGCAGAAGTTATACCAAGATCGTTTGGATGGCATAAAGAAGAACTTGTCTCAGTGCGTTATAACTGCACTAAATGTAAAAAGAAACTGGAACATCTGCCTACGGATGAGGATTTGCGGAAAGCATCAGCTCAGTATGAAGTTTCCTGTCCGGATATGGAAATGTATTACGGCTGGGAGATGCAAAAGCTGAAAAGACGGAAAATCGAAAAGTTTTCCGACCTGTTTACTCCCCGTAACCTGCTGGTATTGTCTCGGCTCTGGTCATTGATTTCTCAGGTGGAAGATGAAGTTTGTCAGAGGTTTCTAAAGCTTACCTTTACAGCGAATCTCGCTCAATCGTCGAGGATGATCGCGGATTATAAGGAAAACGCAGGCGGCCCGAGCTGGAAAATTAACTGTTACTGGCTACCGGCCGATTGGCAGGAACTTAATGTGCTTCATTATTTTAAAAATAGATTGGTGCGGACAAAAGCTGCGGTAAATGAATTAAAAGAAGTCCTGCCTGATAATGCCGCAAATTGGGGTAAAGTGCTGATCCATGATTCGCGGAAGAAATTTGCCTCACTTCAGGATAATTCCGTGGATTACATCCTTACCGATCCACCTTACGGCGGCGAGGGGATTCAGTACGGCGAACTGTCTATGCTGTGGAATCTCTGGCTGGGATTCCATGAAGACCTCGATGCGGAAGTTGCCTTTAATCCCTACCGGAACAAGTCTGAAGTCGACTATGCAGCAGGGTTGAAAAAAGTATTTGCCGAAGCTTATCGTCTTCTAAAGCCGGGGCGCTGGATGAGCGTGACGTTCAATAACAAGGATATCAAAGTTTGGAACTCATTAATTTCAGCCTGTAAGGACAGCGGCTTTGAGTTGGTTGTGGTTGCTCCGATACGGAGGAGCGCACCGTCGCTAACGGAAAGCGTTATGACCAAAGCCCCTAAAAGCGATGTCCTTATCCACTTCAGAAAACCCGATGGTTCCATTAAGAGGCATGTTTTCAGCAAGGGGCTATTTAATGTCTTTGACGAAACTTTGCGGTTGACGCATGAAATCGTGTACAAGAAAGGTTTTGCCCATAGCAGCGATATTCTTGACGCATTAACCGTAGAGTGGTTTACCTTTCAATACAGTGTGGAAAACGGCAAAACAGACGGTGAACTGACCCTGCATACGGTTAATGACGTATTGGCTCAATCGTCGCAATTCAAATGCCTGCACAAAATTTCCAAACAGATAGACGAAAAATTCTGGATTCATGCTAACCGTGGAGATGCAAATCATGAAATTGCCGTTAACACCGATTAGCAGCACAGATGCCTTGTTGGAGTTCGATATATGGTTGACGCCGACGCTGGGTGAAATTCGCGATACGGAGCGCTTTAATAAGGAGATGGAGAGCGCTGTGCGAATTTTTGAGGTTTTGGGAAGGACGACCGACAAATTTTCGCTGAAAAAACGGCCTGACATAAGCAAAATAGCCGAAGCAGTAGAGGTGGAAATAGCTAACTCCGATAAGAAATCGGCAAAGAAATTTCTCACGTCGATATCAGACCTTATCTATCTTGTTAGCGGAAAATCCGACAATAACTGCAAGTGCCAGTTGCCGATTTACATCCGACAAAAAAATATACTTAACAGTATGCCTGTTGTGAGTAAAGGATGCTTGAATTATCTGGATTGGCCCAGGGTCATAAAAGCAGAACAATTTATGACAATTGTCGCTAATTTAGAAAAGTACACGGACATACAGACTGAACTGTTACGAGAGTTTTTCGAATTTACTCTTTCAGATGACGCTTACTTGTCTCAACTATGGGCCATCGGTAACTGTTACTATTCTCTAAAACCTTACAACAAAGAGAAATCCCTATTATCGCCCCTGGTTATTTTCAAGATTAGGGGATCGGTTACCGCTTCAGGGGGGCATAATCCCGAACAGCTGTTGCGAACAATGATGACTGATTGGGGTATGAAGCAAGGAGTAGATTTCAATAATGATGATGTAGTGATTAATACTGCTGCCGCAAGAAAAAAAGCCGACAGCTCAGATCGGACCAAAGTTAGGAAATACGATTTTATCCTTCCCTACAACACTGTCGGATGGCAGCCTAAACTGTTCGTTCAATGTCAGTTTTATGCAGGAGATTCCGGCAGTGTCAGTCATAAAAACGTAGATCAGACCTCATCTGCAAGGCGTTTTACGGTAAATCATTTGTTTGTTGAATATGTTGACGGCGCCGGTTATTTTGCTTCTCTTAACGGCGATCTGAAAACCCTCCTCCAAATGAAAAATACCCATTCGTTTTTCCAGATCAAAAGCGCGCCGATCAGGTTGCGCCGTGAACTTCAACGGATAGGCTTTCTGACAGATCTGGAACTTGAACACGCTTTGTTGAAGTTCGATGGCGATAAGACCCAAGCTGTAAAGGCGCTGGCAGAGTACGGTTACACTATTTCTGAAATCGAAAGAGTTTTCACATCTGCAGTCGATGACGGGAATATACTTAAAACGGAAAAACACAAGTTCAGCCTCTCTGAGACAAGGATGGAAATGTCTCGCCGCTATCTGATCCTGGATACGGTCGCAGTTAATGGCAAAACCGTCTCAACGCAAAAATCCAGTGGATATGTTCTCGTTCCGGGATTTGGACCATTCTATGGTCTTAAACTTAAAGATATTCCCAATCTGGTTGCCCAATATGCACCGTCATTGAAACCGGCAATCGGTAATACGACAAGATTCCTCGATGATATAGAGTGGTTGTCGAAACAGGGATATATCATGATGTCTTGACGAGTTGTCGATTATATCAATAAATTCAGGAGGAACAGATGTCGGAGCACTTTACCCCGCGCGCCATCCTCGTCACCGGTGGCGCAGGATTCATCGGCTCGAACTTCATCAACAGCTTCATGGCCGGCAATCCCGGCTGCCGCCTGGTCAACCTGGACGTGCTCACCTACGCAGGCAACCTGGAAAACCTGAAAGGGGTGGAGAACAACCCCTCTTACCGCTTCGTCAAGGGGGACATCTGCGACAGTGCGCTGGTGGCGCGGCTCCTGGCCGAGGAGCGGATCGACGCAGTGGTCCACTTTGCAGCAGAGTCCCACGTGGACCGCTCCATTACCGGGCCGGAGATCTTTGTCCGCACCAATGTGCTCGGCTCCCAGGTCCTCCTGGAAGAGAGCCGCAAGCACTGGCAGGCCCGTGTGGTGCCGGAATTCCGCTTCCTCCAGGTTTCCACCGACGAGGTCTACGGTTCCCTCGGCGATACCGGTTTTTTTACCGAAGAGACGCCGCTCGCCCCCAATTCTCCCTATTCCGCGAGCAAGGCGGGGGCCGACCTGCTGGTGCGGGCCTATCACGAGACCTACGGCTTCCCCACCCTCAATACCCGCTGCTCCAACAATTACGGCCCTTATCACTTTCCGGAAAAACTGATCCCGCTCATGATCCACAACATCATGAACAAAAAGCCGCTGCCGGTCTACGGCGACGGGCTCAACGTCCGCGACTGGCTCCATGTGAAGGACCATTCCATTGCCATCGAAACCGTCCTCAAGACGGGTGGGCTCGGACAGGTGTACAACATCGGCGGCAACAACGAATGGCGGAACATCGACATCGTCAACCTGGTTTGCGACCTGCTCGACGCCAAGCTGGGGCGGTCGTCGGGAGAAAACCGGCAGCTCATCACCTTTGTCAAGGACCGGCCGGGGCACGATCGCCGCTATGCCATCGACGCCTCCAGGATGCGCCGGGAGCTTTCCTGGGAGCCGTCCTACACCTTCGAGCGCGGCATCGCCGAAACCATCGACTGGTACCTGGCCAACCAGGAGTGGGTGGGAACGGTGACGTCCGGCGCATATCGCGACTATTACGAAACAATGTACGGAGGAAGGTAATGATACTCGTTGTCGGAGCAAAAGGGATGCTGGGGCAGGACCTGATGACGCTTCTGGGCACTGAGGCGCGTGGGGTGGATATCGAAGATATCGACATAACATCGATGGAATCGGTGCAGAAGGTGCTCGTCACCCTCAAACCCCGGGTGGTGATCAATGCCGCCGCCTATACCGACGTGGATGGCTGCGAGAGCAACCAGGAACTGGCCATGCAGGTTAATGGCGAAGGTGTCGCCCACCTGGCACTGATAAGCAAGGAAATCGGCGCCAAACTGGTGCAGATAAGCACCGATTACGTCTTTGACGGCGGCAAGGGGAGCCCCTACCTGGAGGACGATCCCCCACGTCCACTCAGTGTTTACGGCGAGTCCAAGCTGGCCGGCGAGATGAACGCCTGTTTCAACCCCGACCACCTCATTGTGCGGACCCAGTGGCTTTACGGCCTGCACGGCAAAAACTTCGTCGAGACCATGCTCCGCCTGGCCGCGGAGAAAAAGGAGCTTTCCGTGGTGGACGACCAGATCGGTTCCCCCACCTGGACCGTGGACCTCAGCCTGGCCATCAAGGCGCTGATCGACAAGGGGTGCTGCGGCACGTACCATGCGGCCAACGGCGGGTTCTGTTCCTGGAACGAGTTTGCCCGGGTTATTTTTGCCGAGGCGGGGATGGGGATCACGGTCAATCCCATGTCCACCGCCGAACTGGGTCGTCCCGCGCCGCGGCCGCTCTACTCGACCCTCGACTGCGGCAAGTTGAACCGTGACGCGGGCTTTCAGCCACAGCCGTGGCAGGAGGCCCTGAAAAACTACTTAAATCTGAGGAGGCAGTGATGGAACGCGGTGAGAGACCATGGGGAACGTACACGGTCCTTGAGGAAAACAAGAATTACAAGATCAAGCGGATCGAGGTGAATCCCGGGCAGCGGCTCTCGCTGCAGATGCACCATCATCGCAGCGAGCACTGGATTGTCGTTTCCGGTACAGCCAGGGTCACCTGCGGCGACCGGGAGCGGATTATAAACATCAACGAGTCCACCTTCATCCCCATCGGTACAAATCACCGCCTGGAAAATCCCGGCGTCATTCCCCTGACCATCATCGAGGTGCAGAGCGGTGAATATCTCGGAGAGGACGATATCGTCCGCTTTCAGGACGACTACAATCGTGCCGGCAATGAGGAAGAGACGCTTCCTTAAATAATAATTTTCGCCGCTTCTTTTATGTGTCAAAGCGATCTCACAGGCCTGATCGTGCCTGCATCATTTACCATGGAGACCTGCCATGTATATCGTTATCCTTGCCGGTGGTTCCGGCACCCGTTTCTGGCCGTTGTCACGAAAAAAGAGCCCCAAGCAACTGATGTCGGTATTCGGCGGCAAATCAATGCTGCAGCGGACCGTTGAGCGGGTATTGCCGCTCCGGCCAAAAAGGATTCTGGTTGTCACCAACGCCCTCCAGGCCGAGGAGACCGGGAGGCAGCTGGAATATCTGCATGACGTTCCCATCGACATCATCGCCGAGCCGGTAGGGCGAAATACCGCCCCTGCCATCGGCCTGGCCGCGTCGATCATCGCCTACCACGACCCCGATGGGGTCATGGCGGTGCTCCCCGCCGATCATTACATCGTCAACGAGGAGGGTTTCGCCCAGGTTCTGACGCAGGGGAAAGAGGCTGCGCTGAACGGTTACCTGGTTACACTGGGGATCACGCCGACCAGGCCGGAAACCGGTTACGGCTACATCGAGGCGGAGAGCGAGCTGCGGGGGGGCGGACCTTACCCTGTGAAACGCTTTGTGGAAAAACCGAACAGGGAGAAGGCCCTCGAATTTCTCGCCGCCGGCAATTTTTACTGGAACAGCGGCATGTTCGTCTGGCAGGCCTGCGCCATTCTCGACAAGATCAACGAATGCATGCCGCAGCTTGCCGCTTCCCTGGCAAAGCTCGTCTTTTCCGACAACATCTGGGAATTGAGCGATCTCAAACCGCAGATAGAGTCGATCTACGGAGAGATCGGCGGAGAGTCCATCGATTTCGGCGTCATGGAGAAGGCGGATAACGTCCAGGTTATCCCGGCCGATTTCGGCTGGAGCGATGTGGGGAGCTGGAGCGCCATCCCTGAAGTTGTCGATGCCGATGCGACAGGTCACGTGGTGATCAACGCCAAGGAGGTCGTTTCCGTCGATGCAGCCGATTGCCTGGTCTACGGTGATAACCGGCTCGTGGCGCTGGTCGGGGTCAACGACCTGATCGTCGTCAATACCGCCGATGCGATGCTCGTCTGTGCGAAAGATCGCGCCCAGGATGTGAAGAAAGTGGTGGAGGAACTGGAGCGGCGGGGGATGACGGAGTACTTGTAAAGGCGGTCGATGGTCGGCGGTCGGCGGTTGATGGTGAAACCTCGAACTTCGAACTTCGAACATAGAACCTCGAACTGGATTGTATATGCACGGTTGGACCGGAAAAATACTGAAGGTTGACTTGGCGAGCGGCAAGGCATGGCGGGAGGATGTACCTTTCGAACTGCTCCATGCCTATCTCGGTGGGCGTGGGCTGGGGGTGCGGCTGATGCGGGATTATTTCATGCTTGACCCGTTCGCCCCGGAGATGCCGCTGATCTTTGCCGTCGGCCCTTTGTGCGGCACCGTTGCCCCCACTGCTGCCCGGCTGACGGTGGTTTCCCGCTCGCCACTGACCGGCACCATTTACGACTGTTCCGCCGGGGGGCGGTTTGCCTGGCGCCTCAAGGCAGCCGGGGTGGATGCCCTGTTCTTAACCGGACAGAGCGCGAAGCCCGTGGTGCTCGCCATCAACGGTGATGATGCGGAACTTTTGCCGGCCGGGGAGCTGTGGGGCAAAGCTGTCCCTGATACCGTCTCCGCCCTGTCCGGAGGGGGGAGCGTCGCCTGTATCGGCCCTGCCGGGGAGAACGGTGTCCTCTACGCCAATATCATGATGGGGGAGGGGAACTCCGTCGGCCGTGGCGGTCTCGGCGCTGTGATGGGAAGGAAAAAGCTCAAGGCAGTGATCGTTGACGGCGACCGGGCCACCGCTGTTGCCGACCAGAGCCGCTTTGACCATGCCCGCCAGGATGTGATGCGGCTGTTCCGCGCCTCGCCGGTCATTTTTGGCGAATTGGGGATAGCCGAATACGGTACGCCGGCACTGGTGGACCTGATGCGCCAGCGGCGCATGGCCCCGACCGAAAACTTCAGAAAGACGGTGTTTCCCGATTCCGGCAACTATTCCGGCCCGGCAATCCGCAAAGCGTGCGAAGCGAAAAAAGACGGCTGTTTTGGCTGCCCCATCCAGTGCAAGAAGAGCACCCCCCAGGGGGAGCCGCTTCCCGAATACGAAACCGTTTCCCACTTCGGCGCCTTGAACGGCATCGCAGACCTGCATGCCATAGTCAAGGCCAATACCCTCTGCAACGAGCTGGGGCTCGACACTATTACCGCCGCGGCCACCCTTGCCGCCTGGGGCGAGGCAAAGGGGCGCTTTCCCGCTGCGGAGGAGGTCGCGCCACTCCTTGCCGACATAGCCCATCGCCGCGGGGAGGGGGAACTGCTCTCCCTCGGCTCACGACGGGTCGCCGAGGCCTTGGGCGTGCCGAACCTTTCCATGAGCGTCAAGTCGTTGGAACTCCCTGCCTATGATCCCCGCGGGGCATACGGCATGGCCCTCGCTTACTGCACCAGCAACCGTGGCGGCTGCCACCTGCGGGCCTATCCCATCTCCCACGAGATCCTGCGCAAGCCGGTTCCCACCGACCGCTTTTCATTTTCAGGCAAGGCGCGCATCATCAAGATCGCCGAGGACACCAACGCTGCCGTAGATTCCCTGGTGGCCTGCAAATTCTCCTTTTTCGGCGCGACCATCGAGGAATACGCCGAACTCCTTTCCGCCACGAGCGGCATTGAATACTCCCCCCAGTCGCTCAAGGAGATCGGCGGGCGGATTTACCTGACCGAACGTTTTTACAACTGCGCCAACGGGTTCACCTTCGCAGACGACCTGCTGCCGGAACGGTTTTACAACGAGCCCGGCTCCAGCGGCGAGGGGATCGAAATCCACCCAATCGATCGGCAACGCTTTAACGAAGAGTTGCAGAAGTACTACCGGATTCGCAGGCTGACACCGGAAGGAACTTTTGCCGATCCTGGTTTCCTCTCTAATCAGCCGTAAGTTTCCTTAAGATCATTGCGGTTCCATGGTTTCTCAAAGAATATTGATAATACAGTGCGGAAATTAATTTGCCATCCGGTGCTTGGCAGGGTATGATTCTGGTATCTAATCAAGTACCAAAAGGAGTCAAAGCATGAACGCCATCCCTGCCCAGGAGATTAAGCGTCGTGGTATTGCCGCGGTGGATGATCTTATTGCCAAAGGTGATCTCCATGTCATCAGGAACAATCAGCCGCAGTACGTGGTGCTTTCCGAGGAGCGCTATCAGGAGTTGATAGTGGCGGAGCAGGAGGCCTATTATGCCCGGGTCCGGGCATCGCTGGAGGATCTCAAGGAAGGAAGGGTCAAACGCGGCACGGCCGATGATCTGATTAAAGAACTGAAGCTGGAAGATTAGCGCATGTATACCCTTGTCTGGAGTGCCGGTTTTACGCGCTCGGCCGAAAAATTCATAAAACGCCATCCGGAGTTGCGGGAAAAGTTAGCCACAATACTGCGTGAATTGGAAAATGATCCATTTCAGCCGCACCTGAAATATCACCAGCTCGGTGGAAATCTAAAAGGCGTTCAGGCCGTCAGCATCACCTACAGCTATCGCATCACCCTTACCATTGTGGTTTTCGACAGGGAAATCATCCTGCTTGATGTCGGCAGTCATGACGAGGTATATCGGTAAGAAGCAGCAGAGCACGAATAGTGCCCTGACGCTCCAGTCACCTTTATCCTTTCTCCCTCGTTCGCACTCCCCCCTTTCACATTAAAGTCTCGCCGTCTCGGGCCGATAAATTAATGAAAGCAGGCCATGGGGGGCGGGTTCAATGGACGGGACGGAAGTCGCAAGCGATGTGGCGAAAAGCAATCAGGTCAGGTATGCCGGCTACGACAAGATCATGGGCAACATATCGTGGCTGCTGATCGCCCTTGTTTCCCTCGATATCAAGCTCCTCCCGCCAGACGAGCAGTCAACCATTTTTCTCGCAGGCTTCAGCGTGGCCCTGCTCGTGTACAATGTGGGCGCCAGGTACGTGGTTTTCCCCGGCCGCTCAAGCCAGTTCAAGACCTTCGTCGACCTCATGGTCTTCCTCTGCTTCATCGTTGCCGTCAGCTGGTTTACCGGCAAGATAACAAGCCCTTTCATCTCGCTCATCTACCTGGTGCTCATGACAACCTCTCTGACACAGGGGAGACGGCTAACGTATTTCATGGCTGTACTGGCCGTCTCATCCTATATTCTGCTGGCATCGGAACATATAACCGTCATGTTGTATGAGCATACCTTCGTCTCCAGTCTCCTCGAACTTTTCCCCTTCATGCTGATCGCCCATCTCGGAGCCATGCTCTCCGGAGAGGCGGAAAACGCCAGGAGGGAGATTGAAAAGCTCTCCCTTACCGATGAAGTGACCGGCCTGAACAATATGCGCAATTTCTTTTACCTGTCCGAGATCCAGGAAAAGCTGGCAAAGAGGCACAAACGAAAATTTACCATCTGCATGCTCGATGCAGACAACCTGAAACAGATCAATGACAGGCACGGCCACTTTGCCGGCACGGAACTCATCAACCAGGTTGCCGGGATAATAGCGAGGAACATCCGCTGCACAGACATCGCAGCACGGTATGGGGGAGATGAGTTCATCATCATGTTTACCGAAGGGGCAAAGGACGGCTGTTATGGCGCAGTGCAAAGAATCGTCAGGGGGATGTCCGAAAATCCCTTTGAATTCAAGGGAGCCATGCTCACATCGACCCTTTCGGCCGGTGTCGCATCCTTTCCCGAGGATGGCGCGGATGTGAAAACCGTGATGGCAAAGGCCGATGAGGCGATGTACCGGAGCAAGAAGAACGGCAAAAACATGGTGACCATCTATAATGGGGAGGATGAGTAGCCTTTCCACTTAAGTGAGAGAACCGAACCTCGTCCCTTGACCGCAACACGACGGTCAGGGGTTTTTTGTTGTCTGACGGGGAGAAAAACGGAGTTTACATAAAAAAGAGCCGGTGATATGGTTATTGACCATGAGAGACCAAATTCGCAAATATACGCTTAAGCTCATTTCCGACCGTTCCGCCCTTGCCGGAGAGATCGCCTTTGCTGCCCTGGATGATACACTGCTGAGCGATGGTAATGCCGAACTGGCTCTGCTGGCGGGGGAGACCATTTCCCGCCTCAACTGCCTGGGGCTGGTCGTTGCCCGGTCGTCACTCCCCTTTGCCGATTTGCTGGTGCGCAGGGCAAGGCAGGAAGACTCGCGGATCATCCCCCACGATACCGAGACCCGCACCTTTCTCCACGACATCCCTTTTTTGCGCCAGCGCGAGCTGACGGGAGACGTTGCGGCATCCATTGCGCGGCTCCTCGGCAACCGCAAGGGGGTCATCGTCGAAGGCGTCGGCATCGTCGCCAGCGGCGCTGTAACCATCGAACAGGCCTACATCAACTACTCATCGGTGTTCCATTCCACCTTCGTCAAATACCTTCAGGATGTGCTGAACGAGGGGTTCCTCCTGTCGGGGGAGGCGGATATCTTCAACTCCTTCCGTAGCGAGTGGCTCCGCCCCCTGAGCGCAGAAGGGTTGGTCTTCAGGACCGGCCCGCTCATCGAGCCTGAGGAAATTATCCGAGAGGTTGAAACCGTCGGGCGCTACACGGTGGAAAGGGGGCTTGTCGACTCGTTCTTCGGCAACATCTCAGCCCGGGCCGGGGATATGATCTACATCTCCCAAACTGCTGCCAGCCTTGATGAGCTGGCCGGTTGTATCGACCCGGTGCCGATGGACAACTCCTCCACCACCGGCATCACCGCCTCCAGCGAACTGCTCGCCCACCGACGCATTTACGAGGAGAGCGGGGCACGGGTCATCCTCCACGGCCACCCAAAGTTTGCCGTGGTGATGAGCATGCTCTGCGAGGAAAAGGACTGCCCGATAAAGGATTGCTGGAAGGATTGCCCCAAGGTGCGGTTTTTAGGGGACACGCCGGTGGTGGCCGGGGAGATCGGCGCCGGCGGCCTGGCCAAGCGTGTGCCGCCGGTGATCGGCGGGCCGGGCAAGGCAATAGTCTACGGCCACGGGGTCTTTACCATCGGCCGCCTGGACTTCGGCGAGGCATTCTGCGCCTTGGTCGAGGTGGAGAACTGGTGCCGGGATGAGTATTTCCGGCTGCTGGCGGAACGGGGTTTGAAGTAACGAAATGGCGCATATATGAACTTTTGGAAATTTGGTAGACCCATCATTACTACCTCAAGCTTGTCAAAGAAGATATTCCTGCATATTTCTGCTCTCGAAACCGCGTCCCACCAAGCGCTCCTTGAGTTGTCCGAAAAAATCGGACAACGCGGAATAGAAACTCGCTGCCCAAGGCCAATTGTAAGGAGCCGAAACCATGCAAATCCAACCTGCTATTTTTGAAACCCACGAAATCCGCCGTGTCTATGACGAAAAAACCGAAACCTGGTGGTTCTCGGTGGTGGATATCATTCAGGTACTAACCCAGCAGCCGGATTATCAAACTGCTCGAAAGTACTGGAACAAACTGAAAGAGCGACTTGGTAAGGAAGGCAGCCAACTGGTGACAAATTGTCACCAGTTGAAAATGACTGCTGAGGACGGTAAGCAACGCCTGACAGACGTAGCCACCGCCGAAACATTGCTGCGCCTGGTTCAATCCGTCCCCAGCCCGAAAGCGGAGCCGATCAAGCTCTGGCTGGCCAAGGTCGGCTACGAGCGCATGCAGGAAATGGCTGATCCTGCGTTGTCTTTGGACCGTGCACGCGAAACCTGGCAGAAGCACGGGCGTAGCGAGAAGTGGATTCAGCAGCGCATGACCGGGCAGGAAACACGCAACAAGCTGACTGATTATTGGGCAAACCACGACATCAAGAAAGGCGATGAATTTGCGATTCTTACTTCATTCACCAGGAATGGTCAGGGGTGAGTGTGAAGGATCACAAGGATATGAAGGGTTTGCAGAATCATAATCTGTGTGACCACATGAGCGAGGCGGAACTTATTTTTACCGCGCTGGCGGAATTATCGACACGACAGATCGCCGAGACGGATGACGCGACCGGGATGGCCGAAAACAAGGTAGCCGCCACAAAAGGCGGGGCGATTGCCAAGCTGGCGCGTAAGGCGTTGGAGGCCAAGACCGGCAGGGCGGTGGTGTCTAGTGAGAATTTTCTGCCGCCTGGCAAGACATCGTGCCCCAAGAAGGTAAAGTAGGCCGTGGAATCAAGGTGAGCAAGAGAAGCCCCGTCGGGGCGCTTGATGTTAGCCGTGGGATTCATCCCACGGGTTGAGGCGACATACTGCATTCATCCGTCGCGTACGCGACGGTGGGATATGATGTTCCGTTTTCCGGGGAATGAATTTCGGGGCGATTCGCAATATATTTGCCCACAGTCATCTTAACTTGAGTTTTGGTGATGCAGATGTAACCAAGCTGGTTAACAGTCTTACGTTTCCTTCGGTGCTTGCTGCTGTACGGATTCAAAATGGTAATGCACAACATCCTTCCATTACCCCGGCCGTTGAGCCTTTGGAATTAGCGAACAAGGCAATAGGTTTCCTGGACTCACGGCAGGTCCGGCGGGGTGCAAACTGAAAAAAATACCAATTACACACCGGTTATGGTAAATACCTACCCTGATTTAAATTCATCCAGGGGAAACCATGTCCGAAAAGAAAAATATTGCCCGGGCCGCAGGCGTGCTCGGTTTTGCCACGATCCTCTCACGCATCATGGGGATGGTGCGGGAAATGGTTGTGGCGCGCCTGTTCGGCGCCGGGTTTGCCACCGACGCTTTTATTGCAGCCTTTCTGATTCCCAACATGCTGCGTCGCTTTTTTGCCGAAGGGGCGCTCACTTCGGCCTTTCTCCCCACATTTTCCGAGTGGTACACCCAAAAGGGGGAGCAGGAGGCGCGTAATCTGGCCAACGTCTGCTTTACCTTGCTCACCATGGTCATGGCGATCATCACCCTGTTGGGAGTTATATTCTCACCTGTTATCGTCCACCTCATGTTTCCCGGCTTCAAGTCCGAGCCTGCCAAGCTGGAGCTGACCATACTCCTCAACCGGCTGATGTTCCCCTACATATTTTTCGTCAGTTTGGTGGCGCTCTGCATGGGGATTTTGAACACCGTCCGCCATTTTTTTACCCCTGCCATTTCCACCATTTTCCTCAATATCTCCATGATTTTCTGCGCAGTCTTTTTGCACAGCCGTTTCCAGATACCCATCGTCGCCCTTGCCGTGGGTGTCTTGCTTGGCGGGGTAATGCAACTCTTGCTGCAAATTCCGGTTCTCTACCGGAAGGGTTTCCCCCTCCGGCTGCGCTTCGATCTGAAGCATCCGGCAGTGCGCAGGATCGCCCTCTTGATGGGGCCGTCCGTGTTCGGCGTCGGAGTCTATTACCTGAATATAACGGTCGGTGCAATACTTGCCTCTCTGCTCCCGCAGGGAAGCGTTTCTTATCTTTACTATGCCCAGCGAATGTTCGAGTTTCCCCAGGGGATATTCACCGTGTCGGTGGCCCAGGCCGTGCTCCCTTCCATGAGCAGGCAGGCTGCGGCCGGGGAGATGGATGCCCTGAAGGAGTCGCTCGCCTTCGGCCTGAAGCTCACCCTGTTCATCACCATACCGGCCATGGCGGGGCTCCTGATATGTTCCACGCCGATTTTTTCCCTGATCTTCATGGCGGGAGCGTTCGACTATGCCAAGGCGCAACAGTGCGGGGTGGCGCTTTTTTACTATTCACTCGGCCTGTCGCTGGTGGCCCTGGTGAGGGTGCTGGTGCCCGCATTTTACGCCCTCAAGGATACCAGGACGCCGGTGTTGACGGCCTTCATCGCCTTTGTCCTCAACCTCTGCTTTAGCCTCGCTTTGATGGGGCCGCTCAAGCACGGCGGCCTGGCGCTGGCTTCCACCTTGTCCGCCCTGGGGAACATGGTCCTGCTCCTCTATTTCCTGCGGAAAAAGATCGGTCCGTTCGGCGGCAGGGGGATTTTCCTCGCAGGGGGGAAGGCGGCAGTTGCATCCATCCCCATGGCCTTTGCCGTCTACTGGGCGATGCGGCTTGCGGATTGGTCACAACAGGGGCATAAGCTGGTGAAGGGCGGGGTCCTTGGCGGTGCAGTCGTCGTGGGGGTGGTCATCTACCTCGTTTTCGCCCACCTGCTGCGCTGCGAAGAGGCGCATGAGGCAGTCATGCTGTTTCGCAGGAGGGTTCTGAAAAGGTGAAAGGTGAATAGGATGAGAAAACAGGAATCAGGGGAATATCGATCTATCTTTGTTACCGAGTTCGGTTCTGGTGCGGTGGTGGCGAGCGCCGAGGGTCTTGTTGAGGTGTTTCTGCCGTTTGCCGGAAATTCCCCTGCGGAGATGGCTGAGCGGGTTGGCGAGTTATATCCGTCTGCCGTGCGCGAGAATCCGTTGACGATGAAGGCTGCCGGGCTGCTGCAACGATATTTCGCCGGTGAGAAGGTGACGTTTGATATCAAGATCGACCGTCGCGGATTCACGCCGTTTCAGCAGGCTGTTTACGCGGAAGTTTCGAAGATACCCTACGGCATGGTGAAAACCTATGGCGAGGTGGCCGGGGCAATCGGGCGGCAAAGGGCCGCCAGAGGGGTCGGGACGTCGATGGCGCGCAATCCCCTGCCGATAATCATTCCCTGCCATCGGGTAGTCGGCGGGGCGGGCGACATGACCGGTTATTCCGGGGCCGGCGGTATCGTCTCCAAGAGGCTGTTACTCACTATGGAAGGGGTTGTTTTGGATGATTGCGGCAGGGTGAAACCCTCCGTGCCAGGCAGAAATGACCGGTAATTTATAAACATGCAGATATACGATTCTCATGAATCTTCTTGGCTCGGATTGGAACATCGTTCTAACCGGACAATATTATTGTGTAAAACGTAACATATTGAAATTATTGGTATATATTGGCTGTATAAAAAATAGGCAGATCGCAGAAACGCTTTGAAAAGTATCCGTTTATTGAATTGTCCACACCGTTATCAACAGATTATCCACAGGATTTGTGGAAAATCTGTTACACCGTTGAAAAGACGTAACAATTGGCCGATTTTCACCCTTCCCGCTCCATCCTCTTCGCCTCTTCCCAGAGCTTGTCCATCTCCGCCAGGCTTGCTTCCTGCATATGAATCCCGCGTGCATGGAGGGTGTCCTCGACAAAGGCAAAACGACGGGCAAAACGGGTTATGGTCTTGCGTAGCGCTTCCTCGGGATCCAGTGAGAGGAAGCGTCCCAGGTTGACGATGGCGAACAGGAGGTCTCCCAGTTCAGCTTCCATCCGTTCCTGGTTCCCTTCCGTCAGGGTTTCCTCGAATTCATGCAGCTCTTCCAGCACCTTGGCAAAGACCTGGTCCGTGTGTTCCCAGTCAAAACCGACCCGCGCCGCCTTTTCCGTGATCTTCTGCGCCTTCATCAGTGCGGGAAGCTCGGGAGGGACGCCGGACAGGGCGGATTTCCTCTCCGCACCTTTTTCCGCCTTCTTGATCCGCTCCCAGTTCGCCACCTGCTCTTCAGCGCTTTTCACCACCTGTTCCCCAAACACGTGGGGATGACGGCGAATGAGCTTTTCGTTTATGGTGTCGAGCACGTCGTCCATGGTGAATTCGCCGCGCTCCTCGGCGATGGCCGCATGAAAAACTGGCTGGAGCATGAGATCCCCCAGTTCTTCCTTGAGCATCTCGGGAGACCCGGCATCGATGGCTTCGATCACTTCGTAAGACTCTTCCAGGAGATAGCGCTTGAGGCTCGCGTGGGTCTGTTCCGCATCCCATGGGCAGCCGCCGGGGGCGCGCAGTTTGCGCATTATTTCCATGAGGCGGTCGAACCCTTTTTTCTCTTCTGTCATGGCTTCTCCTGTCGACGGTTTTTCTTGCGGCCGATGGCAGTGACTCCTTATTTTCCCTTCAGATACCCTTCCAGGAAAGTCCGCTTGTATTCGGCGAACCGCTCTTCCTCGATGGCCAGGCGGATCTCCGCCATCATGTTCAGGTAGAAGTGGACGTTGTGGATGCTGGCGAGGATCGCCGAAAGCACCTCGTTGGAGACGAACAGGTGGTGGAGGTATGCCCTGGTGAAGTTCCGGCAGGTATAGCAGGAACAGTTCGGCTCCACCGGGTAGAAGTCGCGGCGGTAGTTCTTGTTGGTCAGTCTGATCTTCCCCCGGTTGGTGAAGAGCGTTGCGCTCCTCGCATAGCGGGTCGGGATGACGCAGTCGAACATGTCCATCCCCCGCTCCACGCTCTCCAGGATATCTTCCGGGAGGCCGACGCCCATCAGGTAGCGCGGCTTGTCCTCCGGCAGGAAGGGGGCGGTCATGGCCACCACTTTCTTAAGGAGCTCCAGTCCCTCACCGACTGAGACGCCGCCAATGGCGTAACCGGGGAAATCCATGTCGATCATTTCCTTGGCGCACATGGCGCGCAGGTCTTCGAAGACGCTCCCCTGGACAATGCCGAACAGGGCCTGGTCCTTGCGTGTCTGGGCTTTTTTGCATGCTTCCGCCCAGCGCAGGGTTTTCCGCGTCGATTGGGCTGCGTACTGTTTGTCGCAGGGGTAGGGGATGCACTCGTCGAAGGCCATGATGATGTCGGCGCCAAGCGCCTCCTGGATGGCAATGGCCTTTGCCGGGTCGAGGAATACCTCCTCCCCCGTTATCTCATGCTTGAAATATGCCCCGTCTTCGGTGATCCGCTTGTTGGGGAGCGAGAATACCTGAAAGCCGCCGGAGTCGGTCAGTATCGGTCCGTCCCAGGCCATGAACTTGTGCAGACCGCCGGCCTTCTCCACCAGGCTTTCGCCGGGGCGGAGGTGGAGGTGGTAGGTATTGCTGAGGATGATCTGGGCGCCGGTTTCTTTCACCTGTTGCGGGGTCATGGCCTTCATCGCCGCATGGGTGCCGACCGGCATGAAGATGGGAGTCTCAATCACGCCGTGCGGGGTTTCCAGTCGGCCGCGCCGCGCTGCTGTTTCAGTGTCTTTTTTGAGTAGCTTGAATTTCATGATGTTTTATCGGTGCCCCTACAGGAAAATTAATTTTGAAAATCCATAGTTTAATTAACAGAATGACCGGGAAAAAGCAACAACGCATCTGGTTATTCCTTGCGCACATGCGGGAATATTTGCTGTTAAGCCCTGATAATTTTGGTTGCATTTTGATAAAACGACGTTTAGTATACAGTATACAATTAGCTGGATTATAATACATTAATTTAAGTCTGCGTGTATATCGTGTTGACATGTTATTTAATCAATCTCTTTAGAAGGAGGTAAGGCAATGCTGACCTACAAAGAATGGCGCGCACCCCCTTCCTGAACTGTCCCTCCTGAACGGTTACCGTTTCATTGTCAACCTGCTCAGAAAAAGGGATGTTTGATGATCTGAAGCACAAGGGTGTGTAATTACCCTCAGCAATTCTTTCAATTCATTCAAAGGGAAAAAATTATGCAACTATTAAAAAGCTCAGTGGGAAGAAAGATCCTTATGGCCATCACCGGCCAGCTGATGGTTCTTTTCGTAATTGTTCATCTGATTGGTAACTCTTCTATTTTTGTCGGTCCCGATGGAATCAATTCCTATGCAGAACATCTCCACAGCCTCGGACCCCTGGTTTGGGTATTCCGCCTTGCCATGCTGGCCTTTATTTTGGTCCATGCCTTTTACGGCATCCAGGTGAGCATCGAAAACAGTAAGGCGAATCCTTCCAAGTACGCGATCAACAATAAGCTGAAGGCCAATTTCGCCAGTGAAAGCATGATCTGGACCGGATTGCTCCTTGCACTTTTCGTCATCTACCACATCAGTCACTTCACCCTTCGGCTAACATCCGACGTTTCCGCCTTTGCAGGCCAGGTGCCGGGCAACGTCTTCGGTATGGTGACCGGGAGTTTCTCTCATGGCATCATTGCTTCAACCTATGTGGCGGCCATGGTGGTCCTCTGCCTACATCTTTTCCACGGCATCCAGAGTTTCTTCCAGACCATGGGGTGGAACGGCGATAAAAGTCTGCCGGTGATCAGTCAGGTGGGGCGGGTACTTGCCTTTGTCTTTTTGATCGGCTACAGCTCCATTCCGGTTTTCATCCTTGCAGGCATAATCAAATAGGGGGTTTATAGTGATACTCGACGGAAAATGTCCAACCGGACCTATAGAAAAAACGTGGGACAAGCACCGCTTCGATCTGAAGCTCGTGAATCCCGCCAACAAGAGAAAGTACAACGTTATCATGGTGGGTACCGGTCTGGCCGGTGGCGCTGCCGCTGCCTCGCTCGGAGAGCTCGGCTACAACGTGCAGGCCTTCTGCTATCAGGATTCTCCACGCCGCGCCCACTCCATCGCTGCCCAGGGGGGGATCAACGCAGCCAAGAACTACCCTAACGATGGGGACTCCATCTACCGTCTGTTCTATGACACCATCAAGGGTGGCGACTTCCGCGCCCGTGAGGCTGACGTGTGGCGTCTGGCCCAGGTGTCCAACAACATCATCGACCAGTGCGTTGCCCAAGGCGTTCCCTTTGCCCGCGACTATGCCGGCTACCTGGACAACCGTTCATTCGGTGGCGCCCAGGTTTCCCGTACCTTTTTTGCCCGCGGCCAGACTGGCCAGCAGCTCCTCCTCGGCGCCTACTCAGCGCTTTCCCGCCAGATAAAGGCAGGGACAGTGAAGATGTACAACCGCCGCGAGATGCTGGACCTGGTCGTGGTTGACGGCGTTGCCAAAGGGATCACCTGCCGCAACCTCGTGACCGGCGAGATCGAGTCCTATGCGGCCGATGCGGTCTGTCTTGCCACCGGCGGCTATGTGAACGTCTTCTACCTTTCCACCAACGCCATGGGTTGTTCTGTCACCGCCAACTGGAAAGCGTACAAGAAGGGTGCGTATTTCGCAAATCCCTGTTACACGCAGATCCATCCGACCTGTATTCCACAGGCCGGCGACTACCAGTCGAAACTGACTCTCATGTCCGAGTCGCTCCGTAACGACGGCCGCTGCTGGGTGCCGAAGAAGAAGGAAGACCTGGCCAAACACCCCAACGAGATTCCCGAAGAAGATCGTGATTACTACTTGGAGCGCAAGTATCCGAGCTTCGGCAACCTTGCTCCCCGCGATATCGCCTCCCGTGCCGCCAAGGAACAGTGCGACGACGGCCGCGGCGTTGGCCCCGGCGGACGCGGCGTGTACCTCGACTTCGCCACCTCGATTAAGCGCGTCGGAGTTGACACCATCAAGGAACGCTACGGCAACCTGTTCGAGATGTATGAGAAGATTACCGACGAGGACGGCTACAAGCGCCCGATGCGTATGTATCCTGCCCCCCACTACTCCATGGGCGGCCTCTGGGTCGACTACAACCTACAGAGCAGCATCCCCGGCCTGTTCGTCCTCGGCGAGGCCAATTTCTCTGTCCACGGCGCAAACCGCCTTGGCGCATCGGCCCTCATGCAGGGTCTGGCCGATGGCTACTTCGTCATTCCCTACACCATCGGTGGCTACCTCGCCACGGTGAAACCCGGCACTGTGCAGACCGACAACCCCGAATTCAAGAAGTCGGTTGAAGACGTGCAGAACTACTCCAAGAAGCTTCTCTCCATCAACGGCAAGAAGACTGTATCGGAGTTCATGCGCGAGTTAGGTTCTCTCATGTGGGACAACTGCGGCATGGCGCGCTCCAAGGAGTCCCTGGAGGAAAACCTCAAGAAGATTCCTGCACTGCGTGAAGAGTTCTGGAAGAACGTCAAGGTCTCCGGCTCCGGTGCCGATCTGAACCAGGATCTGGAGAACGCCGGCCGTACCGCCGACTTCCTGGAGTTCGGCGAGCTCCTCTGCCGCGATGCCCACCACCGCAATGAGTCTTGCGGCGGCCACTTCCGGACCGAATACCAGACCGAAGACGGCGAGGCTCAACGTGACGACGAGAATTATTGTTACGTCGGCGCCTGGGAATTCAAGGGAGACGGCAAGGATCCCGAGCTTCACAAGGAACCGCTCAGGTTCGAGAATGTACATCTTGCGGTAAGGAGTTATAAATAATGAGCGATCACAAAACCATGACTCTGACTCTTAATGTCTGGCGGCAGAAGGGACCGAAAGATCCCGGTAAATTCGAAACCTACACCGCCAAAAATATCACCGAACACCACTCATTCCTGGAAATGATCGATGTGGTCAATGAAGACCTCATCAAATCCGGGAAGGAGCCGATCGTCTTTGACCACGATTGCCGTGAAGGTATCTGCGGCATGTGTTCACAGGTGGTCAACGGCGTACCCCACGGCGGCCAGGAACGGACCACCGTCTGCCAGCTCCATATGCGGAAGTTTAAGGACGGCGACACGATCTTCATCGAGCCGTGGCGCGCCACAGCCTTCCCGATCATCAAGGACCTGGTGGTCGACCGGAGCGCCTATGATACCATCATCCAGGCGGGCGGCTATACCTCATGCCACACCGGCGGGGTGCCAGACGGCAATGCCGTGCTGATTCCCAAGCCGGAAGCTGATTATGCCATGGACGCTGCCGAGTGCATCGGCTGCGGTGCTTGCGCCGCTGCTTGCCCTAACAGTTCCGCCATGCTATTCACCAGCGCCAAGGTGGCCCAGATGGCTGCTCTGCCGCAAGGGAAGGCGGAGGCCGGCGTTCGTGTCAAAGCGATGGTCGAGGCGATGCAAGAGTGCGGTTTCGGCAACTGTAGTAACCACTATGAATGTCAGGCTGCCTGTCCGAAGGGGATCAACGTCAAGTTTATCGCCAAGCTGAACAGGGAGTATCTGAAGGCTCAGTTCTAGTTAGTTTCGCCGAATGCGGTACATAAAAAGGGCGGGTCTTAATGACCCGCCCTTTTTTGCATTTGTAGAATAAATATCAGCGTTGTCCGGTTTGGTTTGTGCATCAAGGTTGTTAAGCCCCATTAGGGGCGTTCGAATGTAGCCGGGGGATTCATCCCCCGGATGAGATGCTATATTTCCCCACGTCACGTACGTGACGTGATGATATTTCGCCTGGATGACCGGGGAATGAATTCCCCGGCTACCAGTATTCTGTCCCTACGGGACGTAAGCAAAAACCAAACCGGACAACGCTGAATAAATATATGTATTTATAATTTTTCACTCGTTGAATGGCATCTTTGACAGTCCTGTAATGGAAATGCTACTGAAATATGGCAGATGCCGCAATACTTTCCATCATTTATTTCGACCATGGAATATTTAGTCATCCCCCTTCTTACTCCGGCAAATACTTCCGGGTGGCAGACTTCACAGCCGTTCCAGAAGGTATGTTTCTTGTGGGAAAAGACGATGCTCGGAAGTCCGCCTACTTTTGCCTCTAAAGCGAAATCTTTTTGTACGGACATCGGCGCCCTTTTTATGGAAACTCCCTCAAGGAAATCAATCGGTTTAATATCCCCGTCAGTTTCTGCTTTTTCCCAGTTTATCCCGTTGCCAAGCCGTTCCTTCGGTAGTTTCTCACTGAATCGAAAAAATTCATCTGCTTTTGACGGGTCTTTTTCTTTTTGATGGCATCTATCGCACTGTCGTTCTTCTTGACCGGTGGGATTTTTAGAACAGGCTTTAAAAATCTTCGTTCCATTATATTCCCTTTTCCCATCGTGGCATGTCCCGCAGAAGTACCCACGCATGTTGTCCTCAGCCCTTATTTCAGTAGTTCCTTTTTTCATGGCGAAGCCGATATCCACATGGCACAGACGGCAGGTGTATTTGGCCCTGTGTATCCAGTGCTCGAAGGTGACTGGCGGAAGCTCTGCCTTTGTTGATAATGGGCTGATGGTGACCGTGCCGTATTCATACGGCTTCGGTCTTTTCTGTTTTACCCCGTTTTGTGCAAAGGCGAGACCGGCAAACAGAACAGTACTAAAAACCAGGATTAGTAACTTTTTCATGTCCCCTCCATAACATAAATTATTGTTAATCATAGTGGAAACTTAATTATTGTCAAGGTAATAGATACACAGGTTTATCACAAAGTTATAAGCGGATGACTATTGCACAGCTGGCTTCTGAATCTGTTTTTGAATCGGTTGTCCATTGCTCTGGGTAATTTTCCCTTTGACAAACCTCTGCGATAATGTTTGATAAATTGAATAATGATTCAGCATAATATGTTAAAGGATTTTTGCTGTGGACTTCAATTTTCTTAAATTCATAGTGACGATAAAGCTTATGCGGAATATTGCGGACAGCTACTTTCTCTTCGGTCTCAAGTCGGATTTTGAGAGCGCTTTTCGCCTGGCCGTTGATTGCCGACGCAGTTCTTGTGATGGCTGCCCGAGTTGTGATTCATGCCCTTTCCGACAAACATTTTCCCAGTCAATAACATCTGATCCCTTAGCCGTGAAGCGTTACCAGAAACCGCCTTACCCTTTCATGTTCGATTTTCCGATATTAACGCAAACTCCCAACAGGGGCGGCATTCTGGAGTTTGGCGTAACCCTCGTAGGATCGGCAATCAACAATTTCCATTACTATCTGGCAGCGTTGGTTCTGTTGACTCGTCAGAATATGACAAACAAGCCCGCTTTCGCTTCTATCCTTAAGGTCGAATCTTCTGACTACCGGGGAAATCGCAATCTGGTAATGGGTGAGAATGGAGATATTTATCCTGACCGACTTTTTTTGTTCTCAGCCGTGGAACTGCAGAAAACATGCGAGCTGCAGCCGAATGAAGTGGCAATTTCCATAGAAACGCCGCTACGACTGTTGCAGGAGGGCCGGCCTCTGCGGGAATTATCCTTTTCACCATTTATCCGCTCCCTGTTCAGGCGCATATCGTCTCTGGCATACTACTATGGAGGGGGCGAAATGGAACTGGATTATAAATGGTTGTCAAGTCGCAGCACTTCTATTGAAAGCCGATGCTCGGACTTCCATTGGGTCGATTGGAACGGGCATCCAGGCAGTGGACGATTGAGCGGAATTGTCGGTAAAGGAATTTTTAGCGGGGATCTGCTCGATTTTTATCCCTTTTTGCTTCTCGGCCAATATTTCCATATGGGGAAAGGGGCATCATTTGGCCTGGGGAAATATCGTCTTGAAAAGGTGACGGTCAGCGATGGCGGAATTAAGAGCAGATAGCCATGATTTGACGATTTAATGTTTACCTCATCTCTTTCTTGTAAAACAGCTGTCGGCGGGTAAACTATTGATATGAATGATTACTCTTTCTGAGGAGTATGGCATGAAGCCGTCTATCTGGAAGCCGTTATTCTTGCTGCTTATTTTGGTGCTTTTCTTTGACCTGTTTTACACCGTGATCGTGAAGCAGTCTATGGAGCAGGGTGCGGAGATTTCCTATAGCCGCTTCAGGGAAGAGCTTGCTGCGGATAATGTCAAAAAAATTTCGATCAAGGGTTTTTCGGTCAAGGGGGAATTTCGAAGTAAAACTAAAGCGGCTTCAAAGGTCCAGGGACAAGAGGTCGTCCGGGAGGTAACGGCTTTCAATACGGTTCTGCCGACCATCTCCGACCCGACTTTGATGCCGGAGCTCACCGCGAAAAAGGTCGAGTTAACGGCTGTCTCGCAGGAAACTTCGTCGTTTGCCGGTGTACTTATCTATATCCTTCCCTGGCTGCTTATTATCGGTATATGGTGGCTGATGATGAGAGGGGTGAAGGGGCAGGGCCCCGGCGCCATGATGGGCGGATTTGCCAAATCCGGTGCCAAGATGTATGCCGGCGGGGAGAAGATTAATGTCACCTTCGATGATGTAGCGGGGATGGAAAACAGCAAGCTTGAGTTGAAGGAGATGGTTGACTATCTGAAAGACCCGAAAAAATTTCAGAAAATCGGCGGCAAGGTCCCCAAGGGGATTCTTCTGGTAGGCCCCCCGGGTACAGGCAAGACCCTTCTTGCTCGGGCTGTAGCAGGGGAGGCGGGGGTGGCTTTTTTCAGCATATCCGCGTCCCAGTTCATCGAAATGTTTGTCGGGGTGGGTGCCAGCAGGGTACGTGATCTGTTTGCCAATGCAAAAAAGGCTGCCCCGAGCATCATTTTCATTGACGAACTGGATGCGGTCGGCCGAAGTCGCGGTACCGGATTTGGTGGCGGCCATGATGAGCGGGAACAGACCCTGAATCAGCTTCTCTCCGAAATGGATGGTTTTGACCCCCATGAAGAGGTCATCGTCATTGCTGCCACCAATCGGCCCGATGTTCTTGACCCTGCGCTGCTACGGCCGGGACGATTTGACCGGCATGTGGTTATTGAGCGCCCTGACTGGCGGGACCGGGAGCAGATATTAAAGGTTCATACCAGGAAAATCAGGCTGGATCAGGATATAGACCTGGCGGTAATCGCCAAGGGGACGCCGGGGATGACGGGGGCTGATCTGGAAAACCTGGTGAACGAGGCGGCCATCCAGGCGGCAAGGGAGAATGCTTCGAGCGTCAATATGGGCCATCTGGAAAAGGCCAAGGACAAGATATTGATGGGTGGGGAGCGGAAGATGGTCATCTCAGACCAGGAAAAGCGTATTACCGCTTACCATGAAGCGGGCCATGCCCTGGTGGCTAGGCTCCTTCCTGGCACTGATCCGGTCCACAAGGTGACCATTATCCCCCGCGGTATGGCCCTCGGCGTAACCCAGCAGATGCCGGAGGACGATCGCTATCACTACCCTAAAACCTATCTGGTAAATCGCCTCTGCGTGTCACTCGGAGGAAGGGTTGCCGAGCGATTGGTTTTCAACGACCTATCTACCGGTGGTCAGAGCGACTTGAAAACGGTGACCGATTTGGCGGAGAAGATGGTTTGTCAGTGGGGGATGAGCGACAAGATCGGGGCGATGACCTTTACCCGCGGTGAGGAGCATCCATTTCTCGGTCGCAAGCTGGCGGAGGAAAAATCATTTTCAGAGCAGATGGCATGGCTTATTGATCAGGAGATAGCGGCGGTCATCAAAGAGGCTGAGCTCAAGGCCGAAGGATTGGTCTTTGCCAACCGACCAAAGCTTGATGCCCTGGCCAGTGCACTCCTGGAGGAAGAATCGTTGGATGGCAAGAGGGTTGATGAGATTCTGGCCTCTGTTCAGTAAATGATTATGTAGCCGTGATCCTGGGCAATCTTGGAGATCTCCAGGGTATCCATGATCTGATAAGATTTTCCTTCCAGGGTGAAGGTGAACCCACCTGCTTCGTTGGGAACGGCACTTTCCATTAATGTTTCAAACATTGCTGTTTTGATGGTTTCCATTTCCTGTCACCTCTCTTCTCTAATTTGATTTTTCCTGTATATCATTTCCTCCGATTTTAGTAAAGCCATGCTCGACAGTGCATCTTTCATCCTGAAATAGGCCTAATCTTTTCCCTTGTTGATTTGCATTCCAGCGGCTTTGTGGCATAGTAGACTACTATCTAATCCAGCAAGAGAGGCATTCCATGCAACACAGAAGAAAAAGCGGTGTCCTGCTCCACCCCACATCTCTGCCGGGTTCCGGGGGGATTGGCTCATTTGGGAGCGATGCGCGCCGTTTCATTGATTTCCTTCACAAGTCCGGTCAAACGATCTGGCAGATATTGCCTTTAGGGCCAACGGCTTATGGTAACTCTCCATACTCCTGCTATTCGGCTTTTGCCGGCAATCCCCTGCTTGTTTCACTTGAAACTATTGTTGACGAAGGGGATGTCCCAGGCAAGGAGTTAAAGATTGATTTGCCGGAAGAGCGCGTTGATTATCACGCGGTTGAACGGCATAAATATCATGTGTTGCGCAAGGCGGCAGCATCTTTTTTCACTGCGGGCGAGCAATGCCGTAAGGAAGATTTCTGGCGCTTCTGTGACAGCACTTTCTGGCTTCACGACTATGCCCTCTTTATGGCGCTCAAGGAACATTTCAAGGGGAAGAGCTGGTGCGACTGGCCGGAAGATATTGCCCTGCGCAAACCGGAAGCCCTGGAAGAATATTCGCAAAAGCTCGGAGCCGCCATCGGTGAACAGAAATATATGCAGTGGCAGTTTTCTCGCCAATGGCTGCGCTTAAAGTCGTATGCAAATGAAATGGGAATAGAAATAATCGGTGACATGCCTATATTTGTAGCCTTTGATTCGGTGGATGTCTGGGCCAATCCACACCTGTTTCACCTGAACGATGAGGGGAGACCGACTGTCGTGGCCGGTGTGCCACCCGATTATTTCAGTAAAACCGGTCAATTGTGGGGTAATCCGCTCTATAATTGGGATAAGGTCGCGTCTGACGGCTTTGGCTGGTGGGTGGCCCGTTTGCGTAACGATCTCTCCCTCTATGATATGGTCAGGATAGACCATTTTCGCGGTTTCGAGGCGTACTGGGAGGTGCCGGCTAGGGAAAAGACAGCAAAAAACGGCCGATGGGTTAAAGGTCCCGGCGAATCTCTCTTTCATGCCTTGATCGACCAACTTGGTCAATTGCCTCTTATAGCAGAGGACCTGGGGGTAATAACGCCAGAGGTTGAAGCTTTGCGGGACAGGTTTGGCTTTCCGGGCATGAAGATCCTCCAGTTTGCTTTCGGCTCCGGTCCCAAGAATCCCTATCTTCCCCATAATCATACAAGGAATTGCGCAGTTTATACCGGAACCCATGACAACGATACTACCTCAGGGTGGTTTGCCTCCCTCAAGGAAAAAGATCAGCAAAATATCCTCGATTATCTTAATGTCAGCGGGGAAAATATCAGTTGGGAGCTGATCCGGGCAGCACTGGCGTCGGTGGCGGATATTGCCGTCTTTCCACTTCAGGATATCCTGGAGCTTCCAAGTACGGGACGGATGAATATCCCGGGTGTTGCCGGAGGCAACTGGTCATGGCGGTTTACTGCCGACGCACTCAACAGCAGCGTAGCGAAACGCCTGAAGGAGCTGACTAAATTGTATGGGCGGGGAAAGGGTAACCACTGGAATTAAATGATTGACAAGCTCCATGGGGTTTAATTACTATCTGACGAAACATTCTTGACTTAAATTGTAATGATAAGCTGTGTGCCCAAATACCATATAAATATAAAGGGGGATGATTATGTCCGAAAACAAATTCAACTTTGATACGCTGGCTCTGCATGCCGGCCAAACTCCTGATCCAACAACCCTGTCCAGGGCAGTCCCTATCTACCAGACCTCGTCCTATGTATTTAAAAGTTCAGAACATGCGGCAAATTTATTCGGACTGAAAGAGTTCGGCAATATATATACGCGGATCATGAACCCGACCACCGACGTGCTGGAGCAGCGCATGGCTCAATTGGACGGCGGAGTGGGGGCGCTGGCTGTGGCGTCTGGTCAGGCGGCAATTAGCTATGCGGTGCTTAACATTACCCAGGCGGGACAGAATAT